>JAWKYI010000001.1:0-1711 GCA_041396525.1 Burkholderiaceae bacterium
AGGACAAAATTGCGGATGATTTCATGAACGTGCGTGGTGTTGCCTGGATCGATGGCCCTATTGTAATGATAAAAATGATTTATTTGGTGGAATCTTCAAAAATCGCATTTTTGCCATTTTTGAACTTTCCCGAGTACTGTCGAAAGCATGGACTGGACTTCCAGGAGACCGTGACGGTCGATGGTGGGTCGGCATGAGTGCATGGTTGCGCTCAGAACCGGTCTTCAAGCCGACAGGCGCCGCGCAAGCGAATTCCCGGCTATGAGGGGGACGAAGCCATTCAGGATGCGAGGCGTTCAACGACCAGTATTGGCGGCGGCTGTCATTCAAGAACTGGTATTCTGGGCAATTAAAGTCGTAAACATAGGCCCAGCATCCATGCGGGTTTCCAGGCGATCGATTCTTGCGGGGTGCCGACTAAAGTCGTAAACACCCAGAGCTCCCGGATTCTAAAGTCCTGTTGGAAGCTGGTGCGACCAGAAGCTTTGTCCAGCAGTTGATCTGGACTGACTTGGGGCACTTGACTCTACTGGAAGTTATGGTGGCGGCTGATGCTCTTTGAATCGCCCGGGGCGATTCATGGAGCATGCACGGCATGAACAGAAAATGCAAACTGACCCAGTATCGCAAACGCGATACAGTCAAGCCATGAAAACAGCCACGATCCCACCAATTCGCATCGAGCCAGCATTGCGCCAAGAGATCGAGCAAGCGCTTGGCGATGGCGAAACCATGGCTTCGTTGGTCGAAAGTGCGGTACGAACAGAGGTGTCTCGCCGCCGCGATCAAACCGAGTTCGTGCGTCGTGGCTTGGCTTCAATTGCGCGGTCAGAGGCGGATGGCGACTGGATTCCAGCGGAGACCGTTTTGGCCAAACTTGAAGCAAAGGTTGCTGCTGCGCGAAAGTGAACCGCCCCGGGTTTGTGGAGGCTCAACACTCTGAGAGGATTGAGCCATGAGCAAGTCGAACAAGTTCTCACCCGAGGTGCGTGAGCGCGCGGTGAGGATGGTGCAGGAACACCGTGGGGAGTACCCGTCGTTGTGGGCGGCCATCGAGTCCATCGCACCCAAGATTGGCTGCGTGCCGCAGACCCTGAACGAATGGGTCAAGCGCGCTAAGGTCGATGCCGGCGTGCGCGAGGGCGTCACGAGCAGCGAGGCGCAGCGGATGAAGGAGCTAGAGCGCGAGAACAAGGAACTGCGCCGGGCCAACGAGATATTGAAGCTGGCCAGCGCGTTTTTCGCCCAGGCGGAGCTCGACCGCCGGCTCAAGTCCTGAAGGACTTCATCGACCAGCATCGCGCTACGTTCGGGGTCGAGCCGCTCTGCAAGGTCTTGCAGGTCGCCCCGTCGGCGTATCGACGCCATGCAGCGCTGCTGCGGGAGCCCCACAAACGCTGTGCCCGAGCGCATCGCGACGAGGTTCTGGCGCCGCAGATTCAACGTGTCTGGCAGGCCAACATGCAGGTCTACGGAGCCGACAAGGTGTGGCGGCAACTGGCTCGCGAAGGCGTGACGGTGGCCCGCTGCACGGTCGAGCGATTGATGCGCAAGCTGGGGCTGCGCGGCGTGATGCGTGGCAAGGTCGTGCGAACCACGATCGGTGATGCCAAGGCCCAGTGCCCGCTGGACCGGGTCAACCGGCAGTTCCGGGCTGAGCGGCCGAACCAGCTGTGGGTCAGCGACTTCACGTACGTCTCGACCTGGCAGG
>JAWKYI010000002.1:0-644814 GCA_041396525.1 Burkholderiaceae bacterium
GATGCGCGCGGAGATGAACCTGTGGGTGCTGATCAGCAACTGCCCGCAGCTCAACAACCCCTGCAACGCCTACAACCCCACCCCCACGCGCCTGCTGATCTGGGATCAGGAGTGAAAAGACACCCCCTGCGCCGCTTCGCGTCTTCCCCCTCCAGGGGGACCACGCCTTGGACCGGCGGAGCCGGATCTTCGGCGTGTGCTGGGTTGAGCCCCCGCATGCTGGCGCAGCGACTTTCTGAACCCAGCCCGCAGGACGACCTGCTGGCTTCCGCGATCGGGCAGGACGGCCTGCCGAATTTGATTCCCAAGGTTGACCACCATGTTCAGCAAGGTATTGATAGCCAACCGCGGTGCCATCGCCTGCCGCATCATCCGCACACTCAAACGCCTGGGCGTGAAAAGCGTGGCGGTGTACTCCGAAGCCGACGCCCAGGCGCGCCATGTGCGCGAGGCCGATGAGGCCTACCTGATCGGCCCGGCGCCCGCCGCCGAGAGCTATCTGCGGGCCGAGCGCATTCTGGAGGTGGCCCGGCAATGCGGTGCGCAGGCGGTTCACCCCGGCTATGGCTTTCTCTCCGAGAACCCCGATTTCGCCGAGGCCTGCGAAGCCGCGGGCATCGCCTTCATCGGCCCCACCGCCCCACAGATGCGGGCCTTTGGTCTGAAACACACCGCCCGCGATCTGGCGCATGCCCAGGGCGTGCCCCTGCTGCCCGGCACCGGTCTGCTCGCCGACGCCGCCCAGGCCCGCGCGAAAGCGGCCCGCATCGGCTACCCGGTCATGCTCAAAAGCACGGCGGGTGGCGGCGGCATCGGCATGCGCCTGGTCTGGAGCGAGAGCGAGCTGAGCGACGCGTTCGCCTCGGTCGGCCGCCTGGCCTCGGCCAACTTCAAGGACGCCGGGCTGTTCATCGAGAAATACGTGGAACAGGCGCGCCATATCGAGGTGCAGGTTTTTGGCGATGGGAAAGGCGGCGTGGTGGCGCTGGGCGAGCGCGACTGCTCGGTGCAGCGGCGCAACCAGAAAGTGATCGAAGAGACGCCCGCGCCGGGCCTGACCGATGCGCAACGCGCCGAACTGCACGCCACCGCCGTGCGGCTCGCGCAGGCGGTGAACTACCGCTCGGCCGGCACGGTGGAGTTCGTCTTCGACGCCGCCACCGGCGACTTCTACTTCCTGGAGGTCAACACGCGATTGCAGGTCGAACACGGCGTGACCGAACAGGTCTGCGGCGTGGACCTCGTGGCCTGGATGGTCCAGCTCGCCGCCGGCGACCTGCCGCCGCTGGCCGGCCTGCCGCGGCAAGCCCAGGGCGCCTCGATCCAGGTGCGCCTCTACGCCGAAGACCCGGCCAAGAATTTCCAGCCCAGCGCGGGCCTGCTCACCAAGGTGGTCTTCCCCACAGACGCGCCCCACCAGGCCCGGGTGGACGGCTGGGTCGAGCGCGGCACCGAGGTGCCCGCCTGGTACGACCCCATGCTGGCCAAGCTCATCGTCACCGCCGACACGCGCGAGCTCGCCCTGGGCCAACTGGAAGCCGCGCTGGACGCCACACGCCTGGCCGGCATCGAGACCAACCTCGATTACCTGCGCCAGGTGGTGCGCGACCCGGTGTTCCGCGAAGGGCGGCAAATCACCCGCTTCCTGAGCGGCTTTCACTACCGGCCCACCACCATCGATGTGCTGGAGCCGGGCGTGCAGACCTCGGTGCAGGACTGGCCAGGACGGCAGGGCCACTGGGACGTGGGCGTGCCGCCCAGCGGCCCCATGGACGCCTATGCCCACCGCATGGCCAACCGCCTCGTGGCAACGCCCTCGAGGCCGCCGCGCTGGAATGCACCCTGGCCGGGCCCGAGCCTGCGCTTCAACTGCGCCACCGTGGTGGCCGTCACCGGCGCCCCTGCCAGCCTGACGCTGGACGGCCAGCCGCTTGCCATGTGGCAGGCCCACTGGCGTCGAGGCCGGCAGCGTGCTGGCGGTGGGGCGCTGCAGCAGCGGCTGCCGCCTGAGACATTGCGGTGGCGGCGGCCTGGACGTGCCCACCTACCTGGGCAGCCGCGCCACCTTCACCCTCGGCCAGTTCGGCGGCCACGCCGGGCGTCACCTGCGCATGGGCGACGTGCTGCACCTGTGCGCCACCGCCACCGACACCGACCTGACTCCGCCAAGCAAGGACCGCTGACCGCGCTGGCCGCACCCGAAGCGCTGATCCCCGCCTACGACCGCCACTGGCACATCGGCGTGCTCTACGGCCCCACGGCGCGCCCGACTTCTCCGCGGACGGCGACATCGCCACCTTCTTTGCCACCGATTGGGAAGTCCACTACAACTCCAGCCGCACCGGCGTGCGCCTGATCGGCCCCAAACCGCAATGGGCGCGCAGCGACGGCGGTGAAGCCGGGCTCCACCCCTCCAACATCCACGCCGACAACGCCTACGCCATATCGGCGCCATCGACTTCACCGGCGACATGCCCGCTCATCCCGGGCCTGATGGCCCCAGCCTGGGCGGCTTCGTCTGCCCGGCCGTGGTGGTCAACGCCGAGCTGTGGAAGGGCCAACTGCGCCCCGGCGACACCGTGCGCTTTCACCGCCTCTCGCTGGCCCAGGCCGCCGAGTTGCCGCCATGGAAGCCGCCCTGCCGGACAGACCACCACCCTGCCCCGCGCCCGAAGACGATGCGCTCGTACACCACGCCGGTCATCCACGACGACCCGGCCCATGAAAACGCGCGCGATGCGGTCCCGGCCATGGTGATCCGCCAGGCCGGCGATCGCCATGTGCTCAGAGTTTGGCCCGCTGGTGCTCGACATCGAGCCGCGCCTGCGCGTGCACGTGCTGATGACCGCCCTGCAAGCCCAGCGCGACAGCGGCGCATTGCCCGGCATCATCGACACGACGCCAGGCATCCGCTCGCTGCAGGTGCATCTCGACCCCGCCCGCCTGCCCCGCGACGCCTTGCTCGGGCGTTGAGCTGCTGCCGCGCTGAAGCCGCCCTGCTCGCCATCGACGACATCGAGGTGCCCGCGCACCGTCTACCCGCCCTGTCCCGGGACGACCCACAAACCCGCCTGGCCATCGAGAAGCTACGCAGTCGGTGCGCCCCGACGCGCCTCGGTGCCCGAGCAACATCGAGTTCATTCGCCGCATCAACGGCCTGGAGCGCATCGAAGACGTGTTCACGATCGTGTTCGACGCCAGCTACCTCGTCATGGGCCTGGGCGACGTCTACCTGGCGGTGACCACGCCGCTGGACCCGCGCCACCGGCTGGTGACCACCAAATACAACCCGCGCGCACCTGGACTCTGAAAACGCCGTGGGCATCGGGGCGCCTACCTCTGCGTCTATGGCATGGAAGGCCCCGGGGGCTACCAGTTCGTGGGCCGCACCCCGCAGATGGGAACCGCTGGCGCCACGGCACCAGCGGCACCCTTCGAGCAACCCTGGCTGCTGCGCTTCTTCGATCAGATCCGTTTCCACCTGATCTCGGAAGACGAGCGCCGCGCGACATCCGCGCCAACTTCCCCACGGCGGTTACCCCCGCGCATCGAAGAAGGCCGCTCAACCTGAAGGCCTACCGCGGCTTTCTGAAAGACAACGCGGCCTCCATCCAGGCCTTCAAGTCGCAGCAGCAAACGGCCTTCGAAGCCGAGCGCGAGCGCTGGCCGCCAGCGGCCAACTCCACTTTGCCTCCGACGCCGACACGCCGCCGCGGGCCCGGACGACGAGCTCGACCCGCCCGAAGGCAGCCGCGCGCTGGCTGCCAGCGTGCCCGGCAATGTGTGGCATGCGGTCGTGAGCGAAGGCCAGCGTGTGAACGAAGGCGATCTGCTGCTGGTGATCGAGTCCATGAAGATGGAGTTCAGCGTGCTGGCCCCCGCCAGCGGCACCGTCCACCAACTGCTCTGCACCCAGGGCGCCCCGCGGCCGCGGGTCAGAACCTGGTGGTGTTGCTCGATGCGGCCACCGCCGATGCCGCCACCGCGCTGACCAGCCAGAGCCTGTGAACAGCCGCCATGAACAGCCCTCTGAGCCCACCGCCGCCTGTATCACCGCCGCACCAAGCCCCCAACACCGCCCCCACCCACGGCACACCCACCGACCACGGAGCACACCATGCCCCTTTCCACACCCCCCAACCTCCAAGCCCTGTCCTTCGACCTCGCCAGCCTGCGCGCCGCCTACGCCGCTGGCACCCCGGTGCGCGCCGTCATCGCCGAAGCCATGCGCCGCTGCGCGTGCGATGAAAACCACGCTTATCCACCGCCTGACCGACGCCGAGATCGAGCCCTACGTCGCCCGTTTGGAAAGTGCTGACGGCGTGGACCCGGCCAGCCTGCCCTCTACGGCGTGCCCTTGCCATCAAAGACAACATCGACCTCGCGCACATCCCCACCACCGCCGGCTGCCCCGAATACGCCTACACGCCTGGCGAGAGCGCCCTTCCTCGTGCAGCAACTCATCGCGGCCGGCGCCGTGCCACTGGGCAAGGCCAACCTCGACCAGTTCGCCACCGGCCTCAACGGCACCCGCTCGCCTCTACGGCGCCTGCCGCAACGCCTTCAACCCCGAGTTCGTCTCGGGCGGCTCCAGCAGCGGCTCGGCCGTGAGCGTGGCCAAGGGCTACCTTCAGCTTCGCTGGGCACCGACACCGCCGGCTTCGGGCCGTGCCCGCCAGCTTCAACAACCTCATCGGCCTCAAGCCCACCATCGGCCTGCTCGGCCACCGGCGTGGTGCCGGCCTGCCGCTCGGTCGACACCGTGTCCATCTTCGCGCTCACCGCCGCCGACGCCCAGGCCGTGCTGGCCGTGGCCGCGGTGCCCGACGAAGCCGACGCCTTCAGCCGCGCCGCCCAACCCTTCGGCGACTTCGGCCGGCCTCTTCGCTTCAGCGTGCCGCGCCCGCAAGACCAACTTCTTCGGCAACGACGCCGCCATCGAACTGTTCGCCAGCATCGCGCGCCTGGGCATCACCTGGGCGGCACCGCCGTCGAGATCGACTCACCCCCTTCTCGAAGCCGCGCGCCTGCTCTACGAAGGCCCTGCGGCCGAGCGCTACGTCGCGATCAAGGACTTCATCGATGCCCAACCCGAGGCCGTGTTCCCGCCCGTGCGCACCATCATTGAAGGCGGCAAGGCCAAGACCGCGGCTGACGCCTTCGCGGCCAGCTAAGCTCAAGGCCCTCAAGCGCGTGTGTGACGCCGTGTGGCAGGACGTGGACTGCCTGCTCTCACGCCCACCGCCGGTACCATCTACCGCGTCGCCGACATGCAGGCCGACCCGATCCGCCTGAACAGCAACCTGGGCTACTACACCAACTTCATGAACCTGCTGGACTACGCCGCCGTCGCGGTGCCTGCCGGCTTCCAGGCCAGCGGCGACGCGCAAGGCCCTGGGCGTGACCCTGGCCGCGCCCGCGTTCAAAGACGTGCCCCTGCTGCGCCTGGCCGATCGCCACCGCGCGCAGGCGGCGCAGTCACCGGCGGCCACCGTTCAACGCTGGCCGACACCCCCGCCATCAACAGCACAGACTTGCCCAAAGCGCAGCAACACCGCCGGCACCGTCAAGGTCGCCGCCCGCGGCGCCCACTTTCAGCGGCCTGCTGCTCAACTGGCAGCTCACCCAACGCGGCGCGCCTGCTCGGCGCGCGGCGCAGTCCGCGCCCGAATACAATTTCTACGCCCCTCGGCGGCCCGGTCCAGCGGCCTGGCATGGTGCGCCGGCAACGAAGGCGGCGCCGACATCGACATGGAAGTGTGGGAACTGCCTGCCGAACACTTCTGGCAGCTTGCCGACGGCATCCCCGCCCCGCTGGGCATCGGCAAGTCAAGCTGGCCGACGGAAGTCGTGGGTGAGCGGGTTTGTGTGCGAGGCGATTGGGGTTGAGCGTGGGACTGAGATTTCGGAGTTAGTGTTGGCGTAAGTGGTTGAAGCGACAGAGTTGAAGCAACCTCAGCGGAATGCACACAGAGCGTTCGAGTAGAACTGACCAACGTCCATTTTGTCGCTCCGGAACTCAACCGTAAGGTACGCTAACGTGTGGAGCCTGATACTCCTGGATGGTCGTTATTGGTCGTTTGGTAGTATGACCTTATGGAGCTTGACGCCCAAGCGAGGCTACGAATTTTTTGGACCGCTATCAACATCCGATCGACAAAGCGATCATATTAGAGTAGGCTTCAAGATTGAAAGAAACCGCCAACCGTTCAAGGAAGACAAAGATATGCCACGCCTGATCGGGTCGATCTGTTCGCAGGAGCGGGCGGACTTAGTCTAGATTCGAAGCAGCAGGCTTCGATGTGGTCGCAGCAAATGAGACGATCCGATCCACTGCGCTGCACACAAATTTAACTTCCCGCAGACCACGACAATCTGCAAGAGCGTTGTCGAAGTATCCGGCGACGAAATCTGCAAGCGTGCTGGCATCGGAAAGAAAAGAAATCGATGTTGTTCGGAGGCGCCCTGTCAAGGCTTTTCGCTCATCGGCAAGCGTGCATTGGACGACCCCGAAATCAGCTAGTGCATCACTCTTTGTCCGCCTAGTAAAAGAACTGCGCCCCAAGCACTTGTTTTCGAAAACGTAAAGGTCTCACCGTCGGAACGCATCGGCGCTTCAAGAAATCGTTGACGCGTTCCAGGAGGCCGGCTACGAGCTGCAGCTACCTTACAAGGTCTGAACGCTGCCGATTTCGGCGTCCCACAGTCTCGCCAGCGCCTTTTCTCATGGGTACCCGCAAGGGGTTAAAGAAGCCCGTTTACCCTGAACCGATCAATCGCGTCATGGCTCAGGCTATCGGCGACCTGCCGGTAGCCGAAGAGTTCCCGGAGCTGATGTACTGCGATTGGGTAAAGCTGTTCGGCCGTCCCTCCCCCGTATGCCGCTGTACTCCGGGGCAAAGCTACCGATCCAAATGACTTCGCTTACCCACGGCAGTTTGATCCGACGCTGCTCACGCGTCAAGCATGTTGACTGTTCATACCGACCTTTTCGGAAGAAGCGCTTCGCCGCCACCCCGAACGGGGAAACCGGAACTGATCAGCCGCTTCAGAAGCTCGATCTAGGACGGCATTTTTGCAACACACTGAGGGCCGGCACGGCGAGTGACCGGGAGCGTTCACATCGCCCCCGCCCTATCCATCCGACGAGCCCGCGCGTGATCACCGTTCGCGAAGCAGCCCGCCTTCACTCCTACCCCGACTGGTTTCGCTTCCATGCAACGAAGTGGCACGGCTTCCGTCAAATCGGCAATCCTGTACCGCCCCACTTGGCGCGTGCCGTTGCATCTAAGGTTGGAGGCACTGCGCCACGCCGGTCAAGCCGGCGGAAATCATCCCCCGGCGACACCGCGCTGCTTTCGATGTCTATGTCGACGCCGCGCGAATGTTCGGCGTTCCTCACGACACGATCTCCCGGCGCCGTATTCCCAACCGGAAGGATCGAGGGCCAGATGATTATCGAATTCTCTGAGGCGAACGAAATGACCAGCGAAGTGGAACACGATAAGAGAGGTGTAAGTAGCAAGGCGATTCGCACGAACCGCTACTCGGCTCTGGATCGAGAGAATTTTCTTTGATCACTACAAAATTGGGGCCTCTGCACTCGAGTTCGAGCGCGATGAGCTATCAAGGGCTGCAGCCGATCTCGGTATCGCCTTACCCAAAAACCTTGGCGACGTGCTCTATTCGTTCCGCTTCAGGCAAGCCATGCCTACCCGTATTTTGGAGACACAGCCCAAGGGCAGCGAGTGGTTGATCGAGGCCGTTGGCCGCGCCAAGTACCGCTTCATACTTCGCAAGGCGAACCGGATCATCCCAAATTCCAGCCTCTCACGAATTCGCATCCCCGACAGTACACCCGAAGTCATCGCTGAGTACGCTTTGGACGACGAGCAAGCGCTGCTAGCCAAGGTTCGCTACAACCGCCTCATAGACATTTTTCTGGGGCTGACGACCTATTCACTACAGAACCATTTGCGAACAAGTGTCAAAGGTGTCGGGCAGATCGAAATCGACGAGCTCTACATCGGCCTGGACAAGTACGGCTGTCACTATGTCATTCCCGTTCAGGCCAAGGGCGGTACCGACCAGATATCGATCGTCCAAACCAAGCAAGACATCGATTGCTGCAAAGAAAAATACCCCGGCCTTCGCTGCCGACCGATCTCGGCCCAGTTCATATCGAGCGACCAGATCGCGCTCTTCGAACTCACTATCGAGGACGACGAAATAAGGGTTGTCGAAGAGCGCCACTACAAGCTTGTACCGGCAAGCGAGATCGATAAGGCTGCAATCCGAGACTACCGTTAAGGGGCTTGTTCCTGGCGCATTCCTCATGACCGCGACCGCAGTCGCTCGGTGCCAGGGCATCGTCGATCCGTTCCCAGCTGATATCAGCTTTCAAGTACCCATTGCGCCTTTCGCGGCACCTATTCAAAGAACCGTATTCGGTCATCGCCCCCTTCTTAGCCCTGACCATTCAGACGCCCATCTCACAGCGACCAAGGTTCACCCGCCACCGCGCGCCAAGCTCCTTCCCACCCGCTCACTCGCCCGGCGCAGCCGCTCCTTCAGCGCGGGCGGCTCCAGCACATCGAACTCCACGTCTAGCGCCATCAGCCAGTACACCAGCGAGTCCAGCTGGCCCGTGCCGCAGAGCATGAGGCAGTGCGTGTCGTCGATCGCTTCCAGCGTGGCAGCGGATGGGGGGATGGTATTGGCCATCACCTCGCGCGGCTGGTGCAGCACCACGCGCGCCTGCTCGCCCTGCTGGTGCACGCCGGCCATGGCCCCGGTGACGTAGGCGCGCAGGTCGCCCGCGGGCGGCGGGCGTGGCGCGAAGTGCGCGCCGGTGCGGGGTGTGCCCTGCACGCGGTCGATGCGGAAGGTGCGCCAGTCGTCGCGCGCCGGGTCCCAGGCCACCAGGTACCAGTGGTGGCCGGTGTGCACCAGCCCGTGCGGCTGCACCTGGCGCACGCTGGCCTGGCCGCGCAGGTCGCGGTAGCTGAAGCCCACCTGCAGCTGGTCGCGGCAGGCCGTGGCCAGGGTGGCGAGCACGCTGGCGTCGATGGTGGGCCCCATGCGCTGCACCGGCACGATGGCCGAGCGCAGCGCGCCCGTGCGGCGGCGCAGGCGGGTGGGCATCACCTGTTCCAGTTTCACCAGCGCGCGCAGCGAGCTTTCTTCCACGCCGCTCACGGTGCCGGCCGCGGCGATCTGCAGGGCAATGGCCACCGCCAGCGCCTCTTCGTCGTCCAGCAGCAGCGGCGGCAGCGACTGCCCCGCGCGAAACGCATAGCCGCCCGCCACGCCGCTGCTGGCGTGGATGGGGTAGCCGAGCTGGCGCAGCCGGTCGATGTCGCGCCGCAGCGTGCGCGGGTGCACCGCCAGCCGCTCGGCCAGTTCGGGGCCGGCCCAGTGGCTGCGGGTCTGCAGCAGCGAGAGGACGCGCAGCAGGCGCGAGGACGATGACAGCATGGCCGCACTCTAACTTTTATTGCGGGCCGAAGCTGTCCGCAATGGGCGCGACATTGCAGCCACGGGTTCGGCGCGGTGTCGGGCCCGCTGTCCACATCTTCATCAAGGAGCCCCTCATGCCTCAGATCGTTCTCTACTGGCACCCCATGTCCAGCGCCACCCCGGTCGCCTGCGCCCTCGCCGAACTCGGCGTGCCGCACGAGCGCGTCAAGATCGACATCACCACCGGCGAGCAGCGCCGGCCCGACTTCCTGGCCCTCAACCCCAACGGCAAGGTACCCACGCTGACGGTGGACGGCGCGCCGATGTTCGAGGCGCTGGCCATCGAGCTGTGGCTGGGCCACACCTATGGCGTGAAGAGCGGCCTGTGGCCGGCCGGCGGCACGCCCGAACACCTGCAGGCCATGTCGTGGAGCACCTGGGCCTATGTGACCTACGGCGCGCAGGTGTTCCGCCTGCAGGCCGCGAAGAACATGGGCACGCCCGACGATGCGCACGGCACTGCCGCCCACAAGGCCATCGACGAGCTGCTCACCGTGCTCGACGGGCGCCTGAGCGAGAAGCCCTGGTTGCTCGGCGATGCGTACACGCTGGTCGACCTGATCGTGGCCTCGGTGATCGGCTACAGCGTCTACCTGGGCGCGCCGGTGGCCGACCACCCGATCACGAACGCCTGGCTGCAGAAGGTGCAGGCGCGCCCGGCGATGCAGATCGACGCCTGACCCAACAGCCCCTCAAGCCTTAACGTCGACCACCGCCTCAAACCCGCCGAAGATCATGCGCTTGCCGTCAAAGGGCATGGGCGGGTTGCCAGGGTTGGCCGGGTCCATGCGCGGGTCTTCCATCATCTTTTTCATGCCGGCGTCGCGCGTGGCCTTGTCCGGCCATTCGACCCACGAAAACGCCACCGTTTCCTCGGCCGTGGCCTGGACGGCGCGGCGGAAGTCGGTGACTTTGCCGTCCGGGACGTCGTCGCCCCAGGACTCGAGCACGCGAATCGCGCCCAGCTCGATGAACAGCGAATCAAAATGCCGCGCGTGTTCGATGAACTTCTGCTTGCTGGCCGTGGGAACCGCGATCACGAAACCATCGATGTAGGACATGTTTTTACTCCGGTTGGGTTGACGGACCGGCGCCCTGCTGGAAGGCGCCTCCTATTCCATCAACGAACGGCGGGGCGCCGAATCGACACGGCTTGTCCGCAGGCGGAGACCTGCCTTGCGGCGCTGCGGGCGCTGTACCGCTGCCAGGGGCGGCTGCGAAGCCATTGCCATGAACGCGGCCGCCCCGATCTTAGGCGCCCTGCCCCCGCATGTCACGCCAGAACCCAGCGCCCACAAGCACCCCAGCCAACGGCCCCCTGAGGCACACTCCCTATCATGAGCCCACAGCCAACCGCCACCCAGGCACCATCAAGCCCCACCTTGTTCACGAACGCCAAGGCGTTCGAGGCCTGGCTGAAGAAGCACCACGCCACCTCCGACGGCCTCTGGCTGCAGATCGCCAAACGGGGTGCGGCCGAGCCAAGCGTCACCTACGCCGAGGCGGTGGAGATCGCCCTGTGCTGGGGTTGATCGACGGGCAGAAAAAGGGGCTGGACGAGCAGCACTTTCTCCAGCGCTTCACGCCGCGGCGCGCGCGCAGCGTGTGGTCGAAGGTCAATGTGGAGAAGGTGGCGGCGCTCACCGCGGCGGGTCGCATGCAGGCGCCGGGCATCGCGCAGGTGGACGCGGCCAAGGCCGACGACCGCTGGGCCAGGGCCTACGACGGCGCGCGAACGGCGGTGGTGCCCGACGACCTGCAAGCCGCGCTGGACGCACAACCAAAAGCCAAGGTCTTTTTGCCACGATCAACGCCGCCAACCGCTACGCGGTGCTGTGGCGCATCCAGACCGCGGTGAAACCCGAGACGCGCGCCCGGCGCATCGCCCAGCTGGTGAACATGCTGGCGCGCGGCGAGACGCTGCACTTATTCAAACCAAAAGCGAAAAGTTGAGCGAGGGGCCTGAGGGTCTGCACCTGGATCGCTGACGCTCGCCGGGTCGCGGCCTCACCACCTCGCCCGGGCCGGTGGCAACGCCGGTCGCGGCACCCAACCCAGCCGCCCCCATCGCAGACGCAAAGCACCGGCCCCAGCCGTTCAGCGCAGCTCGATCAGGTCGATCGTGGGCGGCACCGCCAGGCGCGCCGGCAGCCCGATGGTGCCAATGCCGGGAGTCACAAACACATGGCCCTGCGCCGCCTCATACAAGCCATTCCACCAGGACTGGTTGCTGTTGGTGTGCTTGAGCACCCAGGGCGTCAAGCCGGGGATCCAGATCTGCCCACCGTGGGTGTGCCCCGCCACCGCGAGAAAGGCCCCTCGCGCAGGCAGCAGCGCCAGGGTGTCGGGCTGGTGCGCAATCACAATGCGCCTGGCGGCCTGTTCGGGCGGCAGATCATCTGGCCACAAAGCGCGAACCTGCGGTGCGGGCGCCCCACCCCAGTGGTCGTCGAGCCCCACCAGGGTCCAGCCCTTCCAGGCCACCGAACGGCCTTCCAGCAGTTGCACCCCGTTGGCCACCAGCACGCTCCGCAGCGCCTGCGTCAGCGGCGGTCCAGGCGCCTGCACGTCGTGGTTGCCGAGCACACCCCACACCGGGTGGCGCAAGCGGGCCCAGGGCGCCAGCCCCTTCTCCAGATCCAGGGGCGGCTCGTGGGTCCAGTCACCGGCCACCAGCACGGCGTCCACATCCAGCGCATTGAGGCGCTCGATCAAGCGCTCAAGCTGCCCATCGCGAAAGAAAAGCCCCCAATGCACATCGGCCACCAGCGCCAGCTTCACCGGCTGAGCCCCTGCGGGCAGGCCCGTCAACACGGTGGTGCGCACCCGCAACAGCTGCGGCTCGACCCAGGAAGACCACAACCCCACCAACACGGCCAAGGTCAACACCGCAGCCCGCCAGCGCCGAAACCCCGTCGAGCCCCAGGCCTGACTCAGCAGCCCACTCAGCAGGAAGATCCCGCCCAGGCGCGGCGCCCAATACAGCAACAACATCACCAGGTTGCGCAACCACAAGCCCGGCGAATGCCAGCGATCGGCGTAATCCCACAAGGCCAACCCCAGCGACGCGACCAGGGCGAACGCAAACAGCCGCCAGGACCAGCGCTCGATGGCTTGTGCGCTCACCACCGGCAGCGGTTCAAACCTCGCGGCGCAGGGCCGGGAACAGGATCACGTCGCGGATGCTGGGGCTGTCGGTCAGCAACATCATCAAACGGTCGATGCCAATGCCGCAGCCGCCGGCCGGGGGCATGCCGTATTCAAGCGCGCGGATGAAATCGGCGTCGAAGTGCATCGCCTCGTCATCGCCGCTGTCCTTGCTGGCCACCTGCGCGTGGAAACGCGCGGCCTGGTCTTCGGCGTCGTTCAGCTCGGAGAACGCGTTGCCGAACTCGCGCCCGGTGATGTAGAGCTCAAAGCGCTCGGTCACTTCGGGGTTGGCGTCGTTGGCCCGCGCCAGCGGCGAAATCTCGGTGGGGTGGTCCATGATGAAGGTGGGGTTCCACAGCTTCTCCTCCACCGTCTCCTCGAAGAACAACACCTGCAAGCCCGCCAGACTGCGGCTGCTCAACTGATGCTTGGCCTCGGACAGACCCAGCTTTTGCAACTGGGGCAGCAGCCAGCCGGGGTTGTCCACGTTGTCCCCGGCATCGGTGTATTTCAGAATCGCCTCGCGAATGGTCAGCCGCTCAAACGGCGACATCACATCCACCGGCTGCCCGTTGTAGGTCAAGGGCTGGTCGCCATGCACCTGCTGCACCACATGGCGAATCAGCTGCTCGTTGAAGTCCATCAGATCCTGGTAATTCCAGTAGGCCGCATAGAACTCCATCATCGTGAACTCGGGGTTGTGGCGAACGCTGATCCCTTCGTTGCGGAAATTGCGGTTGATCTCGAAGACGCGGTCAAACCCGCCCACCAGCAGGCGCTTGAGGTACAGCTCTGGGGCAATGCGCAGAAACATTTCCTGGTCCAGCGCGTTGTGGTGCGTCTCGAACGGCTTGGCATTCGCGCCCCCGGGAATCGGGTGCAGCATGGGCGTTTCCACTTCGAGGAAGCCGTGGCTCACCATGAACTCGCGGATGCTGGAGAGCGCCTGGCTGCGGGTCAGGAAGCGGCGGCGCGCGCCCTCGTCGGTCATCAGATCCACATACCGCTGGCGGTACTTGATTTCCTGGTCGTGAATGCCGTGAAACTTGTCGGGCAAAGGCCGCAGGCTTTTGGTCAGCAAGCGGATGCTGTCGGCATGAATCGTGAGCTCGCCCGTGCGCGTCTTGAACAACACCCCTTCGGCGGCCACGATATCGCCCAGGTCCCAATGCTTGAACGCCGCGTGCACCGCCTCGCCCACGCTGTCGTTGTTCAGGTAGATCTGGATGCGCCCACCGCTCTCGCCCAGCGAGGCGTCCTGCAGCGTGGCAAAGCTGGCCTTGCCCATCACGCGCTTGAGCATCATGCGACCAGCCACGCTGGCGCGAACCGGTGCCGCCTTCCAGCGCCTCCTTGGTCATCTCACCATAAGCCGCAAACAACTCAGCCGCCTTGTTGCCCGGCTTGAAGTCGTTGGGAAACGCCACCGCCCCACCCTGCTTCTGGGTGTCGCGCATGGCCTTGAGTTTCTCGCGCCGCTCGGCAATGAGCTGGTTCTCGTCAACGGCAGCGGTGGCTGCGGCGGGCTGGGCTGAAGGGGTGTTGGCTTGGGTCATGGTGCAATGAAAAACGGGTTGCACATCCGCGATGCGCAACCCGCAATTGTAGGTTTTTCATGATGCCGCCCCCGAAGGGGCCGCCAAGCCATCGGTGGCCTGGTTCAATGGCCCAGGTATGCCTCGCGCACCTTGGGGTCGACCAGCAGGTCCTTGCCCGCGCCGGTCATCGTGATTTCACCCGAGTCCATCACATAGCCCCGGCTGGCGATCTGCAAGGCGCGCTGGGCGTTTTGCTCCACCAGCAAGATGGTCACGCCTTGCGCGGCCACATCGCTGACCACCTCAAAAATCTTGTCCACCATGATGGGCGACAAACCCATGGAAGGCTCGTCCAGCAACAGCACCTTGGGCTGGCTCATCAGCGCACGGGCCATGGCCAGCATCTGCTGTTCGCCGCCACTCATGGTGCCGGCCAACTGGTCTTTGCGCTCTTTCAGGCGCGGAAAAATGGCGAACATGCGTTCGATATCCCGCTGAATGCCCGCCTTGTCACCGCGGATGTAGGCACCCATCTGCAGGTTCTCCGTGATGGTCATGCGCGTGAAGACCCCGCGGCCTCGGGCACCATCACCAGCCCCTGTTTGACCAGATCCCAGGGCCCCTGCCCCTTGATGGATTGTCCCAGGTACTCGATGTCGCCGGCCTCGAACCCGAGCGATCCGGTGATGGCCTTCATGGTGGTGGTCTTGCCCGCGCCATTGGAACCGATCAATGAAATCAGCTCGCCCTCGCGCACCTCCAGGTCGATGCCCTTGACCGCCTTGATGCCACCGTACGCGACCTTCAGGCCGCTGATCTTGAGTAATGTGTTTGCCATGTTGTTGTGTCCTCAGCTTCCGCCCGTGCCCAGATAGGCCTCGATCACCTTGGGGTCGTTCTGCACTTCGGCAGGCGTACCCGACGAGAGCTGCTTGCCGTAATCGAGCACCGTCACCCGGTCACACAGGCCCATCACCAGCTTCACATCGTGTTCGATGAGCAAGATCGTGCGGTTGTCCTTGCGAATCTGGTCGATCAGCTCGCGCAGCTGGACCTTCTCCGTGGCGTTCATGCCGGCCGCGGGCTCATCGAGCGCGATCAGCTTGGGGTCGGTGGCCAGCGCCCGGGCAATCTCCAGACGGCGCTGATCGCCGTAGCTCAGGGTGCGCGACTTGTAGTCGGCAAACTTGCCAATGCCCACATAGTCGAGCAGTTCCTTGGCACGCGCCGCAATCTCGGCCTCTTCACGCTTGAAACCGGCGGTGCGAAACACCGCGCCGATCAGGCCGGAATGTGTCCGCACATGGCGACCGACCATCACGTTTTCCAGCGCCGTCATGTCGGGGAACAAACGGATGTTCTGGAAGGTACGCGCAATGCCCGCTTTGGCCACTTCGTGCACGGCGGTGGGGGTGTAGGGCTTGCCCGCCAGCTCGAACGAACCGCTGTCGGGCGTGTACAGCCCGGTCAACACATTGAAGAAGGTGGTCTTGCCCGCGCCGTTGGGGCCGATCAGGCCATAAACCTGGCCCTGGTGAATTTCGATGCCCACATCGCTCAGCGCCTGCAGGCCGCCAAAGCGCTTGGACACGTTGGCAACTTTGAGAATGGTGTCACTCATTTGTCTGGCCTCACTTGCTCAAGGATTTGCCATGCTCGGGCGATGGCCACAAGCCTCTGGGACGGATCAGCATCACCACCACCATGGCCAGTGCAATGAGCATCTGACGAAGAATTTCAGGGGCCAGACGGCCATCGGTCATCTGTGCCAGCGGGCCGGCCACATGGCGCAGCACCTCAGGCAGGCCGGCCAGCAACAACGCACCCAGAATCACGCCTGGAATGTGGCCGATGCCACCAAGCACCACCATGGCCACCACCATCACGGACTCCATCAGGATGAAGGATTCCGGGTAAACGCCGCGCTGGAACGAAGCGAACAGCACCCCGGACACGCCGCCAAACGTGGCGCCCATGCCAAAGGCCAGCAGCTTGAGGTTCCGGGTGTTCAGCCCCATGGCCTTGGCGGCGATCTCGTCTTCACGAATCGCCATCCAGGCACGGCCAATGCGCGAATCCTGCAAACGGTAGGAAAGGATCACCGCAGCCACGACGAACGCCATGAACAGGTAGTAGTACAGCGTGACGGGCTCCACCCGGAAGTCACCCACATAAAACGGCCTGGCAAAGTTGATCCCCAAAACCGTGGGGGCATCCACCCCGGGCAAGCCCTTGGGGCCGTTGGTGATGTTGATCGGGCGATCCAGGTTGAGCATGAAGATGCGGATGATCTCGCCGAAGCCCAAGGTGATGATGGCCAGGTAGTCGCCACGCAGTTTCAGCGTGGGCGCGCCCAGAATCATGCCCACCACCCCCGCCACCAGCGCGGCGATCACGATCGCCACAAAGATGTTGGTGTGCAAGCCGCCGGGGAATGCCGCGGCGATCGAAGCAAACGCTTCGGCCAGATGCGGCGACGCCAGAAGGCCGTAGATGTAGGCACCCACCGCGAAAAAGGCGATGTACCCCAGGTCCAGCAGACCGGCATAGCCCACCACAATGTTCAGACCCAGGGCCAGCAACACATACAGCAGCGCCTGATCCACAATGCGCGCCCAGGAATTGCTGCCCGTGGCCTGCAAGAGCAGCGGCAACACCAGCAGGGCAACGCCCGCCACCAGAAACGCAATCAACTTGCCTTGTTTGGTATTCAACATGTCATAACTCCTTTGGCCTTACGCGCGATCCGCCACGCGTTCGCCGAGCAAGCCAGAGGGCCGCAACGTCAACACCAGCGCCAACATGATGAAAGCAAAAATATCGGAGTACTGGCTGCCCAGCACGCCACCGGTGAGCTTGCCCAGGTAGCCCGCGCCCAGCGACTCGATCAAGCCCAGCACGATGCCGCCCAACACGGCGCCGGCCAGGTTGCCGATACCGCCCATGACCGCGGCCACAAACGATTTCAAACCGGGCATGAAACCCATGGTGTGTTGCACGGTGCCGTAGTTCGATGCCCACATCACGCCGGCAATCGCCGCCAGCATGGCACCGATGATGAAGGTCGCAGAGATCACCATGTCGGGCTTGATCCCCATCAGGGCGGCCACGCGCGGGTTTTCAGCCGTGGCCCGCATGGCACGCCCCAAGTTGGTGTGATTCACCAGCCACATCAGCAACGCCAGCGTGATGGCGGTCGTGGCCAGAATGGTCACCTGCGTCACCGAAATCACGGCGCCACCAAACTGGAAGGGCTCGGTCGGGAGCATGGAAGGGTAGGACTTCGGATTCGGTTTCCAGATGATCATCGCGAACGTCTGCAGCAGCAGCGACATACCGATGGCGGTGATCAGGGGCGCCAGCCGAGGTGAGTTGCGCAGGCGCCGGTAGGCCATTTTTTCGATCACATAGTTCAGTGCACCGCAAACCACCATGGCGATCAAGGTGGCGGCCAGCAGGATGACCCACCCTGGCATGCCGGTCCATGCGTCGCTCATCCAGCCAATCAAGGTCCAGCTGGTCAGCGCGCCCACCATGAGCACTTCGCCGTGGGCAAAGTTGATCAGACCGATGATGCCGTACACCATGGTATAGCCAAGGGCCACCAACGCGTACATGCTGCCCAGGACCAGACCATTGATGATCTGCTGAAGCAAAACTTCCATAAGGATTCTCCGAGTTCTGAGAGGCTTTGGCTGTTTTCCGGAAACAACCCGTTTCAATTTAGCAAAAAACCCGCCAGTTCGATCCGTGGCAAGACCGACTGCGGGTTGGAGCGCGATTGTAGCGAGCGGTGCAATGCACTTGAATGGTGTTAGCACCTAGCTCGGCCGGGTTTACCCGCAATGTCTGGGCCTACCCGCCCCAACATCAGGCGGTTTGGCACAACATTAGCCAGATTGATGGTTGCGTTTTTTAAGCTCGCGCAGCTTATCGGCTATCCGGATCTCCAGCCCACGCTCCACAGGTCGGTAGAACGCGGGTGCATCGATGCCCTCGGGCAGGTAGTTTTCGCCGGCAGCGAACCCATCGGCCTCGTCGTGGGCATACCGGTAACCCGCGCCGTAATCCAACGACTTCATCAGTTGGGTGGGGGCATTGCGCAGATGCATGGGCACCGGGCGCGTCCCATCTTTCTTGACAAAGGCCTTGGCCTCATTGAACGCTTTGTAGACCGCATTGGATTTCGGTGCGACCGCAAGGTACACCACACATTCGGCCAAGGCCAACTCGCCCTCTGGCGAACCCAAACGCTCATACACATCCGCGGCATCCAAGGCCAGCCGCAGCGCACGCGGATCGGCCAGTCCGATGTCCTCGCTCGCCATGCGGATGAGCCGGCGCGCGAGGTAACGCGGATCCGCACCACCATCGAGCATGCGCACGAACCAATACAGGGAGGCATCGGGATCGGATCCGCGCACGCTTTTGTGCAATGCACTGATGGTGTCGTAGAACTGCTCACCGCCCTTGTCGTAACGGCGCATGCGTTCGCCCAGCACGCGCAACAGCCAATCGTCGGCCACCTCTTCAAGCTTCTCCCGCGTGGCTGCCACGGCCAAGGTCTCAAGGGTGTTGAGCAGGCGCCGAGCATCACCATCGGCATAGGCAATCAGACGGTCCGCCGCCGCGGTCTGCACAGCCGGCATGGCCCCAATGGCCTGAGCCCGTTCGATGAGCTGGCGCAGGTCGTCCTTTTCCAGCGACTTCAACACATACACCGCCGCACGCGAAAGCAGGGCCGAATTCACCTCAAACGACGGATTCTCGGTGGTGGCGCCAATGAAGGTGAAAAGCCCGCTTTCGACATGGGGCAGAAAGGCATCTTGCTGACTCTTGTTGAACCGGTGCACCTCGTCGACAAAGACGATCGCTGCGCTGTGCCATCAAACCGTCGCGCGCTGCCTCGGCCTTCTCCACCGCCTCCCGGATGTCCTTCACCCCGCCCAGCACCGCGCTGATGGTGATGAACTGGGCGTCGAAGGCATGCGCCATCAGGCGCGCAATCGTGGTCTTGCCCACCCCCGGCGGCCCCCAGAGAATGCAGCTGTGCGGCTGGCCCGACTCGAAGGCGAGCCGCAATGCCATGCCCTCTCCCAGCAGATGCTGCTGCCCGATGACCTCGCCCAACGTCTGCGGACGCAGACGTTCTGCCAACGGTTGATGCCCTTGCGCGACCACGCTCACCACATCAGGGACGGATCACGTCCACCCCTGGCGGCGGCACAAACCGGAACTGCTCGGGCTTCAACGGCACGTTGCTTTTCCAGTCAGAAAAGGTCAGCACCGATTTCTGCCCCAGACTGTCCTGAATCTCCAGCGCCACCAGTTGTCCCTGGCGGAATCCCACCCGGACCGACTGCAACTGTCCCTCATTGCCTCGCGGGCGGGCATCGACCCATTCCACGCCCTCCTTGGCCGGCGCCGAAGTGAGCTCGAACACCGATGCCAGCGACTTGATGTCGGTCCCCGCCGCAATCAGGGCTGCTGGTGTGCTGCCCATCACTTCCTGCTGTTTGCGGGCCGTGACCTGCCCCAGGTCCACATCAAACAGGTACAGGGTGTCGCCGTCGGCCACGATGCTCTGCTCGAACGGTTTGGTGTACTCGAAACGAAAGCGGTTCGGCCGCAAAAACTCAAACCGCCCGCTGGACGTCTTGCTGCGCGCCGCAGATTCACCCTGCCGTTGGGGCGAAGTCACCACCTGGGTGAAAGATGCCTGGGCACTGCGCACGTCCCGCAGAAACGTGGCCATCTCGGACAGCCCGTCGGCTCGCACGGCCCCAGCAACCGACCACAAGGAGGCCAGCAACACCAAGCCAGAAAAGGTTTTACGAATGTTCATGGATGTATGAGTCGACGGCAATCACGAGGGTTCCTTGGCGACCTGGCCGCAGCGCCAATGCCCTTTCACACAAGGTCTGTTTCCACACCTCAGCGGCAAGTCGCATCACTTTGTCCGGCGGTCGGCCCTATTCGGCCCGACCCGGCACCAGAATGTCGCGCTGCCCGCTGGACGTCAGCGAGCTCACCAAACCCGCCTTTTCCATGTCTTCCAGCAACCGCGCGGCCCGGTTGTACCCGATCTTGAGCTTGCGCTGGACATAGGAAATGCTCGCCTTGCGGTCCTTGAGGACGATCTCCACCGCCTGATCATAGAGCGCGTCTTTTTCGTTGCCATCGCCGCCATCGCCGAACATGTCACCGCCCTCACCATCGCCACCGGGTGCCTCCAGCACGCCCTCGATGTAGTTGGGCTCGCCACCACGCTCCTTCAGATAGGCCACCACACGGTGCACCTCATCATCACTGACAAACGCACCGTGCACCCGGATGGGGAAGCCCGTCCCGGAAGGCAGGTAGAGCATGTCGCCCATGCCCAGCAGGCTTTCCGCCCCCATCTGGTCAAGAATGGTGCGGCTGTCGATCTTGCTGCTCACCTGAAAGCTCAACCGGGTGGGAATGTTGGCCTTGATCAGGCCGGTGATCACGTCCACGCTTGGGCGCTGGGTGGCAAGAATCAGGTGAATGCCCGCCGCACGCGCTTTCTGCGCCAGCCGGGCAATCAGCTCTTCGATCTTCTTGCCCACGACCATCATCAGGTCGGCCAACTCAAGGTCGGATCACCACCACGTGATGTAGGGCAGACGCTCCAACGGTTCCGGCTGCTCCGGCGTCAGGCTGAAGGGGTTCCCGATGATCTCGCCACGCGCCTTGGCCTCGTCCAGCTTGGTGTTGTAGCCGGCCAGATTGCGCACCCCCATCTTGCTCATGAGCTTGTAGCGCTTCTCCATCTCGCCAACGCACCAATTGAGACCGTTGGCCGCGTGTTTCATGTCGGTCACCACCGGCGCCAGCAGATGCGGAATTCCCTCGTAAACACTCATCTCCAGCATCTTCGGGTCGATCAGCAACAAACGCACGTCCTTGGCGTCCGCCTTGTAAAGCAGCGACAGGATCATGGCGTTGATGCCCACGGACTTGCCCGAACCCGTGGTACCGGCCACCAGGCAGTGCGGCATCTTGGCCAAATCGGCCACCACCGGCAAGCCGCCAATGTCTTTGCCCAGCCCCATGGTCAGCAGCGACTTTGCATCGTTGTAAACCGACGACCCCAGGATCTCGCTGAGCTTGATCATCTGGCGCTTGGCATTGGGCAGCTCCAGGGCCATCAGGTTCTTGCCCGGAATCGTCTCGATCACCCGGATGGAAACCAGGGAAAGCGAACGCGCCAGATCGCGACTCAGGTTCACCACCTGAGAACCTTTGACGCCGGTGGCGGGCTCGATCTCGTAGCGCGTGATCACCGGACCCGGCGCAGCGGCCACCACCCGAACCTCAACACCAAAGTCCTTGAGCTTCTTCTCGATCAGGCGGCTGGTCATCTCCAGCGTCTGGTTGTCCACCCCCACCTGATTGGTCGGTGCGGCATCCAGGAGATCCACCTGCGGCAACGAGCTGTCCGGCATCTCGGAGAAGAGTGGCTTCTGACGCTCCTTGGCCACGCGCTCGCTCTTGGGCACATCGACCACGGCAGGCTCGATAAAGACCGGCACCACATGGTGCTCCTCGATCTCCACCCGCTCGACCTTCACCACCTCCTCACGTTCGCGCGCCGCCTTCTGACCGATGCGCTGATCTTCCACCGCCTCACGCTTTTCGCGCCGCGTTTCAAACCAGCCATCGAACCGCGCGCCGATGACCTCTGCCCAATGACCCCAGGAGAATTGGAAAACACGGGGCAGCGTGAGCACCATCAAGCCCAGGGTGACCACCGCCGCGCCGGTAAAGCCGAGCCAACGCACCACCGATGGGCCCAGCACCGAGCCAAGCACGCCCCCCGAGGTACCCGGCAGCAAGGCTTCAAGCCGGTACAAACGGCTCCATTCCAGCACGCCACTGGCACACAACAAGACCAACAACGCCAAGCCGAAGGTGGTGCGACGCGCCACCCGGCCCCGCCACCACGGCCCAGGCTGGCTGGGCCTTGCGGCCGTTGAAGACCCCGAGCGCAACCGCACGGCCAACACCGACAACCATGCCCGCAGCGCTGCCAGGAAACACCACCAGACCGACCAGCCCAGCAGGTAATACCCTACATCGGCAAGGTACGCACCCAGCCGCCCACCCAGGTTGGTGACATCGGTATGTGAACCCGAGGTGCTCCAGGCGGGATCTGCCGGGGAATAGCTCAACAACGCCAGCAACCAAAAGGCCAGCGCCACTGCTCCCAGCACCAGCAGCGCTTCCTGACTCAGGCGAGCCAAAGGCCCAGGGCCAGCCTGGGCACGGTCTGCATTGAGAGTGTTCAGAGAATATGTCATAGGCCTCGCATCATGGCGTTGCCAAGCTTAACGCAGCGCGACACCCGTCCAAGGCGCCCTCACCGGTCACCATGTTCTGGAATCGGGTGCTGCGTGGGGCACGAAAGCGCAAGCGGCGAGGCATGCGAACACGCCGTGCCGACGTCTGCCCCGCCAGATCAGCCCAAAGAACTCAGGCGTTCCTTGATCACGGTGGACCCGTCGTCGCGCAACTCGATGAAACCCCGGTCTTCGAGGTCCTTCATGACCCGACTGACCATTTCGCGCGACGCCCCGATCATCTTGGCCACATCCTGACGAGAGACCCGCTCGCGAATCACCAGTTCGTTGTCCTTGTTGGGCTGGGCGAACTCCAGAAGGGCACGCGCCACGCGACCATACACGTCCATCAACGCCAGCGACTCGATCTTTCGGTCGGCATGCCGCAAGCGCTGAACCAGCCCTTTCATGACCGCATAGGCCATCGAGGTATTTTCCGGCAGGCAGCGCGCAAACTCGACCCGTCCCAAAATCAGCACATCGGTTTGCACTTCGGCTTTCACCGTGGCGGAGTGGGGCTGGTTGTCGATGAGACTCATCTCGCCCACATAGTCGCCAGGATTCATGGTGGCCAGAATCACCTCCCGCCCACGAGAGTCGGTTGTCACGACGCGGGCTCGCCCGGTCAAGACGATGGCCAGCATGTTGGATTTTTTTCCTTGCTCAACGATGCATTCGCCGCGCTTGTAACGTTTCTTCACCACCGCATCGGCGACCGATTCGGCCTGCGCCTGGGTCAAGGTGGAGAACAAGGGAACCCGGCGAATCAAATCCAGGTTGGACAAAATGGACATTGCTTTGTTTCCTCATATCGCGCCGCTGTCACAGCGCACTTTCATACAATGAACCCCAACGCACGACGGCCTCGGGCCCACGGCCGCTACCGCCAGAAGGTGCCATTTCACAAACGCACCTACTCTAAACCACTTGTCAACTGATTGGCATCCATAAATCGCACCATGAAGCACGCCAAAGTACTCATTCTGGGCTCAGGCCCTGCCGGCTACACCGCCGCCGTCTATGCCGCCCGCGCCAATCTCAAGCCGATGCTGATCACAGGCATCGCCCAGGGCGGTCAGCTGATGACCACCACCGACGTGGACAATTGGCCCGCCGATGTTGAAGGGGTGCAAGGCCCGGATCTGATGCAGCGCTTTCAGGCGCACGCCGAACGCTTCAATACCGAGATCGTCTTTGACCACATCAACGCCGTCGACTTTTCCAAACGGCCTTTTGTGCTGACTGGCGACAGCGATCAATACAGCTGCGACGCGCTCATTCTTTGCACGGGCGCCTCGGCGAAGTACATCGGGCTGCCCTCGGAAGAGGCGTTCATGGGCAAGGGCGTGTCGGCCTGCGCCACCTGTGACGGATTCTTCTACCGCAACGAGATCTGCAGTGTGGTCGGTGGTGGCAACACCGCAGTCGAAGAAGCGCTGTACCTGTCGAATCTCGCCAGCAAGGTGTACCTGGTCCACCGACGCGACACCTTCAAGGCCGAGGCCATCCTGGTCGACAAGCTGATGGAGAAAGTGGCAGCGGGCAAGATCGAGTTGAAGCTGCACAGCACGCTGGACGAGGTACTCGGCGACCAAACCGGTGTGACGGGCATGCGCCTGAAGAATGTGCAGACCGGTGCAACCGAGGATGTCGCGGTCAAGGGTTGCTTCATTGCCATTGGCCATAGCCCCAATACCGACATCTTCAAGGGTCAGCTCAACATGAAGGACGGCTACATCGTCACGCAAGGCGGCCTGAACGGCATGGCCACCATGACCAGCGTGCCGGGCATCTTTGCGGCAGGCGATGTGCAGGACCACGTCTACCGACAGGCCATCACCAGCGCCGGCACCGGGTGCATGGCTGCGTTGGATGCGCAGCGCTTTCTGGAGCAAAACGAAGCCTGATGGGTGGGCCAAACAGTGGGCCAAACGCGGCCTGAATAACGCCCGCTTGCCTAAACCAAGGTCTGGCGGGTTATAATTCAAGGCTTTGCTGCGATTGCGCGCTCACCCGTGCGCCATTGGAAGCGATGTTCCCAGGGTTACCGCCACCCTTTTTTTGGCGAGGTGAGGCTGGCTTGACCAGTGTCTGCGGGCGCCATTCAGCGCCTTGGCAGCCGCAACAAGCCGCTGTAGAAAAGTATCGGAGTGTCCAAATGGCACGCGTCTGCGACGTAACGGGCAAGAAGCCCATGGTTGGAAACAATGTTTCCCACGCCAACAACAAAACCAAGCGCCGGTTCCTGCCGAACCTGCAATACCGCCGTTTCTGGGTCGAGTCTGAAAACCGCTGGGTTCGCCTGCGCGTCTCAAGCGCAGCACTGCGTTTGATCGACAAGAATGGCATCGAAGCCGTGCTCGCAGACCTGCGCTCACGCGGCCAGGCATAAGGAGCTCACACCATGGCAACCAAAGGCACGCGCGAGAAAATCAAGCTGGAATCCACCGCTGGAACCGGCCATTTCTACACCACGACCAAAAACAAAAAGACCACGCCGGACAAGATGCTGATCAAGAAATTTGATCCCAAGGCCCGCAAGCACGTGGACTACAAAGAAATCAAGCTGAAGTAATTCAGACCGTTTCCGACAAAAAAACCCGCTGTGATCCAGCGGGTTTTTTTGTTGTTTGCACCCCGAGCATCAAGAATTTGGGGTCGGAGTTGGCGCCGAAGAAGCGGCCGCGCTCTGCGTTGCTGCCTTCGCCGAGAAGACGCCATGTCATGACAAACCTGTCGGTCACTGCGACACCCTCCGGAGGGCGTCACGGCCCGGACGTCGGGCCGGCGCAAGGTGGACGGGGTCAGGCCCGAGCCGAACGCAACTGAATCGAAAAGTCCCGCAGCGCGGCGATCCCGCTTTCTTCCGCCTGACGGCACCAAGCCTGGAGATCGCTGGCCAATTGTTCTCGGGTGGCATTGGTGCACGACCACAACGCCTTGAGCTCTTCCCGCATGGTGACCATCTTGTCGAGCACCGGGTGATCGGCCCGGGCTTGCGCCAGCTGCGGCTTGACGCTGGCGGGCACCTTGTCATCGTCGCGGTGCAGCCAACGGCGCGCAGCCGCCATGACGGCCACATCACCGCTGCGGGCCTGCAAGGCCCGCATTTCGCGCTTGCAAGCCGCACGCAGTTCATTCGCGTACCCTGCCATCACTTCATAGCGGTTGGCAATGATGGCCTCCAGCGTCTTTTCATCGGCCACCGGCCGAACGTCCCCGAACGCGAGTTTGGGGGGCGTCTTTTTCACCGTCGCCAGGCCCACCATTTCCATCAAACGGATGTACATCCAACCGATATCGAATTCGTAGGGCTTGACCGAGAGCTTGGCCGAGGTGGGGTAGGTGTGGTGGTTGTTGTGCAACTCTTCACCGCCAATGAGAATGCCCCAAGGGGAGATGTTGGTGCTGGCGTCGGTGGCTTCGAAATTCCGGTAGCCCCAGAAGTGGGCCGCGCCATTGATGATGCCCGCGGCCGTCACCGGAATCCAGGCCATCTGGACCGCCCAGACGGCCAGTCCGGCCACCCCGAACAGGGCAATGTCGATGATCATCATGATCGCCACGCCTTGCCAGGAGAATCGCGAATACACATTGCGCTCAACCCAGTCGTCGGGGGTGCCATGACCGTAGCGGGCCAAAGTCTCTTGATTGCGTGACTCTTTGCGGTACAACTCGGCGCCGGTCAGCAGCACCGTTTTGATGCCGTGAACATGCGGGCTGTGGGGGTCTTCCGCCTGCTCGCACTTGGCGTGGTGTTTGCGGTGCACGGCGGCCCATTCCTTGGTGACCTGGCCCGTGGTCAGCCACATCCAGAAACGGAAAAAATGCGACGCAATGGGGTGCAGATCGAGTGCCCGGTGGGCTTGGTACCGGTGCAAATAAATCGTCACACCCGCAATGGTGATGTGCGTCAACAACAAAGTGGTCAGCACCATCTGCCACCAGGTTGCCCCGGTCAGACCATCGGAGAGGAATTGGACCAATCCAAACCACAGATCAGACAGAGTCGCGGAATCGCTAGCAATCATTGAGTTCCTATTCAGCCACCCACACGGGTGCATTACGCCCAGCCCCGAGCGACCATGGCGCGGGACAACACGCTATTTTAGAAGGGCCCCCCTGTTTCACCAACCTGTTGCGACATGATGACCGCTCCCTGCGGACACAAATGCATCAAACGCGCACTTTAATCACGGCTTTTTTGCCAGATCGCGGCGAAAAAGCCATCGGTTCCATGACGGTGGGGCCAAAGACGCAGATAGCCTGCCGGCCGCGCTTGGCTTGTCAACGTGGATGCCTGACCCACATGGGCCGCTTCGAGCAGTGCCTGTGCATCCAAGGGCTCGAAGTCCGGGTGCGCCAGGGTGAATGCCTGCGCAATGGCCTCATTCTCCTGCGGCAACAGGCTGCAGGTGGCGTAAACCAGACGCCCTCCGGGTTTGAGCAAACGAGCCGCGCTTTTGAGAATGTCCGTCTGCAGGTGCGCCTGAGCCGCGACGGTGTCAGGGGTCTGGCGCCATTTCAGATCCGGGCTGCGGCGCAGCGTGCCCAGGCCGGAGCAAGGCGCATCCACCAGAACCCGGTCGATCTTTCCAGCCAACCGCTTGATGCGTTCATCCCGCTCATGGGCGATCGCCACCGGATGCACATTGGACAGACCACTCCGGGCCAGGCGGGGTTTCAGGCCATCCAGCCGATGGGCCGAGGTGTCAAAGGCATAGAGGCGGCCACTGTTTCGCATCGCTGCCCCGATGGCCAGGGTCTTGCCGCCGGCCCCCGCACAGAAGTCAACCACCATCTCCCCACGCTTGGCGTCCACCAGCAATGCCAACAACTGAGAGCCTTCATCCTGGACCTCGACGTCACCCTGTACAAACGAGGGCACCTTGGCCAGCGCCGGTTTGCCTTGCAGGCGAATGCCCAACGGAGCGTACGGGGTGGGCTCACACACGATCCCGGCCTGGCGCAGATCGGCCAACACCGCGTCGCGCTTCTTTTTGAGCAGGTTCACACGCAGATCCAGCGCGGCCATCTGGTCCAGGCTCTTGACCAGCGCATCAAACTCTTCACCCACCTGCTCGCGCAAGGCAACCGCAAGCCACTCGGGCAGGTTGTGCCGGTGAGGCGCCATCAGTTCGTCATCAGACACACTGAGGCAGTGATCCAACCATGTTCTCTCCTGTTCGGACAGAGCGCTTTTGAGAAAGTCGCGGTCACCGGGGAAGCCTAGTATCGACAGCTTGCGCCATTTGGACCCACTGCCCGATCGGGCAAACCATTCAAACTTCAGGCGTTCGCGCAAGGCGGCATAAACCGTGTCTGCCAGGGTGCCCCGCTCACGCGGGCCAAGCGAGCGGTGTTCACGAAAATACCGCGCCACGACCGCATCGGCCGGGTGCTCAAACTTGAAGACCTGTTCCATGAGGCTGGCGCATTCGTCCAGCAAAGCTTTGGGGTGCATGGCGGTATTGTCGCCTGCCAGCAGACCCCGGACAGCCAGACCTCAAGGCAGGCCAGCCTGGCAAGCAGTCTGGTGGCACAGGGCGAGTGAGATAATTGCGGGTTATGTCCGACATTGCCAACCAGGTCCGCCGCCGGCGCACATTCGCCATCATCTCCCACCCCGACGCGGGCAAGACCACGCTCACCGAAAAGCTGCTGCTTTTCTCGGGCGCGATCAACATTGCGGGCAGCGTGAAGGCCCGCAAAGCCGCACGCCATGCCACTTCGGACTGGATGGAGATCGAGAAGCAGCGCGGCATTTCGGTGGCTTCTTCGGTGATGCAGATGGAGTACCGCGACTGCGTGATCAACCTGCTGGACACACCGGGTCACCAGGACTTTTCCGAAGACACCTATCGCGTGCTGACCGCGGTGGACGCAGCCTTGATGGTGATCGATGCGGGCAATGGCGTTGAGCCCCAGACGCGGCGCCTGCTGCAGGTGTGCCGCGCGCGAAACACCCCATTCTGACCTTTGTCAACAAGATGGACCGCGAGGTGCAGTCGCCACTGGACCTCATGGATGAGATCGAGCGCGAGTTGGGCATGACCGTGGTGCCCTTCACCTGGCCAGTGGGCATGGGGAAAACCTTCCGCGGGGTGTTTGACCGGCGCACCGACCAGATGCGCGTCTTCAGCGCGGGCGAGGACCGGCGGGGTGGAGAAGAAGAGGCGCTGGTGGGACTTGACAACCCGGAGAGCGCACGGCGCTTCGGGGCCGATTTCGAACAAGCCAGGGAGGAGCTGGAGCTGGTGGCGGGTGCCTCCACCGCCTTCGACAAGGACGAGTTCCTGGCCGGACACCAGACCCCGATGCTGTTTGGCTCGGCCGTCAACAATTTTGGTGTGAAAGAGGTGCTCGATGCCCTGGTTGACCTGGCGCCGCCCCCGGGCGATCGCCCGGCCATGCAGCGCGTGGTGAAACCGGAAGAACCCAAGTTCACAGGCGTGGTGTTCAAGATCCAGGCCAACATGGACCCGGCCCACCGCGATCGGATCGCCTTTGTGCGACTCGCCAGCGGCCATTTCCAGCGTGGCATGAAGCTCAAGGTCGTGCGCTCAGGCAAGGATCTGCGACCAAACACCGTGGTGTCGTTTCTATCCCAGCGACGCGAGCTGCTCGACGAAGCCTTTGCCGGAGACATCATCGGCATACCCAATCACGGCGTGCTGCAACTCGGTGACACCCTCACCGAGGGGGAAAACCTCCAGTTCACCGGTCTGCCCTTTTTCGCGCCCGAAATCATTCGCTCGGTCGAGGTCGCCGATCCGCTGCGCAGCAAGCAGTTGCGCGCCGGCCTGACCCAACTGGGTGAGGAAGGCGCCATCCAGGTGTTTCGCCCGGTGGCGGGCTCCGTGTTGCTGCTGGGCGCGGTTGGCCAGTTGCAATTTGAGGTGGTCGCGCACCGGCTGGAACACGAATATGGCGTCAAGGCGCGCATCATGGGCAGTCCCTACCAGGTGGCTCGCTGGGTCACCTGTGCGCCGGAAGATGGCGGCGAAGTGGAACTCAAGAAGTTCATCGACGCCAACAGCCACCGGGTCGCACTCGATGCGGTGGATGCCCCCACCCTGCTGGTCGACCACGCCGCCACGCTGAGGGCGGTGGAGGCCAATTGGCCGAAAATCAAATTCCACGCCATGCGGGAGCACGCAGGCCTGGTCTTCCACACCGGCGTCTGATGGCGGCGACGGCCGATCTGGAGCGGTTGTTCACGGTGCACATGCCGTTTGGCAAATACCAAGGTCGTGCCATCGCCGACCTGCCGGGGAACTACCTCAACTGGTTTGCCAGGGAGGGGTTCCCCAAAGGGGAACTGGGCAGGCTCCTGGCCCTGATGCACGAAATCGACCACAACGGCCTGAGTGATCTGCTCGCGCCGATCCGCGCTCGCCTGGCAGGCTGACGGGGACCTTTGGTCCGAGCGCCGGCCCTATTCGGCAATCAGACGCTCGATAACCGTGGGAAACAGGTGGTGCTCCTGGCTGAGCACCCGCTGGGCCAGCGCATCTGCCGAATCGCCTGGCAACACCGGCACCACCGCCTGATCGAGGATCTCACCATGGTCGAGTTGCTCGGTCACGCGGTGCACGGTACAGCCCGCAAACCGGCATCCGGCGTCGATGGCGCGCTGGTGGGTGTCTAGGCCAGGAAACGCGGGCAAGAGGCTGGGATGGATGTTGACCAGGCGCCCAGCGAAATGGGCCACGAATTTGGGCGTCAGAATGCGCATGAACCCCGCGAGAACCACCAACGCGGGTTCAAAACGGTCAATCTGCGCCATCATGGCAGCATCGAATGCCTCGCGGGAGTCGTAGGCCTTGTGATCCATGGCAGCGGTATGCAACCCCTCGGCATGGGCCCAGGCGAGACCGCCAGCGTTGGTTTTGTTGCTGATGACCGCACGCACCTCGGCGCCGTAACGACGCGCCCAGCCACCGCGACGCGAAGCTTGGACGATGGCTCTCATGTTGGAGCCACCACCCGATATCAGAATCACAATGTTTTTTTGCTTCACGCCCGAGTCCGAACCCATTCAGAGAACCGAAGTGTAATGACCTCAGAGACCACGCCAAGCCACCACAGCATTGCCGAACGCCCACTGACACCCGTGGAAGCCCGCATCCTGGGCACACTGATGGAAAAAGCCCGCACCGTGCCCGACAGCTACCCGCTGACACTCAATGCGCTGGCCAGCGGCTGCAACCAGAAATCGAGCCGCGATCCGGTGATGCAACTCCCTGACGCCCTGCTCCTGGAGGCCCTCGATGAGCTGAAGGCGCTCAACTTGGTGATTGAGCGCTCGGGCGGCCGCACGTCCCGGTACGAACACAATTTCCTCCGGGTCATGGGCGTGCCTGAACAGTCGGCGGTGCTGCTCGGCATGCTGATGTTGCGCGGCCCTCAGACCGCGGGCGAGTTGCGCCTGAACACGGAGCGCTGGTACAAGTTTCTCGATATTGCCTCGGTCGACGCATTTCTTGAGGAGATGCAAGCGCGGTCCGACGAAAAGGGAGGTCCTTTGGTGGTCAAACTCGCCCGGGCGCCGGGTGCGCGCGAGCAGCGCTGGGCGCAGCTCTTGTGCGGCCCTGTCGATCCTTCCCTGCCACAACAACCGTCGGGCGGCACGAGCAGTGCCACTGAGGACGAGGTCATTCATCTGACGCACCGGGTCGCCACCCTGGAACAACAAGTGATCGAACTGGGCGAACAGCTGCACCATCTGCATGAACAATTGGGCCTGTCACAGCCCGGACAGGCATAAAACGAACGGTCGTGCGAAACTGACCGGGTTGTCGACCCACCGGAGTCGGCCCATCGCAACAGGAGACACCCCATGGATTTGGCTTTCACGCCCGAAGAACAGGCGTTTCGCGAGGAAATACGCGCCTGGGTCAAGGCAAACCTGCCTCAAGAGATTGCCCACAAAGTTCACAACGCGTTGCGCCTGAGCCGCGACGACCTGCAGACCTGGGCCAAGATTCTTGGCAAAAAGGGCTGGCTGGGCCATGCCTGGCCCAAGGAATTTGGTGGCCCGGGATGGACCGCGGTGCAAAAGCACCTGTTCGAGGAGGAATGCGCCCTGGCCGGTGCACCCCGCGTGGTGCCTTTTGGCCCGGTGATGGTGGCGCCCGTGATCATGGCTTTTGGCAACAAGGAGCAACAGGAACGCTTCCTCCCCGGTATCGCCAGCGGTGAGGTCTGGTGGAGCCAGGGCTACAGCGAGCCCGGCTCCGGCTCCGACCTGGCTTCCGTGAAAACCAAGGCCGAGCGCCAGGGCGATCACTACATCGTCAATGGCCAGAAAACCTGGACCACGCTGGGGCAATATGGCGAGTGGATCTTCTGCCTGGTGCGCACCAGCAACGAGGGCAAACCACAGACCGGCATCAGCTTCCTGTTGATCGACATGAAGTCCCCTGGCGTCTCGGTGCGTCCGATCAAGTTGCTCGACGGCGAATGCGAAGTCAATGAGGTCTGGTTTGACAACGTGAAGGTGCCCGCAGAGAACCTCATCGGCGAAGAGAACAAGGGGTGGACTTACGCCAAACACCTGCTGAGCCACGAGCGCACCAACATCGCCGATGTGAACCGCGCCAAACGCGAGCTTGAGCGCCTCAAGCGCATCGCCAAGGCCGAAGGGGTGTGGGACGACCTGCGATTCCGCGATCAGATCGCTTTGCTGGAAGTGGACATCGTGGCGCTGGAAATGCTGGTGCTTCGGGTGCTTTCGGCGGAAAAGTCGGGCAAGAACTCGCTGGACATTGCGGGTTTGCTCAAGATCAAAGGCAGCGAAATCCAGCAGCGCTACAGCGAGCTCATGATGCTGGCCGCCGGTCCTTTTGCCCTGCCCTTCATCGAAGAAGCCATGGAAGCGGGCTGGCAAGGGGATTACCCCGGCGGTGTTTCCGCCAACGCACCGCTGGCATCCACCTACTTCAACATGCGCAAGACCACCATTTACGGTGGCAGCAATGAAGTGCAACGCAACATCGTGGCTCAAACCGTACTGGGCTGAGGAGACAAGACATGGACTTCGATTTTTCCGACGACCAGGAACAGCTGCGCGATGCGTGCGCCAAATGGGTTGAAAAAGGCTATGACTTCGAGCGCCGCCGCGCGATCGTGGCGGCCGGCGGGTTTGACCGCCAAGCCTATGGCGAACTGGCCGAACTGGGGCTGACCGGACTCTATGTGCCCGAGTCGCTTGGCGGCATGGGCATGGGTCCGGTGGAGGGCATGGTGACACTCCAGGCGCTTGGTCGGGGCATCGTGCTTGAGCCCCTGACCCAAGCCCTGATCAGCGGAGCGGTGCTCGCCGGCTACGCGCCCGAGGCGCTGAAGGGCGACTGGTGCCCCAAAGTGGCATCAGGAGAAGCGCTTGTGGTGCTCGCTCAAACGGAGCGCGGACTGCGCTACCGAACAGACAGCTGCAACACGGCCGCAGCGCAACAAGGCGACCAGTGGACACTCACGGGTGTGAAAAGCGTGGTGCCCGTGGGCGACCAGGCCGATGCGTTCCTGGTGCCTGCAATGGCCAACGGCACATTGGCCCTCTTCCTTGTTGAGCGACAAGCCAGTGGGGTGAGCGCCAAGGGCTACGGTACCCAGGATGGGGGCCGCGCAGCGGAAGTGTCATTCAAAAGCGCAGCGGCCTCGCTGGTCACCACCGACGGACAGACGGCGCTGGAACACGCGGTGGACATCGGCATCGCAGCCACGTGCGCCGAGGCTGTGGGCGTGATGGACCAGACCCTGGCGGTCACGGTGGACTACATGAACACGCGCAAGCAGTTTGGCGTGGCCATTGCCAGCTTCCAGGCGTTGCGTCATCGGGTGGCCGATGTGAAGATGCAGCTGGAGTTGGCGCGCTCGATGAGCTACTACGCCTCACTCAAGCTCAACGCCCCTACCGACGAACGCCGCGCCGCCATGGCCCGCGCCAAGGTTCAACTGGGCAACTCGATGCGATTCGTGGGACAACAATCGGTGCAGTTGCACGGGGGTATTGGCGTGACAGACGAGTACATCGTCAGCCACTACTTCAAAAAGCTCACGGCAATGGAGATGTCGTTTGGAGACACGCTGCACCACCTCGGGGAGGTTTCAGCCCGCATGGGCGAGACGGCAGGCGTGTTCGCCTGAGCCGCTGAACTCAGGCCGGCACCGCGGAGTGGCCGGCCCGGTGCTGCTGCTCTGAAACCGCCTTGAACGCGGCAACCAGCGCCCGGTTGGACTTTTGCAAGGTTTGACCGGGCTCCAGCATGGCCAACACATCGGGATACCGCCCTTCGTTGGTGGCCGATGCGGCCATGCCAAGCTGGCGGTGCACCGCGCCGTGATGTCCCACAAGCTCGCGGAACGCGGGAGCATGGCTGTAGCGCTGGCTGGCCGGACTGGCAAGCCAGCGACCCAGCTGACAGCAATCCTCGCGTTTGATGCGGTCGGCATCCACACGCAACTTGCGCATGACGGCGTTGCGCATGTCCACCACGAATTGCTGGTGCTCCTGCATGACTTGCTGGTGGTTCAGTGTATGCATCTCCTCGCCATCAGCGCCTTTGGCAGCCTTGCGCAGCGCTACCGCATCCACCTCGGCCAGCGTGACATCGGTGGGCGTCAATCGGAAGACCCGGATCGAGTCGTGCACCTGCTGCACCTGATGATTCAGCGACTGGGCGGCTGCCGCCAGTTCTTCCACCATCGCGGCGTTTTGCTGCGTGATCCCATCCATATCCATCAAGGCGGTGCTCACCTTGGAAACGCCGGTGGATTGCTCTCCGGTGGCCAGGCTGATGTCCTCAAGCACACTGGCCACACGGGCCACCGACTGCATGGCCTCGTCCATCCGGGTGCGGGCGTCGGCAGTGCGTGAAGACCCCGCGTCCACACGGTGTCGCGACTCTTCAATCAGATTGCGGATTTCCTTGGCCGCGCCCGTCGTGCGCTGGGCCAGAGCCCGCACTTCGGCCGCCACCACGGCAAATCCTCGGCCTTGCTCACCAGCGCGGGCGGCCTCCACGGCGGCGTTCAACGCCAGTATGTTGGTCTGGAAGGCCACGCCTTCAATCACCTGAATGATGTCGCCGATCTGCCTGGATGAGTCCGAGATTTCCTGCATGGTCTGCGCCACCGCCAGCACCGCCTCATGGCTGCGGCGGGTCACTTGCGAAGTGTCTTGAGCGACCACAGCGCCGTCGCGCGCCAGTTGCGTGGTTTGCTGAGTCGTGCCATTGATCTCCTCCATGGAGGAGGCTGTTTGCTCCAGATTGGTGGCCTGGGACTCGGTGCGAATCGACATGTCCTGGTTGCCAGCCGCGATTTCCTGGGTGGCACCACGCAAATTGGCCACTTCGTGACGAACATCGCGAACGACGGTGCGCACGGAAACCACCAACTGTGCCAGGGCCAATTGCAGTTGACGAATCTCACCACGGCCACTCACTTCAACCTGACTGGTCAAGTCGCCACTGGCGACCAAGTTGGCGGTTTCAACAACCCCGCGCAAAGGCGATAGGAGCAAGCGAATACTCAACCAGGCGCCAGAGCCCACTGTCAACACCGCAGCAAGCAAGGTTACCCACCAAGGCGCCCCCATTTCGCCTGAAACGAAGGGGCCAGCGGCAGACCAGAACGACACCAGCACCAGCTGCCCGCGCAGGTTGGGCCGGAACACGCGACGAATCGTGCCCCAGATCCCCGTGCGCACCACCTCGCCACGGTGCAACGCATGCACACGCTTACCCGACTCGGCTTCTGCGCGCATGGCCGCATAGAGCTTTTCCGCTTGCTCGATCTCTTGCGCGCTCGCGTGCGTCCTGACCGAGAGAAAGCCAACGATATTGGAGCCGCTTCGCACCGGGGTGGCGTTCGCACGCACCCAGTAGTAATCGCCGTTCTTGCGGCGGTTTTTGACCAAGCCGGTCCAGGGCTGTCCATTTTGAATCGTGTCCCAAAGATCCCGAAAAGCCTCTTCGGGCATATCGGGGTGCCGGACGATGTTGTGCGGCTGACCCATGAGCTCACCCCGCTCGAAGCCACTGACAGCGACGAAGTTGGCATTGCAATAGGTAATGCGACCCTTCAGATCGGTCACCGAAATCAGCGTTTGGTCCGCCGGGAACTCATAGACGTTCTGGCTAACTGGATTGTTGATTCTCATTATCGATCCGCCTCTCTTTTGTCAGAACAAAAAAACCACCCCTGATGCTCGCCCGGCTCAATGGACGAGCCCCAATTCTCAAACGGACAACAGGCGACCATCGCGTTCAACAGAACGTGTTTTTCGCGCCATTAACCGGCTTCACCTTCCAGGAATTCATCCACAGCCAGGAGCCTGCTGCACTCCTGGGATGCAGCCTGCAAATCCATGTCGTCCATCAACTCGTTCAGGCGGGCAAATCGCCCTGTCCGGGTAACCGAGTACTTGTCCAGCCATTGCTCATGAAGATCGACAGAAGTCATATCGGCCTGATCGAGTCGCAACTTTAGGGCCCGCAAATCCGACAAACATGCGCTCAGTTCCGCCTCCTCGGCCTCGGCCGCCTTTGCCCCTCCCGCATCAGCATCAGGCGTCGCCACAACCACATCGACAAATGCCGCCAGGGTTGAACGCAGAGCCTCGTCCAGCGCCCACAGCAGCGCGGTGCCACCCGTGTCACCCGGATCGACACGCCGCAAGGCCTGCTCCGCATCGGCGCATGCCTGCGCAAGCCTGAGCGCCCCGACAGAACCGGCACTGCCTTTCAGGCGGTGCACCACGTCGGCGGCCTTTCTCCAGTCGCTGCGTGTCTCGCAAGCCTCGGCCTGCCTGAGCAGACCTTCGGCAGAAGCCACAAATCGGCGGCGAAGCTCGGTCAACAGCGCCGCATCACCCCCCAACCGCCGCAAGCTCGCCAGATCTTCCCGCCAGGGCAGATCAGGGGTCGGAATGGGCTCCGAAGCGGGTATCGACTCCATGCGGCTCACATCGATATCGAGCGCCAATCCCGAATCGCGAGCCAAAATGAAATGGCGCAACAAGGCCACCACCTCGTCGATGTCAAAAGGCTTGCCAATATGGGCATTCATGCCCGCCTGGAGGCACCTCTCCCGGTCCGACACCATCGCATTGGCGGTCATGGCCAGAATCGGCAACTCGCGCAGGCCCAATTCCTCGCGGATCTTCTCGGTGGCTTGCAAACCATCCAGCACAGGCATCTGCATATCCATCAGAACCCCGTCAAAGCCCAATGGGTCGGCCTTCAGTGCCTCAAGCGCCTGCTCACCGTTTTCCGCCAACGCGACCTGAGCCCCCTCCCGACGCAACATCGCGAGCGCCACCTCCTGGTTGAGCTCGTTGTCCTCTGCCAACAACAGCCGCATGCCCTCAAGCCTTGGGCCATCCGACGCTTTCAGCGGCGGCGGATCGGTCTTGGCCACATCGGCGTCCGTCCCCTCGGGAAACTCCACCTCACAGGCAAATGTGCTGCCCACGCCGCTTCGGCTGGACAAAGCGATGTCACCCCCCATGAACCGCACCAGGCGCCGGCTGATGGTCAGCCCCAGACCGGAACCGCCAAATCGCCGCGCGGTCGAGGACTCTCCCTGGGAGAAACCATCGAAGATGGTCGTTTGCATTTCGGGAGCGATACCGATACCGGTGTCTTGCACCTCAAACCGGATGCGCGAGCGGCCTTGGGCTCGCTGCACCAGTTTCCACCGCAGCGTGACCCGACCGGCCGAAGTGAACTTCAGGGCATTGCCACCCAGATTGATCAACACCTGCTTGAGCCGAACCGGATCGCCCAACACCACGGTTGGCAAGTCGGGATCGATCTCATAGACCAGCTTCAGGGGTTTCTCACCAAGCGCCCCCGACAAAATGATCTCCAGTTCCTCGCGCAAATCGCTCAGTCGGAACGGCACCTCATGCAACTGCATCATGCCGGCTTCAATCTTGGAGTGATCCAGAATGTCGTTGAGGATGTCAAGCAAGGAGCGTGTCGCCATCAGCGAACGCTTCACCATACCTGCCTGCTCGTCATCCAGACGGGTGTGGCCCAGCAAGTCCAGCATGCCCATGATGGCGTTGATCGGTGTGCGAATCTCGTGGCTCATATTGGCCAGAAACCGATCCTTGCTCTGCGCGGCGGCGTCCGCCTTGATCAGCGCCATCTGAAGCTCGGTCACATCGCTGCGAAAGACCACCCGGTAGCCATCTGTTGTGACTCGGTCGACAAACCGGATCCAGCGGCCATCAGACATCTTCCTCACCCGATCGGGCTCCCCCCGGTGCACCGAGCGCATGACACCTTGCACCCACTCGGCCTCCCGGCCCACGGCTTCTTCGACGTCACCCCTGTCAGCCACGAATCGAAGCAAGTCTTCATAGCGCATGCCCTCCCCGGTGCGCTGCCCCTCAGGCATCCACGCAGCGTACTCGTCGTTGAAGTAGACCAACCTGTTCTGAGGGTCGTAGAGAGCGAAGGCCTCGCCCACCGCATCCATCGCACTGTGCAGGATGCGCTGGTCTTCCCGAATCTGTTGCTGCGCCAATACCTGCGCGGTGTAATCCTGCACCGCGCCAATGATCCGTCCAGCCAGGCGATCAACGCCGGCGTGCCCCGAATCGCGAAAACTTGCCACAAACTTCACCCAACGCGGTCCAGCATCTGGCGTGGGCCGCAGCGGCGCGACGAAGTCCACCTGATCTCTTTTGCGGGCCATCAACTCGGCCAGTTGCGCCCGTGCCACCAGGCGCGCTCCTGGCGCAAAGCACTGCCACAAATCAGCACACGACCCCAGTTCCCCCTCGGCCACGTCCAACAATGCGCGGCACTCGGGTGTCATGTACAGGCTGTTGCCCCCCATGGTGGCGTACCACCCCCCCCACGCCCGCCAACTCACTGGTGCGCTTGAGCAGCGTCTGGCTTTTTCCCAGATCGATCTGCGCCAGGCGGTGGGCGGAAATGTCTATCTGAAGCGCAACGAACTTCTCGATCTGCCCATGTTGATTCAGGTGGGGTGCCACCAGGGTCTGGGTCCAGTACAGCCTCCCCTGCTTGCTCCGGTTGCAAATTTCACCTTGCCAGGGGAGCCCTTGTCCGATGCGAGCCCACATTTCTTTCCAGAACACATCGGGGTGCCAACCCGAACGCACCAGGGAAAAATTCTGCCCCACCAGCTCCGCCTCGGTATAGCCACTGATCTCTTCAAAGCGGTGATTGACACGCGCAATCTGTCCCTTGCGGTCGGTCTCGGCAACGATCAGGTACTCATCCAGCACCAGCATCAACGCGTTGTTGTCTCGCAATGCCCGGCGCAGTGACGCCCGGGTTCGAACCTGGACATCGATGTCCACCAACACGGCGGCAAAACCGATGAAGCGGTCGTGCTCGTCGCGCTGAGCCGAGCCTATCAATCGAACCCATCGATCCCGCCCATCCCGGTAGCGGTGCATGAGCTCCACATCAATGTCTTCATGTCGTCGCAGTGCCTCACGCACCCGCTCCACTGTCACCGGGTCTGCCTCCGGCGAACGCAGCCAGCGCCCCGGGGTGTGCCCTCGGATCTCCTCCAAGGTGTATCCGGTTTCCTTGGAGAACGCCGCATTGCACCATTCGATCTGCCGGTCTTTGTTCATCACCAGCACCGGGCTGCCCGTGTCGCGCGCGACGCTTGCCATCACCCTGAACTGCGCCATGAGCGCTTCCGTCATTCTGCGGGTACGCACCATGGTCCACCAGTGACCAGCAGAGCAAAGAATCAGAACAAGCCCCACTGCAACGACAACCTCGCTTGAGAAGCCGTAAATCCTCTGCCCTCCGGCCAGACCAATCGGCACCATCAGCCCGCCAACGGCGAAAACGGCGGCCGCAATCCACTGGTCAACCCGAAAGGGAACGCGTTTCATGAGGGTGCCAAGCGCAGCTGTCGGCCCAACAACGCTGAGAACGCCTCCATGTCCAACGGTTTCGTCAGGTATCCGTTGGCCCCGGCCTTTTCATAAAAAGCCCAGTTGGCACCCAAGTCGTCACCACTGATGAATACCACCGGCAAAGTGGGATGCTTCGCCCTCAACCGGGCCAATGTCTCCAACCCACTGAGGCCAGGCATCCGCAGGTCCAAAAGCACCGCATCAAAGGCCTGCTTGTCCAGCAGCTCGAGCGCCGTCTCGCCCCGATTGGCCAGCGCCCCTGCGCAGCCCAGCTCCCGCAGCACGCGCACAGCCACCCGAAGCTGGATCGGATCGTCGTCAACCACAAGAATACGGAGGGCAGATGCTGTAGACATCCAGAAATGCTAGGGATTCCCAGGGAGAGCAAACGCCGGAAAAAGGGGCGAATCTGCCGCTGGATCCGCCGTCAAGCCCCACCAGGCATCATGCCCATGCCGATCGTTGCTCTCCTGCATGGCACGATATGAAACGAACGCGCCATGATCAGCGGCGTCCACAGGCGGTCAGCATTGGCTCCCAAGCATGGCCCCGATAAGGCCTGGGGGAACAGGGCTTCAGGCGCTGTTCATTTGCCCGATTTGAGACCGTGGCAAGCAGATCAGCCGTGCAAGCGCGAGCTTTTGGGCAGGTGTGTCATCAGGAACGCCATCTGATCCGCCAGAATGCGGCGATTTCTCAATATGAAATCTTCCCACAGACTGGGAACATACGGGGCGTACAGCAGTGGCATATGGGCTTGTTCGGGCGTGCGGTTGCCCTTGCGGTGGTTGCACGACTTGCAAGCCGTCACCACATTCATCCAGTGGTCCTGTCCCCTTTGCCCAATAGGGACAATGTGCTCGCGGGTGAGCACCTCTTCATGAAAGTGCTGGCCGCAATAGGCGCACACATTGCGGTCCCGCGAAAAAAGCTTGCTGTTGGTGAGGGTTGGGCGCAAATCAAACGGGTTGATGCGTGGAACGCCCTGGGTGCCGATGATCGAGTTGACAGCAATCACGGATTGCAGCCCGGTGACCGCGTTATGCCCCCCGTGGAACACCGCGACTTCGGCACCCATCTCCCAGCGCACCTCATCGGCGGCGTAGTGCAGCACCGCCTCTTCCAGGCTGATCCAGGACTGCGGCAGCCCTTGGGCCGACAACTTCAACACCTTCACAATCCGGCTCCTTCAAACTGAACTGAAGAGGCCAGCCGCCTCACCCGAAGGCCTGTCACCGGCGGCTGGTGCGCCCGCTGGCTGCGACCTGCGGCGCTGTGTCAATATAGCAAGGTTTTATGACACCACGCTGAGCGCGCAGACAACCCGTATGAAAATCCTCCGAGGCCTCTGGAACGGCTCCCGTCAAGCCACCGTGCCCGACATGGCAAACGGTTGTGCCATGACCATTGGCAACTTTGATGGGGTGCACCGCGGTCACCAGGCCATGATCGCCTTGCTCAGCAACGAGGCGCGACACCGGGGCGTACCGAGTTGCGTGATGACTTTCGAACCCCATCCCCGCGACTACTTCGCTGAGTTGCACAAAAAGCCCGAGCTCGCCCCCGCACGCATCGCCTCACTCCGGGACTAGCTGCTCGAACTCGAGCGCTGCGGCGTTGATCAATGCGTGGTCCTGCCCTTCAACGCCCAGTTGGCCAACCAGAGCCCTGAGTCCTTCATTCAAGACACCTTGGTCGACACCCTGGGCGTGCGTTACCTGCTTGTCGGCGACGACTTCCGCTTTGGAGCCCGGCGCGCGGGCGACTACGCCATGCTTGACGCGGCTGGCGCGCAACAGGGTTTCGACGTGGCGCGCATGCAAAGCTACGAAGTTCACGGCCTGAGGGTGTCCAGCTCCGCGGTTCGGGAGGCGCTTTCCGAGGGGCGAATGGACGATGTGGCCGCGCTGCTCGGTCGCCCGTACAGCATCAGCGGCCACGTGGTGCATGGGCGCAAGCTCGGACGGCAGCTCGCCGAAAGCAGACCCGGCGCCGGTGACGGTTTTCGCACCCTTAACCTGCGCTTCTCGCACTGGAAGCCCGCCGCCAGCGGCATTTTTGCCGTGCAGGTGACCGGACTGATGCCTGACGGCAGCGCCCTGCCGGGTGTGGCCAACCTTGGAGTGCGCCCCTCGCTGGACCCAAACGACGTCAATGGCGGGCGCGTGTTGCTTGAGACCCATTGCCTCGAATGGCCGCCAACCTTGGCACGGAGCCTGCCCGACGGCGAGGCCTACGGTAAAATCATCCGCGTGGACCTGTTGCACAAACTGCATGACGAGCTGAAATACGACAGCCTGGACGCCCTCACCCAAGGCATCGCCCAGGACTGCAGCGATGCGCGCGCGTTTTTCGCAACCCTGCCCGAACAGGCGTACGGCCAAACCCACCGTCAGACCACGCGCGACCGAATTTAGAGCGGTTCGACGCCCGCCGATTGCTGCCCATCGACTGACTCAGGGCAATCGGTCGCCCTCCATCCCATCCCCATACCCCTGTTCGGGCTGAGCCAGTCGCTGCCCCACCGAGCCGTTTCCATGTCCGAAGAAAAGAAGCCCACCCCGCAAACCCCGTCCAGTGGCAAAAACGAGAGTGCCGGCGCCTACCGCGCCACGCTCAACATGCCCGATACACCATTTCCCATGCGCGGCGATCTGCCCAAGCGCGAACCGTCCTGGGTGGCGGCCTGGAACGACGACGCTGACGGCATGGGCCTGTACATGCGGTTGCGCGAAGCCCGCAAAGGTGCCCCACTGTTTGTCCTGCACGACGGCCCGCCCTACGCCAATGGGCAGCTCCACATGGGTCATGCGGTCAACAAGATCTTGAAAGACATGATCGTCAAAAGCCGGCAACTGGCCGGCTTTGACGCCCAGTACATCCCCGGCTGGGATTGCCACGGGCTGCCCATCGAGAACGCAATCGAGAAGAAACACGGTCGCAAGCTCAGCAGGGACGACATGCAGGCCAAGAGCCGCGCCTACGCAACAGAGCAAATCGCGCAGCAACGTGAAGATTTCAAGCGACTGGGCGTGCTGGGTGACTGGGAGCGCCCGTACCGCACCATGGACTTTGCCAACGAAGCCGGCGAGATCCGTGCGTTCAAACGGGTCATCGAGCGCGGCTTTGTCTACCGGGGACTCAAGCCCGTGTACTGGTGTTTTGATTGCGGCTCCTCGCTGGCGGAGTTCGAGATCGAGTACGCCGACAAGAAAAGCGACACCTTGGACGTTGCCTTCGAGACCGACGACCCGGCCCGCCTTGCCAGCGCCTTTGGCCTGGCTGGCCTGCCCGAGGCCAAGAGTGCCTTTGTGGTGATCTGGACCACCACCGCATGGACCATTCCCGCCAACCAGGCCCTCAACGCGCACCCATCGCTGGTCTACGCGCTGGTGGACACCCCCAAGGGCTGTCTGGTGCTGGCGGAATCGCTGGTGGAAAAGTGTCTGGAACGGTTTGGCCTGGAAGGGCAGGTAATCGCCACCACCACCGGCGAGCAACTGGGTGGTCTGAACTTCCGCCACCCCCTGTACGACGCCGACGCAGGCTACCGCCGCCTCTCACCGGTCTACCTGGCCGACTACGTCAGTGATGGCGACGGCACCGGCATCGTCCACTCGGCCCCCGCCTATGGCGTCGATGACTTCAATTCCTGCATTGCCAATGGCCTGGCCTACGACGACATCCTCAACCCCGTGCAAGGCAATGGCACCTACGCCTCCGATTTCCCATTGTTCGGTGGCCTGCACATCTGGAAAGCCGTGCCTGTGATCCTGGAGGCCCTCAAGGCAGCCGGTCGGCTGATGGCCACCGAGGCCATCACCCACAGCTACCCACACTGCTGGCGCCACAAGACACCCGTGATCTACCGTGCCGCGGCGCAATGGTTCATCCGGATGGACGAAGGCGAAGGCGTTTTCACCAAGGACAAGGCACCCAAAACGCTGCGCGAAATGGCGTTGGCCGCCATCGACCACACCGGTTTCTACCCGGAAAACGGCCGCGCGCGCCTGCGCGACATGATCGCCAACCGACCCGACTGGTGCATCTCCCGTCAGCGCAGCTGGGGCGTGCCAGTCCCGTTTTTCCTGCACAAGGACACGGGCGAATTGCACCCGCGCACCATGGAGATTCTCGACCAGGCCGCTGACATCGTGGAGAAAGGCGGCATCGAAGCCTGGAGCCGCGTGACAACCGAAGAGATCCTTGGCGCCCAGGACGCGCCGCTCTACAGCAAGAGCACCGACATTCTGGAAGTCTGGTTCGACTCGGGTTCTACCTTCTCCCACGTATTGCGCGGTAGCCACGCCCACTCCTACCCCAACGGGGCGTTTCACGCCGAGGGGCCCGAGGCCGATCTCTACCTTGAAGGCCATGATCAGCATCGGGGCTGGTTCCACAGCTCCTTGCTGTTGGGTTGCGCCCTGTATGACCGCGCGCCCTACAAGGGTCTGTTGACCCACGGGTTCACCATCGACAGCCAGGGGCGCAAGATGAGCAAATCCCTGGGCAACGGCCTCGACCCGCAGGAAGTGTCGAAAAAGCTGGGGGCCGAGATCATCCGCATGTGGGTGGCCGCGAGCGACTACTCAGGTGACATCGCCGGCGACGACAAAATCCTCGCGCGGGTGGTCGACGGCTACCGCCGCATCCGCAACACGCTTCGCTTCCTGATGGCCAACATCAGCGACTTCAACCCCGCCACCGATGCCGTGTCGGCCGACCAGATGCTGGAGATCGACCGCTTTGCCCTCGCACGCGCAGCGCAGTTCCAGGCCGAGGTCATCCAACACTTCGATGTCTATGAGTTCCATCCGGTGGTGAGCAAGCTTCAGGTCTACTGCTCCGAAGACCTGGGTGCCTTCTATCTGGACGTGCTCAAGGACCGCCTCTACACCACGGCGCCCAAGAGCCTGGCACGGCGCAGCGCCCAGACCGCGCTGCACCAGATCACCCACGCGATGCTGCGTTGGATGGCCCCTTTTCTCAGCTTCACCGCAGAAGAAGCGTGGCCCCTCCTCGCAGGCGATCTCAACAAGGGCTCGATCTTCTTCGAGACCTTTGCCGCTCTGCCCTCGCCCAATGAGGCCCTGCTGGCGAAATGGTCCCGTATCCGCGCCATCCGCGATCAGGCCAACAAAGCCATCGAAGACCTCCGCGCAGCCGGTTCGGTGGGCGCCTCACTGCAGGCCACGCTCACCATCACGGCCGGCGCCGACGACGCCGCGTTGCTGCGCTCGCTGGGACCCGACCTGCGTTTTGTCACCATCACCTCTGCCGTGGCTGTGGTCGACGGCCCCGAACTCGCCATCGGCGTCACGCCCAGCGCCGCCACCAAATGCGAACGCTGCTGGCACTACCGGGATGACGTGGGCAGCGATGCCGCACATCCCACCATCTGTGGTCGCTGTGTGAGCAACCTGGCCGAAGCCAACGGCAACGGCACCGGCGAAGAACGGGCGGTGGCCTGATGCGCGCGCAACGCAATGCCACCCTGTGGCCTTGGCTGGGTCTCGCAGCCCTGGTGCTGCTGGCCGACGTGCTCACCAAGGTGCTGATCCTCAAAACCTATCAACTGGGCGAAAGCACCTTTGTCACCAGCTTCTTCAATGTTGTCCGGGTCCACAACACCGGTGCGGCTTTCTCTTTTCTCGCACAGGCCGGCGGCTGGCAGCGCTGGATGTTCACCGGCATCGGTGTGGCCGCGGCGGTGTTCATCATCGTCATGCTGCGCTCGCACAGCGGTCAGAAGCTGTTTTCCTTCGCACTGGCGTGCATTCTCGGCGGCGCCATCGGCAACGTGGTCGATCGCGTGTTGCACGGGTATGTGATCGACTGGCTGGACTTTCACTTTGCGTTTCTGTCGGGGGTATTTCACGGCGGGCACTTTCCCGCCTTCAACATCGCCGACGCGGGGATCACGTTGGGCGCCATCTGCCTGATCCTTGACGAAATCCTGCGCGTCAGGCGCACCCGCTGACCAGGACAAGGACACCCACCCATCGACGGGCCCAATGGCGGCGTTTTGTAAGCCTATTGGCCCCCTCCCCCTGTCCTCGGCTGTGCTAATCTGGTCTGTCTAGCCAACCAGATCGGAGACTCACCATGCCCGGATTGCTGCCCCACATCGACCCAGATGGACTGCTCGAGTTCTCGGTCGTCTATACCGACCGCGCGCTCAACCACATGTCCAAGCGCTTCCAGGGGGTGATGACCGACATTTCCCGCATGCTCAAGAAGGTGTACAACGCGCACTCGACAGTGCTCGTGCCCGGCAGCGGCACCTTTGGCATGGAATCCGTCGCCCGCCAGTTCGCCCAAGGCAAACATGTGCTGGTGATCCGCAATGGCTGGTTCAGCTATCGCTGGACGCAAATCTTCGACATGGGCTCGATTCCCGCCAGCCACACCGTGATGAAGGCGCGCCGCGTCGAAGAGGGCTCCCAGGCCGCCTGGGCGCCAGCCCCCATAGAGGAAGTGACTGCGACCATTGCCAAAGAGAAGCCGGCCTTGGTGTTTGCCCCCCACGTGGAAACCGCCGCAGGCATGATCCTGCCCGACGATTACTTGCAAGCAGTGGCCGACGCCGTGCATGCGGTGGGCGGCCTTTTCGTGCTGGACTGCATTGCTTCTGGCGCCATGTGGGTTGACATGGCCAAGACCGGCGTCGACGTACTGATTTCGGCACCGCAAAAGGGTTGGAGCAGCTCGCCATGCTGCGCCATGGTCATGCTCAGCGAACGGGCACGGCTGGCCATCGATGCCACGCAAAGCACCACCTTCGCCATGGACCTGAAAAAGTGGCTGCAAATCATGGAGGCCTATGAGGCCGGCGGCCATGCGTATCACGCCACCATGCCCACCGACGCGCTGCAACGCCTGCGCGACACCATGATGGAGACCGAGCAGTATGGATTCGCTCGGGTGCGCGAGGAACAGATGGAGCTGGGCAAAAGCGTGCGAGAACTGATGGAGCGCGGTGGCTTCCCCAGCGTGTCGGCGCCAGGATTCCAGGCGCCCGGCGTGGTGGTGAGCTACACCACCGACCCGGACATTCAGTCGAGCAAGAAGTTTCTGGCGGCTGGCTTGCAAGCAGCCGCTGGCGTGCCGCTGCAATGCGACGAACCCGCCGACTTCCGAACCTTCCGGATTGGCTTGTTCGGGCTTGACAAGTGGCACGATGTGCCAGCCACGGTGGCCCACCTGCAAAGTGCATTGGCCGAGATTGCGCCAGCCACCGCCACGGCCTGAAGCCAGGTCGGCGCCACCATGCATGCGGCGGCATATCGGCTGGTGCTGATCGGATGCCTGGCCGGGGGCCCAGCTGCACACGCGGCAGACCACCGCCTCACCTTGGCCGATCACGCGCCTGCCTCGCCGCTTGAAAGCGGAGATTCGGCGACAGCATTGCTGGAACGCGGACAAATCGCCATGCTGAACATGGATTTCGAGTTGGCAGCGAAAAGCTACTGTCATGCGGCACGCCTGGGCAGCGCCGATGGCAGCTACCGGCTGGGGCGGCTACTGATGCAACAACGGGGGTTGCCCCTCGCGCTCGGGCAGGCCCGACATGTGCTTGGCCTCGCCAAAGCGCTCGGCAGCGAGGAAGCGCGCCAACTGTTGGCCACCGAAGAGTCTTTCGGTCGCCACCTCCCCACGCCCCCCACCTGCATGCCCGAGCAGTCGCGCCGGGCCATGTCACCATCCGACTGGATTCCCAAGTCCTTTGATCCCGGGGCGAGCCCGATCAGCGACGAGGCCGTCGAGCGGTACCTGAAGCAACTTGATGCCCCGCGCCGCGCCTGGGCCAGGCGGGTTCAGGCTCGGGCCCCCTTCCATGGCGTTGATCCTCGCCTGGCGTTATCGGTGGTTCGGGCCGAATCAAACTTCGACCCGCAGGCTGTCTCGCCAGCCAATGCGCAAGGGCTGATGCAGCTCCTACCAGAGACCGCTTTGCGCTTCGGTGTGATCGACATCCGCGACCCCAACCAGAACATCGAAGGCGGACTGGCCTATCTCCGGTGGCTGCTGGTGCGTTACGACCACGATGTTCTGAAGGCCACCGCCGCCTACAACGCCGGAGAGGGCGCCGTGGAGCGCCACAAGGGTGTCCCCCCCTTCCCGGAAACCCGCGCCTACGTGGAGCGCGTCTTGCGCTTTTATCGCGCGGCCCTGCACACCACGCCCCCCACACCCCAAACTGGTTTGCTGTCCCACAAATAACTTGCATATGAAACCCCGCCGTCACACCCATGGCGGCGTTGCAAATCCTCGCCATGGCACGAGCGATCACTGCGGTTCGCGCCTTGCCCTGGGCGCGAATCCATCGGTTTCATTTCATGCAACTGTTTGCGGGACAGCACACCAGGCGGGCACCGCAGAAACCTTCCGCGACACCAACCCGCGGGTAGCCGCCCCTTCGGCGCACCCTCCCACGCGCCGCCCAAGGCCAGGCGAAGATAAGAACTTAAACAGTACAATATGGCCGCTTTGCTGTCACCAAAGTTCGCCTATAAGAGCCGGTGGTGTTCAAAAGAACATTTTCCTGCGGCGAACCCAAAAGCCCTGATGGCGCGACCGCGCCATCTTGATGCACAACAATCATTATCAACAGGATTTTTCATGAAAAAAATTGCCACTCTGCTCGCATGCACCTTGGTCGGACTGACCACGCTGAACGCACAGGCGGAGTCCGTCGAAAACAAGGCCGCCTCCGGTGTGGCCAAGGGAGAGAGTCACGTCGCCAAAGGACTGAACGCAGCGGGGTTTGACAGCCACGACTTCTACGGCGAACTGGGTCTGAGCATCCTGAGTTACAAAATCTCAAGCTACGGCATTTCCTCACGCCCCATCATGTTGCGCGCCATCGCTGGCTACGACTTCCATCCCAACCTTGCGGTGGAAGGCATGCTCGGCCTGGGGCTGCGCGGCTCCCACGGCGTGGGATACTACGGCGGCACCTATAACGTCAGCGCGGGCTCCATGATCGGGGCCTACCTCAAGCCACGGATTGGCTTGGGTGACGTCGAAGTGTTTGGGCGCCTGGGCCTGACCAACACCTCGTCCAGCGTTCGCGGCTACACAGGCACCGACGGTGGTGCCAGCTTTTCTTACGGCGCAGGGCTCAGCTACCAGACACAATGGGCCGCCATGGGCAGCCGCAATGTTTCAATCAATGCCGACTACATGTCGTACTACAGCGGCAGCGGCCTGAAGTACACCGGGTTCACCATCGGCGCCGGGTTGAAGTTCTGACAACTGGGCCACTGCCCCCCCAAAAAAAGCCGTCCGCAAAGGACGGCTTTTTTTATCTCAAGGCAAAAGAACGGTGCAGCCTGTGGTCAGGCGTGCCTCCAGGCTTTCATGCGCGGCCCGAACCTCAGTCAACGGAAAGCGTTGGTCAATGCGGATCTTCACCGCGCCGCTTTGCACCACGGCAAACAGGTCGTCGGCCATGGTCTGCGTCCGTTCGCGGCTGGTGATGTGGGTGAACAAGGTTTGTCGCGTCACATACAGCGATCCTTTGGGGCCAAGAACGCCTGGCGCAAATGGCGCGACCGGACCGCTCGCGTTGCCAAAACTCACCATCAGCCCAAAAGGCATCAGGCAGTCCAGCGACTTGTCGAACGTGTCTTTCCCCACGGAGTCATAGACCACCTTCACCCCTTTGCCCCCGGTGATGTCCTTCACCCGCGCAACAAAATCCTCGGTGCGGTAATTGATGGTGTGGGCGGCTCCGTGGGCCTTTGCCAACGCACACTTCTCATCGCTGCCGGCGGTCCCGATCAATTGCAAACCCAACGCTTTCGCCCATTGGCAGGCGATCAATCCCACACCGCCCGCCGCGGCGTGAAACAGCACGAAATCGCCCGGCTCCAACCCTTCCACCGGCCGACACCTCTTGAGCAAGTATTGCGCGGTCAGCCCTTTCAGCATCATGGCCGCGCCAGTCTCAAACGCAATGCCATCGGGCAGTTTGCAGACGTTCATCGCCGGCATCACCCGAACATCGCAATAGCTGCCGGGGGGATTCGCCGCATAAGCCGCACGATCGCCCACCTTCAGATGGGTGACCCCTTCCCCCACCGCCTCGATCACACCCGCCCCTTCCATGCCCAATGCGAGCGGCATGGCGTTGGGATAAAGGCCGGTGCGCTGGTAAACGTCAATGAAGTTCAAACCAACGGCATGGTGCCGAATTCGAATCTCACCCGCTGCCGGCTCGCCCACGGAAACGGTGTCCAGCACCAATTGCTCGGGCCCCCCATGCGAATGGATGCGTACTGCTCGGCTGCTGACGGCCTGACCCTGGTTCATGTTGAAGTCTCCTGCAAAAGGTGATGGATTTGGAAATGCTGCCACGAAATGCGCTGCGTCTGCGCCCTTTCTTTCGGAGCCCCCTGAGACACGCGGGTTGACAAGGCGTTGGTACAGTCCACGCCATGCCACCAGACACCGCTCGCCGCCTTACGCCCAGCACCGTCGTCTTGCTGATCATTCCGCCATTGATGTGGGCTGGAAATGCGGTGGTTGGCCGAATGATGCAAGGCGTGGTACCCCCGATCACGCTGAACTTCCTCCGCTGGCTGCTGGCCTTCTTCATTCTGTTGCCTGTGGCAGGATGGGTTCTGCGACCCGGCAGCGGCCTGTGGGCCCATTGGCGCCGCTTTGCGGCACTGGGCCTATTGGGCGTCGGTTTGTACAACGCTCTGCAGTACATGGCGCTGAAGACATCGACCCCCATCAACGTGACTCTGGTCGCCTCAGCCACTCCGATATGGATGCTGCTGTTGGGTCGCCTCTTCTTCGGTGTGGCCATCTCCCGCAGAGCGGCGGTGGGTGCGGCACTATCGCTGGCGGGCGTGGCCACCGTCCTGTCACACGGAAGCCTCTCGCAGTTGCTGCAAGTTCAGCTTGTGCCCGGAGACGCCTGGATGCTGGCGGCCAGCCTCGTGTGGGCAACCTACAGCTGGATGCTGGCCCGCCCCAAGCCCGGCAGCGAACCGGCAGCCATCAAGGCCGACTGGGCCGCATTTCTGCTCGCGCAGATGGTGATCGGTCTGGTCTGGTCAGGCAGCATGACGGCGGGTGAATGGCTTTGGCTGCAGAACGACCACTCCACGGCAGGCCATATCACCTGGGGCTGGCCTCTGGCCCTGGCGTTGATCTATGTGGCGATTGGCCCGTCGCTTCTGGCGTATCGCTGCTGGGGCGCTGGGGTGGGCCGAGTCGGACCGACGACCGCGGGCTTCTTCTCCAACCTGACGCCCTTGTTTGCGGCCGTGCTGTCGGCCACTTTGCTCGGCGAAATGCCCAAGGCGTTTCACGCCGCAGGCTTCTTGCTCATTGTGGGTGGCATCGTGGTGAGCTCAAGACGCTGAGCACCCCAGCCACTCCGACTCCGGGGCATTGGTGGCGTTGTTGACACCCACCCGCCTGACGCCCCTCAAGCGTGCAGATTGACGTTCCCGGTCTGGTTCGCTACCATTACTGACCGGTCAGTCACTAAAAAATGAACCTCTCCCCCCCCCCCGTCAAACGCGAACGGCGCAAAGAAGCGCGCCCTGGCGAACTGCTCGATGCGGCCTTGTCGATCTTTGTCGACAAGGGATTTGCCGCCACCCGCGTGGAAGAGGTGGCTGCCCGCGCCGGCGTGTCCAAAGGCACGCTTTTCCTCTACTTTCCGAGCAAGGAGGAACTCTTCAAAGCCGTTGTCCGAGAAAACATTGCCGGGCGCTTCTCGGAATGGAACGAGGAACTGGCACAGTTCGAAGGCGACACCGAGAGCCTCTTGAACTACGCCATGCAGGAATGGTGGCAGCGCATTGGCATGACCGATGCTTCCGGCATCACCAAGCTCGTGATGAGCGAGGCGAGCCAGTTTCCAGAAATAGCCAACTTCTACCAGCGGGAAGTGATTGAGCCCAGCCACGACCTGCTCAAGCGCATCTTGCAACGCGGCATCGACCGGGGTGAACTGCGCCCCCTCAACATGGAGTATGCGGTTTACAGCCTGATCGCCCCCACGATCTTTCTGCTGACCTGGAAACACTCCATGGCCCCATGCTGTCCGCCATCGCAGCGGATCGACCCTGTCAGTTTTCTCGCCTCTCAGATCGACCTGCTGTTCAACGGCATGCGCGCAGTGTGAACCGCGTCGAAGCCGCCTCTTCCCCCCACTTTCCAGCCTGAACCCATGTCTTCTACTCGCTCTTCTTGGTTGAAGTGGCTGATTCTGGTCGCTCTGATCGTGGCCTTGGCCGTCGGGCTATTGCGTGCCCTGAACAAGCGCAAGGCCGTTCAGGCGCAAGCCCAGGCGGCGGCGTTGGCAGCACAGGAAGCGGCGGTCTTTCAACTGGCCGCCGGCGACGTGGTGATTCTGGAGAGCCGGCGCGTGCCACAGACGGTGGCCATTTCCGGCTCGCTCAAAGCCACCAGGAGCGCACTGATCAAGGCCAGGACCCCCGGTGAGGTGTCCGGAATAAGCAAGAGAGAAGGGGAACCGGTCAGCGCTGGAGAGGTCCTGGCGCGCATCGACAGCACCGAGGCCCGTGCCAGGGTGGAGCAAGCCCAGCAGCAGGCGGCCTCAGCGCAGAGCCAGGTGGTGATCGCGCAGCGAGCGGCGGAAAACAACCAGGCCCTGGTACAGAAGGGCTTTATTTCTGCCACTGCCTTGGAAACTTCATCGGCCAACCTGTCTGCCGCGCAAGCCAACCACCAGGCCGCCATGGCCGCGCTCGACATCGCCAAAAAGACGCTGGCTGACACCACGTTGCGCGCCCCCTTGAGCGGCCAGATCGCGGCCCGCCTCGTGCAGAACGGCGAACGCGTCGGCGTCGACGCGCGAATCTTTGAGGTCATTGATCTTTCCTCATTCGAAATGGAAGCCGCGCTCCCGGCCTCGGACGCGGCCGCTGTTCGTCCAGGCCAAACTGCACAAGTCCGAATCGAAGGCCTGGCAAACCCGGTGCGCGCCGAAGTTGATCGAATCAATCCCAACGTGCAGGCGGGCAGTCGGAGTGTGCAGGTTTACCTGCGCGTGCCCACCATCGAAGGCATGCGGCAGGGCCTGTTTGCTCAAGGCAGCATAGAGACAGGTGAAACCCAGGGTCTTGTTGTGCCGCTGTCCGCCGTGCGCAATGACAAGCCAGAGCCCTATGTTCAATGGGCCCAAGAGGGCAAGCTCAGACACGTCGAGGTTGCCCTGGATCGGCAGGGGACCCTGGCTGGAGAGCCGGTCGTTGTGATCGACAGCAAGCGCACCGGGCTCAAGTCCGGAGACACCCTGCTGCGCGCCCAGGCCGGCGCCATCCGGGAAGGCACTGCCGTGCAAATTGCCACGAGTGCCATGCCAGCAGCCCGCTGAGGTCACCCATGTGGTTTACCCGAGTCTCCCTGCGCAATCCGGTGTTTGCCACCATGGTGATGGTGGCCCTCTTGGTCTTGGGCTTGTTCTCGTTCCAGCGACTTCAGATTGACCAATTCCCCAACATCGACTTCCCGGTGGTGGTCGTGACCACGGAGTACCCGGGCGCTTCGCCCGAAATCGTCGAATCGGAAGTCACCAAAAAGGTGGAGGAAGCGGTCAATGCCATCGCCGGCGTCAACACTCCAGTTCGCGCAGTTATGAAGGCAGTCGGTCGTCATCATCGAAGATTTCCAGCTCCACGTCGACGGTCCCAGCAAAGCCGCAGACGATGTGCGTGAAAAGGTCGCAATCCTCAAGCCGGCCTTTCGAACGGAAGTGAAAGAACCGCGCGTTCTTCGATTCGATCCGGCCAGCCGCTCAATCTGGTCAGTGGCGGTCATCCCCGACCAGCACGAGCAAGCCGCCCTCGGCGGAAGCCCTTACCGCATGGGCCGAGCAGGTCTTGAAAAAGCGCCTGGAAAACGTGCGCGGCGTGGGCTCGGTCTCTCTCGTGGGCGGGACCCGGAGGGCCATCAACATCGACCTGAACCCCGTGGCCATGGAGGCTGGGCGTCACCCGGAGCAAGTCAGCAACGCTGTGCGCAATGAAAACCAGGATCTGCCCGTCGGCACCCTCAAAAGCCACAGCCGCGACCGCGTGGTTGCAGGTGCTCTCGCGCCTGCAGAATCCGCAAGACTTTGCCAACATCATCGTGGCGCGCCGTGCCGGACAGGCGGTGCACCTGGGTGAAGTGGCACGCATCAGCGACGCAACCGAGGAGCTGGAAAGCCTGGCTCTCTACAACGGACAGCGCACGTTGTTGCTCGCAGTACAGAAAACGCAGGATGAAAACACCATCGCCGTGACAGACGGGCTCAAAGGCGCGGTGGCAGCTATGCAAGCCGAGTTGCCGCCGGGTGTTCGACTGGAACAGATCGCCGACGACACCAGGCCGATCCGCGTCTCGGTCAACAACGTGCGCCAGACCCTCATCGAAGGCGCGATCCTCACCATCCTGATCGTGTTTCTGTTCCTCAACTCGTGGCGCTCCACGGTGATCACCGGACTGACGCTGCCCATCGCGCTGATTGGCACGTTCTTTTTCATGAATCTGTTCGGCTTCACCATCAACATGATCACACGATGGCGCTCACACTTTCCGTCGGTCTCTTGATCGACGACATCGTGTGGTGCGCGAGAACATCGTGCGCCACGTGCAAATGGGCAAAGCGCCCTTTGACGCGGCCGGGAGGAACGCGTGAAATCGGCCTCGCGTGCTGGCCACCACCCTGTCCATCGTGGCCGTGTTTCTCCCGATCGGCTTCATGGGCGGCATCATCGGCAAGTTCTTCATGAGTTCGGCATCACCGTGGTGGCGGCCGGTGCTGATCTCGATGTTCGTGAGCTTCACACTGAAGGACCCCATGCTCTCCAGCATCTGGCACGATCCGGCCATCGAATCACATGGAAGAGACCACACGCCCACAGGCCTTTACGACAAGACCATCGGACGGGTCACAGGGGTGGTTTGATCGGGTTCAAGACGATCTGGCAGACACCTACCAAAGCGCCCCACTGCGCTGGTCGCTGCTACAAGCCGAGTCACCCTGTTGCTGGCGGTATCGACCTTCATAGGCAGCCTGCTCCTGCTGCCCATTCTGGGCAGCGAGTTTGTCCCCAAGGCTGATTTCTCGCAAACCTATCTTGATTTCCACACCCCGGTGGGATCGTCATTGCAGGCCACCGAGGCCAAGACCCGCGAGGTCGAGGCTGTGCTGCGTGAGTTCCCCGAGGTGAAGTACACACTGTCCACCATCAACACCGGTGCCGCCCAGGGCACCATGTACGCGAGCGTGTTTGTGCAGTTGGTTGACCGAAAGGACCGCCAACTGGGCGTGGACGCCATGTCGGCCCAATTGCGCGAGCGTTTGCGCAGCGTGCCAGGCATCACCGTGACCCATGCCGGTCTTCGCGATTCGGTGGGCGGACAGAAACAGGTGGAGTTCTCGATTCAGGGCAACGACCTGGCAGAGCTTGAGCGCTTGAGCCAAGATGTGCTGACCCGCATCCGGCCCATCGTGGGACTGGTCGACCTCGACTCCAGCATCAAAGCCAACAAACCCACGGTGGACGTGGTGCTCAACCGCGAACTGGCCTCCGACGTCGGGTTGAACGCCGCCTCCGTGGCCAGCGGACTCCGCACATTGGTGGCGGGCCAGACCGTCGGCAACTGGCGCGCGCAGGATGGAGAGAGTTACGACGTCAATGTTCAACTGGCCCCCGAATTGCGCACACGCACCCAAGACCTGATGCACCTGCCTTTCGTGATCGGATCTGCTGCCGACGGGAGCGCGCAAGTGGTGCGACTGGCGCAGGTAGCCCAGGTGATTGAAGGCACAGGCCCCAATCAGATCAACCGGCGCAACCTGAACCGTGAGGTGTCCGTCAATGCCAATGTCTATGGCCGCTCGGCTGGCGAGGTCTCGGCGGACATCCGGCGCGCGCTCGACAGCGTGGAGTTCCCGCCGGGCTACCGCTATGAGTTCGGAGGCTCCACCAAGAACATGCAGGAATCGTTCAGCTATGCGGTGTCCGCACTGGCCCTGGCCATCATCTTCATCTACATGATTCTGGCAAGCCAGTTCCAAAGCTTTCTGCAGCCGTTGGCATTGATGAGCTCGCTGCCACTGACCCTGATCGGGGTGGTGCTGAGTCTGATGATGTTCGGTTCGACCATGAGCATGTTCTCGGTGATCGGTATTGTCCTGCTCATGGGTCTCGTGACCAAAAACGCCATTCTGCTGGTCGATTTCGCCATCCGGGCGCGCAAAGGTCTGGACGGCCAGGCCCCATTGCCCCGGGAGGCCGCCTTGCTGCTGGCCGCCAAAGTGCGTCTTCGACCGATTCTCATGACCACCCTGGCCATGGTGTTTGGCATGGTTCCCCTTGCCTTCGCACTCACCGAAGGCTCCGAACAACGCGCTCCCATGGGGCAGGCCGTCATTGGTGGCGTGATCACCTCCTCGATCCTGACGCTCGTGGTTGTGCCGGTGGTGTATTGCTACATGGACGACCTCGCCAATTGTTTGCGCCGACTGGCGGGCCTGCGAGCCCCAAATGAGGGGCCAAATGCACAAGGACCTAACGCCGACGCTCGCTAAAATGAACCAACATCGGATAACATACCCACCGGAGTATCAAATGAACCCCAGCCACACCCCGCTCGACAAAGCCCGATTCAACATGATCGAGCAGCAAATCCGCCCTTGGGAAGTGCTCGACCCCCAGGTGCTGGCTTTGCTGGAAGAGATGAAGCGCGAAGACTTCGTCCCTGCGGCGCACAAGGCGTTGGCATTTGCCGACATGGCACTGCCATTGAACCATCCCGCGGTGGAAGGCCAATGCATGCTCCCGCCCCGGGTTGAAGCGCGCCTGCTGCAAGACTTGGCCATACAACCCACAGACAAGGTGCTAGAGATCGGCGCGGGCAGCGGCTACATGGCCGCGTTGCTTGGCCGGATGGCCGAACGCGTGGTGACGCTGGAGATCGACGAGGCGCTGGCCCAGATGGCGAGAAGCAACCTGCAAAAGGCCGGTGTGGTGAACGTCGACGTTCGCATGGCCGATGCCGCAGCGGGCGATTTCACCGCATGTGCTGCGGACGCACCCTGGAATGTGATTCTCCTCAGCGGCTCGGTGGCCGAGGTCCCCTCCGCTTTGCTGGCCATGCTTGCGCCCGGCGGACGCCTTGCCGCCATCGTCGGTCAAGAGCCTGTGATGCGAGCCAGCATCGTCACCCGCACGGGCGACGCGGCTTTCTCCACCAGCCAACCCTGGGACACGCTGGCACCGCGCCTTCGCAATATGCCGGAACCCGCCCGTTTCAAGTTCTGAACCACCAACCGGTACAACCTGCCCCGACATGATCTCGATCCACCCAGCTCACTTGAACGAATGGCTTGCCGCAGCGCAGAAGGAAGGCTCTGGCGCTCGGCTGCCTGTGGTGCTTGATGTCAGGGAGCCCTGGGAGCTACAAACCGCCGCTGTCAAACCCGATGGTTTTGAACTGATTGCCATGCCCATGAGAACCGTGCCAGCACGCTATCTCGAACTTGATCGGGACCAGCCCATCGCCTGCCTTTGCCACCATGGTGCCCGCAGCGCGCAGGTGGTGCATTTCCTGATGCAACAAGGGTTCACCAAGACGGTCAACATCCATGGCGGCATCAATGCCTGGTCGCACGAACGTGACCCTGCCGTGCCAATGTACTGAGTTGCAACGCACGCCGCTCGAATCTAGGAACGCTCATGAACACACTCCCACAGCCCCGCCCCCTTACATGGATCAGTGCATTCGCATCGCCACAGCGCAAACAGGTGGTGGCAGCGGCCGTGCTCGCTCTGGGTGTGATTGGTTCAGCGCAGGCGCAGAGCCTTCTGGACCTGTATCAGGCGGCACAGCAGAACGACACCACCATTCAAGCCGCCCAAGCCCAGTTTGAAGCTGCCCAAGCCAAAGGCGAGCAGGCCAAAGCCGGCTTGCGGCCCCAGGCAGCACTGACAGCCGGCGCCAATTGGGCCAACGTCGAGACCAGCCTCGCGCCAGGCTCCACCGCGGTCAACAACCAGAACGTCGCAGTGGTGGCGAGCCAGCCCCTCTACCGCCCCGCCAACAGCCTGACCGAACAACAGGGTCAATTGGGCATTGACATTGCTCGCGCCCAATTGGACGCCGCCGAGCAAGACCTCATCGTGCGCACCGCGCAGGCTTACTTTGATGTGGTGGCTGCTCAAGACACCTTGAGTTTCGTCGCTTCGCAGAAGAAGGCGGTGGGCGAGCAACTCGCCTCAGCCAAGCGCAACTTTGAAGTGGGGACCACCACCGTCACCGACTCGCGTGAGGCCCAGGCCCGGTTTGACCTGGTCGCAGCACAGGAAATCGCGGCCCAGAACGATCTGCGCGTGAAAAAGCTTGCCCTTGATCAATTGGTCGGCAAAACGGGAGCAGAACCCAAAGCGTTGGTCGGCCAGATTGAGTTGCCCGACCTGCAGCCGTCCAACGTGGAAGACTGGGTCACCCGCAGCCTGCGTGAACACCCGGTGGTGCGTCAACTCGACAAGAAATTCGACATCGCCGAGCTGGAAGTGATGAAGGCCCAGGCCGGTCACAAGCCAACCCTCGACCTCGTCGGGCAATACCAGATCGCACGCGGCCCCAACAGCAACTTGCCCGCGGTCGGCAACTACCGCACCAACACCGCCAGCGTGGGCCTGCAGTTCAACCTGCCCTTGTACGCAGGCAGCGCCATCCAGAATCGCGTCAAGGAAACGCTGGCCCTTGTGGAGCAGACCCGCGCCGAACGCGAAACCACTCTGCGAAACCTGGCCCAAGGTGTGCGCAGCGCTTTCTTTGGGGTGCAATCGGGCCAGAGTCAGGTCAAGGCTCTGGAAGCTGCTGAGGCCTCCAGCCAATTGGCGCTGGAAGCCAATCAGCTCGGCTATGAAGTGGGTGTGCGCATCAACATCGATTTGCTCAACGCGCAGAGCCAGCTGTTCCAGACCAAACGCGACCTGGCGCAAGCGCGGTATGGCGTGCTGGTCGGCCAATTGCGCCTCAAGCAGGCCAGCGGAGTTCTCAAGGCAGAAGACCTCCAGCCCATCAACGCATTGCTGGCGCCCTGATCCCCCAAGGCAAAGCGACGCCACATCCTCCTGCCCCGCGCGTCACGCAGGTGCCTGCGCTAAACTGCTGAGCCTTGTGGCGTCGGCATAGGGCCCTGCGCCGCAAGCTTCAGAAAAGGGTCTTTCATGCAAGAAGCGGTCAATGTGCTGTGCATCAAGTGGGGCAAAAAGTACGGCCCCGACTATGTGAACAAGCTGCACAACATGGTTCGGCGGCACTTGCACCGGCCCTTCCGTTTTGTCTGCCTCACCGATGACGGTGATGGCATTGATTCATCGATCGAAGTCAAACCCATCCCCATGGTGGGATTTGACGAATTCGATCAACGCAAGCCCTGGACGTTCGCACACGGCTGGCTCAAGCTCACCAGCTTCGCCTCCCCACTCTACGACCTCACTGGGCGCACCCTCTTCCTCGACCTGGACATTGTGATCGTGGACAGCCTAGACCCCTTCTTCGAACGCGAAGGCGACTTCGTGGTGATCAAGGAATGGGACAAGAAAGACGAAACCGGCAACACCTCCTGCTACATCTACACCATCGGCGCCCACGCCGATGCGCTAGAGCACCTGAAGAACAACTACCCCGCTTCGGTCAGCGCGGTGCGCAATGAACAAGAGTTCATCACCCAGTTTCTGGCCCGCCAGGGCAAACTCAGCTACTGGCCCGACGCCTGGTGCCGCAGCTTCAAACGCCACTGCCTGCAACCTGGCCTCATGGGATGGTTCAAGCCACCGACCGTGCCCAAGGGTGCGCGCATCATTGCCTTCCACGGCAAGCCCAATCCGCCCGATGCCATCGCTGGCGTCAGTGGCAAGTGGTACCGCCGCGTCATGCCCACCCAGTGGGTCGCCGACCATTGGCGCTGACCGCCCTTTCGTGGACCCATCGGGGCTATCGGCTGCTGATGCGTGGCCTCAGCCCGGTGGCGATGGCCTGGCTGTGGTGGCGCGGGCGCAAAGACCCGGGCTACCGGGAACGCCTGGGGGAGCGCCTGGGGCGCATCGAGCCCACCCCTGCGAGCATCCACGGCCTGTTGATTCACGCGGCATCTGTGGGAGAGGTGCAAGCAGCCCAGCCTCTGATCGCGGCCTTGAGAGCCCATTGGCCCGATCACGCGATCACAGTGACCACCCAGACCCCCACCGGCGCCCGGGCAATGCACCAGCAATGGGGCAATTCGCTGCAGCACCTCTTCTTTCCCGTCGACACCCCTGGCGCCACGGCACGATTCCTGGAGCGCCTGCAGCCTCGTCTGGTGGTTCTGATCGAACGTGAAGTCTGGCCAGAATGGCTGCATCAGTGCCAGGCCCGGGCCATTCCGGTGGCCCTGGTCAACGCGCGGCTCTCGGAGCGCTCGGCACAGACCTACCAGCGCCTCAGGAAACTGATGTCACCGGCATGGCGCAGCTTGGCGCTGGTAGCAGCCGCCGAAGCACAAAGCGCTGTGCGCCTGCAGGCACTTGGTGTCCCGCCTGAACGCAGCCTGACCGCTGGCAACCTCAAGTTCGATCAGTCCACCCCGCCTCCGCCCCAAGGCAACCCTTTGCCCCCCATTGACCGACCCACCCTGGTGTGCGGCAGCACCCATGAAGGCGAGGAATCGGCACTGCTTGATGCCTGGCCCACGCTGCTGGCGCAGCACCCCACCGCTTTGCTGGTGATCGTGCCCCGCCACCCAGAACGTTTTGACGAAGTGGCCAGGCAAATCGAAAGCCGGGGCCTGCCGTTTGCCCGAAGAAGCCGCCAGGAAACGCCAAGCGAAAACACCCACATCTGGCTGGGTGACACCATGGGCGAACTGACCCATTGGTACGCGCGCAGCAGCCTGTGCTTCATCGGCGGCACCCTGGTTCCGGTGGGCGGCCACAATCCGCTGGAAGCCCTGTCCGCTGGCAAACCGGTGATCTTTGGGCCCCACACGGAAAACGCTGCCGAGGTGTATGAGACCATCGGCGCCACCGAAGCAGGCCAACCCGTTTCCAGTGCCATGGAGGCCATGTCATGTGCCGCCAGCTGGTTGGAGTCGCCCAACGTCCTGACGACCAAAGCGCAAGCCGCCCAGGCGTTTGTCCAAGCGCAGCAGGGTGGTACCCGGCAAACGGCACAAGCCCTGGAACGCCTGTGGGCACCACTGGACCCCAAGCAGCTCGGCCCCGTCACCCAATGGCAGGACAAACGCAGCACCATCTGGCTGGCCAAAGATCTGATGGCGGACACCAGCGCGTGCCACGCATTTGATCCATCGGGCGACGAGGCAGAAACGCTGGCCACGGGCAGCGGCCGCGGACAGGCCCAGCGTCTGACGGTCCAGGGTCGCGAGGTGGTGCTGCGCCATTACCGCCGGGGGGGCATGGTCGCGCGCTTCAACCCGGACCGCTACCCTCGCAGCGCGGCGCGCGACAGCCGGGGCATGCGCGAGTTCAGCCTGTTGCGCTGGATGTCGGCACGCGGACTACCGGTTCCACAACCCGTGGCAGCGCGGCATCAGGCGACCGGCAGACACTACACTGCCGACATCATGGTCGCCATGATTCCCCACACACGAAACCTCGTGCAGCACCTGATGGAGGCAGGGTTGAACGAGCCGCAGTGGCGGGCGGTGGGTCGTGCGATTCGCCAACTGCACGATGCCCAGGTGTTTCATTCGGATCTGAACGCCCACAACCTGCTGCTGGATGATGTCAACCAGGCTTGGATTGTGGACTTTGACAAATGTGACATCCGCGCCGGCGCGGCGTGGAAACTCGCCAACCTGGCGCGTTTGAAGCGTTCGCTTCGCAAAGAGCGCGAACGCTTGGCCCATTTTCATTGGGAAGAATCCGACTGGGGACCGCTTGAGTCCGGCTACGGGACCAACGTGCCAGAGACCTGATCCTGCGAAGAGCCGATCAGCCTGTCAACGCGTGTCTGCAGGCGGCGGCCTGACCGGCGCCCGAGACCGGGTTGCTGAAGCCATCATCAAAGCGGTCATCACCACAAAGAAGTGGCTTTCCGTGGAAAGCCAGAAGGAACTGTGCGTCATGTTCGACACCAGCATGATCGCCACAAACCCCAGCATCAGCCCGCGGTGGACCAGGGTAACTTCGAATGCGCGCCGAACGATGGCGAAGATATACCAGAAGAACAACCCCAGCCCCAAAAGACCCAGTTCAAAATAGAACAGCAAAAACTGATTGTGGGGATGTGGACACACCACGGCGCAAAATGCCGGGTCCTTGAAATACGACCGGGCAAAGACTGGGTAGGACGCCGTCCCCGCACCCAGCACGGTCATCTTGGTTGAACTGCTGGTCATGAAGCGCCAGGTTTCAATGCGCGCCCCAATGGAGGTCACCGCGTTGAGGCTGCTGCTGTGGGCTTCCTCAACGCCAGATCGGTGCGCTCCTGAAACTGGGGAGACACCGCATACACCACCACCAACAACATCACCGCAGCCGTGACGGTGCACAAGGCCGCCTTGATCCGCCCGCCCAACGCCGACAACGCAAACACCAAGGCCGCAAAGAACACCCCGAGATAGCCGGTCCGACCTTGCGACAACACCAGAATGCTGATGGCAGACATGGCACACACAAACCACCACAGCAAGGCCTGCCCACGGCGCTGGGCCTTGATCGCCCACATCGCCGTCAAACACACAAACAGCGACATCATGATGCCCTGAGAAATGTGGTCCTTGAAGACGGTGTGGTCAACCCCAAACCCCTGATTCTTGGTTTGCGACCAAGGCAAATCAAGCCACACGTTCAACCAGGTCGATACCAGGGTGATCAACATGGCCGCACCAAAAGCCTGCCAGCAGCGGCGACGCACATTGCCCTGCACCAGCAGGGCAATGAACACCGGCAAGATCAGAAACTTGGAGTACTTCTTGAAATACCCCACAATCTCGGACCACTCGGCAGGGGACCAAAGCGTGGCCACCACCACCAGAATGGCAAGCAAAAACGCAGGTTTGACCACGGGATTGCGCCATGCCTGAATGGCAAAAGGCTTCCAGTCACCCCAGCGCATGCTGACCAGCCACAACACCACGGCCAGCGTCATGGTGACATTGGCCAGGGCCACCGAGATGGGAAAGCCGAAGAACATGGCCACCAGCGACCATTGCGCCGCTCGCCGAGTCCAGGAGACTTGCATTGCCGAGGCCGAAGGATTCACCACACCGCCATTTTCTTGACGCTCAAGCATTCACACTCCAGTGGAGAAGCCCCATCCAACGGCCCACCATGCGGGCCAACAACTTGGGTGAAAAAACAAGGCACGAACAGGAATGTTCAGGGTCGTGGTGAACAGCAGCCACCGCCGAAGTGCCAGCGCCTTTGCACCGGACTGGTGCTTCTTGGCGAAAATCAACTTGGATTGAGCATGGTGAAACCCTCGGCCGTACTCACTTCGCCAAGGGTTTGCGCCACGCACCGAACCGCGGGAATGGTGCACCGCCTTGACCGAGGGCTGGACCACGATGGGGCGATGCTCGTTGAACAGACGCAGGCACAGGTCATCGTCCTCGTAGTAAAGGAAAAAGTGCTCGTCGAAGTAGCCCACATCGTCAAACTGCAAACGGCGCATCAGCATGGCCGCACCGCACACGAATCCGACGCAGACCGGGCCTGTGGCAGCCGCCCCGCCCGAGGTCCAGAGGGTTTGCGGCCACCGGTAGTTGACTTCCGGACGCCCACTCACGCTGACCAACTGGGGCGCAACAATGGCAATCTCGGGATCTTCATCGGCGGTCCGCACCAAAGCCTGCAACCCCTCGGCGCTCATCACGCAATCCGGATTCAGCAAAAATGCCAACGGCGTGCTCACCCGCACCAATGCACGGTTGTTCGCTGCCCCGAACCCCAGGTTCTTGGGGTGCGACAACACCTGCGCATGTGGCCAAAGGCGCATGGCCTCCTCCGGCGTGCCATCGGCACTGCCATTGTCGGAAATGATCAGGTGCTTGCATTGCGAAAGCAACGCATCAAGCGCAGCCAGGCAGTGAACACTCTCATGAGTGACCACAATCACCGTCACCGCATTCAACGCCTCGGAGAACGACCTCTGGGATTCGGCCGCACGGGACACACTCATCGCAAAGGCAGTCAGCTCAATGGCCACTGGCGCCCAAGACGGCGTCGGGCTTGACGCGGCTGAGCAAGGCCAACATCGTGGACTCAATGCGGCGCATCGCCTCCGGGGTTTGGCCCTCAAAACGCAACACCAGCACGGGTGTCGTGTTGGACGCGCGGATCAAACCAAAGCCATCCGGCCAGTCCACCCGCACGCCATCAATGGTCGACAACTTGGCTGGTGCCTCGAAGCTTGCCAGGGCCACCATTTTTTCAACCAGGCTATGCGGCTCGCCCTCCGCGCAGGCCACGTTCAACTCGGGCGTGCTGTGGCTGGTGGGCAAGGCATCCAGGACCGCGCTGGCATCGGCGCTTCGGCTCAGGATCTCCAGCAAACGTGCGCCAGCATAGGTGCCGTCGTCAAACCCGAACCAGCGCTCTTTGAAGAAGATGTGGCCGCTCATTTCGCCGCCCAATGGGCTGTCGAGCTCCTTCATGCGGGCCTTGATCAGCGAGTGCCCCGTCTTGTAAATGTGGGCAACACCACCAGCGGCTTCAATGGCCGGAGCGAGGCGTTGTGAACACTTCACGTCGAACACGATGTCACCACCCGGAACCCGGCTCAGCACATCCTGGGCAAACAGGATCATCTGACGGTCTGGGTAAATGTTGTTGCCTTGCTTGGTGACGATACCCAATCGGTCCCCATCGCCATCGAAAGCCAACCCCAATTCGGCATCGGTTTCCCGCAAGGCGCGCATCACATCGGCCAGGTTCTCCGGTTTGCTGGGGTCCGGATGGTGGTTGGGGAAGTTCCCGTCCACTTCACTGAACAACTCGATCACGTCACAGCCCAGCGCACGAAAAATCGCTGGTGCCGAGGCGCCCGCCACGCCATTGCCGCAATCCACCACCACCTTCATGGGGCGCGAGAGCTTGATATCGCCCACAATGCGCTCTTGGTAGGCCGGGAGCACGTCGGCCAAGCGAACAGGCCCACCCGGGCGCGTCTGCGCGGTACCGGCCTCCATCATCTTGCGCAGGCCTTGAATATCCTCTCCGTAGATGGCGCGTCCGCCCAGGACCATCTTGAAACCGTTGTAGTCTTTTGGGTTGTGACTCCCCGTCACCTGGATGCCGCTGGTGCACAAGGTGTGTGCAGCAAAGTACAGCATGGGTGTGGTCGCCAGGCCAATGTCGATCACTTCTACGCCCGCCGACACCAACCCTCTGATCAAGGCAGAAGACAACGCCGGCCCGCTCAATCGACCATCGCGCCCAACCGCCACCACGCGCTCCCCGATCTCCAGGGCCTGTGTGCCAAACGCCTGTCCCAACGCCTCAGCCACGGATTCGTCCAACGTCCCAGGAACAATGCCTCGAATGTCGTATGCCTTGAAGATGGACGCAGCGAATTTCATATGGATTGCAAAGGTTGTGGCCAATCCCGCCATTGTAGGTCGCGAGGGGCCTGCTCCCGCGATGTACAGGTCCGAAAACGGCCACTTATTCTTCACGCCAGCCCGTACCATCCACCCATGCCCACGTCAAGATCAACCATCGACGCCAGCGCCTGCTACCGCGCTTTGTGTGCCCACGACGCGCGATTTGACGGCCGCTTTTTCACCGCAGTCACGTCCACCGGCATCTACTGCCGCCCAGTTTGCCGCGTGCGCACGCCCCGCCTTGAAAACTGCCGGTTCTTTGAACACGCAGCTCAGGCAGAGCAAGCCGGGTACCGTCCGTGCCTGCGTTGCCGCCCAGAACTGGCCCCCCTGGAGCGCCATTGGTCCAGCGAAGACGCTGGCGGCATCTTGATTCAACAAGCCATTCAATGGCTGAACGACCCCCAGTCATGGATCGACGCAGAAGAGTCTGGCAAGGCCATCGCCCGTTTGGCCGGTCGCATGGGCGTGAGCGATCGCCACCTGCGCCGCCTGTTCGACACCCACCTTGGAATCTCGCCCCTGCAATATCTGCTGACACGCAAACTCCTGACCGCCAAACAGCTGCTGACCGACACAGGGCTGCCGGTGGGTCAGGTTGCGTTGGCCAGCGGGTTCTCCAGCCAAAGGCGGTTCAACGCGGCATTTCTGGGGCACTACCGCCTGTCACCCTCCCAAATGCGGCAACCACCCAGCGTCGCACGAGGGACCGGGAAGCCCGGTCACAAGCCGGTGATGCTCGCGTGGCGCCCACCGCTGGATGCGTTGGCGCTCATGGGCTTCTTCGCTTTGCGTCAAATTGGAGGATTGGAGAGGGTCGATCTTGAGGGCGACCCCATCCTGCGACGCACACTGCAGGTCCAGGCCGCAGGCCGCACTCATACGGGCTGGTTTTCCGTTCGCTTGCTGGAACAGGAACACCGGGCGTCCCTTGCTGTCAGCGATGGGCTCCTGCCGGTGCTCCCCACCATCGTGGCTCGTGTAAGGACCATGCTGGACCTCAATGCCGATCCGGTTGCCATCAACAAAACACTGAACGCAACGTTTCCGCAGGGCGATGGCCTGCGGGTGCCTGGGTGCATGGACGGCTTCGAACTGGCTGTGCGAGCCATTCTCGGGCAACAAATCTCCGTGCACGCAGCGCGCACCTTGGCTCAACGGCTGGTCACACAACTGGGGGCCCCCATTGAGACGCCACATCCCGAACTGTGCCGACTCTTCCCGACGCCGGCCGCCTTGGCCAACGCGACACCCGACACGCTTGGAGCGATGGGCATCGTGAAACAAAGGCAGATTGCCCTCCAGGCCCTGGCCTGCGCCGTGATGGACGGCGCGGTCGATCTCGGCCCTCATGCCGACCCGCCCAGCACCATTCAAAAGCTCCAGAACCTGCCCGGTATTGGCCCCTGGACTGCGCAATACATCGCCATGCGCGCCCTTCATTGGCCCGACGCCTGGCCGGTGGGCGACGTGGCGTTGACCAAAGCCCTCGGGATTCCCAACCACCGCAGCCAGGAAGCCCATCGCGAAGCAGAGTCGCGCTCCCAGGTGTGGCGGCCCTGGCGCAGCTACGCGGTCATACGCGCCTGGTCCAGCAGCCAAACCCCGACCGCCGTCCCCCACCAACCCTCCGAGGCACACCGATGAAATGGCCACTTCAAGCGACACAAGCCCGCATGGAATCGCCCCTTGGCACCATCATTCTGTGCGCGACCCGCAGCGGACTGGTCGGCGCCTGGTTTCACGACCAACGCCACAAGCCCGAGAGCACATGGTTCAGTCGTTGGCCCCACGACGACAGCCAACCCGTATTGCAACAGGCGCGCCAACAGCTCACTGACTATTTCAACGGCGATCGCGACACATTCGAACTGCCTCTGGACCTGAGCCCGGGTTCTGACTTCCAACGCAGCGTCTGGGCCGCGCTGCAAGACATCCCACCCGGTCACACGCTGAGCTACAAGGACTTGGCCGAACGCATGGGCCATCCCTCTGCGATTCGTGCGGCGGCCGCGGCCATCGGGCGCAACCCGGTCAGCGTGGTGATCCCTTGCCACCGGGTGGTGGGATCCAACGGCGCGTTGACTGGCTACGCTGGTGGACTGGGCCGCAAACGCGCGTTGCTCGCTCTCGAGTCACGTCATTGACAAGCCCACCGAAGCCCAAGCGCCTGCGTTGCGTTTCCCGCATCAATCCCCATCCGAACTTTCATAACCCGCGAAGCGCCCAGGCATCACACTGAAGGCTCTTCACTCCGGTGCCCGTCATGCCGCCCACACTCATCGCCGAATTCTGTTTGCTCGCCGCTCTGTGGGGCGCATCCTTTCTGTTCATGCGAATCGGCGCCACCGAATTCGGTGCGTTGCCCACCGCTGGCCTGCGCGTCGGATTGGCTGCGCTCTTCCTGTTGCCTGTTTTCCTGAGACAAGGGGTCAGAACGGATTTCAAAATCCACGCTGGACGCATCCTGTTTGTCGGCCTGCTCAACTCCGCCTTGCCCTTTGCGCTTTACTCCTATGCGGTGCTGCACATTGCCACAGGCCTGTCGGCCATTCTCAATGCCACGGTACCCCTCTCAGGCGCAATGGTGGCGTGGCTTTGGCTCAAGGACCGGCCAGACGGCTCCCGAGTTTTGGGGCTGATTCTGGGCTTTGCCGGCGTCGCGCTTCTGATCCTCGGAAAGACCGAAACACCCTTGACGTCCCCCTCAGGGAGCGCTGGCAGCTCGGCGCACACCTTGATCGCCATGGGGGCCTGTTTGCTGGCCACCTTGTGCTACGGCGTTGCGGCAAGCTTCGCCAAACGACACCTGACAGGCGTTCATCCACTGTCGATCGCCGCAGGAAGCCAAGTTGGTGCCTCATTGGGCCTGATGATCCCCACCGTGTGGATGTGGCCCCCCCAGACGCCTGGCGCCGGTGCCTGGATGGCCGTCACGGCGGTGGCACTGCTGTGCACCGCCGTTGCTTACGTGCTGTTCTTCCGTATCATTGACAAGGCCGGGCCATCCAAGGCCTTGACGGTCACATTTCTGGTGCCCGTGTTTGCCATGCTGTACGGTTTGGTTTTCTTGAACGAGTCCATCACCACGTGGACATTGGCTTGCGGCGTGGTCATTCTCTTAGGAACGGCCCTGTCCACCGGCGTCTGGCGCCTGCGACGACCGGCCGCCCTTGCTTGAACCGACTATCAGGTCGGCGGGGCGGCGCAGCAGACTGCTGTTCTGAGGTCCTGCGAGCCCCCTAAGAAGCCGAGCAGAACAGATTCCCCAAAGAAAAAGCCGTTCAACTCACAAGAATTGAACGGCTCTTTGCAAACTGGCGGAGTGGACGGGACTCGAACCCGCGACCCCCGGCGTGACAGGCCGGTATTCTAACCAACTGAACTACCACTCCGCAGTGGTGCAGCTTTTGCTCGACGCTTTACAGCTTCAAGCCAAGTGCCACAAACTTGGCGACCCTACGGGGATTCGAACCCCGGTACTCACCGTGAAAGGGTGATGTCCTAGGCCTCTAGACGATAGGGTCAAAACCTTGGAACTTACCGAATCCGGAATTCTAGCATCGCTAACCGCGCTGTTTTGAACTTCAGATTAAATTTTGGTGGAGGTAAGCGGGATCGAACCGCTGACCTCTTGCATGCCATGCAAGCGCTCTCCCAGCTGAGCTATACCCCACAGGGTTTGCTTCAACGCACTTCAAGACTTTGTCTTTCGGTGCAAATCAGCAAGCCTCAAATTATAAACCAGTTTTTCAGACTTTTTGAAGTCTCTCCAAAACTGTTTGTTGATTTTGCAGTTCCAGCACCGCATCCAGGGACGGCGTTTGCGCAGTCCCCATGACCAAGACACGAACCGGCATGGCCAGGTGCGGCATCTTGATGCCATGGTGGGAAATGGTTTCCTTGATCGCCGCCGCAATGCTGGCCTTGTCCCAGGTGCAGGCCGCCAGCTTCTCGGCCAGGGTCTTCAAGGCAGGGCGAATGGCCTCGGTGACGTGCTGATCCAGCTCAGCCTGGGTCGGCGCCACATCACCATAAAACGCTTGCGCCCAGACGGCCAGCGCCACGGTCGTGTCACAACGGTCTTTGAACAAGCCGCAAATGCGAGACAGGCGCTCGTCTGCCACCACGCCCTTTTTGCTCAACTGGGCCGCCACCAACTCAGCCAACGCCCCATCGTCCATCGCCTTGAGGTGTTGCGCGTTGACCCAGCGCAGCTTGGCTTCGTCAAACTGCGCGGCACTGCGCCCCAGGTGATCGAGATTGAACCACTCGAGGAACTGAGCGCGGCTGAAAATTTCATCGTCCCCATGGCTCCAGCCCAGCCGGGCGAGGTAGTTCACCATGGCATCGGGCAGATAGCCTTCTTCCGCGTACTGGGTAACCGCCCTGGCGCCGTTGCGCTTGCTCATCTTCTCACCCTGCTCATTGAGCACGGTGGGCAAATGGGCGTACACCGGCGGCTCCTTGCCCAGCGCACGGAAGATGTTGATCTGCCGCGGGGTGTTGTTGACATGGTCGTCGCCACGCACCACGTGGGTGATGGACATGTCAAGGTCGTCCACCACCACACAGAAGTTGTAGGTGGGCGTGCCGTCGGGTCGGGCGATCACCAGATCGTCGAGTTCAGCGTTTTGGATCTCGATCAGGCCTTTGACCTTGTCTTCCCAGGCCACCACACCCGCCTTGGGATTCTTGAACCGCAACACCGGCTTCACGCCTTCAGGCACGGGTGGCAACACCTTGCCCTCCTCCGGGCGCCAGGTGCCGTCATAGCGCGGCTTCTCCTTGTTGGCCATCTGCCGCTCACGCAAGGCATCAAGCTCGGCCACGCTCATGTAGCACGGATAAACGTGACCCGCTGCCACCATCTCCGACAGCACCTCCTTGTACCGGTCCATGCGCTGCATCTGGTAATACGGACCTTCATCATGATCCAGGCCCAGCCATTTCATGCCTTCAAGGATCACATCGACCGCCGCCTGCGAAGAGCGTTCAACGTCGGTGTCTTCGATGCGAAGCACAAACTTGCCGCCCGTGGCACGGGCAAAAGCCCAGGGGTAGAGCGCGGAGCGGATATTGCCCAGATGAATGAAACCCGTGGGAGACGGAGCGAAGCGGGTACGGACAGAGGTCATGTTCAGAAAGTGGAAAGGCCGCGGTCGAGGTCAGTGGAAATGTCTTGCAAATGCTCCAGCCCCACGGCCACGCGGATCAGGCCTTGCGAGACGCCGGCATCGGCGCGCTGCTCGGGCGTCAGGCGCCCATGCGAGGTGCTGGCGGGGTGGGCCACCAGCGTTTTGGTGTCCCCCAGGTTGGTGGACAGCGACAGAAGCTTCATGCTGTCAAGCACATGAAACGCCCGCGCCCGCGATTGCTCTTCATTGTCCGCCCTGACCTCGAAGGAAAGCACGGCACCGCCAAGGCCCGACTGCTGGGCCAGCGCCAGCGCATGCTGCGGGTGGCTGGGCAAACCCGGGTAGTGCACCCGCGCCACAGACGGATGGGCTTCCAGCCATTTGGCAAGCGCCAATGCCCGGGCGGACTGTGCCTGCATGCGGATGTCCAGCGTTTCCAGTCCTTTGAGCACCACCCAGGCATTGAACGGCGCCAGCGTCATGCCTCCGCTCTTGAGCACCGGCAGAAAGGTCTTGGTCACCAAGTCTTCACTGGCACACAGGGCACCGGCCATCACCCGGCCCTGTCCATCAAGGTACTTGGTGCCCGAGTGCATCACGATGTCGGCCCCAAAATCCATGGGGCGTTGCAAGGCGGGCGTGGCAAAGCAATTGTCCACACACAGCAAGGCGTTCGCGTTGTGGGCGATATCGGCCAGCGCCCGAATGTCACAAACCTCGGTCAGCGGGTTCGTGGGTGTTTCCGCAAACAGCAAACGTGTATTGGGTCTGACGGCAGCCCGCCAGGCCTCGGCATCGGCCTGGGGAAGGAAACTGCTCTCCACGCCAAACTTGGCGAGATCGGAGCCGATCAGCTTGATGGTCGAACCAAACATGGAGCGCGAACACAGCACATGGTCGCCCGCCTTGAGCAAGCCCATGCACATCATCAGAATGGCCGACATCCCCGAAGCCGTCGAAATGCAAGCCTCTGCACCTTCAAGGGCAGCCAGCCGCTGCTCGAAACTCGACACGGTGGGATTGCCATAGCGCCCATAGGTGAAGCCCTCTTCCTCGCCCGCGAAGCGGCGCGCGGCCGCCTCTGCCGAAGGCTGCACGTAGCCACTGGTCAGAAACAGCGCCTCGGAATTCTCGCCATATGGCGTGCGCTCCACCGCCGCACGTACGGCCAGGGTGTCGCGATGGAGGTCGTCAAATCGGGAAGGAGGGGATGCCATGATTTGCGTGCTCCAGCTCAGGCATCTTGCGAGTTGGGCAGAACAAGGCGAGAGGTATCTTCTTGCCCCTCTTCCACCTGGTCACGCCCCTGGTTGAGGCGAAGAATGTCGTCGGCCGTGATGTCGCCCGTCACGTACACGCCATCGAAGCAAGATGCATCGAAACCAGCGAGATGCGTGTTGAGTGCGCCGACCACGCTCTTCATGGCGTCCACATCCTGGTAAATCAATGCGTCACAACCAATGCTCTCGCGCACCTCTTCAAGCGTGCGCCCGTGTGCGATCAACTCCTGCGGCGTGGGCATGTCGATGCCATAGACGTTGGGGTATCGCACCGGTGGCGCCGCGCTGGCGAGATAAACCTTGCGCGCCCCCGCATCGCGCGCCATCTGCACAATTTCCCGACTGGTCGTCCCGCGCACGATGGAATCATCCACCAGCAACACATTGCGTCCCTTGAACTCACTCGCCACCACGTTGAGTTTCTGACGAACCGACTTCTTGCGCACTCCCTGCCCAGGCATGATGAAGGTACGCCCCACATAGCGGTTTTTCACAAAACCCTCGCGATAGGGCAAGCCCAACAACTGCGCCAACTCCATGGCGCTGGGGCGTGACGATTCGGGAATCGGGATCACCACGTCGATCTGGCTGGGCGGAACGGTCGACACCACACGCTTGGCCAGGGTTTTGCCAAGATTCAACCGGGCCTGGTACACCGAAATGCCGTCCATGACCGAATCTGGTCGCGCCAGATAGACATATTCGAATATGCAAGGCTTGTGGCTGGTTTGTTCAGCACATTGCAGAAACTGGACTTCGCCGTCCTCGGCAATGAAAACAGCCTCCCCCGGCGCCACATCACGCAACAGGTCAAAACCGCAACCATCCAGCGTCACCGACTCGCTGGCAACCATCACCCCACCGTCGTCGGCACGGCCGACACACAGCGGCCGGATACCGTACGGATCGCGGAATGCCAACAAACCGTGGCCGGCAATCAGGGCAATGACGGCGTACGACCCTTTGATGCGCTTGTGCACATTCTTGACCGCAGCAAACACCTCTGCGGGCTTGAGGGTGATGCCCCGGGAGATCTTCTCAAGCTCGTGGGCCAGTACATTGAGCAAGACTTCCGAATCGCTGTCGGTGTTGATGTGGCGGTGGTCTGTCTGGAAGAGCTCCTGCTTCAATGCGTGCGCGTTGGTCAAGTTACCGTTGTGCACCATCACGATACCGAACGGCGCATTGACGTAGAACGGTTGAGCCTCTTCCTCGCTGTAGGCGTTTCCTGCGGTGGGATAACGCACCTGACCCAAGCCGATGGTGCCCGGCAATGCACGCATGTTGCGGGTGCGGAACACATCGCGCACCATGCCCTTGGCCTTGTGCATGTAAAACTTGCGGTTCTGTTCGGTAACGATGCCCGCCGCATCCTGCCCCCGGTGCTGCAACAGCAACAACGCGTCGTAAATCAGCTGATTGACCGGCGCCTGGCTCACCACGCCCACGATTCCACACATGTTGGGATCCTTACGGAATTAAATAAACGAACAAATGCATCAAGGCAGGTACTGGCCCATCACGGCAGGCAACACGGGCTTGATGGCGCTCAGCCCCTGAGCGAGCCCCGCGGCCACTGGCGATGCCTGCCAATCGGGCTCGGCGTGCAAAGGCGTCATCGCCACGACCACGGTCAGCCCCAGCAAAATCAACACGCCCCGGGCCACACCAAACACGGCCCCCAAAACCCGGTCAACTGGCCGCAGCCCCACGGAAGCCACCAGCTTCTTCACCAGCCACGAAACCAGGCCACAGGCAAAAGCCGTGGCGATGAACACCAGCGCAAATCCCGCCGCGAGCTGCAAGGCCGGTGCAAACTGAGTCATCGGCAGCATCAGCGCAACCTCAGCCGCATAGCGCTGCGCCACAAAGAAGGCGATTACCCATCCCGCAACCGACAGAACCTCATAGACCAGGCCGCGCCAGACCCCGAGCAACACAGACAGCCCCAGCACCACCAGCAAGGCGATATCGACCCAGTTCATGGTTGCGTCCTGGCGGAGGATGACCTCAACGGCATCACAAGGTGAGAATTCGCGCGGGCAAGCCCAATGCCTTCACCTTGGCGGCCGCCCTGTCCACTTCGGCACGCGTACTGAACGGGCCCACGCGCACCCGGATCAGCTTGCCTGACGCTGTTTGCGCCACATGGGTATACGTTGCCAACCCGGCCCGCTCCAGCTTCAATCGCGTCGCCTGCGCACTGCTCGCCTCGGCAAATGCCCCCACCTGCACCACAAAGCGCTCCGCACCCACCGGCGCCTTGCTTTCCAGCAAGGCTTTCGCCCGCGCCGACTCCGCGGCCTCACTCCTTGCCTTGGCAGCGGCCGTCAACTTGGCTTGTGCCGCGGCCTTGGCGGCCTTTTCCTCTTGCGCCAACTTGGCGGCTTTTGCGGCATCGGCGGCCTTGGCCTGGGCATCACTGTCGGCATCGGTCTTGGCGGGCGCAGGGGTTACTTCGCTTTCCACCGGAGAGGGCACCGACACCGGGCTGGCGCCAGACTCAACCACTTCCTCTTTGGCGCTCAGGCTGTCCCGAGCGGCGACCGCTGTCCCAGCCGGGGCAGTCTCGCCAGCGCGAGGCGCCTCTTCTTCGCGAATCGCCGTTCCCGCCTCGGTTTTGGCAATCATCGGCGCATCGGTCCGCGAGGGAATCTCGATCGGAATATCCCCAGCGACCGGGCGCGGCTCGGTATCAAAAAGCAAAGGAAATCCCAGCACCCCCACCAAAACCAGCACCGCAGCGCCAATCAGACGATGGCGTGCGCGTCGGCGCACCACCTCAATGGACTGCGGAGGGGGCGCTGAGGCAGTGCCTTGCGAGCCGGAGCGGGATGTGAGCATGCGGTTGGAGACCTAGGGCACTACGCGCAAATGTGCGCAGACGCAGGCGAGGTCAAACTGACACGTGTTTCGCAGACAGCCGGGGCACGCCATCTTGCAAAACCCCACCCACGGTGTAGAACGAACCGAAGACCACGATTCTATCAGCGGGGTCTGCTTCGGCGACGGCGGCGCGCAGCGCTTCCATAGGCGACGCATGGCATCCCGCCAACTTGCTGACCCCTTTTGGCGCCACGTCGGGCAACCCGCCCAGCGCGTCGGCCAGTGCCTGCGCCTTGCTGGCACGATCGAGAGGCAAGTCGGTCAGATGCCAGCGATCAATCAGAGGGGCAATGCGTGTGAGCATCGGCATCAGATCCTTGTCGGCCATGGCGCCAAAAACAGCGTGGGTGGTGGGATAAAACCCCATCGCATCCAGGTTCTCCGCCAGCGCCGCCACCGACTGCGGGTTGTGCGCCACATCCAGCACCACCACCGGCGTACCCGGCACCATCTGAAACCGCCCTGGCAACTCAACCAAAGCCAGCCCGTTTCGCACCGCCTGCGCGGTCACGGGCAGTCGCGGCCGCAGCGCCTCCAGTGCCGCCAGCACACCCGAGGCGTTCACCAGCTGGTTCGCACCGCGCAGAGCCGGGTATGCCAGACCCGAATACCGCCGCCCACCATGGGAAGGGTGCATTGCCCATCCCCACTGCTGCTGGTCCCCGGCAAAGTGGAAATCCTTGCCCAGGCGCCACAAGTCGGCGCCCACTTCCATCGCTCGGTCCAGCACGCTCTGGGGAGGAACCGGGTCACTCACTATCACCGGCCGCCCGGTGCGCATGATGCCCGCCTTTTCATACCCGATGGCTTCCCGGTCAGGGCCGAGAATGGCGGTGTGGTCCAACGCAATACTCGTGATCACGGCGCAATCGGCGTCAATGATGTTGACTGCATCCAGCCGCCCACCCAGCCCCACCTCCAAAATGGCCACGTCCAGCCGACTGAGCGAAAGGGTGCGCAAGATGGCCAGGGTTGTGAACTCGAAATAGGTCAGGCTCACCTCTTCGCCCGCATCGCCCCCCGACGCACCCCGCCCCAAGCGCGCCGCCTCGACCTCTGCAAAGGCCGGCAGCAGGCCTTGCTCAGAGACCACCTCGCCCCCCACCCGGCAACGCTCCTCGAAACGGACCAGGTGCGGCGAGGTGTAAACCCCCGTGCGATAGCCCGACTCGCCGTACACCGCCTCCAGCATCGCGCAGGTGGAACCCTTGCCATTTGTACCTGCCACGGTGATCACAGGGCAATTCAGCACCAGGCCCATGCGCCGAGCCACACGCTGCACCCGTTCAAGCCCCATATCGATGGCGGCAGGGTGCAAGCGCTCGCAATGGGCAAGCCAGTCAGGGAGAGTTGAGAAAGTCATGGCACGGGGATTGTCGCAGGCCGGAGAATCCCGAAAGATCCAAGGGTCTGGTGCCCCCAACCGGTATCCCTCCGACAGCACACCATGCCAGAATCCGCACATGATCACCCTCTATGGCATCCCCAACTGCGACACCGTGAAAAAAGCCAGGGCCTGGCTGAAAGAACGGTCCATCGACCACGTGTTTCATGATTTCAAGAAACAAGGGGTTCCTGAAGCGGAACTCGGTGCCTGGTTGAAAGTGGTGGGGTGGGAAACGCTGGTCAACCGAAAAGGCACGACCTGGCGAAAATTGACGGAAATGGAACGCAACAGCGTGACAGACGACGCCAGCGCCCGAGCCTTGGCGCTCACCCAGGCCAGTGTGATCAAACGGCCAGTGGTGCAATGGGACAACGGCGACATCAGCGTTGGCTTCGATCCTGTCGCCTGGGCCAAACGGCTCGAGTCTTAGCGCGCACTGACGAAGAATCGCCGACATCCGCCAGGCGGTTCTAGCGCCCGCCCTGATCGCGTCAAAGGGTCCAAAAGTTAACCCTTTCGATTAAAATCGAAAGCTTGCCGCGCTGGTCCGCCAGACCGCTCGCGCCTCGATTCAAACGCCCAGGGAACCTTATGCAACACAAGAATCTGACCACCGCCAGCCTGCTTTTGGCGACCGCCGGCCTACTCACGGCCTGTGGTGGCGGCCAGGATGCCGGACTTTCCGACACGGCCACTCAAAAAAGCAACGCCAATGGACAGTCGGCGGCGGCTCCGACATCGACCAATCCGATGAGTGAGCCGGAGGGCAGCGAGATCCACAGCAGCGATGCCCACATCTTCACAGCCGAAAGCGCGCGCAAATCATCTGGCACGCCAACAGAGATTGTGAAATCGGTACAGGTCACTGCTCGAAATCGCGCCGAGCAAGTACAAACCATCGATCTGGGGACCGTGCCTGCGTCCGAGCTCGCCAAGCGTGATCGCAACAACCAAAGCAGTGCCACGCTGGCCGGGCGCAAGGCCTATCAGACCGGTATTGGGCGCGCTGTTTCAGCCACAGGAGAAACCAAGGCCTTCCAGCAGGTACTGACCTGGAGCACTTTAAGCAACGGCAATCAAGCTGGAACGGCTCGGTTTTCATCCACCGACGCGTATGGGCTGCGCCTGGGCATTCTGATCACTGCGCTCCCTGACTCCGCCACTGTCCGCGTCGCCGGTGTCGGTGCCCAAACTGGGCTCGAAATCTCAGGTGCCGCCATCAATAGCGCGATCCAGGCCAACGTTGCCGCAGACGGTGACTCACAGAATGCCCGCACCTATTGGCTGCCCATGACAACCGGTTCCAGTGCAGACCTCACCATAGAACTTCCTGGTGATGTGTCGCCCAGCAGCGTGGCCATTGCGGTGCCATCGCTAAGCCATGTGATCGAATCGGCAACCCAGGCCAGCGAGAAGCTGGCCGCAGCCAAGTCGGAATGCCCAGGATTGAACCCGGATCCGGTCTGCACCTCAGTACCCCCAGCAGCGAATGCCGTCTCGACCTACGATCTGGTCCAAAACTCGAACACCTACTACTGCACGGGTACCCTGCTGGCAGACAAAGCACTGTCCAACCAGCCGTACTTCCTCACCGCCATCCATTGCGTGGGCAGCCAGACGGTTGCCAGCACCTTGGTGAACTACTGGTTCTACCGCTCCTCGGCTTGCAACAGCAACACCCCGGGCTCGTACCAATCCACGGCTGGCGGCGCCGCCTTCCTCTGGAACCGAAGCGATACAACAACCAACACCAGAAACCCGATTGGTACCGACACATCATTCCTTCGACTCAATGCGGCGCCCCCCAGTGGCGTGATGTTCGCAGGCTGGAAGACCTCCCGGCAACCCATCAGCAACTCGGTACCTCTTACTGCACTCCACCATCCCGCGGGTGGGGTTCTGCGCCAGAGCACGGGCACCATCTCTAACATGGGCGTACTCACGCCCAGCTCACTGATCTCCACGCCTGATCCTGCCCAGCCCATGTACCAGATCACCTCGGAGCTTCGGGACTAACCGAGGGGGGCAGCAGTGGCTCGGGGCTGTTTTACAACGGCACCACGGCCAACCCACAGCTCGTGGGTCAACGGGGATATGCAACTTGCAGTAATCCAAACGCACCTGATTTCTACGGAGATTTGACCTCGCCTACCAAGACGGCTTGATCAATTGGTTGAACCCGAGTTATCGAATGGTGTTTAGTTCTACCGCACGTCGAACGGCACGCATTTCTTTACATCAGACGTGAACGAGCGAGACTCTACCCGTGAGACAAATACAGCGCCTCCCTATGAAGCACCAGTTTTTCCGTATCTCCTACAGCAGGTGCGGGCCTGAGCCCGGTTTACCGCTTTTACAACAAGCAAACGGGGGTGCATTTCTACACCATCAGCGAGGCGGAAAAGAATGCCACCGAAACTGATACCACAGTTTTTACCTATGAAGGTATTGGCTGGTACGCTAGGCAAGCAGGCGACACGACGCCTGGCACGGTCGAGGTATTCCGTTTCTTCCGCAGATCAGCTGGAACACATTTCTACACAACAAGCACTGCCGAGCGAGACCATATCATTGCCAATTTAAACCAGTACTATACGTACGAAGGGGTGGCCTATCGCGCTTGGCCCATCGATTGAACAATGAGCGGATTGCGGGGAGATGCCTTTTAGTGTCAGGGCGTAAATTGCCATCCATTTTGGAAAAGCTCATGTCGACGGGTCTCAGAGCTTTTCCATCCCCCTCAGCTGCGATCTTTCAACGGGTTGTTCACCCGACAGCATCTGGGGGGCTGACACGACGCTTCAGCACTCGCAGAGGAGCTCCGCCGGATAAACAGCCATAAGAGTGCGAGACTGATTTCTGAAAGAAGCCGCTAGCTTCATACGGGCGGATTGCCGTGATGGGTCTGGATGCTGGTCGAGGCCACTGGCACCACTGTCCGTAACTGCGCCTGCAAGTGGCGCCGTCGCTTTGGAAGCGGCGGCGTCGATGCCCCCTTTTTGACGTCAGCTCACAGGCCGCCAGAACACGCAGCATCATCGATGAGGCGCTGGCTGGCCAAGCCTAGCCTCTCCAGCTTGAAGGCCCTGCAGCTGGTTGCACCTGTGGTTCGCTAAGAGCACGACAGGCCTGGGGCCATGCTTCACATGGACACTAAGAAGCTCGACGCATCGCGCGCCCCTGCCACCGCGTCACCGGCAACCGCCGTGACTCTGCTAATGGTGCTAGTGCAGCAAACCAAATAACTTGCATATGAAACTCCACACACCCATGGCTGCGTTAAATCCTCGCAATAGCACGCGCTATCACTGCGGTTTGCGCCTTGCCCTGGGTGCGAATGCATCGGCTTCATTGCAACTCAACACCTAGCGACCTCAATATGTTGCACAGGATTCCAGTGACGACGCCTGCCGAATTCGCCTAACGCTGCAGGAGATCACCGCGAAGACGAGTTCCGAGCCGAGATCTCCACTTGAGCAGGGTTGATAACGTACAGGATCGGTAACCACCCGGTTTGTTTGGCTGTAAAGCTCGACCACGGTCCTCTCATCCCGATAACGCCGAGCCAGGGGGGCCATGGTTTTCTGCCGGAGCACCTCTTCAGATTGCGGCGGCTTTGAAGAGGTGCTTGCAGCGGTAGCCGAGTCAGACGCTACTCAAACTCAAGCGCGACGTCAATACGGGTCAAAAGTGCCGGTTGAAGAGCCGCCCACACCGCTTCCATCACTGCAGGCTGTGCAGCATCTTCAAATGAACAGAATCACCATGGTAGTAAGTACCTGTGAATGAACACTTCCTGTGCCATTGATATGCTGTTACATTATTGATCGCAACGCCTTGGTACATGGCTGTCATACCCTGCCTGTAAGCAGCGCTCTCGGGTAAAACGCGAACTCCATCACACATACACGTGACTTCCAATACCTTTGCTCGCCTGAGCCATAAAGTCGAGATTGGCGTCCATTGACGCAACTCCACGATTTTGCCATGCATCATTGGTCTCCCTGCGCGAGAACTTCCACATGTGTAGGAGCATATTGATCGAGCCATCCTTGAATTCCGTTTGCACTCCTCAACAGTCCGCATACCACCAACACTGACATTTACCAAGCGATTACAAACACGATTGGTGCGTGTACGCAGTTCGGTAGATAGGTGCTCAGTCCAAACTTTGCCCTTGCTAACAAAGTTATAAGGATTTCCTCCAATAGAGATTCCATAACCTTTGGCCAACGAGTCGCCAACCACCAGGACCGTCGCGTTGGGGGTCGCGTCTGGGGGGTTAGGAACCGCATTAGCATCGAACACATAATATCCGGCACCTTCATACCGATAGGCGCAATCCAAGCTAATGACGGCATCACGCTCGGTATAATGCGAGGTGTAAAAATGCAATCCTCTATCACGCCGATAGAAGCGATACAAGGGAGTAAGCCCCGAACCCGGCACTTTGCTTGCATAGTAGGCAACGCCTTCATCTACGTAATGCGGGAGGTTGGCGATGATAAGCGTTCGCTCCTCCTCACTAATGGTGTAAAAGTGCACGCCCGATCTGCTATTGAAGAAGCGAAAGACGGGTGACAACCCATCCTGCGGCGTTGGACTAACTTCTTCAAATGCAGGCCCTTCGTATTGATACGCGGCAAAGTCGCAATGACATGATCGCGCTCGGACTCACTACTGGTGTAGAAATGGGCGACTCTGGAGGCATTGTAAAAAACGGTACACCGGCACCAAACCCGTAAATCCGTGCTTTTGGGATGACATCGACGATGCGGCGTTCCGCTTCGCCACCGCCAAATCATCGCGATTAATACGCGCGCCTCTTCCCACGATTACTTCCAATTGATCCGGAGACGACGCCACTGGCTGCGATGCATCTGGATCACCATACCTCTCCATTCGTCAAGGATCGAACTGACCGATCATCGCTTACTTGGTCACTCCCTGCAGCGCGGACATCGCTCATATCTGCTGCAGATTCTTCTGTCAAGCCATCCTTTACGGTGGAACCACCTCCACAAGCGCCAATAGCACCACCATTAACAGCACAACACATCGGCCGGCATTTCGATTAATCCATTCCATCATTTACCTTTTCACCATGCTCACAAAGACCAATCCCTAAAGAACACTGAAGTCAACTGACATCTCTCAACACTCAGACCCAATCAGTTTGAGCCAGCCGAGATCTTCGCAGGCCAGCCAGTCTAAGCCAAGTCGTCATTGCGGCATCTTGAGGAATTGCAGGCGGTCATTTCCTGCAACATCAGCAGGCGATTACGACCACCGGGTCCGAGCTGCCGGTGATAGTTGAACATATCGCGTAATTGGGAATGACCACCTCCACGAAATCACTGGTGTCCCAAGCTTCTCGCCGGCCGGTCATTTCCGCCTTTTCCAACCTGTTGATCGTCTGGATCGGTGCATTGACACATAGCTGTCGCCCGTGCCGCGCACCGAGGGACCGCTACCGACCTCGGCAACGCGCCCAGTGTAGCGAAGGCTGACGGAATAAGGCCGCGTGCCAAAATAGCATACATCGCTTCCGTGGCTGACGGTTGGCGTGCAATCATTGCTAGCTCGATACAACGGGTAACAGGCCGCTGGAAAAATGCTCATCGAACGCGCCAGGTCGTGGATTTCGAAGAAACGACCGCGCAAACCGGCCTGCGCAGCGATTGAGCGGCCATTTCGGCCTGTTTGTAGGTTGTTTTGCCTGTTCCGGGCGCACGTATCCCATGGTTCACGCATGATGCGCGTCCCACCAACCGCCCAGACTGCCCATGCGCACCAGGTTGTAGGTGGCAAAGCACAGCAGCGCCTGGCCCGCGAGCTTGGCCTGACCGATCAATTTGGTCTGGCCAGACCGCCCACTGTCTTGATCCAGCCAAAGGCCTCCCTGATTCGCTTGCGCACTTTGAGGCTGGTTTTGTAGCCCTCGTGGCGCTTGATGCGCCCATCGACTGCAGAGTGCTTGTTTGGCCGCCACGTGCGGCGTGACCAAGAGCCGGCGACAGCCCTTGATGGGCCTTGCTGTCGTAAGTCTTGTCGGCGCCGACCGTGGCCCGCTTGTTCCTGTTGCCCCGGCGTTTGAGCATCGCCAGCGCCGCCTCGCGCTCGGCGGTGCCACTGGCATGCGTGTCTCCACATCCACGATCAGACCGTTGCGGTTCTCCATGAGGATGTGCCCCATGTGGCACAGGCGGGACTTGTCGCCCGCGCTCTTCTTGAACAGCCGGGCATCGGCATCGGTGGTGCTGGCATGGGTGCCGTTGCAGCGCTCCTGCCCTTTGAAGTTCACCTCGGGGTTGCGTCCGGGTGCAGGCGTGCCGCTGTCGTCGTCTTTGCGTTTGAAACTCTTGTGCGAGGCCCAGGTCTCAATCAGCGTGCCGTCCACGCTGAAGTGTTCGTCGCTGGCAAGCCGGCCCCACTGGGCGCTGAGCTTGACGCGCTCGAAGAAGGCGCGCGCCAGGTCTTCGTTGAAGAGGTTCGCGGTTGGCGCTGAAGGTGGAGTGGTCCCAAACTTTGTCCTCGATGTTCAGGCCGACGAACCAGCGGTACAGCAGGTTGTAGTTGACCGCCTCGACCAGCTGGCGTTCGCTGCGGATGGAGAACAGGATTTGCAGCAGCAAGGCCTTGAGCAGCATCTCCGGCGGCACCGACGGTCGGCCACGGCGGGCGTACACCGCTTCGAACTCGCTGTTCATGCTCGCCAGCAGCGCATCCACCACGGCGCGCAACTTGCGCAGCGGGTGTGCCGCTGGCACTCTTTCTTCAAGGCTGATGTAGCTGAACATCGCCCCCTGGAAGTCTTGGTTGCCTCTCATCTTTCTTGTCGCAGTTGTTGCGGGATGGCTTCAGATCGTAGCGGCCGACGCGGACGCTCGCAGGGGATTTTTCAACGGCCTGCTAAGTCCGTGTGCTCCTTCCAAGCCGTTGCTCGCAGCAAGGCCTAAAATGGAGGCAGACGGGGCTCCAGGAGCCCCGCTTCATTGAGCTCCCTACCATCATGCCAACCACCCTACTGACGGCGTGTCCGTCTCAACACAAGCGAACGCCTACTTCGACGGAAAATGTGTCAGCCACAGCCTGACCCTCCCAGAGATGGGAGCAAAAAGTCCGTGGGCGTGGTGTTGCCCGCATCACCACTTTTGGCAACGGCTGCGCCTGAGACCATGGAGTGTGGCGGGGGGTGTGAATACAAGCTTGCGGGCACGGATGCATGGGTCAGCGTCAAAGCCGGTGAGCAGTTTGGTGTTCCAGGCGACTCAAGCTCGACATCCGTGTGACGGATGCCTTCCACTACATCTGCCACTACGGACAAAACGACCACCATGGCCACCATTCTTCAAAATTTGCCCCTGCAACAAAAAGTCGGCATCGCCTTCTCTGGCGGACTGGACACCAGCGCAGCCTTGCTCTGGATGAAAAAGAAAGGGGCGATCCCCTATGCCTACACCGCCAACCTGGGCCAGCCGGACGAGCCCGATTACGAGGAGATTCCCCGCAAAGCCAAGGAATACGGTGCTGAGCAGGCGCGCCTGATCGACTGCCGCTCGCAATTGGCGGCGGAGGGCATTGCAGCCTTGCAGTGCGGCGCATTTCATGTGACCACGGCAGGAGTGACCTACTTCAACACCACCCCACTGGGCCGCGCCGTGACGGGCACCATGCTGGTATCGGCCATGAAGGAAGACGACGTCAACATCTGGGGCGACGGCAGCACCTACAAGGGCAACGACATCGAGCGTTTTTACCGCTACGGGTTGCTCGCCAACCCCAGCCTGAAGATCTACAAGCCCTGGCTCGACCAGTTGTTCATCGACGAGCTCGGCGGGCGTGCGGAAATGAGTGCGTTCATGACGGCCAATGGGTTTGGCTACAAGATGAGCGCCGAAAAGGCCTACAGCACCGACAGCAACATGCTGGGCGCCACGCACGAAGCAAAAGATCTGGAGCACCTCAACAGCGGCATCACCATCGTCAACCCCATCATGGGCGTGGCGTTCTGGAAAGACGAGGTCGAGGTGAAACGGGAAACCGTGACGGTTCGCTTCGAAGAAGGCCAGCCCGTGGCCCTCAATGGCAAGACCTTTGACTCGCAGGTCGACCTCATTCTGGAAGCCAACCGCATCGGCGGTCGCCACGGTCTGGGCATGAGCGACCAGATCGAAAACCGCATCATCGAAGCGAAGAGCCGCGGCATCTACGAAGCACCGGGCCTGGCCCTGCTCTATATCGCCTACGAGCGCCTGGTGACGGGTATTCACAACGAAGACACCATCGAGCAATACCGCATGAATGGCCTGAAGCTCGGGCGTTTGCTTTACCAGGGCCGCTGGTTTGACCCGCAGACCCTGATGCTGCGCGAGACGGCCCAGCGCTGGGTGGCGCGCGCCATCACCGGCGAGGTCACCATCGAGCTGCGCCGAGGCAACGACTATTCGATCCTGAACACCGAGAGCCCCAACCTGACCTATGCGCCCGAACGCCTGAGCATGGAAAAGGTGGAAGACGCGCCGTTCACCCCCGCCGATCGCATTGGCCAGCTCACCATGCGCAACCTCGACATCGTCGACACCCGCAGCAAGCTCGGCATCTACGCCAAAACCGGCTTGCTGTCACTCGGCGAAGGGGCGGACATGCTCAAGCTCGAGGGTGGCGACCGAAAGGAATGATGCAGCGTGCCGCCTGTCGGCGGCTTCAGCTTGCCACCAATGGCCTGCCGGGGAAACCCGTCAAGCCATTGCCGTTTAAGGCACCAGTGTGCTGTCCCACAGTCAGCAAGACTCGCTTACCGAATCATGGGTCTGTCATGCGACCGCCGTTGAGCCCATCGGCAGCTATCCGCCGGAAGCGGCGCTCAATCAGATCGGGATCGTCGAAATGCCGTCGCCCCACAAATGCGGTAGCGTGATGCCCCCATTGACGCTGAGCCCCCGCATCGCGCACACCCATCGGCCAAAACAAGTACCGCTCACCACGCTGTGTACCAGCCACAATGCCATCGGGCCCGTAAAGGCTGCGTCGGTCGTCGTCGCCGTTTGTGCTCAGGCCGAGCGGCAACGACCGGAGCTGATCGGCGTCCAACGCGATGTAAGGCGTGCCGGTCAAATCCGAAGTGCTTGAGACCGCGCTCAGGTAATGGGTTCCCGGGTCCAACCTGAGGTCAATCCGCTCGCCTGCTCCGCGCTGCGGCGCCAGCGATGGAACAAAGGCCCACTCCACACCCGGCTCAGGCGCGGGCCTCACAACCAGTTGGCCTGTCGGGAAGAACATGTGGTAACAGCCGCACGCGTGCGCAGTGTCGTAGACCAATGGACGACCCCGCTCGTCCAACGTCACGCGCCACATGACCCCATCCAGCGTGCCGCCCAACAAATCCAGCGGGCCATTCTTGGGACGCTCGGAAAACCAGTAGAGGTACACAAGCTGCACCAGAGTGGAGGGCCCGTCGCGCACAAATGCAACCCGGCGGTAGACCACGTGCCTATCCGGAACCACCTCCGGCCGCCCTTCGTGCGTCAAAACAATCTCACCCAAGCGATCGAAGGGTGCCATCGACGCGAGCCTCAACACGGGAGCGTGGTGATCCAACAGTCGCTGCTTGAGTGAATCGCTCAGTTGGGGAATCCCCAGCGCATCCCGCTCCACCTGTTGCAAATCCGAATCGGGGTCGTCCGCCCGCTCTCCCTCGGGAACATAACGCGCACCACCGATGGCCGCGGATCCGTCCGATGGATGTGCGAACACCGCCGCCGTTTCTTCCTGCCAACGCCGCACCCCTGCACTGAATGGCCACCTCGTGAGCGCGTACAACCCCAATACCCGAGCGGTTGTGGAGTAGCTGTCGGGCACGCCAGCCTGCGCCAACAACAGCGCCCTTCGCTCGGGTTTCAACCGGTCGTCCCGGCTGAGCTGTTCGGCACATGCGCGGGTTTTCGCCACCGCTTCGGCCCGCGCGTCCTTGGACGCCAGAGGCAACATGCTGCGCCAGGCCGATACGGGCACATTGCGCATTTCGACCGCTGACCCTTGATCCCCCAGCTTGCGCATCTGATCAAACCAGGCATCAAAGGCTGCATCATCTTTTTGCGCCTGCGTGCGAAACGATGCCACGAAACGGGACTGGCGCAGTTGGGGAAAGCCCTCCAGGCGCGCGTCCTGCACATCCTCGACGCCCAACTGGCGCACAAGCCGGTCCAGGTTGGCATACCAGCGCCGACAGGAGCTGGCGTCGGTCCCCGCTTCGTCGTGCATGGCGCTGCCTGGCACGGTGCCGCAGCCAACCAATACCCCGACAAGCAAGCCTGGCAACACCCACCGAAAGATTCGAGGCAACACCCGAATCAACCACTTGAAAAAAGCCCTCAACAGCATCCAAACCTCACTTGGTCGGTTGAACCAATTTGACGCGACGCTCCACCTCCCCCACCAAGCCTTCAAAGCTGCCCCTCAAATTGTTGGCCAGCAGGGGCTGCGCCACAAAACCCGGCACCTGCGACGCCAGCTCCAACCGGCCATGCCAGACCAATTCATAGCGACCATCGGTGGCGTCCAGTGCCTTGATGACATAGGCCCCTTTCAGGTACTTGAAATCACCCTTGACGAGGTCGACTTCGATGCGGTCTGGTGGCAGTTCCCGAACCCTCACAACGCTGTGAACGGCCAGTTGAAAGAACAGGACACGGGCAAATCCGCTTTGCTCCACAACGGCGCCATCGCCCGTGCGTTGAAGCACCACGCTGGACTCCATGCCCGGCACCCACTTGGCTGTATTGCCGTAGTCGGTCAGTACCGACCAAATCACCGCATGGGGAGCCTCAACGGTCGTGCGGATGCGCAGATCCACCAGCCCGGCGTCCCGGGAAACCACCATCTCCACCGGCGCGGCCACAGCCCAAGAGAGGCGCCCCGGAACCAGGCCGCATGCGCCGGCCAGAAAAACGGCCAAACGCAACCAATGAAGTGCAACGCGGACGGGGAAATGGCGCATGGTTCCGCATGCTACAACCCCTCAAACAATCCCAACCATGTGGGGTCAAATGACCGGGCGCGAAAGCCATTCAAACCGGCTTCCGCGCCGCAAGCCAGACTCAGACCACGACAGGCTCGGGCTCAAGCAATATGCCAAATCGCTCGTACACGCTGGTCTGTATGGCCTTGGCCAGCGTCATGACTTCGCCACCTGTGCAAGGCTGCTCAACACCCCCTTTGTTGATCAACACCAGCGCCTGCTTGTCGTACACCGCTGCATTGCCCACGCTCTTGCCTTTCCAGCCACAGGCATCAATCAGCCAACCCGCAGCGAGCTTGACGCTGCCATCGTCCATGGGGTAATGCACGACCTTGGGATCGCGGGCAATGATGTCGGCGCACTGCTCAGGCGTGACCGTGGGGTTCTTGAAAAAACTCCCCGCGTTGCCAACCACCGCCGGATCAGGCAACTTCGCACGGCGGATGGCGACCACCCAATCAAAAATCTGCTGCGCCTGAGGGGAAGCGACCCCAGTCTCGGCCATCTTCCGCTCCAGGTCGAGGTAACCCAGAACCGGTTTCCAGGGCTTGGGAAGAAAAAAGCGGACCCGGGTGATGATGGCGCGACCGGCCAACCCGAAGCTGCGTTCATCGGAAGGCGCATGCTTGAACACGGAATCGCGGTACCCAAAACCACACTGGGCGGCATCGAGTGTGAACCGGCGCCCACTTGGAAGATCGATCGCATCCAGCGAATGAAAGCGGTCCTGGAGCTCCACGCCATAAGCACCGATGTTCTGCACCGGAGAGGCGCCCACAGAGCCAGGAATCAAGGCCAGGTTCTCCAGCCCGGGCCAGCCCTGCTCGAGCGTCCAGGCCACGAAATCGTGCCAGCGCTCGCCGGCCCCCGCTTCGATCAACCAGCCTTTTTCGGTCTCGTCGAGCAATTGCCGGCCGGGCACCTCCACCTTGACCACCAGACCCTTGACGTCTCCGGTTATCACCAGGTTGCTCCCCCCTCCAAGCACCAGCGAAGGCGCAGGCATGTCTTCGCGCTCAAGGAGTGCACGAATATCGGCCTCGCTGCGCACGCGCACAAGGCTGTGGGCCCGCGCGGCGATGCCAAAGCTGTTGAGCGACTGGAGCGCCACATTGTTCTCGACTAACATGAAGGGATTGTCTCACTCACTTCATGCAGGACTCCGTACACCATGCCTTCTTTTGACACCGTTCTCGAAGCCGATTTTGTGGAAGTCAAAAATGCCGTCGACCAGGTGGCCCGCGAAATTGGCACCCGCTTTGACTTCAAAGGCACCAGCGCTGCGGTCGAACTCAAAGACAAGGAAATCACACTTTTCGGCGATGCCGATTTCCAGTTGCAGCAAATCGACGAGGTGCTGCGCAACAAGCTGGCCAAGCGCAACGTCGACGTGCGCTTTCTGGACATGGGCAAGGTCGAGAAAATCGGCGGCGACAAGGTCAAGCAGGTGGTGAAGGTCAAAAATGGCATCAGCACCGAAGATGGCAAAAAAATCCAACAAACCCTCAAAGGCAGCAAACTCAAGGTGCAAGGCGCCATTCAGGGCGATGCGGTGCGGGTGACCGGCGCCAAACGCGATGACCTGCAAGCCGCCATGGCACTGATCCGAAGCGAACTCAAAGACCTGCCCTTGTCTTTCAACAACTTCAGGGATTGAGCGCTTCCTCCCCGGGCACTGCCGGCATTGCCGCGCATTGGCAGCGCTCAGCCAGACCACGATCCCGAATGCACCACTCCTTGCTCACACTCTGTGGCTGCCTTTGTGTCTCAAGCGTTGCATGGGGCCAATCGGTCGCCCTGTCGGGCGTCTCGGGCAACAAGGCCTTGCTCACCGTGGACTCTGGGGCGCCCCGCTTCATCAGCCCTGGCCAAAGTCATGGCGGCGTGAAGTTGCTTGAGGTCAACGGACAATTGGCCATCGTGGAAATTGCGGGGGAGAGGCAAACGCTGCAGGTCGGGGAGGCGCCAGTCAGCCTGGGGGGCGCCGGCCAGGCGCCCGGCGCGGGCAGGCGGATCGTCCTCACGGCCGACCAACAAGGGCACTTCATGCCCCAAGGCCAGATCAATGGCCGCTCGGTGCAGTTCATGGTCGACACCGGTGCCACGGTCGTGGCCATTGGTGAGCCTGAGGCCAGACGCATCAACCTGAACTACCAGAGAGGGCGGCGCGTCATGCTGAACACAGCCAATGGCGCAGCGGTTGGCTACGAGGTGAAACTGGATTCGTTGCGCCTGGGCGACATGATGAGCTACAACATCACGGCCGTGGTCACACCCCAGCCCATGCCCTATGTGTTGCTCGGCAACAGCTACTTGACGCGCTTTCAAATGAACCGCACAAACGACCAATTGACTCTGGAGAAACGCTACTAGTGTGCTATCCCACAAATGACTTGCACATGAAACCTCGCCTTCACACCCATGGCTGCGTTGCAAATCCTCGCGATAGCACGAGCCATCACTGCGGTTTGCGCCTTGCCCTGGGCGCGAATCCATCGGCTTCATTTCATGCAACCATTTGCGCGACAGCACACCAGGGCCTGTTCACACCATTTTTTCAAATTGGATCAACGGTGTGAACAAGCCCTGGCAGCGTGAGGCCAAAAAGTTCTCAGGCACAGAGCGCTTCACGTCTTTGCCACTTCGCCATGGACTGGTCGTCCCATTGAGCGCAATCCGAGTCGCCTGCCCGGTCATGCAAAAGTGTGAAGAGGCGTTCAGCGTTGCGCGGCAGTGACCACGATCTCGATATGCCAACCCGGGTCGGCCAAGGGCGCCTGCACTGTCGCCCTTGGGGGTGCGGTTCCGGGCACGACCCACGCGTCCCAGACTTCGTTCATCGCGCCTATCTCGGCGATGTCCGACAGAAAGATCTGGGCACGCAAAATTCGCGACTTGTCGCTGCCAGCCTCCAGAAGGCGCTGCTCGACTTGCGCCAGCACATCCTCCGTCTGCCCGCGAATGTCGGTGTCGCCCCGCTCGGGCACCATGCCCGCGAGATACACCACACCGTTGAACACGGCGGCTTCGCTGTAGCGCGCTGCCACGCCAATGCGTTGAAGGTCTTTGTTCATGATTTTTTCTTGCTGCCCAGCTTGCTTTCCTTGCCAGCGACCAGGCGGTTGATGTTTTCGGCGTGGCGCCAGATCAGCAACAAACCCATCAGGATCAGGCTCACGACCTGGGAAGCCGGCGCATCCCACGCGGTGCCATTGCCCAACAGAAAAAAGAACGGCGCAAACACCGCGGTGACCATGGAGGCCAGAGATGAGTACCGAAAAAAACCGGCGATGATCAGCCAGGTGGCCAGCGAGGCCAACCCCAACCAGGGATCGAAGGCCAATATCACCCCAGCGGCCGTGGCCACGCCTTTGCCGCCCTTGAATCCAAAGAACACCGGGTAGAGGTGCCCCAGAAACGCGGCCAGCCCCACGAGGGCCACGGTGCCATCGCCCAAACCCATGCTGGCGCCCCACCATTTGACTGCCACCACGGGCAGCCAGCCTTTCAGCGCATCAAGCAGCAACGTCAGTATGGCGGCCTTCTTGTTTCCCGAGCGCAGCACATTGGTGGCCCCAGGGTTGTTGCTGCCGTAGGTGCGTGGGTCACTCAACCCCATCAAACGGCTGACCAACACGGCAAACGACAGCGAGCCGATCAGGTAGGCGCCCAGCGTGGCAATCAGGGGATAGAAGGATGGCAAGGCAAACTCCAGCAAATCAAGGCTGTCTATTCTGCCAGCGCGCAGTTCACCGCACTGGCGCCCAGCGGTCCAACGAGCACGGTTGGATCAATGCCAACCAGATAGCCCCGCCGACCGCCATTGATCCATATCCGAGGCAAGGTCATCACCGAAGCCTCCACCCACACTGGCATCGCTCGCTTGAGACCAAATGGCGAAGTGCCACCGACCAGGTAACCACTGTGGCGATTGGCCACTTCCGGCTTGCAAGGCTCCACCGATTTCGCACCGATCTGGCGGGCCAGGTTCTTGGTGGACACCGTTCGGTTGCCGTGCATCAATACCGCAAGGGGCTTGGCCGCCTCGTCTTGCATGATCAATGTCTTCACCACGGCAAACGGATCCAGCCCCAACACTTGCGCGCTGTGCTGGGCACCCCCATGCTCCAGGTATTCGTAAGGGTGTTCGCTGAACGCCACGCCATGGGCCTTGAGCCAGGCAGTGGCAGGCGTTTCACTCACACGGTTTTTCTTGGCCATGGAACAAGCGCGTTGAAACGAGACAGAGCAAGCCGTTCGGCAAGAGAAGGCGCCTCCTTATTGCGCCGGATCCCGGTGAACCCAGCGAATCTGATCAACCTCCTTCAATACCTCCGCTGACAACTCGGTACCCCAGGCATCGAGACACTCGTCGAGCTGCGCCAGGGAGGTCACACCGATGATGGTGCTGGCCACACGCCAGTTCTGATAGCAATAGGCCAGGGCCAGCCGGGCAGGTGACATGCCATGATCTCGAGCCAACGCGTTGTAGCGCCGGGCTGCAGCAAGTGCCTCCGGTCGACCCCAGCGCTGCTTTTGCATGGACTCATAAATCGCCATGCGCCCGGCGTTCCCCACCAACCCGGTTTCGTCATATTTGCCGGTCAACAAACCAAATCCCAGGGGTGAATAGGCCAGCAGGCCAACGTTCAGGCGGTGGCAGGTTTCGTCCAGGCCATTCTCGTAGGACCGGTTGATCAGGCAGTAGGGATTCTGGACGGTCGCGACCCGCGGCAAGCCATGCTGCTCGGCCAGGCGAACAAACTCATGCACTCCATAGGGCGACTCATTGGACAGCCCCACCGCCCGCACCTTGCCCGCCTGAACCAGCTCAGCCAAAGCCTCCAGTTGCTCCAACACCGAGGGGCCCGGACGGTCCTTGCTGGGGTCGTAGTAAAGCGCACCAAAAGCCGGCAAATTTCTCACCGGCCAATGGATCTGGTAAAGATCGATCACGTCGGTTTTCAGCCGCGCCAGGCTCGCGTTGCAGGCTTCGATGATCCCCGCCTTGCTCACTTGCGGCCGCAACCAAGGCATGCCCCGAGCGGGGCCCGCCACTTTGGTGGCCAAAACCAGGTTCTTGCGCACCTCGGGGCGCTTGGCAAACCAGTTGCCAATGATGGTTTCCGTGGCGCCACAGGTTTCTGCCTTGGCCGGCACTGCGTACATCTCGGCGGTGTCGATGAAATTGACGCCCCGCTCCAACGAACGGTCCAGAATGGCGTGGGCATCGGCTTCATTGACCTGCTCGCCAAAAGTCATGGTGCCCAGGCAGATGGGGGTCACTTGCAGCGACGACGATCCCAGGGTGGTGTGTTTCATGTGTGGGTGGCTCCAACGCGGTTTCATTTCAGACATACGATGCTTCTGCGCCCGTGCCGCGATCTTATGGCCTCACGCCCAAACAAGTGGTCACAAGGGCATCGGAGCGGCCTTCCAGACGAAAACGGCAGGGCCTAGGATCTCCGGGCGACTGCAACCATGGCCCTTGCCGCAAGCCCCCAAGCACCACCTAACCGACTTCATTCTTTAGACCAAACAATTCGCCGAAAAACCCGGTAAATTGCTCGAAAGGTTTACAGCGGCATGCCATGTCATGCATCATCAGCGGTTCAAGCAGTGGCCATGCCAATCGGGTCGCTGCGGCCTGTGTGAGGGTACTTTGCAACCCCCATGTTGAGGCACCTTGTCGGGCACGCCGACGGGGAATTCATCAGGCGTTGGGGTTCAGTCGATCTGTTCGCCGCGTGTCATTCAATAGGAGGAAACAGACCATGCAACCAACCATCCAAATTCGCCGCGCCGCCACAGTCGGCTTGGCCCTGTGCGGTCTTTGGCTGACCGCATGCACCACACCCCCGGGGGGCACTGCCACCGAAGCCGCCGAGCCGGCTGCAGCCACCGAAGCGGCGGCGGCACCCATGCCAGAACCCGGCGGCCTGACCGCGGAGCAGACCGCCCTGCGCAGCGATCTGGCCACCGTCGGTGTCGAGGTGTCGGAAACGGCCGAGGGTCGCATCAAGCTGATCATTCCTTCAGACATCTCGTTTTCGTTGGGCCGCGCCACCATCAAGAGCACATCGGCCAAGATGCTCAAAGACCTGGCCGTGGTGCTCAACAAACACCCCAACAGCGCCATCGAGATCATTGGCCACACCGACGCCACCGGCTCGGACGCCGTCAACCTGCCGCTTTCGGCCAAACGCGCCGAAAGCACCCGCGACTACCTCATCGGCCAGAAAGTCGCTGCAGACCGCTTCACCACCCAAGGCTGGGGCGCCGACCAACCGGTGGCAGACAACGGCACCGCTGCGGGGCGTGCCGCCAACCGCCGCGTGGAGGTGTTCATCACCGAACAGTGATGACCGGCGAGCGCGCTCAGGCCCCGGCCTGTGCCCTCGCCTCTTCCTGCAATCGCAAGACGCGGCGTTGGACCTTGCCCGTGGTGGTCATGGGCAGGCCATCAACGAACTCGATTTCCTTCGGATACTCGTAGGGCGCCAGTTGTCCTTTGACATGGGCTTGCAGCGCCTGAGCCAGTCGCAATTTGGCCTCGTGCAACGCTTCAGCAGCGCTCGCCGGGTATGCCTCCAGAAACGACGGCGCAAGCACCACATAGGCCTTGACCACCGCGCCTCGCTCGGCATCGGGCTTGGGCACCACAGCGGCGTTGGCCACCGAGGGGTGCTTCACCAGACAGTTCTCGATCTCGCTGGGGCCTATGCGGTAACCCGCCGCCTTGAACACGTCGTCGGCCCGCCCCTGGTACCAAAGATAACCGTCGGCATCGCGCGTGGCCAGATCGCCCGTGCGGCACCAGCTGCTGGCGGGGTCTCCCGTGAATTTGGCGCGGGTCGCTGATTCGTTTTTCCAGTAACCCAGAAAGAACACCGGGTCGGGGTCTCCGTGTCGATCCAGCCGATGCACCGCCACCTCACCCGGCACCCCGGGGGGACATTCACGCCCCTCGTCGTCCAGAACCGCCACGCGGTGCCCCGGATAACCCTTGCCCATCGAGCCGGGGCGGGCGGGGTACAGGCGCGCGCAATTGCCCACGATGTAATTGATCTCGGTCTGACCAAACATCTCGTTGACCGTCACCCCGAGTTGCCGCTGGCAATATGAAAACACCGCATCGCCCACCGCCTCACCCGCGCTCATGATGGCTTGCAGTTTCAAGCGAAACCGGCGCTTCGGCTCAGCCACCGCCTTCATCATGGCCTTCAACGCAGTGGGAAACAGAAAAGTGTGTGTCACCCCTTCCTGCGCCATCAGTTCAAAGGCCGTCAATGCACTGAAGCGCCCGTTGAACCCCACGATGGGGCGACCGAAATACAGCGTGGGCAACAAAGCATCCATCAGGCCACCGGTCCAGGCCCAGTCCGCTGGCGACCAGAAGACGGCGTGGGATGGCTTGCTCGCGTCAAACGGGTCAAACCCGAACCAGTTCTGGCTGCACACAAAGCCGGTAAGGTTGCCGATCAACGCCCGGTGAGGGATCAGTGCCCCTTTGGGGTTGCCCGTGGTTCCCGAGGTATAGATCAACACAGCGGGATCGTCCGCCCGCGTGGCCACCAGTTCAAACAAACCAGACGACGCGCGCAACGCGCCCCGCCAGTCCATCACATCCCCGGCCACACCTGAGGGGTCCACGGCCATCACCGCCCCGAGACGCGGGCATTCGCCGCGCACCGACTGCACCGCATCCAGCGTGCTTCCATCACAAAGCGCCACCTTTGCCTCGCTGTCTTGCAGCCTGAACGCCAGGGCTTCAGGGCCAAAGAGCTGGGACAAGGGCATGCCCACAGCACCCATTTGCAAAACCGCCATGTAGGCCACCGCCGTCTCAAACCGCTGGGGCATCACGATGGCCACCCGATCGCCCCGCACCACACCCATGGCGGACAGCGCGTTGGACAGCCGATTGGCCTGGTTCTGCAACTCGGCATAGCTGTGGCGGACCGCCTTCAATGTCGCGTCGCAGGCGACCACTGCCACACCCCGCGCTGTGGCCGGATTCCGTGCCCAGCGCCGGGAGCACACCTCGGCCATGTTGAATTCCTGCGAAACCGACCAGCAAAACCCTTGGTGCAATGTCTCATAGCCGTCTGCCTGAGCGCCACGCCGCGCCCCTGCGCCTGGCCTCACGGGCCTGTCGCTGCCTTGACTCTTGCCCATCGCCTGTCTCCAAGGGTGTCTTTATGATGGACCGAATGTACCAAGCCTTGAAGCTTCCGCGCAGCGCCTTCGTTGACATTCGCGACCACCGATACCACGTGCTCCAGTGGGGCGAGCAGCAACCCGATACCCCACCGCTCGTGCTGGTGCATGGCTGGATGGATGTCGCTGCCTCATGGCAGTTCATGGTCGACGCCCTCCAGCAGGATCGCTGGATCATCGCGCCGGATTGGCGGGGATTCGGACAAAGCCGTTTGATCAACGGCACGCTGGAAGGCGCCCCTCCCGTGGACTGCTACTGGTTTCCAGACTACCTGGCGGATCTCGATGCGCTCTTGGACCATTGGGTGGGTGCAGGCCCCGCTGTCGACCTGGTCGGCCACAGCATGGGCGGCAACATTGCCATGATGTATGGCGGCGTGCGCCCCGGGCGCATTCGTCGATTGGTCAACCTGGAAGGATTCGGCCTGCCCGCCTCACGCCCCGCACAAGCGCCCGACCGCTATGCCAAATGGATGGATGAGATCAAGGCCTTGCGCCGAGGTGATCTGACACTCAAAGACTACGAAACGGTTGAAGGCGTGGCCCGGCGCCTGATGAAAACCAACCCAAGGCTGGCGCAAGACAAAGCCGCCTGGCTGGCCCACCAGTGGGCCCCCAACGCCCAGGGCCGTTGGGCCATTCTGGGCGAAACGGCGCACAAAATCACCAATGCCCACCTCTACCAGGTCGAGGAGACCCTGGCCATTTACCGCCGCATCAGTGCCCCCGTGCTCAGCGTGACCGCCAGCGACGACAGCCTGTCCCAATGGTGGAAAGGCCACTTCACCCTGGCCGAATACCACGAACGCCTGACGGTGCCCAACGCGGAAAGTGCCGTGATTCAGGACGAAGCCATGCTGCACCACGATCAACCCCAGGCGCTGCCCTGGAGCGTTTCCTGGGCGGCTAGGTGTGATGTTTCAATAGGTTGTTCACCCTCGACGGCATCTGGGAGACTGGAGTTACCACGCTTCAGCACTCACAGAGGAAACCCGTCGGATGAACAGCCACAAGAATGCCAGATTGACGTTTGAAGGACGCAAATTGCTCATCGAGCGCATTGCCGTCATGGTTGATGCCAGCGGCCCAGGCCGCTGGCATCAGCGTTCGACTGCCTGCAGTGGCGCAGCCGCTTCGAGGCTGGCGGAGTCGATGCCCTCCCGGACAGCAGCTCACGGCCAGCCAGAACGCGCAGCACCATCGATGAGGCGCTGGGCCATCGCATCGAGCAGTTGCGACGCAGTCGCATGCCCATGCGCCGCATCGCCTCGGTGGTCGGGCGCAGTTGTGGCCACCATCAGCCGCTGGCTGGCTGCTTGGCCTCTCCAGCTTCCGAAAGCACTGCAGCCCGCTGCCCCCTGTGGTTCGGTACGAATATACGCCACTCCCGGGGCCATGCTGCACATGGACACCAAGAAGCTTGGGCGCATTGAGCGCCCCAGCCACCGCGTCACCGGCAACCGCCAGAATTCGTCGATGGCGCCGGCTGGGAGTTCGCCCACAGGCCATCGATGACCACAGCCGGGTGGGCTTCGTGCAGATGCATGCTGATGAGCGCAAGGGCTCGGCAGTGGTTCCCCGTGTCGCAGCTGCTCACCATGCCGCGCTGGGTGTGCGCATCGAGCGCCTGCTGACCGACAACGGCTCGGCCTACCGCTCGCGTCTGTTCGCCAAGACTTGTCAGGCGCTGGGCATCAAACACTGCTTCACCAAGCCCTACCACCCACAAACCAATGGTACCGAGCGGTTCATCCAGACCTGTCTGCGCGAATGGGCCTATGGCAGAACTTGGCAACACAGCTCAGAGCGACCGCATGGTTGCCATCGTTCCTGAGCTACTACAACACCCGCAGGCCCCACACGGCACTCGGTCATCGCCCTCCGGCTTCCCGCCTCAGTGGGAACAACCTATTGCAACTCAACAGCTAGGGCCTTCAGTGCCTCAGGCGGGCGCCCTTTCGCAGGATGCGGCGATGTCGCGCCACACTTGCTCATAGCGCCCCGATGGATCGGTGTGCAAGTCGCTGTGGCCCAGAGGCCACTGCGACCAATGCTTGGGCTCGGGCGCCAGCTCAAACAAGCGCCGCCCAAGGTACAGGGGCACCGTCTTGTCGTCCTCGCCGTGCAAAAACCACACGGGGGGTCGCACATCGGCGACGGCCGAGCCTGCGTCCATGCGCTGGTCGCCCATGGCCACCAGCCACCTCCCCACCCAGCCAGCGGCGGCATAGGCCACATCTGAAAAGTTCGTGAACGAGCTCTCCAACACCAGCGCGCAATAGGCCCGCTCTTCCTTCAGATGCGCCGCCAGCGCCACGGCCACGGCGCTGCCCATGGAATGCCCGTATATCACCCAGCGCACTGGGTGTTTGCTCTCCCCTTCCGCTGAATACCGATGCAAGGCCTGCCAGACCGCACGCGCATCCTCAAGAATGCTGCGCTCGCTGGGCAACAGCGGGCTCGAGACGCCCCACCCCCGGTAGTCCGGCACGAACACCGTCATGCCAGCGGCGGCCATCGCAGTCGTTTTCGGCAGGTTTCGGAACGCATGGCGAAAAGTGCCATGCAAATACAACACCCGAATCTCGACTGCATTCGCGACAGCTCCGCTGGCAGGTACGCGCAACACCGTGACATGCCCACCAGCCTTGCCCACAGGCACATCCAGCGTGCCCACCTCAGGCCGCGACGCCAGCAAGGACTGCCAAATTTGCGGACTGTCGATTGGCGTAGGCCTGTATACTTTCGCCCTACCCCATTCGTCAAAACTGGCGCAGCCCGCCGTGGCCAACAAGGCCCCGGACAATGCGACGCCCCCCAGCATCCGCCAGCCACCCAACCAGCCCAGCCGAATCTGAAGTCGCTGAATCCAACCCGTCGAATCTTCCATGGCTCCGCATCCTAGGGCATCTGCATCTCTCATGATCTGCCTCACCGCGGTCTTGGCTGGGCTTACCGCCGATGTTCGTGCCGATGAGCTCCTGTGCCCGGGACTGGAAAACGCCCTCAACGCCCCACCAGGAAACGGCCATCGGGAGGTGTTTCTCTCAAACTACACCCACCACTGGACCCACTCGGAGGAGCATCGGCGCGTGCGCGCGATGAGCGTCCAGCAGAATCTGGCCGACAACCGCTTTTGTGGTCTGAGCCTGTTCACCAACTCATTTGGTCAACCGTCGATGTACCTGTATGTCGGGAAGACCTGGCCCAAGCCCATTCCCGCTATTCCCAAGCTCTACGCGTCCCTCAGCGGCGGCTTACTCTATGGCTATGTTCGACCCTATCAAAACAAGGTGCCATTGAACTTCGGGGGATTTTCACCGGGCCTCGTGCCCACGTTGGGCTACCAGATCACCCCGCAGGTCTCCGTCCAAACGCAATGGCTGGGCCTGGCCGCGGTGATGGTGGGTGCCAGCCTGCGCTATTGACAACGCCACGCTCCGTCATCTGGCTCCCAAAAGGCGTGCCCATGAGAAAATCCCCTCTTTTGAACACAAGCCACAGGAAAGCACCGCCATGGAAGCCGAACGCATCAACACCATCCGCAACAACCTCGCCGACCTGACCGGCCGGGTTGCCGAGTTACGGAGGTATCTTTGACTACGATGCCAAAGCGTCGAAGTTGAAGGAAGTCGAAGCGGCACTGGAAGACCCCACCGTCTGGAACGACCCCAAAAGGGCCCAGGATCTTGGGCGTGAAAAGAAATCACTGGAAGACGTGGTGGTGGTGCTCGACCGCCTGAGCGGAGAGCTCGCCGACAACAGCGAACTCTTCGAAATGGCGGAAGCCGATGGCGACGACGCTGGTCTGGTCACCATCGAAGGCGAAGCGACCAAAGTGGCTGCGGAGGTCGAAAAGCTCGAGTTCCGCCGCATGTTCAACAACCCGGCCGACCCGCTCAACTGCTTTCTGGACATCCAGGCCGGCGCGGGTGGCACAGAAGCCTGCGACTGGGCCAGCATGCTGCTGCGCCAATACCTGCGCTATGCCGAACGCAAGGGCTTCAAGACCACCATCGAAGACGAATCGGAAGGCGACACTGCCGGCATCAAGGGTGCCACGATCAAGATCGAGGGCGAATACGCCTTCGGACTGCTGCGCACCGAAACCGGCGTGCACCGCCTGGTGCGCAAAAGCCCGTTCGATTCGTCGGGCGGTCGCCACACCTCGTTTGCCTCCGTGTTCGTGTATCCGGAGATCGATGACTCGATCGAGATCAACATCAACCCGGCAGACGTGCGCGTGGACACATACCGCGCAAGCGGCGCAGGCGGACAGCACATCAACAAAACCGACTCTGCCGTGCGCCTGACCCACATCCCCACCGGGATCGTCGTGCAGTGTCAAGACGGTCGAAGCCAGCACAGCAACCGGGATGTGGCCTGGAAGCGGCTGCGCTCTCGCCTGTATGACCACGAGTTGCGCAAGCAGCAGGAAGAGCAGCAAAAGCTGGAAGACACCAAGACCGATGTCGGCTGGGGACACCAGATTCGTTCCTACGTGCTCGATAACAGCCGCATCAAGGACCTTCGCACCAACGTTGAAATCTCCGCGACACAAAAGGTGCTTGACGGCGATCTGGATGCTTTCATCGAAGCGTCACTGAAACAAGGGGTGTGACCCCATCACCCCATCAAGCGACGGGCGCCCAGCCGGGGCCGCCGTTTGAACCGAAATTTGAAATGGATACAGCATGAGCTCCTGCGCGAAGGCACCCCCGTCACGATACGCCGCGAAGACTATGCCGCCCCAGCCTACTGGATCGACACCGTCGATCTCTGTTTTGACCTGGACCCAGCCAAAACGCGCGTGCTCAACAAAATGCGCGTGCGCCGAAATCCGGATGTGCCCGCGCAGGCGCTTCGCCTGGACGGCGAAGACCTGAACCTGGCCCGCGTCATGCTCAACGGCGCGGGCTGCTCGTTCAAGCTCGATGGCAACACACTGGTGCTGGAGAACCTGCCCGAAGACCACGAGCCTTTTGAGCTGGAGATCTTCACCACCTGCGCGCCCGAGAAGAACACGCAGCTCATGGGCCTGTACGTCAGCCAGGGCACGTTCTTCACCCAGTGCGAAGCAGAAGGCTTCCGCCGCATCACCTACTTCCTCGACCGGCCCGATGTGATGGCCAGCTACAGCGTGACCTTGCGGGCCGACAAGGCACGATTCCCGGTGCTGCTGTCCAACGGCAACCTGGTGGAAGAAGGCGAGCTGCCCGAGGGGCGCCACTTCGCCAAGTGGGTCGACCCCCATAAGAAACCCTGCTACCTGTTCGCCCTGGTCGCTGGCTCGCTGGTGTCGCGCAACCAGCGCATCACCACCCGCTCGGGCAAGGAGCACCTGCTGCAGATCTATGTGCGCCCTGGCGACCTGGAGAAGACCGAACACGCCATGAACGCGCTCATTCACAGCGTGATCTGGGACGAGGCGCGTTTTGGCCTTCCGCTGGACCTGGAGCGATTCATGGTGGTGGCCACCAGCGACTTCAATATGGGGGCCATGGAGAACAAGGGCCTGAACATCTTCAACACCAAATACGTGTTGGCCAGCCCCGCCACCGCCACCGATGTCGATTTCTCCAACATCGAGTCGGTCGTGGGACACGAGTACTTCCACAACTGGACCGGCAACCGCGTCACCTGCCGCGACTGGTTCCAGTTGTCGCTCAAGGAAGGCCTGACGGTTTTTCGCGACCAGGAATTCAGCATGGACATGTGCGCAGAACCCTCTGCGCGGGCGGTCAAACGCATCGAAGACGTGCGGGTTTTGCGCACTGCGCAGTTTCCAGAAGACGCCGGCCCCATGGCGCACCCGGTGCGGCCCGATGCCTACGTGGAAATCAACAATTTCTACACCGTCACCATCTACGAAAAAGGTGCCGAAGTCATTCGCATGGTGCAGACGCTCACCGGTCGCGAAGGCTTTGCACAAGGCCTCAAGCTCTACTTCGAGCGCCACGATGGGCAAGCGGTGACCTGCGACGACTTCATTCAGGCCATGGCAGATGCGAACCCCGCCAGCGAACTGGCGCACAAACTGCCGCTGTTCAAACGCTGGTACAGCCAGGCGGGCACGCCCGTGGTGCGCGCCGAGACTCGCTACGACAAAGAGCGCAGCACCTATTCGCTCACATTCCACCAAAGCTGCGCGCCCACCCCAGGGCAAGATCAGAAGCTACCGTTCATGATCCCGCTGGCCTTGGGCCTGTTGAGTTCGCAAGGCACGCCTGTCCCGCTGCAAATTGAAGGCGAGCCCGAAGCAAGAGGCCTCAACCACACCTTTGTGCTGAGCGAGCCGAGCCAGACCATCACCTTCACCGGCATAGACACCGAGCCCGTGCCGTCGATCCTGCGCGGCTTCTCCGCCCCAGTGGTGCTCGACATTGATCTCGACGACGCCCAGTTGCTGGCCCTGCTCGCCCACGACAGCGACGCCTTCAACCGCTGGGAAGCCGGTCAGCGGCTGGCGCTGCGGCGTGCGCTGGCCGCCGTCCAGACTGAAGGCCCAGTGCCCGCTGAGCCACTTGATGCCGCCTACCTCGCCGCCATGCGCGACGTGCTGCGCCACCCCAAACTCGACGCGGCATTCAAAGAGCTCGTGCTCACCCTGCCCAGCGAGACCTACATCGCCGAACAGCTCGAGGAGGTCGATCCACAGCGCATTCACGCCGTTCGCGAGACCATGCGCGAACAGCTCGCCGAAGCGCTGCACGACGACTGGGCCTGGGCCTTCGAAGCCCACAAGGACAACGGCGCCTACAAACCCGATGCCACCAGCGCAGGCCGGCGGGCTCTGGCGGGCTTGTCTTTGACGATGTTGTGTCTGGCAGCGCGCGAGAACGGCAAGCCGCTGTGGCCCGGCAAGACCCTGCAGCACTTCAAAGACGCCCACAACATGACCGACCGCTTCAACGCCCTGCAGGCGCTGGTCAGCAGCGGTCAGCCGCTCGCGCAGGAAGCGCTCAAACGTTTCCACACCATGTTCAAGGACGACGCACTGGTCATCGACAAGTGGTTTGCGCTCCAAGCCGGCGCGCCCGATCGGGGTGGCAACATCCTCCCCGCCGTGCGCCAGCTCATGAAGCACCCCGACTTCCAGCTCAAGAACCCCAACCGGGCTCGCAGCGTCATATTCGCCCTGTGCAATGCCAACCCTGGCGCCTTCCACCGCAACGATGCCGCCGGCTATGTTTTCTGGAGTGAGCGTGTGATCGAAATCGACGCATTCAACCCCCAGGTGGCCGCGCGTCTGGCGCGCGCCATGGACCGCTGGAAGAAGCTGGCCGAACCCTACCGCAGCGCCGCGCGCGAGTCGATCGCACGCGTGGCAGCCAAACCCAATCTGAGCAACGATGTGCGCGAAGTCATCACCCGCGCCCTGGCAGATTGACGCACCCCTTTCCGGAACCCTCCAGACCGACCAACATGAGCAAACGAATCTCTCTCTCCCGCTACCTCGTCGAGCAGCAGCGCGTCGACGGGCACATCCCCGGTGACCTGCGCCTCCTGCTGGAAGTGGTTGCCCGCGCTTGCAAAAGCATCAGTCAAGCGGTCAACAAAGGTGAACTCGGTGACGTCATGGGTGCCGCCACCACCGAAAACGTGCAGGGCGAAATCCAGAAGAAACTCGACATCATCGCCAACGAGGTGCTGATCGAGGCCAACGAATGGGGCGGCCACCTCGCCGCCATGGCGAGCGAAGAGATGGAAGGCATCTACGTGGTGCCCAACCGCTACCCGCAAGGCGAATACCTGCTGCTGTTTGACCCCCTCGACGGCTCCTCCAACATCGATGTCAATGTCAGCATCGGCACCATCTTCAGCGTCCTGAAAAAACCCGAAGGTGCAAGAGGCGTTACCGAAGAGGACTTTTTCCAGCAGGGCAGCAAGCAAGTGGCAGCCGGCTACTGCGTCTTCGGCCCACAAACCACCCTCGTGCTGACCGTGGGTGACGGGGTGGCCATGTTCACCCTGGACCGCGAGCAAGGCTCTTTTGTCCTGACCAAGGAACACGTCGAAATTCCGGCAGACACCAAGGAATTCGCCATCAACATGAGCAACATGCGCCACTGGGATGCCCCGGTCAAGCGCTACGTGGACGAATGCCTGGCCGGCAAAGAAGGGCCGCGCGGCAAAGACTTCAACATGCGCTGGGTGGCCAGCATGGTGGCCGATGTGCACCGCATCCTGAGCCGCGGCGGCGTGTTCCTCTACCCTTGGGACAAACGCGAACCCGAGAAACCCGGCAAGCTGCGTCTCATGTATGAAGCCAACCCCATGAGCTGGCTTATCGAACAGGCAGGCGGTGCCGCCACCAATGGCCGGGAACGCATCCTGGACATCCAGCCCACCAAGCTGCACGAACGGGTCAGCGTGGTGCTGGGGTCAAAAAACGAGGTCGAGCTGATCACCCGCTACCACACCGAGCTATAATCGTAGGATTGCCGGTGTAGCTCAGTCGGTAGAGCAGCTCATTCGTAATGAGAAGGTCGGGTGTTCGATTCATCTCTCCGGCACCAACAACCCCTTGAAAACCCCGCCACCCACAAGGCAGCGGGGTTTTCTTTTGGCCATCAGTCAGGCAAAAAGAGCGCCTGCAGATCGCTCAGGAAATCAAAGCCCCGCTCGGTGGGGGCCACCCTTGAGCCATCAATCTCCACCAATCCCTTGCTCTGTGCGGCGTTCAAGCTGGGCTCTATGGTCGACAGAGGCAAACCCGTTCGATCCAGAAAGTCCTGCAGATCAAACCCGTTGCGCAAACGGGTCGCATTGAGCATGAACTCAAACGGCAGCGCCTTTCGCTCCACCGCTTCCGCCCCCACCACCGCATCACCGCGAACAGCATTCTCCATGTACATCACAGGATCTCGTGCTCGAACAAGCCGCGCCACGCGGTGCGGAAAACTGAGTTTGCTGTGAGCGCCCGCACCAATACCCAGGTAGTCGCCGAACTGCCAATAGTTCAGGTTATGGCGGCACCGGTGCCCGGGCCGCGCAAATGCGGACACCTCATAGCGCTCCATTCCCGCCGCTGCCGTGAGCTCGCTGATGCGATCCAGCATGGCATAGGCATCGTCTTCCTGCGGCACCAGCGGGGGGAATTTGGCGAAGTAGGTATTGGGCTCAATGGTGAGGTGGTAGATCGACACGTGGGGCGGCTGAAATGCCAGTGCCGTGCGCACATCGGCCTCGCAACCGGCCAGATCCTGACCGGGCAAGGCGTACATCAGATCCAGATTGAAGGTGTCAAAAGACCGGGCGGCTTCTTCCACCGCGGCCATGGCCTGCGCGCGGTCATGCACGCGCCCAAGCGCCCTGAGATGCCCATCGTCAAAACTCTGCACACCGATGGACAAGCGGGTCACCCCCGCCGCACGAAAAGCGCTGAAGCGGTCCTTTTCAAAGGTACCGGGATTCGCTTCCAGAGTGATTTCGGCATCGGCATCGAGTCGCACCAGCGCACGCACGTCACCTAGCAAACGGTCGATCGCCTCAGGCGAAAACAGGCTGGGCGTCCCGCCGCCAATGAAAACGCTGTGCACGCTGCGGCCCCAGATCAATGGCAGTGAAGCCGTCAGATCGGCACACAAGGCATCGAGGTAGCGCTGCTCTGGCAAAGCCTGCCCAGCTTGAGACCTTGCACCCCACTCATGGGAATTGAAGTCGCAATAGGGGCACTTCTTCAGACACCAGGGCAAATGAACGTATAGCGCCAACGGCGGCGAACCATTGAGCTGCAATGTGCCCGGGCGCATCCAGCGCTGTACATCGCTCCAGTGAGCGACGTCGGACGCCGCGTCGCCATTCGCCGCAACGCCATTTCGCGGCACCACCCGCACAGGGGAAGATCCGCTCATCGCACTGCGTTCGAATCGACAGACGTGGGAGACACGCCCTTCAGCCAACACCGCACCGCTGGTACCCATTGCATGAGCAAGCACATCACGCGAACCACCGCTCGCGCATCAGCTCGAGCATTTGCTGAGCGGCTTTGCCGCGGTGGCTGTTGGCATTCTTGACCTCGGGCCGAAGCTGGGCAAACGTCTTGCCAAATTCAGGCAGGTACATCACCGGATCGAACCCGAATCCACCATCGCCCACGGGCGCCTGCGTGATCAAACCGGGCGCGCGCCCTGAGGCAATCAGAGGCTCTGGATCATCGGCGCTGCGCAGCGCCACCAACGTGCTCACCAATGCGGCCCGCCGGTCTTGGACGCCCGCCATTTGCTCCAGCAGAGCCCGCACATTGTTCTGGTCCCCCTTGGGATAACCGAACTGGGTGGCGTAGTACGCCGTATCCACCCCGGGCAAGCCCCCAAAGGCCTCCACGCACAAGCCTGCGTCATCGGCCAACGCGGGCAAGCCACTCACTTTGGCCGCGTGGCGCGCCTTGGCCAGTGCATTTTCAACAAATGTTCGATGCGGTTCCGGGGCTTCGGGAATCCCGAGATCGGCCTGACAAACCAGTTCCACGCCCAAGTGCTCAAACAGGGCCTGCAATTCGGCCAGCTTGCCCGCATTGTTCGACGCCAGCACCAACTTCATAGACCACCTCGCTCACCATCAGTTGCTATGGCAGTCGCAATGCAGACCAGCAACATGTCTTCAGTCGGCCAACGCCTGAGCCTGCAGTTGCACCAGCTCGCCGATGCCCTTCTCGGCCAAGGCCAACAAGGCATCCATTTCTTGCCGTGTGAAGGCCACGCCTTCTGCCGTGCCCTGAATTTCGACAAAATGCCCGGCCCCGGTCATGACCACGTTCATGTCCGTGTCGCACGTGGAGTCCTCGATGTACTCCAGGTCAAGCAAAGGCGTGCCATTCAGAATACCGACCGAGATGGCGGCCACCGGCCCCTTGATCGGCGACTCAGCAACGAGCCCTGCCTTCTTCAATGAGGCCACCGCATCGGCAGCCGCCACATAGGCGCCAGTGATGCTGGCCGTGCGGGTGCCGCCATCGGCCTGCAACACGTCGCAGTCGAGCGAAATGGTGCGCTCACCCAAGGCCTTCAAATCAAACACAGCGCGCAACGAACGCCCGATCAGGCGCTGGATCTCCTGGGTTCGACCGCTTTGTTTGCCCTTCGCCGCTTCGCGGGCGCTGCGGGTATGGGTGGCGCGGGGCAACATCCCGTATTCCGCCGTGACCCAGCCCTCACCACTGCCCCGCTTGTGGGGCGGCACTTTCTCTTCCACCGAGGCTGTGCACAGCACCTTGGTGTTGCCAAACTCGATCAATACCGAGCCCTCGGCGTGCATGGTGTAGTGGCGCGTGATGCGCACAGGGCGCAGCGCATCGGCGGCCCGGTCATCGGGTCGTGAAAAAACGGTCATAGGAACCTCAACAAAAATTGCTGACCACGCCGCACGCGGTCTCAGGCATTGCGCTCTGCCGTGCGGCGAATGGCCTCATTGATCTCGGCGATCGAACGCTCGATCGCCTCGTCGTCCATGTCCTCAATGGTGGGATCGGCCACCCCCGACTGGATGGTGGATGCAAACACCCCTTCCTCAAGGTCTTCGGTGGACACACTTGTGCTCTGGAACTCGCCCGGGGTCTCCCACTCCATGGCCAGCACAGTGACATTGTCGCAGCGAGGCCCGCCGCGCTTGAGCGCCAGTTCCACCAGCTCGGGCACCGAGTGCTCGAGCACATTGCCAGCCAACTCCCGCGCGATTTCGCTGTCTTTCACCGTGCCCCAGAGCCCATCAGAGCAGAGCAATACACGGTCTCCCTGTTTGAGTTGAATCGGACCGGAGAGGTCAAACACCGGTTTGGCCGGGGAGCCCAGACAGGTGAACAGAATGTTGCGATTGATGTTCTGGGTGTTTCGACCGAGATGCGCCTGCTGCTCCATGTAGGAGTGGTCGCGCGTTCGGGTCAGCAGCTCGCCATCGCGCACGATGTAGAGACGCGAGTCGCCGCAATGGACCCAGTGCATGTGGCCGCGCTCCATCACAGCCGCGACCAGCGTCGTTCGGGGCGTGTCGAGCATGCCTTTCTCCGCCGCGTAGCGGATGATCTGATGATGTGAAGCCATCAGGGCGCTCGAGAGGAACTCAGGCACCTCTCGCACCGTCGGATTGGCCGCCTTCTGGAAGTAGGCCGACATCGTCTGCAACGCCAACTGGGCAGCCATGGCGCCCTCGGGGTGTCCGCCCATGCCGTCGGCCAGCACAAACATGCCGGACTCCCGCGTATAGGTATACCCCATGCGATCCTCATTGCGCTCGCGTCCGCCTTGGCGGCTGATCTGATAGACCGAGAATTTCATTTCATTTTGGTGGCTGGGCCCGTGGAGCGCCGACCCGATTTCTTGTTCTCGGACACGATGTTGTCAAACTGCAGCCGCATCTTTGCGGCCACCGTGAGCTTGGTGTAGCTTCGCTCAGTCTCACGACTGAGCTCCTTTTGCAATGCAAATACCGACTGGGGACGCGACAGGGGATCGAGCGACATGCACCACTCCACCACCTCGATGAGGTTGTCCGAGTAGACACCGCGCAATCGCGACAACGCCAGGGACAACCTGTCTTTCTCCAACCGTTGCGGGGCATCGTTGGGGGGATAGCCTTGCATGCTGGCGTAAATGCAGGCCCCGATGGCATAGATGTCGGTCCATGGCCCCATGCTGGAGTCGCGTCGATACATCTCGGGCGCGGCAAAACCCGGCGTGTACATGGGGCGAATGAAGTTGCCCTCTTTGCTCAGCACCTCCCGGGCTGCACCGAAGTCAATCAGCACCGCGCGGTTGTCATCGGTCACAAATATGTTGGCCGGCTTGATGTCCAGGTGCAGCATCTTGTGCTGGTGCACGATGCGCAGCCCTCGCAGCACCTCGTCGTAAAGGGAGCGAATGGTGGACTCGCGAAACACTTTCTGCTTCTTGAGGTCCCTTGCCGTGATGATGAACTCCTGAAGGGACGCACCCTCAAGATAATTCATCACCATGTAAACGGTCTCATTTTCCCGAAAGAAATTCAACACGCTCACCACCGACGCGTGTGAAATCTGGGCGAGCGCCCGGCCCTCCTCGAAAAAGCTCTTCAACCCCAAGCGGTACAGCGACAACTTCTCGGGCTGCACCTGGGGGAGCAGTTCCCCTGGGCCACGACTGGCGAGCGAGGAAGGCAAGTATTCCTTGACGGCCACTTGCTGGCCCTCGGTGCCCACAGCCAGATAAACAACACCAAAACCACCGGCAGCAACTTTGCGCACGATGCGGTAGCCACCGATCACGGTATCTGGCGGCAGCGGGGCGGGTTTGACCTTTGACATAATTCGGATGGGTTCCGGAACGCCTCGTTTTGGCCCACTCCAATTGATGGGACACAGCTCGATGGCAGTTTACAGCATGACCGGCTACGCTTCAGCCCAGTCTGGCAGCCCCGAATCGGTGGCCACTGGCGAACCGCAACGGGAACCTGGGCCTGGCCTGGGACTCGAAATCCGCTCGGTCAACAGCCGCTTTCTCGACCTCACATTCAAACTGCCAGATGACCTGCGCGGCACCGAACCGGCCTTGCGGGAGCTCCTGGTTTCTCGGCTCAAGCGGGGAAAAGTTGAGATCCGGGCCTGGGTTGAAGGCAAAGGCGACGCCGGCCCTCGCCAGCCCAGCATGAACGACATCCAGAAGCTCGTCTCCTTGCAGGACAACGTGCGTGCCTGGCTCCCTGGGGCCGCTCCCCTATCGGTCGCTGAGGTGCTGCAAATCACCAACCGCCCCCAAAGCCGCCCTGGCGAGTTGCACGACGGCTTGCTCGACTTGGCCAAACTTGGCCTGGAGCAGTTGCTCCAGGCCCGAGAGCGCGAAGGCCAGCGGTTGGCCGGCATGCTGCAGGACCACCTCAAACAGCTGCGCGCGCTGGCCAAAGACGCGCAGCCCCTGATACCCAAACTGGTCGAACAGCAGCGCCTGAGGTTCATTGAGCGCTGGAACGAAGCCCTCAATGCATCGGCCACCGCCACCGGCAACGCCATCACCAGCGACATGGCCCGTGACCGGGCCTTGACCGAGGCCACCGCCTTCGCCATTCGCATCGATGTGGCCGAAGAGCTCACCCGACTGGACTCCCACCTGGTGGAAATCGAGCGCTTGTTGAAAAAGGGGGCCGAAGTGGGCAAACGACTGGACTTCCTGATCCAGGAGCTGCACCGCGAGGCCAACACGCTGGGCTCCAAGTCATCCAGCCTGGAACTCACCCGCATATCGGTCGACATGAAGGTGCTGATCGAACAGATGCGCGAGCAAGTGCAAAACATAGAGTAATCATCTGATGCAATACCCAGGCAATCTTTTCGTCGTCGCAGCCCCAAGCGGGGCCGGCAAATCCAGTCTGGTGAAAGCCCTGATGGAGCTGGACACCCGTGTGGTCCCCTCGATCTCCCACACCACCCGGGCGCCCCGCGGCCAGGAACTCCACGGCCGTGAGTACTACTTTGTGTCGAACGAAACCTTCGACCAGATGGTCATTCAAAACGCCTTCCTTGAGTGGGCCAAGGTACACGGGAACCGGTACGGCACCTCCCGTCATACGATTGAGCAGCGCATTGCCCAAGGGGCCGACGTGGTGCTGGAGATCGATTTCCAGGGTGCCATACAGGTCAAACGGATCTTCCCCAATGCGGTGCTGATCTTCATCCTTCCGCCCAGTTGGGAAGAGTTGCGCTCCAGGCTGGAGCGTCGGGCGGAAGACACCGCCGAGGTCATCGAATTGCGCATCAAGAATGCAGCCGACGAAATGGCCCACGCCCACGAATTCGATTTCGTTATAATCAACGAGTTGTTCGAGCGGGCTTTGTTTGATCTCAAAGCCATCGTCCATGCCCAGCGGCTCAAGTTCGCCGCCCAGCGTATCGCCCGCAACGATACCTTCAAGGCACTCAACATCCCCTGAACCCAAGCTATTCTGGAGCACCACATGGCACGCATCACCGTCGAAGACTGCCTGGAAAACATTCCCAACCGCTTTCAGCTCGTGCTGGCGGCCACTTACCGGGCCCGCATGCTGAGCCAGGGGCATGCCCCAAAAATCGAGAGCAAGAACAAACCTGGCGTCACGGCGCTGCGAGAGATCGCCGAAGGCAAAGTTGGCATCGAAATGCTCAAGAAAGTGCCGGTCTGATGGTTCGACCGCCCGCTTGCAAAAAGGCCCGCAGAAGCGGGCTTTTTTTCGTCCGTGGTTTGATGGAACAGGTCAAGCCGCCCCAATTCCGGGAACCAACGAGCCTGGGTCCTGCCCGCCTCGCTGAGCAGCCGTGAAGGCCAGCATGCGCTCGATGGGTTGAAGCGCCCGGGGAATCAGGGCCGGGTCCACATGGATCTGATTGAGATTCTTCTCCAGAACCTGCGCCACCCCGGCCAGGCCATTCATCGCCATCCAGGGACAATGAGCGCAACTCTTGCAGGTGGCGCTGTTGCCGGCGGTGGGGGCCTCTATGAACACCTTGCCAGGGTTCTGCTGACGCAACATGTGCATCATGCCGTTGTCGGTGGCGACAATGAATGTGTCGGCGTCCAGTTCGCGAGCGGCCTTCAGAATGGCCGACGTCGAGCCAACCGCATCGGCCAAGCGAATCACATCGGCCGGGCTTTCCGGGTGCACCAGCACTTTTGCTTTGGGGTACTCCTTCTTGAGTGCGGCCAGCTCATTCGCCTTGAACTCGTCGTGCACAATGCAGGCCCCGTTCCACATCAGCATATCGGCACCGGTTTCCCGCTGGATGTAGCTTCCCAGATGCCGGTCGGGCGCCCAGAGGATCTTGTGGCCTTTGGCTTTCAGCGCATTCACGATATCGAGCGCGCAGCTGCTGGTCACCAGCCAATCGGCGCGGGCCTTGACCGCCGCGCTTGTGTTGGCATAGACCACCACGGTGCGATCAGGGTGCGCGTCGCAGAATGCACTGAACGCGTCAATCGGGCACCCCAGGTCCAGCGAGCAGTTGGCATCCAGATCAGGCATGAGAATGGTCTTCTCCGGGCTCAGGATCTTGGCGGTTTCTCCCATGAACTTCACACCCGACACCACCAAGGTCTGCGCCGCGTGATCCCGACCAAAACGGGCCATCTCAAGCGAATCGCTCACGATCCCACCAGTCTCGATCGCCAAGTCCTGCAGATCCGGGTGCACGTAATAATGCGACACCATCACCGCGTTTCGCTCTTTGAGCAAGTGACGGATCCGGTCCTTCAGCGCAGCCCGCTCCTTGGGACCCGGCTCAACGGGCACACGTGCCCAAGCATGTTGCGTGGGGCAGGCCGGCTGCTCGTACTCCACTTCGATCACAGCGCTGTCATCGGCTGACATGTTCATGGCAAATCTCCGGTTCTCGATGGCAACATATTAAAAGGCATCGAATCGCATCGAGAAATCAATGGCTTTCACATCCTTGGTCAGAGCGCCAATCGAAATCCGGTCCACACCCGTTTCAGCCAACGAACGCACGGTGTCCAGACTCACCCCACCCGACACTTCAAGAATCGCACGCCCGTTGTTTCGTTGAACGGCATCCTGCAACGTGGGAATCGCCATGTTGTCCAGCAGCACCATGCGAGCGCCACTGTTCAGGGCTTCGTCGAGCTGCGCGAGGGTCTCAACCTCGATCTCCACGAAGCGCGCCTGGGGAGCCGTCTCCGCAACCCGCCTCAAAACCGCTGACACCCCTCCCGCGGCCGCAATGTGGTTCTCCTTGATGAGCACCGCGTCATACAGCCCAATGCGATGATTCACGCCTCCGCCCACCTTGACTGCGTACTTTTGCGCCAGCCGCAGACCCGGCAGTGTCTTCCGGGTATCCACAATGTGAGTCCGGGTGCCCTCCACAGCGGCCACGAACTCCGCTGTTTTGGTTGCCACGGCGGACATCATCTGCATGAAATTCAAGGCGGTGCGCTCGGCTGTGAGCAAAGCCTGAGCATTGCCCTCGAATCCCACCACCACCTGGTTGGGCTCACAACGTTGTCCTTCACCGACATGCCATACCACATTGACCGTCGGATCGCAGGCGCGCACAGCCGCTTCCACCCAGGGGGCACCACAGATCACGGCGGACTCACGGGCCAGAATGCGCGCCCGCACCGACACGCTGCCATCGACCAGGGCGGCCGTGAGATCGCCCTCGCCCACGTCTTCAAGCAGTGCGCGAGCCACGTCGGCGCGGGCCAACTCCGCGATATCGTTGGCGGTGAAGTCAGAGAGATGTTTCATAGGCGTGAAGCATAACGGGATCGAATATAGTGCCCAGCATCCAACGCCGAAAACCGAGGAGCACATCACATGACACTTGGCAACAACCCATCGGGCACCCCCTACGGCACCCTCCCCTCGGCCTCCCCGCTTCCACAGAGAAAACCGGTGAGCCTGCCCAGGCTGCAGGAAATGCGCGACAGGGGCGAAAAGATCACCATGTTGACCGCCTACGACGCCACTTTTGCAGCCGTGGCCGACGCGGCCGGTGTGGAGTGCATTCTGGTGGGCGACTCACTTGGTATGGTTTGTCAGGGCCTGTCCAGCACCGTGGGCGTCACGCTGGACACCATGCGTTACCACACCGAGTGCGTGGTTCGAGGCCTTCAGCGGGTCCAGGCAACCACCTGGGTGATCGGTGATCTGCCTTTCGGCAGCTACCATGAGAGCAAGGAACAAGCATTCAACAGCGCCGCTGTGCTGATGAGAGCTGGCGCCCACATGGTCAAACTCGAAGGCGGCGGCTGGACGGCAGAAACAGTTCGCTTCCTGGTCGAGCGCGGCATCCCCGTCTGCGCCCATCTGGGACTCACCCCCCAGACTGTGCATTCGCTCGGTGGCTATCGCGTGCAGGGGCGCGGAGAGGCCGCTGCCTTGCAGTTGCGCCGGAATGCCATCGAGCTGCAGGACGCTGGCGCCTCCATGCTCGTATTGGAAATGGTCCCGACGCAGCTTTCGGCGGAAATCACCCAGGAACTCAAGACCTGTCACACCATCGGCATTGGTGCCGGCAACGGCACGGCCGGCCAGGTCCTAGTGATGCACGACATGCTCGGCATCAACCTGGGCAAGAATCCAAAATTCGTGCGCAACTTCATGGAGAGCGCCGACAGCGTGCGCGATGCCATGGCCGCCTACGTGGCGGCGGTCAAAGACGGGAGCTTTCCCGACAACAGCCTGCACGCCTGGTAACCAGCACCGGCCCTCTGCAGTTTTGGTGTAATCCATCTGCCGGGCCTCGCGCGGCCCGGTAACACCCGACCGGTGGCGCCAATCCGAAGACAATCCCCGCATCCGAATGAAACTCGTTCACACCATCGAAGACCTGCGCGCTGCCATGCGCCCGTTCAACACGCCCGCCTTCGTGCCGACCATGGGCAACCTGCACGAGGGCCACTTGAACTTGGTTCGCAGCGCCAGGCCGCTGGGAGACGTGGTGGTATCCAGCATTTTTGTGAACCGGTTGCAATTTGCACCAAACGAGGATTTCGACTCCTACCCCCGCACCCTGCAAGTGGATTGCGATCGCCTGAAGGAAGCAGGTTGCGACATCGTGTTCGCTCCACTGGAAAAAGAACTATACCCAGTCCCCCAAGTGTTCAAAGTGCATCCGCCGGGTGACATTGGCGACATTCTGGAAGGCCATTTCAGACCCGGATTCTTCATCGGCGTGTGCACCGTGGTGATGAAGCTCTTTCAATGCGTGTTCTCAGAAGCCAAAGGCGCGCGCTACGCCCTTTTCGGCAAGAAGGACTACCAACAGCAACTCGTGATCAAGCGCATGGTTCAACAATACGCCATGCCAATCTCGATCATTGCAGGCGAAACCCAGCGAGCCGCCGACGGCCTGGCCCTGAGCTCCCGCAACAGCTACCTCAGTGAAAGCGACCGCGCGGAAGCGGTGCAGCTCTCGCTGGCCTTGCGCGGTCTCGCCAGGGAGGCTTTGGCCGCCGGGCCGTCGCTGCCCGAAAAGTTGCATGCGCTCGAGTCACGTGCCATGCATGCCCTGGCCACTCGGGGCTGGCAACCCGACTACCTCACGGTGCGCCGTCGATCTGACCTGCAACCCCCTCTATCGGCAGATGCCACACAAGCCGACACCCTGGTCGTGCTGGGGGCAGCGCGCCTGGGCAGCACACGCCTGATCGACAACTTCGAGATTTGAGGGTATTCGCGGCATACCGAAAGCCGCGTCTGCCAAAAAAACGAGGCTTCCAACAAACTTGCCACTCTAACCAGGGTGACAACCCCTTGCTGCGCTCAAAGGAGCTCCGGCTTGGCACCACGGCCCATCAGCGCCGCCACGGCCTGCGCTGGCGCTGTCTTCCCTTCCAGCAAGGCCACCACCGCTTCGCTGATCGGCATGTCCACACCCAGTGTGCGGGCGCGAAGCACAACCGTGCGTGCACTGTAAACACCTTCGGCAACGTGGCCCAAGGAATCCACCGCCTGCGCCAGGCTCATGCCTTGGGCCAGCAACTGCCCCACCTTCCGATTGCGCGACAGGTCACCCGTGGCCGTCAACACCAGATCGCCCAAGCCGGAAAGGCCCATGAAAGTCTCTCCCTTGGCCCCCAGCGCGACACCCAAACGGGACATTTCAGCCAGACCCCGGGTCACCAGCGCGGCGCGTGCGTTCAGCCCCAGATCAAGACCGTCACACAAGCCGGTAGCGATGGCCAGCACATTCTTGACCGCGCCGCCCACTTCCACACCCACGATGTCGTCGTTGGCATAGACCCGCAGCGAAGGACCATGAAAAGCCGCCACCAGCGCATCGCGCACATCGCCATGCTCGCTCGCAGCCACCAACGCTGTCGGCTGACCATTGGCCACTTCCTGGGCAAAACTGGGGCCACTCAAAATGCCAGCCCGCACGGAAGGCGCGACCTGACGGCAGACCTCGTGCCCAAGCAGGCCCGCCTCGTGAACAGCCGACCCGCCCTGCGGCGCCTCGAAGCCCTTGCACAGCCAGACCACCGGCACCATCACACCGGCCAGTTGCGCCAACATCCCTCGCAACCCCACCATGGGGGTTGCGACGACCACGAGATCGGATCGGGCCAAGACACCCTGGCCGAGCTCCCCTCCCATGACATCGAGAGACGAAGGGAAGGCCGTGCCTGGAAGGTAACGCTCATTGGACCGCTGCCCACGCATGCGCTCCACCTGCGAACCGTCCCTGGCCCACAGCACAACCTCATGTGACGCTTTGGCTGCGTTCACGGCCAATGCCGTGCCCCACGCGCCCGCACCCAGGAACGCCAGCTTCATGGCCACCCGAAAGACCCGAGCCCGGGTTACTGCTTTGGTGCCGACTCAGCAACGGCCTGGGCCTGCTGCTGTTCATACATCGCCTGGAAGTTGATCTCAGCCAGATGAACAGGCGGGAATCCGGCGCGTTGAATCAGGTCCGCCACATTGCCGCGCAGATAGGGGTACACGATCTGAGGGCAGGCAATGCCCATGATGGGGCCCATCTGGTCATCGGGCAGGTTGCGAATTTCGAAGATTCCTGCCTGCTTGGCTTCCACCAAAAACACGGTGCGGTCCTTGATCTTGGTCTGCACAGTGGCGGTGACGCTGATTTCGAACACGCCATCGGCCACGGGGTTGGACTCCACACCCAATTGGATATCCACGGAGGGCTGCTCTTGCTCCAGCAGGATGGCGGGCGAATTGGGCTGTTCCAGCGATGCTTCTTTCAAGTAGACACGCTGAATTTGGAAGGTGGGATCTTGATCGGCCATGAAACGCTTTCAATAGGAAAGGTGAAAAATCAAAAACCCGCCGGGAACATGGGCTCCCCAGCGGGCACGACAGGCATTATCTCAGCACCGCTGCGGATGCCGGAAACCGGCCTTCAAGCCTTGAGCATGGGTTGCAGGCCGCCGCGCGCTTCGAGCGCATAAAGATCGTCACAGCCACCCACATGGGTGTCCCCGATGAAAATCTGCGGCACGCTGGTCCGTCCTGTGAGCTGGGTCATGTGGGCTCGCACTTCGGGCGCGCCATCCACCACCACCTCTTCCAGGTCGGTCACACCGCTCTGTTGCAAAAGAGCCTTTGCTCGGCTGCAATAGGGGCAGTAGTTGCTGGTGTACATCTTCACGTGTGCCATGGGCTTTGTCCTTGCTCGGGAAAATCAGGCTTTTCTACTGGCAGACTGGCCGCACGCCAGGCACTCAAGCCTCCGGCGAGGAGTGGGCGTTGTCGTAACCCAGCTTCTTGGCAACGGCTACCGCGCGTTTGGATCGCATGCCCGAGGCGCAGACCAGAATCACCGGCGTGGCCTTGTTCTTGACCAAACCCGGCAGCCCGCTCTCCAGATTGCCCAACGGCATGCTCTTGGCCCCGGCAATGTGACCGGCTTTGAACTCCTCCAAATCACACACATCAACCACCACCGCCTTTTCGCGGTTGATCAGTTGCACGGCATCGGTGGCGGAAATTGCGCCCATGCCTTTGCCGCCGGTAATGGCGGGCCACATCAACATGCCGCCCGAGACAAGCGCCACGGCCAGCAGGGTCCAGTTTTCAATCAAGAAACTCACAGGGTGTACCTTTCAGTTAAGCCCTGGATTTTAGAATGTATGGCTGACCCTCGTCGGTCCACTGTCTGCCCGGGCGCCTGTCGTTCGGTTTTTTGATCTGAAAGTACCGCACTCCGATGTACAAACTCGTCTTGATCCGCCACGGCGAATCCACCTGGAATCTCGAAAACCGCTTCACCGGCTGGACCGATGTCGACCTCACCCCCACCGGGGTTTCTCAAGCCATGTCCGCGGGCAAGCTGCTCAAAGCCGAGGGCTACGATTTCGACATCGCCTACACCAGCATGCTCAAGCGCGCCATCCACACGCTGTGGTATGTCCTCGACGAGATGGAGCGCTCCTGGCTTGCGGTGGGTAAGCACTGGCGGCTCAACGAGCGTCACTATGGTGCACTGCAAGGCCTGGACAAATCCGAGACAGCCAAGAAATACGGCGATGAGCAAGTGCTGATCTGGCGCCGCAGCTACGACACACCACCACCCGCGCTGGAAGCCAGCGACCCGCGTTGCGAGCGGGGCGATCGCCGCTATGAGCGGCTTTCGCCCTCCGACATCCCTCTCACCGAATGCCTCAAGGACACGGTCGCCCGTGTGATGCCGTTCTGGAACGAAGTGTTGGGCCCTTCGATCAAGAGTGGCAAACGTGTGGTGGTGGCTGCGCATGGCAATAGCATCCGCGCGCTGGTCAAGTACCTAGACAACATTTCCGATGACGACATCGTGGGCCTGAACATTCCCAACGGCATCCCCCTGGTCTACGAACTGGACGCCGACCTGAAACCCATCCGCCACTACTACCTGGGCGACGCAGAGGCGGCAGCGGCCGCCGCCGCGGCAGTCGCCAAACAAGGCAAGGCCTGATCACCGTTTGGTTCTGCAGGCGGGTCCGGAAAAGCGGAACCGAATCGGGCAACTGGACTCGAATCCGGACAAAGCCACCTTTGGCAAAGGCCGGTGAGACGCACGGGGGTCTTCTTCGCGGGGCGCCTTTTCGCCCGGAACGAGCCCCAAAGCCCCTAGATAAGGGCACAAATGGGCCCGCGCGCGCCGACTGCAAGCTGGCCCCTGGGTGTATATTGGTCCGCTGATGGGTGGCTGCATAGATTGCCATCGAGGCTATTTTGGGAACGAAATCAATGGGAAAGCAAGTGAATCACAAGCTGAAAGTAGCGGGCTGGATTGCCGTGGGTGCTGTTGCCGGGGCGCTGACCACGTTTCAACTGCAAGCGGTCGCACGTGGAACACTCGCCCCTCTGCCCCTGGAAGAGTTGCAGCAGTTCGCGGCGGTCTTCGGCATGGTGAAAACCGACTACGTCGAGCCGGTGGATGAAAAGCAACTCATCTCCAATGCCATTGCCGGCATGGTGTCCAGCCTCGACCCCCACTCGCAGTACTTTGACAAAAAGGCCTTCAAGGAGTTTCGTGAGGGCACCAGCGGCAAATTTGTCGGTGTGGGTATCGAAATCTCCATGGAAGACGGTCTGGTCAAGGTGGTCTCTCCCATCGAAGACTCCCCCGCTTTCCGCGCCGGACTGAAGTCAGGTGATCTGATCACCAAGATCGACGACACCGCCGTCAAGGGACTGACCATTGGCGAAGCGGTCAAACTCATGCGTGGTGAGCCCAAGACCAAAGTGCTGCTCACCATCTTCCGCAAGAGTGAAGACCGCAGCTTTCCGGTGACCATCACACGCGAAGAGATCAAGACGCAAAGTGTGAAGACCAAGCAGGTCGAACCCGGCTACGTATGGGTTCGGGTCTCGCAGTTCCAAGACCGCACGGTAGAAGATTTTTCGCGCAAGGTGGAGGCACTTTACAAAGCAGATCCCAACATCAAAGGTGTGGTGCTCGACTTGCGCAACGATCCCGGTGGCTTGCTCGACGCAGCGGTGGCCATATCGGCGGCATTCTTGCCGGAAGACGCCACGGTGGTGTCGACCAATGGCCAGTTGGCTGACAGCAAGTCGGTTTACACGGCAACCCCGACCTATTACCTGCGCCGCGGCGGCCCGGACCCGATCAAGCACTTGACCGACACCACCAAGGGCTTGCTCAAGACAGTGCCTGTGGTCGTCCTGGTCAACGAGGGCTCCGCCTCGGCGAGCGAGATCGTGGCGGGCGCCTTGCAAGACCACAAACGCGCCACGATCCTGGGCAACCAGACTTTCGGCAAGGGGTCGGTTCAAACGGTGCGTCCGCTTGGCCCCGACACCGGGATCAAACTCACCACCGCCCGTTACTACACGCCGTCAGGCCGGTCCATCCAGGCCAAGGGCATTGTCCCCGACGTCATGGTCGATGAAACCGCCGAGGGCAATGTGTTCGCCGGTTTGCGCACGCGAGAGGCCGACCTGTCCAAACACCTCACAACCGGTACTGAAGCGCCCAACAAGCCCATGACCGATGCAGAGCGCGCCGCCGAACAGCAGCGTGACCGAGACCGCGAAGCGGCGCGCAAGCGCCTGGAAGAGGAGGTGAAGAAAAACCCGGACCAGCGCCTGGTGCCCGAGTTTGGCAGTGCCGACGACTTCCAGTTGCAACAAGCGCTCAACCAGCTCAAAGGCCGACCGGTGCTGGTCAGCAAGACGCTGACCGAGCGGGCAGAAGAGAAAAAAGAAAACTGATTCATCGCGGGGCTTCGGGCCCCGCTTTTCATTGGGCCCGAGAAGAAGGCCACACCCGCTCGTGAACGACCAACAACTGCTGCGCTACTCTCGCCACATCCTTCTTGAGGAACTGGGCATCGAAGGGCAAGAGCGCTTGCTGAAATCCCATGCGCTGATCGTCGGCGCGGGAGGCCTGGGATCCCCCGTGGCACTCTACCTGGGCAGCGCAGGCGTGGGCCGCATCACCGTGATCGACCACGACACCGTGGATGAGACCAACCTTCAGCGGCAGATTGCCCACACGATAGAACGCCTGGGACAGCCCAAGGCCGAATCGGTTCGCACCGCGGTGGCAGCGATCAATCCGGACGTGAAGGTCGCCACCGTGTGTCAGCGCGCGAATGCCTCCCTGCTGGATGACTTGCTCCCCTCGGTCGACGTGGTACTGGACTGCACCGACAATTTCGAGACGCGCCAGCTCATCAACAGGGCCTGTGTGGCCCACCAAAAACCCCTGGTGTCGGGCGCCGCCATCCGCATGGACGGTCAACTGAGTGTCTTCGACCCACGCGACGGTGGGTCACCCTGCTACGCCTGCGTGTTTCCCGCTGACAGTGCGGTTGAGGAAGCCCGTTGCGCCACCATGGGCGTCTTTGCGCCATTGGTGGGGATTGTGGGCACCATGCAGGCTGCCGAGGCCCTGAAGCTCTTGAGTGGCCTGGGTTCGCGCCTGACCGGTCGCCTGCTGATGATCGATGCACGGGACATGGCCACCCATTCCATCCATCTGCCGCGCCAGGCCGGTTGCGCGGTGTGCGGCCACACCCCAGAACAGCGCTGATCAGTTGCGCTGGCAAGGCCCATGGCTGCGGCGAAACTGGCGCGGCTCCATTGCGGCTTCACTGGTGGCAAAGATTCCCCTGTGCGCTTGGCGCGCAAGGGTTTCCTCCGACGAATAGGGTCCTGGATCGCCATGCCAACGATACGACCAGGCCCATCCCTGGCGGACCATCCACCCTGCCACGTTTTCGCCACGCAAGCTGAGGTTCGCCAGAGGCCGACCATAGACGTCCGTCGCCCGCTCCGTGACCATCACCATTTGGTTGCGCAGTCGCCGCTCCAGCGCGTCTCGCGCAGCGCGCCCGCCCGTCTGGCAAATCTCCGGGGCATCGATTCCGTCGATGCGCAGCTTGCGACTGCGCCCGCCGTCAGCGGGACGCACCCACACCGTGTCACCGTCAAACACCCGCGTGACCCTTGCGCTGTACGCGCTGTTTGTCTCTTTGGCCCACGCTGACGAATGACACAGCAGCCACCCAACAGCCATGACACGCAAGATAACCGTCAAGCGCGGAGAAGGAAGTGGGCTCATTTGCATGGTGTGAGTGTGCCAGTCAAACAGGCACCCACGGCACAAACGCTCAGACGGCCATATAACGGCCAGGGCGGTGGTTGATCGCCAGCGTGAGATTGAGCACCACAGCCCCCACCACCGACCACCCGATTCGCGAAACATCGACCAGGCTGAAAGCGGCCACCACAATGGCGCAATCCATGCCCATCTGAACCTTGCCGGCGCGCCAGCCGAAGCGCTCCTGCAGGTACAGGACCAGGACGTTGAATCCACCCAAACTGGCGCGGTGGCGAAACAGCATCAACATGCCTGTGCCGGTGAACAGCCCCGCCGCCACAGCGGCAAACCGTCTGTCCAGGGCGCCGATCACGATCCACTGCGGCACCCATTGCGCCCAGACCGAAAGCAGCGCGACCGCGACAAAGGTCTTTAGCGCAAATGCGGGGCCCATCCGTTTCCAGGCCAGACCATAAAACGGCAAATTGATGACGAAGAAAACCCAGCTGAAATTCCATCCCGTGGCGTAGTGCAGCAAGAAGGCGAGCCCTGCGGTGCCCCCGGTCAACAACCCGGCGTGGCGGAACAGGACCACCCCATGGCGACGAACAGCGTGCCGGCCAGAATGGCCAGCAGATCCTCGTGGGGGCGGTGTGGTGGTGGTATGACCACCTGCTGGGTGAGCGCAGGCGACGCAACTGGCGGAGTGGACACGCAGCAAGACCTTCGGAACCAAAGGTAGGGAGTATCTCGGATCGGGTGCCACCGCGCTTTGACCCACATCAGACGCGCCTCGCCCAGGCCACTCAGGCGTTCAACAGTCTGTCCAGACGCCGCAGCCCGTCCACCGTCCTGAGGCAAGCATCAGCCGCTTCGGTCCCTTTGACGGCAAAGTGCCGCATGAAGTACTTGCGGTGCTCGGCGTGTTCGTGGAAATGGTGCGGCGTCAGCACCGCCGAAATCACGGGAACACCTGTCTCCAACTGCACATCCATCAAGGCCTGTACCACGGTTTGAGACACGAAGTCGTGGCGATAGATGCCGCCATCCACCACCAGCGCACTGCCCACCACCGCCGCGTACCGCCCGGAACGGGCCAGGCGTTGGGCATGCAAGGGGATCTCAAAGGCACCCGGTACATCGAATACGTCGACTGCATCCCTGTCAAACCCGGCCTCGGCCATAGTCTGAAAGAAGGCATCGCGGGCTTGGTGAACAATCTCGGCATGCCAGGCTGCTTCAACAAACGCAAAGCGCAACGACGGCGGCAAACCGGTGGGGAGGGAGACGGTGTAGGAGGTCTCGGTCTGATTCATGGTGTCCTCTTCTGAGTTGTGAGGTGGGCCAAAAAATCAGGGCGCACGAGCGCAAACCACCGGCAGGCGGCATTTCACCACCACGCAGGCGCTTGGCTCACGCTCTCTATCATCCGGACTGTGACCGTCGGTCTGGGGATCTCACCCAAGTCTGCTGACCCTGTGCCGCGCATTCGGGCACAGGCGCTCGCGGCACTCGTGCGGTGCTGTTGCCAGCCCGCCATCACCGCCGGTGGGGAATTTCACCCCGCCCTGAGAACGCTTGACGCGGCAAGGTTGCCGCGCATCACATTGTAGGCAATGGCTACCCACCGCCTGTGTCACTCGGGATGCAGGCCGTCAGGATCCAGCCTTCCAACGGGTCGAACGGTGGCAAGCCCCAGTTGGCGTGCCCGCCCTCATGCTGATGCAGCGCCCAGGCGGCCTGCAACAGACACAACACCGCATCCAGGCTATCGCCGCTGGCGTCGTCGGCCAACTGGTCCCGCTGCGCATGCCGCAGCTTCAAGCGCAATCCCGCGCCTTGCAACAGCGGCGCCCGCCCTGTTTCGAGGGCCTCAATCAAGGTGCGCCGGGCAATCAAGCGGTCCGCTGTCTGGCGGGACTTGTCGTCGCTCTTGTACGAGGCCTGACCGAGCACACTGCGCGCCAGCAAACCCGGGTACGCCTCCAGCGCCACGCGGTTCGGATCGCCAGCGTGCAACCCGGGCAAGCTCACACCGGCATCGACCAGCCTAGGCACACCCGCATGCAACATGAAGGCCACAGGCGGATTCACCCACTTCATGCTTGGACTGGAGCCGGCGGGCCTGTCGGTGGCGCGATGGGCAAACTTCTGCCCCACCGGGCGGGCCTCGCAGAATGCGGCAAACACGGCACGAATTTGCGCCCGTGAAAGACCCGCAAAGTGGCGGATGCAGGGCAACCACGTCGCGGGCCAGCCCAGAGACGCCACGAGTTCCCGCGGCAAGCCAAAAGGCAAATCAAAACCACCCACCCACGCGCCAAGCCCGTTGTCGGCCAAACGATCCGCCCAGGCATCCAGCGTCTCGAACCCTTCCAATCGATCCACCAGCACCCGCCCCGCTCGCAGATGCCCCACGGCCAGCACCACCGGTTTGCGGCGAGAAGGCGCGCTGCTGAAATCGCACCCGATCAAAGAATAGGAAACGCGGCTCATCACCTCCCACCCCTAACCCAGTCCCAACGCAGCCACGCCTGCGGCAATCAAGACCGCACCCAACAACCGGTTGAGCCGGTCGCCCTCCCCCAGCAAATGCCCACCGATCAGCGCGGCAAACAACATGGAAACTTCCCGCGCCGGCGCCACGTGGGAAAGCGGCGCCTCTTTCATCGCATAAAGCACCAGCACATAGGCCACCGGACTGAACGTCGCCACAAACAATGCAAAGCGCCACTGTAGGCGCCACAGAACCCAGGCCTCGCGCCGGTTCCGCAATACCGTCGGTGCCAGCATGGCCAGCCGCACAAAATTGCCCATGTAGTCCACCAGAATGGGCGACATCAGCAGCCACTTGACTGCGTAGCCATCCACCAGCGTATAGGCTGCAATGAATCCCCCGGTGAGCAGGCCATACGCCAGCCCCATGTGCACCCGCTCCCGCGCCCCGGGGTCGCGCGCGGCCTTGAGTATGGCTGGGCCCCCTGCGATCAGGAACACACCACAAACCACCCCGGCCAGGCCCGCCAGGCCCAGCGCCGAAATATGCTCGCCGAGAAAGATGATCGCCACCAACGAAGAAAGCAGAGGGCCTGAGCCGCGTGCCATGGGATAGACCACGGTGAGATCGGCCTTTCGATACCCGCGCAACAGGATCACGAAATAGCCGACGTGAATCAAGCCACTCATGGCCACAAACAGCCATTCGGCAGCGCCCCAGCTGGGCACCTCGGTGCGCCCCAGCCACCAGCCCAGCGGCGCCCACAGACACATCATCAGGAAGGCCGTGAAAAAGGCGAACCGCGCATCACCCGCCGCCTTCTTGGCGACGATATTCCACCCGGCATGGATCAGGCCGGCCAACACGATGAGGGAAAAAGCGGTGAGGGTCACGTCAGGTCAAGGCAACAAAAAACCGCAGACCTCCGGGAAGGCTGCGGTCTTGGGCAGCGCACTGATCGGCGTTCAGGCGCGGCCGATGATGCTGGCTGTGGCCATCAACTCTTCCAGCAGCGCCAGGGACACCTGGCCAGAGACCCCATAGGGATCAAACTCCGGGCGTTCGGAATACTTGAGCACGATTGAGGTATTGAGTTTGGAGAGGTTGACCTGCCCCATGGTCCAGCCGCCAAACCGGCGCTCGGTGATTTCCTCGTAATGCAACAAGACCACGTCGGTGTGGCGACTGTCTGCCGCGATGTGGTTGTACAGGGCATTGACGGCGTTGCGCCCGCCTTCAATGGCCTGAAGGAACACCCCTCCGCCATAACAAAGCACCCCCGTGATGCCATTGCCCATGTTATGGGAACGAGAGGTTTCGAGAATCGATTCGATGGCCTTGCTGCAGTCTTTTTCAACAGCGCGGCTGACATAGAGGAGGCGAACTAGCATCGTGTGGCGTGGATTCAGTTTTTACGTGGGATCAGTGACAGGAATTCGCGGCGCAGGTTGGAGTCTTTGAGAAACACCCCTCGCATGACCGAGTTGATCATCTTGCTGTCCATGTCTTTGACGCCCCGCCATGCCATGCAATAGTGGCTGGCTTCCATCACGATGGCCAAACCATCGGGCTGTGTCTTTTCCTGGATGAGGTCGGCAAGTTGAACCACCGCCTCTTCCTGGATCTGCGGACGCCCCATGATCACTCGGCCAGCCGCGCGTATTTGGACAGACCAATCACGTTGGTGTGCTCATTGGGCATCACACCAATCCAGATCTTGCCAATCACGGGACAGAAGTGATGGCTGCAGGCGCTGCGCACCGTGATCGGTCCCACGATCATCAGCTCGTTCAGGTGCTCTGCATTGGGAAATTCGGTCACCGCGGGGCCTTTGACATACCGGCCGTTGAAGACCTCCTTCAGGTACATCTTCGCCACGCGTCGGGCGGTGTCACCGGTGTTGTGGTCGTTCTCCAGATCGATGACCATGCTGTCAAGCACGCCTTGCATCTTCTCGGTGACCTCGTCCAGCAACTGTTCCAGCTCACCGGGCTCAATGAACTCGGCGATGTTGTCATTGGAGTGGTAACGGTGGCGCGCCGCCTTGATGCGTTCGCGAATCTTCACGGACACGGGCACGCCCTCGTCCTCTGCGGGGGTGGCAGCTTGGTTCATTTGGGCTTCTGTTTTCATCAGCATGGGGCATGCTACCACCAGCAGAAACGCCAAGAAATACCGCCCGACCGCCTAGGGACATCCGGACGCCGACACCGGGCAACGACCGCACACGCCGGCGACAGCTCGCGACGAAACGCGTCCATCGCGTCTCGCAACTGTCCACACCATTCGTTGAACCGGAATCAGAATGCCGCCAGCAGCGGCAACTCGCACCATGTCGATTCATGAGCTCGGAGCGCGGGCCCCAGACGATCACACCTGGACGGTGGCCTGGTTTGCGCCCCTTTCGCACTCGGAAAAATAGTGTGAACAGGCCCTAGTGTGCTGTCCCGCAAACAGTTGCATGAAATGAAACCGAAGGATTCGCGCCCAGGGCAAGGCGCAAACCGCAGTGATGGCTCGTACTATCGCGAGGATTTGCAATGCAGCCATGGGTGTGAAGCCGAGGTTTCATACAAGTTATTTGTGGGACAACACTAGTACCGGTGCCCGGTGGCAAACAGCATCACCCGCATCGCCATGAAAGCCACCCGGTCCAACGCCCGCTGGCTCCTGGGGCGGGCCGCAAGAGTCTCAGGATCGAGCTCCTGACCATGAAAGGTCACCAACGCATCCAGGCGTTCGTGCAGCATGGCCGCAAAACGATCGTCTGTGGTCAGCACATTGGCCTCTCGCGCGAGCAACAAGGACAAGGGGTCCAGATTGGTCGAGCCCACAGTGGCCCACCGCTGATCGACCACAGCCACTTTGGCATGCAAGGCGCTTGGCGCATATTCCCGAATCTCCACGCCGGCAGACACGAGCGTCTGCTGAACCGGGCGGGCTGCATGAAACTGGAAGAAATTCTCATACCGTCCCTGAACCAGCAAGCGCACCCTCACCCCCCGGCGGGCCGCCACGGTCAGCGCCCGGCGCAACTTGCGCCCTGGCACAAAATAGGCATTGGCAATCACAATCTCGCTTCGGGCCTCACCAATGGCCTTAAGGTAGGCACGCTCTATGTCGTGGCGGTGGCTCACGTTGTCGCGCAGCAGCAAGGCAGCCATTGCACCATCCACCACCCTCGGCGCTCCACGCAACCGTCCAGCCTCATCCCCGCCCGTGTTGTCGACGCGCTCAGTTGGATGAAGAATCCCCAGCACCCTGGAAAAGTCCCCCACGGGGAGCGTCTCCTTCAGATTACGCCAGGCACTCTTGAACTCGCGCCGACGGGCTTTTCTGATGGCCTGCAGCCGCCACCAAAGCGACTCCATGGTTTCCACCATTTCGTCGACCAGAGGGCCCACCACCCGAAGGGAAAAGTCGAGCCGGGGGACCGTGAGCCGCCCCAATGCCAAGTCATCCAGGTCGTCAATGATGTTGATGCCGCCACAGAACCCCACGGTTTCATCGACCACACACAACTTGCGATGGAGACGGCGCCAGCGGCTGGGTATCAGCAGTCCCAGTCGACCCAGCGGAGCGTACACGTGCCACTTGACGCCGGCAGTCCCGAACCGCTCGACCCACTCATCAGGGATCCGCGGGGTGCCCACGCCGTCGACCACCAGACGCACCGCCACCCCCCTGAGCGCCGCACGCTCCAAGGCACGAGCCACCTCAAGCGCGGCACCATTGAACTCAAAGATGTACGTCTCGAGGTGCACCACCCGGCGCGCCGCATCCATCGCGTCGACCATGGCCGGAAACAGCTCCCCACCCCCCTCGAGCAGCAACAGTTGATGGCCGTCCAGTTGCTGCGTACGGGTGGAGAAGTTGGCCTGACGATGGCGAGACATGGTCGGGTGAAACTGGACTACAACTCCAACTCTGCGATCAAGGGCAGGTGATCGGACATGCGCGACCACACCCGCCCATGGGGAACATGGGCAGAGACCAGCCTGAGCCCACGCACATAGATCCGATCCAGGTGCAAGAGGGGCAGGCGCGAGGGGTAGGTCGGCAAGCGCAAGGCATCAAATGTCTGAAGGTCCAGATCCCGCATCGGCTTGAGCAGCTTCGCCGACCAGTCGTTGAAGTCGCCCGCGACCACCAGAGGCGCCGACTCGGGCAACTCTTTGGCGATGTACTGCCCCAGCAACCTGACCTGGCGCTCGCGACTGGCATGGATCAGGCCCAGATGCACGACGATCACATGAAGCTCCTGCCCCTCCACCAGCAGTTGGGTATGCAAGAGGCCGCGCTGTTCAAACCGGTGGTCCGACACGTCGGAGTGTTTGACGTCAAGCACCGGCCACCGCGAGAGCAAGGCGTTGCCGTGTTCGCCGTGCCGGGTCACCGCATTGGTCCGGTAGACCGACTCATAGCCCTCTGGCGACAGGTAGCCCGCCTGATCCAGATCCGGCCAGCGCGTGAATGCCCTCTCCAGTTTGCGGTGGTGGCGCCTGACCTCCTGCAAACACACGATGTCCGCATCGAATTGCTCTACCGCATGCCCGAGGTTGTGGATTTCAAGCCGCCGCGAAGGGCCCAGGCCCTGCACACCTTTGTGAATGTTGTAAGTGGCTACTCGGAGCAATGTCATGGTGTTTGCAGGTCCGTCGCGTCTGTGACAGCAAGGGTTTCAATGTATCGCGAGCGGGCAAGCCCTGCCAACACCCAGGTCGATCCCCGCGCGGTGAGGGATCCATGGCCAACGGCACGAGGCGCATGCGGTTTGCTCAAAAACCACTCTCACGGATGAATACGGAGATCACCCGGCGGGCGACCCCAGCCAACACCGACTCGGCTTTGCCATCAATCTGGACCCGAACCACCGCCACGCTGCTGGTTGGCAGCGGTTCTTCCAGTGCAATGCGCACGCGAAACAGGGCATCACGCAACACTTGGGTCTTCTCTTGCCCGACACGGGTGGTGTCGTTGACCACCGCCAACGGCCCACCATGCGACGCTTCCAGCAGCGGCGTGGGCAACACCGTGGTACGCGACACGTCAATGGATTCCACGCGCCCGGCGGCCCAATCCTGGTAACCGGTGTGCAACCGCACGCGAACGGCCTGCCCCACCGCCACACGCCCCAGGTCACCTTCAGGAATATACGCATCAACCGCCCAGCGGCTGGGATCGATGAACACGGCCAGTGGCTCCTGGACTTGACCCAGACACCAGGCGCCAACCCGTGGTCAACATCGTGCAACTCGCCGTCAAACGGCGCACGCAATGTCAGGCGCGCCAGCTCATCCTGGCTGGCCTTGCCCTCGGCTTCGAAGAATGCCTTCTGGGAATTCAGTAGCTGACGCTGAGATTCCCCGTCCGGCAGCCCCATCAAACCGGCGATCTGACTCTCACGGGCCGCCGCCAGTTGGCGCGAGCGGTCTTGCGCAATGGACAACATAGAAGAGTCCAGCACAAACATCACCTCGCCGGCCTTGAAGACGCGTTGCGTGGGCATGGATACGATCTGCGCCGAAAAGGGCGAGTGAATGGAAGCCTGCTCTGCCGCATGAATCCAGCCATACCCGGCGACACGGGTGCTGAAGGGAAAAGCCAGGGCTGCGACCAGCAACACCAGGCCCACAACCATCCCAATGCGCCTGTTCATGACGATCTCCCCTTTGCGCGCTTTCCACACAGCCAATTCCCGGTAAATCGGTTTACCGATGAACCACACCAGCTCCAGCAGCATCATCAAGATGCCCAGCAGCTTGAAAAAGAAAACGTAAACCAGCAAGGCGATACCGATGAACACCGTCAACCTGTACACCCAGGTGATCAGGGCGAAAGTCACCAGTGCGCGGCGCTTGCGTGGCGGAAAATTCTCTGGCCAGGGATCCTTGAAACCCAGCAGCACCCGGCGCAGCGCAGTGCGCGCCAACGCACCCGAGCGCTCATGCAGGTTGGGCAAATCCAGCAGATCGCTGAAGATGAAGTACCCGTCAAAGCGCATGAATGGGCTGGCATTGATGGCCAGGGTCATCACCCAGCTCGTGGTGGCCAGAAAGAACATCCCGTTTCTGAACGGGCCATCCGGCGCCAGACTCCAGACCAAGGTTGCCACACTGGCCAATGCCAGCTCCACCGCAATGCCCGCACTGGCTATCGCCAGCCGGTGCCGCGGATTTTTCAACCGCCAGCTCTCCCCCGTGTCGGTGTACAGCATGGGCAACATCACCAGAAACGCCACCCCCATGTGCGCCACCCGCACTCCATACCGCGTTGCAACAAGTGCGTGGCCCAACTCATGGACGGTTTTCGCAAAGAGCAGGGCGCCGACATAACCCATGGCCCCGGTCCAGGTGAAGTTGTCCACCAGTGTGTGGCGAAAAACGTCCCATTGGCGCGAGACCAGGAAAAGACCCAACAAAGCGATGGCCCCTACGCCCCATGCCAGCATCGGCAGGCTCAGGCGCTGCAGAAAAGACTGCATCGCTGCCAGACGCGCCTGGGGCCGCACCAATGGCAGCCGAAAAAACAGGTAGTTGTGCACCAGCCATTCGAAGAGCGATTTCTTCTGGCGCTGGCTTCGAGCGATCAGGCGCTGGACCTCCGCCCGGTTGTCGACCCGCAGCAGTTGGTTGTCCGACAGAAACACCATCAGCCTGCGCACGTCGGCCAAGGTGACATTGAGAGGTGTCTGTGCATTGACTTCCTCGATCAATGCCGCCGCATCAAAGTCGGCCCAATGGATCAGCAGTTCGAAGTCGATCCAGCCAATGCGAAAGAAGCGGTTGGTCACCGGGTCCTGAATGATCCAGGCTGGCGTGCCATCGTCATTGGGCGCGGCAGGAAACAGAATCAGCTCATCTCGGATGCGCGGCAACTGGACGGGTTTCTGGGCCTGCTTGTTGACCGCGACCCGGGCCATGTGGCCCTTGATGGCCTGGGCCTGGGTCATAGCCCGGTCCACTCCCTCACGGTCGACAAGGGACGCCGGAACAAAAAGTAGCCCAGCATCACCCAATCGCCTGAAATCCGGGCCGTGCCCCGCAGACCGATGCGGGGCAACTGGGTACCTTCATCGAACTTGGCACGCAACCGATAGGCCGCCACACCATCGGGACTGATCGATGCCTGGTAACTGGCCTCGACCAACTTCGCCGAGCGTGGGCTCAAGGGTTCTGTGTGCAGAAACAGCTTCACCGGTGCACCCATCTGCAAATTGATGGCGTCGGCCACCGACAACCAGACCAGCACCCCGCTGTCTTCCGGCTGCGCCAGTTGAATCACACGCTCCCCAGTCTGCACTGGTTTGCCCAGCCAATCGTTGGTATCGGCAAAGATGGCAACACCATCCTGATCCGCACGAACCTCGACGCGGTTCGCCTGGGAGTCAACGGCTGCGAGCTCAGCCTCCTTCTCCCGCACCCGCCCCATGGCGACCGCCACTTCCGCCTTGCTCTTCGTGTCGTCAAACGCACGTTGCTGGGCAATGTGGGCATCGGCCTTGGCAACCTCCAAGGCCTGAAGCGCCACCTGGCGACGATTGGACAGCGTGGAGTCGTCAAGCGAGAAAAGCAGGTCGCCAGCCTTCACCCGGGCATTCGGCTGGACGGCAAAAGAGCCAACCACGCCATCCTGGGGCGCAGACACCGCCTTGGCATTCAACGCGATCACCTCGGCGGGCGCCAGCACCGAAAGCCGAATGGGAATGAGCATGGACAACGCAAGTCCACCAGCGATCAGCCAGCGGTTTCTCTGATTGAACAGCTTTTTGAAGCGGCGCCATCCCCCCTGGCCAGTCTGTGCCAGAACCGAATGGCAATAACCATAGGTGGCGTGGAGGCGCTCCAGGAAAGACCCTTCGGCGTCGCTCCAGGCTTCTTCGCGGGCATACATGGCCCAGGCACGCACATCGCCTTGCTTGCCCCGCAAGGGAACCAGCAACAAATGGTCAGGCAGCCACTCCGACCAGTTCTGGGCGTCATCGTCGCTGGCGTTCTCAAAGTCCAGGCGGTGCACCGCCACGTCTCTGGGAAAGCGTTGGGCAAACTGGGTCAGCCAAACCGCAAAGGGCGAATCGTTGGCAACACTGACAAGACCGGAGGCTGCCACCAGATGCAACTTGCCGCCATCGGGCTCGAAGAGCGCAGCTTGCCGATAGGGTGTCAGGGCATGCGTTTCATTGACGATGGTGAAGCGCAAGGCCGCCAGTGTGGACGCTTCCATCGCCCGGCCTTCGATCTGCAGCAGAACGCTGAGATCGGGAACAGTGGTCATCAGAGCGCTCTCAAGGCATGCCGGTGAAACGGGCGAAACCACTCATGCCCGGCAGCAGCTCGCTGTAGGTCTTCAGCATGGTAGCCTCCAGCTCGACCGTCTGGCTCACCGGATCGATGCGGCTGTTGATCCGACGCACTTTTGCCGGATAGGTTTTCCCGGTTTCATCGATCGTCACCTCGAACTCATGGCCCATGTGGAGTTTGGACACCCAGGTGGACGGCACATTGAGCTTGAGGTAGAGGACGCCCGCGCGAACCAGATCCAGCAGAGGCTGCCCCGCCGTGACCGTCATGTGGCTGCGCACGTGCAACTTGGCCGTGCTGCCGCTCCACGGAGCCCGAATGGAGCATTGCGAAATCTGGAAGTTGTAGAGATCGATCTGCGCCTTGGCCTTGGCGACCGCACTCGCTGCGAGCGACACCTCGACATCGCTCGCCTGGTCCAGCCCCTGCATACGAAGCTTCGCTTCGTACTGATCGGTGGCGCTGGCCAGATCGGCCTTGGCCATGCCCAGACGGGCCTGGGGCTCCTGACAATCCAGCGAAACCAGCACCGCGCCTTCCCTGAACGGCAAGCCCAAGCCCACATGCAAGGTGTTGATCCGCCCGGTGACCGGGCTGGCCAACGTGGTTTCTCCGCTTGGCAGCACCAGCACCCGAACCGGCTCCGACTTCGCAGCTGCTGCGGCGGCCGGTTGCGCGATCGAGCTGGGCGCGCGACTGCCCGCAGGCTGCGCCATCAGCGGTGCCGTCAACGAGCCCAGAACCAGTGCCGCGCTCAGCGCACGCCAAGAAGAAGAAAACAGCATATCAATCTACGTTCAACCAGGATTTCAGATCGCCAAGATTGGCATTGAGCGCGGCCACCAGGCTGGACTCGTACACCGAAGCGCGCGAATGGGAGGGGATGGTGGTCACAAAACTCGCTTGCTGATTGTGACCGGCTTCGTCGGTCATTTTCAACGTCCAGGAGGCCTTTTCGAGACCATTGTCACCCTTTGAGTCAAATGCCAAGGTCAGCGGCTTGCCTTCTTTGGCGTCGATTTCGATGTCATGACGTGCCAAGAGTTCCGAGACCAGCGCTTTCATGCGGACCTGTTGCACAGGGTCGGCAATGCCAGCCAGGTGGACGTTCACCGATGGCGCACGGCCAAACAGGTTGGAAGAAAGGGCAAAGGCGTCCTTTTCCGTGGCCTGCAAGTGGGCTTTCACACGTTGCGTCAGCGTGGCCAGATCGTTGGCTTCGAAGTCGTCCGCAATGGGATCGAAACCCACGGTGTTGTACAGGCGACCAAAGGCGATATGGGCGTTGGCATAGGCGTTGGCACGCTGGTAGGCCCCCAACACCGCACGGGCTTGGGTGCGAATGGCTTCGAGGTCGCTTTCCAGCTTGGCCGACACCGAGGCCTTGGTGTAGGCTGCCAGACGGCTATCGACTTGGGCGGCCTGATCGGCCAGTTTGAAATCTTCAAGCGCCAGGCGATAGCGCTCCGCGCTCACGCGGGTCTGGGTCAAGATGGCCATGGACAGGGCCATGCGGCGTGCCTCGTCAGTCTGCTCTTGGTACTTCTGGGCATTTTTCATGGCCGGGAACGCGACCAGTCGCATGAGGTTCCACGCCACGCTGATACCGCCTTGCGACCAGTTGTTGTTGTACAGGAACTGGTTGGAATCGTGCTGGTAGCCATAGTTGAGCGTGATCCCAGGCAACAGGCTCAGCATCTGCTTGCGGGCTTCGTCGGCGGTGATCCGGGTGCGGAAATCTTCCTCGCGCAGCTCAGGGCGCTGCAACAAGGCCATGTCTTCCAGACGGGCCAGATCGCGCGGAGCAGCTGGCAAGGTGACCTCCGTGGCTTCTGCCAGCGTGAAAGTGGCGGTGGGCGGCACGTTCATCAGTGCGGCCAGCTCGCGCTTGGCAAACTCAAGGTCTTGACGGCGCTGGTTGAGCAGTGTGGTGGCGTCGAGCAAGGCACGCTGGTAGGCCAGCGCCAGGCCAGGAGGAATGATCTTCTGGGTTTCGGCTTCCCGCGAACGCGCCAGCGCCAGATTGGCCCGCTGGACGATGTCGTCCGCCTGGTCGTTCAAACGCTGGGCACCAAGGGCACGCCAGTAAGCTGCTCGGACGTCCTGCAGCAGGTTCTGCACCACCTTGCGACGGCGCTCTTCTGCAATCAGGAATTGATCGCCCTGCTGCCGCGCACGGTAGTAGGACACACCAAAGTCCAGCACATTCCACGAAAACTCGATGCCACGCAATGTGTGGCTGCGCTCGTCAGATGAGGTTGGGCGGTCCGACATCTCGCCATCAAGAATCCCGATGCTGGTGCCACCCGAGTAGTTGCTGCGCTTGTTGTAGCCCGCGGAGGCCACCATTTGCGGCAGCATGTCGTAGCTGGCGTAGTCGGTCAGGCCCAGCGCCAGGGCCGACTCCATCTTCTTCAACCGGTAGTCAAGGTTGTATTTCAGTGCCCGGGCAACGGCCTCTTCCATCGAAATCGGGTTGCGAATCGCCTCTTGTTCGGCGTACATCTTGGAGGTGTCGTTCTTGACGCGCTCTTGCACCTCCTCTGCCGTCAACGGTTTGGGCGTCACCGTGCAGCCCGCCATGACGGCCGCCGCAGCCAGGACCACCACACTGCGAGGCAGTGCCGCCTGGGCACGCGAAGAGAGTTTGATTGTGTTCATGTTCATATCCTCGAAAAAGGTGTTTCTTTAGATTTTGGCGGTGTGGGCGCGTGTGATGGGACGCGCACCGTGTTTGTGGTCCTTGGCAAACCGTTCCAACTGCGCGCGGAAACCGGCTGCAGGCTTCTTGGCCACCTCACGCTCGGGCTCGGTTTTCACCGTTTCTTTCTCATGAGCGACCTCTTGGGGGACCGGTTTGGCATCAGCGGTTGCCGGGGCCTTCTCCTGCGCATCCTCGGCCTCTGCCTCGGAAACCATCTGGGCATCTGGCTTCCCTTGTGGGGCGCCCAGCGCAAACGGATCCATCAGGCCGCCATAGCCCGGCGAAGCGGAGTTCTGTGAGTTGACCATCGCGTTCACCAGTTGGGCATCCATCTGGGACGCACGAACCGCGTGTTGCACGAACAACCCATGCTCGCTCGTCACCGGCTGGTGGCGCACGGCGTGTTGGACATGCAATGCAGGCCGCATGGTGACGACGTCACCCCGCATCGGTTCGCGAATGAGTTCGAGGTCGCGATACGGATCGACGTTGGCAAACAGCAGGTTGTCTGGCGTGCGCCCCGCCGCCTCTGCCATCAGAGGTGAGCTGACCTGGGCAGGCAACAGAGGGCTGTTCGACAGCGTGCTCTCGCTGTTGGTCTCGCCGACCGCCACCAAGACGTGCACAGTCGCTTCAGGTGTGGAGCCTGGAGGCGTCGGCGCGGGCGCAGGCGCGGGCGGCGGCGCCTCCCAACCTGGCTGACGCTCCTCAGGCGGGGGGGCTGGCGTCGGCGCGGGTGCCGGAGCGGGCGTGGGTGCCGGGGTCGGCGCAGGGGCAGGCGGCGGTGCAGGAGGCGGTGGCGGCGGCACCTGTGGTTCCGGCACATTCGCAAAGCTCAACACTGCCGTGTCCGTCAACGCGCCATCGGACAGCGTGTAGGTCGCACTCGGCACGGGGCCCGAATAGTCGGTGGCCGGTGTGAAGGTGAAGTTGCCATTGGGGTCGATGACCAAGGTACCGATCGGGCGGCCGTCGGCCGACTGAATCGTGGCTGGCACACCTGCAGCAAACACCTCTGGGGTGCCGTCTCCATCGGTGTCGACGGCGTAAGTGGTCACCGACAACACATCACCATCCAGGTCACTGTCCACACCAGCGCCGTTGTCAACACCAATGACGTTACCCGTCACCGGCTGGTTGCTTCGCGTCGGTATCGGGCCGTCGTCGGTGGCGACCGGCGCATCGTTCACAGGCACGATTCTCACATTGATGGTGGCCGTGTCCGTCAGCCCATCGGGGTCTTCAATCGTGTACTCGATGGGCAGTGGTGTGGTGTTGTTGTAGTTGGCCACCGGCGTGAAGGTCAGCGTCCCATTGGGGTTCAGCACCAGATCACCCACATGCTCGCCGGTTGCGGGATCGTTGATCTGCACAGGCGTGCCCACCACGATGGGCGTCCCGTTGATCTCTGTGATGGTGAGCGGTTGACCCTCGGGGTCGCTGTCATTGGTCAGCGGATTGAAGGTCACGGGCTGGTCTTCCCGCCCGGTCACGTTGTCGTTCAGCGCCACAGGTGGGTCGTTGACCGCATCCACCAGGATGGTCAGCGTGGCGGAATCGCTGCCGCCATGACCATCGTCGATGGTGTAGGTCACCGCAGGCACAGCACCCTCGAAACCGGATGCCGGCGTAAAGGTGTAGCTGCCATCGCCATTGACGGTCAGTTGACCCACGTTGGGAATCACCATCGGGGTTCCCAGCACGCCCGGCACACCATTGACAGCAAAGCCACTGACCACCAGTGCATCGCCATCGGGGTCGCTGTCAACACCACCAGCTGCTGCGCCATTGCCATCATCGGTCAACAGGTTGCCACTCACCGGCGTGTTCGGCAGTGTCACCGCGCTGTTGTCTTCGGCGTTCGGCGCATCGTTGACACCATTGACGACGATGGTCAATGTGGTCGTGGCAGTCTGCCCGCTTGGATCAGTGATCGTGTAGGTGAACACATCGTTGACCGAGTCACCCGCCTGCAACGCTTGGGCGGCGGCCGTGGGGGTGTAGTTGTAGCTGCCGTCGGCGTTGAGCACCAGCGTACCGAAGGCGCCGACCACTGGCTGACCAACGGCGCTTGCCACACCGTTGACCTCGCTGACCGAGAGACTGTCGCCGTTGGGATCGCTATCGACACCACCAGGCACGGACGTGCTCTGAATGACGCCCTCTGTGGCAGAAACCGCCAGCGGTGTGTCTTCGTCGGTCGCATTGGTATCCGGCTGCGCTGCGGGAGGCAGATTGGCCTGACCCACGTTCACCGTCACGTTGCCCGTTGCAGATTCGCCCGAGGGATCCTGCACCGTGTAGTCGAAGCTCGTCGGACCTGTGTAGCCGGGATCGGGCGTGAACACCAACTCACCGCCCACCAGGGTCACCGTGCCGTTGCTGACGGGCACGGACGGACCCCCTTCCGTGATCGGCAGGCCGTCGACCTCCGTGATCGTCAATGGATCGCCGTCCGGATCGGAGTCGTTGCCAAGCACGTCGATGGTGACAGGTGTGTCAACCGGAGTGACCGTGGTGTCGTTGTTGGCCACAGGTGGCCCATTGACCGGGGTCACATCCACAGTCACCGACCCTTGGAGCGGATTGCCGTTTTGGTCTTCCACCGTATAAGTGAAGTCCACCGGACCGTTGTAGTTGGGTGCAGGCGTGAACACCAACACATCATCGGTTGGGTCTCCAGGTGTGCCACCGTTATTGAGACTGACCTCTCCAATCGGCAACCCGGTCGTGGGATCGGTGATATCCACCGGAGTGCTCACGTCGATAGGCCGTCCATTGATTTCGGTGATGGTCAGAGGGCCTTCGCTTCCCGGATCATCATTGTCCAGGACATCGATGGTCACCGGCGTGTTCTCCGGTGTGGTGGCGGTGTCGTTCACGATCGACGGCGTCTCGGTCAAAGGCTCAACCGTGATGTTCAGCGTGGCAGTATCGGAACCCCCTTGTCCATCGCTCAAGGTGTAAACCACAACCGGGATGGCCCCTGTGAAGTCCGGCAAGGGATCGAAGGTGTAGCTGCCGTCACCATTGAGCGTGAGGGTGCCCACGCCTGCGATGTTGGTTGGCACACCCACTGTGCCTGGCGTGCCACCCACGGTATACGCACTCACAGTCAAGGTGTCGCCATCGACATCGCTGTCCACACCGTCGCCCGTGTTGTTCGTGATGACGTTGCCGCTCACGTTGGTGTCTTGGGGCGTGGTGTAAGCGTTGTCGGTGGCCACCGGCGCATCGTTCACCGGCGCGATGTTCATCGTTACCGTCGCGGTGTCCGAGCCACCTCTTCCATCGTCCACGGTGTACTGGAATGCCACGCCGTTGCCGTTGAAGTCTGTATTGGGCGTGAAGGTCAATGTGCCGTCTGGGTTGAGGCTGAGCGAACCTTCGGGCAACGTCACGGGCGTTCCGACCGTGATCGGATTGCCATTGATCTCGGTAATGGTCAGGGGGTCGCCATCCGGATCCGTGTCATTCGAGCGCGGATCGAAATTCACCGGGCTGTCTTCAAACCCGTTGACCACGTTGTCTTGCGCCACTGGTGGATCGTTCACATCGTCAACCACGATGTGGACGTTGGCCACATCGGTGCTGGTGCCATCGGTGATCGTGTAAGTGAAATCGACGGATCCGTTGAAGCCAGGGTCGGGCGTGAACGTGATGGTGCCATCGCCGTTGAGGGTGGCCGTGCCATTGCTGACGGGCAAAGGCACACCCACCGTGGCTGACTGCCCGTCGATCTCAGTGACGCTCAAGGTGTCGCCATCGACATCGCTATCGTTACCCAGTACGGAAATGGTCACCGGCGTGTCTTCCGGCGTGGTCCGGCTATCGTCCACGGCCAGGGGAGCATCGTTCGCGCCGGTGACCGTGATGGTCAGGGTGGTCGTGTCGGTGAGTCCGCTTGGATCGCTCACCGTGTACGTGAAGACATCAATGGCACTCGCCATCGTCAAGCACGTCTGCGCCGCCGTAGGCACATAGGTGTAGCTGCCATCCGCATTCAGCGTGAGGTTGCCCCAGGCACCGGAGATCACCGACCCCACAGTGCCAACCGTGGCGCCAAAGGAAACACCGGTCACAGACAACGTGTCGCCATCAGGATCCGTGTCGGTTCCGCCCGCGCCGGTGATCACGCCGTTCGCCGCATTGACTGCGAGCGTGGCGTCTTCGGTCGTGCTGTTGGTGTCAGGCAGCGCCACTGGCGCATCGTTCACTCCGCCCACATTGATTGTCACCGTGGCGGTATCGCTACCGCCCTGCCCATCACTGATGACATAGGTGAACGTATCGATGCCGGTGAAGTTCAGATCGGGCGTGTAGACCAGATTCCCGCTGCCATCCTGTGTCACGGTCCCGTTCGGAGGGTCGCTGAAGCTGACAACTGTCAATGGATCACCATCGACATCGCTGTCGTTTGACCGCACCAGAATGGTCACGGGTGTGTCTTCTGGCGTCGTCACGTTGTCATCGACCGCCACTGGAGGGTCGTTGACGGGCGTGACCGTCACGTCCACATTGGCCGTCACCGGCGTGGTGCCGTCGGTGGCCGTGTAGGTGAAATGCACTGGCCCGTTGTAGTCGGGCGCAGGCGTGAAGGTGATCGTGCCATCACCATTGAGCGTGGCCGAGCCGTTGGTGACCACCACGGGCACCCCCACGGTCGCCGGTTGGCCGTCGATGGAAGTGATGGTCAGCGTATCGCCGTCGGCATCGCTGTCATTGGCCAACACATCGATAACCACCGGTGTGTCCTCTGGCGTGGTGGCCACATCGTCCGAAATGGAAGGTGTGTCGTCCAACGGGGTCACCGTGATGTCCAGCGTGCTGCTGCTGCCGGTGTTTGTGGTGTAGGTCACCTGCGGCACCGTGCCGTTCCAATCTGGCTCGGGGGTGAAGGTGTAATCGCCGTTCGACGCCAAGATGATGGTACCCACCCCTGGAATGGTGGCGGTGCTTCCCGGGCCATAAGGGGTTGGGTCCCCTGCCACGGTGAAGCCTGCCACGCTGAGCGTGTCGTCCACATCAACGTCGTTGCCCAGCACATTGCCCATTGCGGGAATGTCTTCGGGTGTGGTGTCGGTGTCCGGTGTCAACACGCTCGGATCGTTCACCGGCGCCATGGTCAGCGTCAGCGTGGAGGTGTCGGTCAGACCACCTGGGTCGCTCACCGTGTAGGTCACCACCGGGATTGGCCCGTTGTAGTTGGTCACCGGCGTGAAGCTGTAGGCCCCATCGGCCTGGATGGTCAGCGTTCCCACGTTGGCAATGACCAATGGTGAACCAACGCTCCCGGCGCCTACGCCTGCCACAGTAAAGGCAGTCACCGTCACTGGCGCACCATCAGGGTCTACTGCATTTGCCAGCAGTCCGGCCCCCGCATTGACCGTCAGAGTCGTGTCTTCAACCACCACGTTCGTCTCATTGCCGTCGGTGGGCGCCCGGTTGTTCAAGCCGAAGTCGATGTTCAGGTTGGTTGACCCGATGGACGTGACATCGGCATTGGGGTTGGTCGCACCGCCTGCTGTGGTGTATGTACGCCCTGCACCCAGCACCCCGTTGGTGTCCGTGACCTGCACGATGTAGTTGCCAGGCAAGACACCTTCGAAACGGTAGTTGCCAGAGGCATCGGTGGTGTCGATTCCCAACACGCGCTCGCCCGCGTCGACAACGCCGTTGTTGTTCACATCGTCGACAAGGCGCACCGTCACGTTGGCAATGCCGGTATCGGTGCCATCAAAAACGCCGTTGGCGTTGTTGTCGGTAAATATGCGGTCGCCCAACACCGCAGTCGGGGGCACCCACCCTGCCGCATCAAACACGGCAGAGGCGATGGGTGTGGAGCCATCGGTGGTGATCGTGATCGGTGCGCCAATGGCAGCGCCTGTCACAGGGTTGTACTGCTGAATGGTGGTCCCAAGCCCATAGGCCTCACCATTGATGCCCTGACCTTGCTGCGTTGTGCCTGCGGGCACGGTCACCGTGCTCACCACCGCCCCGGTGGTCGCGTTGTACCGCACCAGCGTGGTGTTCGACACGCTTTGAATGGTGTTGTTCGCCGGGTTGTAACCCAAATCACCCCAGTCGGTGTTGGTGATGTTGGTCACCAGGGTCGTGATGCCGCTGATCGTGGTGCCCGCGCCAGAGAAGTTGATCCTGTAGATCGTGTCATCGCTGTTGTTGCCGGTGTTGTTCTCCACACCGAGATACAACGAGCCGTTGGCGAACACCGCGCCACCACTGCCTACCCCGCGGGAACCAACCACGATGCTCATGCCCGCGCCGTTGTTGGTGAGGTTGCTGTCGATCAGAATGTGGGTGTTGGTGTTGAAGTTGTAGGCAAACAGCGCCACGTTGGCGCTGGAGCTGGTGTTGCTCGTGTAATAGATCAAGCCGTTGGCCTGATCCACAGCCAAAGAGTTTAGATCGGTACCAGTGCTCACGCCGCCCACGGTGGCTGGTGCCACGGTCAACAGCGTGGCCTTACCGGTCGTGATATCGATGCTGTAAATGTTCCTGGCTTGAACGGCCAACAGCGCACCCGCACCATTGCTCACCGTGGTCGTCAACAAGCCTGCATAGGCTTGCGCAGAGATCGCGACCGTCTCAATCACCCCGTCGGTGTTGCGAGCTTCGAGAACCCAGTCACCACCCAGCGACTCGGCGCCAGTATCGTTGTTCGATGCTGCCACATCGGCGCCTGTGGCCTGGGCCAGCGCATCAATGAACGTCACACCTGCTTCGGTGGCTGCCACATCGCAGCCGTAGAGCATCAGGTCGGCGTCTGGAGACAGCGCCGCCGCAATCACAGCCATTTCGTCCGCGTACTCACCCGACAACGAGCCCGAATTCAATGTTCCTGAGCCCAGGTTCAGTTCACCGGCGCTGCCATGGCTGATGATATGGATGGCATCGATGCCGGTGCGCCCGTTCAGAATCTCCGCCATCTGTTCGACGCCATCGCGACTGGCGTCCAACACGTAGACCTCGCCGGGATGCCATTGCAGACCATCCGCAGCATCCTCAACCTGCGCGTCGACAAACACCACTTCAACGCGCTCAACCTCTGGCTCCATCGGTTCAGCAGGCTCATTCGCAGCGTGGACATCGGCCACTTCGACCACCGGATCAGAACCCTGCTCACTTGAGGGCTGGGAGCCCTCCAAAGCATCTACAGAGCCATTGTCCATCGCTGCAACCGACTGATCTCCATCAGATCCTGCGTCATCTGGAGCGGTTGGCGCCTCCACAGATTCAATGGGCGCATCCTGCGCCGGGTCGAGTGAGGCATCAGATACGCCGCCCTCTGGTGCGGCGGCATCACCCGAAGAAGCAGCCTCCACGTCATTCGACCCACCCGCGGCATCAGATTCATCTGCCGTTGCGGGGTTTGTTGCAGCCGTCACTGGCACAGGTTCCAAGACAGGCGCAGGAGCGGGAGCAGGCGCAGGTTGTGTGTCCAGCTGATCCAAGTCGGTCGTAACGCCGGCATCTTGCGCATCCGCGTGGTCTGCTTGCGCTTCCACCAGGGTCGCTGGCAAAGCCGCATCAAAAACAATGCGCGGCTCCAGAGCCAACTGTCCTGAATATGCCCGCTCTGGCTGGCGACGCGCCTTGCGCGAAGTTGAGGACTTGCGCCCACCAGCGGACGCGGTTTCCGCTGCCGCTACATAGGTACCAAGGGTTTCATTCCAGATCGATTTGTAAGACTTGTTCATGCGGCGACAACTTTAAAGTAAACAAACGTAACAACTCCTTGGCGAGCTGTTACTTAAGTGCTATGTATACAAGGGTATCAAAAATCAGCGACTGATACCTCAGTTTTGACTGGCTTTGACCGTAAAAAGCGTCAAAATGCCAAGAAAATAACGATTCCATTACAGCCTGCAACAATTTCGGCGGAGAACAGAGTCACCGGCTCCGTCGGCAATTCGGCGTCTCGCAAGGGGTCAAGGCGCGCCTGGAAACGCCGAAATACCCTGCGTCCACCCGAGTAGCGCACCCAAGAAAAGGCAAGGTGGGATGAGGGGTGCATCTCTCATCTATGCGGCTGTTTGCGCGGCGGTCGGACCCCCATTGGCGACGGTCCCCACCCCTTCATGTCTGAAAGCTGCAGGATGGCCTCCGCATTGGATGGAGAAAAACACTTGTCTGCAGCCTCCAACCAGCCCAACCACTGATACGCTCCGTGCTCACGGGCGTTCAGGAGTATTGGGCACTGCTGGTCAAGCTCCAAGCCAAACACCCGCTCGGTGTTCTCCGTCACACCTGGTGCGTACCGCGACCGCCATTGTGGATAGATTTCATAGCGATTCTCCAACCGCCAATCGCTCAGAACACGCCCTGGCGCCAAGGCGTCCAGCCCGGTTTCCTCCCAGACTTCGCGTACAGCCGTCTCCTCGAAACCCTCGGAGAGGCTCTCTTTGGAGCCCGTAACGGATTGCCAGAATTCCGGGGCGTCCGCACGGCGAATCAGCAAGACCTCCCCCGCCACGGTGTAAATCACCACAAGAACCGATTCCGGAATTTTGAAGGTCAAGCCCATCACACCTCCACGCCGAAGTGCAGTGACAGGTGACACGCCAGCGGCAAGGGAATCTGCCAAAAGCCAGGTGTCACTGTTTCAAGCCCCCCGACTGGGCAACCAAACGCAAAAGACAAAAGGGGCGCCAACTGGCACCCCTTTTTTCTGAAAGGCGCCATCAGACTGGTCAGACGGACTTGGCGAGATCCGCATTGCGCAGGCGGATATGCAGCTCGCGCAACTGCTTCTCCTCAACCAGCGACGGGGCCTGGGTGAGCAAACACTGGGCGCGCTGGGTCTTGGGGAAAGCAATCACATCGCGGATCGACTCGGCCCCCGTCATCAACGTGATGATGCGGTCCAGGCCGAAGGCCAAGCCCCCATGAGGCGGCGCGCCATACTGCAAGGCATCCAGCAGGAAGCCAAATTTGAGCTGCGCTTCGTCGGGCGTTATCTTGAGCGCGTCAAATACCTTTTGCTGCACTGCTGCGGTGTGAATACGCACGGAACCCCCGCCGATCTCCCAGCCATTCAAAACCATGTCGTAGCCCTTGGCGATGCACTTCTCCGGCGCAGTGACCATCCAATCCTCATGGCCATCCTTGGGCGCAGTGAATGGGTGGTGGACCGCTGTCCAGCGGTCTTCCTCTTCGTCGTGTTCAAACATGGGAAAGTCCACCACCCACATTGGCGCCCAACGGTCTTCGAACAGCCCGTTCTTCTTACCCAGTTCGCTGTGGCCAATCTTCAATCGCAATGCACCGATGGCATCGTTCACCACCTTGGCCTTGTCCGCACCAAAGAACAGAATGTCGCCATCCTGCGCCTTCGTACGCTTGAGAATCTCGGTCAAGGCTGTGTCGTGGATGTTCTTCACAATGGGGCTTTGCAGTCCATCACGCCCCTTTGCCACCTCGTTGACCTTGATCCAGGCCAGGCCCTTGGCACCATAGATCTTCACGAACTCGGTATAGGCATCGATTTCGCTGCGGCTGAGTTCTGCCCCGCCACGCACACACAAAGCAACCACCCGACCGTTCTTCATCTGCGCTGGCGCGCTAAAGACCTTGAAGTCCACGTCGGCCATCACATCGGTCAACTCGGTGAACTCCATCTTCACACGCAAATCAGGCTTGTCAGAGCCGAACCGGTGCATGGCCTCTGCATAGGGCATCACGGGAAAGTCGCCCAGGTCCACGCCCAGGGTGTTCTGAAACACGGTCTTCACCATGCCTTGGAACATCTCACGAATCTCCTCTTCGCCGAGGAACGAAGTTTCGATATCAATCTGGGTGAACTCAGGCTGACGATCTGCGCGCAGGTCTTCGTCGCGAAAGCACTTGGTGATCTGGTAATACCGGTCGAACCCAGCCACCATCAACAGTTGTTTGAACAACTGGGGCGACTGTGGCAGGGCAAAGAAATGCCCGTCGTGCACGCGGCTGGGCACAAGATAGTCGCGCGCGCCTTCCGGTGTGCTCTTCGTGAGCATCGGCGTTTCGATATCGATAAACCCGTTGGCGTCCAGAAACTTGCGCACCTCCATGGACACGCGGTAGCGCAGCATCAGGTTGTTTTGCATGTAGGGTCGGCGCAGATCCAGCACACGATGGGTCAGGCGCGTGGTTTCCGACAGATTCTCATCATCAAGCTGGAATGCTGGCGTCACAGACGGGTTGAGCACCTTGAGCTCGTGACACAGAATCTCGATCTGGCCACTCTTGAGCTTGTCGTTGGTCGTTCCCTCAGGCCGCGCACGAACCACCCCTGTGACCTGCACGCAATACTCATTGCGCACGTCCTCAGCGGTGGAGAACATTTCTGCACGATCGGGGTCACACACCACCTGCACATAGCCCTCGCGGTCCCGCAAGTCAATGAAGATCACACCGCCATGGTCGCGCCGGCGGTTAACCCATCCACAGAGTTGAACGGTTTGACCCATCAGGGCTTCGGTCACAAGACCGCAATAGTGGGAACGCATGGCCATGAAATATCTCTTCTTTCAACAATACCGCCACGGGGTGGCGAAGGTTCAATCGATTTCAGCTTGATGGATCGGGTGCCGAATGGACCTGGTCCTTGGTGATGGTTTTTCTTGCATGCCCTGGCACGATCACACCCATGGACACGATATAGGTGAGTGCCTCGTCCACACTCATGGCGAGTTCCTGGCAGGCACTGCGTCGAACCATCACGAAGTACCCCCCCGTCGGGTTCGGTGTCGTGGGCACGTAGACGCTCAGGAATTCTTCGCCGTCGACGGAACCCCCGGGTTCTGCCCGTAACCGGCTCAACACATCACCGGTCGGCGCACCCGTCAGAAACGCAATCGTCCACATGCCTTCATGCGGCCACTCCACCAGAAGGGCCTTGCGAAACGCATTGCCTTTCTCGGAAAACAGCGTATCAGAGACCTGCTTCACCCCGGAGTAAATGGAGCGCACCACAGGAATGCGATGCAACAGGGCATGCCACCAGGTGATCAGGCGGTTTCCAACAAAATTCGACGCCATCGCGCCTATGGACAAAACCACAACCAGCGCAAACACCACCCCCAACCCTGGGACATGCACACCAAAAAGCTGATCCGGATGCCAGCTGTTGGGCAACACATGCAAAGTCTGATCGAGTGTGGTCACCACCCATTCCAGCACCCAGAGGGTGATGATCAAGGGAGCCAGAACCAACAGGCCAGCGAGCAGCCATTTGCGCAAGGCGGGCATCACGACCTAGAACTCAGGTCGCGGGTTTGGCAGGCGCCGGCGCGCTGCTGGCAGGAGCGGGGACCGCGACGGCGGGCGCAGGCGCAGGCGCGGGCGACTCAGCCGCCGCACTTGGCTGCGCTGAGGTCTCGCCGCCACTGGCAGGCGCGGGTGCACCGGCAGTGCCGCCGCCACGAAAATCGGTGACATACCAGCCCGAGCCCTTGAGCTGAAAGCCGGCAGCGGTGAGCTGCTTTTGAAAGGTCGCCTGCCCACAAGACGGGCTAACGGTCAGCGGATCATCGGACATCCGCTGGAGCACATCCTTGGCATGGCCGCAGGAAGCGCATTTGTAGGCATAAATCGGCATGATGGAACCAGTGAAAGGAAATCCGGCGATGGCTGATGGCCAATGGCCGACAAGCCAGCGACATCAGCATCAAGAAAACCTGCCATTATAAATTGGCCATCTGGATTTTGGGCGCCCCCCAATCTCCTGCATGTGTTCGCCGGAATTCGCTCCAAACCATGGAGCGCCAGCTCAAATTACCAGAGGCGGATGCGCGTAAGCACCTGCATCACCAGCAATCCCAAGAAAAAGCCGACGCCTGCCCAGATGATCCCCTGCAGCAGCCTGTTGGTGCGTTTTTGTTCAACGAGCAGGGCGTCCAGCTCACGGCGCATGTCATGGGGTCGGTGAGCAAAGTAGTCGTGCATCAGGCGCGGTAAAGCAGGCAGCAGCTTGGCGTATTGCGGCGCTTCGGCTTTGAGTTGCTGCAAGAGTTTCTTCGGCCCCACCTGCTCGACCATCCATTTCTCAAGAAATGGCTTTGCGGTCGCCCACAGGTCCAACTCGGGGTCCAGATCACGCCCCAGCCCCTCAATATTCAACAAGGTCTTCTGCAACAACACCAACTGGGGCTGAATTTCGACGTGAAATCGCCGCGATGTCTGGAAAAGGCGCATGAGCACCATGCCCAGGGAAATCTCCTTGAGCGGTCGGTCGAAATACGGTTCGCAAACGGCGCGTATGGCCGATTCCAACTCGTCCACCCGCGTGTTCATCGGCACCCAACCGCTCTCGATATGCAACTCCGCCACGCGCTTGTAGTCGCGCCGGAAAAACGCGGTGAAGTTCTGCGCAAGGTATTCCTTGTCAAACTCGGTGAGCGTTCCCACGATACCGAAGTCCAGCGAAATGTAGCGCCCAAACGTCGGCGGGTCCACGCTGACCTGGATATTGCCAGGGTGCATGTCGGCGTGGAAGAAACCGTCGCGGAACACCTGAGTAAAGAAAATCGTGACACCGTCGCGCGCCAGCTTCGGGATGTCCACGCCGTGCCGGCGCAGTTCCTCCACCTTGTTGATTTGCACGCCATGCATCCGCTCCATGACCATCACCTCGGTGTGGCAATAGTCCCAGAGCATTTCCGGAATCATGACCAGATCAAGCCCCTGCATGTTGCGCCGCAACTGCGCGGCATTCGCTGCCTCACGCACCAGGTCGAGTTCGTCATGGAGGTACTTGTCAAACTCGGCCACAACTTCACGGGGCTTGAGCCGTTTGCCGTCTGCCGAGAGCTTCTCGACCCATCCCGCCATCATGCGCATGAGGCTCAGGTCTTTTTCAATGACTGGCAGCATGTTGGGACGCAGCACCTTGACAGCCACATCCCGCCCACCATGGCGACCATCGAGCAAGGTCGCAAAATGGACCTGTGCAATCGAAGCACTGGCCACCGGCACCTGTTCGAAGTGGCTGAAAACGGCGTCCAGCGGCCGACCAAACGCCCGCTCTATCGTGGCCACGGCCACCGCGCTGGAAAACGGCGGCACCCGATCCTGGAGGTGCGCCAGCTCATCAGCAATATCAGGTGGCAGCAGGTCACGCCGGGTCGACAGCACCTGCCCAAACTTCACGAAGATCGGACCAAGCCGCTCCAAAGCCTCACGCAAACGCTGACCGCGCGGAGCGTCCAACCCCCGGCCCAGCGAGACAACTCGCGCGAGCAAGCGGATCCAGGGGCGTTCAAAGCTCGACAGCACCAACTCGTCCAGTCCATGGCGCAGCACCACCCAGACAATAAACACCCCTCGGAACAAATGGCTCATGCCGCAGGCCCTTGACCGCCGGTAGGCGACGGATCTTTGGACACCTGGGCACCGAGCCCGCCCAGCCCCCGATCAGCAAATCCTTTGATGGCATGGCTGACATTGCGGGCCAAACGAACCAGGGTGTGGGCCGTCGCATCTCCGACCAGGCGAGAGAGGTCCTCTTCCACATCCCATCTCACGTTGTCCACCAACCAAGCCACCTCCGCAGCCAGTTGGACGTCGCCCTGGATATCCACCCCCGGTCTCTCGCCCTCCAGAATCGACTTGGCCACGGAAAAGGGGGAGGACTGCGTCAACGTCACCGTGAGCTCCGGTTTCGTCACCACCGCCGGGCGCTCCAGCAATCCGGCAGAAGTGGCGGCGAGTGTCAAGTTGAACTCACCCCATTGCACCCGCACCGGCTTGCCCTGTTGGCGTCTCAAACGGTCCTGCGCCTGCGGTTCGCCCAGCAACACATGGTTGAGAAACAGCACGGCCCGGTTCTGAACCTCATCGACCACCCACTCAGGTGGACGCGCTTTGCTGAAAAGGGACTGCAGAAATCCGGACATCGCGCCGGCGGAGGAATCTCGGGGTTTGTTGCTCATCCCCCGATTCTGACGGATAACCGCTTGGTTCCCTCGTGATCCCTGACCTTATTGAAGCGCCTGCACACCCGCGACCAGCCACCCGCCGTCACCGCCTTTTGGTCGCGTGATATTCCACAATTCGCGAAACGGGTTGGGTCCAGCAGACGGGTCTTCGCGCAACATACCGGAAAATTCCACGCTGGCGATCTGCTCTTCCCCCTGTTCTTCGACACCCAGAAGACGGGCTTCCAGCAGCACCACTTCGGTCACTGTTCCCACACCGCCGAGCGTCTCACGCTCGGCGAGCTGAGACTTGATCTGTTCCAGCATGCCTGCTGTCAGCATGGCGCGAAGTTGAGATACATCGGCCTTGTCCCAAGCCTCTTGCAATGCCAGAAAGTTGGCCTTCGATGCGCTGAGAAAGGACTCGGCGTCAAAACCGTCGGGTGCAGACCGAGGCGCCGAATCGGCGTCCACCGACCAGCCGCCTTGACTGCCTGCGGCGGTTCCGGCATCCAACGCCGGCCCTCGGCGCTCCCAGGGACGGGCGGAAGCATCGTTGCCCACATTTTTCTCACTGTAGCTGCGCAACACAGAAGCCCGAACGCCCTGCTCGTCTTCTTCAATCTCACTGCGTGCGGTGAACAGGGCATCGCCACTGCGCGAACGCCTGTACCAGCCAACCAGTCCCAACCCCAGCAGCAGCAAGGCAGCCACACCCACCCACATATAGCCACCACCAGCGGCGATGACAGCGGAATCGGAGTCGGTCGACTGATCTGCTGCCCAGAGCTTGGGCACACTGGATGCCGCCAGCAACCCACCGAAAAGTCCCTTTTGCCACACGGCTTTCATTCTTTTGTCCCCTGAGTACGCTCGAAATTCTCAACCTTCAACACTTGATGCCCAAGTGCAACGCCACAACGCCCGCGGTCAGGTTGTGCACGTCAACATGCCCAAACCCGACAGACTTCATCAACTGGCGCAACTCTTCCTGACCCGGATGCATGCGAATGGACTCAGCGAGATATCGATAGCTGTCGGCGTCGCCTGCAACCCATTGCCCCAATTTGGGCAGGATGTTGAATGAATACCAGTCATACGCTTTCTCCAAAGGTTTAGCCACTTTGGAGAACTCCAGAACAAGCAGCTTGCCGCCGGGCTTTAACACCCGCAGCATTTCCTTGAGCGCCACGTCTTTGTGGGTCATGTTGCGCAGTCCAAAGGCCACCGTCACAATGTGAAAGGACTCATTGGCGAATGGCAAGTTCTCCGCATCGCACACCGTGGTCGGCAAAACCACCCCTTTGTCCAGCAAACGGTTTCGGCCCTCCCGAAGCATCGCTTCATTGATGTCGGTATGGACCACCTTGCCAGTAGGCCCGACCCTGTCCGCAAAGGCGAGCGACAGGTCACCGGTACCGCCGGCGATATCCAGCACCTGATCCCCCAACTGGGGATTCGCCACCGCAATCGTGTATTTTTTCCAGACGCGGTGAAGCCCGGCCGACATGAGGTCGTTCATCACGTCGTACTTGGACGCGACCGAGTCAAAAACGCCGCGCACGTGGCGGGCCTTTTCCTGTTCGTCGACGGTTTTGAAACCAAAGTGTGTGGAAGCCATCCCGCAATCCTAAATCTCAGCGCCCCCCACAAGCCTGACCACCCGCACCATTCATGGGTTGATCGCGGTCCAGACCGGCGGTTTGAAGGCGATCGTTGTACTCAGCCCACAATCTGCTCTCCTGCGCCCCCAGGAAATACAGGTAATCCCAGGAATACAAACCACTGTCATGCCCGTCCGAGAAGGTCGGTTGGACGGCGTAGTTGCCCACCGCCTGCAGCGCCTCAATCGTGACATCACGCTTGCCTGTCTGCAGCGTCTCCTGGCCAGGTCCATGGCCTTGCACCTCCGCCGACGGGGAGTACACGCGCATCAGTTCAAATGGGATGCGGAAGGTGGCACCGTCGGAAAACCGCACCTCCAGCACCCGCGACCGGCTGTGCACGGTGATGTCTTCAGGCACCGGAGATGTCTTGCTCAATCCAGCCATTGGGCGATTGCTCCTCTAAAGCGGGTAAAAGATGAGAACGGACGTGCGCCCATAGGTTCCCCAACGAACAGTGGCGCTGCAGTCCATGAGACCGGCAGCGCCACCTGTGCTTCACGAAAGGCAGATGTTGATCCAGGTCAGACCAGCACCCTTTCAATCCCGCCCTCATTCGCCTTGGCAACGTAATCGGGCAGCCAATCCTCTCCCAGGATCTGGCGCGCCATTTCGACCACGATGTAGTCGGCTTCCAGCAGGCCGTTTTGCAGATCGTCACCGTAACGCGTCAAGCCCTGGAGACAGCTCGGGCACGATGTCAGGATCTTGATGTTGTCCTTCTCGCCCACGGTACCGCCTTCCCGCAAGGCCTTTTCACCTTTGCGAATCTCCTCTTCCTTGCGAAAGCGCACCTGGGTCGAAACATCGGGACGGGTGACACCCAGGGTGCCACTCTCCCCACAACAGCGATCCGACTTCACCACCTTGTCTCCAACCAGCGCCTTGACGGTCTTCATCGAATCGCCGAGCTTCATCGGGTTGTGACAAGGCTCGTGGTAGAGAAAGCCGCTTTGCCCAGCAGGCAATGCCAGATGTTTCTCCAACAGGTACTCGTGGATATCGATGATTCGGCATCCTGGGAAGATCTTGTCAAACTCATAGCCTTGGAGCTGGTCATAACAGGTGCCACAACTGACCACCACCGTTTTGATGTCCAGGTAGTTGAGCGTATTGGCCACGCGATGAAAGAGCACCCGGTTGTCGGTGATCAACTTCTCGGCCTTGTCGAACTGACCCGATCCGCGCTGGGGATAGCCACAACACAGATAACCCGGCGGCAACACGGTTTGCACCCCGGCGTGCCACAACATGGCCTGCGTGGCCAGCCCCACCTGGCTGAACAACCGCTCGGAACCGCAGCCCGGGAAGTAGAACACCGCCTCGGTGTCGGCGGAGGTGGCTTTCGGGTCCCGGATGATCGGTACGTAATTCTTGTCTTCAATATCAAGCAAGGCACGGGCGGTCTTCTTGGGCAAACCGCCAGGCATTTTCTTGTTGATGAAGTGAATCACCTGCTCCTTGATGGGCGCAGGCCCCAAGGTGGCAGGGGGTGCGCTGGTTTGCTTGCGCGCCGCCAGCTTCATCACATTGTTGGCCATGCGCTGCGCCTTGAATCCCACGCCCACCATGGCCGAGCGAACCATCTTGATGGTCTCGGGATGGGTGGCATTGAGAAAGAACATCGCTGCCGCATTGCCTGGCCGAAAGCTCTTCTGGCCCATCTTGCGCAACAGGTTGCGCATGTTCATGGTCACATCACCAAAGTCGATGTTGACCGGGCAAGGCGAGAGGCATTTATGGCACACGGTGCAGTGATCGGCCACATCCTCGAACTCTTCCCAGTGCTTGATGCTGATTCCCCGGCGGGTCTGTTCTTCATAAAGAAACGCCTCGACCAACAATGAAGTCGCCAGGATTTTGTTGCGAGGCGAATACAGCAGGTTCGCCCGGGGCACATGGGTCGAACAGACGGGCTTGCATTTGCCACACCGCAGGCAGTCTTTGACGCTGTCGGCGATGGCGCCAATATCGCTTTGCTGCATGATGAGCGACTCATGCCCCATCAGGCCAAAGCTGGGCGTATAGGCATTTGCAAGGTCCGCGCTGCGCAGCGCCGCATCAAAAACCGGTTCGGGCGCGCCAGGGAAGTTGCGCAGCAACTTGCCTTTGTTGAAGCGGCCTTCGGGATCGACCTTGGCTTTGTATTCGGCAAACGGACGCAGTTCGTCGTCAGACAGAAACTCCAGCTTGGTGATGCCAATGCCGTGCTCGCCTGAAATCACCCCATCCAGGCTTCGCGCCAGCACCATGATCCGGGCCACCGCCTCATGGGCGCTTTGCAGCATCTCATAGTCATCGCTGTTGACCGGAATGTTGGTGTGCACGTTGCCGTCACCCGCATGCATGTGAAGTGCCACCCAGACCCGGCCCTTGAGCACGCGCTGATGGATTGCCTTGCACTCCGCCAGGATGGGCGCAAACGCCGCACCGGTGAAAATGCCCTGCAAAGGCAAGCGCAACTGGGTTTTCCAGCTCGCGCGAAGAGTGTGATCCTGCAGTTGGGGAAACAAGGCATCAACGTCTTGCAACCAACCCGCCCAGAGCCCACGAACCTCACGCACCAGCGCCAGCGCTTGCTGGACACGGTCGTCGAGCAACTCCGAGTTGGGCAGATCGCTGGCGTCATCGGCTTTGCCCAAGGGCAGATTGCCACCCATGAAGAAGGTTTCCAGCTCGTGACACAACTTCAGCTTGTTGCGCAACGACAGCTCGATGTTGATGCGCTCGATACCCAGGGTGTACTCACCCATGCGTGGCAAAGGGATCACCACGTCTTCGTTGATTTTGAACGCGTTGGTGTGTTTGCTGATGGCAGCGGTGCGCTTGCGGTCAAGCCAGAATTTCTTGCGCGCCTCCGGGCTGATGGCCACAAAACCTTCGCCATGGCGCGAATTGGCCATGCGGACGACTTCGCTCGTGGCTCTGGCCACGGCATCGGCATCGTCGCCAACGATGTCGCCAATCAACACCATCTTGGGCAATCCATTGCCCGAGACATTGCGCTTGCTCTTGGTGGCGTATCCAACTGCTTTCAGGTAGCGGTCATCGAGATGCTCCAGGCCCGCCAGCAAGGTGCCGGTACGCCTTTGCTCGGCAAACATGAAGTCCTTGATGTCGACAATGCTCGGCACCCCGTCCTTCGGATTGCCAAAGAACTCCAGACAGACAGTGCGCACGTGTTCGGGCATGCGATGCACCAACCACCGTGCGCTGGTGATCAGGCCGTCACACCCCTCCTTCTGAATGCCGGGCAATCCGCTCAGGAATTTGTCGGTCACGTCCTTGCCCAGACCTTCCTTGCGAAAAGTCTTGCCAGGAATGGCCAACTGCTCGCTGCGCACAAGGGTTGTGCCGTCGGCCTCGAAGGTCCTCAACTCAAAGGTCGCCACTTCCGCGTCATGGATCTTGCCCAGGTTGTGATCCAGACGGATGACCTCGAGCCACTGCGCCTGCGGAGTCACCATGCGCCAAGAAACCAGGTTGTCCAGCGCAGTGCCCCAGAGCACCGCCTTCTTGCCACCGGCATTCATGGCAATGTGGCCGCCGATACACGACGCTTCCGCACTGGTCGGATCCACCGCAAAGACGTGGCCAGCGCGCTCGGCGGCATCGGCCACGCGCTGGGTCACCACCCCCGCTTCTGTCCAGACCGTGGGCAGTGGTTCGTCGTGGCCAGGCACTGCCACCCACTCCACCTCGGTCATGGCTTCCAGCTTTTCGGTATTGATCACCGCACTCTTCCAGGTCAGCGGAATGGCGCCACCGGTGTAGCCGGTCCCGCCGCCCCTGGGGATGATGGTCAGGCCCAGCTCGAAACACCCTTTGACCAGGCGCGCCATCTCGCTTTCGGTATCGGGGGTGAGCACCACGAAGGGATACTCCACGCGCCAGTCGGTCGCATCGGTCACATGGGACACGCGCGAAAGGCCATCAAACTTGATGTTGTCTTTGGCGGTGAGCTTGCGCAGCACCCTGGTGGCACGCTGCCGCAACCGCGCCATGTCCTCGAACGAGCGCGAAAAGGTCACCACCGCCGACCGTGCGGCCTTCAACAGTTCCTCCACACGGGCGTCCCGGGCGGCGTTGTCCTGCGGGGTTCGGCGTTTCTCCACCTCTGCCAGCCGGTGCTCCAGGGCGTCAACCAGCTGTGCACGCCGTTTCGGGTTGTCGAGCAGGTCGTCCTGGAGGTAAGGGTTGCGCTGCACCACCCAGATGTCGCCCAGGACTTCATAGAGCATGCGGGCCGACCGCCCGGTCCGCCGCTCGCCACGAAGCTCTTCCAGCACCGCCCAAGAGCGTTCACCCAACAACCGCAACACGATTTCCCGGTCAGAGAATGAGGTGTAGTTGTAAGGGATTTCGCGCAGACGCGGCGCCTCGTCTGAGGCAGCGTTTTCGAGCAACGTATGGGGTATCGGGGCGTTCATTGGGGGGTTCACTCACAGCAGAAAACGCTGAGGGGCGATGGTACCGCAGTGCACCATACACCCACGCACCTCATGGAAACCCCTGTTGTCACGACATCGTCACAAAGGTGCAATGAGTTCTTCATGAAACTGACCTAATCTCAGCCCTCTTTCCAACCCGATTGCCTCGATGGAGACCCCATGAAGATCACAAAGAAGACCTCCGCACTGACCAGCGCCCTGATCCTGGCCGCCCTGACCAGCGCACCTGCCCATGCCGCCACCGAAGTCCAATGGTGGCACTCCATGGGGGGCGCCCTGGGGGAGTGGGTCAACGACCTGGCCAAGGATTTCAACGCCAGCCAGACCGAATACAAGATCGTGCCCACGTTCAAAGGCAGTTACGACGAGTCCATGACGGCCGCCATTGCCGCGTTCCGTTCAGGCAATGCCCCCCACATCCTGCAGGTGTTTGAGGTCGGGACGGCCACCATGATGGCCAGCAAGGGCGCTATCGTGCCTGTGGGCAAGGTCATGGCCGATGCGGGCGAGAAGTTCGATGCCAAGGCCTACGTGCCGGCTGTCGCGGGCTACTACACGGCCCCCAACGGGCAAATGCTCAGCATGCCGTTCAACAGCTCCACCCCCGTATTCCACTACAACAAGGACGCGTTCAAGGCCGCTGGCATGGACCCCGAGAAGCCTCCGACCACCTGGCCTGAGGTGGCATTGGCAGCTGGCAAACTCAAGGCGGCAGGTCACAAGTGCCCGTTCACCACCAGCTGGATCAGCTGGACCCAGCTGGAGAGCTTCTCCGCCTGGCACAACACCGAATTCGCCACCAAGGGCAACGGCATGCGCGGCATGGACGCCCGATTGAGCTTCAACTCGCCGCTGCACGTTCGCCACATCGAAAACCTGGCCAACATGGCGAAGACCGGTCTGTTCATCTACAAGGGCCGGGGCAACGCCGCTGATTCCACCTTTGTCTCAGGCGAATGCGCCATGATCACCGGTTCGTCGGGCCTGTATGGCAACGTCAAACGCAATGCGAAATTCGCCTCGGGCACCAGCACCCTGCCTTATTACCCAGACGTCCAAGGCGCGCCACAGAACACCGTGATCGGCGGCGCCAGCCTTTGGGTGATGGCGGGCAAGAAGGCTGACGAATACAAGGGTGTGGCGAAATTCTTCAGCTACATCGGCAAACCCGAAGTGGCGGCGGCCAGCCACCAGCGCACGGGCTACCTCCCAGTCACCCTGGCGTCTTTCAAACTCACGGATGAAAGCGGCTTCTACAAGAAGAACCCGGGCACCGACGTGGCGGTCACGCAAATGATCCGCAAGACCACCGACAAGTCGCGCGGCATACGCCTGGGCAACTTCGTGCAGATCCGCACCATCATTGACGAGGAACTCGAAGGCGTGTGGTCGGGCAAGAAAGGCCCCAAAGAAGCGCTGGACGCCGCAGTCAAACGCGGCAATGAGCAACTCGAGCGCTTCCAGAAAGCCAACAAAGGCTAAGAACACCGCAACCTTGTGCTTCTCCCGCCCTGGTGCCGACCCGCACCGGGGCGGTTTTGCTTTCTGATCAATCCGCCGTCTTTCAATCCAGTTCATGGAAAAACGAGTCCGATTCCAGTCCTCCTGGTTGCCATGGGTTCTGATTGCGCCCCAGATGGTCATCGTCCTGGTGTTCTTCTTCTGGCCGGCGACACAAGCCATCTACCAGAGCGTCTTGACCCAGGACCCATTCGGCCTTTCCACCGAGTTCGTGGGCCTGGAAAACTTTCAACGCCTTTGGGAAGACGACAGCTACCTGGCTTCCTTCAAAACCACGGCGGTCTTTTCCATTCTGGTGGCCACTGTGGGCTTGTCACTCGCGTTGCTGTTGGCGGTGATGGCAGATCGCGTGCTGAAAGGTGCCGCCGTCTACAAGACTTTGCTGATCTGGCCCTATGCGGTCGCACCGGTGGTCGCCGGGGTGTTGTGGCTCTTCCTGTTTGCATCCCCAATGGGGGTTGCCGCCTACTACCTTCGGTTCATCGGGCTGGACTGGAACCACCTGCTCAACCCCGACCACGCCATGGCGTTGATCGTTGCGGCAGCGGTCTGGAAGCAGATCTCTTACAACTTTCTGTTCTTCCTCGCCGGTCTGCAGTCCATTCCCAAGTCGCTCATCGAAGCGGCCGCCATCGACGGCGCCAGCCCCTGGCACCGCTTCTGGACCATCGTCTTTCCCCTGCTGTCGCCGACCACCTTTTTCCTGCTGGTCATCAACATCGTCTACGCGTTCTTTGACACCTTCGGCATCGTCGACGCCACCACCCAGGGCGGACCGGGCAAAGACACCGCCATCCTGGTCTACAAGGTCTACTACGACGGCTTCAAAGCCCTGGACATGGGCGGTTCGGCGGCTCAATCCGTGGTCCTGATGCTGGTGGTCATCACGCTGACGGTGATCCAGTTCCGCTTTGTCGAAAAGAAGGTGAATTATTGATTCCGGATGGGATTCACCACCCGTTGTCACGCCCGAAACTGCTCGCAGACATGGCCACCATAGTCCGTCAGCGCAACAAGTCCTCGACACCGATCTACTTCGCCCATGATTGAAAAACGCCCGGGACTGACCTTTCTGTCCCACCTGATCCTGATGCTTGGCGTCTTCATCGTCGCCTTTCCGCTCTACATCACCCTGATCGGATCGACCCAGACCAACGAACAGATTGCTCAGTCGATCCCAATGTCGCTGCTGCCTGGCGACAACGCGCTGCAGACCTACCGGACCGCCCTCTTCGGCGGCACGACCAGCAATGGCGGAAAAATTGCCGCCGCAGCGCCCATGATGTGGGTGAGCCTGATCAGCGCCCTGGTCATCACCATCGGCAAGATCGCCATCTCCCTGCTTTCGGCCTTCGCCATCGTGTACTTCCGCTTTCCGATGCGCAATCTGGTGTTCTGGATGATCTTCGTGACGCTGATGCTGCCAGTCGAGGTGCGCATCGGCCCGACCTATGAGGTAGTCGCCAATCTGGGCATGCTCAACACCTATGCCGGACTGACCGTTCCCCTGATCGCCTCGGCCACGGCCACCTTTCTGTTTCGGCAGTTCTTCCTCACGGTGCCCGACGAACTGGTGGAGGCCGCCAGAATCGACGGCGCCGGCCCCATGCGGTTCTTCAAAGATATCCTCCTGCCGCTGTCGAGCACCTCCATGGCAGCCCTGTTCGTCATTCAGTTCATTTATGGCTGGAACCAGTACCTGTGGCCACTGCTGGTGACCACTGACGAATCCATGTACCCCGTGGTCATGGGTATCAAGCGGCTGATCTCGGGCGAGTCCTATACCGAATGGAACGTGGTTATGGCGATGGCCATCCTTGCCATGTTGCCGCCTGCAATTGTGGTCATCGTGATGCAACGCTGGTTCGTCAAGGGCCTGGTGGACACCGAAAAATAACGACGCCCTCTTTGATAAAAACAACAAGCCCTCAGATCAACCATGTCCTCCATCTCATTTCGCAACGTCATCAAACGCTACCGCACCGGAAAGTCCGAACTGCAGGTCATCCACGGCGTCAACGCTGAAATTGCCCCAGGTGAATTCATCGTCATCGTGGGCCCCTCAGGCTGTGGAAAATCCACGCTGCTTCGCATGGTGGCCGGCCTGGAAGAAATCAGCGGTGGCGAAATCGCCATCGGCGAACGGGTGGTCAACACGCTGGAACCGGCAGAACGCGACATCGCCATGGTTTTTCAGAACTATGCGCTCTACCCGCACATGAGCGTGTTCGAAAACATGGCCTATGGCCTGAAAATCCAAAAAATGCCAGCCGCGGAGATTCGCCAGCGGGTGGACAAAGCCGCCGCCATTCTGGAGCTCGGGCACCTGCTCCAGCGCAAGCCCCGCGAACTCTCCGGTGGACAGCGCCAGCGTGTCGCCATGGGGCGTGCCATCGTGCGCCAGCCCAAGGTATTCCTGTTTGACGAGCCGCTGTCCAACCTTGACGCCAAGCTGCGCGCCCAGACGCGCCTCGAAATCCAGAAACTCCACCGCGAACTGGGCATCACCTCGCTCTTCGTGACCCACGATCAGGTGGAAGCCATGACGCTGGCCCACCGCATGATTGTGATGAATGGCGGAAAAATGGAGCAGTTCGGCACGCCTGAGCAGGTGTACTCCCTGCCGGCCACGACTTTTGTGGCCAGCTTCATGGGGTCTCCACCGATGAACCTGCTGAAAAACGCCCCGGGGGGCAAACCAGGCCAGATCCTCGGAATTCGCCCTGAGCACCTGGACATGGTGCCCGAAGGGGGTGACGGATGGTCCTTGCAAGTCGAAACCGTGGAGCTGCTGGGCGCCGAACGACTCGTGCACACACGCCTCGGCGAAGAAAGCCTGATCATCCGGACCCACGAAGACCAACCCGCACCCGCGGTTGGAAGCACCATCCGGGTCAAACCCCGTGCCGAACGCCTGCATTGGTTCGACGCTGAATCGGGGCACCGCGCATGAACCCGCCGACCACGAAACAGCCCTGGCCCTTCCCGCTCTGGATCGCTCACCGGGGTGCTGGAAAGCTGGCGCCAGAAAACACGCTGGCCGCCTTCAAGCTCGGTGCGACCTACGGTTATCGAATGTTCGAATGCGATGTGAAGCTCAGTGAAGACGGCACCCCGTTCCTGCTGCACGACGACACATTGGACCGCACCACCAATGGACGGGGCACAGCCGGTGTGCTGCCGTGGGCAGAGTTGTCCAAACTGGATGCGGGCAGTTGGCACAGCGCATCGCACGCTGAGGAGCGCATTCCCACGCTGGAATCCATCGCCCACTTCTGCCAGACCCATGGTTTCTGGCTCAACATCGAAATCAAGCCGACACCCGGCCAGGAGTCTGTGACCGGCCGCAAGGTGGCGCTGGCAGCCCGCCGGCTGTGGTCAGCACAAGCCGAAAACAATGCACCCCTGCTCAGCTCGTTCAAGCCCGCAGCACTTGCCGCTGCCCGGGACGCCGCACCTGAGCTGCGCAGGGGTCTGTTGCTGGACCAGTTGTGGGATGGTTGGCAAACACAGGCCAATGCACTGGGGTGCGAAGCGCTGATTTGCAATCACCGCCTCTGGACCGAAGGTCTTCGAAACGAAGCCAGGGCGTTGGGCTTGCGTGCCTTGGCCTACACAGTGAACGATCTCAAAGAAACACAGAGGCTGATCGCGTTGCAGCTTGACGGCATCATCACAGACTGTGTGGACCAGTTCAAACCCGAACAATGAGCGCTGGGCTCAGCGCCATGAGGCATTGGACCAGGTGTCAACGGCGTCGGTTCCACCAGGCGAGGGTCCCCATGACGAGCACCAAGGCGGTATAGGTCAGCATCTTGCCGTCCCGGCCAAACACCGCCAGCCCCGTCAGCATCACCAACGCCCCACCACCCATCAGAGCCAGGGCCTCCGTCTTGAGCGACCAGCGTCCTCGTGAAGTCCGTGGCCACAGGCGCGGCACGGCAATCAGCACTGTGGCGACGCCCAATGCGGGCAGGAAAAGACCCCACACGTGCCCTAAAAAACCCAGGATCGTCATCTCGGGAAGGTTCCAGCATTCATAAGACATCAATTTTATAATCTGCGCATGTCTGTTTGGGCGCTGGGAATCAACCACCACACGGCTCCGCTTGATTTGCGGGGCCGTTTCGCCTTCGCGCTCGATCAAATCCAACCCACGCTGCACCGCTACCGCGCCAGCCTGCCCCGCCAACCCGAGGCCACGCTGCTGTCGACCTGCAACCGCACCGAGCTCTACGCCGCTGGCGACCAGTCTGCGGTGGAACCCACGCTGGAGTGGCTGGCCACCACCGGTGGCGTGGGCATCCACGTGCTCAAGGACCACGCCTATGTGCTGCGCGAGGAGCAGGCGGCTCGCCACGCCTTCCGCGTGGCCAGTGGGCTGGACAGCATGGTCTTGGGCGAGGCTCAGATTCTGGGCCAGATGAAAGACGCGGTGCGGGCTGCCGACGAAGCCGGCGCCATGGGAACCACCCTTCACCAGCTCTTCCAGCGATCGTTCTCGGTGGCCAAACAAGTGCGCACCTCCACCGAAATAGGCGCCCACTCCATCAGCATGACGGCCGCTGCCGTTCGCCTGGCGGGACAGCTGTTCGAAGACCTGAAAGACATTCGCGTGCTGTTTGTCGGCGCAGGCGACATGATCGAGCTGGCCGCAACCCACTTCGCAGCCAAATCCCCCAAAAGCATGGCCATCGCCAACCGCACCCTGGAGCGGGGCGAAAAGCTGGCCGGGCGCTTTGGCGCCGAAGTGCTCCGCCTGGCTGATATCCCCGAACGCCTGCACGAGTTCGACGCCGTGATCAGTTGCACCGCCAGTACCCTGCCCATCATCGGGCTGGGCGCCGTGGAACGCGCCTTGAAAAAGCGGCGCCATCGACCGATGTTCATGGTGGACCTGGCGGTTCCGCGCGATATCGAAATCGAAGTCAAGGCGCTGTCCGATATCTACCTCTACACCGTGGACGACCTCGCCGGCGTGGTGCAGACCGGCAAAGACAACCGCCAGGCAGCGGTGGCACAGGCAGAAGCCATCATCGATGCCGGTGTGTTGAGCTTCATGCACTGGATGGATCAGCGCAGCCCCGAAAATGGCGTGGTCCCCCTGATTCAACAGATCCACGCCCAGGCCGACGAATGGCGCCACGCGGAGATGGCCCGTGCGAAAAAGCTACTGGCCAAAGGCGAGTCGGTCGAAGCCGTGCTCGAAGCCCTTTCGCGCGGCCTCACCCAGAAGATGCTCCACGGCACGCTGGCCGAGCTGCGCAGCGGTGATGCCTCTTCGCGCGCGATCACTGCGCAAACCGTGTCCCGCCTGTTCCTGCGCGACGAAGCCGCCAAACCAGGGCGTCACTCCTAGCTGCCCACACAGCCGCTCGCTCGACATCCCCGAGCACACCGCGTCGCCTCGCCCCCCTCTGGGGCCCCTCCCGACTAACAGCCCGCCCATGAAACCCTTCGTCCGAGACACTTTGATGCGCCAACGCGCTCGACTCCATGAGCTGGACGCGCTGCTGGCCGCACCCGACGTGGTCGACAACATGGACCGTTTTCGTGCGCTCAGCCGCGAACACGCCGAGGCCAGCCACATCACCGAAGTCTTCAACCGCTTTCTCCAAAGAGAAGAAGACCTGGTCGCCGCCAACGACATGCTCAGCGACCCCGAGATGGCCGCCATGGCCCAGGAGGAAATCGAACAGGCACAGCGCGACCTGACTGAGCTCGACGCCGAGCTTCAATTGCTGCTTCTGCCCAAAGACCCGGACGACGAACGCAACGCCTTCGTCGAAATCAGGGCGGGCACCGGAGGCGATGAGTCGGCCCTGTTTGCGGGCGACCTGGCCCGCATGATCACCCGTTATGCCGACTCGCAAAGGTGGACAACCGAGGTCGTGAGTGAGTCGCCCAGCGAGCTCGGTGGATACAAGGAAGTGGTGCTGCGGATCGTGGGTGCGGGCGCTTACGGCAAACTGCGCTTTGAGTCGGGTGGTCACCGCGTGCAACGCGTCCCGGTCACAGAAACCCAGGGACGCATACACACCAGCGCGGCCACTGTGGCCGTGATGCCCGAACCCGACGAAACCCAGGCGGTGCAACTCAACCCCGGTGAGCTGCGCATCGACACCTACCGCGCCAGCGGGGCGGGTGGTCAACACATCAACAAAACCGACTCGGCGGTGCGCGTCACCCACCTGCCAACCGGCATCACCGCAGAATGCCAGGATGGCCGCAGCCAGCACAGCAACAAGGCCAAAGCGCTGCAGGTGCTCACCGCGCGCCTTCAGGAGAAAGACCGCAGCGAACGGGCGGCCAAAGAAGCCGCCACGCGCAAAGGCCTGATCGGCAGCGGCGACCGCAGCGACCGCATTCGCACCTACAACTTTCCCCAAGGTCGCTTGACCGATCACCGCATCAACCTCACCCTTTACAAGCTCATGGCCGTGATGGAAGGCGACATGGGCGACGTGATCCATGCGCTCCAGGTCGCCCGAGGCGCCGAACTGCTGGCCGACCTTGAACAACGAAACAGCGCTTGAGCCGGTGATGTCGTCCCCACCACAACCCAGCCTGCGCCAGGCACTCACACAAATCCGGGATCTGGGCGTTGAGCGGCTGGACGCACAAATGCTGCTCCTTCTCGCCCTGCATCGCGATCCGCACGACCGCGCGTGGCTGATCAGCCACGACCTTGATCCGCTGCCGCCTGAGGCCGCGAACCGCTTGAACGCGCTGGCGCAACGCCGTCTGAGCGCGGAACCCATGGCCTACCTTCAGGGCGAAAAGGACTTCTTTGGATTGCGCTTGCAAGTGGACCCCCGGGTGCTCATTCCCCGCCCAGACACCGAAACCCTGGTTTCGTGGGCACTGGAAGTGCTGCGTCCGATCAAAACCGAAGCACGGTTGGTGGACCTTGGCACGGGCAGCGGCGCCATCGCGCTGGCGATCAAGCATCAGCGCCCTGACCTGGATGTGACGGCCACCGACGCCAGCCCTGACGCCCTGGCTGTCGCCCAGGCCAATGCCGCCCGCCTGAACCTCTCGGTTCGATTCGTGCAAGGATCCTGGTTGGCCGCCGTACCCGGCATGCGGTTCGACGTCGTCGTCAGCAACCCGCCCTACATCGCCGACGACGATGGCCACCTGCCCGCCCTTGTTCACGAACCGAAATCCGCCCTGACCTCCGGCGCCGACGGCTTGAACGACCTGCGCAGCCTGGTCGATACTGCGCCCGATGCCCTCCTGCCAGATGGATGGTTGCTGCTGGAGCACGGGCACGACCAGGCCGAACACGTTCGCACCCTGATGCTGGCACGTGGGTTCGTCCGGGTCAGCAGCCGCAACGACCTCGCGGGGATTGCCCGCTGCACCGGCGGCATTTGGCCAGAACAGCGATAATCTCGCTATTGATTTCGGCCCTTCCAGGGTCCCACCCCCGTTTTAGGAGCCCGCCATGAGCGACGTGCAAACCCAGATCGACCAGTTGGTCAAATCCAACGACATCGTGCTCTTCATGAAGGGCAATGCCAGCTTCCCCATGTGCGGCTTTTCCGGTCGCGCCATTCAGATTCTGAAAGCCTGTGGTGTGGAGCCCAAGTCGGTGAAAACCGTCAACGTGCTGGAAGATGAAGGCATTCGCCAAGGGATCAAGGAATTCAGCAACTGGCCCACCATTCCACAGCTCTACGTCAAGGGCGAGTTCATCGGCGGCTCTGACATCATGATGGAAATGTACGAGTCGGGTGAACTGCAGCAGGTCATCAGTGGCCAAGCCTGACGCTGCCAGATCCTGTGCTGAGCAAGCCGCCTTCGGGCGGCTTTTTCGTTGGGAAAGTGCTGGTGATGTGGAATGTCGCACTTTTCCCCGGTTGTTTCCGCATTGAGGTCAGGCACGTCTTGTGCTTGAATGAAAGCACTGCGTCGCAAGTCCACCGCAAGGCGCTTCGGTTCTCAAAGCGCCGTCTGTGTTCAACCTGCTTCGCGCTGTCTGGTGTGCCCGAATCCTCAAGGAGAACCGAATGAGCTCGAACAGCCTGGTCGCTTCCGCACCCCCCATTGGTCTGCCCATCGCACAGATGCGCAACGTGTTCAAAGCTGAAGACGTGGAGCGAAAACTCCACCGGCTCCAGGCCAGTGGCAACGAACGGGATCACGAATCCCTGGCCAACATGTACCAGCGCATGCTCGAGCGCGGACCAGGCAGGTTCGCGGTCAAACCATCGGGCGTGCCCGACATGGCACCACTTTATGACCTGTTGCCCAATTTTGGTGAAGTGCTTGACGATGTGAAGCGCCACGTGGCCCTAAGCCAGGACAGCCGCGACAGCCTGGAGGTCACACCCATCCTTCTCCTCGGCCCACCCGGCGTGGGAAAAACCCACTTTGCCCGCCAAATTGCCGACCTGCTGGGCACCAGCATGAGCCTCGTTCCCATGAGCTCCCTGACCGCGGGTTGGTTGCTGTCTGGCTCGTCGGCACAGTGGAAAGGCTCAAAACCAGGCAAAGTGTTTGAGTCGCTCGTGGAGGGCCAGTACGCCAACCCGGTGATCGTGGTCGACGAAATAGACAAGGCTTCAGCAGACGCCCAGTACGACCCTCTCGGCTCTCTCTACAGCCTGCTTGAACACGACACGGCACAGAACTTCATCGACGAGTTTGCCGATGTGCCCATCGACGCCAGTCAGGTGATCTGGATCACAACGGCCAACCGGGAAAGCGCCATCCCAGACCCTATTCTCAACCGCATGAACGTCTTCGAGATTGCCCCGCCCTCGTTCGAGGCAGCACGAAAGATCGCCGCACACCTTTACAGCAGCATCCGGAAAGAGCACGACTGGGGACAGCGGTTCGACCCCAATCCTGACGACGATGTGCTCGACCAGTTGGCCCTTCTTGCCCCCAGGGAAATGCGCAGGGCCCTGGTCACCGCCTTTGGCAATGCCCGCCTGGCAAATCGTTTCGACATCGAGCCTGAAGACCTTCCTCGGGCCGCGGGCAGCAAACCCCGCATCGGGTTCTTGCAGTAGCGGCGGCGAGGTGCTGCAGGGAGTCAGCAGCCCCTCCCACGCGGCCTGCGACTCCCTTCTGCATCAGCCAAGGCCCAAGCCCCGGCGCTTGGGCTCACGCGTCGGCATGCACCCAGTTCTTTGCGGCATTGAACACCGCATTGGGATATCGGCTCTGCCCCCGGCTGCCGTTGTACCGGCCGAGCGCCATGAAAGCGTTGCCACGCTCGGTCTCAAGATAGTGCCGCAGAATCACGCACCCAAAGCGCAAATTTGTCTGCAGGTTGAACAACTTGCCCGCATCCCCATCACCGATCAAGCGCGACCAGAACGGCATGATCTGCATATAGCCCCTGGCCCCCACAGGTGAGATCGCGTATTTTCGAAACGCGCTTTCCACTTGAATCAACCCCAACACCATGGTCGTGTCCAGTCCGGCCCGTTTGGACTCATACCAGACAGCCTGCAAAAACTCGATACGCGTTTGGAAATCCGGCTTTCGCCGCTTCAACCGGTCACTCATGGCGCCCAACCACCTGAGGTGGGCCAACCGCTTCTCCATGCTGGTGAATTCGGGCACCGGCGGCGCGTGGTTCGCGACCGCTGAACTCAGGGCCGAACGAACCGAATCGGCGAGCGGCTCCTCCACCTGCCCTCCATGCGCCGAGGCAGGCAACGCCAACCCCGTTGCGCCCCCAAGGACACTCCAAGCCAAAGCCCCGGTCCACCCAAGACAGTCGCGCCGAGACAGCGCAAGCTCAAGCCGCGAGACGCTCATGCGTTCAGCAGACCTCTCACATGGTCGGCCACAGAATCAACCGCCACCTTGGTCGAGGCGGCGTCACGCCGATGCTGGTACTCCACCAGTCCCTCTTTGAGACTCTTGTCGCCAATGGTCACACGGTGCGGCACACCGATCAGTTCCCAATCGGCAAACATCGCGCCAGGCCGTTCGCCCCGGTCATCAAGAATCACATCGACTCCACAGCCCAACAGTTCGCTGTAAAGCGCCTCAGCCGCGGCTCTCACCGCATCGCTGCGGTCCATCCCGATCGGACAGATCACCACGGTGAACGGTGCCAATGCATCGGGCCAAATCATGCCGCGCTCGTCGTGATTCTGCTCCACCGCAGCCGCAGGCAGTCGCGTAATGCCAATGCCGTAACACCCCATTTCAAAGGAGCGGGCTTACCGTCTTCTGCAAGAAATGTGGCATTCATCGTCTTGCTGTATTTGGTGCCCAGGTAGAACACATGACCCACTTCGATACCGCGCTCAATCGCAAGTGTTCCTTTGCCGTCCGGAGAGGCATCGCCGGCGACCACATCACGAATGTCCGCCACCATGTCTGGTTCGGATAGGTCGCGCCCCCAATTCACACCGGTAAAGTGAAAGTCGGCCTCGTTTGCGCCACAAATCCAGTCGGCCATCAAAGCCACCTCGCGGTCAGCGACGGTTTTCACAGGCAGCTTCATGTTCACCGGACCCAAATAACCCGGCTTGCTCCCGAAATGGGTCTCGATTTCGGGCACCGTTGCAAACCGAAAGCCCGCGTCAAGACCAGGGAGTTTGCCGACCTTGACCTCATTCATGTCGCGGTCGCCTCTCAGCAGCAAAAGCCAGACCTGGCTGGAAACCACCTCTCCCGACTCGCCAAGCTCATCGGTCGCCAAGACCAGCGACTTCACCGTGGAAGAGAGTGGCACCCCCAGCAATTCGGCGACACTCGCGCAGGTGCTCTTGCCCGGCGTCGGTGTCTTGACCAAAGCTTGTGAGGACTCTCTACGCGAACCAGCAGGTGCCAACGCTTCGGCCTTTTCCATGTTGGCCGCGTAGTCACTGTCGGGACAGTAGACAATGGCATCTTCACCGGTGGCGGCAATCACCTGGAACTCTTCACTCAGATCCCCACCGATCGCACCACTGTCTGCAGCCACCGCCCGATACCTCAGACCGAACCGGTCAAAGATGCGACGGTACGCCGCAGCCATCACCTCATAGCTGCGCTTGGCCCCTGCTTCGTCACGGTCAAAGCTGTAGGCGTCTTTCATGATGAACTCACGTCCCCGCATCAAGCCAAAACGGGGGCGGCGCTCATCACGAAACTTTGTTTGAATCTGATAGAGGTTCTTGGGCAACTGCTTGTAGCTGCGCAACTCCTGACGCGCGATGTCCGTGACCACTTCCTCGCTCGTGGGTTGAACGACAAAATCTCGGCCATGGCGGTCCTGGATTCTCAGCAGCTCGGGGCCCATCTTGTCAAATCGACCGGTCTCCTGCCAGTACTCTGCGGGCTGCACCACCGGCATCGTCAATTCCACCGCACCGGCCCGGTTCATCTCCTCGCGCACGATCCGTTCGACTTTTTGAATCACGCGCAGGCCCATGGGCATGTATGTGTAGATCCCTGCCCCCAGCTTCTTGATCATGCCCGCTCGGGTCATGAGTCGATGGCTGACCACCTCCGCATCGGCGGGTGCTTCTTTGAGCGTGGAGATAAAGAACTGGGATGCTTTCATGAGACAAGGTTGCCGGAGTAACGGCGGTCAAAGGTCGACAAGGGGGGGCCAAACAGGGAGAACCAAACCGCTGGGGCTTGGGCATTGGGATTTACCCGCGCAAAAGCACTTGATCACGAGGCAAAAGCTTCGCAACGCACAGGCGCCGATGCATAATCCAGACAGTTTAAAAAATTGGGATTGATTATGCTTGACAGAGAAGGCTTCAGGCCCAATGTCGGCATCATTCTGCTCAACCAGAAAAACCAGGTATTTTGGGGCAAACGAATACGCTCCCACTCCTGGCAATTCCCGCAGGGTGGCATCGACAGAGGTGAAACGCCGGAACAGGCGATGTATCGCGAGCTGCACGAAGAGGTGGGCTTGATGCCCGAACACGTCAGCATCGTTGCGCGCACCCGCGACTGGCTTCGCTACGAAGTCCCCGATCGCTTCATTCGGCGAGACGCACGCGGTCACTACAAAGGCCAAAAGCAGATCTGGTACCTGTTGCGCCTGGTGGCCCAAGACTGGAACCTCAATTTGCGCGCCACGAGCCACCCGGAGTTTGATGCCTGGCGCTGGCATGATTACTGGGTCCCTCTGGACGTGGTTGTCGAGTTCAAGCGTGGGGTGTACGAAATGGCTTTGACAGAGCTCGCCAGATACCTGCCCCGGAACGACCACAGAAACCGGTTTCTGCGTGGTAGTGCGGGTCGCCACAGACCCCCGCATGACGCACCAGAGCCGAAATCGACGGGGATCGACACAAGCCCTCCCGGTATCGAGCTGCCACCCGGCGCCAGTTTTGACCCAGATCCCCAAAGCCACCTGCGCTCGAGCAATCCCAAGTGAACAAGGGCGGGCATGGAAATGCCTGTCCTAAGAGATGCGCACTATGGCTTCGTCAGCACGAGGTTGTCGCGATGAATCATTTCGTGCTCTGCCACATAGCCCAACAAGCGCTCGAACTCCACCGATGACTTGCGACAGAGCAGCCGCGCCTCTGAGCTCGCGTAGTTCGCGAGCCCTCGCGCAATCTCCCGACCATCTGTGCTCTTTACGGCAATCACGTCCCCTCGGGAAAACTCCCCTTCCACAGCGGTCATGCCGATAGGCAAGAGGCTTTTGCCCTCACCCACCAATTTGCTCACCGCACCGTCGTCGACCACCACCGCCCCGAGCAGCTTGAGATGGTCCGCCATCCAGCGCTTGCGCGCCTGGCTTTTGCCCGTGTTGGCGAGCAAGCTGGTGCCAATGGCCTCTCCCTCACACAAGCGCTGAAGCACATTCGGCTCCTGCCCCCAGGCAATCACCGTCGACGCACCGGAGCCCGCCGCACGCTTGGCCGCCAGAATCTTGGTAATCATGCCGCCGGTTCCGACACCCGATCCAGCGCCCCCTGCCATGGCCTCAAGCAAGGGATTGCCAGCGCGTGCCTGATGCACGAACTTCGCAGAAGGGTTGCCGCGGGGGTCTGCGGTATACAGGCCTTTCTGATCCGTCAGGATCACGAGCGCATCGGCTTCCACCAGATTGGCCACCAGCGCTCCAAGGGTATCGTTGTCGCCAAACTTGATCTCGTCATTGACGACGGTATCGTTCTCATTGATCACCGGCACCACACCCAGCTTCAACAGCGTCAACAGCGTCGAGCGTGCGTTGAGATAGCGTTCACGATCGGCCAGATCGGCGTGGGTCAACAGCACCTGGGCGCTGCGCACACCGCACTCACTGAGTTTGCGCTCATACATCTGCACCAAGCCCATCTGCCCAACGGCAGCAGCCGCTTGCAGCTCGTTGACCTCTTTGGGCCTGACAGCCCAACCCAGCCTTTTCATGCCTTCGGCCACAGCACCGCTGCTGACCATGATCACTTCACGCCCTTGCTTGACCAGGGAGGCCAATTCCTGGCTCCACTGCCCAATCGCATTTTCGTCAAGCCCCCGCCCTTCATTGGTGACCAGACTCGAGCCTACCTTGACAACAATTCGACGCGCCTTCTTGAGCGGGCCGCCATCAGGGGCAATCAAACGGGAATCGGTAACAACATCGCTCATGAACAGGCAATGAAAAAAAGTGGCAAGTTATGAATGGATCAAATGCCACGCGGGTCAGCGGCATCGGTAAAGCGCGGATCCGGCGTCTCTTCGGGCTGATGCGAGCGGAACTCTTTTGCCAGAAACTCGTAGACGGCCTGAATCAGCCGCTCGCACCCCTCACGGGTCAAAGCCGAAATCTCAAACACAGGCCCCTTGAACCTCAAACGCTTGACGATATCCTTGACCAAGGCCTCCCTGGCCTCAGGCGGCACCATGTCCAGCTTATTCAAAACCAGCCAGCGAGGTTTCTCATACAACGCTTGGTCAAACTTCTTCAACTCAGCCACGATGGCCTTGGCCTGCACCACCGGATCGATCGAGTCGTCAAACGGCGCCACGTCGACCAGATGCAACAGCACACGGGTGCGCTGCAAGTGACGCAAGAACTGGTGCCCAAGCCCAGCCCCCTCAGACGCCCCCTCGATGAGGCCTGGCACATCAGCGACCACAAAGCTCTTTTCTGGCGCCACGCGAACCACCCCCAGATTCGGGTGCAAAGTGGTAAAGGGATAGTCGGCGATCTTTGGTCGCGCATTCGATATTGCGGCGATCAGCGTCGATTTGCCCGCATTGGGCATTCCCAGAAGCCCCACATCCGCCAACACCTTCAATTCAAGCTTGAGTGTGCGACGCTCACCCGGCCAACCCGGGGTTTTCTGCCGCGGTGCGCGATTGGTCGAACTCTTGTAGTGCATGTTGCCAAAGCCACCATCGCCTCCTTTGGCCAAGGTGACTTGCTCGCCCGGGACGAGCAACTCATGCAGCACCTCGCCACTATCCAGATCAGTGATGATCGTTCCCACAGGCATCTTCAGCACTATGTCGCCGCCCTTCATGCCAAACATGTCAGAGCCTTTGCCGTGCTCACCGCGCTGCGCCTCGAAACGACGGGTAAATCGGAAATCCACCAAGGTGTTCAAACTGGCATCCGCGACGGCAAGCAAATGCCCCCCACGCCCACCATCGCCACCATCGGGTCCGCCAAACTCCTTGTACTTTTCGTGCCGAAAGGACGCGCAGCCATTTCCCCCATCACCCGCAGCGACATCAATGATGGCTTCGTCTACAAATTTCATGACTCACGCTTCCTGGGAGACCCAATACAAAAAAGGCCCGCAAATGCGGGCCCCTTCTCATGCTGCTGGCTCATGCCGCCGAGCCTGTGGTCAACGAATAACTATCCGCAAACCACAAACTTGGTCACACTTCAAACGGGTGTGACGCTGACAACATGACGATTCAACGCACCTTTCACAGCAAAGCTCACGTGGCCTTCTGTTGTGGCAAACAGCGTATGGTCTTTGCCCACGCCCACATTGTCACCGGGGTGAAAACGGGTACCGCGCTGACGCACGATGATCGCACCCGCGCTCACCAACTCACCACCAAACTTTTTCACGCCGAGCATCTTGGGCTTGGAATCGCGCCCGTTTCGCGTTGAGCCGCCGCCTTTTTTCTGTGCCATTTCTCTTACTCCTCTCAGCCTGCGATCGACGCAACCTGCAACTCGGTGAAATTCTGACGATGGCCTTGACGCTTCTGGTAGTGCTTGCGCCGCCGCATCTTGAAGATGCTGACCTTGTCATGCCTACCATGAGCCACCACCGTGACCGTGACCGTTGCGCCGGAAACCAAGGGAGTGCCTACCTTGATCTCGCTGCCGTTGCCGACTGCCAGAACCTGATCAAACACGATCTCTTGGCCCACATCCGCAGCAATCTGTTCTACTTTAATTTTTTCGCCAGCAGCAACCCGATACTGTTTGCCACCGGTTTTTATGACCGCGTACATATGAACCTCTTGAAATAGTTCCACGAATGGAAACACGGCGGACGAATTCCACCGAGCCCGAGATTTTAGCACGCGCCCGCCCCTGATGCAAATACCCCAACGACCCCGTTCTGCGCGCCCGAAGCAGGACGGGACGAAGCAGGATGCGCATGGCCCCGATCAAATGCCGCCCCGCAGCATTCCTATAATCGCCCAAGCCCCCACACGAGCCAGCACCTACCCGGCGACGATCTTGACCCCTCCAACTCCCCAAACTGCACACCCGCTGGACCTGATCCAGGGCGACATGAAACAGGTCGATCGCGTGATCAGCGATCGCCTGACCTCCGAAGTGCCCCTTGTGAAGGAGGTGGCCGAATACATCATTTCTGCAGGGGGGAAACGCCTTCGACCAGCACTGCTCCTTCTCTTCAGTGGCGCACTGGACAATCTGGGACCTCACAGCCATGTATTGGCTGCTGTGGTGGAGTTCATTCACACCGCCACACTGCTGCATGACGACGTGGTCGACGAGTCCACCCTGCGCCGAGGTCGCCCGACCGCCAACGAGAGCTTCGGCAATGCGCCCAGCGTGCTGGTGGGAGATTTTCTCTACTCACGCGCTTTTCAAATGATGGTCAGCGTGAGCAACATGCGGGTCATGCAAGTGCTCGCCGACACGACCAACGTGATCGCCGAGGGCGAAGTGCTGCAATTGATGAACATGCGGGACAGCACTTTGGATGAAGCAAGCTACCTCCGCGTCATTCGTTCGAAAACCGCTCAGCTCTTTGAGGCAAGCGCCCGCTTGGCGCCCATTCTGGCAGGTGCGGACGAGCAAATTGAGGCGGCATGCGCCGCCTATGGGCAAGCACTCGGAACGGCCTTCCAGGTTATTGACGACGTACTGGACTACGAAGGTGAAACCGAGCTGTTGGGCAAGAACCTGGGCGATGACCTGCGTGAGGGCAAAGTCACCCTCCCGCTCATTTTCGCCCTGCAACGCGCCAGCAAACCTGACCGAACACTCATTGGTGACGCCAGTGAACAAGGCGATTTGACGCACCAAGACAGGATACTTCGCATCATCCGCGAATCCGGCGCGCTGCAAGCGACCAGAGCCTGCGCATCGATCGAAGCCGAACGCGCCATGAAGGCACTTGATCCGCTACCACAAAGCGAATACAAAGACGCTTTGCTACAATTGGCGAGTGGGTTGCTGGGCCGCCAGTCCTGACAGTTGCAACCGCCCCCTGCCTCGACAGACAGGGGAATTTGGCGGGGTGTAGCTTAGCCTGGTAGAGCGCTACGTTCGGGACGTAGAGGCCGGAGGTTCGAATCCTCTCACCCCGACCACTCCCCGCCCAAAACCCAAGACGCAGCCCCAAGCGCACCTTTGAAACAACGCCAAAGAACGCTTATAAGGGAAATTCGACACAAGTTGCGTCAATAATCGCCGCCAAGTCATTGATTTACGATAAATTACGACGCTATGGCTTCTGTTGACACGGTGATTCAGGAAACGACCTCAATGGCACTTCCCGGCTTGGGGCGTGCGTTGGTGTCCGCGGGAAAGCTCAATCAAAAAGCGGCCGAGGACCTCTACAAGAAAGCCCAAAGCGGCAGAACCAGTTTTATCGCGGAGCTCACCGGCTCCGGAGCCGTTTCAGCGTCGGATCTGGCCCACACGATGTCGGTGGCTTTTGCTGCACCGCTGCTCGATCTGGACGCCGTCGACGTTCACAAGCTCCCCCAAGACTTGCTGGACCCCAAGATTTGCGCCGACTACCGAATCGTTGTCCTCAGCAAACGCAACAACCGACTGCTGGTCGCCACGGCAGATCCTGCCGATCAACAGGTTGCTGAAAAAATCAAGTTTGCCACCCAACTGGGCGTGGACTGGGTCATTGCCGAATTCGACAAACTGAGCGCGCTGGTGGAAAGCCAGGCCACCACGGCCAATCAGGCCATGGACAACATCATCGGTGGCGACTTCGAGTTCGACGAAATGTCGGCCGAGTCGGCGGTGGTGGACTCCAATGAGAAAGCGCTCACAGCCGAGGTAGATGACGCACCAGTCGTCAAATTCCTCCACAAAATGTTGCTGGACGCCTTCAACATGAGGGCTTCCGACCTCCATTTCGAGCCCTACGAACACAACTACCGCGTGCGTTTTCGCATCGATGGCGAGTTGCGCGAAATCGCCTCCCCGCCAATCGCCATCAAAGACAAACTCGCCTCCCGCATCAAGGTGATCTCCCGGATGGACATCTCGGAGAAGCGAATCCCACAAGACGGACGAATGAAGCTCAAGGTCGGCCCCGACAGGGTGATCGACTTTCGGGTGAGCTCTTTGCCGACCCTGTTCGGAGAGAAAATCGTGATCCGTATTCTGGATCCGAGCAGCGCGAAGCTGGGCATCGACGCGCTGGGCTATGAGCCAGAAGAGAAGGAGCGCTTGCTCGAAGCCATTTCGCGTCCATACGGCATGGTACTTGTCACCGGTCCGACAGGGTCGGGCAAAACCGTGTCGCTATACACATGCCTCAACATCTTGAACAAGCCGGGCATCAACATCTCAACGGCGGAAGATCCATCAGAGATCAACTTGCCGGGCGTGAACCAGGTCAACGTCAATGAGAAGGCTGGCTTGACGTTTGCAGCCGCACTGAAAGCGTTCCTCAGGCAAGATCCGGACATCATCATGGTGGGCGAGATCCGCGACCTTGAGACAGCCGACATCTCGATCAAGGCTGCACAAACTGGGCATATGGTGCTCTCCACTCTGCACACCAACGACGCCCCCACCACGCTCACCCGCATGATGAACATGGGCATACCCACGTTCAATATTGCCTCCAGCGTGATTCTCATCACCGCCCAGCGACTGGCGCGCAAGCTGTGTGGAACCTGCAAGGAGCCACTGGACGTGCCACGCAAAGCACTGATGGAAGCCGGCTTCAAGACAGAGGAACTGGACGGCAGCTGGACACCATACAAACCGGTGGGTTGCTCGGCATGCAACAACGGTTACAAGGGCAGGGTCGGCATCTACCAGGTCATGCCCATCACCGAGGAAATACAGCGCATCATCCTCCGGGGTGGCAGCGCGCTGGACATCGCTCAACAAGCGAGCAAGGAGGGCGTCCGAACCCTTCGTGAATCGGGTCTTCTCAAAGTCAAACAAGGCATGACCTCTCTGGAAGAAGTGCTGAGTGTGACCAACGAGTAAGAAAACCCAGCCAGACGACAATCAGAGGAACACATGGCAACCGCAGCATCCAAATCCATCAAAGACTTTGTTTTCGAATGGGAGGGCAAAGATCGCAATGGCAAGCAAGTCCGTGGCGAACTGCGTGCTGGCGGGGAAAACCAGGTGACGGCCGCGTTGCGGCGCCAAGGCATAGTGGCCAGCAAAGTGAAAAAACGCCGCGCGTCCAAAGGCAAGAGAATCAAGCCAAAAGACATTGCCATCTTCACCCGCCAACTGGCCACCATGATGAAGGCTGGCGTCCCACTTTTGCAAGCTTTTGACATTGTCGGCAGGGGCAACCCCAACCCCAGCGTCACCAAGCTGCTCAACGATATCCGCTCAGATGTCGAAACCGGAACGTCTCTCAGTGCGGCGTTTCGCAAGCACCCTCTTTACTTCAACAGCCTTTACTGCAACTTGGTGGAAGCGGGCGAGGCGGCCGGTATTCTCGAAGAGTTGCTTGACCGTCTGGCTGTGTACATGGAGAAAACCGAGGGCATCAAGTCCAAAATCAAATCGGCTTTGATGTACCCCATCTCGGTGATTGTGGTCGCCTTTGTGGTGGTCGCAGTGATCATGATTTGGGTGATTCCGTCGTTCAAACAGGTATTCGAATCGTTCGGTGCTGATCTTCCTGCACCGACCTTGATGGTGATGGCCATCAGCGAGTTCTTCGTTGAGTATTGGTGGTTGATATTCGGTTTGCTGTTCGGTGGCGGATATTTCTTCTTCCAGGCTTGGCGACGCAGTGAGAAGATGCAGGCATTCATGGACCGAATGCTGTTGAAGCTGCCTATCTTTGGCGCACTTGTTGAGAAGTCTGTGGTTGCCCGCTGGACGCGCACGCTGTCAACCATGTTTGCCGCTGGTGTGCCCCTGGTCGAGGCACTGGACTCGGTGGGAGGGGCTGCGGGCAACATGGTCTACGCCAAAGCCACAGACCGCATTCAGCAAGAGGTGTCCACTGGAACAAGCCTGACCAATGCCATGACAAACGTACAGCTGTTCCCTTCCATGGTGCTTCAAATGTGCGCCATCGGTGAAGAGTCTGGCTCGATCGACCACATGCTGGGCAAAGCTGCCGACTTCTATGAAGCGGAAGTCGACGACATGGTGGCCGGTCTTTCGAGCTTGATGGAGCCCATCATCATTGTGATTCTGGGTACCATCATCGGGGGAATCGTGATCTCTATGTATCTGCCTATCTTTCAGCTGGGCCAAGTCGTTTAATGAACGAATTGGTCGTTTTGGAAATGGCCGTGCTGGCGGTCATCGGCCTTCTGATTGGTAGCTTTCTCAATGTCGTTATTCATCGACTGCCCAAAATGATGGAGCTTCGATGGGCAGCCGAATGCGCCGAATTGAGCGCCACTGAACCCGAGAAAGCCAAAGAAGAACCTTCGCGATTCAACTTGATGGTGCCCAGGTCACGCTGCCCTCATTGCGCGCACCAGATCCAGTGGTTTGAAAACGTCCCAGTGGCGAGCTATGTGGCCCTAAAAGGAAGATGCCGTGCTTGTCACGCCAAAATCAGCCCCCGGTATCCTGCGGTCGAACTTTGAGTGCCACGGCCTTTGCCTGGTGTGGCTGGCAGTGGGGGTTAAGCTGGACGGCATTGGTTTGGTGTGGATTTTCTGCGGCCTTGATTGCATTGGCTCTCATTGATTGGGACACCACCTTATTGCCAGATGACATCACGCTGCCACTTCTCTGGGCTGGTCTTTGCGCCGCTGCGATGGGCCTGATTGACACCTCGCTAGCGGATGCGCTTTGGGGGCGGTCATCGGCTACCTCTCACTTTGGTCGGTGTACTGGGCTTTCAAACTGGTCACGGGCAAGGAAGGAATGGGCTACGGTGACTTCAAGCTGCTGGCCGCACTCGGTGCGTGGTTCGGATGGGAGGCCCTGATCTCCATCATCCTGATGGCCTCGATGATCGGCGCTGTGATTGGCATGGGCATCAAGGCGTTTGGCTCTCTTCGAGAAGGCGGGTATGTGCCGTTTGGTCCCTTCCTGGCCATATCAGGTGCAACAACCATGGTCGCGGGGCCCACCTTCTTTCTGCACCTGATTGGCTTGTGAGCAACGACATGGCGCACACACCCATCCGGATTGGGTTGACCGGGGGCATTGGCAGCGGGAAAAGCACCGTGGCGGGCTTTCTAAGAGAGTTGGGTGCAGAGGTCATTGATGCCGACGCCATCTCAAGAGCGTCTACCCAGGCCGGTGGCTCTGCGATGCCTCATATCGAAGAGGTGTTTGGCCAGACTTTCGTTTCCCCAGACGGTTCGCTGGACCGCGAACGGATGCGAGAACGCATCTTCTCGGATCCTGCCGCACGAGCCCAACTGGAGGCCATCGTTCACCCGCTGGTGGCAAAGGCCATACGAGAGCTTAGCGAGAACGCGCAAACAAATTGTCTGGTTTTCGATATCCCACTGCTGGTGGAAAATCGCCGTTGGCGGCCACAACTGGATCTGGTTTGGGTTGTCGATTGTGAAACGCGTACGCAGATATCGCGCGTGATGGTGCGAAGTGGATGGGATGACGTCGGCATACGAGCGGTGATCCAGAACCAAAGCCCTCGCCTGGCGCGCGTTGCTGCGGCGGATGCCGTGCTGTTCAATGAAGGCCTAGAGCTGAGCGACCTTCGTACCATGGTGAAACAACTTGCGGTCAAGTTCGGGCTATGATGAAAGGCCTCAAGCCCGATACTCTGCGCCCATCTCTTCCACTGTGATCCTGTACGAATACCCATTCAACGAACGCATCCGCACCTACCTGAGGTTGGAGCACCTGTTCCAGCGATTGGAAGAGCTTCTGTCGCGCCACCATGCGCTGGATCACCACTTCGCTATCCAGACCATTTTTGAAATCATGGATGTGGCTTCACGCGCTGACATGAAATCAGATGTTTTGAAAGACATCGACCGCCACAAGCTTCAGCTCAACAGCTTCAGGGGCAACCCAGCAATTTCCGAGGTTGCACTGGAGCATGTCGTCACCGAGCTTGACCAGTGCTTTGCGGAACTCAATGGCATGAATGGCAAAACCGGTCAGTCCCTAACCGAGAACGATTGGCTCATGGGCATCCGCAGTCGCATCGGCATACCGGCAGGCACTTGCGAGTTCGACCTCCCAGCCTATTTCGAATGGCAGCACCACTCAGCTGCGCGGCGTCTGGCCGACCTGCAACAATGGGTCCAGAGCCTTGCCCCATTGGCTCGCGCCATTTCAATGTTGATGCGCATGCTGCGCGACTCAGGATCGCCACAAAAAGTCATGGCGCCCAACGGGCAATTTCAGCAAAGCTTGCCGCAAGGACGCACCTTCCAATTGTTGCGACTGGGCATTGATCCTCGCCTCAAGATGATTCCGGAGATTAGCGGCAACAGGCTGATGGTGTCGGTCCGATTGATGAACCTCGGTGAAGATGGTCGATTGCATCCTGCGGCCACCGAAGGGGCGTTCGAACTGACTTTGTGTTCTTGACCACAGACCAACATGCCGCCTCAGTCAGAAATGAGCCGCCTGCCGGAGAAATGGGTTTCATGCCCCCAATGCGGTAGTGCTAGCCTGTACTCCAGTCAAAACAAGTTCCGGCCATTTTGCAGTGCCCGCTGCAAGGGAGTTGATTTGGGTGCTTGGGCAAGTGAGCAGTTCGCACTCGCTGAACAGACACCGGGTAACAGCCCTGATTTCGAGCGCCACTGAAAGTGCAAGGGACAAGTCAGGCTGGTTCTTCCGCCAGCCAGTCCAGCACCGGGACGGTCCCAGGCAGCACAGGGTGGCATTCCACAGGCAGACGTTCCCATGAAAAAGCCTGCCCTTCGCGCATCACCAATTCACCCGTCCACTCATACACTTTGCAAAAGTGCAACTCAACCAGGGCATGGGGATAGTCCACCACTTGCTTGCGCCATTCAATTGGCTCGCCGATCGCAATGCCGATCTCCTCCTGCAATTCACGAGACAGCGCCTGTGCCACCGATTCGCCCCTTTCAAGCTTGCCTCCAGGAAACTCCCAATAACCGGCATACGCTTTCCCGGGCGGCCTGGAGGTGAGCAGAAAACGCCCATCGTGATCAATCAGGATGCCGACGGCCACATTGACAATTTGTCGCTCAGCCGCTTCTGGGCCAACCGCCCCTCCATCGACGACCAATACGCATTTTTCGGCCATGGCTCTAGACAGCGGCTTGCCAGCCCGCGAAGTCTCGGGCAAATTGATAGGCCACCCGCCCACTTCGAGAGCCTCGCTCCAACGCCCATACCAGCGCCTGAGGGTGTGCTGCCTTGGCCGCGACAGAATCAACGCCCAGGGACAACAACCATTGCGTGACAATACTGAGGTATTCGTCCTGACTGAATGGATAAAAACTCACCCAAAGACCGAATCGCTCGGACACAGATATCTTCTCTTCGACCACCTCACCCGGGTGCACTTCACCATCATCAGTGTGGGTGTAGGTGAGGTTTTCCTTCATGTACTCAGGCAGCAAATGCCGACGATTGCTGGTGGCATAAATCAGCACATTCTGGCCCGCTGCCGATACGGATCCATCCAGTATGGACTTCAACGCCTTGTAGCCAGGCTCTCCATCTTCAAAGCTAAGGTCATCGCAAAACACGATGAATCGTTCGGGACGACCAGACACCACGTCGACAATATCTGGAAGATCGACCAAGTCCGCCTTGTCCACTTCAATCAGGCGCAGCCCCCGGTCGGCATAAGCATGAAGACAGGCCTTCACGAGCGATGACTTTCCAGTACCTCGCGCGCCAGTGAGCAGCACATTGTTGGAGGGCAAGCCTCTCACAAACTGGGCGGTGTTTCGCTCAATTTTTGCCTTTTGTCCGTCGACCTCTTTCAGGTCGTCAAGGTGCATCTGAGCCACATTCTTCACAGGCTCCAACACGCCATGTCCACTGCTTCGCTTGCGATACCGAAATGCCACAGAAGCGTCCCAATCCGGAGCGCCCAATGGCTGCGGAAGCACTGCCTCAATACGCGCGAACAAGCGCTCTGCGCGTGCCAAGAGCTGATCGAGGGCGCGCTCAGTGTTCATGAACGGTAATCTGCGTTGATTGTCACGTACTCATGACTGAAATCACAGGTCCAAACCGTTTCGCTGGCGTCTCCGCGGCCCAGAGCGACCTTCACACAGATCTCGGCCTCCCGCATCACCCTCTGTCCGTCTTCTTCCTTATAGAGGGGGTGTCGGCCCCCCCCCGTCACGACATGCACATCCCCCAAGAACAGCTCAATCAAACTCGCGTCCAAATCAGCGATGCCGGCATAGCCGACGGCGGCCAAGATCCGCCCAAGATTTGGGTCACTGGCAAAAAAAGCTGTCTTGACCAAGGGCGAATGTGCAATGGCATAAGCAACCTGGAGACATTCAGCCGGTGTGCGCCCGCCATCGATCTGCACCGCAATGAACTTCGTTGCACCTTCCCCGTCTCGAACGATGGCGTGGGCCAGATGGAGGGCCACCTTGGACAACGCCTCCACGAGTACGCACCCGGCAGGGCTGTCCAGATCGGTAATTTCAACGTTGCCCGCCTGACCAGACGCAATCACGACAAACGAGTCGTTGGTGGAGGTATCCCCATCCACAGTCACGCGGTTGAATGAACAATTGGCGACTCGGAGGGCAAGGTCGCCCATCAATGCAGGGGCGACCACGGCATCCGTTGCCAGAAAGCCCAACATGGTCGCCATGTTGGGCCGAATCATCCCTGCTCCCTTGGAAATGCCGGTGGCATGCACCGGAACACCATCGATCTCGAGCCGTGCGCTGCAAGCCTTGGGCAAGGTGTCGGTGGTCATGATGCCCTGCGCGGCGGACAACCACCGCTCCGCGGACGAGGCTTCTGGTGAAGCCGCCATCTCCAACGCCTTGGGCAGTCCAGCCAATACCCGCTCCAACGGCAGCGGCTCCATGATCACGCCGGTCGAAAACGGCAGTACCTGCTCATGCTGGAGCCCCAAAGCCCTGGCCAGCGCAGCGCAGGTTTGACGGGCATCGGACAGACCTGACTCACCTGTTCCGGCATTGGCATTGCCGGTGTTGATCACCATGGCGCGGATGCCATGGCCGGCAGCCAGATGCTCGCGACACACCTGCACGGGCGCTGCCGCATACCGGTTCTGAGTAAACACAGCGCCGACCGAACAACCCTCTTGGAGAAGAAATACCGTCAAGTCCTTGCGGTCGGCCTTTCGAATGCCTGCCTGCGTCACGCCAATTCGAACACCCGGAATGGTCAGCAAGTCTTGAGGTTGGGGCGCAACAAGTGAAACAGGCATAAGAACTCCGTCGAAATTCGGTTGGGAATGGCAACGCGGCTTTCAGCAGGCACCCCGCGTCTTGCTTGCAGGTATCAAGTCAGCTGACCATGGCAATGCTTGTACTTCTTTCCGCTACCGCACGGACAGGCTTCATTGCGCCCGACACGGGGGTATTCCCCTGACGCAGTCGCGTGCGCTTCTGCGCCCAGGCTCTCAGGCTCTCCTGTTTCTGTCGGCGCGGTGTAAGTGCCGTTGGTCAGCGTTTCTGCCCGCTCTTCCATGCGTTCTGCTGCCTCGCTGATTTGCTCGGGAGACTGAACACGGACGTTCATCAGAACCTTTGTCACGTCGTTCTTCACACTGTCCAGGAGTTGGCCAAACAAGACAAAGGCTTCCCGCTTGTACTCCTGCTTGGGTTGCTTCTGCGCGTAACCTCGCAAATGAATCCCTTGACGCAGGTAGTCAAGCGCAGACAAATGCTCACGCCACTGACTGTCAATGGTCTGGAGCAGCACCATGCGTTCGAACTGCGTGAAATTCTCTTCACCGACCAAGGCGACCTTGTCGTCAAACGCTTGTTTGGCCGCAGCCAGTACGCGCTCCTTGATCTCCTCCGCATCAATCGACTCAGCCCCAGCCACCCAGGATTGCACTGGCACGTCAACCGACCAATCCTCCTTCAAAACGGCTTCAAGACCAGCGAGTTCCCATTGCTCCTCCACACTGCCTTCAGGCACAAACTGATGAACCAGATCGGCAAAGCTCCCCTCCCTCAGGGAGTCGATCTGAGCCCGCAGTGATTGGGCATCAAGAATCTCGTTGCGCTGCTGGTAGATGACCTTGCGCTGGTCATTGGAGACATCGTCGTACTCCAGCAGCTGTTTACGAATATCAAAATTGCGCGCTTCCACCTTGCGTTGCGCACTCTCGATGCTTCGGGTCACCATGCCCGCCTCGATGGCTTCTCCTTCGGGCATCTTCAGACGGTCCATGATGGCGCGCACCCGATCGCCTGCAAAGATGCGCATCAACGAGTCATCGAGGCTCAGATAGAAACGTGAAGAGCCCGGATCACCTTGGCGCCCTGAACGGCCACGCAATTGGTTGTCTATCCGCCGACTTTCGTGGCGCTCAGTAGCAATGATCCGCAAACCGCCGAGGGCCTTTACCTTGTCCTGATCCTCTTGCCACTGAGCCCGAACCTGCTCAATCCGTGCGGCCTTCTCCGCCTCACCAAGTGACTCGTCACCCTCAACCGAGGCAATCATTTTTTCGAGGTTGCCACCAAGCACAATGTCCGTGCCCCGACCGGCCATATTGGTGGCGATTGTGATAGCCGAAGGGCGTCCCGCCTGCACAATGATGTCAGCCTCTCTGGCGTGCTGCTTGGCATTGAGCACCTCGTGGGGAAGCTTTTCCTTGGTTAACAGCGACGAGATGATCTCAGAGTTCTCGATCGAGGAAGTACCCACCAACACGGGTTGGCCGCGCTCATGACACTCCCGAATGTCCTGGATGGCTGCGGCGTACTTTTCAGGAGTGGTCTTGTACACACGGTCCAGTTGATCTTCGCGCTTGCTCGGCCGGTTGGCGGGAATCACCACCGTCTCCAGCCCGTAGATCTCCTGGAACTCGTATGCCTCCGTGTCGGCGGTTCCAGTCATGCCGGACAACTTGCTGTACAAGCGGAAATAGTTCTGGAAAGTAATTGAAGCCAGCGTCTGGTTCTCTGGCTGAATCGCGACACCCTCTTTGGCTTCCACGGCCTGGTGCAAGCCGTCGCTCCAGCGCCGCCCCGACATCAGGCGACCGGTAAACTCGTCGACGATCACAATTTCACCACTTTGAACCACGTAATGCTGATCTCGGTGGTAGAGATGGTGGGCCTTGAGCGATGTCACCAGATGGTGCATCAGCGCGATATTCGACGGGTCGTAAAGTGAGGCCCCTTCCGGCAGCAAGCCCGCCTGACTCAGCAGCTGTTCAGCATGCTCATGCCCTTGCTCGGTCATGTGAATGCTGTGCGCCTTTTCATCTACCGTGAAATCTCCCGGCTTGATCACTCCCTCGCCCGTGCGCGGGTCGGCCTCGCCCTCCTGGCGCACCAAATGAGGAACCAACGCTTTGATAGCGGTGTAGACCGGCGTCTGATCTTCAGCTTGGCCACTGATGATCAGCGGCGTTCGCGCTTCATCAATCAGAATGGAGTCGACCTCATCGACGATGGCGTAATGCAATCCTCGTTGTACACGGTCACCGGTTTCGTAGACCATGTTGTCACGCAAATAGTCAAATCCGTATTCGTTGTTCGTGCCGTATGTGATGTCAGCCGCATAGGCCGCTTGCTTCTCATCCCTGGGGGCTTGAGGCAGATTGATGCCGACCGTCAAGCCTAGGAAGTTGTAGAGTCGCCCCATCCACTGCGCATCGCGACTGGCAAGGTAGTCATTGACCGTCACCACATGGACACCCTTGCCCGTCAACGCGTTGAGATAAACAGGGAGGGTTGCCGTCAGTGTCTTGCCCTCACCCGTGCGCATCTCCGCCACCTTGCCGTGATGCAGCGCAAGACCGCCCACCATCTGCACATCGAAATGGCGCATCTTCATGACGCGCTTGCTTCCCTCGCGGACCACGGCAAAAGCCTCAGGGAGAATCGAATCCAAGGACTCTCCATCGGCGAGTCGCTGCTTGAAGGCGACAGTTTGGGCCCTCAACTCATCGTCGCTGAACTTCTCGAATTTCGGTTCAAGGCCGTTGATGCGCTCCACCGTTTTGCGGTAGGTCTTGAGCAGGCGGTCATTGCGGCTGCCAAAGATTTTTGTGAGGATGTTTGTGGCCATACGTGGGAACCGAGCCAGCAACCCTGGAACGGGCCACTGAACGGAGAAAAATGTCGAAGAGTTCCTGCCATCGGTACCGACGCAGGACAACCCTGGGCATGTGACGGCAAACGACGCTGTTTCAAGAAGGAAACGCGCATTTTAACTGTGCCGCACTCCAGGGGTGGAAACCAGGGGCCCGGGCGGTGTGCCAATGGACGCACTTACCCAACCGCTGATGACGAATGGCTCTGAAGCTCAAGCGAGCAGAGCTGGTTCGCGCCAGATCAAGGAAACCGAATAGCTTGAGCTAACGCTTCTTGGCGAGCTGCTCTGAGGCCGCGAGGCTTTCACCCGCATTGAGGAATGGGCGAGGATCTTGTACGACCCCAGCAAGCCATACCTCGAAATGAAGATGGGGCCCTGTTGAGCGACCAGTCGACCCCACCTCGGCGATCTTCTGGCCTCTTTTGATGATGTCGCCTTTCTTGACAAACACCTTCGAGGTGTGAGCGTAGCGGGTGATCAGGTCGTTTCCATGATCGACCTCGATCATGTTTCCATAGGCATGATGGTACTCTTGGACGATTACAACGCCTCCGGCTGCAGCATAAATTGGCGTCCCGGTATCGGCAGGAAAATCCAACCCGGTGTGCAAGGCCCTGTGTCCCGTGATCGGATCGATTCGGTAGCCGAAGGGCGATCCCACTCTCGCCTTCAACACAGGTTCCTGGGTCGGGATCAGGCTGCGCTGCATTTTCTGATCAAACAAACGGGATTCGACCGCCGTAAGCCAGTCCACCCGAGAGCCAGTGGTTTGATCCATCTCAGCCATGGCTGCCTGCAGTTGCTCGACAGTGACCGGCTCACCGCCCACCAGGATTCCACCAGCTCCAACCGGGGCCGACTTGAACTCGTCCGGTTTCAGGCCCGCCAAGCCCGCTACCCGCTCACCCAAGGAGTCGATCTGCATCATACGGGCTTGCATTTCGCCCAGTTTGCGGGCCATGGCATCAAGATTCTCCCGCATATAGACTTCTCTTGAGTCCAAATCACCCTGGGTAACCAGCTTTGCCACCGGCACGAACCCCGGCCAACCTTGACGGACGCCTTCAAGGAAAACCCAGTGGTACAGGGCTGCAGCACCAAGCATGGTCAATGTGCATGCGAGCGCGAGAGCTCCCAAGAGCTTTCCCCCATTCAAATGAAGCGCCTGACTGCGCGCTAGCCATGCATCCGTGATAATGATGTGCACTGCGATTCCTTCAATAATCCCTCAAGCGGCCCCATCAGGGTCGCCAGACCCCGATCGATGAACTCGGTCTTCCGATCCAACATATTCAGCCTGGAACAGGCGGCTGATGCCGAACCCAGCCTGGCGGCGCTTGCTCAACGCGTCCGCGCTTCGCAGCAATACCTGAAGACGGTTCAGCATTTGGTGCCAACGCCATTGCGCACCCACGTCAAAGCGGGCCCACTGGATGACGGCGTCTGGTGCATCTTGGTGAGCAATACCGCCGCATCCACCAAGATTCGCCAGATGATTCCGTCGCTCCTGACCACATTGAACCAAAATGGGGCACAGATTACCGCGATTCGGATCAAAGTCCAAACCCACTAGGTCAATCTGACGCAAAGAAAATGCTTCTATGCCGCGCTTGCGACGGCAAAAGAGACAACTTTGCAATGGTGGTGCCGCTTGTCTGACTCGAACAGACGACCTATCGCTTACAAGGCGATTGCTCTACCAACTGAGCTAAAGCGGCCTGGAGACGAATTCTACTTGACCCGCTTCAAGACAGGTCGCCCGCCACGCTTGGGCGGCGGACTTGGTGGCGGTGGATCGAACCCCTCGTCGGCGGCTTTGACCTCGGGGGAGGACTCCACTGGCACCGAACGAAGCAGGCCACGCTTGCTCTCGCCCTCTTCAACTTCGGCAGCGAGAAGCGAGTCCATGCCTTCGCTCGATTCGGTGGAAGCCACTTCCAGCAACGAAGGCTGCGGAGGTGGAAAGGCCATTCCCTGACCATTTTCGCGCGCATATATCGCCACCACATGATCGACTGGAACCAATATATCCCGTGGCACACCACCAAAACGCGCCTTGAATTCAATGAAATCGTTGCCCAACCTCAGACCACTGGTGGCCTCCACCCCGACGTTGAGCACGATCTCCCCGTCCTTCACAAACTCCATGGGCACTTGAACAGATCCATCCACCTTGACCGCAAGGTAAGGCGAAAACCCATTGTCACTACACCACTCGTGCAGCGCACGAATAAGATAAGGTCGAGTCGATGGGTTGTCTTGATCTGAAAAACTAATGTGACGAGAGATGCGGGGTACCAAGAGGGGCAAGGAGCCAGATCCTCAACCCACTTACTTGCGCATGACCTTCTCCGACGGCGTCAGCGCTTCGATGTAAGCAGGCCTTGAGAAGATGCGCTCAGCATATTTCAAAAGCGGTGCTGCGTTCTTGCTCAGTTCAATGCCGTAGAAATCCAGACGCCACAACAGCGGCGCGATGGCGACGTCCAACATGGAGAAATTGTCGCCCAGCATGAACTTGTTCTTCAAAAACACCGGAGCAAGTTGTGTCAAACGGTCACGAATGTGGGCGCGCGCCTTGTCCAGAGCCTTCTCGTTGCCCTTGCTCGCCCTGGCCTCCAGGACCGACACATGGGTAAACAGTTCCTTCTCGAAATTCAGCAGAAACAAGCGCACACGGGCTCTGTCAACAGGGTCACCTGGCATCAGTTGCGGATGCGGGAAGCGTTCGTCAATGTACTCGTTGATGATGTTCGACTCATAAAGAATCAAGTCGCGCTCAACAAGGATTGGCACCTGCCCGTAGGGATTCATCACGCTGATGTCTTCAGGCTTGTTGTACAAGTCCACATCGCGAATCTCAAAGTCCATGCCTTTCTCAAACAAGACGAATCGGCACCGGTGAGAGTAAGGGCAAGTCGTGCCCGAATAAAGAACCATCATGGGTAAGTCTCCTTAAATGCAAAAACAGTGGCCAGACCAACCGCCTACGCGCGGCGAAGGGCCTGCCACTGTGAGTCCCCGTGATTGCCGACACTCAATGCACCAGCGGGGAAATCAAAAAATGAACTACTTGACGTCTTTCCAGAAAGCCGCATTCAGGCGCCAGGTGACCACCGTGAAGGCAGCCAAGAACAAAAGCACCCAGACGCCCAGGCGAACCCTTTGGTTTTGCGCCGGCTCGGCCATCCATTGCATGTATGCGACGAGGTCACCGACGTTGTCGTTGAACTCATCTTCCGACATGGTGCCAGCCTTGACAGGAGTCCAACCAGTCACAACCTCGGTTTCAACACCATGGCTCTCAACCTTTGCATGGACGGGTTCGCGCTCCCCCTGCAACTGCCAGAAGGGGTTGGGCATACCAACGTTGTGGAACACCATGTTGTTCCAGCCCGTCGGCCGCGCAGGATCACGATAGAAAGTCCGCAGGAAGGTGTAAAGGTAATCTGCACCCGACCCACCTGCGCCAGCACGAGAACGCGCAACCAGCGTGAGATCTGGCGGATTGGCACCAAACCATTCTTTGGCCTGCTTGGGATCGATGGCCGCCTTCATCGTGTCTCCGATCTTCTCGGAGGTGAACGTCAGGTTCTCGGCAATCTGCTTGTCGGTCAATCCTATGTCACGCAGGCGGTTGTACCGCATGAAGGCAGCCGAGTGACAACTCAGGCAGTAATTCACAAACAGCTTGGCACCGTTTTGCAGCGCTGCCATGTCATTTGTACGATGAGGTGCCTTGTCCAGGGGAAATCCGCCGCCAGATGCCAAAGCGGCACTGGATACACCCAAGGCCAAAGCGAAGCCCAGAAGAATTTTTTTCATTTGTTTGACGCTCCGTTGCTCGATTGCGGCTTAGTGAGGCTTGTAGGTCACACGGCTGGGAACCGGCTTGAATTCCCCCAGACGACTCCACCAAGGCATCAGCAAGAAGAACCCAAAGTAGAACAGCGTCCCCACCTGCGATACACGCTCACCCACGGGAGAGGGTGGCTGAACACCCAGATAGCCCAGGATAAGGAAGTTGATCACAAATGCCACGTACAACCATTTCACCCAGTCCGGGCGATACCGGATCGACTTCACTGGGCTGAAATCCAGCCAAGGCAAGAAGAACAGGATGACCACAGCGCCGCCCATGGCAACCACCCCCCAGAACTTCGCGTCGATGGTCCAGAGAAGAGCGACCACGACCAACGCAGCGCCAACCACCCCCATTTTCAGCGCGCCACCGACCTTGGCCTTGGCCACACCAAGCAAGGCGCCCAAACCACACAGGCCATGAGCACATAGACCATTTCGCTCGTGATGGCGCGCAGCATCGAATAGAACGGCGTGAAATACCAGACGGGTGCAATGTGTAGTGGTGTCACAAGCGGGTCTGCGGGAATGAAGTTGTTGTACTCGAGAAAGTAGCCCCCCAACTCTGGCGCAAAAAACACAATGGCAGAGAAGACCATCAGAAACACTGATACGCCAAAAATGTCATGGACGGTGTAGTAAGGATGGAATGGGATGCCGTCAAGCGGCACGCCTTTTTCATCTTTGGTTGCCTTGATCTCAATGCCGTCGGGGTTGTTCGAACCAACATCATGGAGAGCAAGCAAATGAGCCACCACGAGGCCCAGCAGCACGAGCGGCACCGCGATCACGTGGAAGCTGAAGAAGCGGTTCAAAGTTGCGTCGCCGACCACAGAAATCACCGCGAATCAGCAATGCCAGATCCGGACCCACATACGGAATGGCAGAAAACAGGTTGACGATCACCTGCGCGCCCCAGTAGCTCATCTGCCCCCAGGGCAACAGATGCCCCATGAAGGCTTCGCCCATGAGCACAAGGAAAATGGCGCAACCAAAAATCCATACCAACTCACGCGGCTTGCGGTAGGAGCCATAAAGCAGCCCACGGAACATGTGCAGATAAACCACAACGAAGAATGCCGAGGCACCTGTGGAATGCATGTAGCGGATCAACCAGCCCCAAGGCACGTCACGCATGATGTATTCCACCGAAGCAAACGCCAGATTGGCATCTGGCTTGTAGTGCATCACAAGGAAAATGCCCGTCACGATCTGGATCACCAGCACCAACAACGCCAGTGAGCCGAAGATGTACCAAAAGTTGAAATTTTTCGGTGCGTAGTATTCCGACATGTGGACGCGGTACGCGTCAAATGCGGTGGGAAACCGGTTCTCGAACCAGTTGGTCAGCTTCGCCGTGGCGGATGCGCCGGAGGGGAGTTCTTTAAATTCAGCCATGTTTGCCTCAGTGGTCGGTTGCCTGCCTCACGCAGATCAGGCTTTTTCTTCGCCAATCATCACCACGGTATCGGAGACGTAGTAATGCGGCGGAATTTCCAGGTTGTCTGGCGCTGGCTTGTTCTTGAACACCCGACCTGCCAAATCAAACGTGGAACCGTGACAGGCGCAAAGGTAGCCGCCAACCCAGTTGTCCGGCAAGGAAGGCTGAGGCCCCGGGGTGAACTTGTCGCCGGGCGAGCACCCCAGGTGGGTACAGATACCAATTCCGATGAAGTACTCCGGCTTGATCGAGCGATGCGCATTGCGGGCATAGGGAGGCGTGGGGATGGCCTTGCGTTCGGAGTTGGGATCGGCGAGATCCCCTTCGATCTTTGCGAGATCGGCCAACTCTTCTGGCGTGCGGCGCATGATCCAGATAGGCTTGCCACGCCACTCGACCACCTTTTTGGTTCCAGGAGCCACATCAGAAATATCCACCTCAACCGCTGCACCGGCAGCCTTCGCGCGCTCAGAGGGTTGGAAGCTGCTCACGAAAGGAACAGCGACAGCGGCCGCACCTACACCACCCATGGTGGCGGACGTGATCAGCCAGGTTCGGCGGCTGCTATCCACAGCAGGCGCTCCAACGGTTGCTTCACTCATGGAATTCTTTCAATGACGTTTCTGAATGGGAGATCCACTACGGGTCAACCCGGCATTGTACCGGAGGCACATGCCAGCCTCGCTGACATCGATCAAAGTCAAAACGGCGACCACACCACCCATGGCCACGAGCGCTCACCGAGATCTTCTGGGAAGCAGTCGACGGCGTTCTTTTTTGCCCTTGAATACACCGAATACACAAGCGTTCTGTGCAAGAATCCACCGGCCTTGAAATACCAAGCGCCTGGGGAAAACCAAACCCGTTTCACGATCAAAAGGAGAATCAAATGGGCATGATGCAAGAATTCAAAGACTTTGCCGTGAAAGGCAATGTGATTGACTTGGCCGTGGGTGTGATCATCGGCGGTGCTTTCGGCAAGATCGTTGGATCACTGGTTGACGACGTGATCATGCCTATCGTGGGGAGCATCTTTGGAAAACTGGACTTCAGCAACCTCTTCATCGCATTGGGCACTGTGCCAGAAGGCACAGCCCATACGCTGGCAGCAATGAAAGAGGCGGGCATCCCCGTATTGGCTTATGGCAACTTCATTACGGTGGCCATCAATTTCATGATTTTGGCTTTCATCATCTTCATGATGGTCAAGCAGATCAACCGGCTCAAGCGCGAAGAAGAGGCAACCCCAGCAGCCCCGGAGGCGCCGCCAGAAGACGTTTTGTTGCTCAGGGAGATCAGGGACAGCCTGCGCAAGTAGCACCCTAAGCGTCGCGCCCGCGAAAGACGGAGAAGCCTGACTACCGCACTGGAGTCATGTTTCGCGCGGCGCCAATTGCCGCCAACAGGCTGGATGGGCTGGCCGTGCCACTGCCAGCCAAATCAAACGCGGTGCCGTGATCCGGGCTTGTCCGAACAAACGGCAACCCCAGTGTCGTGTTGACGCCATCGTCCAAGCCCAGCAACTTCACCGGAATCAGTCCCTGATCGTGGTACATCGCGACCACCACATCAAACTCGCCTTGCCGCGCCCGCATGAACACAGTATCCGGTGCGATCGGCCCGACGACCGACAGCCCCTCCGCTTGCGCCTCGGCCACCGCCGGGGAAATGATCTCGACCTCTTCCCGCCCAAAGCCTGCTCCCCCTCCCCCGCATGCGGATTCAGACTCACCGCAATCCGCGAAACCGAGGGGTTGAAGCGGTGAAAGCGGCCGCCAGGGATTCGAAGCGTCGTCAGCAGACGCTCTCTGCTCAGGGCCGCGATTGCCTCCTTCAGCGACACATGGATGGACCAAGACCGTCCTCAGCCCAGGGCAGCTGAGCATCATCCGAACGGCAGTTCACCGACAGACACGCCCAAATGGCTGCGCAGCCAGCGCTTGAAAGTACTCGGTGTGCCCAGGATGGGCAAGGCCGCTGCCGACAAGGCCTCTTTGTGAATGGGGCCGTCACCACTGCACGCGCCTGGACCGCCCAAGGCAACCTGCCGCCCACTCACGCACTGCGCCGCCGCCTTGCCTGCGGCCGCACTGACCCGACCCACTGGCAGACCGCGCACAGAATCACATGCCTGGACCACTGCCACGCAGTCTTCAGAGATCGCCGATTCCGAAGCAGATATCCACTCCGCGGGCGCACCCTTTCGCTTTTGCCACGAGTTCGCCAGCCCGTTTCAACACATCCAAATCACCCGCGATCAACACATCGGCCGCCACCAATGGGCTCTCGAGCATCGCTCCCGCAACAATCTCAGGACCGATCCCCGCCGGGTCTCCCATGGTGACAACCACAGGCAAAGGCGTCGCCCCAGAAGGTGTAGCGAATTTGGAAAAGGGCATATCCACTGCTCAGGCTGGATTCGGAACATCAACAAACACGTGATCGATTCCCAGTTGCTCAGCCACATGAGCGCCAACGGCTGCGGCTCCATAGCGCTCCGACGCATGGTGGCCACAGGCAATATAAGCCACCCCACACTCCCGAGCGTAGTGAGCCTGAGGCTCGGAGATTTCGCCGGTGATAAAGACATCAGCGCCCGCAGCAATGGCGCCCTCGAAGTATGACTGTGCCCCGCCGGTACACAAAGCCACGCGTTCAACCCGGCGATCTGGCTCGGCGACCAATGTCACCTGCCGCCCCAACACCGATGCCACATGGTCCGCGAGCACCGACGCGCGAACCTCGCTCAGCCCCCATAAAGCCGAGAGACGCTCGCCGAAACGACCTTGTGGTCCGTCAATCAAGTCCACTCCCAACCGAAGGGCCAACTGTGCATTGTTGCCCGTGGTCGATGGGCATCCAACGGCAAATGATAGGCAAACAGGTTGATGTCACTGGCCAGCAAGCGCCAGTCTCTGCTTCATCCACCCCGTCGCCAGGCCATCCTGGCCGCGCCAGAAAAGACCATGATGCACCAAGATAAAGGCACGCCCGGGACATCTATGGCCGCCTCGATCAGGGCAAGGCTGGCCGTGACCCCGTCACCAGCTTACAGGACCTCCGTAGATTCTCAACCTGCAGCCCATTGGGCCCATAGTCTTTGAACATGGTGGGCTGCGCGTTGTCCAGGGTTTGCAGCAGCCCACTTCGGGTTACCGGTGATCGTGCGTCTGAAGGCGTCATAAATCAGGAATCAACGAAAGCGAGCAAGAAAAAGGCTGTGAGGTGCGTCGAAACGCGCCTCACAGCCCTCGCATTTTGACATCGCGTCGCCCAGCGCCGCGATTCTCCTCAGCGCTCCAGCTTCTGCGCCCGCTCGGCCTCATCCATCTTGCGATTGAAGAATCGGTAGAACCAAATGGCCATCCCCACGATAAACAGGAGACCCGAAATGCTGAACAGACCATAGTCTGTTGAAAAAAGATCCACTCATCGCTTTCATGCGCCTTCTCCGTTTCAGTGTCGATTCAGATTCACATTTCACCCGGGCGCCTGTCATCGCGCATTGACCTGCATCAACTGCCTTGAAGTCAGCTGGGTCGACTGCATTTGCAGGACAATAGACGCTGCGCGCCAAAACGGCGGCCAAGAAGAACGCATCTTTTCCGAACGTACATGAAACGACTCTGGCTGGTATTTGCCCAATCCGTGACCATTCTGCTGGCCGCCTTCTTTGTCGTTGCCACGCTCAAACCTGAATGGCTCAACCGGCGCCCCGTGATGACCGCCGTGGTCCCCGTGGTTGAAGTGCCAGAAGGTGCACCCGGCTCGGCCGTCAACAGTTTCAGTGCTGCAGCTCGAATCGCCTCGCCTGCTGTGGTCAGCATCAACACCAGCAAAGCGCCCGAGACTGGCCAGGCAGGCTCAGATCCCTGGTTCCGGTTCTTTTTCGGTGATCAGGGCCAGTCCCAGCCCCAAGCAGGTCTTGGCTCTGGTGTGATCGTGAGCCCAGCCGGCTACATTCTGACCAACAACCATGTCATCGAAGAAGCCGACGAAATCGAGGTGCTGCTCAATGATGGCCGTCAGGCCCGAGCCAAAGTCATCGGCACCGATCCCGAGACCGACCTCGCCATTCTGAAAATCGATCTTCAGGACCTGCCTGTGATTACCCTAGGTGATTCGGATCGACTCACCATCGGGGATCCTGTTCTCGCCATTGGCAATCCATTTGGCGTCGGTCAGACGGTGACCAGCGGCATTGTGAGCGCCCTGGGCCGCACGCAACTGGGCATCAACACCTTCGAGAACTTCATCCAGACAGACGCAGCCATCAATCCCGGAAATTCGGGTGGCGCGCTGGTCGACATCGCAGGTCGGCTGATGGGCATCAACACCGCCATCTATTCCCGCTCGGGAGGCTCCATGGGGATCGGTTTTGCGATTCCCACCTCTACAGCCCGCAGTGTGCTGGAGGCCATCGTTCGGGATGGACAGGTTACCCGGGGTTGGATCGGTGTCGAGCCGCAAGACCTGACCCAGGAGCTCGCCGAGAGCTTTGGACTGAAGGCCGGAAGCGGCGTCATCATTACCGGGGTCCTCCAAAAAGGCCCTGCGGCCCAAGCAGGCATCAAACCTGGCGATGTGATCACCGCCGTTGCCGGTCGCAAGGTCAGCAACGTCGCACAGTTGCTGTCGGCTGTGGCGGCCCTGACGCCGGGCGAACCCGCTCAACTGGACATCGTTCGCAAAAGCGGCAGCAGCCGCGTGGAAGTAACACCTGGCAAACGCACACTAACAGGCCAGGCGGGGCAGCGCTGAGTCAAAAACCCCAAGACGCTGTTGGGGCGGTTGAGATGTCGGCACCACGCCGAGATCGCGATGCCTGGCCCGACCGGCGCCTTCAAGAGGTCCTCAGTCCGCAGATCGCTCAGCCACCTCATCGCCCACCACCTTGGTGGACTTCACGAACCACTGCGCCCCCCAAATGCCGAGCTCATAGAGCAGGCACATAGGTATGGCCAGCGCCAGTTGCGATATGACGTCGGGAGGCGTCACAAGTGCCGCAACCACAAAGGCCAACACGATGAAGTAGCCTCGAAATTCCTTCAACTTGTCCACCGATACCATGTCCATCTTGACCAATAGCACCACGACAATTGGCACCTGAAAGGCCATCGCAAAAGCAAGATAGAGAGAAAGAATGGCCTCAACGTAAGAGGCAATATCGGGTGTGGCCGCCACACTTGCTGGCGTGAACTGTTGAATGAAGCCAAACATACGGTCCAGGACCATGAACTGGACAAACGCGATACCCACGTAGGCCAAGACACTGCCCAGGACAATCAAGGGGATGGCGAAACGCTTCTCATGGCTGTAAAGCCCGGGCGCCACAAACGCCCAGATCTGGTACATCCACCACGGGAGGGAATTGACCTATGCGGTCATCGCCAAGACCTTCATCGGAATGAAACACGGCGAAAACACGCCAACGGCGATCAGTTTTGCATCGGGCGGCATGTGGGCCCGAATGGGAATTGCGATCCAATCAATCAGGCCACTGGGGCCGGGCCAAATCGCCAGCGCGATCATGCAGACCGCCAGCCCTGCAATCCCATACATCAAGCGATTGCGCAGCTCCATCAGGTGCTGCACAAACGGTTGTTCGGTACCGGCCAGCTCGTCGGCAGGGTCTTTGGAATCGGACATCAACGCTTGAGGGAAGTGGGGCGAGGACGAAACCGGGCAACACGGGCAGCCCCGGATTGGGTACGGGTGCGAATACCGGCGCGCGCCTTGAACCACTGCGGCATGGCCTTTTGCTTGATGCGCCAGTTTTTTCGCGGATGTTTGTATACCGGGTGGAGGTCGGTACCGATACCACCCATGGCATCGTAGTCGGTGATGCCTGCCGTGGCCTCTGACCAGGTTTTCTCGAAGTCGCTGGCGCTCTCCTGGACCGACGTCTGCACATCTCGGGCCGCGCTCTCGACAGAGTCTTTCATCTTCTTGAGCTCTTCAAGATCCATCGATCGATTCACCTCAGCCTTGACGTCGGCGACATATCGCTGCGCCTTGCCCAGCAATGCGCCGACAGTCCGCGCCACCCGGGGCAACTTCTCGGGCCCGATGACGATCAACGCGACGGCGCCAATGAGGGCGAGTTTGGAAATGCCCAAATCAATCATGTGTCGACTGTCCTGAAAAAGATGCGCCGGCCAATGCCCCAACCCATCAAACCGAGGACCAACGGGTCCACAGTCTCAACCGTCAGCTTTTTTGACGGGCTTCGACGTCGATGGTTTCTTTGCCGGAACGTGAGGCATCCTGAGTCACCTTTGCAGGTGGCTCGGAGGAACTCGTTTCGCCTTCTTTCATGCCGTCTTTGAAGCCTTTGACCGCGCCCCCAAGATCGGAGCCGATGTTCTTCAGCTTCTTCGTGCCAAAAACCATGACAACGATCAACAGCACGATCAACCAATGCCAAATGGAAAGAGATCCCATGATTTACTCCAGAAATGGAAACAACGTGCCAACAGGCCCGATCCGTAGGATTCTAAGCGCCAGCGAGAGTTCAATACCCCCGCGCGCTCAATTCCTTGGCAGACGGCTCGCGTCTCAGCCCCGCTTCCACGGGCGGGAACCACCCATGACGTGGAGGTGCAAATGGTGCACCTCCTGACCACCTTCGATGCCCGAGTTGCACACCATCCGGAAACCACCCTCAGGATAAGGATTGCACCCCAGCTCCGCCGCCAGCCGTGGTGCCAGCACCATCATCCGCCCCATCAGTTCAGCATGATCGGCTGTGAGCTGCGCCATCGATGGAATGTGCAGCTTTGGAACCATCAGAAAATGGATTGGGGCCCATGGGTTGATGTCATGAAAGGCATAGATGCCCTCGTCCTCATAGACCTTCCTAGAGGGAATCTCTCCAGCGATGATCTTGCAAAAGATGCAGTTGGGGTCGTGTGCACTCATAAGGTGGATCCGTCGGGCATGGCTTGGCTGGCGTTCATTCGCACCATGCCTTTGACGATGCGGTAAAGAAACCAGATGGAGATGACAGCCCAGGCAATAGCGCCAGGGAGGTACAGAAGCAAAAACAGGGGAAAGGTGACCACGTAGAAGAACCCAGCCCAAAGCACAGTGCGTATGCGCCATGAAAAGTGGCTTGCCTGCCAGCTGCCTTGGGCATCGGAACGCTTCACCAGATCGATCACCAAGGCGACCACCAACAGGCCTGCTCCCACCTGGGCGCCAGGCACCACAGCCGCCACGGCCACGATCAGGTGCAACAAGTAGCTGATCCAGCCAACTGTCTTGAGCGACTCGGCCTGTTCCAGATTTCGCGACTCCACATCAATCACATCACGATCTTGCTGCATGAAAAACTCCTGGCGATTGCCATCATTCAGACGCCTCGCGCGCCTTGACCTTACGCAAGGCCTTCTCCTCCAAACCACTCAACCCTTCGCGACGCACCAGTTCTGCCACCACGTCAGCCGGGTGTTTTCCGTAATGCGCCAGCGCGATCATTGAGTGAAACCAAAGGTCGGCGACTTCGTTGACCAACATCTGGGGATCGCCACCATGGTCACAATCTTTTGCAGCCATGACGGTTTCCGTGGCTTCTTCCCCGACCTTCTTGAGAAAAGCGTCGGGCCCTTTGTGCAGTAGGCGGGAGACGTAACTGGTTTCCGGGTTGCCCCCATTGGCCGGTTTTCGGCTTTCAATCACGGCGGCCAAACGGGCCAGATCATCGCTGGAAGACATTTGCAAAGTGCTCACTTGTATATCGACTCGGGATCTTTCAAGACAGGCTCCGACGCCACCCAATTGCCGTCAACCCAACGCTGATAGAAGCAACTGTGACGCCCGGTATGGCATGCGATTCCAGGCTCATGACCCAATTGGCTTACCTTCAGCAACACCACGTCATTGTCACAATCCAAGCGCATGTCGTGAACGGTCTGGACATGTCCCGACTCTTCACCCTTGAACCATAGCTTGTTGCGCGAACGACTGAAATACACAGCCCGCTTCAATTCGGCGGTCTTTTGCAGCGCTTCCCGGTTCATCCAGGCGAACATCAACACGTCGCCCGTTGCCGCCTCTTGGGCAATCACAGGCACCAGTCCCTGTGCATCCCACTTCACTTCATCAAGCCAGTTCATAAGGTGAATCTACCATGGGTCTTAGAGACCTGGCGGTTTCGCATTTGGCGTTACCATGAAGCCAACTGCTTGCACGCCGGCACGTGCCATCTTGAACAGCTCTTGAACCCCGCCTGAGGAGGCCCGACATGCGATTTCGCACCCTGCTCCTGATTGCCCTCATTTTGCTGGTCGCTGGCTTTGTGGCGCTGAATTTTGACGCGTTCATGCAGACCACAGAACTCAATCTGGGCGTTGCTGAGGTCCAAGCCCCGCTGGGGCTCGTCATGCTGGGGCTGGTCGTGGTCATGTTTGCCGTTTTCCTGATTGCCTTGCTGTTCTTTCAAGCCAGCCACGCGATGGAGGTGCGCCGGATTACCAAAGAGGCCACAGAGCAGCGCCACCTGGCTGACAAGGCGGAGGCGTCGCGATTCAACGAATTGCGCGCCTACCTGAAGTCTGAACTCGAATCGCTGGCCGAGCGCGACGCCGAACTGAGCGACAAACTGGCACAGAAAATGGACATGGTGCGCGACTCGCTCACCGAGACCATCGAAAGCACAGGCAATGGACTGAATGCCAACCTCGGTGAGATCGAAGACCGCCTGGAACGCCAGTGGCCTTCTTTGCCGCACGACAAAGCGGTTGTTTGAAGCAATAATCCGCGTTCAGAGGCGGACCGGAATGCCTCGCTCAGCCATGCGCGCCTTGGCCTGAGCGACAGTGAACTCACCGTAATGGAAGATGCTCGCTGCCAAGACAGCATCAGCGCCCCCTTGCTGCACACCATCGGCCAAATGGTCGAGATTGCCCACCCCACCTGAAGCAATCACAGGCACGCCGACCGCATCAGCCACCGCACGGGTCAGCGTCAGATCAAAGCCCGCCTTTGTGCCGTCGCGATCCATGCTCGTAAGCAAGATCTCACCGGCGCCGTACTCGCTCATTTTGCGCGCCCATGCCACGGCGTCCAAGCCCGTGTTCTTGCGACCACCGTGGCTGTAAACATCCCAACCTTCTCCTCTATCCAACAGGTCATCGCCAAATCGGCGCTTGGCATCGATCGCCACCACGATGCACTGCGATCCATATTTCTCGGATGACTCCCGAATGACCTCCGGATTTGCAATGGCAGCTGAATTGAAGCTGGTCTTGTCCGCCCCTGCATTGAGCAACCGACGAACATCTTCCACGGTTCGCACGCCTCCGCCAACGGTCAGCGGGATGAAAACCTGAGAGGCCACCGCCTCGATGATGTGCAAAATCAGATCCCGACCGTCGCTGGTGGCCGTGATGTCGAGAAACGTCAATTCGTCGGCGCCCTGGTCGTTGTATCGGGCGGCGATCTCCACGGGATCACCAGCGTCGCGCAACTCCACAAAGTTGACGCCTTTGACCACCCTGCCATTGGTGACATCCATGCAGGGAATGATGCGTTTGGCCAACATCCGGGTTCAGCCGTTGAGTTCGTCGGCGAGGTTTTGCGCCGCCTCAAAATCGAGATCGCCGCTGTAGATGGAGCGACCACAAATCACCCCCTCGACGCCCTCTTCCTCCACCTCACACAGGGCTCGAATATCGTCCATGTTCGACAACCCCCCGGATGCGATCACCGGAATGGTGAGCGCTTGCGCGAGTTTGACCGTGGCGTCGATGTTGATGCCAGTGAGCATGCCGTCACGACCAATATCGGTATAAATGATGCCTTCAACGCCGTAGTCTTCAAACTTCTTTCCCAGGTCGATGACTTCCTGCGACCGGTCATCTTGCTCCAGCCATCGGTGGCAACCTTCCCATCTTTGGCGTCGAGGCCCACGATGATATGGCCGCCAAACGCAGAGCACGCATCCTGCAGGAACCCTGGGTTCTTGACGGCAGCGAGCAACAATCACAATACCGCAAGCCCGCATCCAGATACCGCTCAATGGTATCCAGGTCCCGGATACCTCCGCCGAGCTGAACGTCCACCTCCGACCCGACTTCCTTGAGGATCGCGCGAATGGCCTGCTCATTCTTGGGCCTGCCCTGCAAATGCTCCGTTCAGATCGACGAGATGCAATTCGTCGCGCACCTTTCGACCCAGCTGCGGGCCATGGCGGCAGGGTCCTCCCCAAACACGGTGGATTGGTCCATATCGCCTTGTTTCAGGCGAACGCATTGGCCGTCTTTAAGGTCGATGGCAGGAATCAGCAGCATGTTCTAAGGCTCTCGGAACGGATGGAATCAGGGGTTCCAGTGGAGAAAATTCCGATAGAGCGCCAAGCCCTGATCGGCGCTCTTTTCGGGGTGAAACTGGGTTGCAAATATGTTGTCACGAGCAATGGCTGCTGCAAATCGGCCACCAAAATCTGCCTCACCCACGGTGTGATGGGAATGGGCGGGTTTTGCGTAATAGCTGTGCACAAAATAGAAGTACGCGCCATCTTCAATGCCATTCCAGACGGGATGGGCCGAACCACGACCCAAATCGTGGAAAACCGAGTTCCAGCCCATCTGGGGAACCTTAAATCGACTTCCGTCCGCTTGCAAGCGCCCGTCAAGCTGAAACCGGCGGACTTCGCCCGGAATCACACCCAACTCTTGTGTCGGACCCTCTTCGCTCCGATCCAAAAGCATCTGCATGCCGACGCAAACCCCGAACAATGGTTTGTTCGCCAACGCATGCATCACCGGTTCGAGCAACCCAGAAGCGGCCAAGCCTCGAGTGCAATCACCCATATGGCCTTGTCCGGCAACACCACCCGCTCGGCATCAAAGACCACCTTGGGATCGCTGGTGACTTCCACACGGAGCGCGGTACCGGCAACCACATGGGCCACCGCCTGCGAAACTGAGCGCAAATTTCCGCTGCCGTAGTCCACCACGGCGACTATCTTGGAGGTCATCGAACAGAAGGAGAGAAGGCAGGAATTAAAGAGAGCCTTTGGTCGAGGGGATCACATCACCCATGCGGGGATCGCGCTCCAACGCCATGCGCAAGGCCCGGGCAAAGGCCTTGAACACCGTCTCGGCCTGATGGTGCGCATTTTCGCCATGCAGATTGTCGATATGCAGCGTGACGCCGGCGTGGTTCACAAAACCCTGGAAGAACTCAAACGCCAGTTGCGTGTCAAACTGACCGACCATGCCACTCTTGAACGGCACACGCATATGCAGGCCTGGACGGCCAGAAAAATCGATCACGACACGCGAAAGCGCTTCGTCCAAGGGCACGTAGGCGTGGCCATAGCGCCGAATGCCTTTCTTGTCACCCACCGCCTTGGCAAAAGCCTGACCCAACGTGATGCCCACGTCTTCCACGGTGTGGTGCCCATCGATGTGCAAATCACCCTTGGCCTGAATGTTCAGGTCGATCAGCCCATGTCGGGCGATCTGATCCAGCATGTGGTCGAAAAAACCAATACCTGTTGAAAGATTGGCAACACCGGTGCCATCCAGATTGACGTTCACGGCAATCTGGGTTTCAGAGGTGTCGCGTTGCACACTGGCAATGCGATGATCGTGTTGGGGAGAGGCTGAAGACGGGGACGTCATAGGTTTTGCTGCAAGGCTCGGATCAATTGTGCATTTTCGGCAGGTGTGCCGACGGTCAAGCGCAAGCATTCGCCCAGCAATGGATGCATTTTAGAAACATTCTTCACCAGAATGCCATTCGCCTTCAGGGCGTCGAAACTCCGTTGCGCATTCGGCACACGCGCAAGCACCATGTTGGCATCGCTTGGAAACACCGTGACACCCGGCATCGCAGACAATGCCGCCATCAACACGCCACGCTGTTCGCAGATTTCGGCCGCCTGCTGGGCAAACACGTTGACGTGTTCCAAGGCAAACATGGCGCATTCGGCGTTCAGGACGCTCACGTTGTAAGGCGGGCGCAGTTTGTCCACCTCGGACACCAACGCATCGGGCCCAACCAGATACCCCAACCGCACCCCCGCCAAACCGAACTTGGACAGCGTGCGCATGAGCAGCACATTGGCGTTGGCCCCCGGATCCGCCTTCATCTCGTCAAGCCAGCTTCGGCTCGAGAACGGTTGGTAGGCCTCATCCATCACCACCACCCCCCCATAGGTGGCTGCGGCTGCAATCAATCGCCGGATCGTGGCAGCGTCCCAAAGATTGGCGGTGGGGTTGTTGGGGTAGGCAATGTAGGTGATGGCCGGCTGATGCTCGGCGATTGCCGCCATCATGGCCACCTCATCCAGCTCAAAGTCCGCCGTCAAAGGCACGCCATGGAACGCAAGGCCCTGCAACTGGGCCCCCATGGCATACATGACGAAGCCAGGCAAAGGCGCCAGAATCGACGCGCCGGGGACGTCGCAAGCCATGGCCAAGAGGGAAATCAGCTCGTCCGACCCATTGCCGATCATCAAACCGCACCCTGCCGGAAGATCGACATAGCGGGCCAGGGCTTGCTTCAGGTCGCCAATTCGAGACCCTGGGTAGCGGTTGATCGCCACGGCCCCCAATCGGGCACCCAGCTCCACCTGCATCGCTGCCGGCAAGGAAAATGGGTTTTCCATGGCATCGAGCTTCACCATGCCCGCCGAGTCCTGGATGGCATAGGCGTGCATGGACTGGATGTCCTGCCGTATGAAGCGCATGGGGCTGACGCTCATTGATCACCCCGCATCGGCGGAACCACGTCCAAACGCAGCTCCGCGGCGCGGGCGTGGGCCTGCAACCCCTCTCCGTAGGCCATTTCTGCGGCGACCTTGCCCAGACCTTGCGCGCCAGCGGCACTGACTTCGATCAGGCTGCTGCGCTTCTGAAAGTCGTAGACGCCCAATGGCGACGAAAAACGCGCCGTCCCACTGGTGGGCAACACGTGGTTGGGCCCTGCGCAATAGTCACCCAGGCTCTCGCTGGTGAACGCACCCAGGAAGATAGCCCCAGCGTGTTTGAGCAACGGCTCCCAACGGTGGGGCTCTGCGCTGGACACTTCCAGATGCTCGGGGGCGATGCGGTTGCTGATGGCGCAAGCCTCGGCCATGTCTCGAGTCAGGATCAAGGCACCCCGATCGTTCAGGCTCTTGGCAATGATGTCCGCGCGCGGCATGGTGGGCAAGAGCCGATCGATTTCTTTTTGCACGGCATCCAGATAGCTGGCGTGCGGACACAAGAGGATGCTCTGCGCCAACTCGTCATGCTCGGCTTGGCTGAACAGATCCATGGCCACCCACTCGGCCGGGGTGCTGCCATCGGCCAGCACCAGGATCTCGCTGGGTCCAGCGATCATGTCGATGCCAACCAGACCATAAACACGCTTCTTGGCGCTGGCCACGTAGGCATTGCCAGGGCCCGTGATCTTGTCGACCTTGGGAACAGTGGCCGTGCCATACGCCAAGGCTGCAACCGCCTGGGCACCGCCTATGGTGAACGCACGGGAGACCCCCGCAACATAGGCGGCTGCAAGCACCAGGTCATTGCGTTCACCTCGCTCGGAAGTGCCTCCACCGACACCCCCGGTCGCCACACTGCCGCGCACGGGCGTGGGCACCACCATGATGATTTCCTGCACACCCGCCACGTGGGGCGGCACAGCGTTCATGATCAGACTGGACGGATAGGTGCCTTGCCACCCGGCACGGGTAGATGCCTTACCGTCCAACGGCGTCACCTTCGGCCCAACAACGAGCCGTTCATCCTTGTAGCTCCAACTTTCCCGGATGCTTTTTTCTGTGCCTCTGTGGTAGCTCCGAAACCCGCCGGGTGGCCGCTTGCAATGCGTCTCGCTGGGCTTGTGGAAGGCTGTCAAACGCCTGCTTGAAATCCGCCTGAGTCAGTTCCAGAGCGGCCATGTCGGTGGCGGCCAGTCCATCAAAGCGGGCCGTGTACTCCAACACCGCAGCGTCGCCGCGGCGCCGCACATCACCAAGGATATCGGCCACGCGCTGCTCGATCGCGTCGTCGGTTTCGGCAGACCAATGCAGCCTGGCCGCAAACTGTGCCTCAAAGTCTGCAGAGACGGTGGAGAGACGAACGGGCTTGGCGGAGAGACTCATGGCGTTGGTTGGGCAGTTTGTTCGATGGCCCGGGTAAATGCGTCGAGAATGGGGCGAATCTGGACCTGTTTGAGCTTGAGCGCGGCCTGATTGACCACGAGTCGCGAACTGATGTCCATGATGCGTTCGACTTCAACCAGGTGGTTGGCCTTGAGGGTGTTGCCGGTGGACACGAGGTCGACGATGGCGTCAGCGAGCCCGGTCAAAGGGCTGTCCATACTGCCGCCAAAGCTTGATCAGATCAACGTGCGCCTTTGCCCGGCAAAAGAACTCGCGCGCGATGGCGGTGTACTTGGTGGCCACCTTCAGGCGGGACCCCTGGCGTACCACCGAAGCGTAGTCAGAACTGGATCGCACTGCCACGCTCATGCGGCACTTGGCAATCTGCAGGTCCAGTGGCTGATACAGCCCCTGCCCCATGCTCGATCAGGAAGTGTCTTTGCCCGTGACCCCCAGGTCGGCGCCACCATACTCCACATAGGTGGGCACATCCGAGGCACGCACCAGCACGACCCGCACATCCGGCTGGTTGGTGGGAAGGATCAGCTTGCGCGATTTTTCCGGATCCTCAAGAACTTCAATGCCCGCCGCAGCCAGCAGCGGCAGGGTTTCGTCAAAAATGCGACCTTTGGAGAGAGCGAGCGTGATCATGGTTCAACCTTTGATGCGATCGATGTCCGCGCCCAGCCCGCGCAGCTTCTTTTCCATCTGGTCATAGCCCCGGTCGAGATGGTAGATGCGATCCACGATCGTCTGCCCCTGGGCCACCAAGCCGGCGATGACCAAACTGGCCGACGCGCGCAGGTCGGTGGCCATCACAGACGCGCCTGACAGCTTCTCGACACCCTCAACCACGGCCACCTTTCCCTCGATCTGGATATGTGCACCCAGACGCGCCATCTCGTTCACATGCATGAAGCGGTTTTCGAAAATGGTCTCGGTCACCGTGGCAGAGCCCTCCGAGATGAGGTTGAGCGCCATGAACTGCGCCTGCATATCGGTGGGAAAGCCTGGGTACTCGGTGGTGCGGAACGACTGTGCCTTCAGGCGCCCCTGGGCTTTTACGCGCACAAAAGGTCCATCGCTCGAATGTCCACTCTCAACAGTGGCCCCGGCATCACGCAGCTTGTCGATGACCGCGTCCATGTGGTCGGCGCGGGCATGGCGAAGAATGACATCCCCACCCGTGGCCGCGACGGCGCACAGAAATGTCCCCGCCTCGATTCGATCGGCGACCACCTGATGCGAGCAACCGTGCAAGCGGTCGACGCCTTGCACATGGATCCGGCTGGTGCCGTGACCCTCGATCTTGGCACCCATGGCAATCAGCATCTCTGCCAGATCGGGGATCTCAGGCTCCTGGGCGGCATTCTCCAAAACCGTTTCTCCCTCAGCAAGCACCGCTGCCATGAGGAAATTCTCTGTGCCGGTCACAGTGACCATGTCGGTGGCAATGCGCGCGCCCTTCAATCGGGTGCGCCCCGCGGGCAGGCGCGCCACCATGTACCCGTGCTCCACATCGATCTCGGCTCCCATGGCCTGAAGACCCTTGATGTGCTGATCCACCGGGCGGGACCCAATGGCACAACCACCCGGCAACGACACCTTGGCGCGACCAAAGCGCGCAAGCAACGGCCCCAGCACCAACACCGAGGCACGCATCGTTTTGACCAGTTCGTAAGGCGCCTCAGGGCTGATGGGATCTGCCGCCTGGAAAGACAAGCCGCCACGGTCACCATGCGTCTCCGTCTTCACCCCCATGTTGTCGAGCAGGCGCCGCATGGTGGCCACGTCCTGCAGACGCGGCACATTGAGCAAGCGCACGAGCTCTTCGGTCAGCAGCGTGGCACACATTTCGGGCAGCGCCGCATTCTTGGCCCCTGAGATGACGACCTCGCCATTGAGCGGGCGCCCGCCGGTGATTTGCAGTTTGTCCATGATCGGTTCGCAGTTAAAGGTGGCGGCCAGCGCCTAAGAGAAGATGGGGGGCATGCCACTCACCTGGACCGCCTCCCGGTTCGTGCCACTGAACACCGAGAAGCCCATCTGATCAGAAGCCGACAGGCCCGGCAACAGCCTCATTTTTTGGCCCACTCGTCCGGCGTATGGGTCTTCATGGAAAGGGCATGGACCTCGTCCGTCTTGATACGCGTACCCAAAGTGTCATAGACCTTTTTGTGGCGGGCGATCAGGCGCAGTCCTTCGAAGGCAGGTGACACGATCACGGCCGCCCAATGGCGACCATCGCCAGTGACTTCAATGTGGTCGCAGGGCAACCCGGCGGAGATGAGGGATTGCAGTTCTTCAGCGGTCATTTCTTGGTCTCACAAATCGGGGGCTCTATCAGGAGGTCAGTGACGGGTCTTGTACCCCGTGCGCAGCAAATGCAAACCAATGGCACTCACCACCGCCAGGGCGCCTCCCACCAGCATCAGGCTGATCCATGGCGACACGTCGCTGACACCAAAGAAGCCATAACGGAATCCGTCGATCATGTAGAAAAATGGATTGAGGTGACTCACCCGTTGCCAGATCTCAGGCAAGGAATGAATGGAGTAGAACACGCCCGAGAGGAAAGTCATGGGCATGATGACGAAGTTCTGGAACGCGGCCATCTGGTCGAACTTCTCAGCCCACAGACCCGCAATCAGACCCAGGCCACCAAGCAATGCAGCGCCCATGAAGCCGAACACCACAATCCACAACGGCGCCACAAACGGCGGCCGCGCAAACCACCAAGTCACCAGCATGACGCCAGCCCCCACCGCCATACCTCGCACCACCGACGAGCCCACGTAGGCAACAAACCAGGCGCGGTGAGACAGCGGCGTCAACTGCAAAAACACCAGATTCCCCATGACCTTGCTCTGGATGAGCGAACTGCTGCTGTTGGCAAACGCGTTCTGCAACACACTCATCATCACCAGCCCCGGCAACAGGAAAGCCGTGTAGCTGACCGAGTCATACACCTGCACGCGCCCCTCAAGCACATGGCCGAAGATCATCATGTAGAGGATCGCAGTGATCACCGGCGCTGCCACCGTCTGGAAACCCACCTTCCAGAACCGGAGCACCTCTTTGTAGAAGAGCATCTGCCAGCCGTTCATACCGCCACCTCGCGTGTTTGACGTTGTGCGTTGCTGCCCTGGATCAACTCGAGGAAAACGTCTTCCAGATCGGCCTTGCGGATCTCGATGTCGTCGACGGTGGACCCGGCCTGGCGAACCTGGGCCAGGATGCGTTCGACCGCCAGCGCATCGTTGGCGGGCAGTTGCACGACACGGCCCGTGACGCGAGCCTGCCCAGCCAACTCCGGCGGCAAGGCATCATCGGTCTTGAATCTCAGAATGTTGGATGCCGCGCGCTTGAGCAGCTCGGATGTTCGCTCAAGCGCCACAACCTGCCCCCGATTGAGCAACGCCAGGCGCCCACAAAGCGCTTCCGCCTCTTCGAGGTAATGCGTGGTGAGCAACACCGTGCTGCCCTGCTTGTTCAACTGAGACACAAACTGCCACAACGTCTGACGCAGTTCGACATCCACGCCAGCGGTCGGCTCGTCCAGAACAATCACCCTGGGTTTGTGCACCAACGCCAACGCCACCAACACGCGTCGCTTCATCCCCCCCGAGAGTTGTCGCATATTGGCGGTGGCCTTGTCTGCCAGGCCCAGGCTCTGCAACAGCTCGTCAATCCATGCGCCATTGCCCCGGATGCCGAAGTACCCCGACTGGAATCGCAACGCTTCCCGCACCGTGAAGAACGGATCAAACACCAACTCCTGCGGCACCACGCCCAGCGCCCGCCGCGCGGCCTGGTAATCACCTTGCACATCATGGCCATGCACCCGTGCCACGCCGCTGGTGGACCTTGCCAACCCAGCCAGCACACTGATCAATGTGGTCTTGCCCGCACCATTTGGTCCCAGAAGGCCGAAGAACTCACCCTCCTCAATGTCAAAGGAGACCGACTGGAGTGCCTGAAAGGCGCCTTTGGGCGTGGCGTAGGTCTTGGAGATGTTTTGGAAAGAAACGGCGGGCATCGAGGTCCAACTGGCGGGCCCGAACGCAGGCAGGACATCTGCCTACGCTGGCCTAACCCTCGATTTTAAGCCGCGTACCGCTATAGCTGCAGCGCCGGGGCTTATGCGCCGCCACATTCAGTTTGGCAGCAGTTCGGCAACCCCGTACAGGCCGACCAAATCGTCCAGGCGCTTGGGCCGCTCCTGGACATCCAACGTTTTGCCCTGAAGCAGCAAAGAGCGCCGAAGCTCCAGGAGAACGGCCACCGCCGACGAGTCAAATACCTTCAACGCGCTCGCATTCAAGACCACGGCAGGGCCGGGCAACTGCTTTAACGCCCGTCCCAGCCGCTCCAGCACCGTGACCGCCTCTTGCAGCGTCAGGCGCTCAGGCATGCTCACGACACCACTGGAATCGCTTTGCGCCACGGCTCAACCCGCCTTGCCCGAAGCGGCCTTGTTGCGCTGAGCCAGGGTGGCGATCAGGCCGTCAAGACCGTTGCTGTTGATTTCCTGCGCGAACTGGCTCCGGTAGGTATCAACCAGCCAGATACCCAGCACATTCAGGTCATAGATCTTCCACCCGTTGTCGCCCTTTTCCAAGCGGTAGTCCAACTGGATGGGCTCTCCACGGCCACGCACCACCGAGCGCACGACGACATCGGTGTCTTCAGGACGGAATCGCGTGGGCTTGAAAGACAAGGTCTGATCCTTGACCTCCCCCAAAGCGCCGGCGTAGGTCCGCACCAGCAACGTCTTGAACTCCGCTTGCAGCTTGGTCTGCTGCTCGGGCGTTGCCTGACGCCAGTAGCGACCCACAGCGGAGGCCGTCATGCGCGAAAAATTGACGTTGGGCATGATTTTGGAGTCCACCAACGCCACAATGCGGTTGATGTCGCCCGCCTGAATGGCAGGATCGGCTTTCACGGCATCCATCACCTCTGTGGAAATGCGCTGCACCAGCGCATCGGGCCCTTCTTCGGCTGCAAAGGACATCGGGCTGGCGAGCACTGCGCCTGCGAGGAGGAGACTGGACACCCATTGGCGGCGTTGCATTTTCATCGTTAACTCCTAAATTGGAACCGAGCACCAGGAAGGCGCAACGGATTGACCATTGAGATGGAAACTGTAAATGGACAGTTCCCTCGGTTTGTTTCGCTTTTGTAATGCCAGGGTAACAGTGCGGTGAATTCGACAGGCCTATTGACCGTTCTTCAGCCCCACACCCTTGTCTTTCAAGTCCTCGACCTGGCTTTCACGGCGATTCAGGTAGATATCGCGGGTAAACGAATACTTGTCCAACGCTGCACCTTCAAGCATGGAGGTGGCCCTCAACAGGTTGGCTCGGGTTTCTACTGCTCGCAAGGCATACAAAGAGTTTCGCGTTGGCACGTCGGACAAGCCCTGAACCAGATCCCCTCTCGACTCGATGGTAAAGCCCGCTGCGTCCCGAACAGAGGACGGACCGAAGATAGGCAGCACGAGATAGGGGCCTGACGGAACCCCCCAGCGCCCAAGCGTCTGACCGAAATCGAGGGTGGTGCGTTCGATTCCCAACTCGGAAGCGATATCCAACAAGCCCGCCAAACCAAAGACGGTGTTCACGCCAAATCGCAAAGCGTTCTCCGATGCCTCCCTCGGACGCAACTGCAGCGTTGCATTGATGAACGACCAGGCATCACCGAGGTTGCGGAAAAAGTTGCTCACACCCGTGCGAACCACATCCGGCGTGATCTCGGTGTAGGCCGTTGCCACGGGTTTGAGCACGGCGCGATCCACCGCGTCATTGACCGCATAGACTTCGCGATTGAAGGGCTCAAAAGGGTCGCGGGGGTTGGCATCGGGCCCCGTGGCGCAACCGGCCAGCACCAGCAACATGGCGAAGCCTGCACTGGCGACCGACTTGCGACCAAGTGCTCGCATTCCACCATTGATTTTCATGAATGCACCTTTGTCTGACGGGGTGAATCCGCGCGCTCCAGAAACGGTCCGGGGCTCACTCGCCCTTCTCGGACCCACCATCTGCCGCTTTGCTGAACAAGAACTGACCGATGAGGTTTTCCAACACCACGGCCGACTGGGTCCGTCTGATCACATCGCCGGCCTTGAGGTTTTCCGGATCGCCCCCAGCCTCTAGGCCAATGTACTGATCGCCGAGCAATCCGGCGGTGAGGATTTTGGCGGAAGTGTCGCGGGGAAAGACAATGCCCTTGTTCACTTCAAGTGTCACCAAGCCCTGGTACGTCACCGGGTCGAGCGTGATGCTGGTCACCCGCCCCACATTCACACCCGCAGAGCGCACAGGCGCACGGGCTTTCAGGCCACCGATGTTGTCAAACTTGGCGGTGAGGGTGTAGGTGTCTCCACCGCTTGAGAAGCTGCCCAAGTTGGCGGCTTTCAGCGCAAGAAACAAAAGGCCCAGCGCGCCCAGCGCAACAAACAGGCCGACCAGAATTTCAATGCTTTTCTTGTTCATAAGAGCTCCACAGGGGGATCAGGGCGTTGAAAACATCCACGCGGTGAGAAGGAAGTCCAGCGCCAGGACACTCAAAGAGGCGGTGACAACCGTGCGCGTGGTGGCATAGGCCACCCCTTCGGGTGTGGCTTCGGTTTCAAAGCCCTGATACAACGCCACAGCGGTGCACACCACCCCAAACACAAAACTCTTCACCACGCCGTTGCCGACGTCGCGCCAAGCGTCCACACCGTTTTGTTGAATGGACCAGAAATTGCCCGAGTCAATTCCGATCAACCCGACCGCCACCACATAGGCACCAAGGATACCGATGGCAGAGAACAGACCTGCGAGCAAGGGCATGGAAATGATCCCCGCCAGGAAGCGCGGCGCGAGCACCCTCGAGCGGGGATCAATGGCCATGAGCTCCATGGCAGCGATCTGCTCGCCAGCTTTCATCAAACCGATCTCTGCGGTCAGAGAGGTGCCGGCACGTCCAACAAACAGAAGCGCCGTTACCACCGGGCCCAGCTCTCGCACCAGCGAGAGATTCACGATCAGCCCCAGCGACTCAGCCGCCCCATACGTCACCAGCGCGTAATACATCTGCAGCGCCAGCACAAAGCCCACCGAGAGCCCTGACGCAAGGATGATCACAAGCGAGCGGTTGCCAATCGCGTGAATCTGGCTCACCACCAGGCCAAAGCGCCGAAGGGAGGCGGGCACAGCCGCGAGCAACTCCAGAAAAAACAGAGCGCCCCGGCCCCAGCCGGCCAATCCCCCGAGCACCCGCTGCCCAAGATACTGAAAAATGTTCATGCAGAAGTCCTCACCCCGAAATCCTCTTCCAGCGATGGGGCTGGGTAGTGGAATTTCACGGGTCCGTCGGGTTCCCCGCGCACAAACTGCCGGGTCTCGGGGTCGTCGCTGGCCATGAGTTCGGCAGGCGTGCCTTGCGCCACGATGCGTCCACCCGGCGCCAGCAACACGACCGCATCACTGATCGCCATGCACTGCGGAATGTCGTGGGAAATGAGCAGCGTCGTGGCCCCTGTCACATCGGTCAGGGTTCGAATCAACTTGGCTGCCACGCCCATCGAAACCAGATCAAGGCCTGCAAATGGCTCGTCATACATGATGAGTTCGGGGTCGAGAGCGATGGCCCGGGCCAACGCCACCCGCCGGGCCATACCGCCCGACACCTCACTGATGCGCAAGTTCGCCGCGCCACGCAGCCCCACCGCGTTGAGTTTCATCAACACGATGTTGCGAATGAGCTCGTCCGGCAAATCGGTCATCTCGCGCAACGGGAACGCAACGTTTTCCAGCACCGTCAAATCGGTGAACAGCGCACCAAACTGGAACAGCATGCCCAGACGGCGGCGCAAGCGAAAGAGTTGCGCCTTGTCATTGGTATTGATGACTTCGCCATCGAACTTGACAGTGCCGCTATTGGCTGCATGCACACCACCGATCAGGCGCAGCAAGGTGGTCTTGCCACAACCAGATCCGCCCAGCACAGACGTGACCTTGCCGCGCGCAAACTGCAACGAAATATCGTTCAGGATGGTTCGGCTGCTGTTGTAGCCGAAAGTCACATGGTCGATTTCAATGAAGGGTTTGTCACTCATGGCATTTGAAGTCAATCGCACATTGTCGCATGAGGGAATACCCCGATCCGGGCCCGGGGAAATCCCGCACGTCTCCAAGGACTCTGCGCTTTTCGGCCGGTCAAAGCAAAAGAGCGGCACCGATTTTCACGGGGCCGCTCTCCCAAGGTGAAACGGACAGCGGTCAGCGAGGCAGGTCCGAGAAGCCCATCAGGAACTCGTCCACCGCACGCGCAGCCTGCCGGCCTTCACGAATCGCCCAGACCACCAGACTCTGCCCACGGCGCATGTCGCCAGCGGCAAAAACTTTGTCGACGTTGGTGGCGTAGCCTCCGGAAAAGTCGGTGCTTGCCTTGGCGTTGCCCCGGTTGTCCTTCTCGAGGCCAAAGGCGTCAAGCACGGTGCTCACGGGATTGACGAAACCCATGGCCAGCAACACCAGATCGGCCTTGTAGTCCTTCTCGGTGCCTGCGATCTCAACCAGCTTGCCGTCCTTGAATTCCACGTTGACGGTCTTCAGGCCGGTGACTTTGCCGCCTTTGCCAATGAACGCTTTGGTGGAGATTGCGAACTCGCGCGAAAGAATGCCCTTCTCTGCGCTCTCGTCGTGGCTCGAACTGGTGCGCAGCTTCAACGGCCAATAGGGCCAAACCAAGGGCTTGTCTTCCTGCTCGGGCGGCTGGGGCATCACCTCGAACTGGGTCACGCTGAGTGCGCCATGGCGGGTGCTGGTGCCGACGCAATCGGATCCTGTGTCGCCGCCACCAATCACGATCACGTGTTTGCCGTCCGCACGCAGTTGACCCTTGAGCTTGTCGCCTGCATTGACCTTGTTTTGCTGCGGCAGAAACTCCATGGCGAAATGGATGCCGTCCAGATCGCGCCCTGGCACGGGCAGGTCGCGGGACTGTTCCGAGCCACCCGTCAGCAGGACGGCGTCGAAGTCCTTTTTCAACTGCTCTGCGCTGACCGATTCTTTGGCCCAATTGGTGACCTTGCTGTCTTTGGGCATTTCACCGACCAGCGTGCTGGTTTTGAAGACCACGCCTTCCGCCTTCATCTGCTCCACGCGGCGGTCGATGTGGCTCTTCTCCATCTTGAAATCGGGGATGCCGTATCGAAGCAAGCCACCAACCCGATCGTTCTTCTCGAACAGCGTCACGTCGTGCCCTGCACGCGCCAGTTGCTGCGCAGCGGCCATGCCGGCAGGACCAGAGCCGACCACCGCCACCTTTTTCCCGGTTCGGATCTTGGCAGGCAGGGGTTTGACCCATCCTTCGGCCCAGGCCTTGTCGATGATGGCGTGTTCAATGGACTTGATGCCCACCGCATCGCCATTCACGTTGACAGTGCAGGCGGCCTCACAGGGCGCGGGGCAAATGCGCCCTGTGAACTCGGGGAAGTTGTTGGTGCTGTGCAGCACCTCGATTGCATTCTTCCAGTCGCCCGTGTAAACGAGGTCATTGAAATCCGGAATGATGTTGTTGACCGGGCAACCGTTGTTGCAAAACGGCGTGCCGCAGTCCATGCAACGCGCAGCCTGAGTCTTGGCCTTGCCATCGTCCAGCGTGACCACGAATTCCTTGTAGTCCTTCAGACGCTCGTTGACGGGCTTGTAGGCCTCTTCAAGGCGCTCAAACTCCATGAAGCCAGTGACTTTTCCCATGATGTGTGTCCTTCTTTAGCGGTCGCTTTATTTGGCCGCAGCCGTCTTTTTCCGGGCGGTTGCCTGGGCCTTGGTTGTCACGTCCTCGGCTTGCTTGCGCGCGTTGATCTCACCCAGGGCCCGCTTGTATTCGTGCGGGAACACCTTGACGAATTTTTCGCGGGCCTGAGCCCAGTTGTCGAGCAGCTCGCGTGCGCGCTTGCTGCCCGTCCAGCGGTTGTGGTCTTCGAGCAAGCGCTTGAGCTGTGCCTCATCGGTCTGATCGCGGTGCCAGACGGCGCGGTCGACCTGCGCTGTCTGTTCAGCGGTGGTGAGGACCTTGTCAATGCTCACCATGGCGGTGTTGCAACGCTCGGCGAACTTGCCATCTTCGTCGTAGATGTAGGCCACACCACCGCTCATGCCGGCGGCGAAGTTGCGCCCCGTCTTGCCCAGCACCGCCACGGTACCACCCGTCATGTACTCGCAGCCGTGGTCACCCGTGCCCTCGACCACCGCGGTCGCGCCCGACAGGCGCACGGCGAAGCGCTCACCGGCCACGCCGCTGAAGTAGGCTTCACCGGAGGTGGCGCCGTACATCACGGTATTGCCCACAATGATGTTGCGTGCCGATTCGCCCCGGAAATCGATGCTGGGGCGCACGACCACGCGACCACCGGAAAGACCTTTGCCGGTGTAATCGTTGGCATCGCCAATCAGGTACAGGGTGATGCCATTGGTGAGGAAAGCACCAAACGATTGACCGCCGGTTCCTTCAAGCTGGATGTGGATGGTGTCGTCAGGCAGACCTTCCGGGTGCACCTTGGTGACGGCACCCGACAGCATGGCACCCACGGAGCGGTTGACGTTGCGAGCCACTTCCATGAACTTGACGCGTTCGCCTTTGTCGATGGCCGCACGGGCCTTGGTGATGAGCACCTGGTCCAGCGCCTTTTCCAGTCCGTGCTCCTGGCCTTCGGTGTGCAGACGCGGCACGTCGGCAGGCACATTGGGCATGGCGAGCAAGCGGCTGAAGTCCAGGCCCTTGGCTTTCCAGTGTTCGATGCCCTGGCGCATGTCGAGCAGGTCGGCGCGGCCCACGAGTTCGTCAAAGGTGCGAATGCCCAGTTGCGCCATGATCTGGCGGGCTTCTTCAGCGATGAAGAAGAAGTAGTTGACGACGTGTTCGGGCTTGCCGGTGAACTTCTTGCGCAGCTCGGGGTCACAGGTGGCCACCCCACCAGGGGCAGGTGTTGAGGTGCTGCGCATCATGATGCAGCCCTCGACGACCAGCGGTGCGGTGGCGAAGCCGAATTCTCGGCCCCCAGGAGGGCGCCGATGACCACGTCGCGGCCGGTCTTCATCTGACCATCGGCCTGCACACGAATGCGGCTGCGCAGGCGGTTGATCACCAGGGTCTGCTGGGTTTCGGCCAAGCCGATTTCCCAGGGTGAGCCCGCGTGCTTGATCGACGACCAGGGCGATGCGCCGGTGCCACCATCGTGGCCTGCGATCACCAGGTGATCGGCCTTGCATTTGGCCACGCCGGTGGCGATGGTGCCCACACCGATTTCGGACACCAGCTTGACGCTGATGGAGCTGTGGGGCGCGACGTTCTTCAGGTCGTGAATCAGTTGCGCCAGGTCTTCGATCGAGTAGATGTCGTGGTGGGGCGGCGGTGAGATCAGACCCACGCCCGGCACGCTGTGGCGCAGCTTGCCGATGTAGTCGGAGACCTTGCCACCCGGCAACTGACCGCCCTCGCCTGGCTTGGCGCCCTGCGCCATCTTGATCTGGATCTGATCGGCGCTGTTGAGGTATTCGGCGGTTACGCCAAATCGGCCTGAGGCGACCTGTTTGATGCGCGAACGCATGGAGTCCCCGTCTTGCAGCGTGTAGTCCACTTCGAAGACCTCCTTGCCCAGGAGCTCCGACATGGTCTGACCCTGCTTGATCGGGATGCCTTTAAGTTCGTTGCGGTAGCGCAGCGCGTCCTCCCCGCCTTCGCCGGTGTTGCTCTTGCCGCCAATCCGGTTCATGGCAATGGCGAGGGTCGAGTGGGCTTCGGTGGAGATGGACCCCAGCGACATGGCGCCGGTGGCAAAGCGCTTGACAATTTCTTTGGCGGGCTCGACTTCATCGATCGAGATTGCCTTGGCCGGGTCGAACTTGAATTCGAACAGGCCGCGCAGGGTCATGTGACGACGACTCTGGTCGTTGATGATCTGGGCGTATTCCTTGTAGGTGTTCCAGTTGTTCGAGCGCGAGCTGTGCTGCAGCTTGGCGATGGCATCGGGCGTCCACATATGCTCCTCGCCGCGGGCGCGCCAAGCGTATTCGCCACCGGCATCGAGCATGGTGGCCAGCACCGGGTCGTCGCCGAAGGCGGCTTTGTGCATGCGGATCGCTTCTTCAGCGATCTGGAACACGCCGATGCCTTCGACACGGCTGGGGGTGCCGGTGAAGTATTTCTTGACGGTGTCGCTGTCCAGGCCAATGGCTTCGAACAACTGGGCGCCGCAGTACGACATGTAGGTCGACACGCCCATCTTGGACATGATCTTGGACAAGCCCTTGCCGATCGCTTTGACGTAGTTGTAGATCGCCTTTTTCAGCACTGAGATCGCCAGGCAGGTCTTTGTGCATCTTGGCGATGGCTTCATCGCCAGGTAGGGGTGCACAGCCTCGGCGCCGTAACCGGCCAGCACGGCGAAATGGTGCACTTCGCGGGCCGTTCCGGTTTCCACGACCGAGCCGGCAGTCGTGCGCAAGCCTTCGCGCACCAGGTGCTGGTGGATGGCCGAAAGCGCCAGCAAGGCGGGGATGGCGACCTGGGCGGCGCTGACCTTGCGGTCGCTCACGATCAGGATGTTCTTGCCGCCTTTGATGGCGTCGACCGCCTCGGCGCAGAGCGAAGCCAACTTGGCTTCCACGCCTTCGCGGCCCCAGCTCACCGGGTAGGTGATGTCGAGCACATGGCTGCGGAACTTGCCCTGGGTGAAGGCTTCGATGTTGCGCAGCTTGGCCATGTCGGCGAAATCGAGCACCGGCTGGCTCACCTCCAGGCGCATGGGCGGGTTGACCTGGTTGATGTCGAGCAAGTTGGGTTTGGGCCCGATGAAGGACACCAGCGACATCACAATGGCCTCGCGAATCGGGTCGATCGGCGGGTTGGTCACCTGCGCAAACAACTGCTTGAAGTAGTTGTAAAGGGGCTTGTTCTTGTCGGAGAGAACGGCCAACGGGCTGTCGTTGCCCATGGACCCCAGCGCTTCTTCGCCGGCGGCGGCCATGGGTGCGAGAAGAAACTTCATGTCTTCCTGCGTGGTGCCGAAGGCCTGCTGGCGGTCGAGCAGGGAGACTTCGCTGGGCAGCGGCTCCGCTGTAGCAGGCCCTTCGACGTCGTCGAGCTTGACGCGCAGGTTTTCGATCCACTGCTTGTAGGGTTTGGTGTTGGCCAGGTTGGCCTTGAGTTCCTCGTCGTCGATCATGCGGCCCTGCTCAAGGTCGATGAGGAACATCTTGCCGGGTTGCAGGCGCCACTTGCGCACGATCTTGTGTTCTGGCACGGGCAACACGCCCGATTCCGAGCCCATGATCACGAAGTCGTCGTCGGTCACGCAGTAGCGCGAGGGGCGCAGGCCGTTGCGGTCCAGGGTGGCACCAATCTGGCGGCCGTCGGTGAACACGATCGAGGCCGGGCCGTCCCAGGGCTCCATCATGGCGGCGTGGTACTCGTAGAAAGCCTTGCGGCGTGGGTCCATCGTGGAGTGGTTTTCCCACGGCTCGGGGATCATCATCATCACGGCCTGGGCCAGCGGGTAGCCGGCCATGGTCATGAGTTCGAGCACGTTGTCGAAGGTGGCGGTATCGGACTGGCTGGCAAAGCTGATCGGGTAGAGCTTTTTCAGGTCGTCGCCCAGCACCGGAGAAGTCATCACACCTTCGCGCGCCTTCATCCAGTTGTAGTTGCCTTTGACGGTGTTGATTTCACCGTTGTGGGCCACGTAACGGTAGGGATGGGCCAGCGGCCACTCCGGGAAAGTGTTGGTGGAGAAGCGCTGGTGCACCAGCCCCAGTGCGGAGACGCAGCGGGGATCCTGGAGGTCATTGAAGTAAGTACCCACTTGGTCGGCAAGCAGCAACCCCTTGTACACCACGGTGCGGCTGCTCATGCTCACCACGTAGTATTCCTTGCTGTGCGTGAGCTTCAGGCGCTGCACGTTGGCACTGCAGGTTTTGCGGATCACATACAGCTTGCGCTCCAGCGCGTCTTGCACGATGACGTCGCTGCCACGGCCGATGAAGACCTGGCGCATGATGGGTTCCTTCTTGCGCACGGTGGGCGACATCGGCATCTCCCGGTTCACCGGGACATCGCGCCAACCCAACAAGACCTGGCCTTCGGCCGCAATGGCGCGCTCCATTTCCTGTTCCACCGCAAGGCGGGAGGCGTGCTCCTTGGGCAGGAACAGCATGCCCACGCCGTATTCACCTGGTGGCGGCAGCGTCACGCCCCTGGCAGCAAACTCTTCCCGGTACAGGGCGTCAGGCAATTGAATGAGCAATCCGGCGCCGTCGCCCATGAGCTTGTCGGCCCCAACTGCGCCCCGATGGTCCAGGTTTTCCAGAATCTTGAGGGCCTGGGTCACGATGGCGTGGCTTTTTTCCCCCTTGATGTGGGCAACAAAACCGACGCCACAGGCATCGTGTTCGTTGGCGGGATCGTAGAGACCGGTTTCCTGAAGATGTTGCAGTTCGGCAGCCGTGGTCATGGCACTTCCTTTTTATGTTTCGTTGGCGCGAAAAACGTCGCGGATAGCGAGGATAGTGCAATGCAACATCGGTGCCAAGCGGAAAATATGGGGTCTGACCCCATTTTATTTATCGCATGAGCCTCCTCCAATCTAATTGGGGACAGATAGGAGGAGGCGCAAACGTGCCGCGCGGGCCGATTCCAGGCAGGGAGTGGCGCAGGCTGGAATCGGTGGGAGTGCCTGGCCCAGGGCCTGTTCACACGGCCGTTCCAAGATGCGTTGCAGACCGAAAAGGCCATGCGCGGCATTGCATAGCCTCGCCGGGGGGGAGGCCCCGGGTGCGTTTTGCGCCTTGCGCATGGCTTTTATTGGCTGCGACCTGAAGTAGAGGGGTGGAAACAACGCCACTCATCGTGGCGCTCCTCGTTCAGGCGCCCAGTCTGACCGTCGTCCCGCGCCCAGATGGGTGCTGTTTCCACCCGTTTCGCACTTGGAACCACTGCGTGAACAGACCCTAGCCCGGCGTCTTGGGGGGCCGGCCGGGTGTGGTGGGCTGCAGCCTGCGGGGGGTCTGGCGCTGCAACTCTTCCAGAAAAGCGGGATCACCCAGGGCCCAGCCGCGCAAAGTGGCTTCGGTCAGCGCTGCCACCTGGACTAAGGACAATCCTTGTTGCACCAGTTTGAGATATGCCGCCTCCCGGGCAAAGGGCGTGTTGCCCAATTCCCAGACCAGCGGATGAGGCGTCACCAGCTTGTCGATCCGCAGCCCAACATAGTGCGCATGGCTGGACCAAGGGAAGTCCTGTGGTGCATGCACCAGGCCGGCGCGCACCGGATTGAGATCGAGGTAGGCCATGCAGGCCAGCAGGTGGCGTTTTGCTTCGATCACTGTGGATCGGTAGCGGCCCTCCCACAAGGTCCCCGTGCGCCCTGCCCTGTCATTGAAGTATCGCACGTAGCTCCGCCCCACCGACTGCATCATCGCCGGGAGCGCCGCTTCCGACTCCGGCGTTGCCAACAGGTGGAAATGGTTGTCCATCAACACATAGGCATGGACTGCCACACCGTTGCGCACCGAGTGGTCAATCAGCAGATCGCGCATGCGCTGCCGATCGGCATCAGCGAGAAATATGGCTTGGCGGTTGTTGCCGCGCTGAATCACATGGTGTGGATAGCCAGGAACACTGAGGCGGGGAAGTCTGGCCATGGGGCGCTGCGTTGGGGGTTCTGACCCCGATTATGCAGGCGGGCCAGGACGCGCCCCCCGCGACTCAGAGTTTGAACGCCATGACCGCCTCGTCGAGCTGAAGCGCCTGGGTGCGCATGGAACCCGCAGCGGCTGCGGCCTGCTCGACCAAGGCTGCATTCTGTTGCGTGGAGCTGTCGATTTCGCTCACAGAGGCCCCGACATCGGCAATCCCCGAGCGCTGGGAACTCGCCGACAAACTGATGTCTGCAATCAATGTGCTCACCTGGTTGACGGCCTGCACCAGCTCTTTCATGGTCTTGCCAGCGGCATTCACCTGCTCACCGCCGTCACGCACATTGTCCGAAGAGTCCACGATCAGGGACTTGATCTCCTTGGCTGCAGAGGCGGAACGCTGGGCCAGATTGCGCACCTCCGCCGCCACCACCGCAAAGCCTCGCCCTTGCTCACCGGCCCGGGCCGCCTCGACAGCGGCATTCAAGGCGAGGATATTGGTCTGGAAGGAGATGCCATCGATCACACTGATGATTTCTTCGATGCGACGCGAGGATTGTTCGATCCGGCTCATGGTATCCACCACGCGTCCCACCATCTCACCCCCCTGATCCGCCACCTGGCGTGCCTGATCGGCCAATCTTGCCGCCTCGCCCGCGTTGTCGGCGGTCAGACGCACCGCCTCGGTGAGATCGGCCATGGTCGCCGTGGTTTGCTGCAAATGGCTGGCTTGGCGCTCGGTGCGCTCTGATAGATCCTGATTGCCCTGGGCAATTTCACTGGATGCCTCCTTGAGGTGCCCGGTGCTGCCGCGCACCCGCCCCACCACATTGCTCAGGCTCTCGGCCATGGCATCCATGGCCCGCATGAGTTGACCAAACTCGTCCTTGGCATCGCTTTGGCTGCGGACCGTCAGATCGCCTCCAGCCACCGATTCGGCCATGCGCATCGAACGGCCGAGCGCGTCACGGATGTGGTGGGCAAGCCGCACCATCAGGCCGGCCACCACCAACACGATCACGGCTGTAACGCCCATTCCTGCCCAAAACCGCTGCTGCTGGAAGGCTTGCTGCTCGCGGGTGCGGGCAATGACTTTCTTTTCCTGCAGGTCGCTGAAGCGGGCAATGCCTTCCTGGTACTTGTTCACGTGCGGCATGAAGCCGGTTTCAAACTCGGCCAATGCGGACTGGTTGTCGCCTTGCTCGCGGAAGGCGGCCATCTTCCCCAAAGCCCCCATGATCAGCGGACCTTCGGCTTCAATCTCCCCCAACAAGGCCACCTGATCGGGATCGGTGGCCCAGGTTTTGATGTCGGCCAGGTAGGCATCGATCTTTTCAATGCGCGGACCAATTTCCGGACCAAACAAGCTGGCCAAACCGGGATCGGTGCCCCGGTTGAGCGCCACAATGCGCACCGTCGTTCCCGTGGACATCAACTCCCAGGCCGACACCTCACGCATGCGCTTGTATTCCGTGTTCACGATCTCATTCAAGGTCGCGTTGCTGCGCCATTCCTGGACAAAGCTCAACGCCATCTGACCGATCACGACCAATCCCACCAAGCCGAGCACCGCATACAGGCGCTTGACCACCGAACCATTCTTCCATGCGCTCATCGACAGCTCCAAAATAGCCGACATCCACCGACGCCAGACACCATGCTATCGACGCGTCCGCACCAGGACTTGAACAAAAGAGGGGCGTCAGGGCGCCAGATCTGAGGTCCAGGCGGGCTTGGCGCGTGAACCAAGTCACACGCGTTCAGCCCATTTCTTCCGGGGTGCAGCCCGTTGTACCGGCCCGCAACCAAGACCTCCGGGCCTCAGCAAGGCTGCTGAGCCAACACAGCCATTCAGATCACCTGGGATCTGACTTCCAAGCGCGATCAATCTGCGCTGCGACCGCCAGACCGAGCATGGAGCACGCCCCTGTCAGCATGCCAGTCCAATGCCAGTTGCCCGCAGCCGAGGCGAGCCAGGCCACGGCCGGCGGCCCGACGAACTGCCCGAACGCCGAGAGCTGCTGCATCCAGCCAACCGAGGAAGAGACAGTGCCGTCATCCGGCGCCAGGCGCACCGCCACCACGAACAAGGTGCCCGGAATGAGCCCGCCCACACCGGAAAACAGGAGCACTGCCAGATAGGCCACCAGCGGCGGCACGTCGCCAGCAAACGTCAGCATGGCACCCATGCCCATCACGCCAAAGGCCGTGCTCATCAGGCGCCCCGGTGCAATGCCCTTGGCCAGAAGGCGTCCGGCCATCACGTTGCCCACGATGTTGACGGCCGCTGCCAGCGCGGTCAGCCAGGCGATCCAACTGCCGGTGTAACCGGCTTGCTGGTAGACGGTGGGCAAGAAGCCCACCACGGCAATCCATTGCCCGGAATACAAGAAGAATCCCAGCGCCACCAGCCAGGGGCCAGGTGCAGCCAGGGTGCGGCGCAAGCGGGGCCCAAGGGGCGCCGGAACCGCATGGGCATGGCGCACGCGCTGGGCTGGCACAGCCAGGGTCAAAGCCACCCAGGCAAGCAACGACACCGCTGCCAAAGCCTGCCATGCGCCACGCCAACCCACCCACCCGATCAGCGCCGTGCCAGCCAGCAGCGCAATGGCGGTCCCCAATGGCATGTAGGCCCCCCACCAACCCAGGGCTTTCGACAGGGTGTGCGGATGGGAGACGCGCTGCCGAAGCAGCGCGGGTGCGGGCAGCACAGACAGCAGAAAACCCAGCCCTTCGAGGGCGCGGGAGGCCAACAACCAGGGCACCTGCTGGGCTGTGGATCCCAGCGCGCTGGCCAACGCCAGCAGCAACAGACCAACCTGCATCACACGCCGCGCACCGATCCGGTCGGCCCCCGACCCCACCAGCAATCCCAGCGACATGCCGGCGAGTTGCACCATGGAAAGCAAAAAACCCGCCTGCACAAGGCTCACACCCAGTGCTTCGCGCAAGACAGGGATCGCCACCGGCAACTTGCCAATGTGCAACGCTGCGCTCACCCCAACAGCCAGCACCACCCATGCGACGCGTTGGGCTTGTGCCTCGGTGTTGATGGCCATGGGGGAAGTGTTCATGGGAACAGGACCTTTCCGCAAAGTCGTTCGTGTTCGCTGATGGCGAAACGGTCGGTCATGCCGGCAATGTAGTCAGCCACGGCGCGCGGGAGGCTGGCCGTTGACGTGCGTTCTTCGCCAATTTCCTCCGGGTGCGCCATGAGGAAGTCAAAGAGCTCGTGGACGACCTGCGCGGCTCGCTCGGTGGTCTCGGTGACGCGCGGGTGGCGGTAGAGATTGCGAAACAAGAAGCGTTTGAGTTCGGAAGAATCAGTGCGCATGGCGTCGGAGAACGCGACCAGCGCCTTGTGGCGACGAACATCGTCCACCGTTTGCACGCCCGAGGCAAGCACGCGCTCGCGCGTGGTGTCGATCACGTCATACACCTGCTGACTCAACATCAGGCGAATGGTTTCAAACAACAAGCGCCGCCCCTGCAGTTTGGGGTGGGCCTCAAGTGCTTGAACGCGGTACCGGTCCACCAGCGGCACCTCGGCCAGTTGCTCCATGCTGAGCAAGCCAGAGCGCACGCCGTCGTCGATGTCGTGGGCGTTGTAGGCGATTTCATCGGCAAGGTTGCACAACTGCGCTTCCAGCGACGGGGCACCGCCCTCCGGGAAGCGCTGCGCCACGCACCGGTGTTGTCCACCCGCGCCAGCCGCTCGGCATCGGTGCGGGAGCAGTGTTTCGGAGAATCCCTTCGCGGTTTCAAAAGTGGGGTTGAGGCCGTCAAAGCCGGGTAGCGCTCTTCGAGGCGGTCCACCACGCGCAGGCTTTGCAGGTTGTGCTCGAAACCAAGCGTGTGCGTGCCTTCCTCGCCATCGGTGGTCTGCGGCCCCAGCCCCCTTCAGGCAGGCGTTGAGCGCATCCTGCCCGGCGTGGCCAAACGGGGTGTGGCCCAGATCGTGGGACAAGGCAATGGCTTCCACCAGGTCTTCGTTGAGCCCCAGGGTGCGGGCGATGCTGCGCGCCAGCTGGGCCGCTTCCAGGGAATGGGTCAGGCGGGTGCGGAAGAGATCCGCCCTCGTGATTGAAGGCTGCCTGGGTCTTGTAGACCAGCCGGCGAAAGGCGGAGCTGTGCACGATGCGGTCGCGCTGATCGCGCTGGTAGACCGAGCGGGTGGGCGCATCGGCTTCCGGGAAAGGCACGGCCTCGGCTTTGGTTGGCGTGGCAGGCGTAGGGTGCGAGCACAGCGCTCTGGTTCATGCCTGCCTCAGGCCGCACAACTGGCCTGGATCACCTCGGCCACCAACGCATCGGGCGCCGGCGCCACCGTGGCTTGCCCTGACCGTTGCCTGACCAAGATGAACTGGATCTGCCCGGCATCGGCTTTCTTGTCGACCCGCATGAGCGCCATGTAGCGGCCCACGTTGTCCTGCGCGTCCAGCACGGGCGCCACCACGGGCAGGCCGGCGCGCTGCACGATGCGGGTCAGCCGCTCGACAAAGGCGGCATCGGCCAGACCCATGGCCCGCGACAGGCGGGCCGCCATCACCATGCCACAGCCCACGCCTTCGCCATGCAGCCAGGCGCCGTAGCCCAGCCCGGCCTCAATGGCATGGCCAAAGGTATGGCCAAAGTTCAGGATGGCGCGCAGACCGCCTTCGCGCTCGTCCTGGCTGACCACCTCGGCCTTGATTTCGCAGCTGCGCTTCACGGCAAACGCCATGGCAGCGGGCTCACAGGCCCTGAGCGCGTCCAGGTTTGCCTCGATCCAGTCAAGAAAAACCATGTCGTAGATGGGCCCGTACTTGATCACCTCGGCCAGCCCCGCACTGAGCTCGCGCGGGGGGAGGGTCTTCAGGGTGTCCAGGTCGCAGATCACGCGCTGTGGCTGGTAAAACGCGCCGATCATGTTTTTGCCCAGGGGGTGGTTGATGGCCGTCTTGCCGCCGACCGAGGAATCCACCTGCGCCAGCAGCGTGGTGGGCACCTGCACAAACGGCACGCCGCGCATGTAGCAAGCGGCGGCAAAACCGGTCATGTCACCGACCACACCGCCGCCCAAGGCGTAGAGCACCGTTTTGCGATCGCAGGCTTTGGAAAGCAGACCTTCAAAGATCTGGTTCAGCGAATCCCAGGTTTTGGTGGCTTCGCCATCCTCCAGGACCACGGTGTGCACCGTGGCATGGCGCTGACGCAATACGCGCAGCAGTTGCTCCATATAGAGAGGCGCAACCACCGAGTTGGTCACCACCAGCGCCGTGGCCGCTTTGCGCAGGCCATCAAAACTGGCCGCATCGGTCAGCAGGCCACTGCCAATGTGGATGTTGTAGCTGCGGTCTTCAAGCTGGATGGGGACGATCTGGATCGAGGGCTGGGATGAGACGGGCGAGTTCATGTGCCCAAGTGTAGAGCGTGGCGCCTTCCACCTTGGGGGCATGGCCATCGCCGGCGCCGCCCCTCACTCAACGGGCTTTGGGCGCCAGGCGTTGACGATGGCCACCAGCGACAGCATCACCGGGACCTCCACCAGGACGCCCACCACGGTGGCCAATGCCGCGCCGGAATTCAGCCCAAACAGCGAAATGGCCACGGCAACCGCGAGTTCGAAGAAGTTCGAGGTGCCGATCAGGCAGGCGGGGCCGGCGATCTCGTGTGGCAACTTGAGCAGCCTGGCGCCCCACCACCCCAAAAAGAAAATGCCGTAGGTCTGGAGAATCAAGGGGACGGCAATCAACGCGATCACGAACGGCTGATCAACAATGGTTTGGGCTTGAAACCCAAACAGCAACACGACCGTGGCGATCAAGCCCACCACCGACCACGGCTTGAGGCGCGCCACAAAGTGGCCAAGCGCGGCAGGCGATTGCTTGATCAATACCTGGCGCGTGGCCATGCCTGCCAGCAGTGGCAGCACCACATAAAGCACGGTGGAGAGCAGCAGCGTTTGCCAGGGCACGGTGACATCGGTGACGCCCAGCAGAAACGCCGCAATCGGCGCAAAGGCCTACCGCCTGATGAGGTCGTTCACCGAGACCTGCACCAGGGTGTAGTTCGCATCGCCCTTGACCAGTTGGCTCCACACGAAGACCATGGCCGTGCACGGGGCCACGCCAAGCAAAATCATTCCGGCGATGTATTCGCTGGCCGTTTGCGGATCGACCCAGGGCGCGAACACATGCTGAAAAAACAGGATGCCGAGCGCCGCCATGGTGAAGGGCTTGATCAGCCAGTTGATCACCAGCGTGAGCAGCAGGCCCTGCGGCTTCTGGCCCACGTTTTTCACCGCATGCCAGTCGATCTGGATCATCATCGGATAGATCATCACCCAGATGAACACCGCCACGACCAGGTTCACCTGCGCCACCTCCAACGCCGCCACGGCTTGAAACACCCTGGGCATCACCAGCCCGAGCGCCACACCGGCGGCGATGCCCAAACCCACCCACACCGTCAGATACCGCTCAAACAAGCCCATACAAACCACCCGGTAGTGAAAATGCGCTTCAATGGTTCGCTCTACGATCGCGGCTCAATGCGTGGCCAGGTCGCGCGCTGACGCCTGCAGCAGTTCCTTGCCCAGCTTGCCCGCAGGCAGGTTGATCAGCAACTCCAGGCGGCGCTTGATCAAATACAAAGGTTTTTTGAAACGCCTCCCGTTTTCCTGATCGGTGCCATCGCCTTCCGACGGGTCAGCGAACCCCCAATGGGCCGTCGCGGGGTGCCCGGGCCATACCGGGCAAACCGCACCCGCGGCGTTGTCGCAGACCGTGATGATCGAATCCATCTGCGGCGCGCCAGGCGCGGCGAACACATCAACTCTTGCTGCGCAATCCCTCGGTATCGATGCCTGCGGCCTGGAGCACCTGCAAGCCCAAGGAGTGGGGTTGCTGCTGAGTGGCGGGGGCTGCTGCCGGCCGAATAGGCCTTGAACCGGTTCCCGGCCATGGCGTTCGAGCGCCTCGGCCAGGATGCTGCGCGCGGAATTGTGGGCAGAGGAAGAGAACGTTGAGGGTGCGGAGGTCATGGTGGAAAGGTGCCGTCCGGAATAAGGATGGGGTGCACGCGTGGCAGCCAAGGAAAGGATCGGAGGAAAGAGACAGTCGTCAGGCAAAAAGGCGACGCCACCGGGCTTGAACCGCCGCACAACACGCCCGTCGCTCGAGATCGGCAATCGCAGCCAGCGCATCGGGCGACAGACACGCGGAACGGCAGTTGTCGGTGAGGTAGCCGAGCAGTTCGTTCATGGTCGCGAACGAGGCGCGGTAGATCGAGTTTCGCCCCTGGCGCTTTCCTGGCTGATCAGCCCCGCATGGGTGAGCTCGTAAATGGAACGACAAGGCGTTGGGCGCCACCGCCAGTTGCTCGGCCAACGCGCTGGGCGTCAGCCCGCCAGCGCCGGCCACCACCAGGGCGCGGAACACCCGCAGGCGCACCTCTTGGGCCAAAGCGGCCAACGAACGAACAACTTCAGCTTCCTGCATATGAATAATGCAACGATTATTGAATCATAGTATCCTCATCTCAACCCATTTCTGTGGGTCGGCTGGTGTCTCGACCGTCTTGAGCCCCCGCGCCGCCCCACGCAAGCCCCAGAGCAAACCCCACGACAAGGACACCACACGATGCCAGACACGCCCTCCCTCCCAAGCCCGCATCACGATCTACAACCCCAAATGCGGCACCTCGCGCAACGTGCTCGCGATGATCCAGAACAGCGGCGTTGAACCGCAGGTGATTAGAATACCTGAAAACGCCTCTCAACGCTTCAGGAAACGCTCACGGCGCTGATCAAGCAAATGGGCATTTCGGTGCGCGAGCTGCTGCGTCGAAAGGCACGCCCTATGACGAGCTGGGCCTGGGCGAGGCCCACTGGACCGACGCGCAACTGATCGAACAGATGGCCGCGCACCCCATTCTGATGAACCGCCCGGTGGTCGTCACCCCGCTGGGCGCCAAGCTCTGCCGCCCATCGGAAACCGTGTTGGAAATCTTGCCCCAACCGCTGCAAGACGCCTTCACCAGGAAGACGGCGAAGTGGTGGCTCCAGGAAAGCCAGCGGCGAATGGCTGATCCGTTGCCACTCCGTTGCCATTGCTCCAGGGCTCGCCGGTGGACGCGGGCAGCTTTCAGGTGCCCGATGCGGCGCAACTGCGCCCGCCCGAACCCTCCACCCATGCGCCCCGCATTCTGTTGCTCTACGGCTCGTTGCGCGACCACTCCTGGCCGGCTTTTGACCGAAGAAGCGGCGCGCCTGCTGCCAGGCGATGGGGGCGAGACGCGCACCTACGACCCGCCGGTCTGCCCAGCCCGATGGCGCGCCCCACACCATCCAAAGGTGGTCGAGTTGCACGAGCTGGCCGCCTGGAGCAGGCGCATGTGTGGACCTCGCCCGAGCACTTCGGCGCCATGACGGGCATCATGAAAAGCCAGATTGACTGGATCCCGCTGAGCGTGGGCGCCGTGCGCCCGACCCAGGGCAAAACCCTGGCGGTGATGGAGGTGAGCGGTGGCTCACAATCGTTCAACGCCGTGAACCAGATGCGCATCCTGGGCCGCTGGCGGATGCGCAGCGATCATCCCCCAACCAAAGCTCAGTGGCCAAGGCGTTTCTGGAGTTCGAGGAAGACGGCCGCATGAAGCCTTCGAGCTACCACGACCGTGTGGTGGACGTGATGGAAGAGCTGGTGAAGTTCACCCTGCTGACCCGGAATGTGGCGCCCTATCTGGTGGACCGCTACAGCGAGCGCAAGGAAAACGCGGAAGCGCTGAGCCAACGGGTGAATCAGCGGGGGATTTGAGATCATCCTAAGATTGAATGAGCTCGGTACACCACCGTTCCATGGGATACACCAGTCAGCCGTGATCCCATCTGAGTCAGCCGAAACGGGAGCACAAAAAATGGGTCTCTTGCCACTTGCAGTCGCTGCCCCGGTACGTGTCGCGTTCGAACTCTGGCCCGCCATGCTGCCGCGCAAAGAGAGAGGCCTTCATCAGAAGCGCCGAATTGCCCGTAAAAGCGCTCTTCGTCAAGGTGAGGGAGAAGTACCCGCATTTGTCCCAAAAAGATTGCGAACTCGTGGCACACGGGCTGCGCCAATTTTTTCTCGCGCACTTGAAGAGTGGGAGAAAGTTCGTGGCCATGCCAAGCCAAGCCAGGCGGTTGATGAGCTTTGGCACGAGTTCATTCTTCACACCAAGAGCTACGAACGCTTTTGCCGCAAGGCCTTTGGCCAGTTCTTGCACCACACGCCTGCGGTCGTGCTCACCAGCAACCGACAAAAGAACACCGGCCTGCGCCGCTGCTGGTGGTTCGCTTGCAAAGAGGAAAACACCAACCCCAAATCCGCCGCAAGGCTCCCTTTGCTGTTTGCCCTCAACGGCAAGCTGAACATCGCCGACGGATTCCGGTACGTGCCCGATTGCAAAGGCGTTCGGCGACAGGACGCTGCGGGCGGTTCTTCAGTCACCGCTTACTGCGGCGCGGAGTTCTCCAGCACCGCCTATGACGGCGGCACGGATGGCTCTACCGATGGGGGTGGCGGCGGTGGCGGCAGCTCAGCTTCGGGTGGCGGCGATGGCTGCGGAGGCGGCGGATGCGGTGGGGGTGGAGACCGAGTGCTTGTAGAGCCATGCAGACATTGCACCAACCCACACTGGTCTTGCTCCCCGGCATGGACGGAACTGGCGACCTATTCAAGCCCTTTCTGGCGGTGATGGCATCGGCGTTCGACACACTGGTCATCCAGTACCCGCCCAACGATGCGCTGGGCTATGCAGACATCGAGGCACTGATCCGCAAGCGTCTTCCTACTGACAAGCCCATCGTGGTGTTGGGTGAGTCGTTTTCGGGCCCCATCGCGGCGTTGATTGCTTCGAACCCCCCGGCCAACTTAGTGGGTGTGGTGCTTTGCTGCACCTTTGTTGCCAACCCGCTCCCTTGGCTCTCGCTCTTCAATCGTTTGACAGGACTCGCCAACCCAAAACTGGTTCCATTGAGCATCACGTCCCACCTCCTTATGGGCGAGCACGGCACGGCCGAGCTGCGTGCCTCTCTCGCCGCAGCGCTTTCAAAGGTGTCCCCCGGTGCGTTTCAAGCGAGGCTTCGCGCCGTTCTTGGCGTGAATGTTTCGGCCGCATTGCGTGCCGCCAAGGTTCCGGTTCTGTATCTGCAGGTATTGCGCGACCGGTTGCGCCACCCGCCGCCCAGAAAGTTCTCGATGCATTGCCGTCTCTGCAGGTGGCTCGCATTACGGTCCGCATTTTCTTCTTGCAAACCGCCTCCCAAGCGGCTAAGGTCATCAGCCACTTCGTGAGCTCACTCGAAAATCGGGTCGACATCACTGGCTGAACTTCGCGGCACACAATCCACTGACCATACCTCCAGCAATCTTCGGAGGCCACCATGACCATCCCAAACGAATCTGCCAACATGCCCACCGTCAAACGGAACGCAAACGTCTACCTGACGGGGCTCATTGCTGGAAATGCGCTGGTTGCAGGCTTTGAAGCCTTGGCTTTCGCACGCGGCGTAGAAATGACCTCCCCGGTTGTGGCCACCTGGCCATTGGCATTCCTGGTGTTGCTCGCACTTTGGGTCATTGAAGACAGCAAAGCTCACCCGGAGATCCAAAAACCATTTGATTACGGCTTCTTGGTGTTCGTGTTCAGCTTGCCGTACCTGCCGTTGATTTCGCGTTCGCGCGGCGCAGCGGGGTTCCTGTGGCTTATTGGCTGGGTCTTCATTTCCTGGGTGGTTTGCTCAGTGGTGGTCTACCCGTTGAGCTGAATGCACCCAGCGGGTTTGGCGACACGCCTGGCACGCTTCACCACAAGTGCCTCAATCCCAGCAGGCCGTTGAAAAATGCTTATCGAACGCGTTAGGGTCGAGGTTTTCGAAGAAGAGAGTCGCCCTGGACGCTCCTACGAAACGGCGACGGCCATTTCGGCCCGTTTGCAGGCCGTCTCCCCCGTTTCTCTGGGCGCACGTATCCCAGGGCTCACGCATGATGAGCGTCCCACCAGCCGCCGATGCTGCCCATACCAGGTTGTAGGTGGCAAAAGCACAGCAGCGCCTGTCCGCTGAGCTTGGCCTGGCCGATCAGCCGGGTCTTGGCCAGACCACCCACCGTCTTGATCCAGCCAAAGGCCTCCTCGATGCGCTTGCGCACTTTGAGGCTGGTCTTGTAACCCTCGTGGCGCTTGATGCGGCCATCGACGGCCGAGTGCTTGTCCTTGGCCGCCACGTGTGGCGTGACTTTGAGCTTTCTGCAGCCCTTGATGAAGGCCTTGCTGTCGTAGCCCTTTGTCGGCCCCGACCGTGGCTCGCTTGGTTTTGTTGCCCCGGCGTTTGAGCATCCTCAGCGCCGCCTCGCGCTCGGCGGTTCCGTTGGCGTGGGTGATCTCGACGTCCACGATCAACCCGTTGCGGTTCTCCATGAGGATGCTCTATGTGGCACAGGCGGACTTGTCACCCGCGCTCTTCTTGAACAACCGTGCATCGGCGTCCGTGGTGCTTTGGTGGTGTCGTTGCAGCGCTCCTGCCCTTTGAAGTCCACCTCGGGGTTGCGTCCGGGCGGCGTGCCGCTGTCATCGTCTTTGCGCTTGAAGCTTTTGGTGGGTGCGAGGCCCAGCCTCAATCAGGGTGCCGTCCACGCTGAAGTGCTCGTCGCTGGCGAGCTTGCTCCACTGGGCGCTGAGCTGACGCGCTCGAAGAAGGCACGGGCGAGGTCTTCGTTGAACAGGCGTTCTCGGTTGGCGCTGAAGGAGGTCCCAGACTTTATCCTCGATGTTCAGGCCCACGAACCAGCGGTACAGCAGGTTGTAGTTGATGGCCTCGACCAGTTGCCGCTCACTGCGGATGGAGAACAGGATCTGCAGCAGCAGGGCCTTGAGCATCTCGGGCGGCACCGAGGGCGCCCACGGCGGGCATACACCGCCTCGAATTCGTTGCTCATCGTCGCCAGCAGCGCATCGACCACCGCGCGCAACTTGCGCAGCGGGGATGCCTGCGGCACTCGCTCTTCAAGGCTGATGTAGCTGAACATCGCTCCCTGGAAGTTCCTTGGTTACTCCTCATCGTCCCTGTCCGTCAGTTCTCGCGGCTTCAGATCGTAGCGCCCACACGGGCGGTGGCAGAGAATTTTTCAACGGCCTGCTAGGAATCAACTGTCTGCTTGTCAGGGTAGCCTACGATTGGCCGCCTCAGTCACTTTGGCCGCTCGCAGCACGCTGCTCACAACTCAGGTTTGCGCGTTGACCCAAGCCAGTGCATCGCCATGCGCGCAAAGCCCAGCGAACTCGTCAATCCGCATACGCCATAAACACCAACGGCCGCCCAACTGGACAATGGGCCGAGCATGAATCCTGAGAAATTCTGAAAGAGAAAGAAGAGCCATCCCAAAGCGAGGCCACTCAAGGCAAGCCAGGCGCCAGGGACCCGCCCCCGGACGGCCAACAAGGCAGTGGCCGTCGTCACTATCAAAGAAGCGACCACGAGCAACAGGTAGCCAGAGATAAAAAGCCCATAAACCCACTCCGTAGGCCACCCAGCCACATCGTCTGGCCCTTTCACCAGGTGGTGACGGATGTAGGTGTTCTCGCTCATCGTTTGTTCGCCTTTGGTTGTCGATGCGTTGGAAGAATCAAGTGCGGCATCTTCACTTCCCCTCTAGCCTTGCCCTCCCCGCGCACAGCACAAAAGCCGTGAAGACCTCGCAACCGTAGCCCTAGGGATGGCGGTACTCTCCGGTCGCCGAAGTAGCAGGTGTGGGTGTGCGCCACGATCAAATCCACCAGCGCTTTCCCACCGTCTTTCACGCCCGACCAAACCCCCACGTCATGAAACAGTCGTCAGGCTGCGACCTTGGGTCATCCAAGGGATGTGCGCCCGTCACAAGAAGCAATCAGGCCGGCCGCTCGTTGAGCACGCACCAGTAGAGCTCGATCTGATCCGCCACTTCCATGAACTTCTGGAAGCTCACCGGCTTCTCGATGTAGGAGTTGACGCCCAGGTCGTAGGCCGTCTTGAGATCTCTGTCTTCCTTGATGACGCCAGCACCACCACCGGGATACGGCGAAAAATGCTCGTGGGCCTTGAGCTGGCGCAAGACTTCCAACCCGCCGATCTTGGGCAAATTGATGTCCAGCAGAATCACCGCGGGCAAGGCTTCGCCGGCTTCCCAGCGCGGAAAATAGGCCAGTGCTTCCTCGCCGTCTCGGGCCACGTGCACCTGGTTGACGAACTTCTTCTTGGCAAACGCCCGCAGCGTCAGGTCCAAGTCCATGGGGTTGTCTTCCACCAGCAAGATTGCGGGTGCATTCACCAAGGTGTTCATTCCGGGAACTCCAGATAAAAAGTGGCCCCAGCGCCCAGGGTGCTCTCGGCCCATACGCGCCCACCCATTCGCTGCGCCGCTTTGGCCACCAGCGCAAGTCCGACGCCGGTGCCGGGAAAGTCCTCGGATCGGTGCAAACGCTGAAAGATCTTGAACATGCGTTCATGGTACGCGGGATCGAAGCCAACGCCGTTGTCGCGCACCCAGAGCACCCGACGGCCGCCCTCATGGCGCGACCCGATCTCAATGACCGGAGGCCGGCTGTCTCGGCTGAACTTGATCGCGTTGCCAATCAGGTTGCGCAACACCACCGCGATGCCTTCGCGGTCCAGTGACAGGGAAAACGGCGCCATGTCCAGGCGCAACTGCACGCCCTGGCGCTGCACATCGGCCTCATACCCTTGCAGGATTTGCTGTACCATCTGCAACATTTCCACCGGTTCTGGCGTCATGCCCCGACGTTCCATGCGCGAGTAGTCCAGCAGGTCCGAGATCAAGTCTCCCATCTGCTGCACGCCCTGCCGGATGCGGTGGACAAAGTTCTTACCTTCATCGTCCAGGTGATCGCCGTACTCTTCAACCAGCAACTGGCTGTAGCCGTCGATGCCGCGCAAGGGTGCCTTCAGGTCGTGGGAAACGGTGTACGAAAATGCCTCGAGTTCCTGGTTGGCCTGGCTGAGCTCTTCAGTGCGCGAGGTCACGCGCTGTTCGAGTTCGCGGTTCATCTGTTCGAGCCGCTCTTTGGCCTGGACCGATTCGGTGATGTCCTGCAAGGTACCGATATAGCGTGGACCGCGGCCATCCGTTTCCCCAGGGATGCGGCGCACCGTGCGGCGCAGCCACCGAATCGGCCCCCAGGCCGGGTCGGTTCGGAGAAGCAATTCGCCCACCTCCTTGCCAGCCCGGATGCGCTGCATGTCGTCCACCACCTTGTCCCGGTCATCGGGATGGATGCGCGCCAGGTATTCTGCGTCTGAAGGCGTGTGCGTCGAAGGGTCAAGCCCAACATTGCGGAACAGCTGAGCGGATATCTTCAGTTGCTGCGTGTTCACCTCGCCAGCCCAACTGCCCAGTTGAACAAGGGCCTCCGCCTGTTCAAGCATCTCCTTGTAGTCCTGCATCGCGTACTCAGCCTCGCGCTGCTCTGTCACGTCCATGGTGGTTCCGAAGATGCGGACAGGATTCCCCGTGGCATCAAAATTCACCCGCCCTCGTTGCTCCACATGACGCACACCGGCAGGACCGACGATGCGGTGATCCAATCGGTATTCGCTTTGAGTCGGCGATCCCATCGCACGCTGATAGCTGGCCTGCACGCGTGCCAAATCGTCCGGATGGACGATGCGCATGAAGTTGTCGACGGAGGGTTCAACTTGCGCGGGGTCATACCCAAACATCCGGAACAGCTCGCTCGACCACACGGTTTTGTTGCTCCGAAGGTCAGTATTGAAATTGCCGAGATGCGCCATTTCCTGTGCCTCGGCCAGCAGGGCTTCCTTTTCCTGCACCGCTTGCTGAGCGAGCGTAAGTTGGGTCACATCGAGCACCGTGCCCACGAAACGCATGGCTCTGCCGTCTTCGTACTCCAGTTCGCCCGGGCACGCAAACATTTCAACCGGTCCTTCGACAAACAGACCCTGAAAGACGCTTCGTAAGACCCGCGCTCCTCGCCATGGCCAACGGGACGGCCTCGGTGACCAAAGATCGGTCATCAGGGTGGATGAGCTGAACCGCCTCTTCCAAGCTGGGGGCGGATTGCGCGGGGTCGATTTCGTAGATGCGGTACATCTCTTCTGACCATTGCGCCGCGCCAGATTCGATGTCCCGGACCCAGCTGCCCATGTGTCCGATGCGTTGGGCATCGCGCAGCCGACGCTCACTGTTCTGCAAAGCCACTTCGGCCTGTTTTCGATCGGTCACGTCGTTGATGGTGGAAAACAGTTGCTTCAGGCTGCCGTCTGCATGGCGCACGGCGCGCACATGGATCTCGGCATGCACCAAGGTGCCGTCCTTGCGAACGAAGCGTTTGGACATCTCATAGCCCGACCGCTTGCCGTGAAGCAACTCGTCAAACAGGGTGACGTTGCGCTCCAGATCACCCGGCGGGGTCATTTCAGCCCAGCTCATGCTCAGCAGCTCTTCTCGGGAGTAACCCAGGATCTCGCACAGACGGTCGTTCACCTGCAGCCAACGTTTGTCCGTTGTCGAAGAAATCGCCATGCCCAGGAAGGGCAGTTCATAGAACATGCGCAGCAACTCGGCCTGTTCGCGCTGCGCCAGCTCCGCTTCATTTTGTGCCGTGGTGTCCAGCAAGATGCCACTGATCGATACCACTGCGCCTTGCGCATCTCTCGTGAGCGAGGTTCGATCGTCGACCCAGACCCATTGCCCGTTGGCACAACGGATGCGGTAGCTTTGCCGATACTCGTCAGGGCCTTGGGCGAAATGCGCAGCCACTTCGTCGGTGATGCGTGGCAAGTCCTCCGGGTGAATCAGGTTGCTGTACCGTTGCTGGCCTTCCCGAAGTTCGGCCGTTGTGTAGCCCCACTGCGCAATCGACTCGCTCACGTAGCTCACTGGCCAGCCCGGTTCGTTGCGCCACTCGATCACCACCAGCGGTGAACGGCTGATGATGTCACTCATGCGCTGAATCCGTTCTTGCCCACTTTGTAGCTGGCTCGCCATGCGATTGGCGGCCTCGCCGATCAGCGCCAGCTCATCGCCACCGTGCAGATCGGTGCGCACGGCCAGATTGCCCGCGCCCATATCGCTCAGCGCGCTGGCGAGCCTCTGCGCGCGGCGAAACCACAAGAAGTGGAGCGCGGCCGCCAACACGCCGAGCGCCGACAACAACACCGCGCCCTCAAGCGCCAGTTCACCCCAGACCGCGTCGCGTCGCTGTGCCATGGAATTGGTCAGATCAACCTGTACCAGCAGACGGCGATCCACTTGCACGGGCACCAGCCCATTCAAGACCGGCATCGTGGCATCGCGGACCACCTCAATGGCCTGCGAGGAACGGGAGGCATCCAACACCTGCAGTGCAGCCGCCGGCTCACCTCCGCCTGACAGCACTTCCGCCAGCGGCCGCCCCATGTCCAGCCGGGACAGCGAGGCCTGCACCCGGTCATGGGCGTCCACCAGGTAGGCCACATTCAGACCCTGGTGCAGCGCCAGCCCCCCCACCAGACGACGGACGAGCAAGGTGTTGTTGTCCATGCCAGACCGGATATCCAGCCGGGTTTGCTCGATGCTCAACCGCTCCCGCAGAAGGCGCATTTCCTGAGCGGTCACATCTCGTTCAATGTTGCGCATCTGATGGCCATAGCGCAGCGCAAGCGCCAGCAAGGCAAACACCAGCAACAACAGTGGCACCAGCCGATACCCCGGCACGCGCAGAAGCACTCCGCCCCATTTCATGGCTGTTTCTCCTGGCTCTGCAATCGCTGCGCAGGCTCGGGCGCGATCAACACGGGCCAATCGGGCGCTTTCGCAATGAGGCCCATGGAACGAAGGGCAGACACCATGCTTTGCGCGTTCTGAACCAACGGCGGCGGCGAACCCGACAGTTGCGCCAGGGACTGCTCGGGCGTGAACATCTTGAGGCTCTTGATGGCGGCAAGGTACTGGTTCGCGGTGAGATCGGTGCCCGGCGCCAGCAGCGCAGCCGCGGCGCCCGGATCATCGTGCAGCGCCTGCATGCCCTGGTGCCAGGCGGCCAGCAACGCGTCCACCTGCGCCGCCCGGTCATCCAGCAACTCGGCCCGCACCACGAGCACATCCACGATCTCGCCTTGCATCTGTTGGCTGTCAAAGACGTTCTGGAAACCGGCCGCCCGCAAGACGCTGGCCACGGGTTCGTAGCACACCGCTGCACTCACGCGGTGGTGAAGCAGCGCCTCCAGTTGCTGGGGTGCCTCCAGGTGGACCACATTCACGTCAGCCGGTTTCAGACCCGCCTTTTGCAGCAGCCGTTGAAGCACCATGGCCCCCACCGTGGTGCCTTCTACCGCAATGCTGGCACCCCGCAAATCGGACAGTGTCTGAATGCCGGGATCGACCATCACCGCGTCGGCCCCGTTAGAAGCGTCCATCACCGCCACTACGCGCACATCGATGCCTTCGTCCGCCAGGCGCAGCGCTTCGTCGAGCGTAAGGGCGGCGGCGTCGAGCAAGCCATTGCGGAAATGGCGCTGCGTTTCTGAAGTGGAGGCCAACTCCACCACCTTCACTTGCCGGGGATCCAGTAGCTTCTTGTCACGCGCCAGCACCAGCGGGTCGTAGCCGACCCACGCGTTCATGCCCACCATCAGCGGAGGGTGCGGCGCGGGGTTGCACGCTGCAAGCGTTGTGACAGCCAGTGCCGCAACCCATCGCCGAAGACCCCCACGCAGGCGAGCTACAGCAGCCCCATTTCGCCATGCTCTCGCGTCGCACGTAGATTGGTTTGGCACCCGGGACGCCTGGCCGGCCTGATCTGGCATGAAAGATCCTGAAATTTTTTGAATTTTGCCCCCATCCGGCGATTCAGGGCAGGCAACCTTCAGAAATACTGTGTGGCTTAGCCGCCCCCTTCAAACCCGGCCCAACCCCTTGCACGCAACTCACAGGCCGGGCACACCCCGCAGCCATAGCCCCAGGCATGCCGATGCTCGCGGTCACCCAGGTAGCAGGTGTGGGTGTGTTCCACAATCAGATCCACCAGCTGTTTGCCGCCATCGGCTGTGTCGGAGGCCGCGCCCAGGTCGTGCGCCAGTTGCCAGGTGGCGGCTTTGTCGATCCACATGAGTGGGGTGTCGATCAGGAAGCGGTGGTCCATGCCGAGGGACAGGGCGACCTGCAGCGCTTTCATGGTGTCGTCGCGGCAATCGGGGTAGCCGGAGAAATCGGTTTCGCAGACGCCGGTGACGATGACCTGAATGCCGCGGCGGTAGGCCAGGGCGGCGGCCAGGGTGAGGAACAGCAGGTTGCGCCCGGGCACGAAGGTGTTGGGCAGGCCGCTTTCTTCCATTTGAAACGCCATGTCGCGGGTGAGCGAGGTTTCGCTAACCTTGCCCAGCACGGCAAGATCCAGCACATGGTCTTCGCCCAGCCGCGCGGACCAGGCCGGAAAGCGCTGGCGCAGTTCGCGCAAGACGTTGAGCCGCGCGCTCATTTCCACGCTGTGGCGCTGCCCGTAGTCGAACCCCAGCGTTTCCACGCGGGGATAGCGGGCCAGGGCCTGGGCCAGGCAGGTGGTGGAGTCTTGCCCGCCGGAGAACAGCACCAAGGCGCTGGTGTGGTGCGGCGCCGAGGCGCGGGGGGGCATGAAAATAGGCGTGGGGGTGTCGGGCATGATGCGCGATGGTAGCAAGCGGGCGCCGGGCTGACGTGTCGGCATTCAACCAACGCGGCGCGCGTCAAGGGGCCGATCTGTGATGGGTGCGCCCCTGCTCTCTTACTTATTGGCGATCCATGGCCCAGGGATGCTCCCGGGCCTGGGGGTCGAGGTCGCGGCTGGTGGCGAGCATGCGCAGCAAGGCGCGGTTGGCCTGTTCGAGGGGGATCTCGTGTTCCTCGCAGAGGGCGGGCAACAGCGCAAGCTGGTCGATCCGGCTCTGGGCGCCGGAGACTTCGAGCAGCGCGAGGTAGGGGCCGCTCTGGCGCAGCAGGGCGTCGAGCGTGCGCCCGGGCAGCGGGATGCGGTGAAGGAGCGTGCTCAGGGGTTCGTGCAACCAGCGGTCCATCTGACTGAGCAGCGAGGTGAAATACACCTCGGAACGCAGATCGTTTTCAGCGCCTGAGTCGAGCAGGTGCTGCGCGAGGCGCGAGCGCATGACCTGGGCGAAGCGCACCGGGTGCAGAGCACGGTCGGTTTCGCTGCCGTGCAACTGCTCGCTCAGCCAGCGGCCGAGCGCGGTCATGCCCAGCATCATGATGGCGTGGCGCAGAGACTCGATTTCATGCCGCAGGCCGTAGGACGCGGAGTTGACCAGGGCGAGCAGGCGGTACACCAGCACGGGGTCCTGGCGCACATGGCGTTCGAGCTGTTCGAGCGAGGCATCCCTTTCGATGGCCTGGCGGCATTGCAGGATGGTGACGGCGTCACAGCCCACCGGTTTGTCGCGCCAGGCGTGCAGCACGTCGTCGTCGGGCCACCCTGCAACGCCCCAGGCGTGGGCCACGTCCAGGCAATGGTCGGCCAGGGGGCGCCCGCCGATGCCTTCGTACAGTTGGTCGGCCACCAGCGGGCTGTGGGCGCCAGGGATCGGGCCGCCATCGGCTGCGCGCGACTGCAGGGCCTGCAGGGCTTCGTCGGCGCTGGGCCGCAGGAGGCTTCGCACATGCAACGGGGCAACGATTTCGCCCTGGATCTGCGCCAGCGGCATGCGGCGCAACAGCTGCATGCCACCATGGGCAGCCTCGACCAAGGCCGAGAGTGGTTCAGGCTCGGTGAAGGGCTGGGGCCCCAGCTCGACCCAGGTGTGGCGCACGGGCGCACACCGGGTGGCTTGCCACCGGAGTTCTTCCGATTGAAAAGCAACGATCAGCAATGGTGCTGCGGCGGGCCAGTCTTCGCCCAACACCTGCATCACATGGGCGGCATCGACGGAACCCGGGCTGGCTTCCAGCACACCCACACGCACCGCGACCAACCGGCGCGCCCGGCCCCAGACGGGCTGGTAGGCCATGGCCACGCTGTCGAGCACGCTTTTGCTCATGGTTCATCCGAGAAACTGAAACAGCGACAGGCGCTGCACCTGGGCATAGGACTGCAGCGCCACCTGTAGACCGGTCTGCTTGGCCTGAAAATCCGAAATGCCCTGGATCATGTCGAGGTCTTCCAGATTCGATTGCTCGGTCTTGTGGGCCACCCCGCGCCCATTCAGCAGCGCTTCGGTGGCGTCAGCCCGGTTGAGCCACGCGCCGGCCTGGCTACGCGCCTGGGAGGTGCGGTCCATGCCGGCGTCGAGCTCGGCGAGAGAGCGCCCCACGGTGTGCACCCGGCGAGCACCGTCTCCCGACGTGCGAAGCGCGTCGATGGCGTCTTGCATGACCTGAAAGATGTCGGTGGGCGCGGCGGGCGTGCTCACATCGATGGTGTCGCCCGCGCTGGGGCTGCCTTTCACCACAAAAGACATGCCGTCAAACTCGATGGCATTGCCATCCACATACGGCACACCGGTCAAGCCGGGCACGGGGGTGGCGGTGGTGGTGTTGGTCACGGTGTATTGCGTCACCCCAGCCACGTTGGCGAAGGTGACACTGTAGTTTTGACCGGTCAGGGCCGAGGGATTGGTGACCTTGCCCACATCGGCGCTCGCGCTTCCGGTGTTGCCTGTCCCGAGATCGACCACAAAAGTGCCATTGCCGCGGGGCACCTGCATCCAGATGGCCTGGCCGTCCATCGACTGCGGCAGAGCGTTGTTGCCGGCAGCTTCCTGGCCACGCTGGCCGTCAAACCGAACACTGCCGCCACCGGTGGGCCCATAGGCTTCCACAAAAGGTATGGACGATCCGCCCAGGCCACCAAACAGCGTGCGGCCCGAGGAGTCGCGCTGGTTGGCCACACCGAGCATGCGTTCGCGCAGGCCTTCAATCTCTTTGGCGATGTCGGCGCGCTCGCGGTCGCTGTAGGTGGCGTTGCCCGCTGACACGAGCAACTCGCGCACATCCTGCAAAAGCCCGGTGGCCTCGCCCAGCGCCCCCTCGGCCTGCGTCAGGCTGGCGCGGGAGCTCTCCAGGGCGCGCTTGTCGGCCTCAACCCGGTTGTAGCGGTTCTGCACGACCTCGGACAACACCGCCGAGACCGGGTCGTCGCTGGCCTTGAGCACGCGCTTGCCGGTGGAGATGCGGTTTTGTTGATCGACCAGGTCGCTCTGGCGCTTGCTCAGGCTGTTGATCGTGTTGTCGTAACTGTTGGCGGTGGCAACTCGCATGGTGTCCTCTCAATCGCCGGATCAGCGGCCCACAGACTGCATCAGGGTGTCAAAGGTGCTCTGGGCGATCTGCAAGAACTTGGCCGATGCCTGGTAGGCCTGCTGGTATTGCAAAAGCCGGGCGGCCTCCTCGTCCAGGTTGACACCCGAGACCGACGCGCGCGCGGCCTCGGTGTTGGAGGCCACCTGCGCCGAATACACCGAGGAGAACTTCGCGCCTTGCACCTGTGTGCCCAGGTGGGACAACAAGGCGCCATAGCCTTCGCTGAGCGGCACGCCATCGAAGGTGGCCATGTCGCGCATGGCCAGAACAGCCTCGGCGTTGCCCGCGTTCTGACCGCCCGATCCGGGTGGGGCTGCGGTGATGGAAAAGGTCTCGCCGGCGGTGGGCGCGCCGCGCAGCGTCAGGCTCCAGCCGTTGAACTGCAGCGGGGCGCCAGGGGTGTAGTTGTAGCTGGCCGGGGGGCCTGCGTTGTCCGGCGGCGGGTTGCCAGGGCCCAGGCCGGTGGCGGTGAAGCTGCCGTCGGCCAGGAAGGTGATGGTGACCGGATCGGTGAGGTTGGCCGACGGTGTGCTCGCGTAAAGGCTCTCAACGCTCATGCCACCGGTATTGCCATTGCCGGGCGTGACCATGACCGGGCTGGCCACGGCGAGCTGGTTGGGGGCGCCAATGGCCAGTTGCATGTTGCGCGCAGCGCCGGCAAAAGGCCGCACCTTGATGGTGTCACCCACGGCGCCCGCGCCAGAGTCGAGCTGAAACCGCAGGCCGTCCATATCGGCCGGCAGACCAGGGAACAGGGAGTTGGTGCCATCGGACAGGCGGGTCACGGTGACCCCGCTGGCGCCAAAGCTGATCTGGTAGTCGGAAGCCTTGAGCGCGGTCGGGTCGAGCACTTCACTGTGCACCTGGGCGTTGCCGGTGTTGGACTGGGCGGGCGTGCCCACCACCGGAGACGCCGGCACAAAGAAGTTGGCCCCCGGGTTGCCCTGAAGGTCGATGCCCAACTGGTGCTGGGTGTTCATCTCGGTGGTCAGCGCCAGCGACATGCGCCCCAGCAGGTTTTCCACCTGGGGCAGGTCTTCCTTCAGGAAAGTCATCAAACCGCCCAGGCTGCCGCCCAGCGAGCCCTGGCGCATGGTGTGGGACACCCCACCTTGCACAAAGTTGATCTGGATCTGCGACGGGTCGGTCTGATCGGCGGCCACCTCGAAGCGGTTGGCGCCTTGACCCAGCACGAGCGGCTGGTTGCCGCCCACAAACACGCTCACGCTGCCATCGTCGGCGGCCACGGTGCTGATTTGCACGTATTGGCTGAGTTCGGCCAAGGCGGCATCGCGCTGATCGAGCAGGTCGTTGGGCTGGCCCTGGTTGCCCTGGTTTTCGATCACCCGCTGGTTGAGCTGGGCAATGTCGGCGGCCAGCCGGTTGATGTTGTCCACCGCCGTCCTGGCCTGAAGCCGACCGCTGTTGACCATGGTGTCTAGCTGCGTGGCGGTGTCGCGCATGCGGGCGGCCAGATCGTCGCCACGCGAAATCGCCACCACCCGCGCCGACAGATCCGCAGGCGAAGAGGCCACATCGTTCCACGCGTTCAGCATGGCGTTGACCGCGGCGCCCAACCCCTGCTCACCGATGGGAAACAGGGATTCGAGCTGGCTCATGCGGGTGTAGCGCTCGTTGTCGGCGGCCGACACCGAGCTGGCCGCCTGCGCTTCGCGGGTGAGGTAGGCGCTGTGGGAGCGCGTGATGTTGGACAGCTCCACGCCCTTGCCGAAATACAGCCCGCCGAGCACCTGGTAGCCTGCCGACTGGGTCTGCACGTTCTGACGGGAGTAGCCCGCCGTGTTGACATTGGCGATGTTGTTGCCAATGACCTGCAGGGCGGCCAGGTTGGTGGTCAGGGCGCGCGCGCCGATGTTGAGGGAAGACGACACGTCAGCGCCCTTCCTGCCCGGGGCCTGGCACGCGCCACCAGCTGGCCAGCAGCATGACGGGCAGCACCTGCTCGGGGGCTTGCGCTTCCTGGCGGCAGAGCCAGTCGCGGCCGATGACAGAGAACCAGCGAATCAGGGCGGTGATCATAGGGACCTCCGTTGCAGGCTGAGGGTGGTGTTGATGGCCTGGCTGAGTTTGTCTGCGTAGCGCGGGTCGGTGGCGTAGCCGGCCTTTTGCAAGCCGCTGGCAAAGCCCTGCACCGAGTCCAGGTTGTCCATGACGTTGTCGTAGCGCGGGCTGTTGCCGATCAGGCGGGCATAGTCCCGGAAGGCTTCTTCGTAGGAGTTGTAAGCGCGGAACTTGGCCACGGTCTTGAAGGGCTGGCCGTTGCGGTATTCGGTGGTGGTGATCTCGGCCACATCGCCCCTCCAGCCCCCCGTGGCCTTGATGCCGAACAGGTTGTAGGAAGGCGCGCCATCGGCATGGCGGATTTCGCTCTTGCCCCAACCGGTCTCGTGACCGGCCTGGCCGATCATGAAGCTGGCCGGAATGCCGGATTCGCGCGAGACGGCGGCGGCGGCCTGGCTGTGCTGGTTGACGAACGCAGCCTGTCTAGAACCGCCACTGGCGCGCGGCGCCTCACCCGTTTGCGCCACCGCCGAGGTCGCCCCGGCACCTTGACCGAAGGTCTGCAGCGTGCTGGGGGCATTGCTCGCAGCGGCTTTGTCGGCGCCGCTCACCTGCTGGCTGAGCTGGCGTTCGATGGCCTCCGACAGCCCCCCCGGCAAGCCGGTGAGCTGCATGGCGTACTGCTGGTCGAGCAGATCGCTGCCCAGGTTGGTGCCTTCGCCGTCGAGCATGCCCGACTTCATCGTGGCCTCGCGCATGCTCTTGATGATCTCGCGCATGAACAAGGCTTCAAATTCCTTGGCGGCCTGCTTGAGCGCGGCCTTGCCGTCGCCACCGCCCTTGCCCGCCTGGTACTTCAGCGCGTTGAGCGAAGTCGGGTCGGCCGACAGGCCCTGCTGCATGCCCAAAGACGTGGTGTTCACGACCCGGCCCTCCCAACCGACTTCGCAGCGCGGCGATGGCTGACCGCCCCGACCCGAAGCACGCCCGTGAGATGACCGCCGCCCAGACCGCTTGCCTTCGAGGCGAGCGATTGGCAGGCCGCTGTCCGGCGCCCGATGTCAGCGCCGAGCGTGGCGCAGAACCGGATTTGCCAGGCGGCAGGCAGCGCCCCCTGGAGGGGGTGACGCGAAGCGGCGCGGGAGTGTTCCATCTAGATCACTTCCAGTTCGGCGTTGAGCGCGCCGGCGGCTTTGATGGCCTGGAGGATGGCCAGCAGGTCCTGGGGTGTGGCGCCCAGGCCATTGAGCATGCGCACCAGATCGGACAACTGGGGTGAGGCGTCCATCTGGATGACCTGGCCCGCTTGCTGGGTGATGGTGACATCGGCCTTTTCAGCCACCACCGTCTGGCCTCCGGTGGACAGCGGGTTGGGCTGACTGATCACAGGCGTGGAGCTGATGCTGACGGAGAGATTGCCGTGTGCCACGGCGCAGGGACCCAGTGTGACAGCCTGGTTCATGACGATGGAGCCGGTGCGGGTGTTCACGATCACGCGCGCGGCGGGCACGGTGGCTTCCATCTGGATTTCTTCAATGTCGGCCAGAAAGCCGACGCGGGCATTGGGGTCGGCGGGTGCGTTCAGGCGCACCACGCGGCCGTCCAGGGCATTGGCCGTGCCGGCACCCAGCTTGGCGTTGATGGCGTCGGCCACACGGCGCGCGGTGAGAAAGTCGGCCGAGTTCAGGCCCAGGTCGATGGTCTGGCCCAGGGCAAAGCCGGTGGGCACGGTGCGCTCGACCTGCGCGCCCGAGGGGATGCGACCAGCGCTCAAATGGTTGATCTGGACCTTGCTGCCGCCGCCGGACGCCCCTGCGCCACCCACCAGCAGATTGCCTTGCGCCAGCGCGTAGATTTCGCCATCGACACCTTTCAGCGGGGTGGTGATCAGGGTGCCACCGCGCAGCGATTTGGCGTTGCCCATGGAGGACACCGTCACGTCGATGAGCTGACCGGGCTGGGCAAAGGCGGGCAATTGCGCGGTGACCAGCACCGCGGCCACGTTTTTCATTTGCAGCTTGGCATCGGCCGGCAGCGTCATGCCCAGTTGCTGCAGGTAGTTGTTCATGCCCTGGGTGGTGTAGGGCATGTTGGAGGTCTGGTCGCCGGTGCCGTCCAGCCCCACCACCAGACCGAAACCGGTCAGCTGGTTGGTGCGAACGCCCTGCACCGCGGCCACTTCCTTGATGCGCATGGCCTGGGCCTGAAACGGCCAGACCAGGCAAGCCACCAGCGCAGCCAGAAGCCACCAGCCCCCTGCCCAGCCGAGCGGCTGCATGCGTGGGGCGGCACTGCGCACCGGGGTCTGACGAATGACGCGGGTGTTCATGGTGTGGATGGCGGCGTTGCGCGGAAAGGGTTGGAACGTCATGGCCCCATGCTACGGGCGCCTCAGAACGGGAAAACGTTCAAAAAGACCCGTGCTAACCAGCCTATTGAGAGCGCTTCCTGTACCGCACCGCGTCCTTTGGATTCGATACGGGCGTTGGCCACCTGCGTGGAAGGCACCACGTTGCCAGGGCGAATCTGGCGCGGATCGACGGTGCCCGAGAAGCGCAACACATCCACATTGCTGTTCACCCCGATCTGTTTTTCACCGGCGACCAGCAAATGGCCATTGGGCAACACCTCTTGCACCGTGACCGTGATCACGCCAGAGAAATCGTTGGCGTTGACGTTGTCGCCCTTGCCATTGAAGCTGTTGCTGGAGTCGGCCCCCATGGTGAGATTGTTGACCTTGGCCAGGTCGGCCGGCTTGACCATTGGCACCGCGCTCACGCTGCCGCCAATGGTGCCGCTGCGGTCGATGGTGGACGAGGAGGATTGGTTGGCGCTGACTTTCTCCGTGATCTGGATGGTCAGGATGTCGCCGGGCAGGCGCGCGCGCGGGTCTTCGAAGCCCGGCCGGTAGCTGGCAGCATGGAACAGGCTGCCGGGGGTGGCCGGCAGCTGTTGCGCCTGGGGGTAGTGAATCGGCCGCTCGGGCGCCACCGACACCGGGGCGGTCTGGCAGGCGGTCAGCATGGTCGCTGCGGCCAGCCCCAGCCAGCGGGTCAGGCTGGCAAGGCATCGGGAAATTGCGGGCGGTCTCATGGTGTGCTCACTCGGTCCAATGGTGTGTCGAATGGGTGTGACCGTCACAGCTGGGCCAGGCGCTGCAGCATCTGGTCGGAGGTCTGGATGGCCTTGGAATTCATTTCGTAGGCGCGCTGGGTCTGGATCATGGTGACCAGCTCCTGCACCACGTTGACGTTGGACGTCTCCACATAACCCTGCATCAGCTGGCCCATGCCATTGGTGCCGGGGGCGCCGTTGACCGGGTTGCCCGAGGCCACGGTTTCCGCATACAGGTTGCCGCCCAGCGGTTCCAGGCCGGCGGGGTTGACGAAGCTGGCCAACTCGATGTTGCCGACCTGCTGCGGCGTGGCGTTGCCGGGCAGCTTGACGGTGATCACCCCGTCTTTGCCCACGGAAATGCTCTGCGCCTCAGCCGGAATGGTGATGCCACCGGCCACTTGCAGGCCGCTGGATGTCACGAGCATCCCTTGGCCATCGACCTGCAGGCTGCCGTCGCGCGTGTAGCCGGTGGTGCCGTCGGGCATGGCCACCTGAATGAAGCCGCTGCCGTTGATGGCCAGATCGAGCTGGTTGCCCGATTGCTGCAGGCTGCCCTGGGTGAAATTGCGCGCGGTGGCCACGGTGCGCACCCCCAGGCCCACCTGCAGGCCGGTGGGCAGGTTGTTCTGCTCGGTGTCGGCTGAGCCCACCTGGCGCAGGTTCTGGTACATCAGGTCTTCAAACACCGCGTTGGCGCGCTTGAAACCGTTGGTGGACACATTGGCCATGTTGTTGGAAATCACGTCCAGCTGGGTCTGCTGGGCCTGCATGCCGGTCTTGGAAATCCACAGCGAATTGATCATGGTGTGTGCTCCTGGGGTGGCTGTGTTCAGCCGTTCATGCTCAGCAACTGGCTGGCGGTCTTGTCGTTGGTCTCGCTGTTTTGCAACATGCGCATCTGCAGCTCGAACTGGCGCGAAACCGCGATCATTCCGACCATGGCTTCGATGGGGTTGACGTTGCTGCCCTCCAGCGCCCCACCCTGCACGCGCGCTTGCGCATCGGCAGGCAGTGGCTCGCCGCTGACCGGGCGGAACAACCCGTCGTCGCCGCGCAGCAGGGCGTTGTCGGCATCGGGGGTGACCATCTTCAGGCGCCCCAGGTTCTGGGGCGGTGCATCGCCGACGCGGGCCGAGACGGAGCCGTCGTCGCCGATGTCGACATGAGCATTGCTGGGCACCACGATGGGTGCGTCGTTGGCGCTGAGCACCGGCAGCCCCTGGGCCGAGACCAGGGTTCCGTTGGCATTGACTTCAAAGGCGCCGGCACGGGTGTGGGCCTCGGTGCCGTCCAGCCCCTGCACGGTGAAATAGGCGTTGCCCTTGGCGGCCACATCGAGGCTGCGGCCCGTGGGGTTGATGGGGCCGGGCGCATCCAGATGGCCTGCGGTGGCCTCCAGCGCAAAGACCCGCGAACTGGTGCCGTCGCCGCGCACCGGCACCGCCCGAAACGTGGCCAGCTCGGCGCGAAAGCCGGGCGTGGACACGTTGGCCAGGTTGTTGGCCAACACCTGCTGCCGCTGCGAGGCGGCGTTGGCGCCGGTCATCGCGGTGTAAATCATGCGGTCCATGTCGGGCTCCTTGAAACAGCAGCGGTATCGCGTCTTGGCCGAAAGCGTTGGCCTTGTCCGCCGCAGCGCAGGGCACCGCCGACCCGGCTTTGCCGGTCGGCCAGTGCCGCCCCCTTGAGGGGGTGACGCGAAGCGGCGCGGGGGTGCTTCATGTTCACCTCATGTTCAGGAGGGTGCTCATCACCTGATCCTGGGTCTTGATGGTCTGGGCGTTGGCCTGGTAGGCGCGCTGGGCGGTCATCATGTTGACCAGCTCGCCGGTGAGGTCGACATTGGAGTCCTCCACCGCACCGGACTTCAAGGCGCCAAACTTGCCCTCGCCCGGCGCACCGGCAATCGGCTGGCCCGACGCGGCGGTCTGCACCCAGTTGCCGTCCCCGGTGGGCGAAAGGCCCTGCACGTTGCGGAAGTTGACCAGCGCGATCTGGCCGGCGGCTTGCGACTGGCCGTTGGAGTAGCGGGCGACGATGACGCCGTCTTCCCCGATCCCCAGGCTGGTCAGTTCGCCGGGTCGATAGCCGTCTTGTGTGAGGTTGGAGACGGCAAAGTCGGTGCCGAACTGGGTGATGTCGTCGAAGTTGATGTCCACGTTGAACACCTGTGCCGGGTCGTTGGGCGAAGCCAGCTGGAGCTGGGGAATGACGGTGGCGGGATCGAGCGAACCATCGGGCATGAAGTTGACCGCGAAGGGCACCGACAGCGCCGGATCGGCGCCGTTGACGCCGGTGTAGACGTTCCACTGGTTGTTGGCCATCTTCTCGAAGACGAAGGTCACCGGCACTTCGATCCCCTGGGCATCAAAGGCGTTGAGAGACGTGCTGTAGGTGCCGAAGGGCGTGGGGGGCACGGCCGCCGCAGCGATCGGCGCACGCGCATCGAGGTTGAACTCGGCGGTGATGGCGGTTGACTGGCGCGCCGGGATGGGTCCGCCGGTGGGCAGCCGCAGGGGCTCCGACTCGAAGGCGGTGCGCACCCCATCGCCATCGGTGGGGTAGCCCATCAGTGCGGCACCCGAGTTGGTGATGATGTTGCCCTGGTTGTCCAGTTTGAACATGCCGGCGCGGGTGTAGGCCATGGAGCCATCGGGCTTTTGCACCTCGAAGAAGCCACTGCCGTTGATGGCCACGTCCATGTCGTTGCCGGTGACGGTGATGTTGCCCTGGGTGAACTGTTGTGACACCGTGGCCACGGTCACGCCGATGCCCGAGTTGATGCCGCCGGAGGCGTTGATCGAGCTGGCGTACAGCTCGCCAAACTCGGCGCGCGATGCCTTCATGCCCACCGTGTTGGCGTTGGCGATGTTGTGTCCAATCACATCCAGGTTGCGGCTGGAGGCGTTGAGTCCGGAGAGACCATGCTGGAAAGCCATGATGATGTCCTTTGAGGGTGGGTGGTGAATCGGTGAGGGAAAGCGCTGATTCGGCCCGCGCTACATGAAGGCCCTGGCCTCATCGAAAGCTATGGTTCGGCCGTTTTGCAGTTGCAGGTTCATGGCCCCGTTGCTCATGCCCACGGAGGCCACGGTGACGCGGGCCAGCGGTGTGGCCTCGATGGCTTCGGCGCCCTGCGCGGCGCGCACGCTGAAACCGGCCACGCTGGCTGGCGAAATCGAGCCAGCGTCCCACTCAAAGGCGTGTTGCCCCGGGCCGCGTGCGCCCATGTCCACGGTGTCGATGATTTCGCCGTTGGCGCCCACGATGTCCACATAAACCTGGCTGGCCGCCGAAGGCAGCGACAGCGCGCCCTTGCCCACAGAGCCCTCGAATTGCAGGGTGTCGCCGTCCATGAGCACATCGCGCCCGATGAGCGAGGCGCCTTGCAGCGACTGCGACGCCGTCATCTGGGCGGCCATGCCCTTGAGCGTGGCGTTGAGCTCCTGGATGCCGCTGACCGTGTTGATCTGCGCCATCTGGGTGGTCATCTGGGCGTTGTCCATCGGGTTGAGCGGATCCTGGTTGTTGATCTGCGCCACGAGGAGCTTGAGAAACCGGTCCTGGGAAGCCTCGGGATCGGTGGCGTTGTTGCTGGTCTTGGCCGTGGTGGAGCCCACGGTGGTGCCGAGGTTGCTCAGGTCGATGGGGGTCATCATGATCGGGCGCTCACTTTCTTATTGGCCCATTTGCAGGGTCTTGAGCAAAAGGGACTTGGCCGTGTTCATGACCTCGACGTTGTTCTGGTACGAGCGCGAGGCAGACATCATGTTGACCATCTCTTCCACCGGATTCACGTTGGAATGGGTCACATAGCCTTCGGCGTCGGCGTTGGGGTGGTAGGGGTCGTGCACGCGACGGCCCGGCGCATCGCTTTCGGTGATGTCCTTGACCTTCACCCCCGCATCGCCCTGCCCACCCATGGGCACGGTCTGAAACACCACCTGGCGCGCCTTGTAGGTCTGGCCGTCGGGGCCGGCCACGGCGTCGGCGTTGGCCAGGTTGGAAGCCACCACATTGAGCCGCTGGGCCTGCGAACTGATCGCACTGCCCGAGACCCCGAAGATTGAAAACATGGACATGACAACGTCCTTTCAAGAAAGACAAACACGCGGGCATGCCAGCCCCACAACCGGGAACGCCGCGGAACTGGCTTTGCCAGGCCGCCAGCGTTGCCCCTTGAGAGGCGGAGCACAGCGACGGGGGCGGGCCAACCGCGCGGCTTTGCCGGGCTGCCCGTGCCGCCCCCTTGAGGGGGTAGCGCCGAAGGTGGTGCGGGGGTGGTCCATATCTACTGCCCGGTGATGGCGCTGAGCATGGTTTTCACATTGGAGTTGATGAACCGCAGCGTCGATTCATACCGGATGGCGTTGTCCATGAAGTTCGCCCGCTCGCGGTCCAGGTCCACCGAGTTGCCGTCCTGGCTGGGCTGTGTCTGCACCGTGTAGGCCATCTTGGGATCGCGCGGATCGGTGGTGCCCAGGCTCATGTGGCGGGCGTCGGTGCGTTTGGGCGCGTCGGTCTCCATGCCCGAAGCCTGTTTGAGGGCCGAGGCGAAATCAAAGTCACGCGCGATATAGCCCGGCGTATCGGCGTTGGCGATGTTGCTGGCCAGCACCTGCTGACGCTGCGAACGCAACAGCAGCGCGTTGGACTGAAAGTCCAGTTTGGCGGTCAGTTGTTCCAGCATGGCAGGCTCCGCTAGGTGGGTGAAACGGCAACATCAGACAGGGATTTGCCTGGGTCGTGAATCGAGTATCGAAAAACTTGAGGGCAGGCAAGAACGGAAACAAGCGCCGGTTTTTCTGTCATTTCCCCGCTTTGCCCGGATGCGCCAGGTCTACAGTCGACCTCACGCAGCAAACGGTCTGTGTCTGGCCGCATTGGTTTGACCGCCCCGGCCCACCGACCTTCCACTGCCCATTTGAAACGCCATGAACACCCTCACGTCGCCCCGCCCCCAGCGCACAGGTTTGCCCCGCCCGGCCACCTGGTTGCTGGCCTGCGCCTGGGGCCTCGTTCTCTGGCTGGCTGCGCTGCCCGCCAGCGCGCAATACGCCGCCTCACAAGCCGTGACGGCCAACGACCGCGCCCTGCTCGCCCAGATGGCCCGCGACTGGCTCACGCCCGCCCTGGAAACCACGCTGGCCGACAACCCCGACAACCTGCTGCGCCCTGAGGTCATCATGGGCTCGCTGGACTCGCGCCTGCGCCTGGCGCCCTGCCAGCGCATCGAACCCTTCCTGCCGCCGGGCACCCGGCTGTGGGGCCGCAGCCGGGTGGGCCTGCGCTGCCTGGAGGGCCGGGTGCACTGGAAGGTGTATGTTCCGGTGACGATCAAGGCCTGGGGACCGGCCTGGGTGTTGCGCCGGGCGGTGCCCGGGGGCACCGTTTTGACTCAAGATGACGCCGATGTGGCCGAAATGGATTGGGCCGAACACCCATCCAGCATCCTGGCCACGCCGCAGAGCTGGATCGGTCAGGAGGCCGCTTTTTCCCTGCAACCGGGCCAGGCCCTGCGCGCCAACATGGTCCGCGCGGTGCCCGCGTTCGAACGCGGCGCCCAGGTTCGGGTCAAAAGCATCGGCTCGGGCTTCCATGTGGTGGTCACCGGCCAGGCCATGGAAGACGGCGTGATGGGACAGTCGGTCCGGGTCAAACTGGGCACCGGTCGCACCGTGACCGGCACCGTCAGACCGGGCCAGGTGGTCGAGGTGAAGCTATGAGCGCAGGAAAAAGGCCCATTGGTAGAACTTTCGTGATCTACTTGACAAAAAAGGGCTCAAGTTCCTTCAAGGGGTGCCGATAATCTTTCCACAACGCCCCATTCTGGGGTTTGGAGAGTGAAATGAAAGTCGATTCATCACCGGATTCCTACATCGGTTCGGTCGCTGGCGGCCCCCAGAAGGTGGCCGACAAGGCGCCTGCGGGCGCTGAAGCCGCCGCTGGTGCCGCCGGCGCCGCAGCCGCGGGTGCGGCGGCCAAACCGCAGGCGGCTGCAGGCGTGACCGTGAGCCTGTCGGCTTCCACGACCCAGGCTTTGTCTGGCGCGGGCAGCAGCAGCGATGTGTTCAACGCCGAAAAAGTCGAGTCCATGAAGCAGGCCATTGCCAATGGCACCTTCCAGGTCAACGCCGAAGCCATTGCAGACAAGATGCTGGCCAACGCCGCCGAAATGCTCGGAAGCAGCAAATCGGCCTGAACCCGATCAGGCATTCCCCCATGGCCCACCCCGCCTCAACCCACCCCAGGTTCGCCGAGCTGCAAGAACAGCTCGACGGGTTGGAGCAGGCCGTGCTCCGTGGCGACGCGACGGCGGTCGAGACCGCCAGCGCGCAGGTGCAGGCGGCCATGAAAAGCGCGCCCCGGCCCGCCGAGATCAAGAACTGGGGGGCCACCCTGCAGGCCGACATGGACATGGCCGCCCTTCGCCTGAGCCAGTTGCGTCAAACCGTCGTGCGCGCCAGCGCCCAGAACGACCGCGTGCTGAACAACCTGCTGCCCGGCCAGGCCAAGCAACCCACCTACGGACGCCTCAGCGTCACCACGCGAAACGGCCCAGGCCAGGCCTTCCTGAGCGCCTGAGCGGCGCGGCGCCCAACCGGGCGCACCACAAGCGCCCCCCACCCGGTTTCGTCTCTCGCCCACAGCGCCCAGGGTTGATGCGCAAGGCCACAGGCGACCGCACTGACCATCCCCGGCGAAAGAATGGGTCCCCCGCGCAGGTCTTTCTCATCAGGGTCCGCCACCACCAAAGTGGCATGGATCACCGTTGGCAGATTCTCTGTCCACCTCCCTCGCTCGCTTTGCGCCACAGCTTGTGACGTTGGGGGCGTCTGGTGTGCTGTTCACACTATTTTTTCCGAGTGCGAAAAGGGTGTGAACAGGCCCTAGTCGCAGCCCCTGCATTCGAGCGCCATGTCCTTGAGCGACAAGCCTGCCGAGCAGTGTTTCCCGTACGTAACGATGACCTCACCGCTGCGGTGTTCGATGTGCCGAATTCTCGCTTGGCCAACGGCTGGGTCGCCACACCGCTCGAGTACCGGAACCCGAACCAGCCCTGTCTCAAGGGAACGCAGGAGCAGGAGCTCGCGACCATCAGCCGATGCGCTGGCGACAGGTGCCGAGGGTGCCTGGCGTTCCGCCGCACCGGAGAACCCCGAAGCAAGGCTCAGCACCACAAACACACAAGCAAGTCTCATGAGCCCGCCCATCCAGGCGGCCCTACGAGAACCTTGCGGCGCAGTGTTCGCCCGCTCATTGGAGAAACAACGGTGAGTCGACATGGAAAAACAAGAACTGCCATTGACCGGACGCGGGCAATTGAATCAGGCGAACCTGGATATTCCCCTCGCCATTCTCGAATTTCGCGGCGGCAACATAGGCAGCGGTGGTGACCTTGCCGTTTTGGATCGTGTAGGAGACGTAAGAGTCACCCCGTACGTCACCGAAGCTCCGCACGGCACCGAGTTTCGAGAGCTTTTGAAATAGCTGGTCCAGCTGCTCGGGTTTCCCGTTGATGGCTTTCAGCAGCTGAGGCGAAGACCGTTTCAGCAATTCATCCTTCGACCAAGTGGAGATGACAGGGGGAACATTTGCTTCGATATATGCCTTGCTTGAAGCATCCAGCTCGCGTCCCTGATTTGCGGCGTATCCAACGAAACCGCCGACGGCGAGTACGAGAACCAGAAACAAACCGCCAAGGATTGAAAGGAATTTCTTCAAAGTGCGTCTCCCAGGTCGACAGACAGAAAAGCAGGCCAACGAGTGAAAGGGACTTTCCCGTCCGGAGCGATCCGCACGCCATGCGGCTTGCGATGAACGGCAACTGGGTGTCACGATGGGAAGCGTACACCAGTCGTTCACTTCTTAGAGTGGAAGGGGGCTGGCGCCCCTCGAAAGAGCCGATCGGACATTTGTCCGCGTTCCAACCCCGTGCGATTGAACCGCCTCCGGCGGGTGGTGGCGGGCCAGCGGTTCAGTGCTCGCGCAGCTTGGTGCGCAAACGGGCGATGGACTGGCTGTGCAGCTGGCAGATGCGCGACTCGGTCACGCCCAGCACCGCGGCGATTTCCTTGAGGTTCATGTCGTGCTCGTAGTACATGCTCATGATCTGCTGCTCGCGCTCGGGCAACATCTTGATCGCCGCCACCAGTGCCTGGCGCATGCGCTGGTCTTGCAAGCGCGCCGAAGGCTCGGCGTCTTCATCGCCCACGTGGCGGTCCAGGAAACTGTCTTCGTCGTCGCCGCGCCCACCGATGTCTTCGAGATAGACCAGTTGGGTGCCGCGCACCTTGGCCAGCATGTGCTGGTAGTCGGCCAGGCTCATGCCCAGCTCCTTCGCGATCTCGGACTCCATCGGCGGGCGGTGCAGCTTTTGCTGCAGGCGGCTGACGGCCTGTTCGATGTCTTTCTGGTTCTTTCGTGACCCGCGCGACATCCAGTCGCCGTCTCGCAACTCGTCGATCATGGCGCCACGGATGCGCTGGCTGGCAAAGGTCTCGAACTGCACGCCCTGGGTGGGCTCGAAGCGCGAGATGGCCTCGGTCAGGCCGATCATGCCCACCTGGATCAGGTCGTCGATCTCCACGCTGGGGGGCAGCTTGGCGATCATGTGGTGGGCCAGGCGACGAACCAGCGGACTGTATTTGCGCAATTGGTCGTCCCGATTGAGGGTCCCTTTGGCGGTGTACATCGTCTTCAGCTCCAGAAGGTTTGTCTGGTTGGCGCGCCCCGGTGAAGCGCACTGCCCCAACCATGGCGCGGGCTTCCCGCGGTTTGTGGCCCGCTCAACGCGGCCTCCTGCACACGCACACCCCAGGTGTGCATGGGCCAGGCGGAAGTTTCCAGGTTCAGGTGGCGGCGCGCGCATTCGGCCACGGTGCGCACCACCTGCTGCACGGGCAGTTCAGCGAAATCGTCGTCGTGCTCCAGCGGGGACAGCACCGGCGAGAAACCCGCCGCATGCAAGGCTTTGAGCGAGGTGTAGGCATCGATGCTGGCCTGCTTTTGGGGCAACACCGGCACCATCACCTGGACCGACATGCCCGCCAGAATAGACGCCAGTGTCGCGGCCGGCGCGTACAGCAGCACGACCACCTTGGCCGCGAAGGGGGCCAGCAATCGGGAGACAGCCACCTGGCGCCCGCGGCGCGCGCCGTCTGTTGCAACTCCTGCAGACCCAGCGCAGCGGGCATCACCAGCCACTCGGAGCCATCGGTGGGCCGGTCCAGACCGGCCAGCGACACGTCGTTCAACACCTGGAGCAGGCCCATGTGGCTGCCCGCCGCACGGTGCCAGTCGCCCGATTCCTGGCCACTGCCGTCGACGATCACCGGGTGGTGGCCCATCGCAGCCACGTGGGCGGCCAGGGTGCACAGCATTTCATAGGCGCGCGCGGGCTGGGCCGTGCTCGCCACAGGCATCAGCCGGGCGTCTCCCTGCCGGGCTTCAGCGAGCAAGCCGGCAGCCTGGTTCCATCCCACCTCAAACATGGGCGCCTCCCAGGTTGATGCCGCGACCCGAGGCCTGCGAGTAATAGAAGCCCATTTCGCTGGCCAGCGGATCGTAGGGCGACTTGCCTTCCGAGGCCATCGACATGCGGACCAGCGCGTGCGCATCGGGCGCCTGCCAGTCTTCGGGAACCCGCTGGCCGTTGGCCACGCCCCGCAACACCACCTGGTGGCGGATCAGGGCATCGAGTGCCGGGCCGAGCTTGACGGCCTCATCAACCTTGCTCAACACCACACCGTGGAGCTTGCTGGCGCGAAAGGCGGTGAACACATCGTCCAGCGTGTCGCCGTGGGCGCCGGCGTTGACCACGAGGGTCTTCTTGATTTTGGGCATGTCGAGCACCTCGAACATGTCCTGGATGCGTTGATCGCGCTGGCCGAGGCCGGCGGTGTCGACAATCACCATGCGCTTGGACGACAGCAGATTGAGCAGGTCCTTGAGCGCGGCGCGGTCGTGGGCGAGGTGGGCCACCACGCCCATCATGCGGCCGTAGGCACGCAGTTGCTCGTAGCCCGAGACACGGTAGTTGTCCAGCGTGATCAGGCCCACACTGCCTTCGCCGTAGGTCTTGACGCACTGCGCGGCCAATTTGGCTGCGGTGGTGGTTTTACCCACGCCGGTGACACCCACGAGCGCCACGACGCCCCCTTCATCGCACAGGCTGGCGCCGGTGTTGGGCATTTTGAGGTTGCGGATCAGCACATCCTGGATCCAGCGCACCGCCTGCGCGGGCGAGCTGCCGGCAGGCACGCGTTCGAGCACGGCGCGCGACATGGAGGGCGAGTAGCCGGAGCGGATCAATTTCATCATCAGCTGCGACTGGATCGGGTTTTGCTTGGAGGCACCCATCCAGGCCAAGGTGCTGAAGCGCTCCTCGATCATGTCTTTGAGGGCGGAGATTTCCGTCGACATGCCGCCGTTGGCCGCTGGCACGGCCTTCACCGAGGCCACCGATTCAGGTTCTTCCCACTCAGCCTGGGCGGCGGGGCGGGTGCGGATGGGGGCGGGCATGGCATCGGGCATCACCAGGGCCGGTGCGACCGGGGCCTTGCGTTGGGGTGCCAGCGGTGCCTGGGACGCGGCGCGGGTTGGCTGCGGCGCTTGCGGCTCGGGCGTGGGCAGGCCTTCGTTGGCCAGCGCGGCGCGGCGCTTGCGCAACATGCGCTCACGCACGTACTCCTGGAACGACAGGGTGCTCATCGACATGGTCTCGGCGTCGCTCTCCACAGAATCGACCGGCGACGGGCTGCGCAGAGGCGCGCGCTCGGCGCTCTGGGACTCGCGGGTGACGATGGGCGGCAGCCGGTCGCTGCGTGATGCCAGCGAAGTGGTCGAGGCGCCGGACGCGCTGGGCGCCAGGCTCTCTTCGGCAGCGGCCATGACCTCGAACCCTTCGTCGGTTGCCCGGCTGGAGAGGATCACGGCGCTGTCGCCGAATGTGTGGCGCGCCTTGGCCATGGCTTCGCGCGATGTGGCGGCAATGAAACGCTGGATGTTCATGATGCAAGCTCTCCAAGAATCGGGCCAATGCGGATGAGATGGGTTTCGGGAATTTCACTGTGCGCCAGCACCTGCAGGCGCGGCGCGGCCCGGCGCAGCAGGCGCGCCATGGCGTTGCGAATGGGGTCGGGCACCAGCAGGCAGGCGGGCACGCCGCGCTCTTCTTGCTGGTTGGCGATTTCGGTGGCCGATTTGCTCAGCATGTCGGCCACGCCAGGGTCGAGCGCGCCGGTGGCGTTGGGTGAGAGGGCTTGCATGAGCAGGCGCTCCAGACCGGGTTCGATGGCGATGACTTCCAGCTCTTTGACCGAGCCGTAGATCTGCTGCACGATGGCCGGCGCCAGCGCCATGCGCACGCGCCGGGCCAGCTCCACCGGGTCGCCGTTGGTGGGCGCGTGTTCGGCAATGGCCTCGATGATGGTGCGGATGTCGCGCACGTGCACCGACTCTTCCAGCAGCAGCTGCAGCACTTTCTGGAACGCGGCGACAGAGATCATCTTGGGTACGACTTCTTCGATCAGTTTCGGGGCCAGGCGGGTGACGTGTTCCACCAGATCCTGGGTCTCCGTCCGGCTGAGCAACTTGGCGGCCTGGACTTGCATCAAGTGTGAAAGATGGGTGGCCAGCACAGTCTCGGAATCAACCACCGTAAAACCCGCCATTTGCGCGTTCTCTCTTTGCTTGTCTTCGATCCAGTGCGCGGGCAGACCAAAAGCGGGGTCGGTGGTGGGGGTGCCGATCAGGGGGGTGTTGACGCCACCGGGGTCGATGGCCAGGAACATCCCGGGGAACACCTCGCCCTCGCCCACCACCACGCCGCGCAAGGTGATGCGGTAGCCGCTGGGCTTGAGCTCCAGGTTGTCTCGCACATGCACCGCCGGCGGCAGGAAACCCACCTCCTGCGCGAATTTCTTGCGCACCCCTTTGATGCGGGTCAGCAAATCGCCCTGGCGGTCCTTGTCGACCATGGCAATCAGGCGGTAACCCAGTTCCAGGCCCAGCAGGTCCACCGGCTGCAAATCGTCCCAGGTGGCCTCGCCCTCGGGGTTGCTGGGGGCTTCGGTCTCCACCGGTTTGGGCCGGCGCTCCTCTTTCATCCGGGCCCAGGCCAGCGCACCAATGGCCGCGGCAAAAGTGAGGAACACGGCATGGGGCATGCCCGGCACCGAGCCCAGCATGAAAAGAATCGCCGCGGTGATGGTCAGCACCTTGGACGAGGTGAACATCTGCCCCACGATCTGCCCACCCAGGTCGGCGTCCTTGCCCACACGGGAAACCACCATGGCTGCGGCCACCGAAATCAGCAGAGAGGGAATCTGCGCCACCAGCGCGTCGCCCACGGCCAGGAGGATGTAGCTGTCGGCGGCTTCGCTGGCGCCCAGCCCGTGCTGCACCATGCCGATGATCAGGCCGCCGATGATGTTGATGAACAGGATGATGATGCCGGCGATGGCGTCGCCGCGCACAAACTTGGACGCACCGTCCATGGAACCGAAGAACTCCGCCTCTTCGCCCACCTCGGCGCGGCGCCGCTTGGCCTCGGCCTCATCGATCAGGCCCGCGCCCATGTCGGCGTCGATGGCCATCTGTTTGCCGGGCATGGCGTCCAGGGTGAAGCGGGCCGAAACCTCGGCAATGCGCTCCGAACCCTTGGTGATCACCACGAAGTTGATCACCACCAGAATCGCAAACACGATGAACCCCACGGCGAAGTTGCCACCGATCAGGAAGTGGCCGAAAGCTTCGATCACCGCGCCCGCCGCGCCCGGGCCGGTGTGGCCTTCCATCAGCACCACGCGGGTGGAGGCCACGTTGAGCGACAGGCGCAGCAAGGTGGTCAGGAGCAGCACGGTGGGAAACACCGAGAAGTCCAGCGGGCGACGCATATAGGCCGAGACCATCATCACCACCAGGGCCAGGGCGATGTTGAGCGAGAAGAAGGTGTCCAGCAGCCACGGCGGCAGGGGCAACACCATCATGGACAACACCGTCATGACCAACAGCGGCGCGGCCAGGCCACGCGCCCAGCCCGCGTTGGCGTCCAGCCACTGTTGCACCTGTTTCAATTGCGCGTTCATGCGTTCACCTCGTTAGCGGGGCTTTTTCCAATGGGGGTCGAGTTCTTTGGGCACCTCGGGCGAGGGCGCCACGGCCGGCGCCACGCCCTGGCCGCGCATGGCCGCTTTGAGCTGGTACACATAGGCCAGCACCTGCGCCACCGCGGTGTAAAGCGCAGAAGGAATTTCGCCGTCGATTTCGGCGTGGGCGTACAGCGCCCGCGCCAGCATGGGGGCCTGCAACACCGGTACGGCGTTGGCCTTGGCCACGTCGCGGATCTTCATGGCGATCAGGTCGGCGCCCTTGGCGATCACGCGCGGCGCGTTCATCGTGGCGTCGTCGTACTGCAGGGCCACGGCATAGTGGGTGGGGTTCATCACCACCAGGTCGGCGCGTGGCACGGCAGAGATGCTGTTGCGCTGGGCCAGTTCGCGCTGGCGCTGGCGCCGCCGACCCTTCATCTTGGGGTCGCCCTCGGTCTGTTTGTGCTCCTGCTTGACCTCTTCCAGCGACATCTTCATGCGCTGGCCGTAGAGAAACTTCTGCATCGGGAAGTCAATCAGCGCCACGGCCACCACCACACCCATGAGCATGGCCACGCCAAACATCATCCACTGACCGAGTTGCCCCAGCGCCCCTTCCAGCGGGCGCATCAGCAGGCTGGCAAACGGCTCAAGGTGTGACGACAGAAAGTGCCAACCCACCGTTCCCACGATGGCGGTCAACACACTGAGCTTGGCCGTTTCAAACAGCTGTTGCTTGGAGAAGATGCGGCCAATGCCCTTGAACGGGCTCAGGTGTGAGAGGTCGGGCTTGATCGGCTTGGTGCTCAAGGCCCAGCTGCCGGAGGCAAAGGTCACCCCCACCGCCACGAACAGCACCAGCAGACCCAATGGCAGGTAGACCATCAGGCCCTGTCCCACCACGCCATTGAGGCGCTCCTGGAGCAACGCCGCGTGTTGCAGGGATTGGTGGTCGAAACGCAGGTCGCTGGCCAGGCCCGAGCGCAGCGCCTCAAAACCCATGGGCAACAACAGCATCAGCGCGGCGGCGCCGCCGCCGAGCACCGAGAGGTTCGACAGGTCTTTCGAGCGCGGAATATTCCCGTCTTCGCGGGCCTTCTTCAGGCGTTGCGCGGTGGCGGGTAAATTCTTGTCCTGACTGGAGGAATCCATGGCTCTGGCTCATCGGGTAGATGAAACAGATTGTGGAATTCGGGTCAGAAAACTAAAGGGGAAAAAGCCGCAAAGCGACCCCGCTTTTCCTCAAGACGGTCTGCGATGACTTGCCCGGCATCTGCGCGGCTTTTGCGAAAACCCGGTCAGACCGGAAGAACGCGGTGAAGGGATGGCGACACGCTGGCCGCCGAAACCCGCCACAGGCGGCCCTGGGCGGCTCAAGAAAGCCGCCTCAGAAACCGAGGCTGGCGAGCAGATCGTCCACACCCGCCTGGTCGTTGACGACGTCGGTGCGCCCTTCCCCATCGACCACCGGGCCTTGCAAGTCGTGGGACAGATCGGGCACGGACTGCACGTTGGGGGCGGATTGCAGCAACAGCTCCATCAGCTGTTCTTCGATGGTCGCGGCGAGTTGCACCACCCGGTTGATCACCTGGCCAGTCAGGTCGTGAAAGTCCTGCGCCATCATGATTTCGGTCAGCCGCTCATCCGAGCGACGGCTGTTGTCGAGGACTTCCTGCGACCACTCGGCCAGCTCGGGCATGGCCGCAGCCAGACCCGGAACGCCCTTGATCGTTTGCTGAAGCTGAGCCGCCCGGTCCATCACCAGCGACTGCTCGGCCTTGGCCGCATCCACATGGTTCAAGACCTTCTCGGCCGCCTCGCCCGTGAGGCGGGCGATGTAGTTCAGGCGGCTTTTGGCATCGGGCAACTGCCCCATGGTGCCTTGAAGCTTGTCGGCGTGTCCCAGCTCTTGCAGCGCATCGTGCAGTTGCCGGGTGATGCCACCCAGGCGTTGATACAACTCGGGGTTGCCGGATCGGTTGTTGGTCTGTTGTTCCACGATTGCCGTCCTCTTGGAGTCAAAGACCCAGCTTTTTGAAAATGTTGGCCATCTTGTCTTCCAAGGTGGCCTTCGTGAATGGTTTGACGATGTAGCCCGCGGCACCGCTTTGCGCCGCCAGCACAATGTCTTCCTTGCGGGCTTCGGCGGTCACCATCAGCACCGGGATGTGCTTGAGCTTCTCGTCCTTCTTGATCTCGGCCAACAGCTCGAAACCATTCATGTTGGGCATGTTGATGTCGGACACGACGAAGTTGAAGTTGCCGTTGCGCAGCTTGTTCAGCGCAATGGCACCATCCTCCGCTTCGTCGGCATCGGCATGTCCGATTTCCTTGAGCAGGTTGCGAACAATGCGTCGCATGGTGGAGAAATCGTCAACGATCAGGAATTTCATCGGTTGGCTCATGGAAGACTCCACGATAAAAAGTCAAAGAATCGGGCGGTTGATTTGCACCTGCCGCCCCGCCTACTGTTTCGTCACTTCTGGTGCAATCTGTAGCTTCGGAAGCGCAATCTTTCCCACCGAGGGGGCGATATCGACCGCTTCGCCTTGTGCGGCGCTGCCTTGCGCGCCTTCCAGCATGCCTGCCTGAGCGCCTTCTGTCGCAGGCGGTTCGCTTTCAGACAGCGCAGAATCGTCCGTGCCCCCCGAGAGCAGCCGCCGCTCGGCCTCCTTGGTCAGAATCAGAATGCTGATGCGCCGATTGGCTGGGGCATTGGGGTCCTCGGGGACCATCGGACGGCTCGACGCCAACCCCTCGACCCGCAACATCTTGCTGTCGGGCAGTCCACCGATCACCAGTTCGCGCCGCGACGCATTGGCCCGATCGGCCGAAAGCTCCCAGTTGCTGTAGCCCCGGTCGCCGGTGCCGTAGGGCACGGCATCGGTGTGACCGGCCAGAGAAATGCGGTTTTCCACGTCCACCAGCACCCCTCCGATCTCGCGCAGGATGTCGCGCATATAGGGTTTGACCACCGCACTGCCCACATCGAACATGGGCCGGTTCTGCGCATCGACCAACTGGATCTGCAAGCCCTCGGGCGTCTGCTCAAGCTTGATCTGATTGCCGAACTCCATCAGCGCGGGGTGGTTGTCCACCAGCTCGGCAATCTTCTTCCAGCGCATCGATGCGCCGGGCATCTTGGCGGGCCAGCTCGGCCCTGGCCATCTGTGCGCCGATCAGCTTGGCGGCCCGCTCGGCGTCCCCACCGTTCACCTGGCCTGCCGACCGGCTGAGATCGCGCCCGCCGCCAGGGAGAATGCTCTCGCTGTTGCCGGTGCCGTCGCCGCCCATCAAGGAGATCTTTGCAGGCGAGGTGAAGTACTCGGCAATGCCATTGAGATCGCCCTTGGAGGTGGAGCCCAAGAGCCACATCAACAGGAAGAAAGCCATCATGGCCGTCACGAAGTCGGCGTAAGCAATCTTCCAGGCGCCCCCGTGCGCCGCGTGGCCGCCTTTCTTGACGCGCTTGACGATGATGGGTTGGAGCTTTTTCCCGTCGGCCATGGTCTGTGTGCCCGGTTACTTCGCGCCCTTGACGTGCGTTTCCAGCTCGTTGAAGGTCGGGCGCTCCGTGGAGTACAGCACCTTTCTGCCGAACTCGATGGCGGTGGACGGGGCATAGCCCTGCATGCTCGCCAGCAGCGTGGTCTTCACGCACTGAAACTCCTTGCCGGCCTCTTCCATCTTCTGCTCCATCAGCCCCCCCAAAGGCTCGACCACGCCGTAGGCCATCAGGATTCCGAGGAAGGTTCCCACCAGGGCCGAACCGATCATGCCGCCCAGCACCGCCGGCGGCTGCCCCACCGACCCCATGGTGTTGACCACGCCCAGCACAGCGGCCACGATGCCGAACGCTGGCAGCGCACCCGCCAGGCGGGCCACCGCCGCCACGGGCGCGTGGGCCTCTTCGTGGTGGGTGTCGATTTCGGCGTCCATCAGCGATTCGATCTCATGGGCGTTGAGGTTGCCCGAGACCATCATGCGCAGGTAGTCGGTGATGAACTCGACCACATGGTGATCGGCCGCGATGGTGGGGTATTTGTTGAACACGGGCGACTGCTCCGGGTTTTCCACGTCCTGCTCAATCGCCATCAGCCCTTCCTTGCGGGCCTTCTGAAGAATCTCGAACTGCAGCGCCAGCAACTCCATGTAGCGCGCCTTGGTGTATTTGGAGCCCTTGAAGGCACCGGCCACCCCCGACAGCGTCGCCTTGACCACCTTCATCTGGTTGTTCATCAGAAAGGCGCCCGCGGCCGCGCCCAGGATGGTAATCATCTCGAATGGCAGCGCTTTGAGAATCACGGAGATGTTGCCGCCGTGAGCGATGTAGACACCAAAGATGCACGCCATCGAAAAGAGAAAGCCGATGATGAGAAACATGTTCTGGACCTTTTGGACAAAGCTTGGCCCGAGACGCTCCGGGCAACCAACGTTGTCTTTTCTATCGGTCTACTCTAGGTCCGAATGAACCCGAACATGGACGCAAAAAGGGCCCTGATGAGGGCCCTTTTTGCGCTTTGAGGGGAGAGATGCGAGAGGCTAGCGAGGCCTGTCTGGAAACCTTGGCGGCGGTCGGAACTTGTCCGCCGCGTGCGCTCAATGCAAGCGCAAGCCGTTGCCACTGCCCTTGCCTGCGCGGGCCGGTGGCGCGCACAGGCCACAGGTGAAGTGGCGCGAGTTCTCGTAGGGTTCGGTGACGAAGTGCCCGCCGCAGCAGGCGCACTTGGTCAGCGTGAGCATGCCGTTGTCGACAAACTTCACCAGGCGCCAGGCCCGGGTCACCGACAGCAGAGGTTCGATCTGGCTGGCCGTCATCTGATCGGTGTAGAGGCGGAAGGCCTTGATCACCGTGTCGATTTCTTCCAGCTCGCTGCTCTTGGAGAGGTACTCATGGATGTTCAAGAACAGCGAGGCGTGGATATTTGGCTGCCAGGTCAGGAACCAGTCGGTCGAAAAAGGCAGTTGGCCCTTGGACGGCGATTTGCCGGCCACTTCCTTGTACAGACGCAACAGGCGCTCATAGGACAGGCTGGTCTCATATTCAAGCACCTGCAGGCGCGCGCCCAGGTTGATCAGAGAAATGGCGCGTTCAATGTCGCGCGACTCGCTCAGGATGCTTTTGGCTGCCATGTTGTCTGTCCCCTATGAAGTGTGAGGCGTAGGTACTGTTAGGAACTCAGTGCGTGGCCATGGACTCGGCGAAGCGGCCGGCCATCAGGATGCTGGCGTGCAGCTGGGTCGTGGTGGTGTTGTCGACCTTCTTCACGTTGTGGTTGGTGAGCAGGCTCCAGACCAGCTCGTCGTCCACGCGGAAGCGGCAGAGCAACATGTTGCTCGAGGCGATCTTGAGCAACTGGGCGGTGGACAACATGCCCAGCAGATCGGCGGCCTCTTCGGTCAGGCCGAGGCGGAACAGCGCTTCGGCGCGGTCCTTGCGGATCAGGTTCTGAGCCAGCATCAGGTAGGTCAGGTTGGCTTCGCGGATTTCGGCCAAGAGGGTTTCGCTGTCCATGAGTCTCTCCTTCGATGAATTGACAGGTGGTTGATGAAGCGGAGCGCTTACATCTGCTGACCTGATGTGTGTAATTGTGTCCATCTGAAAAAAATCTTGAATCGGCGCAGCGCTGTTTGGCCTGTCAGGCATTCGAGCGCGCTTTGTCAGGCTTTTTCCTACAACCTTGGTTTTCAAAAATCACCACCCGTCCCGCCGCCACCGAAGTGCGCTGCCAAGCCGGCGCACTTGCGGCCTTTGGCGCTGCCCACGGCAAAGCGATGAATTGCCGCGTGCGCACCGGGCTGTCGGAATCGCGGCGACAGCACCGCACGGCATTGCATCGTCTCCACGCCAACCCACGCAAGGCAGTGCAAAGGGGAAGCGTGCAGCGCGAACGGCTGCGGCGTGCCGTCACACCCAGCGCCCAGCCGCGTCAGGCAAGCACCCTCAGTGAAGTCGGCAGCGCAATGGCCGATAGATCCGTGGTGCCCCCATGAAGCGGCTGCCGAATGCCATGGCATGGCGCCATGCGGTGGCGCTCCTCCAATGCAGCGGCTCTGTTTCTCCAGGCACTTCGCTCACACCGGAAGACAGGTCTGCGCTCGACGCATCGCGATCCGCGCCGTGCCATCTAAGCCGAGAAATGCAAGACCCATTGCACGCTTATTCAAGCAAATTGATGCAAGTCGGCGCTAAAGAATATGGCGGGACCACCGAAATTGAACTCAACGGACTTCTAAAACGGGTTCGTCGTCCGGCAAGCGAAGCGGCGAGAAGGCAGTGGCCCCAGGGTCCAGCCGGCAAGCCAACAGCAACCGGTCATGGCGGCCAGCACCCTTGCTGGCGTTGAGATTGGCAGCAATGCCGGATTACCTTTGTTTCATCTTTTAGGAGTTAGTTATGACCACCATCAACACCAACGTGATGTCCTTGAACGCTCAGCGCAACCTCTCCGCTTCGCAGGGTTCTCTGGCCACCTCCATGCAGCGCCTGTCTTCGGGTCTGCGTGTCAACAGCGCCAAGGACGACGCCGCCGGCCTGGCCATTTCGGAGCGCATGAACTCGCAGGTTCGTGGCCTGAACGTGGCTGCCCGCAACGCCAACGACGGCATCTCTCTGGCGCAGACCGCTGAAGGTTCGCTGGGCAAGGTGGGCGACATGCTGCAGCGCATGCGCGAACTGGCCGTGCAATCGTCCAACGCCACCAACAGCCAGACCGACCGCGACGCGCTCAACGCCGAAGTGACCCAGCTGAAGTCCGAGATTCAGCGCGTGGCCGAGCAGACCAGCTTCAACGGCAAAAAGCTGCTGGATGGCAGCTTCACCGCCGAGCAGTTCCAGGTTGGCGCCAACGCCGGTGAAACCATCTCCATCTCCAGCATCGCCAACGCCCAACTCGCCCAGCTGGGCGGTACCACCAACATCGCCACCGCTTCGGTGGCCGCCTCTGGCCTGACCGGCTTCGCCACGCCCATCGCCGCAGGTGGTGTGCTGATCAACGGTGTGGACATCGGCGCCGTCACCGCCTCGGGCAGCGCCGGCGAACGCGCCAGCGCCCTGGTCGACGCGATCAACAAGGTCTCGGGCCAGACCAATGTGGGCGCTTCCTACGACAACGCCACCGGCCAGATTTCGCTGCGCAGCACCGCGGGCAACATCGTGATCACCGGTACCACCAACGACGCCACCGTGGCCGGTTTTGCCAACGGCACCACCACCGCGGTCGCCACGACGGGCATCTCTGGCCTGAACGTCTCGAGCTTCTCCGACTCGCAAACGGCCCTGGTGCAAATCGACAAGGCGCTGGAATCGATCAACACCTCCCGCGCCAACCTGGGTGCCGTGCAAGGTCGCTTCGAAAACGCCGTGGCGAACATCAACGTGGCTTCGGAGAACATCTCCGCTGCTCGCGGCCGTATCGTTGACGCCGACTTCGCAAAAGAAACGGCCAACCTGTCCCGTTCGCAGGTGCTGCAACAAGCCGGCACGGCCATGGTCGCCCAGGCCAACCAGCTGCCACAAGGCGTGTTGTCCCTGCTGCGCTGATCGACCCCTGTCAGGCGGGTGCCGAAAGGTGCCCACCTCGCGCGGCGAGTGCGGAGTTCATCCGCCCTCGCCGCTCACCCATTGCAGCATGCACAGACGAGATGCGGCACCCACCGGGGTACGCATGTGGTGTGTCCATACTGCCCATGAAGGAGCGAGTCCATGTCCACCATCTCTTCGCCTGGCCTGGCCAGCGGCATCGACATCAAATCCATCGTGTCGCAGCTCGTGGCGCTGGACCGCGCGCCGCTCCAGCCCCTTCAGGCCCAGGCCAGCAGTTTTCAGAGCAAGCTCTCGGTCTACGGCACCTTGAAATCCATGGTGTCCACCCTGGGTGACGCAGCCAGCAAGCTCTCCACCAGCAGCGGCTGGTCAAACGTCAGCGCGAGCTCTTCGAACACGACAGCCATCAGCGTGTCGGCCTCGGCCGGCACCACGCCGACCAGCCTTGCGCTGGAAGTCTCCAACCTGGCCACCTCTCAATCCGCCGCCTCTTCCGTGCTCAACACCACCAACGGCCTCGGTGCGGGCACGCTGAGCTTCTCTGTCGGTGGCGGCACCGCGGTGGACGTGGAAATCGAAGCCGGCAAAGACAGCCCGGCCGAAGTCGCCAGCAAGATCAACAACGCCAAGGTGGGCGTCAGCGCCACCATCGTCAAGGACGCCAGCGGCGAGCGCCTGCTGATGCGCTCCACCGAAACGGGCACGGCCAACACCTTCACGGTCAGCGTCACCGGCGGCAACGCCGACGGGCTGCAACGCCTGTCGTTCCCCCCGGGCGGCAGCGGCGGCATGACCGAGATGCAACCCGCCGAAGATGCGGCCTTCTCCATCAACGGCGTGGCACTGACCTCGTCAAGCAATGTGCTGACCGACACGGTGCCCGGACTGACCATCACGCTGGCCCAGGAAACCACCGCGCCAGTGGAGGTCAGCGTGTCGGCCGATCAGGCGGCGATGAAGAAAAACGTGCAGGCCTTTGTGGATGCGTACAACGCCATCAACGGCTTGCTGGCCACCGCCACCAACTACAACGCGGAGACCAAAACCGCCGGGTCGCTGCAAGGCGACTCCACCGCGGTGGGTCTGCAAAACGCACTGCGGGGAATGATGCGCTCGGTCACGAGCAACAGCGGTCCGTACTCGCGGCTTGCCGATATCGGCATCGTTGCCCAGCAAGGCGGCAAGCTCGAGATCCAGGCCGACAAGCTGGACAACGCGCTGAAGAATCCGGCGGATGTCCAGGCGTTGTTCACCGCGACCAGCGAAGACGCTTCGGCCCAGGGCTTCGGGCTCAAGGTCAAGGACTTCGCCACCGGACTGATCGAGACCGGCGGTCGGTTGACCACCCGCACCGAATCGCTTCAAAGCGCGATCAAGCGCAATGGCATCGAACAAGACAAGGTGATTGACCGCGCATCGCGAGCGGAGGTCAGGTACCTGGCCCAATACAACGCCATGGACGCCGCGGTGGGCAACCTCAACGCCCTGAACGCGTTCGTCACCCAACAGATCACGCTCTGGAACAAGAACACCGGCTGACAACGCCAGCCATGCGCGCGTGGGCTCAAGGCGCTCAAAGGAAAGGCGGCGGCATGCGTTGCGAAAACGTCCCTTGGGCGCCTGCGGCGCAGCCGGTGATGTCACCCACTCTTCGCGCAAAGCAGTTTCCACAACCTACTTTCCGTTTCAATTCGCTGCTCCATTGACTACAGTCCAGCCCGCGGTTGCCGATACATAAAGGCATAGAAACAAGGACACAACACCAGTTTACCTCTGTCAGCTCCCGCGCCGCATCCGCCTACAGAATCGCAGCAGGACACCAGCGTGCAGGGTGCCAACCCTCACCAGCTCGTCGGCCTGCTCTTCGATGCCTTGCTGCAATCCATCGCCATGGCCCGCGGCGCCATGGAAAGGGGTGAGACAGCCGTCAAAGGGGCGGCGATCAGCAAAGCGGTTCGCCTGATCGAAGAAGGGCTGAAGGCGGGACTGAACCTCGAACAAGGCGGTGAGATTGCCCTGAACCTGCGCGGACTGTATGACTACAGCGTTCAACGCCTGACCCACGCCAACCTGCGCAACGACGCTGAGGCCCTGCAGGAGGTGACCCAGCTGATGGAACCCCTGGCCACCGCCTGGAAACAGATCGGTGGAACCGTCAACCCCGCATCCGCGCCCACCATGAGCATGGAGGCCTGACCATGGAGCACACGTTGTTGGACTATTACAAAGCGATCGAAAACGCCAGTCAGAAGATGCTGGATGCCGCTCGCTCCGAGAACTGGGATCAGGTCGTTCACCTCGAGGGTGCTTGCACGGTACTGATCGCCCAATTGCGCAGCAAGGCCCGCGACAAGGCGCTGGACCCCGAGGAACGCAAGGAAAAGACGCGCATCATGCAGCGCATCTTGCGCACCGATGCCGAGATCCGCAACCTGGCCGAGCCCTGGTTGGCCGATCTGTCGTTCATGCTGGACAGCAACGCGAGCGTGCATTGATCCTGCCGCGCCTCGCCCGCCATGCCGCACCCCGTCAGGGTGGCGCAGACGGCGGCCCGGCCCGCCTGCCAGGCAGGGCTGGCGCCACGAGGCAAAAGAGCCCAAGCGCGGGGGAAGCGACAAGCGGGACGGGAGAAGCAGGAAAGCGGGCGCGGGTGGAAAAAGCGCGTGCCACCCGGATGCGCATCACCGGGTCGCAAACCCGGTCAGGCCGATACAGGCTTGAGGCAGCCGCGGCCTCAAACGCTCATGTTCATGATGTCGGTGTAGGCCTGGACCATGCGGTTGCGCACATTGAGGGTGGCCTGAAACCCGATCTGGGCCTTTTGCATGGCCAACATGGTCTCTTCCAGACTCACATTGGGGTTGCCCAACTGCACCTCGGTCTGCAGGCGGGTCGCTTCATTCTGGGCGGCGCTGACCGATTTCAGCGCGCTCTTGAAGTTGTCGGAAAAACCGCCGGTCACGCCACCGGCGCCGCCGGGCCCACCCGAGGGCGCCGCACGCCGCATCTGTATGCCCGCCGCCGGGTTCAGGGCCTGGCTGCTCAAAGGCGAAATTCTTGCATCCATGGGAGGCTCCTTGCAGATCTTTAGCTAGGGCTCCATGCTAGGGAGGGCCGCCTGCGCACGCTGGGGGAATAGAGGGGCAAAGCACACCCTTTTCACCGCTATGGCGCAGACGGCGGGACCGAATAATTGCCCGCAAGAGGGGTTGTTTCCCCGCCAATTCTTGAACCGTGAGCACCTCGTCCCATGAGCACCTCTGTTGCTGAACTGGATATCCAGCCCCCGAAGCAAAGCGCCCTCGGTGCGGGCTTCTCCCGCCTGGACAACGCCCAGAAAGTGCGTCTGGGCCTGGGCATCGCCGCCCTGCTGGCCATCGTCATCGCGTTCTTTTTCATGGGTCGGCAGCCCGACTGGCGCGTGCTCTACACCAGCCTGAACGACAAAGACGGTGGTGCCATCGTGGCCCAGCTCACGCAGATGAACGTGCCGTACAAGTACACCGAGGGCGGACAGGCCATCCTGGTGCCCGCCGACAAGGTGCACGACACCCGCCTTCGCCTGGCCTCCCAGGGCCTTCCCAAAGGCTCGGTGACCGGCTTCGAGCTCATGGAATCCAACCGCTTCGGCATGACGCAATTCCAGGAACGCCTGAGCTTCCAGCGCGGCCTGGAAGGCGAACTCACCCGCTCCATTCAGTCGATTGCCTCGGTGCAATCCGCCCGCATCCACCTGGCTTTGCCCAACCAGAATGGCTTCTTCCGCGAGCAGCAAAAACCCTCCGCTTCGGTGCTGCTCACCCTGTACCCAGGGCGAACCCTGGACAAGGCCCAGATCGCCGGCATCGTGCACCTCGTGGCCTCCAGCGTGCCCGAGCTCAACCCCAAGGCGGTCAGTGTGGTGGACGATGCGGGCACCCTGCTGTCCAGCACCTCGGACGAACCGGCCAACGGCGCCGACAGCGAGAAGCTGAAGTATGTGCAGCAGATCGAGCAGCTCTACACCCGCCGCATTCTGGACATGATCGAACCCCTGGTGGGGGTGGGCAATGTGAAGGCGCAGGTCAACGCCGATGTCGATTTCTCGCTGGTCGAGCTGACCTCGGAGCAACACAACCCCAACCAGACCCCCGAAACCGGCGCGGTGCGCAGCCAGCAACTGGTGGTGGACGGCACGGCCGCCGAATCGCAGCCCGCCGGCGTACCAGGCGCCACCACCAACCAGCCACCCGTCACCGGCAGCGCGCCCATCAACGGCTCGGCCGCCCCGCTCAGCGGCGCCGGCAGCGCCGATCAGGCCGCCAAGAGCCGGCGCGAATCGGTGATCAACTACGAAGTGGACAAAACCGTCAAGGTGGTGCGCGAGGCCAGCGGCACCATCCGCCGCCTGAGCGCCGCGGTGGTGGTCAACCACCGCAGCTCCACCGACAAGAGCGGCAAGGAAGTCACTGCCGCCATTCCGCCCGAGCAGCTCGACCAGATGGCCGCGCTGGTTCGCGAGACCATTGGCTACAACAAAGACCGCGGCGATTCGGTCAACGTGGTCAACGCCGAATTCAACGTGATCAAGCCGATTGTCGAAGAGCCTGTGGCATGGTGGCGCTCGCCCGACAACCTCGAACTCGTGCGCAGCATGGCCTGGCCCATGGGGCTGGTGATGATGGGCATGCTGGTGCTCATGGGCATGGTGCGCCCGGGCATGAAGATGATGCGCTCACCGGTCGCGCAAGCACCCGCCGCGCCCCAGCTCAATGCCGTGCTCAACGAAACACCCGACCGTCCAGGGCTGCCCATGCCGCAGGAGAACACCGACGTGCCGCTGGAACAGTTGCGCCTGACCGATGCCAAACGCCTGGCGCTGGAGAACCCGGCGGCGGTGGCCAACATCGTCAAAGGCTGGGTCAACGGCGACGCCGCCAACTGATGCCTTTTCCCCCATCTGTGTAATCTGAACCAACATCATGGAAGACCAGGGACTACACGACGCCGCCATCTTTCTCATGTCGCTGGGCGAAGAGGAAGCCGCCGAGGTGTTCAAACACCTCAGCCCCAAGGAGGTGCAGCGCCTGGGTGAAACCATCGCCAAGACCCGCTCGGTGTCCAACGGGCGGATTGCCGAGGTGATGGAGAAATTCACCACCGCCGCGGCCTCCGAGAGCCTGTTGGTGTCCGACACCGACAACTATGTGCGTGCGGTGCTCAAGCGTGCGCTTGGCGACGACAAGGCCTCCCTGCTGATCGACCGCATTCTTCAGGGTGGCGATGTCACCGGCATCGAAAGCCTCAAGTGGATGGACGCGATCTCCGTGGCCGAGTTGCTGCGCAACGAACACCCACAGATCATTGCCGCCATCCTGGTGCACCTGGAGTTCGACCAGACCGCCTCGGTGCTCAAGAACTTCACCGAGCGCACCCGCAACGACGTGATGCTGCGGATCGCCACGCTGGAGGGCATTCAGCCCACCGCGCTCAAGGACCTCAACGAGGTGCTCTACAAAGTCCTGGCCGGTGGCGACAAGGTGCGCAAGACCTCCATGGGCGGCGTCAAGGCCGCCGCCGAGATCATCAACATGATGGGCACCCAGATCGAAGGCTCGGTGATCGAAGCCATCAGAATCTTCGACGGCGAACTGGCCCAGAAGATCATGGACAAGATGTTCACCTTCGAAGACCTGCTCAAACTCGATGGCAAGTCGATCCAGATGATCCTCAAAGAGGTGTCGGGCGACGCCCTGGTGATTTCGCTCAAAGGTGCATCCAGCGAGCTGCGCGAGCTCATCCTCGCCAACATGTCCTCGCGCGCGGCCGAAGGCCTGCGCGACGACCTGGAATCGCGCGGCCCGATCCGGCTGTCCGAAGTCGAGAACCAGCAGAAGGAAATCCTGAAAGTGGTGCGTCGCCTGTCAGACGAAGGCTCCATCGTCATCGGAGGAGGCGACGATGAGAGCTTTGTCTAAGTCGAACCCCCATTCGCGCTTCGTTCCCCGCGAGGAGATCGACGGGGTCTCGGCCTGGAAGTTCTCTTCCATGGACGGCGAAGAAGAAGAGGTTCAGGCAGAGATTCCCCCACCCGAAGCCGACCCCATGGACCACGCGGCGGTGCAGGAGGCACTGGACGCGGCCTACCAGCAAGGCTACGCACAGGGGCACGAGACCGGCACCAGCGAAACCCGTGCGGCCATGCAGGACGAAATCCTGCGCGTGACCGACGCCACCGCCGCGCGCATGGGCGAGCTGATGCACAACGTCACCGACCAGTTGCTGTCGTGCGAGCAGACCATCGCACGCCAGGTTCTCGACCTGGCCTGCGAGCTGGCGCGGCAGGTGGTGCGCCAGGAGCTCAAGACCAACACCGGCCACTTGCGCGCCGTGATTGGCGAAGCGCTTGAGATGATGATCGACGACGGTCTGCCGGCCGCCGTGCACATGAACCCCAACGACCTCGTGGTCATGCAAAAGGCGCTGATCGATACCCTGGGCGAGAACGCACCCGAGTTCATCGCCGACCCCGCCATCTCGCCAGGCGGCTGCCTGGTGAAGTCGCCCAGCTCCACCGTCGACGCCACCATCGAAAAGCGGTGGGCGCGCGCCATCGGCAACCTGGGACTCGACGCCGCCTGGCAACAGGAGGACGGCAATGGCTGAGCACACCGCCGGCTGGACACAGTTCCTCGAAGATGCGCAACGCTGCGCCGAGGTCAACAACCCGCTGGAGGTCAGCGGCACCCTCACCCGCCTCGCTGGCCTGGTGCTGGAGGCCGTGGGCCTGCGCGTGCCGGTGGGCTCCCAGTGCCACATTCGCAATGGCAACAAGCCCCCTGTGCTGGCCGAGGTGGTGGGCTTCTCCAACGACCGCGCCTACCTCATGCCCGCAGGCGACACCCATGGTCTCTCCAGCGGCGCCACCGTCACCCCCCTGGCGCCCTACCGCGCCATCCCCCGCCTGGGCCAGATCAACAAACCCCCTTCGCCCGCCGACCGCGGCGCGTTGCGCCTGCCATTGGGCAAGGGCCTGCTGGGCCGCGTGGTCGACTCACACGGCCACCCGCTCGACCACCTAGGCCCCATCGGCGGCGTGGAAATCGAACCGCTGGACCGCTCGCCGCTCAATGCCATGGACCGCGACCCGGTGCGCGAACCGCTCGACACCGGGGTGCGCGCCATCAACGCCCTGCTCACGGTCGGCCGCGGACAGCGCATCGGCCTGTTTGCCGGCTCTGGCGTGGGCAAGAGCGTGCTGCTGGGCATGATGGCCCGCTACACCAAGGCCGACGTCATCGTGGTGGGCCTGATCGGCGAGCGTGGCCGCGAGGTGAAGGAATTCATTGAGGACATTCTGGGCGAAGAAGGCCGCCGGCGTTCGGTGGTGGTGGCAGCCCCTGCCGATGCCCCGCCCCTGGTTCGCATGCAGGGCGCCAGCTACGCCACCGCCATTGCCGAGCGCTTCCGGGACGATGGCCTGCATGTGCTGCTGCTCATGGATTCGCTCACCCGCTACGCCATGGCCCAGCGCGAAATCGCCCTGGCCATCGGCGAGCCCCCTGCAACCAAGGGTTACCCGCCGTCGTGCTTTGCCAAGCTGCCCCAACTGGTCGAGCGCAGCGGCAACGGCCTCAATGGCGTGGGCTCGATCACTGCGTTCTACACCGTGTTGTCCGAGGGCGATGACCAGCAAGATCCGATCGCCGACGCGGCGCGCGCCATCCTGGATGGCCACATCGTGCTCTCGCGCGCCCTGGCCGAATCGGGCCACTACCCGGCCATCGATGTCGAAGCCTCGGCCTCGCGGGTGATGCACAACGTGGCCACCCCCGCCCACCTGGAACTCGCACGCAAGTTCCGTGGCCACTACGCCCGCTACCTGCGCAGCCGCGATCTGATCCAGCTCGGCGCCTACGCCGCCGGCAGCGACCCCGAAGTCGACCGGGCCATTGTGTTGTATCCAGGGCTTCAGCGCTTCTTGCTGCAAGACATGCGGGAAGCCGCCACCCTGGACAGCAGCCTTCACGAACTCGCCGTGGCCTTGCAGGAAGAGCCCGAGCGCAAAGACAAGACCGCCAAACCGCACCGCCCCCACACCAATCCCTATAAAGAAAGCGCCGTATGAGCAGCAACCTGAAGACCATCCACAAGGTCGTCGAAATCGCCGAGAAACGCCGCAAGGACGCCTTGCTCGCACTGGGCCAGGTGCAGCGCGAATGGCAGATGGCCAACGACCAGATGCAGCAGTTGCAGTCCTATGCCCAAGAGGCCGAGCAACGCTGGGAACTGCGCAGTGGCGCCGGTGTGGACGCCGCCATGCTGCACCACCACCGGCATTTCATGCAGAAGGTCCAGCACGGCATCGAGTTTCAGACCGGTGTGCTCAACGATCGCCAACAGCGCGTCGATCAGGCGCAGGCGCAGGTCTTTGCGGCCGAACGCGATGTGGCGGGTCTGCGCAAGTACGCCGAACGCAAACAAGAGGCGCTGACCAGTCGGATCGAACGCCAGGAGCAGAAAGCCACCGATGAGATGGCGCTCAACATCCATCTGCGCCAGCGACTCGCCATGCAATCGCGGGGGCTGCAAGCATGACCGCCCCCACCAACGGCACCTCGGCCTCCGCCCCTGCCGGCGGCAACCAGGCGGCCCGGCAGACCTCGGGGCACGGCACCGCCGCACGGGCCAGCCAGCGCAACCCGGCCGACCTGTTTGCCAGCCTGCTGGGCCTGCTCAGCGCGTCGACCGATGAACCGGCACTCCCGGCAGCAGCCCTCTGGGCAGCGACGAGGCGGGCAATGAGCCAGACTCCGGCGCTTTGCTGCCAGACGACCCGCAGGCCGCTGTGCTGGCGCAGGGTGGCCCCGCCAACCCCCTGGCCGACCTGATTGGCTGGCCCGGCGCTGCGGGCCTTCCCATCGGCGCCGAGGCTGCCAGCGCGCAAGGCAGGAAAGGCAGCGCCGACCCCAACGGCACATCCATCGAAGGCATGACCCTGGTCGATCAACCGACCGACGCCGATGCCGACCTCGCGGCCCGCCTCAAGGCCCCGGCCACGCCATCAGCGTCCGCGGCCACAGACACCACCGCGCCCGACAAGGACGCGGCTTCCGTCACCTACGGCGACAGCCCCAATGCCACCGAGGGCGGCGCCGAAACCGCCAAGTCCACCCGCGGCAACCCTGTGGCCATGGGTGCGCGTGCCACAAGCTGGCGCAGCACCACCACGCTCGCCCCCACCGCCGGGGGCAGCCATCGGCGACCGCGGGCGCATCGACCCCGCACAACAACACCGCCGCCCTCCAGGCCAACGCAGTGCAACAGGCCCAGAATGCGGCGATCCAGCGTGGCCCCATGGCCGATCCCCTACAAGCCGCCTCGCGCCCGATCGGCCCCAGCGGTGAGCGCTTCGGCGACACCGGCTCCGTGCAGGCCACCGCCGCCGAACTGATCGCACCCGGCCCCTCGGGCCACAGCAGCAAGGGCCACGCAGGTGGCTCCGGCGGTGGCGAACGCGACGCCGCCGTGCTCGCAGGCCCCACCGCGGCTGGGGCGAGCGACCCTGAGGCCGCTGAGGAAGCGTTCTCACTCGATGCCGCGCTGGCGTCCGAGGAAGAACTCGATGGCCAGGCCTTCCTGAGCCCGAACCAGTTGCGCCACGCCAATGTGCGCGTGGGCGAGGGCACCGATGAAGCCATCGACATCCGCCTGTCGCTGGAGGGCGACGCGGTGAATGTGGACTTCCGCACCGACAACGCAGACGTTCGCGCGGGGTTGCAAAGCAACGCGGGCGATGCCCTGTCTGACCTGATGCAGCGCGGCGGCGTCCAGCTCGGCGGTGTTTCGGTGGGGGCACAGTCCCAGCAACCGGGCGGTCAGCCAGGCAACCCCAGCGGCGCACCCACCCGCGTGGGGGCCGCCAACGGCCGCAGCGCCACCTCGGCCAACGCAACCCACACGCCGGGCGACGAGCTGCGGCCCCGCAATCCCACGACCCGCCGCAGCGACGGAGGCCCGTCCCTGGACCTGTTCGCCTGAACCTGGCTCGGGGAGGCACCCCGTTGGCCGTCGCCCCCGAAGCCCAGCGGTATTGAAGCACCGGGGGCACCTGCCCGCGTGCCCTAACACCGAGCTGCGGCCGGTCCAGACCGGAAAAGGCGGCATTTACCGCTCTTTTCTCCGCTAAAGCCTCACCGCCCGAGCCCAATAATTCTTCTGAACCACACGCCATTTCCGCGTGTTCGTGCCGCCCCTGTGGGGCGCCAGTCAGGAGAAAACACATGTCGTCCGCCGCTGCCGCTGCCACGCCCCCGTTGCCGGGGCCGCTCCCAAAAAGAGCAAAAAGCTGCTCTTCATCATCATTGGTGTGGTGGTGCTCGCCTTGCTCGGCGCAGGAGGGGCCTTTTTCATCCTCAAGAAGAACACCGCCGAAGCCGAGGGCGACGGCGAGGACACAGTGCTGCGGCCGAGAGCCACCATGTCGACCCCGACAAACCGCCCGTCTTCCTGCCGCTGGACAGCATGGTGGTGAACCTGGCAGACCCGGGTGGCAACCGATTCGTGCAGCTGGGCATCACCCTGCAGGTGGAGGACGAACACACCAGCGACGCGATCAAGAGCTACATGCCCAGCATTCGCAACGGCATCCTGATGCTGGTCTCGCAGCGCACGGCCGAAGAAATCCTCAAGCCCGAAGGCAAGCAGAAACTGGCCGCGGCCATCATTGAAGAAACCTCCCGGGTGATGGGCTACGAACTGGACGAACCTTCGGGCGAGGGTTCGAAGAAGCGGCGCAAGGCGCCACCCAATCCGTTGCGAAACGTGCTGTTCTCCAGTTTCATCGTGCAATAACCCGTCGAGGCCATCAACATGTCTGATTCCGCACTGTCACAGGAAGAGGTCGATGCCCTCCTTGAGGGTGTCACCGGCGAGAGCCAGAAGCTCGACAAGGAATCCACTGCCCAGGGCGGCATTCGCGACTACAACCTCTCCAGCCAGGAACGCATCGTTCGTGGGCGCATGCCCACCATGGAGATCGTCAACGAACGTTTCTCGCGCAACCTGCGCCTGGGTCTGTTCAACTTCATCCGCCGCAGCCCCGAGATCGCGGTGGGGGCGGTGCAGGTGCAGAAGTACAGCGCGTTCCTGCGCGACATGGTGGTGCCCACCAACATCAACATCATGTCGGTGCGGCCCTTGCGCGGCAACTGCGTGGTGGTGTGCGAGCCCACCTTGCTCTTTGGCGTGATCGACAGCCTCTACGGCGGCAACGGCAAATTCCGCACCCGCATCGAGGGCCGCGATTTCTCACCCACCGAACAGCGCGTGATCAACCGGCTGGTCGATGTGGTGGCCGAGGAATACAAGAAGGCCTGGCGCGGGGTGTATCCGCTGGAGCTGGCCTACCAGCGCTCCGAGATGCAGCCCCAGTTCGCCAGCATCGCCACCCCAGCGAGATCGTTGTGTCCACCAGTTTCACCCTGGAAATTGGCGAGATCACCGGTGCACTGCAAATCTGCATTCCCTACGCCACGCTGGAGCCCATTCGCGACGTGCTGTACTCCAGCGCCCAGGGCGATGCCATTGAGGTCGACCGGCGCTGGATCAAGCTGCTCAGCCACGAAATCCAGGCCGCCGAACTGACCCTGGTGGGCGAGCTGGCGCAAACCGATGCCACGGTCGAGCAACTGCTGGCCATGAAAGTTGGTGATTTTCTGGAGCTCGAACGAGCGCCCAGCATCGAAGCCAAGGTCGAGGGGGTTCCCCTCTTTGAATGCCAATACGGCACCCACAAAGGCAAATACGCCCTGCGCATCGAACGCAAGCTTCGCGGCGCCGAAATGAACTGGCTTGGAGATTCCTATGTCAACTGATACCCCCACCGACGCACTCGACAGCAGCAACCAGGACAGCATCGCCGACGATTGGGCGCAAGCGCTGGAAGAGCAGGCAGGTGCCACCGACAGCACCGAAAGCAACGGCCCGGCACCCGAGTTCGAGTCGGTCACCTCGCCCGCCACGCCCGGTGGCCACACGGGCACGCAAAACGACATCCAGATGGTGCTCGACATCCCGGTGCAGCTCACCGTGGAACTGGGCCGCACCAAGGTGCCCATCAAATACATCCTGCAGCTCGCCCAGGGCTCGGTGGTGGAACTGGACGCGTTGGCCGGTGAGCCCATGGACGTGCTCATCAACGGCTATCTGATCGCCCAGGGCGAAGTGGTGGTGGTCAACGAGAAGTTCGGCATCCGCCTGACCGACATCGTCACGCCCTCCGAACGCATGCGCCGGGTGTCACGGGCCTGAGGCCGGACCGACCCGCGGCGCAGCCGGTCGCATCCAGCGAGCCCCGAAAGAGGTTCAGGACGGGCCGGCACCGAGCAAACCACAGGCACCCGAAAGAAACGATCCGATGTTGCAAAACGCCCTCCCCGCCATCGGCTTGCTGCTGATCATGATGGTCGTGGCCTGGCTGCTGCAGCGCTGGCGCCGGCACCTGCCCAACATGGCGCGCCAGGCCGGTCCTGCCCTCAAGGTGATGAACGCCCTGCCGCTGGGCCCGCAACAACGCGTGGTCACGGTGCAGGTGGGCGACGGCGAGCGCGGTGTGTGCCTGGTGCTTGGGGTCACCCCCGGCGGCATCACCGCCCTGCACCAATGCCCACTGACCGAGGCCGAAGGCATGGCAACGCCCGACGGCGGTGCCGGTGAAGGCTTCAAGGCCCGCCTGAAACAACTCACGCAACCCCCATCAGAAAGCCCCCATGCGCCAGGCTAAGTCTTCTTCCCTTGCGTGGCTGGCCATCGTGGGCACCGCCCTGCTGGCCGGCTCGGCCTGGGCCCAGGCCGCCCCGCCAGCCGGTGGCGCTTCTCTGCCACTGGTGATCGGCCAGGGCCCGGCGGGCAACAGCTACTCGGTGCCCATTCAGACACTGCTGTTCTTCACCGCGCTGTCGTTCCTGCCCGCCATCCTGCTGCTGATGACCGGCTTCACCCGCATCGTCATCGTGCTTTCGCTGATTCGGCAGGCGCTGGGCACCCAGTCGGCGCCGCCCAACCAGGTCATCGTCGGCCTCTCGCTGTTCCTCACCCTGTTCGTGATGGGCCCCACGCTGGACAAGGTCTACAACGAGGCCTACGCCCCCTATACCGCCAACGCCATCAGCTTCGAAGAGGCCCTGGACCGCGGCCAGGCCCCCATGCGCGCCTTCATGCTCAAGCAAACCCGCCAGTCCGACTTCGAGCTGTTCGCCAAGCTGGCCAAGCTGCCCAACGACGTCACCGCGGAGACCGCCCCTTTTCGCGTGATCGTGCCGGCCTTCGTCACCAGCGAGCTCAAGACCGCCTTCCAGATCGGCTTCATGATCTTCATTCCGTTTCTGGTGATCGACATGGTGGTGGCCAGCGTGCTGATGTCGCTGGGCATGATGATGCTCTCTCCGGTGCTGGTGGCGCTGCCCTTCAAGCTCATGCTGTTCGTGCTGGCCGACGGCTGGAACCTGCTGCTGGGCTCGCTGGCGGCCTCTTTCGCCACATGACGCCGCCCGGGCCAACCTGACGCACCATCGCTCGCCACTGACCAAGGACATGACATGGACCCCCAAGCCGCGCTCACGCTGGGCCAGAACGCCCTCTTTCTCATCCTGATGGTGGCCGCCCCCGTGCTGGCCACGGTGCTGGGCGTGGGTCTGATCGTCAGCCTTTTTCAGGCCATCACCCAGATCCACGAAGCCACGCTGTCCTTCGTGCCCAAGCTGATCGCGGCCATTGCCGTCTTCGCCATCGCCGGGCCGTGGATGATGAGCACGCTGGTGGACTTCATTCGCAACACCCTGTTGTCGATCCCGAACTACGCGATATAGCGATGCACCCCCTGCGCCGCTCCGCGTCTCCCCCCTCCAGGGGGGCGGCACTGGCAGCCCGACGAAGCCGGTTCTGCGGTGCCCTGGCGTGGGGCCATCTCGTGCCAGCCAGTCGCTGTTTCTCTGCGGTTTTCTGACATGCCCACCTTCACCGAAGCCGACATCATGGCGCTGGTCTCGCCGGTGTTCTGGCCGTTCCTTCGGGTCCTGGCGGTGTTCTCCAGCGCGCCCATCTTCTCGGCCCGCTCGGTGCCGATGCGCACCCGCATCGCGCTGGCGCTGCTGGTGGCCGTGTGCGCCCAGGCCGGCATGCCCGAGCAACCGGTGATCGGCCTGACCGACCCGCGCGCCCTGGCGGTGGTCATGCAACAAGTGATCGTCGGCGTGGCCATCGGCCTGGCCACCCGCATCGTGTTCGCCTCGGTCGAGGTGGCCGGCGAGATCATCGGCCTGCAAATGGGTCTGAACTTCGCCGGGTTCTTCGATCCCTCCACCAACTCACAGACCAGCGCCGTCGGCCGCTTCTTTGGCAACACCACCATGCTGCTCTTCATCGTGATGAACGGCCACCTCATGGTGTTGCAGGCGGTCATCGCCAGCTTCGAGCGCTTCCCCCTCGACGGCAGCGCCCTGGCCTCGATCAACCAGATGCGCCTGCACGAACTCGGTGGCGTGGTGTTTCGCTACGGCCTGTGGATCGCGCTGCCCATGATCGGCATGCTGCTGTTCGTCAACATCGTGCTGGGGTTCATCTCCCGCATCGCCCCGCAGATGAACGCCTTTGCCATCGGCTTCCCCCTCACGCTCTCGGTGGGCCTGGCCGGCATCGCCATGACCCTGCCCATGCTGGACGCCCCCATCGTGGCCCTGATGAAGCTGGCCACCGAGATCTTCATGGGCGGATGAACGCGCTCACTCCCAACGCAGGTCGTACAGCTTCCAGTCCGAACCTTCGAGCTTCCAGCGCAGCTGCACCGAATATGGCGACACCCGCTCCGGAATCAGGCCCTGTGCGCCCGTGAGCACCACCTGCGCCTCGGTGACACCGATCGCCGAACCCGGTGGATCAATGTTGGAATTGCTCGAAACAACAATGATCTTGACGCTGGCGTAGCGCAAAAACACCAGCGCCATGGTCTTGCGCGCCCACTCGGCATCGTATTCATCCTGCGCCCGAAACAGCGGGTCGAGCATGGCGAGCACCGCCCCACTGTCTTTGGCTTCAAGCCGGTCCTGCAGCTCTTGGACAGCGGCCTCGAGCGCCACCCTCGGATCGGGCTTGCTGCAGGCGGTCAACAAAATGGAGACGCTGGCCAGCAGCATCAGAAGAGCGGTTCGGGTGAGCACGGTCATTGGTTATCTGGTGTGGCTGCACCGGTTGCCGGGCAGTGTTCATGGCGTTTGAGGACGCTGTCGCCCATCTTGTAGCGTCGCCAGGCCGTTTTAATGACCGTGGCAACGCAAGGTAAGACAGATCAGGAAATCAGTCCAGCCAGACCCGCACAGGATGGGCGCCGCCCTGCTGCACCTTGGTGGGATTGACGCTTCAACATAGCGCAAACCCATGAACGCAGCTGCATCATCCGAGGGCCCCGCGGGACTGGCTTTGCCAGGCCGCCAGGGCCGCCCCCCGGGGGGGGTGACGCCGAAGGCGGCGCAGGGGGTTACACAAGGTTGTTGCGAATCGCGTAGACCGTCAATTCGGCGTTGTTGCTCAAACGGAGTTTGTCGAGCACGCGGGCGCGGTACACGCTCACCGTCTTGGGGCTGAGCATCAGCTCATCGGCGATCTCCGAGAGCTTCTTGCCCGAGGCGATCTTTTGCAGGGTCTGCAGCTCGCGCTCGGACAGCGTGGCGTGCAGTTCCTCGCCTTCGGGCGCGTTGAGGTTGTCCACCAGCATCTGCGCCACCTCGGGCGTGACAAATTTGCGGCCCTGCATCACCGTGCGGATGGCGGTCACCAGCTCGGACGGGTCGCCCGCCTTGTTCAGGTAGCCCGTGGCCCCCGCGCGCAGGCACCGGATGGCGTACTGGTCTTCGGGGTACATCGACACCACCAGCGTCTTGACCGGTGAGCCCTCTTCCTTCAGTGCCGCCAACACCTCCAGCCCCCCGCGACCGGGCATGTTGAGGTCGAGCACCAGCACATCGCACGGGTTGTTGCGCAGTTGCTCGCGCAACTCCGGGTAACTGGCGGCTTCGCCCACGACCTGGATGTCCACCGCCTCCGAGACGGTGTCCCGTATGCCGCGGCGCACCATCGCATGGTCGTCACACAAAATTACTTTGATCATCAAGCAAGTCCAGGATGGTGGTTACGTCCTCGTCAGCCGATGGCAGAGGGATCGACAGAATGATGGAGGTGCCACGGGGCGAAGAGCTGACATCCAGCCAGCCACCCACCTTGGCCGCGCGTTCATTCAGGCCAAGCAGGCCAAACGACTTGGCCTTCATCAGCGCATCCTCGGCCATGCCGTTGCCGTTGTCGGAAACCTCCAGCGTCAGCACCCCCTCGCGATCGCTCAGGTCGATGTCCACCGTCGTGGTCTCGGGGGCGTGCTTGGACACATTGGTCAGCGCCTCCTGCGCCGTGCGGTAGGCCACCAGTTGCACATCGCGCGGCACATCCAGCTGATCCGACGAGCGCCGCACCTGCACGCGCACACCGGTGCGCCGCTCGAAACCGGCGGCCAGCCACTGCACCGCCGCCACCAGCCCCTGATCCAGAATGGGGGGGCGCAGGTTCATCATGATGCGCTGACTCGCGCCCAGCGCGTGCTGCAGCATCTCCAGCGAGCTCTCCAGACGGCGGCGCGTTTCCGCATCCTCCGCGCGCCGGGCCAGCAACGCCAGATCAAGCTTCACCGCAGCCAGCGAGCCACCAATGTCGTCGTGGATCTCGCGCGCAATGTCGGCGCGCTCCTGCTCGATGCTGATCTGCAGGTGTTCGGCCAGCTCGGCCAGCCGCTGCCGCGACTCGGCCAGCCTGGCATCCGCGCGCGCCTTGTCGCGCCGCGCCTGACTCACTTCCAGCGCGCGCTGCACCACATGCGTCAGGCGCGACATGTTGTCTTTGAGCAGGTAATCGGTGATCCCCAGGTGCATGGCGTCCACCGCCGCCTCTTCCCCGATGGCCCCGGAGACGATCACAAAAGGAATGTCGATGCCCACGTCTCTCTGGTAACCCCAGGCGTCCAGCCCCGTGAAACCCGGCAAGTGGTAGTCCGCCAGCACCAGGTCGTAGTTGCCGGTGGCCAGCTCGCGCTTGAAATCGGCCATCGTGTCCACCAGCGTGATCTCATGGGGCATCTGGCCGCGCTGCAGCGCGAACTTCACCAGCGTGTGATCGACCCGTGAATCTTCCAGGTGGAGGATGCGAACCAGAGGTATTTCGGATGGGGCGGGCATACCAAACGCAGATGGAAGTGGAAGGGCGCGAAATGGCGCTGAATTTGGGGCATTTTCTGCCGATACAGCGTTGTCCACCGCTTGAAAATTGTACTGCCCGTTAGCCAGAGACCCTATCTATGCCCATCCATCCAGATTCGCACCCCGGCGCCGCGATGACACCCCGGTCGAGCGCCCCTTCCGTCGAGCTGTCGCTCGGCCTTGTCGCTGACGTCCAGGACGCGCTGATGATGGCCATGACCGACCTCAAACGCCTTGAAGGCCTGCTCGACCACGCCACCGGCAACCTGCTCGAGCGCTTCGGATCGGCCAACCATGCGCTGGCGCAACTGGTCGACAGCGACAGCGAGGCGCTTCAGAAAATACGGCACAACCTGCATCAGGCCGTCACGGAACTCCAGTTTCACGACATGGCCACCCAACTCATCGGTCACACCGGCAAGGTCCTGCAAGGCTGCGCCTGGAAACTGGCCGACAGCGCGATGGCGCCCGAAGAAGACGAAATACCGCTGGAAGTCGAAGTGATTCCCGAGCGGCCCAGCCCGGTCACACAAAGCGAGATGGACGCTGGCTCCATCGACCTGTTCTAAAGATCCACCCTTTTTGGCCGATAAGGCTTAGACCCTTCGGAGTACCTCATGCAATCGATTCTTGCCGTAGACGACTCTGCCTCCATGCGAAAAATGGTGGCTTTCACTTTGACTGGCGCGGGCTTTCACGTGGTGGAAGCGGTGGACGGTCAGGACGCCTTCGAGAAGGCGCAGACCCACGCCATCGACCTGGTTCTCACCGACCAGAACATGCCTCGCCTCGATGGCCTGGGGTTGACCAAAAAGCTTCGGGAACACCCCAAGTTCAAAGGCACCCCCATCCTCATTCTGACCACCGAGTCCAGCGACCAGATGAAGCAGGCCGGCAAGGCCGCAGGCGCCACCGGCTGGCTGGTCAAGCCCTTTGACCCGAGCCGCCTGATCGAGGTCATCCAGAAGGTCATCCGCTGAACTGGCGCTTGACCCACTGCATCAACCGGAGCCACACATGGGTGAATCTATGCATGAAGAGCAGAGCGCAGGCGGCAACTTCGACCTGTCTCAGTTCTACGATATCTTTTTCGAAGAGGCAGGGGAAAACCTCGACCAGATGGAGCAGATGCTGTTGCAGCTCGATCTGGAAACAGCCGACGACGAAGAGCTCAACGCCATCTTCCGTTGTGCCCACTCCATCAAGGGCGGTGCAGCCACCTTCGGCTTTGCCGACGTGGCCGAGCTGACCCACCAGATGGAATCGCTGCTCGACAAGCTGCGCCGCCACGAACTCCAGCCCACCGCCCCGATGGTGGACGTGTTGCTCGAATCCTCCGACGCGTTGCGCCTGCTGCTGGCACGCCACCAGGGCCGCTCGGTGGACACCCCCGCCACCGCCTCGCTGGTCGCCCGCATCAGCGAACTGGCCCAGAACAGCCCTCCAGCGGCCCCCAGCGCGCCCACCGAGACACCTGCTGCCGCATCGACAGCACCCGCTCAGGTCGAGCCAGTGGCTCAGGCCGCTGCCCCTGAACCCACCGCACCCACCCCCGCCGCACCTGCGGCTTCGGCACCCGAGGCGGCCAAGCCTGAAGCGCCAAGCCCGGCCGCCGGCAGCGCACCAGGGGTGTCCGGCGAGCGCGTGCTCGACGTACAGATCGGCCCATTGAGCCACCTCGAACAGGCCGACGGCATCGCCGACCTGTTTCGCGACATCGCCGGCCTGGGCCGCATCGAGAACGTGCCCTGCGATCAGGCCGACCGCCGCGCTTTCCGCGTGCACACCAGCTCCAGCGACGCCGACCTGCTTGACCTTTTCATGTTCCACGTGAGTCGCGAGCAAATCCACATCACGCCGGTGGAACAGGCCGCACCGGCAGCGGCGGCGGCCTCCCCTGCGCCCGCAGCCGCACCCGCCGCAGCCGCAGCACCCGCCACAGCGAAACCAGCCAAAGGCGAAGGCGCCGATTTCGGCTTCTTCGACGACGCACCCGGTGCGCCGGGCAGCGAAGCAAGCGCCACGCCCCCGCACCTGTCCCTGTGGCCGCGCCAGTGGCAGCCGCTCCGGCGGTCCAGCCAGCCCACAAGGCCGAAGCGCGTGCCAGCGCCCCGGCCGCCATGGAGTCCAGCACCCTGCGGGTGTCGGTCAGCAAGGTCGACCAGTTGATCAACCTGGTGGGCGAGCTCGTCATCACCCAAGCCATGCTGGCCCAGAAGAGCCGCGAACTCGACGCCACGCAAAACCAGGCCCTGCTCACCGGCCTGACCGATCTGGACCGCAACACCCGCGACCTGCAGGAAGCGGTGATGTCGATCCGCATGATCCCCATGTCGGTGGTCTTCAACCGCTTCCCCCGCATGCTGCGAGACCTCGCCGCCAAGCTGGGCAAGAAGGTCGAACTCATCACCCACGGTGAAGCCACCGAGCTCGACAAGGGTCTGGTGGAGAAGATCACCGATCCGCTGACCCACCTGATCCGCAACAGCTGCGACCATGGACTCGAACTGCCGGACGAACGGCGCGCCAAGGGCAAACCCGAGCAAGGCACCATCACGCTGTCGGCCAGCCACCAGGGCGGATCCATCCTGATCGAGGTCCGCGACGACGGCAAGGGCCTGTCGCGTGAGAAGCTGTTGAGCAAGGCGCGCGAGAAGGGCATGGACGCACCCGATTCCATGAGCGACAGCGAGGTCTGGAACCTGATCATGGCCCCAGGCTTCTCCACCGCCGAAGTGGTGACCGATGTGTCGGGCCGCGGCGTGGGCATGGACGTGGTGAAAAAGAACATCGCCTCCCTCGGCGGCACGGTCGAGATCGATTCGGCCGAAGGCTATGGCATGAGCGTCAAGGTGCGCCTGCCGCTCACCCTGGCCATCATGGACGGCATGAGCGTGCGCGTGAGCGACGAGGTCTACATCCTGCCGTTGGCCTCGGTGATCGAGTCCTTCCAGATCAAGCCCACCGACATCAACACCGTGGCGCAGGGCGCCCAGTTGGTCAAGGTGCGCGACGAATACATGCCGGTCATCGAGCTCGAACGGGTCTTCAATGTGCCGCGCTTCGAATTCAACGCCAGCAGCCCCATCATGGTGGTCATCGAGTCCGACGGCGCCCGCGTGGCCCTGATGGTCGACGAGCTGCTGGGCCAGCAACAGGTGGTGATCAAGAACCTGGAGTCCAACTACCGCAAGGTGCCCAACGTGTCGGGAGCGACCATCCTGGGCGACGGCAAGGTGGCGCTCATTCTGGACACCTCGGGTCTCGTTCGCCGCTCGCGCCACTGATGCGTCAATGGGCAGCCCCAGTGCACCAACCACGACGAGCACACCATGTTGAACCCCACCTCGAGCACAAGACGACGTCCGCCGGTGGCCACCCCCGCCGACAGCCTCGACGAGGGTCCGCTGGCGCAGGGCCGTGAGTTCCTGTGGTCGGATGCCGACTTCACCCGGATCAAGTCACTGATCTACAAGAAGGCGGGCATCAGCCTGCACGACGGCAAACACGCCATGGTCTACAGCCGCGTCTCGCGCCGCCTGCGCGACACCGGCCACGGCAGCTTCAAAACCTACCTGGACTGGCTGGAGCAGCACGACGGCGCCGAATGGCAGGAATTCATCAACGCGCTGACCACCAACCTGACCGCCTTCTTCCGCGAGCAACACCATTTCGCCATCCTGGGCGATCTGTTGCGCGCCGACCGGAACAGGAACTGGCGCATCTGGTGTTCGGCGGCCTCCACCGGCGAGGAGCCCTACTCCATTGCCATGACGGCGCTGGACGCGTTGGGGCCCAAAGCCTCGTTTCACCTCGACAACAGCGACATCGACACCAAGGTGCTGGCCACCGCGGCGCGCGGCGTCTACAAGGCCGATGGCGTCAAAGGCCTCACGAGCGAGCAGATGCAGCGCTTCTTCATGCGCGGCAAGGGCGACAACGCCGGACTGATGCGGATCAAGCCCGAAGTGCAAAAGCACATGGCCTTCCAGACCGTCAACCTCATCCACGACCTGCCGTTTCGCGAGCCGTTCGATGTGGTGTTTTGCCGCAACGTGATGATCTATTTCGACGCAGCCACCCAGCGCCAGGTGTTGGAGCGCATCCACCGGGTGATGAAGCCCGGGGGCATGCTGTTCGTCGGCCATGCCGAAAATTTCAGCGACGCACGCAGCCTGTTTGCATTGCGCGGAAAGACAGTCTATGAACGCATTTGAAGCCACGAGCGCCCAGGCACGCAAAGCCATGGTGCCCCAGCCATTGCCAGCGGGCGGCGCCGACCGTTCGCGCATCGAAGCGCTCAAGGCCACGCGACCAAAACCCGGTGAGGCATCGTTCTTCTACCGGGACCACCACTTCAAGCAAGACGCGGTGAAGGTGCTGCCCGGGGAATACTACGTGACGCAGGACGACATGGTGATCATGACCGTCCTGGGCTCGTGCATCGCCGCCTGCATCTGGGACCCCAAGGTTCGCGTCGGCGGCATGAACCACTTCATGCTGCCCGATGGCGCAGGCGACACCACGGGTCGCTATGGTTCCTACGCCATGGAATTGCTCATCAACGAGATGATCAAGCTCGGCGCCCGGCGCGAATGGATGCAAGCCAAGGTCTTTGGCGGCGGACAGGTCATGCACAGCTTCACCACCATGAACGTGGGTGAGCGCAACACGCAGTTCGTTCTGGATTACCTGCAAACCGAACGCATCTCGGTGGTGTCCAAGGATGTGCTGGACATCTACCCGCGCAAAGTCTGCTATTTCCCGAGCACGGGCAAAGCCATGGTCAAGCGACTGGCGCACTCCCACCCCGAAGACGCTGGAGATCCAGGAGCGCAAGGGCAGTGCGGCATCGCTGGCCAAGAACAACGCAGGTGGATCCGTCGACCTTTTTTGAACCAATCAGGCAGTCGGGCGAAGCCCATCCGCGGGATGGCCTCCGCCGGCGAGTCGCACACCAGCACCGCATCGCCCGGGCACGCTCTCGTCCGCCGAAGCGGGCTGACAAAGGGTAAAAGATGGCAAAAAAAATCTCTGTGGTGGTGGTGGATGACTCGGCGCTGGTGCGCAGCCTGCTGACCCAAATCATCAACCGGCAACCCGACATGGTTTGCGCAGGCGCGGCCAGCGACCCGCTGATCGCCAGGGAAATGATCCGCGAACTCAACCCCGATGTGATCACCCTGGACGTGGAAATGCCCCGCATGGACGGCCTGGAGTTTCTCTCGCGCCTGATGCGGCTGCGCCCCATGCCGGTGGTCATGGTCTCCACGCTGACCGAACAAGGCGCCGACGTCACCTTTCGGGCTCTGGAGATGGGCGCTGTGGACTATGTGGCCAAACCCCGCATCGGTGTGAGCAGCGGGTTGAACGAACTGGCCAGCGACATCGTGGACAAGATCCGGGTGGCCGCATCGGCCCAGGTTCGCCGCCTCTCGGCGGCGCCCGCCTCGGCCAGTCCGGCGGCCAGCCATGTCACCCCCACCGCCGAGCCCCCCCGCACACCCCTGCCCCGGCTTTCCACCGAGAAACTGATCTGCATCGGCGCCTCCACCGGAGGCACCGAAGCGATCCGGGAAGTGCTCACCAAGATGCCGGCCGACTCACCCGCCATCGTCATCACCCAGCACATGCCCCCAGGCTTCACCACCAGCTTCGCAGCCCGCCTTGACTCGCTGTGCCGCATCCGCGTGGCCGAAGCCAAGAATGGTCAACGGCTTTTGCCAGGCCACGCCTATATCGCACCCGGCGGCCTGCACCTGCGCATCGACCGCAGCGGATCCAACTACGTGGCCGTGGTGGAAGACACCGAACCGGTCAACCGCCACCGCCCTTCCGTGGAAGTGCTGTTTCGCTCCGCGGCCCGGATCCTGGGTCCGAACGCACTGGGTATCATGCTCACCGGCATGGGGGCCGATGGCGCCCAGGCCATGCGCGAGATGAAAGATGCGGGCAGCTACAACTTTGTGCAGGACGAGGCCACCTGCGTGGTGTTCGGCATGCCCCGGATGGCCATTCAGGCCGGTGCCGCGCATGAAATCCTGCCTCTCAGCCAGATCGCACCCGCTGTGATCGCCCGTTTGAGCAACACACCCTCGGGTGTGCGCCACCGCATCTGATTCGCCGAAAACCGAGGGCTCCACCATGAAACGCCGTCACTGCCTGTCCTTCGCCGGCCACCTGCTCGCCGGTCTGTTGCTGTCCGCGCCCGCGTTGGCGCTGGAGGCCCCCAAAGAGCGCCCCATCCTCACGGTCACCGGAAAAATCGGCGAAAAGAATGCGGGCGACGCGGCGCGCTTCGACATGAAAATGCTCGCCGCCCTGCCCCAGCACAGCTTCACCACCTCCACCCCCTGGTTTGACAAGCCGGTCAAGTTCACCGGCCCCCTGCTGGCCGACGTGCTCGCCGCCGTCAAAGCCAGCGGTACCACCATCAATGCCGTGGCCATCAACGACTACAAGATTTCGATCCCCGTGAGCGACGCGAGCAAGTACCCGATGATCATGGCCCGCCAGATCGACGACAAGGAAATCGGCGTGCGGGAAAAAGGCCCCCTCTTCGTGGTGTACCCATTTGACAGCGATGCCAAGCTTCGCTCGTCCACCTACTACGAGCGCTCGATCTGGCAACTCAAAGCCCTGGAGATTCAATGAGCTTCGATCTGCCGAACCTGGCCAAATGGCGGGGGCGGCAATGGGCCGCCGCACTCGGTCTGGTCCTGCTCGTCACCGTCTCGCCCCTGGTCTGGATCGAATGGCGCCAGTACAACCTCCTGGAAGACCTTGCCATCAAGCAGGTCGACTCGTTGATGTGGCAGGCCTACCAGCTCGAGCGCGAAGCTGGCCGCCTCAGGGAAGCGCTCCAGAACGCTCCGGCCGCCTCACCCGCCACCGACCCCTGGGCGCTGACCGAACGCTACGAGATCTTTCTCAGCCGGATCGACCTGCTGACCAACATCCCTCGTCACGACCTGCTGGCCGACGCGCCCGACTACACCAAGACACTGGAGCAGGTGCGCGCCTTTTCCCAGTTCGCCGACCCGGTCTTTGCCAGCCCGCAACAGATACTGGACAACGCGTCTCTTGCGCGCCGATCTCATCGCCCGGCTCACGGCCCTGGACACGCCCCTGAGCGAGCTCACGCGCGAAGCCAACCGGGCGGTGGCGCGCTTCGTGGACGAACGCAACGTGCAACTGCGCCAGCAAGGCTTTCTGGTGCTGAGCCTGGCGGCGATCCAGATCGCCATCATGCTGCTTTTTGTCGGCCTGCTGGTGCGGCACATTCGACGCCAGCATCGGCAGTATGCCGAGCTGCAAACCCTGAGCGAAGCGCTGGCTGTCGCGCGCGATCAGGCCGAAGCCGCCAACCATGGCAAGAGCGTTTTCCTGGCCAACATGAGCCATGAGATCCGCACACCCTTCCAGGGACTGCTGGGCATGCTCAACCTGCTCGATGACGCCTCTTTGACCGGACCACAACGCGACTACCTGCAAACCGCACGCGACTCCGCCATGCATTTGCTCGGTGTGCTCAACGACATCCTCGATGTCTCGACCATGGAATCGGGCACCATGAAGCTCTCGCCCGCGCCGGTGCACCTGCCCAGCGTGATGCAGGAAGTCGACGGCCCGATGCAGGTCGCTGCGAGAGACAAGGGTCTGGCACTGAACATGTACGCCGCCGCCGACCTGCCCCAGTGGGTCAGCGCAGATGCCACGCGCTTGCGCCAGATCATGTTCAACCTCATCAACAACGCCATCAAATTCACCGAGCAGGGCAGCGTGATCGCCGAACTCGCGCTCAACCCGTCGGAGCAAAACGGCGTGCTCTTCACCGTGCGCGACACGGGCATGGGCATGGATGCGCAAACCCGCGACAAGCTCTTCACCCGCTTCTACCAGGCCGACAACAGCCTGCGCAGGCGTGTGGGGGGCACCGGTCTGGGCCTGGAAATCTCCCGCAACCTGGCGCGCATGATGGGCGGTGACATCCAGGTCGCCAGCACCCCCGGTGAGGGATCGGTCTTCACCGTCGCACTCACCCTCCCGCCAGCCAATCCACCACCAGCCGCATCCACCCTCGGCACCGACCTCGGATTCACACGCAAACTGCAGATTCTCGTGGCCGAGGACCACCCCATCAACCTCAAATACATGAGCATCCTGCTGGAGAAGATGGGCCACGAAGCCACCTTCTGCGAAAACGGCCAGGAGGCACTGGCGTTGCTGCAGCGCCAGCCGTTCGATCTCGTGCTGCTGGACTACCACATGCCTGTGCTTGATGGGCTGGCCACCACCGAAGCCATACGCGCCCTGGACGGCCCGCAATCGGAGGTCAAGATCATTCTGGTCACTGCCGACGTGGTCAACGACACACGCAAGCGCGCACGCGAGGTCGGGGTCAGCGAGTTCGCCAGCAAGCCCTTGCAAATCGAGGAACTCACCAGTGCCATCGAGCGCTGCGGCCTGCTGGACTTCGCCGCCCAAAGCGGTGAGGTGATTGAACTGTCCAACCCGTTCCCCTTCTCCTCGTATGAGTCACCGGTGCGCCTGCCCGACGCCGAGCAGCCGATCAACGCGCTGATCGATGGGGAATCGTTTGAAGAGATCCTGGACATGATGCCGGTGGACTCGCTCAACGAATTGCTCAAAACCATATTCGACGCGCCCGATGGCACCGCGCACGTGTTGTCCGAGAGCATTGCCAAGGGCAACCGCGCGGACATCGGCTACCACGCCCACAAGCTCAAGGGCGCGGCCATGCTGATGGGCTTTCGTGCCATGGTCGCCACCGCCTGCCAGATCGAATACCTGGCCATGCAGACCAACCATCCGATCGGGCGCGAACTGGCGCAACAGGTCCTCCGCGAGGCCGCACTGACCAAAAAAGCGGTGGAGCGGTTCAACGCCACCGAGGCGCACTGAACCCCGTGGCGGCCAGGACAAACCCCGCCTGTGCGCAGACGCAGACATCCCCCATGAAATGAGGGGGAGCAGCCTGTCGGCCGCCCCTCCCAATCAAACCTTGGACGAGCCAGCGCGGTTCAGGCCCGCTTGCTCACCAGCTGTCCCAGTTCCAGTGAGCCCCACTGGCTCACGCCATGCTCGGTGTAAGAAACGGGCGGTTCGGTGGGCAGGAAGACAGGGGCTGATCCGTCGGCCTGCGCCAACTCGGGCGGCACAGAACCGCGTTGGTCCTGCCGTCTCGGCCCCTGAGCGGACCGCCGCGGCCACCACCACTGGCGCCGCACCGGCCCCCGCATCACCGACCGGCGCCACCTGTGCCGCAGCAGCCCGATCGCCTCGGCCCAACGCGTTGTCCACCACCGCGGCACTGGCTTTCCAGACCGTGGACAGCACCTCCAGCAGCTTTTCACGCTGCGTGGCCCGCTCGGCCTGGACGGCCTCGGCTTCCTGCGCGGCCTTCTCGGCCTCCTTGGCCTCCTCCAATGCTTGGGCCACGCTGGACGACTCCCCGGCTTTGGCCTTCTCCGGGAGAATCGGGGCCGCCTTGGGCGCGTCTGCCGACGCCTCGCGGTTCACGCCTTTGCCCGCAGAGGCATCCTGCGCCAAAGGCGCCTGCCGCCCCGAACCCGAGCCAAATGCCGAAGCGTCCTCGCGTCCCGAGCGCGACGACGGCGACACGGCACCGACCGCGGCCACGGGCGCCACAGCGGTCGCGGCCGTCGCGGATGTCGGCCAACTGGCCGGTGGAATGGAAGCAATGTTGATCATGACAAACCCCTTCTTAGGGATCAGCGGCGACAAACAATACCGCTGTTCTAGCGGTTTTTCGGCGGCTAAAGCCCCAACTTGAGCCCTTTTTGGGCCTTGTTCGACCGTTCATCGGCCGCCACTTCCGATAAGGGTTGCTCCGGAGCGGGACGCAGCGCAACGGCAGGGCCTCGAAAGACCGCACCGCCGTCACGCCAGTTCACACAAAACTCAGCGCTTGGCCTGTTGCAGCTTCGCAAAGGCCGAGGCCATCGCCGACACCGGTTCAGGCTCCCTGCCTCCTGGGCGACCACCACCGCGGCCCGACCGCACCGGCTCGAACCGGTTGTCGCGCGGCGCACCCGCATCGCGGCGCGGCGCGGATGCGTCCAGGCGCATGGACAGGCCGATGCGCTTGCGTGCCACATCCACCTCCATCACCTTGACCTTCACGATGTCACCGGTCTTGACGATCTCGCGCGCGTCGTTGACAAACTTGTTGGCCAGTTGGCTGACGTGGACCAGACCGTCCTGGTGCACCCCCAGGTCAACAAAGGCGCCGAACTGGGCCACGTTGCTCACCGTGCCTTCCAGCACCATGCCTTCGCGCAGGTCGCTGATGTCGTCCACCCCTTCGTTGAAGCGCGCCACCTGAAAGTCCGGGCGGGGATCGCGCCCGGGTTTCTCCAGCTCCGACAAGATGTCCTTGACCGTGATCACGCCAAACTGCTCATTGGCGAACAGCTCCGGGCGCAAGGTCTTGAGCATGTCGGCCCGTCCCATGAGCGCGGCCACCGGCTGACCGGTCTTGGCCATGATCTGCTCGACCACGGCATAGGTTTCCGGGTGCACACCGGTCATGTCCAGCGGATTTTCGCCGTCTCGGATGCGCAAGAACCCGGCGCTGAGCTCAAAGGTCTTGGCCCCCAGACCCGCCACATCCAGCAGTTGCTGGCGGCTCTTGAAAGCCCCATGGGCCTCGCGCCAACGCACCACCGCCTTGGCCACGCTGGCCGACAGGCCCGAGACGCGGGAGAGCAGCGGCACGCTGGCCGTGTTCAGGTCCACGCCCACGCCGTTCACACAATCCTCCACCACCGCGTCCAGCGTGCGGGCCAATTCGCTTTGGTTCACGTCGTGCTGGTACTGCCCCACCCCGATGCTCTTGGGATCGATCTTCACCAGTTCGGCCAAGGGATCCTGCAGGCGCCGCGCAATCGATGCCGCCCCGCGCAGGCTCACGTCCACATCGGGCATCTCCTGCGACGCAAACTCACTGGCGGAGTACACCGAAGCACCCGCCTCGCTGACCACCACCTTCTGCACCCCTTTTTGTCCGGCCTTGTCGAGCATCTTGACCAGGTCGGCGGCCAGCTTGTCGGTCTCCCGGCTTGCTGTGCCATTGCCGATGGCAATCAGCTGCACACCGTGTTTGTGGGCCAGCAGGCCCAGCGTGTGCAACGCCCCGTCCCAGTCGCGGCGCGGCTCGTGAGGATAGACGGTGGCGGTGTCGACCAGCTTGCCCGTGGCATCCACCACCGCCACCTTGACCCCGGTGCGAATGCCCGGGTCCAGCCCCATCACGGCCTTCTGGCCCGCGGGCGCGGCCAGCAGCAGGTCGCGCAGGTTGTCGGAGAACACCTTGATCGCCACCGCCTCGGCGCTTTCGCGCAGGCGCGCAAACAACTCGCGCTCACTGGACAGGCTGAGCTTCACCCGCCAGGTCCAGGCCACGCATTTGCGCAGCAGATCATCGGCCGCGCGGCCCTGGTGGCTCCAGCCCAGGTGCAGTGCGATGCGCCCCTCGGCCAACGACACCACAGGCGCAGGCCGGCCGGTGGCGGTCACAGCCGGTTCGGTCTCGGGCAACACCAGCTTGGCGTCCAGAATCTCCAGGGAGCGCCCGCGGAACACGGCCAGGGCCCGGTGCGACGGCACGCGGCTGATCGGCTCGTCGTAATCGAAGTAGTCGCGAAACTTCGCCACGTCCGGGTTGTTTTCATCCTTGCCGCTGACCAGCGTGCTCTTGAACAGCCCCTCGGCCCAGAGCCACTCGCGCAGGTTTTGCAGCAAAGCGGCGTCCTCTGCCCAGCGCTCGCTCAGGATGTCGCGCACCCCGTCAAGCACCGCCGGCACGGTGGAAAAGTCGGCCCCGGGCTTGCCATCGTCCAGCACCTCGGGTGGCCGCGTGAACGCCGCCGCCTCGGCAGCGGGATCCAGCGTGGGGTCGGCCCACAGCTTGTCGGCCAACGGTTCGATGCCGAACTCCCGTGCAATCTGGCCCTTGGTGCGCCGCTTGAGCTTGTAGGGCAGGTAGAGGTCTTCGAGCTCTTGCTTGGTCGGTGCCTGGGCAATCGCCAGGCGAAGCGCGTCGGTCAGCTTGCCCTGCTCATCGATGCTCTTGAGCACCGCCGCCCGACGGTCTTCGAGCTCACGCAGGTAGGTCAGCCGGTATTCGAGTTCCCGCAACTGGACATCGTCCAGGCCACCCGTGGCTTCCTTGCGGTACCGGGCCACAAAAGGCACCGTGGCGCCGCCGTCGAGCAGCTCCACGGCGGCCTGAACCTGGTGCACCCCTACCCGGATTTCTTGCGCGATTTGCGCGATGATTTTTTGCATGTCGAAATGAGGCGCTCCCTGGCGCTGAGCAGACGAAAACGGGCAAGTTTGCCACAGCGAAACCGCGCGGCGACCCAGCTTTTCACTCGCTTACCGCCAGTTGCGGCGCCCGTTTCCGCGCCCGTTTCGATGTCTGACTTCGGTCAGCCCATTTCACACAAACACCCAGGCACAAGGCCCGGGATTTGCACGGCACACCGACACAAGGTCGCGGATCAAAAACCCATGGGAGACGGGCGGAGAACACCGCCCTGCACACCGCGCCAAACGCCTGGTGCGTCAGACAGCCCGGGTGGGTGGGCTGGCACTCAGCGGCTTGCGGCCCAAGGTGAGCCAGGTCAGGGTCACCCCGGTCAGCGAACCCGCTGCCATGCCCGCCACCATCGGCAAGGGTTTGCCATTGGCAAACAGGCTCACGATGCCCATGGCCAGGGCGCCGCCCATCATTTGCAGCGTGCCCATCAGCGCGGAAGCGGTGCCGGCAATGGCCCCATGCCGGTCCAGCGCGAGCACCGACGCGCTGGGAATGACGAACCCCATGAAACCGCTGGCAATGAAGAACAGCGTCATCAGCACCCCCACCCGGTCGCCACCGAACAGGAAATACAGCAGCATGGCCAGCATGAAAGCGCCCGATGTGGTCGCAGCAAACTTGACCAGGGGAACCAGCCCGAAGCGCTTGCCCAGCGGCGCGGTGAACTGGGACGCGCCGATGAACGCCACCGCGTTGAACGAGAACGCCAGGCTGTATTGCGTGGGCGAAAAGCCATAGTGGTTGATGAACACGAATGGCGAGCCGGCCACGAACACGAAAAAGCCCGCCATCGCCCCACTGGAGATGCCCACCAGACCCAGATAGCGGGCATCGCGCAGCAGCAACCAATAAGCCCGAAGCGCACTGCCCAGGCTGCTCTCCACGCGGCGCTCGGGCCCACGCGTCTCCGCCAACGAGCGGTACACCATGACCATGCAGGCCACCGCGGCCACCGCCACGCAGGCAAACACGGCGCGCCATCCGGCCACGGCGATCACACCGCTGCCCGCCAGCGGCGCCAGGATCGGCGACACGCTGAAGACCAGCATCAACAGCGACGTCAACCGCGCGGCCTCGGTGCCGGTGTGCAAATCACGCACGATGGCGCGGGGAATCGCGCCGCCCGCGGCGGCCCCCAGGCCCTGAAGGAATCGCAGAACGATCAGGGTGTTGACATCGGTCGTGACCACGCAGCCCACACTGGCCAGGGCGAACAGGCCCAGGCCAAAGTACAGCGGCGGCTTGCGCCCCACCATGTCGGAGACCGGGCCATACAGCAGTTGGCCGCAACCCAGGGCCAGGAAGAACACGGTGAGCGTGAGCTGCACCTGCCCCACTTCGGCGCCCAGGCTCTGACCGATCTCGGGCAGCGCGGGCAGGTACATATCGATGGCGAAAGGGCCAATGGCCGAGATCAGGCCCAGGATCAGGGCCATGCGGAGATAACGAGTGACAGGCATCAGTCGATTGTCGTCTGCCTGACATGGCCTCACGCGGCCAGGGCCTTCGGCTGGGGCGGCCCCGGTTCTTCAGAACGCGTCGAACAGCGGTCGCGTGCCGCCCAATCCCACGCCTTCCAGGGCGAGCATGCGCAGCTTGGTTGCGGCCCCGCCCTGCAACTCTGCCGCAGCTCAAACCGGATCTCTTGCGCGATCTGCGCGATGATTTTCTGCATGTCCCAAAAGGCGCCAGTGGCCCGGTTTCAAACGAAGCGAGCGAGTTTGCCACAGGGGTGCGAAGGGATCCGCCCCCCGCATTCCGAGCATCGGCCTCGCACACTTGGCCGACTGCTGTCACCCAGGCAATGCCCTGGGTGACCGGTTTGGTAACTTTGAGTAGCCTTTGTATTTTCACGTTTGAGGATGCAATGGCCTCTAAAGATCCGACCATAAAGCGCATTCAGTACGGAGAACGACCGACACAACCCGGCATGTACATCGGTCTGTTTCACGGCCGAAGTAGCCGCAATGAGAGCATGAACGACTGGGGCTTTGCTGGCCCGATACTCGGCCCACTAACTTATTGCCATACCACCTACATGGCCTATGTGCGCCTGCGATTCGCTACTGAACAAGACGCACGCGTCTGCTGCAACTCAGGGCATCTTGATATCGACTTGGAGGTGGTGGAAGACATGATTTTTTTCGACGGCGCTTACTATGGCGACTGGACCCTGTTCTTCGTGGCGCCCGAAGAGTGCCGACGTCCTGACGATTCCTTTCGTATCAAGCCACGGGCCAATGTGGGCCATTGGCACAACCATACAAAGGGAGCACAACACCTTGATGCCCCATAGGGAGAATTGATGCCAAGACCAACCGATTGGACGCGCGAACAAACATTGGCTGCGCTGCATGTCTATTTCCAGTTGCCGTTTGGTCAACTGCATCAGCGCAACCCCTTGATTCGACAGCTATCTGGGTGGATTGGTCGGACACCTGGGTCAGTCGCTCTCAAATTGGTCAACTTCGCGAGTCTCGATCCGCAAGTGCTTGCGAGTGGGCGTGCCGGAATGAGTAACGCGTCGCGACTTGATAAGACAATCTGGAATGAGCTGAACAGTAATTGGGACCTAGTAGCAGATGAGGCTGCTCTTACATACGAGCGCTACGGCAGCCAACACGGCATAGTGCCCGGCGCTGATGTTGCCGAGGAAGTTCCAGAGATTGCAGAGGGAAAGACCGTGACTGCGTTGGTCAAAGTGCGGGTGAATCAGGCGCGCTTTCGGCGCGCCGTGCTCGCAAGCTACAACGGACGCTGTTGCGTCAGCGGACTTGCAGTACCTCAGCTCTTGATTGCCAGTCACATCGTTCCATGGAGCATGGATACGAAGAACCGTCTGAACCCGCAAAATGGGCTATGTTTGTCAGCGCTGCACGACAAGGCCTACGACATCGGATTGATCACCGTGTTGCCCGATTTCACTGTTTGTGTGTCGAAGCTCTTGCGGGATGTGGATTTGGATGGATTCACCAAGCTGGCCTTGTCCAAGTACCACGGTAAGCGCATCGCGTTGCCCGAGCGGTTCAGGCCGAATCCCAGTTTTCTGGAAGCTCATGCATCACGGTTTGAGTTCGTTTAGTGCGATACGCAGGACGACTTATTCGGTGCGCCTCATGCGCTGACACCCACCCAACCGAAGCAGTCTGCGGCTGCACCCGAACCGGCTGACAAATCCAAGCCTACGCCATCCCGCCGCCGCTCCACCGAAGTCCTTCCCCTTCACCCCGGACGACGCCGCCCTGCCCCCCGCATCCGCCTAGACGCCTCGACCTGGAGCTACCCGGGCTGGGCCGGCATCGTGTAGGACGAGGAGCCGTACAGCGAGGCGGTGCTGGCCAAGAACGGTCTGACCGCCTACGCGCAGCACCCGCTGCTGGGCTGCGCAGACATCGACCGGTCGTTCTACCGCCCGCTGACCGAGGCGCAGTACGCACGCTTCGCCGGTCAGGTGCCCGACGACTTCCGTTTCGTGGTCTAAGAGCCTGTCGGACTTGAGTTCGTCGGCGCTGGCGACGAACGCGCTGGTGCGCGGTGAACAGGGCCAGGGCCGCCAGCCCAACACGGCGTTTCTGGACCCGGTGCTTGCGACCCATGAGTTCTTCACCCTCGCGGTGAGGGGGCTGGGCGACAAGGCGGGCGCGCTGGTGTTCCAGCTCAATCCGCTACCGTTTACGCAGTTGCGGCGCCTGCCGCTGTTGCTGGAGCGGCTGCGCGCGCTCTGGCCCGGGCCGATGATCTGCCGCTGGAACCTGAACCCGCTGCGCGGCGCCTACGGCTACGAGGACGCGCAGCGCTCCTACGAACCTAACGACCGCATCCACGATGTGGCCGCCGAGACGCGCGCGCTGATCGTGCACACGGTGCGCGGCGTGACCGGCGCGGGGCAGAACGCCTTTGTCACGATCAGCAACAAGGCCGAGGGCTGCGCGCCGCTGTCGGCGCGGGCGCTGGGGGTGGGCTTGGCGGCGGAGCCGAATGGTCGATGACCGCCGCGAAGGGCCGCTCCCGACAAAGGTCAGCCCCCTAGGGGGCAGCGACCCGCGCAGCGGCGGAGTGTGGGGGCTCAATCAAACAAGGAGGGTTCGCCGCCAGGCCGGTAGCCCTCGATCTCCAGCAGGCGCCACTTGGTGATCGCGCCGCCGCTGGCCGAGAAGCCGCCGGCCTGACCACCCGCCGCGAGCACGCGATGGCAGGGCACGACGGGGGCGAACGGGTTGGCGCCCATGGCCTGGCCGATGGCGCGGGCGAGGTGCTTGTCGCCCATCTCGGCGGCGAGTTCGCCATAGGTCAGCACCTCGCCGGGCGGGATGGCGCGGGCGCGTTCGTAGACGCGTTGCAGGAAGGGCGTGAGGCGCGACATGTCCAGCGGTAGGTGGCGCAGGTCGGCCGGGCGTTCGCCGCGAAGGACGGCCTGGAGTTCGGTCATAGCCGAACGCACCTCGGGAGGTGGTTCGGCCGAAGGCAAGGCGCCCGGCAGGTGGCGCAACAGCCGCTGCCGCGTGCCCTCCGGCGTGGGCTCGGGCAACTGCACCGCGGTGATGCCGGCTGGGCCCCACGCCACCCACATCGGCCCAAGGCCGTGTCGAACAAGGTGTGGCCGCGGTCGGACACCGGCCTCAGGCGGCGCGCAGTTGCGCCCGCAGGGCCACCCCGATTTCGGGGCGCTCGGCAAAGGGATCGGCCGGGTTGTTGCCCGCCACGATGGCGTCAAACCGCTGTTGCGCATTGCCCAGCGCCTTGGGGTGGCTGTAGATATAGAAGCGATCGCCTTCAATCGCGTCGTACACCATGCCCGCCACCTGGGCCGCCGTCACCTTGCCGGAGCTCACGGCCTTGTCGCTCATGGCCTGACCGATGAGCTGGCTTTGGGTGGGCTTCTCATCAGCGAGCTCGGCGGGTTTGTTGCGGTGGCTCTGGCTGATGCCGGTGGGCACAAAGTAGGGGCACAGCACGCTGGCGCTGACCTGGTCGGTGACCAGCTTGAGATCCTGATACAGCGTCTCGCTCAGGCTCACCACCGCGTGCTTGCTGACGTTGTAGATCCCCATGTTGGGCGGGGTGAGCAAGCCGGCCATGCTGGCGGTGTTGACGATGTGGCCCTGGTAGGTCGGATCGGCCTTGGCGGCAGCCAGCATCATGGGTGTGAACAGGCGCACGCCGTGAATCACGCCCCACACGTTCACGCCCAGCACCCACTCCCAATCCTTGACCGAGTTTTCCCAGATCAGGCCGCCCGAGCCCACGCCGGCGTTGTTGAAAACGAAGTGAGGGGCGCCGAAGGTGGTCTGCACCGACTCGGCCAGCGCGGCCATCTGATCGGCGTCGGACACGTCGACCCGCCGCGCCAGCACCGGCGCGCCCATGGCCTTGATCTCGGCTTCGGCCTTGTCCAGCGCGTCTTGCTGCACATCGACCAGCACGAGGTTCATGCCCCGGGCCGCGCCGATGCGCGCGCATTCCAGACCGAAGCCCGAACCCGCCCCGGTCAATACCGCCGTCTTGCCTTTGAAGTCCTGAATCATGTATGTGTCTCCTTGGTGTGATGAATGGGTGAACGAGTAAATGGGAAATCAGAAGTCGGTGAAGCGGGCGAGCCCTGGGGCGCATCAGGCCCGGACCATCTCGATGTGTTCGATACCGTCTTCCAGGTACAAAGCGCCTTTCGGCTCGAAGCCGCTTTGGCGGTAGAAGGACTGAAGGTGGGCCTGGGCCCCAATGCGGATGGGTTGCGGGCCCCACAGCCGGTGCAACTCGGCCACAGCCTGGCGCATCAAGGCATGCCCGATGCCCGTCCCGCGGGCCTCGGGCGAAGTCACCACGCGCCCGATGCTGGCTTCGGCGAAGGAAGTGCCAGCGGGCAAAAGCCGGGCATAGGCCCACAGCCGCTCGCTCTTCCCACCGGTGTCGCCAACTTCGCCCAGCAAATGCACCGCCGCGAAATCCAGACCGTCCATGTCTTGAAAGACACAGGCCTGCTCCACCACGAACACCGCCGAACGCAATTGCAGCAGACGGTACAAATCCGTGGTGGACAGGGTTTCAAAGGAGCACGGCGCGCCACCGCAGCGCCGCCAGATCAGATACGTGGTTCAAGCCTTCACTTCCTTCAGAACAAACCCGATGCGGGGAAATGCACATGCACCGTGCCGGCGCGCTCGTCCTGGCGTTCCAGGGTGTAGCGGGTGCGGGTGGCCGCGCGAAGAATGCCCTGGGTGGGCTCCGTGCCAAACGCCTCGGCGGCCACCGTCACCAGGCTGCCCAACTCGATGCCGTGGTCGTTCTGAAAGCACCCGCCATCCGCCGCCTCCGGCTGCGCCGCCGCGGCCACGGCAATGGCCTCGTGCGCGGTGAGCTTGGCCATGTGCCCGTGCCCCAGCGCTGCCATGCGGTCCATCCAGGCGATCACACCCGGCGTGGGCGCCAGCACATCGGCCATGGCCGGGTTCACCACGCGGCTGAACCACAGCGGGTGGTAGGCGGCGAAATCGGCCACACACGGGGCCGAACCCAGCAAGAAATCCTGCGACTCCAGCATCGAGGCGAGCCTGCGCAGGTAGCTGCGGTAGGCCGACGCGGCATCCCCGGGGCGCAGGCTGGTCATGTTGTTTCGCATGGCGCCGCGGTCAGCGGCAAAAGCCTGCGCAGCCTCCGGGGGCTGTCCCGCGAACATCGCGGCCGCCCCTTTGGGGCTGAGGTTGTGGCCCATGGCGGCCCAGAACAGCGTGCCGTCGGCCCACTGGGCCAGGACACGGGCCACACCCTTCAATCCATCGGGGAACAACGATGGCGACGGCGCCCGCTGCTCCAGCACCTCACCGATCAGCGCGGTATCGCAGTAAATGTCGGCCCCGATCTGCAGAAAGGGTGTGCGGCGGTAGCCCCCGGTCAGGGCCAGCACATCGGGCTTGGGCATGATGCGCGGAATGACCACGCTTTGCCAGCTCAGTTGCTTGTAGCCCAGGATCAGCCGCACTTTCTACGAAAAGGGTGAGGTGGGGTAGTGGTGCAGGATGAGGTCGGACATGGGGTCTCCAATGCGGGTGGTTGTCTGGGCGGTGCGCGAACTCAATCAAACAAAGTCAAACAAAGTCCAACAAAGGGAGCATCGGACCGACCTCACCGCGGCTGGGCGCGCGCCACGATCGCGTCAAAATCGCAACCCGATGGCAGTGAGCCAAAACTGTGACCCCATTGCCCGTCGAGGCGCGAATCACAAAAAGCCGAGAACACGGCCGCGGGCGCGGTCTGCGCCAACAAGGCCGCCTGCACCGCCAAGGCCACGTCCTGGGCCAATCGCCGGGCCTCCATTTCGCTGGCCATGTCTTGCACCCGCATGGGCAGCGTCTTGGCCAGGTGGTCCAGCGCCGCGTGCATGCCCAGGGCGGGTTGCAGCTCCTGCGCCAAGGCTGCGGCCGCATCGGCCTTGCGCAAACCGCGCAGCAAATCCAGCGCCATGATGTTGCCCGCGCCTTCCCAGATCGAGTTCACCGGCATCTCGCGATAGATGCGGGCCATGATGCCTTCGCCACCCTCTTCCACATAGCCATTCCCGCCAAGACACTCCATGGCTTCCTGGGCGAAATGGCTGCCGCGCTTGCAGATCCAGAACTTGGCCACCGGCGTGAGCAGGCGTTGCATCACGCGCTCATGCTCGTCCTGTGCAGCGCGGTCGAAACTGCGCGCCAGGCGCAACGCCAACGCGGTGGCGGCCTCCGACTCCAGCGCCAGATCGGCCAACACGTTCTTCATCAGCGGATGATCGATCAAGCGCTTGCCGAAGGCCATGCGTTGGCTGGTGTGGTTGAGCGCGATGGACAGCGCCTGGCGCATCAGGCCGCTGGTGCCAAGCGAACAGTCCAGCCGCGTCATGGTGCCCATGGCGAGAATCTGCGGCACGCCGCGCCCTTCTTCACCCACCAGCCAGGCGGTGGCGTCCGCGAACTCCACTTCCGAACTCGCATTGGCCTTGTTGCCTAGCTTGTCCTTCAGACGCTGGATGTAAAGCCGGTTCAGCGAGCCATCGGGCAATACGCGCGGCAGAAACAGGCAGGACAGGCCGCTCGGCGTCTGGGCCAGGATCAGGAAGGCGTCGCACATGGGGGCCGAAAAGAACCACTTGTGGCCGGTCACGCTGAAACGCTGCCCCCAGCCGTCGCTGCCGTCGGGCACGGCCTGCGTGGTGTTGGCGCGCACATCGGAGCCGCCCTGCTTTTCGGTCATGCCCATGCCCATGGTCAGACCGGCCTTGTTCTTGAACAGCGTGAGCGCCGGGTCGTAGGCGCGCGCGGTCAGGCCTGGCGCCCAGTCGCGGTAGATCGCCGGGTTGTCCCGCAGCGCGGGCGTGACCGCGTAGGTCATGGAGATCGGACACAGGATGGACGGCTCCAGCTCGGTGAAGAGCATGAAGGCGGCGGCTCTGGATGTGTGGGCCTCGCGGCGCAGAGGCTCATCACCCAGAGCCTGTTCAGCCTGCGCCCAGGGCGTGCCGTGCAGGCCGCTTTCGGCCGCCGCCGACATCAACGCGTGGTAGCTCGGGTGGAACTCCACCTGATCGATGCGGTGGCCGAAACGGCTGTGGCTCTTGAGCTGCGGCGTGAACACGTTGGCCAGCCGCGCATGGGTCTGCATTTCGGCACTGCCAGCCAATGCCCCCAAGGTCTGCAGACCATCGGTCCTGAGATCCGGCGCATTGAAGGCCAGCGCCGCCTGCAGCGCGCGGTTGCCCTCGAACAGGTTGACATCCACCAGCGGCTCGGGCTGGTTAAAGACTTCGTGTGTAGCACCCATCACGACTCCTCAAAAAGCGGCGATGTATTCAACCCAGGCCACCGCGGAACCAGCTCCGCCGGGCCGCCAGTGGCGCCCCCTGGGGGGGGTGACGCCGAAGGCGGCGCGGGGGGTCAGAGCTTCACCAGTTGCTTGCCGAAGTTCTTGCCCTTGAGCAGGCCCAGGAAAGCCTCGGGCGCCGACGCAATGCCCTGCGCAACAGTCTCGCGCGGGCGCAGTTTGCCGGCAGCGACGAGGCCACCGAGTTCGGTCAGCGCCTCGGGCCAGACTTCCATGTGTTCGCTCACGATGAAGCCCTCGACCTTGAGCCGGTTGATCAGAATCAGCGCCGGGTTGGCCAGCGGCAGGGGTTGTCCATCGTAGCCGGCGATCATGCCGCACACGGCGATGCGACCAAACGCGTTCATGCGCAGCAAGACCGCATCGAGAATCATGCCGCCCACGTTCTCGAAGTAGCCGTCGATGCCGTTCGGGCACGCTTCCTTGAGCGCCTTGGCCAGCGAATACATGTCTTTGTGCTGCTTGTAGTCGATGCAGGCGTCAAAGCCCAGCTCTTCCACCGCGTACTTGCATTTTTCCGGGCCGCCCGCGATGCCCACGGCGCGGCAGCCGCGTGCCTTGGCCAGCGCGCCGTAGGCACTGCCCACCGCGCCAGTGGCGGCGCTGATGACCACCGTCTCGCCGGCCTTGGGGTTGATGATCTTCACCAGGCCATACCAGGCGGTCACGCCGGGCATGCCCACCGCGCCCAGGTAGTGGGACAGCGGCACATGGGTGGTGTCTACCTTGCGCAGCGCGCCCGGCTGGCTGGCGTCGACCACGCTGTATTCCTGCCAGCCACCCATGCCAACCACCTGGTCGCCGGCCTGGTACTTGGGGTGTTTGGAATCCACCACCTCGCCCACAGTGCCGCCGATCATCACTTCGCCCAGCGGTTGGGACGCCGCGTAGCTCTTGCTGTCGTTCATGCGGCCGCGCATGTAGGGGTCGAGGCTGAGGTAGCTGTGGCGCACCAGCACCTGGCCGTCGGCCAGCGCCGGCGTCTCGGTGGTCACGAGCTTGAAATTGTTGACGGTGGCTTCGCCTTCAGGGCGGTTGTCAAGCAGGATCTGGCGGTTGGTTGGCATGGGTTGTCTCCAGGTGTGTGGTTGAGAGGTCGCTTTGAAACTGTCTGGCACGGCGCGGGCAGGCCGCCAGCGGCGGCAGGCGGCGACACCGCGGTCAGTCGGTCTTGAGTGTGTTGAGTGGTTGTGTACTGCCCGGACCGACCGGCAGGCGGGGCACGTATTTGAATGTGCCGGTGGCGTGGGCACAGAGCCTATTGGCGCTGTCGAAGATGCTGGCTTCGGTGAAGGCCATGGTCGCGGTGCGGTGCAGCAGCTTGCCACGGGACAACAAGACCCCTTTGGCCGGGCGCATGAAGCTCGTCTTCATTTCGATCGTGACCACGCCCATGGCCTGCTCCACCGATCGGGCCGCGTGTGCCATCACCACATCCATCAGCGTCATGCTTGCACCGCCATGCACCACATTGAACGAATTCTCGTGCGCGGGCTGCGGCACATAGGCGATCTCGGCCTGGCCATCGGCCATGCTCACCAACTCAAAACCCAACAGCTCGACGAAAGGAATGTGAACAGAGAATTTCATGAGAACAGTGTGCAACAAACCAAGCGAATGGGACCTGGCCCAACCACAAAACCGACCGGCGCGAGATGCCGTCCTCCAGGCGATCGCTGAACTGGCCTTGCCAGGGCGCAGACATCGCCCCGTTGAGGAGGAGGGTGGTGACGCACCCCAGCTGCGGCGCGGGGGTGGTCCAAATTACCCGCCGGCCACCACGCTGACCCCTCCATCGACGGCCAGCCACTGGCCGGTGATGTGTTTGCCCGCATCGGAGGCGTACAACACGGTCAGGCCTTTGAGATCCTCGTCATCGCCGAATCGGCCCAGCGGTGCACTGGCTTTGAGGCGTTCTTCGCCCATGGCCTTGAGCGTGCCCACGGTCATCTTGCTCGGGAAGAAGCCTGGGCAGATCGCGTTGACCGTGATGTTGTAACGCCCCCATTCGGCGGCCAGGGCGCGGGTGAAGTTGATCACCGCCCCTTTGGAGGTGTTGTAGGCAATGGTTTTCATGTCGGGCGGGTTGCCACCCAGCCCGGCGATCGAAGCCGTGTTGATGATGCGGCCGCTCTTGCGCCCGATCATGCTGCGCTTGGCGATGATCTGGCTGAGGATGAAGTAGCTGCGCACATTGAGGTTCATCACCTTGTCCCAGGCCTCCAGGGGATGGTCTTCGGCGGGGGCACCCCAGGCAGCACCGGCGTTGTTCACCAGAATGTCGATGTCGCCCAGGCGCTCCAGCGACTCCTCGGCCAAGCGGTGGATGTCCTCTTCCCGGGCGCAGTCGGCCGCGATCCAGCGGGCATCGATGCCCGCCGCCTGCAGCTCCGCCGTGGCCGCTTCCAGATCGGCGGCCTTGCGCGAACTGATCAGCACGCGGGCGCCCTGCTCGCCCAGCGCGTGCGCCATTTGCAGGCCCAGGCCGCGCGAGCCGCCGGTCACGAGCGCGGTCTTGCCGGTGAGGTCAAAGAGTTGTGGAACGGTGCGGGTCATGTGTTGTCTCCTGTGTCGGTTGTCGATTGGCGGTGTGAATCGCGGTTGCCAGTGGGTGGTGCACAAGCCATGGGCAACCCGGGGCGCCGGTGGCATCGCACGCCACCACTCGCATTCATCGGGTGAACAGACCCAAGCGTATCGGGGAACCGCCCTCACCCATGTCGCTTAGGTTTCGCGGCGCGGCGCCTGTTCAGTCCTCGTAATCCATGCATTGGCGGGCTGCCACCGCCGCCTTCATGAATGGCTTGATGGCCACATGGTCCGGGTGGGACTGGTAGGCCGCCAGCGCTGCCCGGTCGGTGAACGTGCTGTTGAGCACCACGTCACAGGTGCAGTCCAGACCCGGCTGCGCAAAACCGACCTCAAAACGCTCGATTCCGGGCACCAGCGCCGCGCAGCCGCGCAGAAGCCGCACCACTTCGGCCACGCGGGCGGGCTTGTCGTCACCGTCGTGCAGCGTCCACATGACCACGTGATGCAGCATCAGAACGCCTCCTCGGGCACCTCGGCACACGTCTGGTCGCGGCTGCTGACCACCGCCAGCCAGGCGCCGATCTTGGGCAGCTCATAGTGGAAGAAATAGCGCATCGCGGCGAGGCGACCGGTGCGGGCCGCGGTGTCTGCCCCCACCTGCGCCGTCAACGCCACATCCAGCCAGATCCAGGCCAGCACCATGTGGCCAAAGGCCTGCAGGTAGGGCACGGCATTGGCCAGCGCATCGGTCGGGCTGCCGGTCGACCAGGCAGCCTTGGTGGCTGCGCCGACCTGCGCCAGGGCCTGGGCCAGGGCGTTGGCGTGTGCGGCCAGCTCTGGCATCTGCAGCGCCCGCTGGATGGTGTCGTTGATGCGCCCTGCCAGCAGCTTGAGCCCCTTGCCGTCTTCCATCAACACCTTGCGGCCCAGCAGGTCCATGCCCTGAATGCCGTGGGTGCCTTCGTGGATCATGTTCAGCCGGTTGTCGCGCCAGTATTGCTCGACCGGAAAATCGCGCGTGTAGCCATAGCCGCCGTGCACCTGGATGGCCAGGCTGTTGGCCTCCAGACACCATTCGCTGGGCCAGCTTTTGGCGATGGGCGTGAGCACTTCGAGCAGCAGGCGTGCGTCATCGGCCACCGCCGGCTCGCCGGTGTGCTGCTCGTCCACCAGGCGGGCGCAATAGAGCTCCAGCGCGAGCGCCCCTTCGGCATACGATTTTTGCGCCAGCAACATGCGCTTGACATCGGCGTGTTCGATGATGCGGGTCTGCGGCTGCGCCGGGTCCTTGCCGGCCGGGCCCATAGGCCGACCCTGAGGCCGGTTCTTCGCGTACTCCAGCGACGCGTGGTAACCGGCCATGCCCAGCATGGTGGCGGCCAGCCCCACGCCGATGCGGGCCTCGTTCATCATGTGGAACATGCAGGCCAGCCCCTTGCCAGCCTGTCCCACCAGGTAGCCCACCGCCCCTGGTTCACCATTGACCGGGTACTTGCCTTCACCAAAGTTGAGCAGGGTGTTGGTGGTGCCGCGCCAGCCGCACTTGTGGTTCAGACCGGCCAGGGCCACGTCGTTGCGCACGCCGGTGAGCTGCCCCTCGGTGTCGACCAGCTTCTTGGGCACGATGAACAGCGAGATGCCGCGCGTGCCGGGAATCAGCTTGCCACTCTCGTCGGGTATCTTGGCCAACACCAGATGAATGATGTTCTCGGTCAGTTCGTGCTCGCCCGCCGAAATCCACATCTTGTTGCCCTTGAGCCGGTAGCGCGGCCCCAGGGGATCGCTCTCGAAATCCGCCCCGTCTGGCACCGCCCGCGTGGCCACGTCGCTGAGCGAAGAGCCAGCCTGTGGCTCCGAGAGACACATGGTGCCGGAGAACCGGCCACTGAATTCGTTGAGCGCGAAGACCTGTTTTTGCAGCTCGGTGCCGTGTTTCATCAACAGGTTCGCGTTGCCGGTGGTCAGCATGCCGCTGCCGATGCTCACCGAGGCCATGGCAAAAAACGCGTTGGCCGCGGCCTCCACCGTGTAGGGCAATTGCATGCCACCGATGTCGTAGTCCTGTGCGGCGCTGAGCATGCCGCTCTCGGCGTAAGCGCGGGCAGCGTCATGGGTGGCCTGGGGCAGGATCACCTTCGCGCCATCAAACGCGGGCTCCTGGGTATCCACCACCCGGTTGAAGGGCGCGTACTTTTCGCGGGCGATGCGCTCACAGGTGTCGAGCACCGCATCGAAGGTTTCTCGGGAATGGTCGGCGAAGCGCTCGCGCTGGTTCAGGCTTTCAACGCTCAGCCAGTCGTTGAGCAGGAAATCGATGGTGGGGCGAAGGCTCATGTCTCTCTCTGGTCATTGGTTGGGCGCCTGATGGGTTCAGGTGCCAGGGGCGGGTGGCAAGGCGGCGATGGTTCCCTGCGCCACAGCGCAGAGCTTCTCGACACCGTCCTGCAACACGAACACGTCACAGCGACAGACCGCTTGGGACTTGCCCGTGTGCACAGCCTCGGCGCGGGCGATCAGGCGTTCGCCGATGGCCGGGCGCAGATAGTTGATCTTGAACTCGGAGGTCACCACCGGAACGCGCATGGCCGTTCCGCCGGCATAGGTCAGGGCGTTGTCGGCGGCGTAGCTGAGCACGCCGCCGTGCACGAAGCCGTGCTGCTGCTTGACCACATCGCTGACCGGCACCTGCAATTCGCAGCGACCGGGCGACAGCGCGGCCAGTTCGGCCTTGATCAATACCGAGAACGGTTGCTTCGCCAGTACCTCGCGGCCCATGGCGAGAAAGGCCTCCGGGCTGACTGTGACCGCATCCATTTCAGCGTCCCTTCCACTGGAAACCACACCCGAAGCACGCGACACGACGCCCTCCAAGGGCACCGAGGAACCGGCTTTGCCGGACCTCAGGTGCCGTCCGCCTCCCACCGCAGGCGAGAGATGGGGACGCCGCGCAGCGGCGCAGAGGTTGCCTCACTTACAGGACTTCGAACACGCCCGCAGCGCCCATGCCACCACCAATGCACATGGTCACACAGACACGCTTCGCACCACGGCGCTTGCCTTCGATCAGTGCATGGCCGGTCAGGCGCTGGCCCGACACGCCGTAGGGGTGGCCCACCGCGATGGCGCCACCGTTGACGTTGAGCCTGTCGCCCGGGATCCCCAGTTTGTCGCGGCAGTAGATCACCTGCACCGCAAACGCTTCGTTGAGTTCCCACAAATCGATATCGCTCACCTTCAAACCCAGGCGCGAGAGGACCTTGGGGATCGCGAACACGGGGCCAATGCCCATTTCATCGGGTTCGCAACCGGCCACGGCAAAGCCCAGGAAGCGGCCCAGGGGCTTGAGCCCCTTCTTCTCGGCCAGGGCCTCGTCCATCAGCACGCAAGCGCCGGCACCGTCGCTGAACTGGCTGGCGTTGCCCGCCGACACCAAGCCACCTGGCAGCGCCGAGCGCAGGCCATGAATGGCATCGAAGGTGGTGCCTGGGCGAATGCCCTCGTCGTTCTCGACGGTCACCTGCCTGGTGATCAGACCCAGGGCTTTGTCGGCGATACCAGCGGTCACGGTGATGGGAGCGATTTCGTCTTTGAACAAGCCCTTTTCCAGCGCCGCAGCGGCTTTTTGCTGACTGGCGGCGCCGTATTCGTCCATGGCGTCACGCCCGATGTTGTAGCGCTTGGCCACCTGCTCGGCGGTCTGCAGCATGTTCCAGTAGATCTCGGGCTTTTGCTTGTCCAGCTCGGGATCCTTGAGCATGTGCACATTCATTTCCTGCTGCACGCAGGAGATGCTTTCGACGCCACCGGCCACATAGACACTGCCTTCGCCCGCAATGATGCGCTGCGCTGCCAGCGCGATGGTTTGCAGACCGGAGGAGCAGAAGCGGTTGACGGTCATGCCGGAGACGGTCACGGGCATGCCCGCCTTGAGCGCGATCTGGCGCGCGATGTTGGCGCCGGTGGCCCCTTCGGGGTTGGCACAGCCCATGATCACGTCTTCGACTTCGGCGGCATCGACGCCCGCGCGGGCGACCGCGGCTTGCACCGCGTGGCCACCCAAGGTGGCGCCATGGGTCATGTTGAAAGCGCCCTTCCAGCTCTTGGTCAGGGGCGTGCGTGCGGTGGAAACAATGACGGCATTGGTCATGATGATGTCCTAATAGTCTTGCGGGTTGAACGATGAGGGGACGCGCAGGTGCGTGCGCTCAACCGTTGAATGTTTTGCCTTCGGCCACCAGGCGAGCCAGCAGCGGTGCGGGCTCCCAGAACTTGGCATCGTCCAGGGGGTTTTTCGCAAAGCGCTTCATGGCCTGGACCACATTGAACAGGCCCACCGTGTCCGCATAGATCATCGGGCCACCGCGGTGGATAGGGAAGCCATAGCCAAAGATGTAGACCACATCGATGTCGCTGGCCTTGTTGGCAATGCCCTCTTCCAGGATGTGGGCCGCTTCGTTGACCAGGGCGAACACCAGGCGCTGCACGATCTCTTCGTCGGAGATCTTGCGGGGGGTGATGCCCAGCGCCTTGCGGTGGTCGGCGATCATCTGCTCGACCTCGGCGTTGGGGATGGCATCGCGTTTGCCTGGCACGTAGTCGTACCAGCCGGCACCGGTCTTCTGGCCAAAACGCCCTTTTTCGCACAACAGATCCGCGGTCTTGCTGTATTTCATGTCGGGCTTCTCCACATAGCGGCGCTTGCGAATGGCCCAGCCAATGTCGTTGCCGGCGAGGTCGCCCATGCGGAACGGGCCCATGGCCATGCCGAACTTCTCCATGGCCTTGTCGACCTGCTGCGGCGTGCAGCCTTCGTCCAGCAAGAAGCCGCCCTGGCGGCCGTACTGCTCGATCATGCGGTTGCCGATGAAGCCATCGCACACGCCCGACACCACCGCCGTCTTGCGGATCTTCTTGGACACGGTCATCACCGTGGCCATGACGTCCTTGGCGGTTTCCTTGCCGCGCACCACCTCCAGCAGCTTCATCACGTTGGCCGGGCTGAAAAAGTGCAGACCCACCACATCCTGCGGACGCTTGGTGAAGCTGGCGATCTTGTCCAGATCCAGCGTGGAGGTGTTGGAGGCGAGAATCGCGCCGGGCTTCATCACGCGGTCGAGCTCCTTGAACACGGCCTCCTTGACGCCGATTTCCTCAAAGACCGCCTCGATCACCAGGTCGGCATCTTTCAGGTCGTCGTAGCTCAGCGTGGTCGACAGCAGGCTCATGCGCTGCTCGTACTTGTCTTGCTTGAGCTTGCCTTTCTTGACCTGCGCCTCGTAGTTCTTGCGCATCACACCCACGCCGCGGTCCAGGGCCTCCTGCTTCATCTCCAGGATCTTCACCGGAATGCCGGCGTTGAGGAAGTTCATGGAGATGCCGCCGCCCATGGTGCCGGCACCGATCACGGCCACGCTCTTGATCTCGCGCTGTGGCGTGTCCGAAGGCACATCGGGAATCTTCGACGCGGCACGCTCGGCCATGAAGAGGTGGCGCAAAGCACGGCATTCGGGCGTCCACATCAGGTTGATGAAGGTCTCGCGCTCGGTGACCATGCCCTGATCAAACTTCTGCTTGGTGGCCGCCTCCACGGCGTCCACGCACTTCGCAGGCGCCGGGAAGTTCTTGGCCATGCCCTTGACCATGTTGCGCGCAAACTGGAAGTAGGCGTCACCCTTGGGGTGCTTGCAAGGCAGGTTGCGCACCAGCGGCAGCGCCGAACCGTCGGCGTGTTTGGCGGCGACCTCGCGGGCAAAGGCCAGGGCTTCTTCGGCCAGCGACTCGGGCGAGGCGGACAGGCGGTCAAACAGCTTCTGACCCGGCACACCGGCGAGCATTTCGCTCTTCACAGGCTCGCCGCTGACGATCATGTTCAGCGCGGCCTCCACACCCAGCACGCGGGGCAGGCGCTGCGTGCCGCCGGCGCCAGGAATCAGACCCAGTTTCACCTCCGGCAGGGCCACGTTGCAACCGGGCGCGGCAATGCGGTAGTGGCAACCCAGTGCCAGCTCCAGGCCACCGCCCATGGCCACGCTGTGCATCGCAGCGACCACCGGCTTGGTGGTGTGTTCCACCGCCAGAATCACGCTCAGGAGATTCGGCTCGGCCAGCGCTGCGGGCTTGCCGAACTCACGAATGTCTGCCCCACCCGAAAAGGCCTTGCCCGCACCGGTGATCACGATGGCCTTCACGGCGGCATCGGCTTCGGCCTTCTCCAGCCCGGCCGTGATGCCTTGGCGGGTGGCCAGACCCAGCCCGTTCACGGGCGGGTTGTTCAATGTGATGACGGCCACATCGCCGTGGACCTGGTATTCAGCGCTCATGGAATCTCCTCTGGGTGAATCGGGAAAATCGGGAAAACATTAAAAATCGAACGACCGTGCGATTTTAGAAAGATTGTGCACCGCCGCAACCCCCGGTTGTCGCAAGTGGGTCACTGCAGGAAGGACGCCCCCCGCGCCGCCTGCGGCGTCACCCCCCACTGGGGGGCGATGCCTGCGGTCTGGCAAAGCCAGTCCCGCGGCATCCTGGGTTGCGCCTCGTTCTCCGGGGCGGCATCAGCCGCCTCAGGGCACCGCGGAACCGGCTTTGCCGGGCCGCCAGTGCCGCCCCAGTGGGGGTGACGCCGCAGGCGGCGCGGGGGCGTCTGACCTCCAGCCACTCCTTGCGCACACTGGGGTCGGCGCGCAGGCTCGCCGGCGTGCCTTCGAACACGATGCTGCCATGGCCCATGACCAGCACCCGGTCCGAGATTGACATGGCAATGGTCAGCTTCTGCTCGATCAGCAGCACGGACACGCCCCGGCTCTTGAGCTTCTGAAGGTATTCACCCACCAGCTCCACAATCTTGGGCGCCAGCCCTTCGGTGGGCTCGTCGATGATGATGAGATCGGGGTCGCCCATGAGGGTGCGGCACAGGGTGAGCATTTGTTGCTCGCCCCCGGAGAGCACGCCCGCCTCGGTGTGCTGGCGCTCCTTCAGGCGCGGGAACATGGTGTACATGTCGTCAAAGCCCCAGCGGGCTCCCTTGCCGCTGCCCTTTTGCCCGAGCAACAGGTTCTGGTGCACCGTCAGCTTGGGGAAGATGTCGCGGTTCTCGGGCACATAGCCCAGCCCCAGGTGCGCGATCTCGAAGGACTTCTTGCCGCGGATCGACTGGCCCTTCCAGGTCACGCCGCCTTCGCAATCGACCAGGCCCATGATGGCCTTGGCCGTGGTCGAGCGGCCCGAGCCGTTGCGGCCCATCAGCGCCACGATCTCGCCCTTGCCCACGCCGAACGACACCCCGTGCAAAACGTGGCTCTTGCCATAGTAGGCGTGCAGGTCCTTGATCTCAAGCATGGGCATCCTCCTCTTCCAGCATCGAACCCAGGTAAGCCTCTTGCACCCGGGCATTGGCGCGCACCGCATCGGGGGTGTCAAACGCCAGCACCTCGCCATAGACCACCACAGCGATCTTGTCGGCCAGGCCGAAGACCACGCCCATGTCGTGCTCCACGGTCAGCAGCGTCTTGCCCACGGTCACCTCCCGGATCAGGTCGATGAAACGGCTGGTTTCGGAGTTGCTCATGCCTGCCGTCGGCTCATCAAGCAGGATCACATTGGCCCCGCCCGCGATGGTGATGCCGATCTCCAGGGCGCGCTGCTCGGCATAGGTCAGGTTCATCGCCAGCACGTCGCGCTTCTTGTCCAGGTGGATCATTTTCAAGAGCTGATCGGCGCGCTCATTGGCGTCGTCCAGATCGGCCAGAAAGCGGAACAGGGTGTACTTGTAGCCCAGGCTCCACAACACGCTGCAGCGCAGGTTCTCGAATACGCTGAGCTTGGGAAAGATGTTGGTGATCTGGAAGCTCCGCGAGAGCCCCATGCGGTTGATCTGGAATGGCTTGAGACCATTGATGCGCTTGCCCCCCAGCAGCACGTCGCCGCTGGTGGGTTCGAAGCGCCCGGAGATCAGGTTGAACAGGGTGGACTTGCCCGCCCCGTTGGGACCAATGATGGCCACGCGCTCGCCGTGCTCGACCGCGAGGTCCACGCCCCGGATGATCTCGGTCTTGCCAAAGCTCTTGCGCAAATCGCGCAGTTCCAGTGCATAGCGGCCGGCGCTCTCGCCACGGCCCGAATCGGATTTCACAGCTGCGTTCACAGTGCCCCCTCCCGGCGCTTGATTTCTTTCTCGATGTCCGTTTGCACGGCGTTCCATTTGACGGAGAACCACCGGCGCGCCCATTCAAACAGGCCAATGCTGACCAGCAGAACCAAGCCGCTGCCAATCCAGCTGGCCTTGCTCGACACATCCAGGTCAATGCCCATGAAGGTCAGCTCATTGCCCATGGCCGCGTTGAGCTGCAAGTGATAAAGCATCTCCACCAGCGCGCCACCACCGACAAACATCGACAACGCCAACACGGTGAGCACCACATAACTGGGCACCAGCCGCTTGAGGAACCCATAAGCCGCCACCCGCACGTTCATCATGATCAGGCTGGCCACCCCTCCTGGGGCGTACATCACCATGAACAGGAAGATCAGCCCCAGGTAGAGCAACCAGGCTTTGGTGAACTCGGACAACAGCACAAACGCCAGCACCATCAACACACCACCGATGATCGGGCCAAAGAAGAAGGTGGCACCGCCCAGGAAGGTGAACAGCAGGTACGAACCCGAGCGCGCCGCGCCCACCACCTCAGAGGTCACGATCTCGAAGTTCAGCGCCGACAACCCGCCGGCAATGCCGGCAAAGAACGCGGCGATCACAAAAGAGATGTAGCGCACCATCTGCGTGTCATAGCCCACAAAAGCCACGCGCTCCGGGTTGTCCCGCACCGCGTTAAGCATGCGCCCCAACGGGGTTCGCGTGAATGCAAACATGAGCGCGGTGCAGATGAAGGTGTAGACCGCGATCAGGTAATAGAGCTGCACCTGCGGGCCATAGGTGATGCCAAAGGGACGGGCGCCGGCCACACGGTTGCCAGAAATGCCCCCCTCGCCGCCAAAGAACTCGGGAAACATCAGCGACATCGCCCAGACCAGCTCGCCAATGCCCATGGTGATCATGGCAAACGGCGTGGCGGCTTTTTTGGTCGTCACCCAGCCCAGCAGCACCGCGACCACCGCCGCGCCGATGCCTCCGGCAATGGGCACCAGGCTCACCGGCAGCGGCCACACACCGTCCGAGATGAAGTTCATGGTGTGGATGGCCAGGAAGGCCCCCATGCCGGAGTACACCGCATGACCGAAGCTGAGCATGCCGCCCTGCCCGAGCAGCATGTTGTAGCTCAGACAGACGATGATGGCGATGCCCATCTGCGAAAGCATGGTGTGCGCCAGGCTGCTGGTCCAGAGCATGGGCGCGGCCATCAACAGAAGCCCGAACAGGCTCCAGACGATCCATCGACCGAGGTTGATGGGTTTGAAGGCGTAGTACTTGCGCGAGCTCATCGCTGGAGAGCCCGTCAACGTCGTGGCGGAAACTTGGGTATTCATGGTGTCAGCCCTCACGCGTGCCCAACAGGCCCCGGGGCCGGAAGATCAAGATCAAAACAAGAAACAGGTACGGCAGGATGGGCGCAACCTGACTGACCTTGAGCTTCCACAGCGAGTAGCCGAAGGTCTCCTCCGACATGGTGATGTGGAAGGTCTCGAACAGACCCAGCAGCGACGCATCGATGGCCACCGCAAAGGTCTGCACCAAACCGATCAGGAGTGAGGCCAGGAAAGCCCCCGAGAGCGAGCCCATGCCGCCCACCACCACCACCACGAAGATGATCGAACCCACCGAGATGGCCATGCCAGGCTCGGTCACAAAGGCATTGCCCCCGATCACCCCAGCCAGCCCGGCCAGCGCGGCGCCACCGCCAAACACCAACATGAACACACGCGGCACGTTGTGGCCCAGCGTCTCGACCGTCTCGGGGTGCGTCAGCGCAGCCTGAATCACCAGGCCGATGCGGGTGCGGGTCAGGAGCTGCCAGATCGCCACCAACATCAGCAGTGAGACAGCCATCATGAAGCCCCGGTACAGAGGGAACTGGGTGCCCCACAAGGTGAACAGGGGGCCGCTGAGTTCGTCTGGCACCCGGTAGTCCACCGGACCGGTTCCCCAGATCAGTTGCACCACTTCAAGAATGATGTAGCTCAAGCCGAAAGTGATCAGCAGTTCAGGCACATGGCCGAACTTGTGCACGCGCCGCAGCGCGTACTTCTCGAACAGCGCGCCCATCACCCCAACCAGCAAGGGGGCCAGGACCAGGGCGGGCCAGAAGCCCACCACCAGCATCAGGGAATACGCGAGATAAGCCCCCACCATGTAGAAACTGGCGTGGGCAAAGTTGAGCACCCCCATCATGCTGAAGATCAGGGTCAGACCCGAGCTCAACATGAAGAGCAGCAAGCCGTAGCTGATGCCGTTGAGCAATGAGATGGTGAAGAATTCCATGGACGGCGGCGGTGAGCGCGTTCAATTCGAAAAAATCGGGCCTGCTCTCCGACTGCCGTGGAGACAACGAAGAGCAGACCCGCCGGGATGTCCTCATCCGGGCTGGCGAACCCCCTGCGGAAGTTCGCCATGCCACAGCATCAGGAGGGGCGCTTCATGTCGCAGCTGGTCGGCGTGCTGGCCACGTAGGGAGGCATCTGCTTGACCGGCGCAAAGGTGTAGCCCGTGTTTTCCACGTTGTAGGGGTACTTGCTGGACACCTTCTCCCACTTTGTCACAAACATCGATTGCTGCAACTGGTGGTCGGTCTTGCGCATGGTGACATCGCCCGCAAAGCTCTTGATCTCAAGCCCCTCCATCGCCGAAGCCACCTTCACCGGATCGGTCGATTTGGCCTTGGCCATTCCCGCACCGAGCATGTTGATGGCGTTGTAGATGGCGTAGGCATAGAAGTCGTCGTTGAACTTCTTCTTGAACTCGGCGCTCAACTTGCCCACTTCACCACCCTGGTTGGAGTCGGCGTAGGCGATCACATACACCTCGCTTTCACCACCGGCCGCCAGTGCCGTGGGGGTGCCGGTGGTGGCTGCGTAGTAGGTGTACATCGGGATCTTCAGGCCCGCGTCATTGATGGCCTTGACCAGCAGCACCAGGTCGGCGCCCCAGTTGCCGGTGACGATGGTGTCGGCGCCCGACTGCTTGATCTTGGCCACATAGGGCGAGAAGTCCTTGACCTGGCCAATGGGATGCAGCTCATCGCCCACGATCTGGATATCGGGGCGCTTGCGGGCAATGCCTTCCTTGAAGTACTTGGCGACCTGCTGGCCGTGCGAGTAGTTCTGGCCGATGATGTACACCTTCTTGACCTTGGGTTGGTCTTTCATGAAGGTGGTCAACGCCTCCATCTTCATGGTGGTGTCGGCATCAAAACGGAAGTGCCAGTAGTCGCACTTCTCGTTGGTCAGGGCCGGGTCCACCGCCGCGTAGTTCAGGAACACCACCTCTTTGCCCGGGTTGCGCTCATTGTGCTTGGCCACCGCTGCCTGGATGGCGGCCGCAGCGCCGGAACCATTGCCTTGTGCCACATAGCGGAAACCCTGATCGATCGCTGCCTTGAGCGAGTTCAGGCTTTCCTGTGGGGATGCCTTGTTGTCAAAGCCCACCACCTCAAAGTTCACACCCGCCGGGTTGTTCTTGCCGCTTTTTTCTTGGCCTGCGCAGTGAACTGCCAGCTCTTCAACAGGTTTTGCCCGATCGCTGCGAAGTGACCAGACAACGGATCGATGAAAGCAATCTTCACAGTCTCTCCGCTTTGGGCGAAGGCACCAGCCATGCTCACGGTCAGGCAAGCAGCGGCAACGGATTTCAGGACAAACGACATGGAAAGGTCTCCTATGGGTGGCAAAGACCTTAGGGTAGTGCTTACGTCAAGCTGACCCACACAGGGATTGCCCTAGCCACTATCACTCAGGTGACTTGATTGCCTGAAACACACAGGCTGAAGTGCCCACAAAAAAAGAGCGGTGCACCTTTTCAATGCACCGCGCTTGGTCCGCCGCTGCCATCTGCACGCGCCACCCTTGCATCACCCCAGGCAGGCCTCGGGCGGCCCGTCCGAGGCGTCAGATGGCTGGCGTCAGGCCGTGGGCAAGACGTAGTCCTTGAGCTGTTCACGCAGCGTCATCTTTTGCATCTTGCCGGTCGCGCCCAATGGAATCGCCTCCACGAACACCACATCATCGGGAATCTGCCACTTGGCAATCTTGCCTTCATAGTGGGCCAGCAGTTGTTCGCGCGTCACCTCGGCGCCAGGCTTCTTCACCACGACCACGATCGGGCGCTCGTCCCACTTCGGGTGCTTCATGCCGATGCATGCGGCCATGGCCACGGCCGGGTGGGCCATGGCAATGTTCTCCACGTCGATGGAGCTGATCCACTCCCCACCCGACTTGATCACGTCCTTGCTGCGGTCGGTGATCTGCATGAACCCGGCCGGATCGATGGTGGCCACATCGCCGGTGGGGAACCAGCCCCGGCCTGCCGCGTCATAGCGCAGCGGGTCGCCGCCCTCGCCCTTGAAGTAGCTGGCGATGATCCAGGGGCCACGCACGAGCAGATCGCCATAGGCCTTGCCATCCCACGGCAACTCTTCCCCCGCCTCGTTGACGATCTTCATGTCCACGCCAAAAACCGCACGGCCTTGCTTCAGAAGAATCTTGGTCTGTTCTTCGGGCGGCAACGACAGTTGTTCGTTCTTCAACGTACACACTGTTCCCAGCGGCGACATTTCGGTCATGCCCCAGGCATGCAACACCGTCACGCCATAGGTTTGGTTGAAGGCCTCGATCATGGCCGGCGGGCAGGCCGACCCGCCGATGACCGTGCGGGTCATGGTGCTGAAGCGGAGGTTGCCCGCCTGCATATGGGTCAACAGCATCTGCCAGACCGTGGGCACGCCAGCCGCCATGGTGACCTTCTCCATCTCCAGCAGCTCGTAGATCGACTTGCCGTCCATGGCCGGGCCGGGAAACACGAGTTTGCAACCCGTGGCCGCCGCGGAATAGGGTAGGCCCCAGGCATTGACGTGAAACATGGGGACCACTGGCAACACACTGTCGCGCGCGCTCAGGCTGAGCGAATCCGGCAGGGCCGCACTGAAGGCATGCAGAATGGTGGAGCGATGGGAGTACAACGCCGCCTTGGGATTGCCCGTCGTCCCGCTGGTGTAGCACATGCTGGACGCGCTGTTCTCATCGAGTTCCGGCCATACATAGCTGTCGGAGGCATCTGCCAGCCACGCCTCGTAGCTCTTCAGGCCTGGCAAGCCGGTGTCGGCGGGCAGCTTGTCCGCGTCACACAACGCGACCCAGTGTTTCACGCCAGGGCAATGCTTGAACACTGCCTGTACCAGCGGGAGGAAGGTCATGTCAAAGCACACGGCGCGGTCGTCGGCATGGTTGATGATCCATGCCAATTGCTCGGGGTGGAGGCGGGGGTTGAGCGTGTGCAAGACGCGGCCGGTGCCGCTGACGCCAAAATACAGCTCCAGGTGGCGATAGCCATTCCAGGCCAGCGTGGCCACCCGGTCACCGGCGGCCAGATGCAGCCCGTCCAGCGCATTGGCCACCTGGCGGGCGCGGCGTGCAATCTCGCCCCAGTTGCTGCGGTGAATGTCCCCTTCGACCCGGCGCGAAACAATTTCACCCGAAGCGTGGTGGCGCTCGGCGTGGACGATCAATGAAGAAATCAACAGCGGTTGGCTTTGCATTTGACCCAGCATGGGGTTTCTCCTGGTTGGTATATAAAAAGCACGATCGTTCAGATTCTGCCCTAGGGATTGTGCGGCACGAAGAAGCAAAAACCCGAATTAGCTGACAGCGCGTGGGGGTCGGTCATTCGGGTGACAATGATCGGGCAGATCATCATCTAAGACCCGCAGGATCTGACGAAGCAGGCCGCACCGCGATGCAACGACACCCCCTCAGGAGCCCCCCATGACTTTCCCCATCCAGAAGACCGACGAAGAATGGCGCGACCTCCTGGCCCAAAAAGGCGCCGAGCCCGGCGCCTTTGAGATCACGCGCCGCGCCCACACCGAGCGACCGTTCACCGGCAAGTACGAAACGGTCTGGGCCGACGGCAGCTACCACTGCATTTGCTGCGGCAACCACCTCTTCGATGCGGGCACCAAGTTCGACGCGGGCTGCGGCTGGCCAAGTTTCTGGAAGCCTGTCGAAGGCGCCATCACCGAGATCACCGACCGCAGCCTGGGCATGGTTCGGGTGGAGACGGTATGCAGCCAGTGCGGCGCCCACCTGGGTCACGTCTTTGAAGATGGCCCTGCGCCCACCGGCCTGCGCTACTGCATGAACTCGGCGTCACTGGAACACGATCCCAAGGCATGAGCGACAGCCCCAGCGCCCCCCAACGGCTCGAAGCGCGCATCACCGAACTCGAGATCAAACTGAGCTACACCGAAGACCTGCTCGACACGCTCAATGGCATGGTTGCCCGGCAGCAGCAAGACATGGACTGGCTGCTGCGCGAAGTGGCCCGGCTGCGCCAACAAGGGGGCGATCAAAGTGCCCCGACGGCGCGCAACCCGCTGGACGAACGCCCTCCCCACTACTGAGGCTGGGTGGCAGGCCGTCCTCGCCACCCCGATCCCCGCCCAAGCCCCACCAGTCGCGTGGGTGCTTTCATCGTTTCCACCGCTGGGCCGCTGAAGCCCGCCCGCCCTTCAGCGGCCCGCCCATCACCCGGGCCACCGGCCGGGGTTCGCTCGCGCCCGCCCACCATCCCGGTCCGTGCCACGGCCACCGCACCGATACACGGCCCACTTTGCGATATTTTGATCTGCACAGCAGAACATTGGACTACAATGCGAATCCCCAAACCTTTTCCCGGGCGCCCTGCCGAGGGCGTCGTGTTGCGCAACGCCTGAGGAGTGCCCCCAATGGACCTGAGATTCACCCCTGAAGAAGAGGCCTTCCGCGTCGAGGTACAGACCTTTCTCAAAGAAAAGCTGCCCGACCACCTGCAAAACAAAGTCAAGCGTGGGTTGCGCCTGAGCCGAGCCGACATGGCCGAATGGCACAGCATCCTCAATGAGCGCGGATGGCTGGCCAACCACTGGCCCGAGGAATGGGGCGGTCCCGGCTGGAGCGCGGTGCAGAAGTTCATGTTCGAGCACGAATGCGCCCTGGCGGGCACGCCGCGCATCGTGCCCTTTGGCGTCGGAATGCTGGGCCCGGTGCTGATCAAATACGGCAACGAAGCCCAGAAGCGCCACTGGCTGCCCAGGATCCTCAGCGGCGAGGATTGGTGGTGTCAGGGCTATTCCGAGCCCGGCGCCGGCTCCGACCTTGCGGGCGTGAAAACCACCGCCGTGCGCCAGGGTGACCACTACATCGTCAACGGACAAAAAACCTGGACCACCCTGGGGCAGCACGCCAACATGATCTTCTGCCTGGTGCGCACCGACCGCGACGCCAAGAAGCAGGAAGGCATCAGTTTCTTGCTGGTGGACATGAACAGCCCCGGTGTGGAGATCCGCCCCATCATCACGCTGGACGGCGAACACGAGGTCAACGAAGTCTTCTTCACCGATGTGAAAGTGCCGGTGGAAAACCTCGTCGGGCAGGAGAACAAGGGGTGGACCTGCGCCAAGTACCTGCTCACCTATGAGCGCACCAACATCGCCGGCGTCGGATTTTCGGTGGCCGGCATGGAAAAGCTCAAGGCGCTGGCCTCGCGCGTGGTGCACAAAGGCAAGCCCCTGTCGCAAGACCCGATGTTTGCCGCCCGCATGGCCAGGGTCGAGATCGACCTCGAAAACATGAAGACGACCAACCTGCGCGTGATTGCGGCCGTGGCTGGCGGCGGGGTGCCGGGCGCCGAGAGCTCGATGCTGAAGATTCGTGGCACCGAGATCCGTCAGGAAATCCTCTCGCTGATGCGCCGGGCCACGGGTCCGTATGCCCTGCCCTATATCGAAGAGGCCATGAGCGACGGCTACGCCGGCGAGACCTTCGGCCCCGAGGGCGCCAACACCGCCGCGGCGGCCTACTTCAATTACCGCAAGCTGTCGATCTTCGGCGGCTCCAACGAAATCCAGAAAAACATCATCTCCAAGATGATCCTGGGCTTGTGAGGGAGACACACCATGAACTTTGAACACACCGAAGACCGCCGCATGCTGGCGGACACCCTGAACCGGTTCATCGGCGAGCAAATGGACATCGACACCCGCCACAAGGCCAGCGCCTCGCCGCTGGGGCACAGCGCCGAAGCCTGGCGCGGGCTGGCAGAGATTGGCGCCATGGGCGCGCTCTTTCCCGAGCAGGATGGCGGCTTCGGGGGCGAAGGATTTGACGTGGCCGTGGTGTTCGAGGCCCTGGGTCGCGGTCTGGCCGTCGAGCCCATGCTGGGCACCCTGGTGGTGGGACGTGCGTTGGCTGCCGCGGGCAACCCGGTGCATCAGACGCCGTTGGCCCGGCTTGTCGAAGGCAGCGTGAGCGCCGCCATCGCGCTGAATGAGGCGGACGGACATCACGAACTCGCCCATGTCAACACCACCGCCCGCCGCACCGACGCCGGCTGGACACTGAACGGGCGCAAGGCCGTTGTGGTCCACGGTGAACACGCCGGTCTGCTGCTGGTTTCGGCGCGCACCGGCGGTGACACCGATGACGAGGCAGGCATTTCGCTGTTTCTCGTGCCGGGCGATGCGCCAGGCTTGCAAAAAAAGGGCTACCCGTTGGTCGACGGCGGTCGCGGTGCCGATCTCATCTTCCAGAACACCGCCCTTGATGCCAACGCCCTGGTCAGCACCGTCGACCAGGGGTTCACGTTGATGGAACAGGCCACGGGCTGGGGCCTGCTCGCCCTGTGCGCCGAGTCGCTGGGCGCCATGGAGGTGGCCCGTCAGAACACGCTGGAATACCTGCAGACCCGCAAGCAGTTTGGTGTGCCCATCGGCAGCTTCCAGGCCTTGCAACACCGCATGGCCGACGTCTTGCTGGAGATCGAACAGGCGCGCTCGGCCGTGATCAACGCGGCCGCGGCGATGGACGCCGAACGCCTCACCCGTGAACGCGCGCTGTCCGCCGCGAAGTACAGCATCGGCCGCATTGGCACCCTGGTGGCAGAAGAAAGCATCCAGATGCACGGTGGTATCGGCATGACCTGGGAACTGCCGCTGGCACACTACGCCAAGCGCCTGGTCATGATCGATCACCAACTGGGCGACGAAGACCACCATCTCGCGCGCTACATCGCGCTCGCCAACGCCTGAAACATGTCGCGCATCATCACCGTCGATTCCCCCTTCACCCCCATCGCAGACCTGGTGCGGGAACATGCCAGCGTGCGGCCCGACAGCCTTGCGCTGAGCGATGGCACGCAGTCCCTGGGCTACGCGGATCTGGATCGGCTGATGAACCGCGTCGCGGCGGCCTTGCAGCGCGACGGGGTGCAGCCCGGCGAGACCATTGCCGTCTGCGCTGCGGCATCGGTTCGCTATGCCGCCCTCTATCTCGGCGCACTGCGCGCCGGTGTGGTGGTGGCACCCATGGCGCCCTCGGTCACGCCCACCAGTTTTGCGGCCATGCTCAGCGATGCAAAGGCGGTGCGGCCGTTTGTGGACGGCAGCGCCGCCGCGCTCATTGCCCCCACCTACCCGGCTGCCCAGGTGGTCTGGTTCGACAACCACCCTCGGGCATCGCGTTTGACGACTGGCTGGCGGGCGAAGGCGCGCAACCGGCCCCTGTGGCCGTTCAGCCCGAATGGCCATTCAACATCATCTATTCGTCAGGCACCACCGGCACGCCCAAAGGCATCGTGCAGTCACACGGCATGCGCTGGACCCATGTCAGCCGCGGGCTGACTTATGGCTACGGCCCGGACTCGCGCACCCTGCTGTCCACCCCGCTGTACTCCAACACCACGCTGGTGGTGTTCTTCCCCACCATCGCGTTTGGCGGCAGCGTGCACCTGATGGCCAAGTTCGATGCCGCAAGGTATGCCGCCCTGGCCGCCAAAGAGCGCATCACGCACACCATGCTGGTGCCCGTGCAATACCAGCGCCTGATGGCCCTGCCCGATTTTGATCGCCACGACCTGTCGGCCTTCAAGATGAAGTTCTGCACCAGCGCCCCGTTTCATGCCGAGCTCAAGGCCGATGTGCTCAGGCGCTGGCCCGGTGGGCTGGTGGAGTTCTATGGCATGACCGAAGGCGGCGGCACCTGCATCCTCAACGCCCACGAACACCCCGAAAAGCTCCACACGGTCGGACAGCCGGCGTCTGGCCATGACATCCGGCTGATCGACGAAGACGGCCGGGAACTTGCTGGCAATGGCATGGGCGAGGTGGTGGGCCACTCCCCCGGGATGATGACCGGCTACCACGGGCAGCCCGATAAAACCCGCGAGGCGGAGTGGTTCGATCCGTCCGGCAAGCGCTTCATCCGCACGGGCGACGTGGGGCGGTTCGATGAGGACGGCTTTCTGGTGCTGATGGACCGACGCAAAGACATGATCATCAGCGGCGGTTTCAACGTCTATCCCAGCGATCTGGAAGCCTTGCTGCGACAGCACCCGGCCGTGGCCGACGCGGCCGTGGTGGGCGTGCCCTCGGTGCAATGGGGCGAAACGCCGGTGGCGTTTGTGGTCTACCGCCCCGGTGCAACCATCGCGGAGGCCGAGCTCATGGCCTGGCACAACGAGCGATCTGGTAAAATGCAACGGCTGTCGGCGCTGCAGCGCGTGGCCGAACTGCCGCGCAGCGCCATTGGCAAGGTGCTCAAGCGAGAGTTGCGCGAGCAATTCCAATCCTCGCCCGCCGTTTGAATACGCGACGCCACCCGACCCTTTCTTTTGTTTCCAATTTCTCATTCAGGAGCAACCCAACATGAAGATCCTCGTCCCCGTCAAACGCGTGGTGGATTACAACGTCAAGGTTCGCGTGAAGGCCGACCAGTCCGGGATGGACCTGGCGAACGTGAAGATGAGCATGAACCCGTTTGACGAGATCGCGGTGGAAGAAGCCGTGCGCCTGAAAGAGAAAGGCGCGGCCACCGAAGTGATCGCCGTCTCCTGCGGCGTGACGCAATGCCAGGAAACGCTGCGCACGGCCATGGCCATCGGGGCGGACCGCGCCATTCTGGTGGAGACCGCCGAAGAGCTGCAGCCCCTGGCCGTGGCCAAGCTGCTCAAGGCGCTGGTGGACAAGGAACAGCCCGGCCTGGTGATCCTGGGCAAGCAGGCCATCGACGACGACTGCAACCAGACCGGCCAGATGCTCGCCGCGCTCAGCGGCCAGCCCCAGGGCACCTTCGCCAGCAAGGTGGAAGTGGCCGGCGACAAAGTCAACGTCACGCGCGAAGTCGACGGCGGCCTGGAAACCCTGAGCCTGAGCCTGCCGGCCATCGTCACCACCGACCTGCGCCTGAACGAGCCGCGCTACGTGACGCTGCCCAACATCATGAAGGCCAAGAAAAAGCCCATGGAAACGCTCAAGCCCGAAGAGCTGGGGGTGGACGTGGCCCCGCGCATCAAGACGCTCAAGGTCAACGAGCCGCCCAAGCGCGGTGCGGGCGTGATGGTGCCCGATGTGGCGACCCTGGTGGACAAGCTCAAGAACGAAGCGAAAGTCATCTGATCCCCCTCGCGCCGCCTTCGGCGTCACCCCCCTCCAGGGGGCGGCGCTGGTGGCCCGGCCAAGCCGGTTCCACGGCGCCCTGGGTTGATTGCACCTCGCTCATACATTTTTTGGAATCTCATCATGACTTCTCTCGTTATTGCTGAACACGACAACGCCTCGATCAAGGGGGCCACGCTCAACACCGTGACCGCTGCCGCTGCCTGCGGTGGGGATGTGCACGTGCTGGTGGCGGGCCACAACGCCGCCGAGGCGGCCAAGGCCGCGGCGGCCATCGCTGGCGTGTCCAAGGTGATCCACGCCGATGCGGCCTACCTGGAACACGGCCTGGCCGAGAACGTGGCCGCGCAAGTGATGGCCATGGCCTCGGACTACAGCCACATCCTCTTTCCCGCGACCGCCTCGGGCAAGAACATCGCGCCGCGCGTGGCCGCCCTGCTCGATGTGGGCCAGATCAGCGACATCACCAAGGTGGAGGCCGCCGACACGTTCGAGCGCCCGATCTACGCGGGCAACGCCATCGCCACGGTGCAAAGCACGGATGCGACCAAGGTGATCACGGTGCGCACCACGGGCTTTGACCCGGCGGCGGCCACGGGTGGCTCGGCGGCGGTGGAGAGCGCAGCGGCGGTGGCCGACAGCGGCAAGAGCAGCTTTGTGGGCAGCGAGATTGCCAAGAGCGACCGGCCCGAGCTGACGGCGGCCAAGATCATCGTGTCGGGTGGGCGTGCGCTGGGTTCGAGCGAGAAATTCGACGAAGTCATGACGCCGCTGGCGGACAAGCTGGGGGCGGCGCTGGGGGCGAGCCGCGCGGCGGTGGACGCGGGTTACGCGCCCAACGACTGGCAGGTGGGGCAGACGGGCAAGATCGTGGCGCCGCAGCTCTACATTGCCTGCGGGATCTCGGGGGCCATCCAGCATCTGGCGGGCATGAAGGATTCCAAGGTGATCGTGGCGATCAACAAGGACCCCGAAGCCCCGATCTTCTCGGTGGCCGACTACGGCCTGGAGGCCGACCTGTTTGCCGCCGTGCCCGAATTGGTCAAGTCGCTCTGATCTGAGGGTGTTCCAGGCCGGGGCGCGCTGTGGTGGTTAACCCCCATTGCCAGCGCCGGCGTAACCGGCTGGAATGCGACTACAGTTCGACGCATCGATTGCAGAACGGAGTTCCATTTTGAGCGCAAAGAAAGCCGAGGCCAGCCTGGAGTCATCCGAAGGGGAGCAGAAGGGGGCTCTGGCTGCCCCGGTCGCTGCCAGGCAAGCCCGAAAACCCAAGGAAGACCGCCATTTCGTGACCGCGCTCGCGCGCGGCCTGGAGGTGCTTTCGTGCTTTCGCCACGGTGAGACCACCCTGAGCAACCACGAGCTGGCCCAGCGCTGCAAGCTGCCCAAGTCGACTGTTTCGCGCCTGACCATGACGCTGACCAAGCTGGGCTACCTCATCCATGTGCAGGAGAGCGGGCGCTACCGGCTGGGCACTGCCTGCCTGGCCTTGGGCAGTGCGCTGCTCAACAAACTCGATGTGCGCAAGATTGCGCGCCCCATGATGCTGGAGCTGGCCGAATTTTCCGGCGGCTCGGTCTCGCTGGGGGTGCGCGACAAGCTCTCCATGATCTATGTGGAGAACTGCCGCAGCAGCGCGGCCCTCACCCTGACGCTGGACGTCGGTTCGCGCATGCCCCTGGCCGCGTCGGCCATGGGCCGCGCCTGGCTGGCCGCCGTGCCAGAAGCGCAGCGGCTGGAGGCCATGGAGCAGATCCGTGAGCTCGACCACCTGGCCTGGCCTTCGGTGAAGGCGGGGGTGGACAAGGCGCTCACCGACTACCGCACCCTGGGGGTGGCCACCTCGTTCGGCGAATGGAACCACGAGGTCAACGGCATTGCGCGCGCCTTCAATCCGGGCAATGGCCTGCCGATCATGGCGGTCAACGTGGGCGGGCCATCCTACAACCTGTCTCCCGAGTTCTTGCTCAACGACGTGCGACCCCGGCTGCTGCAAGTGGTGCGGGCTATCGAAGACGCGCTGCCCGGTTGAGGGCTGCCTTGCACCGCGCCGCAAAGCGGCGTGGGGCGCCCATCAGTGGCGATCAGAAGCCGTCGGAACCCGTCCGCGCCCGTCAGAACCAGGCGTCGGCCATGGCCCAGTGGCTGTCGTCTTTGGCGCGCAACAAAGCGAGTTGCTGCGCCACCTTGGGCAGTTCCCAGCGAAAGAACCACTGGCCTGCCTGCAACTTGCCCCGGTAAAACGCCTCGTCCGCCGCCCCTGCCTGGCCGCGTTGCAGCGCCTGCTGGGCCACCAGACTTTGCCGCAGCCAGGACCATGCGATCACCACATGCCCGAAGGCTTCCAGAAAGAGGTGGGCGTTGGCCAAGACCGCGTCGCCCTGCTCGCGCATGACCGGCTTGAGTTGTTCCACCGTCTGCACCACGTCTTGCCAGGCCTCGCGCATCTGGTCTCCCGCCGCCTGCAAGCCAGGCAGAGCCACTGCCTGAGCCACGCTCTCGGCCACCACCACACCCATCGCCTTCAGGGCGGCGCCGTCCTTCATGAACACCTTGCGCCCCAACAGGTCCAGCGCCTGGATGCCGTGGGTGCCTTCGTGGATCATGTTCAGGCGGTTGTCGCGCCAGTACTGCTCCACCGGAAACTCCCGTGTATAGCCATAACCACCCAGAATCTGGATGGCCAGTGAGTTGGCCTCCAGGCACCACTGCGATGGCCACGACTTCACCACCGGCGTGAGCAGTTCCAGCAGCAGGTTCGCGTTCTGCTGGCGCTCGGGCGAATCCGCCACCCGCGATTCGTCGACCAGCCTCGCGGCGTACAGCGCCAGGCTGTACGCGCCCTCCACATAGACTTTTTGCGCCAACAGCATGCGCCGCACATCGGCATGGGCCATCAATGGCACCTGTGGCGAAGAGGGGTCCTTGTTGACCGGCGGGCGCCCCTGGCGTCGCTCGCGCGCATAGGCCAATGAGGCCAGATAGCCACGGTAGCCCAGCATGATGGCCCCCATGCCCACGCCAATGCGGGCTTCGTTCATCATGTGGAACATGCAGGCCAGCCCCTCATGGGGCCGCCCCACGAGTTCACCCACGCAGGCGCCGTTTTCCCCGAAAGAGAGCATGGTTGAGGTGGTGCCGCGCCAGCCGCATTTGTGGATCAACCCAGCCAGCGCCACATCATTGCGCGCGCCCACCTGGCCGGTCTCGTCGGTGTGGAACTTGGGCACCGTGAACAGCGAGATGCCTTTCACCCCGGGCGGTGCGTCGGGCAGGCGCGCCAACACCAGGTGCACGATGTTCTCGCTGAGTTCGTGGTCGCCGCCGGAAATGAAGATTTTCTGGCCCTTGATCAGGGAGCTGCCGTCGCCACGTGGGGTGGCCGTGGTGGTCAGGTCGCTCAGGCTGGAGCCGGCCTGGGGCTCGGTCAGCGCCATGGTGCCGAAGAACCGCCCGGCGCGCAGCGCCTTCAGGTAACGCGCCCGCTGCACCGGGCTGCCAAACTTCTCAATCACATTGGCGTTGGACGACGTGAGGCCCACGTAGGAGGTGGTCGCGACATTGGCGCTGCGAAACACCGACAGGCAGGCCTGCGCCACCAGCACCGGCAACTGCATGCCGCCGGCGCTCTCATCGGCGGTGGCGCAGAGAAACCCGGCTTCGCTGTAGGCGCGCACCGCTTCGCGCACCCCATCGGCCAACACCACCCGACCGCCCTCGATGCGGGGCTCCTGCTCATCGCTGCGGCGGTTGTGAGGCGCAAACAGGTCTTCGGCCATGCGGTGGGCGGTGTCCAGCACCGCGTCGAAGGTTTCCCGGCTGTGGTCCCGATAGCGCTCGTGGGCCACCAGCGCCTGGGCGTCGTGCACCTCGTACAGCTGAAACAAGAGGTCGCGTTGGGAGATCAGGGTGTCGTTCATGAGATTGTGGGTCGGCTGTTTTGTCGCTATTATGATCATTTAATTGAAACTGTGTTCTGCAATGCAGTTTAAAAATCGACTGACGAACGCGACCCTCCGAGGGCGTTTCGACGGCCCCGACAAGCCATTTCAACAACGGAGACCCCCCTCATGAACCCGGTGGACTACACCCAGCAAGGCCCGGCGGCCGTGCTCACCATGAACTACCCGCCCGTCAACGGGCTGGGCCATGCGCTGCGCAGCGGCATCCTGGCCGGGCTGGACCAGGCCCTGGCCGATCCGGCGATCACGGCCGTGGTGTTGACCGGCGGCGAGACCCTCTTCTCCGGCGGTGCCGACGTCAAGGAGTTCGGTTCACCCAAATCGTCCCTCTCACCCCACCTGCCCGATGTGATCCGCGCGCTGGAAACCGCAAGCAAGCCGGTGGTCGCGGCCATGGCCGGCCACGCGCTGGGCGGCGGCCTGGAGCTGGCACTGGGTTGCCACTTCCGCGTGGCCAAACGCGACGCCACGCTCGGTCTGCCCGAGGTGAAGCTGGGCCTGCTGCCCGGCGCAGGCGGCACCCAGCGGCTGCCCCGGGCCATCGGTCTGGAAGCTGCGCTGAACATGATCGTGGCAGGCGCCCCGCAAAAGGCGGCCTCTTTCGAAGGCACCGCCCTGGTCGACGAACTGGTGGACAGCGATGTGGTGGCCGCGGCGGTGGCGTTCGCCGAGCGGGTTGCACAAGATCAGCGACCGCTGCGCCGCCTGCGCGACACGCCCGTGCCCGCCGCCGGGGCCGACGCCTACCTGCAGTTCGCCCGCAACAGCGTCAAGGCCGCCGCCAAGGGTCTGCCCGCGCCACTGGCCTGCGTGGAGGCGGTGGCCGACAGCGTGAGCCAGCCGTTTGACGAAGGCCTCAAGCGCGAACGCGCCGCCTTCTTCGCGCTCATGGCCACGCCCGAGTCGCGCGCCGCGCGCCATGTGTTCGCTGCCGAGCGGGCCGCGGGCAAGCTGCCCGACATCCCGGCCGACACCCCACTGCGCAAGATCGCCAGCGTGGGCGTCATCGGCGCGGGCACCATGGGTGGCGGCATCAGCATGAACTTTCTCAACGTGGGCACGCCGGTGGTGCTGCTGGAGACCTCGCAAGAGGCCCTCGACCGGGGGCTGGCCACCATCCGCCGCAACTACGACAACAGCGCCAAACGCGGCAAGCTCACGCCCGAGCAGGTCGAGCAGCGCATGGCGCTGATCACCCCCACGCTGGACTACGCCGCCTTCAAGGAGGTCGACCTGGTGATCGAGGCGGTGTTCGAACAGATGGACGTGAAGGAAAAGGTGTTCAAGCAGCTCGACGCGGTGTGCAAGCCCGGCGCCATCCTCGCCTCCAACACCTCCTACCTCGACATCAACAGGATCGCCGGCTCCACCCAGCGCCCGCAAGACGTGCTGGGCCTTCATTTCTTCAGCCCAGCCAACGTCATGAAGCTGCTGGAGATCGTGCGCGGCGAGAAAACGGCCAACGACGTCATGGCCACGGCGCTGGCCCTGGGCAAGAAAATCAAAAAGGTGGCGGTGGTCTCTGGCGTGTGCGATGGCTTCATCGGCAACCGCATGCTCGCGCGCTACGGCGCCGCCGCCCACGCGCTGGTGGTGGCCGGTGCCGCGCCGCAACAGGTCGACAAGGCCATGGAGCGTTTTGGCTACGCCATGGGCCCCTTCCGCGTGGGCGACCTCGCCGGACTGGACATCGGCTGGGCCACCCGCAAACGCAAGGCCGCCGAAGCGGGCGTGCCCCACGACCCCACCATCGCCGACAAGCTGTGCGAACTCGGCCGCTTCGGGCAAAAAACCGGTGGCGGCTGGTACCGCTACGAAGCCGGGGTGCGCGAGCCACAGAGGGAGGCACTGGTCGAGCAGGTGATTGCCGAGTACCGGGCCGCCAAAGGCGTCACCCCGCGCCCGGTGAGCGACGAAGAGGTGGTCGAGCGCTGCATCTTCGCGCTGGTCAATGAAGGCGCACGCATTCTGGCCGAGGGCATTGCCGTGCGGGCCTCCGACGTGGATCTGGTGTACCTCAACGGTTACGGCTTCCCGGCGCGGCGCGGTGGCCCCATGTGCTACGCCAACGAGGTCGGACTGGCCAACGTGGTGCGCACGCTGCGCCGCTTCGCGGCCGAGCCCGGCGCCGATGCGAGCTGGGAACCCGCGCCGCTGCTCATCCAGCTGGCCAACGAAGGCAAAACCTTTTGAAGGTCCCCTGCGCCGCTGCGCGTCTTCCCCCGTTGGGGGCCGCTCCCTGTGGCCCGGCAAAGCCGGTTCCAGGTGAGCCCTTGGAATTACAGCGCCGCACTCTCAAGTTCTCTCTGGAGCATCACCCATGAATGAAGCAGTCATCGTTTCCACCGCGCGCACCGGGCTGGCCAAGAGCTGGAAGGGCGCATTCAACATGACCTACGGCGCCACGCTGGGTGGCCATGCCGTGCAACACGCCGTGGCCCGCTCGGGCATCGACCCCCATGAAATCGAAGACTGCATCATGGGCGGCACCTTTGGCGAAGGCACGACGGGCGGCAACATCGCCCGCGCCATCGCGTTGCGCGCGGGTCTGCCCGTCACCGTGGGTGGCGTGAGCGTCAACCGCTTTTGCTCCTCGGGCCTGCAAACCATTGCCATGGCCGCGCAACGCGTGATGCTGGAAGGCTGCCCGGCCATCGTGGCCGGCGGTGTGGAGAGCATCAGCTGCGTGCAGAACGAAGCCAACACCCACATGCGACGCGACCCCTGGCTGGTTGAACACAAGCCCGAGCTGTACTGGAGCATGCTGCAAACCGCCGAGACCGTGTCTTCGCGCTACAAGATCAGCAAGCTCGCGCAAGACGAGTACGGCGTGCGCAGCCAGCAACGCGCCGCCGCAGCGCAGGCGGCCGGCAAGTTCAAAGACGAAATCGTTCCCATGACCACCACCATGGGCGTGGTCGACAAGGCCACCGGGCGCATCACCACCCGCCAAGTCACCATCGATTCGGACGAGGGCATCCTTGCCCCGACACCACGCTCGAAGCCGTGTCCAAAATCCGCGCGGCCCTGCCCGGTGGCGTGGTCACCGCCGGCAACGCCAGCCAGTTCTCCGATGGTGCGTCGGCCTGCGTGGTGATGAACGGCAAGCGCGCCGAGCAGCTGGGCATCGAGCCCCTGGGCATCTTCCGCGGCTTCGCGGTGGCGGGTTGCGAGCCCGACGAAATGGGCATCGGCCCGGTGTTCGCCGTGCCGCGCCTGCTGCAGCGCGCAGGCCTGAAGGTGGAAGACATCGAGCTGTGGGAACTCAACGAGGCCTTTGCCTGCCAGGTGCTCTACAGCCGCGACAAGCTGGGCATTCCCGACGAGTTGCTCAACGTCAACGGCGGCGCCATCGCGGTGGGCCACCCCTACGGCGTCAGCGGTGCCCGCCTCACGGGCCACGCACTGATCGAGGGCAAGCGGCGCGGGGCAAAGTACGTGGTGGTCACCATGTGCATCGGCGGCGGCCAGGGTGCGGCCGGCCTGTTCGAAGTCTGCTGAACCCCAGAACAACACCAAGGAGACAAACATGAGCGTCAAACAACTCTTTCAGCTCGACGGACAGGTCGCGTTGGTCACCGGCGGCTCGCGCGGCCTGGGATTGCAAATGGCCGAAGCCCTGGGTGAGATGGGTTGCAAGGTGGCCATCAGCGCGCGCAAGGCCGATGAGCTCGCCGAAGCCAAGGCGCACCTGGAGGGCAAAGGCATCACGGTGATGACCGTGGTGAGCGACCTGCAACACACGGACCGCATTCCGGCCCTGGTCGACGAGGTGATCAAGGGCCTGGGCCCGATCGACATCTTGGTCAACAACGCCGGCGCCACCTGGGGCGCTGCCGGCCGAGCTACCCCGACGAGGCCTGGCACAAGGTGATGAACCTCAACGTCAGCGCACCCTTCTTCCTCGCGCGAGGTGGGCAAGCGCTGCATGATCCCCGCCGCACAGGCAAGATCATCAACATCGCCTCGGTGGCCGGCCTCAAAGGCATGGGCGCGGGCGTGACCACCGTGGCCTACAACACCTCCAAGGCCGCCGCCATCAACCTCACCCGCGCACTCGCCGGCGAATGGGGGCAGTACAACATCAACGTCAACGCCATCTGCCCCGGCTTCTTCCCCTCCAAGATGTCGGCCGGCCTGCTCGATGCCATCGGCGACGCCGTGATCGCGCGCTCGCCGCTCAAGCGCCTGGGCGGCGACGAAGACCTGATGGGCACGGTGGTCTTCCTGGCCAGCGAAGCCTCGCGCCACATCACCGGGCAATACATTGCGGTCGACGGTGGGGCATCGGCGGTATGAGCACCCCCGCCACCAGCGAAGTGCAGTCGCAGTTCACCGGCACCCAGCCGGTGGCCCCACAACGCCTTTGACGAAAACCGCCTGGCCGACTGGATGACCACCCACGTGGTCGGCTTTCGCGGCCCGATGTCGGTGGCGCAGTTCAAGGGCGGTCAATCCAACCCGACCTTTCTGATCGCCGCGGGCGGGCACCGCTACGTCCTGCGCCGAAAACCCCTGGGCGATCTGCTGCCCTCCGCCCATGCGGTGGACCGCGAATTCCGGGTCATCAGCGCGCTGGCGGACACACCGGTGCCGGTGGCGAAAGCCCACGCGCTGTGCGAAGACACGGGCGTGATCGGTTCGATGTTCTACGTCATGGACCATGTGGAAGGCCGCATTCTCTGGGACCCGACGCTGCCCGGCATGGCGCCTGCCGAGCGCGGCGCGCACTACGACGAAATGAACCGCGTGATGGCGGCACTGCACAGCCTGGACCCGGCGGCCATCGGCCTGTCGGACCACGGCCGCCCGGGCGCCTACCTGGCGCGCCAGGTGGCGCGCTGGACGCGGCAATACAAGGCCGCTGAAACGGAGCCCATCGAAGCCGCCGACCGGCTGATCGACTGGCTGCCGCGCCACATGCCTGCCGAGGGCGAAAGCCGCATCGTGCATGGCGACTACCGGCTCGACAACGTGATCTTCCACCCCACCGAGCCGCGCATTGTCGCGGTGCTCGACTGGGAGCTCTCCACGCTGGGCGACCCGCTGGTCGACTTCGCCTACCACTGCATGACCTGGCACATGCCGGCCGGGCGTTCGCGCGGCTTGGCCGAAGCCAGCCTGGCCGAGCTGGGCATTCCGTCGGAGTCCGACTACCGCGCGTTGTACATGCGGCGCACCGGACGCACCACGCCCGTGTCCGAAGCCGACTGGGCCTACTACCTGGTCTTCAACATGTTCCGTTTGGTGGGCATCCTGCAAGGCATCGCCAAGCGCGCCCAGCTCGGCAACGCCTCCAACGCCAGCGCCGTGGAAACCGGCAAGCGCGCGCGCCCGCTGGCCGAGCAGGCCTGGGCCCTGGCCCAGACGCTTTGAGGCGCCCTTTCCTCCCTCCTTTCTTTTTTCCTTGACCCAGGACCCCCATGGATTTCGACCACGCCCCCAAAGTCCAGGCGCTGCAAGCGCGCATCAACGCCTTCATGCAGGAACACGTCTACCCCGCCGAGCCGCTGTTCGCCGACGAAATGAAGGCATTCCGCGCCGCCGGCAACCCCTGGCAGGAGCCCAGCGTCATGGAAGACCTGAAAGCGAAAGCCAAGGCCGAAGGGCTGTGGAACCTGTTTCTGCCCGAGTCGGAACTGGGCGCGGGCCTGACCAACCTTGAATACGCGCCGCTGGCAGAGATCATGGGGCGCTCGCCCATCGGCTCGGAGCCCTTCAATTGCTCGGCGCCCGACACCGGCAACATGGAAACCATCGTTCGCTACGGCAGCGAAGCCCACAAAGCGCAGTGGCTCAAGCCTTTGCTGGCCGGCGAGATCCGATCGGCCTTCGCCATGACGGAACCGGCCGTGGCCTCCAGCGAAGCCACCAACATCGAAGCCAGCATCCGCCGCGAAGGTGACGAGTACGTGATCAACGGCCGCAAATGGTGGACCTCCGGCGCCAACGACCCGCGCTGCAAAGTGATGATCTTCATGGGCAAGACCGACCCCGAAGCCCCGCGCCATTCGCAGCAGTCGATGATCCTGGTGCCCATGGACACGCCCGGCGTGAAAGTCTTGCGCCACCTGCCGGTCTTTGGCTACGACGACGCGCCCCACGGCCACGCCGAGGTGGATTTTGTCGACGTGCGGGTGCCGGCCAGCAACATCCTGCTGGGCGAAGGCCGGGGCTTCGAAATCGCCCAAGGCCGCCTGGGCCCCGGGCGCATCCACCACTGCATGCGCGTGATCGGCCGCGCCGAGCGGCGCTGCAGGACATGTGCGCCCGCGCCACCCAGCGCACCGCCTTCGGCAAGCGCCTGGCCGATCAGGGCGTCACCCGCGAGCGCATCGCGCAGTCGCGCATCCTCATCGACCAGGCGCGCTTTCTGGTGTTGCACGCGGCCTGGAAGATGGACAAGGTGGGCAACAAGGCGGCCAAGCAGGAAATCGCCATGATCAAGGTGGCCGCCCCGTCCATGGCGCTGCAGGTGATCGACTGGGCGATGCAGGTGCACGGAGGCGCCGGTGTGAGCGACGACTTCGGTCTCGCGCGCTCCTACGCCTCGACGCGCACGCTGCGCTTTGCCGACGGCCCCGACGAGGTGCACCGCAACGCCATTGCCAAGGAAGAACTGGCCCGCTACCGCGCCCAAGCCTGAAGAACCACCGCCATGCCAGCTGCCATGCCCTCCGATTTGCACCACGCCCATTGGCCCGACCCCCTCCCGCACCACCTCACCCTGCCCGAGACCCACTTGTTCCACAACGTGGAGGTCTCGGCCCGGCGCTACCCGAACAAGTCCTTCATCGCCTACTACGGCAGCGAGCTGACGTTTGCACAGTTCCACGAAGAGGCCTCGCGGCTGGCCGGCTACCTGCAAAACGTGTGCGGGGTGGGCGCAGGCGACCGGGTCCTGCTTTACCTGCAAAACAGCCCCCAATGGGCGCTGGGCTACTACGCCATCCTGCGCGCCAACGCGGTGGTGGTGCCGGTCAACCCGATGAACATGAGCGACGAGCTGGCGCACTACGTGGCCGACAGCGGCGCGCGCGTGGCCATCGCCGCCCAAGACCTGCTGCCCCAGTTGCATGCCCATCTCGCACCGGATGAACAAGAGCGGCCAGCGCTGCACCACGTGATGGTCGCCTGCTACCGCGACCACCTGCGCACCTCCACCGATCTGCGCCTGCCCGAATTCGTGGCCGCCCCCCGCCTGCCCGTGCAGGGCAGCGGCCTGCACGCCTGGCGCGACGCCATCGCCGCGGCGCACACGCCCGGCCCGATCACCACCGGCCCAGACGACCTGTGCGTGATGCCCTACACCTCGGGCACCACCGGCCACCCCAAAGGCTGCATGCACACCCACCGCAGCGTGCAGTGCACCGCCATCGGTGGCATGCAGTGGTTTGGCCGCACGCAGGACGCCGTGCTGCTGTCGGTCCTGCCCTTCTTTCACGTCACCGGCATGGCCGGTGGCATGAACGGCCCGATGTACCTGGGCGCCACCATCGTGCTCATGTCGCGCTGGGACCGCGAAACCGCCGCCGAACTGATGCAGCGCCACCGCGTCAGCAGCTGGCAGGCCATCTCGACCATGGTGGTCGACTTCCTCGCCAACCCGCGCATCGGCGAGTACGACCTCTCGGCGCTCAACGGCGTGCGCGGGGGCGGCGCGGCAATGCCCTCGGCCGTGGCGGCCAGGCAAGCAACTGACTGGTGTCGACTATGTGGAGGGCTATGGCATGAGCGAGACCATGGCCGCCACCCACATCAACCCACCACACCCCAAGCCCCAATGCCTGGGCATTCCGGTGTTCGACGTGGACGCCCGCATCATCGACCCGGCCACCCTGGGCGAACTGCCCCAGGGTGAGACCGGCGAAATCGTGGTCCACGCGCCGCAGGTCATGCAAGGCTACTGGCGCAACGAAAAGGCCAACGCCGAGGCCTTCATCACACTGGCGGGCAAGCGCTTCCTGCGCACCGGCGACCTCGCACGCATCGACGAGGATGGCTACTTTTTCATGATGGACCGCCTCAAGCGCATGATCAACGCCTCGGGCTTCAAGGTCTGGCCGGCCGAGGTGGAAGCGCTGATGTACCAACACCCGGCCATCCACGAAGTCTGCGTGATCGGTGCGCGCGATCCCAAGCGCGGTGAAACCGTCAAGGCCTTCGTGGTCCTCAAGCCCGAGCACCGCGGCCAGCTTGACGCGCAAGACATCACCGCCTGGGCACACGAGCACATGGCCGCCTACAAGACCCCACGCCTGGTCGAATTCGTCGACAGCCTGCCCAAATCGGGCACGGGGAAAATCATGTGGCGCGAGCTGCAAGACCGCCAGGCCACCATCGACCAACAGGAGTCCGCCCAATGAGCATCGAACGACAAAAAGCCAAAGCCGTCATCGCCCGCACCCAGGGCGCGCCCGTGGTGGTGGAAGACATCTGGGTCGATCCCCCCCGCCAGGGCGAAGTGATGATCAAGATGGAGGCCTGCGGCGTCTGCCACAGCGACCTCTCGACCGCCAAGGGCATCATTCCGCTGCCCCCCCCGGTGATCCTGGGCCACGAGGGCGCCGGACGCGTCGTGGCCGTGGGGGACGGGGTGAAAAACCTGACCGTGGGTGACCGCGTGGTCACCTCCTTCGTGAGCATGTGTGGCCACTGCCGCTACTGCACCACCGGCCGCCCCCAACTGTGCGACCAGAACGCGCGCACCACCCACACCCTGCCCGACGGCAGCGTGCGCACCCACGACCTGCAAGGGCAGCCGCTCAACGTGTTCTGTGGCAACGGCGTCATGGCCGAATACGCCACCCTGCACCTGGACAACGTGGTCAAGGTCGAGCACGACCTGCCCATGGAATGCTGCGCCCTGATCAGTTGCGGCGTGATGACGGGCTTTGGCGCCGTGGTCAACACCGCACGGCTCACCGCCGGTTCGATCGCCATCGTGTTCGGCGCTGGCGGCGTGGGCCTCAACGCCATCCAGGCCTGCGCCATTGCAGGCGCGGCCATGATCGTCGCGGTCGACCGCGCCGACAGCAAGCTCGAACTGGCCCGGCTCTTCGGCGCCACCCACACCGTCAACGCCACGGGCGAAGACAACATCGTCAAGACCCTGAAGAAGCTCACCGGCGGCGGCGCCGACTACGCCTTCGAGTGCGTGGGCCTGGGTGCGGTGGTCGAGCAGGCCTACGGTTGCCTGCGCAAGGGCGGCACCGCGGTGGCCGTGGGCGTGGCCGGTGGCAAAGACACCACCACCCTCAAGACCCTGACCCTGTCGTTTGAAGAAAAGACATTGACCGGCAGCTACTACGGCTCGGCCCGCCCGCGCGAAGACTTCCCGCGCCTCATGTCGCTCTACCAGGGTGGACGCCTCAAGCTCGACGAACTCATCACCCAACGCTACACCATCATCGACGAAGCGCCTGCGGCCTTGACGACCTGGCCAACGGCGCAACGCGCGCGCGGCATGATCGTGTTCGGCTGAGCCGCCCTGACCGACGTTCGCGGCCTGAGCAGTCCTCAGGCGGTCAGGCTGCTGGCGCGGCCTGCTGAAATGCCTCCAGCGCCAGGCAGGTCTCCACCGCCGCGATCAGCGGCCAACGGCTCAGGTCCACCTTGAAGCGCCGCGCGCTCTCGATCTGCGGAATGAGGTACGGCCAGGGTCGGTGCGTCGCCAAAGCTGAAGCAACCCCGCGCCGCATCGGCCGCCAGCAGCGCCTCATAGGCGTCGAAACCGGCGCCGATCCAGGTGCCACACCAGGCGTTGATCGCCGCCTCATCGGCGCCGAATGTCTTGCGCAGGGTTTCCAGGATGCGGCGGTTGTTGATGGGGTGGATGTCGCAACCCACGATGGCCGCCAGGGCCCGCACGCGGGCACGGTCGTCTGCGTCGGCGGGCAACAGGGGCGGCTCGGGGTGGCGCTCCTCCAGCCATTCAAGAATGGCGGGCGACTGGATCAACACCTGCTCGCCCATCTCCAGCGCGGGAACCAGCTGCTGCGGGTTGATCGCCTTGAACGCCTCGGACAGGTGGGCTTCCTTGCCCAGGTGAACGGCGATGTATTCGTAGTCAGCCCTTTGAGGTTGAGGGCGATGCGCGTGCGGTGGGAGGTGCCGCTGCGCCAGAAGTTGTGCAGTTTCATGGCGCGGCGCTCACTCGGCGGGCCCGACGTTCAGGGCCACCTCGCCCACGCCTTCCACGCGGCCGGTGATCTTGTCGCCCGCCACCACCGGCCCCACCCCCTCGGGCGTGCCGGTGTAGATCAGATCGCCGGGTTGCAGGTGGTAGAACAAGGACAGGTCCGCAACGATCTCGCGGATGTTCCAGATCAGCTTGTTCACGTCCGACGACGTTTGGTGGCGCCATTGACCTCCAGCGCAATCGCACCCTGCTCGATGACCACCCCTTCCATGGGCACGATCTCACCGCACACCGAGCCATCCTCGATGTCCTTGCCCAGGTCCCAGGGTCGCCCCTTGTCGCGGGCAACCAATTGCAGATCGCGCCGTGTCATGTCCAGGCCGGCCGCAAGGCCATAAATCAGCTCACGGGCGCGGATCGGGCCGGCACACGGAAACCCGGTTTGCCGATGGCCATCACCAGCTCCGACCTCGTAATGGTAGTTGGTGGTTTGCGGCGGATAGGCCACGGTGGCGCCGCCGTCCACCAGGCTGCCAGGCGACTGGTGAAATAGAAAGGGCGCCCACCGACTTGTCGACCGGCTTGCCCATCTCCACCGCGTGGGCGTGGTAGTTGCGGCCCACGCAGAAAATGTCGGATCGGAAGCGTCAATCTTGCCGCGAATCGGCAGGGGACAGCACAGGGGGCGGGGAAAAGATAAGAAGTCATTGATTGGGGTCTGTGGTCTCAGAGTTGGGAAGGCATGGTGGGCTGGCCGTCGGTGCGCACCTCGTACACCCCCAGTTTAAGGTGCAAAGGCGATTCATCGGCCAGGAAAGAAAGGTCGGCCGGTGGCCGAGCCGTTGGTCAGTGTGGTCGGTGGGGCAGCCGGGAATGCAGCAGGTGTCGGCCAAGCAATCAGTTCAAACGCCTGCGAGACAGCCGCCACGCTCACAAAGCGCGCCTGATCAAATGGCGTAAAAAACCACCGCCGGCGAGCGGGCGGGCAGGGTCAGCGTCTGGCCCGGTCGCAGCATCATTGCGTAAAAGCCCAGCAGGCATACTCGGCGTCTTCGCCCGACTCGGGGTTCACAGGTCACTTTCTGCACACACGCCAACCCGCCGGGCTGGTCTTGCGCCATCGACAGCAGGGCAGCCCTCGCATTGGCCCATGGGTAGCGCAGCAGGGGTAGCGGCGCCCGCTGCGCCCGAACACCGGGGTGGGCAACATCCCCGCACGCAAGCGCAGGCGCGGTCAGCCTCGCCGGGGCGTGTGGTCTGGCGCGTGCCGTTGAGGTGGTAGCTGACCTCCAGGTAGTAAGCCGCGGCAGATCGAGCACATCGAGCCAGATCGCTCGCGCCGTCGTGGCCGTGTTCGCGCCACAGCCCGCTCGGGTGAGGATCAGGTCGCCGCGGCTCATGGGGCATTTTTCCCCCTCCACCGTCGTCCACGCGCCTTCGCCCTCCACCACCATGCGCACCGCGTTGGGCGTGTGGCGGTGGCTGGGCGCCCATTCGCCGGGCAGCAGCAGTTGCATGCCCAGGTACATCGCGCTGCTGGCCTGCATCTTCTCCAGCGTGTGGCCCGGGTTGGCCAGCACCAGCACCCGGCGCTCGGCCTTCTCGATCGGCGTGAGCTCGCCAGCCTGCAACAGCAGGGGCTTGATGTCGGCATAGGCCCAATGGGTGGGCCGGGTTTGCCGGGTCGGCACCCCGGGGGGCAACACACCCCTCAGGCTCGGCCAAAGCGGCACCAGGTTGCGCGCCCGCATGGCCGCCACATAGTCTGCCGGCAGGTCTTCCAGTCGGCCCAGTTCATGGGTCATTGCCATCTCCTGTCATCATTCCGAAACATGTTGTCAAAGGCGCATGCCCCTCATTCCAGGCGCAGCCACACCCGCTTGTGTTCAACCTTCACAGGATAGGTCCGAATGTCCTGGGTCAGCGGGGCACACATGGCCTGGCCTGTGCACACGTCGAACCGCCCCTGGTGCAGCGGACACTCGATCTCCCGCCCTTCCAGAAAACCGTCGCTCATGCGCGCGGCACCGTGGGTGCACACATTGTCGGTCGCATAGACCTCACCCTCCACTTCGTAGAAGGCAATGTCCTTGCCGGCCACCACCACGCCCACCACATCGCCCTCGGGCACGTCGTCGCGCGCCAACGCATCAATCCAGTTGTCTGCCATGGCTGACATCCTCAAATGGGGTAAATGATGGAGTTGGGAATCATCTCGCTGTCGTAAACGCACAGACGCGATTCAAACTTCAACCCTTCGGGGGTGCGCACGATGGCATCGCGGTAAAAGCCCGCATTGAACACCGTGGACTCGCCATCGAGTTTGGTGCGCACCACGGCGTAGTTCGCCTCCGACCGTATGCGTTGCACACCGCCCTCCTGGTCCATCGAGACAATGCGCGGCGTGCCGACAATGTGGCGCTGGTAGTACGGGTCGTGGTACATCGTTTCCTTCACCCCGTAGACCCGGTCGCGGATCATGGCCTTGCTCTCCAGGGCCAGCAGACACAGGGGCAAACCCTGCTCGTGGTTCTCGCGGGGTTGCAAACGGTAGGTGCCGTGCTCAACAAAAAAATCCGGCCACCGGTCCCAGTCGGCCGAGTCGCAGACCATGGCGCAGTCGCTGTAGAGGCTGAGCAGTTCGAAGTAGGTATTGAAATCGGTCATCTCACTCTCCCATCACCCGGCGCCAGTAGTTGTACATGCCGCGAATCAATGTCTCGGTGACCATGTGGTCGGTGTCGCCCACCTCGCAACCACCCATCTCCACCACGGTGCGCCCCGCGGCGTTGCGCTCGAAGCTCTCCTGCGACCACTCGATCACCTCGCCGTCGTCGGCCGACACAAAGCCCGCCGGGCCAAACAGGTTCGCCTGCACAAGGCGGCGCTGTTGCATCTCGGGCGAGTCGTCCTCGAAGCCGAAATGGGTCCAGACGAAGTCGAACGAGCCGTGGCCGTTGGGCTGGATGTGGCGCGTGGAGACGCTGTTGACCTGCTGCTGGATGATGACGCTGGGAAAGATGGTGGTCATCACCGCCGTCGGCCCACCCCACCAGGGCTCGGGCACGATGTCCAGCAGGCGCGGATCGTTGAGCGTCATGGACTCCTTGAAGCTGTCCACCCCCGAGACCACATCGTCGTTCTTGCCGCCTTGGCCACGGGTGGAAATCATCGCCACATGCCGGAACTGCGCGTCCATCTTGAGCTCGGACCGGTTGTCCGCACGCCAGAGCCCGAAGGTGGAAAACCAGGTGTGCAGCAGCCCCGGGTGGTAGGGGTCCTTGATGTTTTCCTGCATGAGCTTCCAGTTGCCGGGAATGCGCTGGCGGCGGTAGCCCAGGATGCGCAGCGCTCGACCGTTGAACACCCGGTCGAAGTAGCCCAGGATCGTGGGTCCGAGAAAATCCTCCAGCGACTCCACCCCATGGTCAAAGGAAGCAAAGACCACGCCCCCGCGCGTGGCCACCTTGAGCTTGGTTAGGCCATGCTCCTCCAGCTTGAAGTCCTTGGGCATGCCGCCATTGACCTTGCCGCCCTGCTTCACACCCCGCCGAAACGGCACGCCTTGCAGATCCCCCTTGAGGCTGTAGTTCCATTGGTGGTAGGGGCAGAAAAAATCCTTGGCCTTTCCATGGCGCTCCCGGCAAAACCGCATGCCCCGGTGGGCACACACGTTCTCGACCACGTTCACGCTCCCATCCAGGTCGCGCACCATGATCACCGAGCGCTCACCAATCACCGTGCGCCGAAAGTCACCCGGTTGAGGGATCTCCGCTTCCAGCCCTACGTAGCACCAGTGCCCCGAATAGAACAGCCGCTCCAGCTCACGCTGGTAGAGCGCCTCATCGGTGTAGGCCCAAAAAGGAATGCGGCTGGTGCCTTCGCCAGCCCAGACCGGCCTTTCGGCGTTGGTGGACGTGTTCTCGATCATCGTGGTCTCCTGGGTTTGTAGAGGTTCGTGTTTCGATGGGAAAAGGCAAACGGCCTTGAGCACACAGCCTTGCTCAGACCCCACTGGGGTAGAAAGCATCCGCGTGCACATGGTCGGGCTTCAAGCCGCGCTTGGCCACCAGCAGGGCCAAGGCTTCCACCATGGCAGGCGCCCCACACAAATAGGCCCGCCAACCCACCAGCGAATCAAAGTCCTGTGCCACGGCGTCGGTGACCAGACCCGCTCGCCCTCCATCACCCACCGGTCCGGTCGCCACCACGGTGTGCAAGGTGATCTGGGGGTGCTTGTCGGCCAGGGTTCGCAGCCTGTCCAGGTCGTACAGGTCTTCCCGGCTGCGCACCGCAAAATAGAGGTGAATCGGGTTGTCCATGCCCGCTGCCACGGCGCCCCGCACGATCAACAACACCGGCGCAAGCCCCGTGCCCCCACCCACACACAGCATGGGCCCGGTGTGCTTGCGGCGCAAATAGGCCGTGCCCATCGGCCCGCTCACCCGCACCGAATCGCCGGGTTTCAACACATCGAACACGTAATCCGTCACCCGGCCACCCGGCACGCGGCGCACCTGGAACTCCATCACCCCGTCCTCGGGCAGTCCCGCCATCGAATAGGGGCGGATGTGTTCCGGCGTGAACTGCAGCGACGCGTACTGTCCCGGGCTGAATGCCAGGGGCTTGGCCAGCTTGAGCTGGATGCGGCGAATGTCGTGCGTGGCCGATTCGATGGTCAGCACCGTGCCCTTGATGATGCGCGCGGGGTGGATGACCACCTCGTCCACATCGGGCACCTCGATGGTGCAGTCGCCCATCAGCGTGGCCTGACACGCCAGCACCTCGCCGCTGCGGGCCGACTGCGGCCGACCGGTTTCCGGGCCACCATCCAGCACTTGCCCGGCCTTCACCGTGCAGCGGCAGGTGCCGCAACGCCCGGCCAGACAGCTGTAGGAAATCGGCACTTCGTTGGCGCGCAACACCGCCAACAGGTTTTGTCCGACCTCGGTCTGCAGTTGTTGCCCCAGGGGTTGAACCACCAGCGCCAAGGCTTGTGTGCACGTTGTCTCCATGGGGCGCGATTCTGTGGAACAGCGCACTATTTGTCGATGCAGCCATCCTGATAGATAAAATCACCATCATGAATACTGGTCTGCACCATGCGTTTGCGTGACATCGATCTCAACCTTCTGGTGGTCTTCAACCAGATGCTCATGGACCGCAGCGCGTCGGTGGCAGCCGAGCGTCTGGGCATGTCGCAGCCCGCGGTCAGCAACGCCTTGCGGCGGCTGCGGGAGCTGCTCAACGACGAGCTGTTCGTAAGAACCGCCAAAGGCATGGAACCCACCCCATACGCCCTGCACCTGGCAGAGCCGGTGGTCTACGCACTCAACGCACTGCAGACCGCCCTGTCGAACAAGGAAACCTTCGACCCACGGACCAGTGAGCGCACCTTCAACCTGGCCATGACCGACATCGGCGAGATGTACTTCATGCCACCACTCATGGACGCCCTCGCCGAGTTGGCCCCCGGCATCCAGGTGCAAACCCACCGCGCCAGCGCCGGCGACATCCGCGAAAGCATGGCGTCTGGCGCCATCGATCTGGCCCTGGGCCTGATGCCCGCCCTTCAATCGGGCTTCTTTCAAAAGCGCCTGTTCCGCCAGCGCTATGTCTGCATGTTCCGGCGAGGGCACCCCACCGCCCGGGCACCCATTTCGCTGGCTCAGTTCAAGCAGCTCGAACACGTCGGCGTCACCGCGCCCAACACCGGCCACGGCGAAATCAACGACCTGCTTGTGCGCGCCGGGATCACGCGGCGCATTCGCCTGTTGGTGCCCCACTTCATTGCCGTGGGCCATATCCTGCAAAGCACCGACCTGATCGCCACCCTGCCCGAGCGATTCGCCGAGCGCAGCAAGGGCCCCTTCGATCTGGTCGTGTCGCCCCACCCCGTCGACCTGCCCGAGATCGCCATCAACATGTTCTGGCACGCCAAGTACCACCGCGACCCCGACAACATGTGGTTGCGCCAGCAAATCAGCGAGCAATTCTCCGACCCCTCGCCGCCCTGAGCCAGAGGCTGGCCCCGATCTGCCCAGTTTTTAAGCAACTCCTCGCCAAGCCAACAGCGGCGGGCCCTGCGGCAGTTGTTCACAGTTATCAACAACCTAGGGCACACCCGGTGTGGACAAGGGCGCGGTTGTTCTGATCCGAGCGCCCTGCATGGCGCAGGGCACAGCCCCACCGGTTGACTGCTACTCTCGCGAGGCCAGCAGATCGCTGGCGACGAACCCAGCGGCCGGATGGCGCCATCAAAACGGGGATCACCCGGGTGTCCCACGTTCAGCCGCAGGTGGTGGGTGAACCGGTGGTCGGCAGAAAACAGCACGCCGGGCGCGGTTACGGAGCAGGCCCTGGCCCGCTGGTGCAGGGCCAGCGCATCCACCTCGGGCGGCAGCTCCAGCCACAGGAAATAGCCACCCTCGGGACGGTGACACGGGTGCCTTTAAAAATGGCGCTCCACCAGGCCCAACGCATGCCGCTGCTGGGCCGCCAAGGCTTCTCGCAGGCGGCGCAAGTGCCGGTCGTAACCCCCTTGGGCAAGGTAGTCCACCACGGCCAGTTGCGGCGGGATGGCGGTGGCCAGCGAGGTCATCATCTTCAACCGCTCCACCCGCGCCGCGTAGCGCCCAGCCGCCGCCCACCCCACGCGGTAGCCCGGCGCCAGGCATTTGGAAAACGAAGCGCAGTGCAACACCATGCCCTCCTGGTCAAACGCCTTGGCCGGCGGTGGACGCCGGGCACCGGCGTGCAATTCGCCATAGACGTCGTCTTCAATGAGCGGCACACCGTGTTGCGCCAGCAACGCCACCAGGGCCTGCCGCCGAGCCACGGGCATGAGCGCCCCCAAGGGGTTTTGAAAAGTGGGCATGAACCAGCAGGCGGCCACTTTCTGTCGAGCCAGCAATTCGGCCAGCGCCGGCAGATCCACCCCCTCCCTGGGGTCGGTCGCCACCTCCACCGCCCGCAGATGCAGGCGTTCGAGCGCCTGCAATGCGGCGTAAAACGTGGGCGATTCCACCACCACCACATCGCCTGGCTGGGTGACCGCCTGCAGACACAGGTTGAGTGCCTCCATCGCGCCATTGGTGATGATGAGCTCGTTGTCCGCCAGTGGCACGCCCTGCAAGGCGTAGCGGCGGCGCAGCGCCTGGCGCAGACCCTCGTCGCCCGCGGTGAGTGCGCCCGTGATCTGACCGGCTTTCAGGCGGCGCATGGCGCGGGCGCCGCTGCGCGCGAGTTCGTCGAACGGAAACAGGTGGGCGGCGGGAAACGCCGAACCCAGCGGCACCACATCGGCGTCGCGCGTGGTGCCCAACAGATCAAACACCAGTTCGCTCACCGCCACCGGCGTGGCTTCCTGGCGCGGCAGTGCCGCCTGCGGGCCGGCGCGCAACGGGCGTCGCGTGGCGCGCACGAAGAAGCCCGAGCGGGCCCGCGCCTCGATCAGACCGATCGACTCCAGCTGGCCATAAGCCTGGAACACGGTGGAGGGGCTGACGCGGCGCTGCGCGCAGGTGGCGCGCACCGACGGCAGGCGATCGCCCGGGCGCAGCAAACCGGCGCGGATGGCATCTGCCAGATCCTCGGCCAGTTGTTGGTATCGGTTCAGGCGCGCGCCACTCATCTGATCGGTCTGTTTCTCGTTTTTTGGCAATCGTACTGTGCAGGCCACCAGCGGGCGTTCAAAGCCAATGTGACAGCCCCGCCAACACCAGCGCAGTGCCCACCCCGTTGAGACCCATCGCCAATGCCGCAAAGGCCACGCGGTCTGGGTCGGTCTGCAACACCCTGGCCACACCGATGGCGTGCGCCACCAGGCCCAGCGTGAAGCTGCGCACACGTTCGTCCTTGATGCCCAGCAAACGGAACACCGGGCCCGCCAGCAGCGTGCCCAGCACCCCACTGGCCACCACCGCCATCGCCGCCACGGCAGGCACTCCGCCAGCGCGCTCGGTGGCCAGCATGGCCATGGGCATGGTGGCCGCCTTGGGTGCCAACGACAACGCAAACGGCAGCGGTGTGCCCAGGAGGCCACACACCGCCAGCGTGCCCAGCACCGACACCAGACACCCCACCACCAAGGCCACCAGCAACGGCACCGCCAGCCGCCGCAGCAAGGCCGCCTGCCGATACAGGGGCACCGCCAACGCAATGATGGCCGGCCCGGTCAGCCAGCGCAAAACCCGCGTGGCTTGCGCGTAAACAGGGTAGCCGGTGCCCGCCAGCGCCAGGGCCGCAAGCACCAGCGCCGTGCCGGTGAGCACAGGCAGGCACAGCAGGTGATGGCCACTGCGGCGGTATAGCCACAACGCCACCAGATAGGCCATCAGCGTGACCGCCGACCAAAACAGCATCAACCGGCCTCTCGCTTCATGAGCCACTGCAACGCGCAGGCGGTCAGGCCCAGCGTCAGCGCGGTCACCACGGTACCCACCAACAGGAACGCCGCAGCGTGTTGCACCACCAGCCCCGCGTACAAACCCACCGCCGCCACCGAGGGGATCAGCAGCAGCATCAGGTGGCGCAGCAGCGGGGTGCTCACATCGTCCAGCGCGGGCGGCACGCGGCCCCACACCACCAGCCCGCCCAGCAACAACAACAGACCCACCAAGGCGCCGGGCACCGGCCAGCCGCTGTGCGCGACCACGGTATCGCCCAGCCACTGCAGACCGACCAGCCCCGCTGCAGCGAACAAGGCTTTGACGGTTCGCGCCAATCGGGCTGTTCGCGGGGAACGGGTGGGGTGAGAAAGTTCGGGGTCGGTGGCTGGCATGGCTCAAGTGTCGCGCAACGCCCCGATCTGATCCGGTGCAGAAATGGGCATTTTTTGCCGTGGCAGCGAATCAGATGGCCTTTTGGCGGCCATCTGATCCGGTAATTTTTCATTTCATCTGGATCTATGCGATCAGATGCATCCTGGCCACCATTGTGGCCATGCCCATCGACACCATTGGCGAGCCTGCCAACGCCACCCCCAACGCGCCGACGCCACCCTCGCCCCTGGAGCGCGTGGTGGCCACCGGGCTGCTTCGCTGTGCCGTGCCCCCATCCATGGGGGGCAACGGCGGCAGCCTGGACGATCTGGCGCAGGCCGCCCAGGCCCTGAAACGCGATGACGCACAAGCCGCCACGGTGCTGTGGGCACAACGGCTCGCGATTGAGGCCTTGGTGCAGTCGCCCAATGTGGGCCTGCGCGAACTCTGGCTGCCCGAGCTCTTCAGCGGCGAGCGCGCCGGCACGCTGCCCATCGGAGAGCTACCACTCGTGGGCAAAGACACCGGGCGCGGCTGGCTTCTCAGCGGCCGTTTCGAAGGCGTGTCCAACCTGCCCTGGGAAGGTTTTTCGCTGGTGGCCCCGGTGTGCCTGGGGCCTTCGGAAGGCTGGGTCTTTTTGCGCAGCGAAGAGGACGGCCTGTCCGTGCACCCCGGCCAGGAGCACCACGCCTCCGATCAAGCCACCCTGCAGCTGAGCCAGGTGTACTTCCGCGAAGACGAGTGGCTGGGCGACGCCGAGCTGTCCGAGCGCATCGTGCCACTGGCCTTCGCACTCGGAGCCTGCCGCCCCCGGCTCTCGACATCGACCTATTGACAAACACGGTACACACCATGGCCACCCGCACCATCCCCATCGTTCCCGCCCCCGCCATTGCGCAGGACGACAAGATCCAGGCCCGTTCGATCACCGGCCGTTTCACCCGCTGGCGCTGGGCCATGGTGTGGCTCACCCAGCTCGGCTACTACGGCCTGCCCTGGCTGCAAATGAACGGCCGGCAGGCGGTGCTGTTCGATCTTCAAGCCGACCGCTTCTTCCTGTTCGGCGCGGTGCTCTACCCGCAAGACCTGATCTACCTGGCCGGCCTGCTGGTGATCAGCGCCCTGCTGCTGTTCTTCGTCACCACATTGGCCGGGCGCCTGTGGTGCGGCTTTGCCTGCCCGCAAACCGTGTACACCGAGCTGTTCCACTGGATCGAACACCGCCTCGAAGGTGACAGGCAATCCCGCCTGCGGCTGGACCGCAGCCCCTGGAATGCCCACAAGCTGGCACGCCGCGGCGGCAAACACCTGGCGTGGGCCGTGCTCGGTCTGTGGACCGGCTTCACCCTGGTCGGCTACTTCACGCCCATCCGCGAACTCGCCCAGGCGGTGCCCTTCGGCCTCGGCCCCTGGGAGGCATTCTGGATCGGTTTCTATGGCCTGGCCACCTACGGCAACGCGGGCTTTCTGCGCGAAAAGGTCTGCCAGCACATGTGCCCCTACGGCCGCTTCCAGGGCTCATTGATGGACACCAACACCTTGTATGTCGCCTACGACGAACGCCGCGGCGAGCCCCGGGCCCCCCGCCCCCGCGGCAGCGACCCGGTCAAACGCGGCAGTGGCGCCTGCGTGGATTGCACCCTGTGCGTGCAGGTCTGCCCGGTCGGCATCGACATCCGCCAGGGGCTGCAGGCGGCCTGCATCAGTTGCGGCCTGTGCATCGACGCCTGCAACCAGGTCATGGACAAACTGCGCTCGCCGCGCGGCCTGATCCGCATGGCCTCGGAATCCGAGCTCTCCAGCCCCGTGAAGAAAACACTGCGGCTGAGGGACCACCTGATGCGCCGCAGGGTGCTCGTCTACGGCGGCTTGCTGATCACCGCTGCGGCCGTCATGGCCGTCAGCTTCGCCACCCGCCCCACCTTGCGCCTGAACGCGGTGCGCGACCGCGCGGTGCTGGCGCGGCAGGTCGACAACGGCGCCATCGAAAACGTGTACCGCTTGCAGATGATGAACGCCAGCGAACGCGTGCGCGATGTGTGGGTCAGCGTGAGCGGGGCCGATGGCCTTCGCCTGGCCAACCCCACCCATGTGCGCCTGGCGCCCGCCGCGGCCCACACACAAACCGTGACCGTGCACCTGGACGCCGCGCAAGCCGTGGCCCTGAGCGGGCAGATCGTTCCGATCCACCTGTCCATCGCCGAGGCGGACAACCCCCTCAGCGGGCGCGCCGAGACGGCATCGACCTTCATGGTGCCACGCTGAACCGACCGGACCAGACCATGACAACCAACCACCCACGGCGCCACGGCCGATCGTTGGCACTCGCCCTCCTGATGCATCTGGTCTGCCTTGGCAATGCCGCCGCAGCTGACCAGCCGAAGTTCGAAGACACCCTGGCCCAGCGTCTGAGTGCCTGCACCCAATGCCACGGAGATCAGGGCCGCGCCGCACCCGATGGCTACTACCCCCGCATCGCCGGCAAACCAGCCGGCTACCTCTACAACCAGTTGAAGCACTTTCAGCGTGGCGAACGCCGCTACGACCCGATGACGCGGATGGTCGATCCGCTGAGCGACGACTACCTGTGGGAAATCGCCCGCCACTTCGCCGCGCTGGAGGTGCCCTACCCCGCGCCCGTTCAGAGCCCAGCCCCGGCCGATGCCCTGCGGCGCGGAGAGCGCCTGGCGCGGCACGGCGACCCAAGCCGGAACCTCCCCGCATGCGCAGCCTGCCATGGCGCCCAATTGACCGGAACCACACCCGCCACGCCGGGCTTGCTGGGGCTTCCGCGCGACTACATCAACGCCCAGATGGGCGCCTGGCAAACCGGCGCGCGGCGTGGCGCACAGCCAGACTGCATGGCCGACATCGCCCAACGCATGGAGCCCGAAGACATCGCCGCGGTCAGTGCCTGGCTGTCCAGCCAACCCTGGCCAGCCCACGCATCGCCCCCCGCGCAGTCCACCACCCAACCGCCACTGCCATGCGGCAGCCACGCCATGACCCGGGAGCGGCCATGAACGCACAGACGCCCAAGCGCCGCCGACGCGCCAGAATCGCGGCCACCCTGTTGGCATCCACCACCCTGATGACCGGACTGGCCTGGCTGTGCTGGCCGGCCGCACCCGCCCCTGTCCACCAAGTGGCCAGCGCCACCCCGCTCAACGACCCGACCACCATCGAACGCGGACGCTACCTCAGCGTGCTCGGCAACTGCCAGGCTTGCCACACCCAGCGGGGGGGCCAGCCCTTCGCAGGGGGCCAAGCCATTCCCACACCGTTCGGCACCGTCTACGGCAGCAACCTCACCCCCAGCCCTTCGGGTCTGGGCGCCTGGACGGCCGCCGACTTCTGGCGCGCGCTGCACCATGGCCAGGCCCCCGACGGCCGTTGGCTCAACCCCGCATTCCCTTACACCAATACCACGCACATCAGCCGCGCCGACAGCGACGCGTTGTATGCCTATTTCCGCTCCCTGCCCGCCGCCGGCGCGCCCAACACCCCCAGCGACATCCGCTGGCCGTTCAACACCCAGGTGGCCCTTCGTGTGTGGCGCGCGTTGCACTTCCGCCCCGGCAACACCGAAGCGACGCCGACCGCCCTGGCGCAAACCGAGGCCGACAGCACATCAAACGCCCTGTTGCGGGGCGCCTATCTGGTCAACGGCGTGGCGCATTGCAGTGCCTGCCATGCGCCACGCAATGCGCTGGGCGGCAACCGCCACATGCTGGATCTGTCGGGAGGCCTGATCCCGGTTCAGAACTGGTACGCGCCCTCGCTGTTGGACCCGAACGAAGCCGGCGTGCAGGACTGGCCATTGGAAGACATCGTGGCGCTGTTTCGAGACGGGCAAAGCCGCGACCATCTCGTCACCGGCCCCATGGCCGAGGTGGTTCAACACAGCACGCAACACTGGCGCGACACCGATCTGCTCGCCATGGCAAGCTACCTGAAACAACTCCCCCGCCAGGCAGCGCGCGCCGCCTCCCAAGACACCACGGCCGACGGCGTCTCCGTGGCCCGTGGCGCCAAGCTTTATGACGACAAGTGCATCGCATGCCACGGCTCACAAGGCCAGGGGGTGCGCCTCGCCAGCGGTGCCTGGGCCTACCCGCCCCTGGTCGGCAACGCGACGGTGCGCCAAAGCTCGCCGGCCAACCTGATTCAATCGGTGCTCCACGGTGGCTTCGCCCCCAGCACACCAGGCAACCCCCGCCCCTTCGGCATGCCACCTTTCGTGATGGAGATCAACAACCGCGACCTGGCCGACCTCGCCGCCTACATCCGCCTCACCTGGGGCGAGGGAGCCGCCCCCGTCACGGCGCTCGACGTTCAGAAACTTCGCGACGCATCCACCCGGTGAGCCCATCGCAGCCGGGCAGTCGGATCAGCCTGAAGCGACGCATCCCGCAACCGTCGCAGACGCCCTGATGGGCGGCAGACCCCACCGCCCAACCCGGATTCACTCAATCAAGCGGCAGCGGGCTCTCTTCGGGCTCGCTGCTGTCCAGCGGCATGGCCATGTGCTCCACGCGGTTGGCTGCTTTTTTGTTCAGCAGCAGTCGGTACACATCGGGGCGGGAATAGTGGCCCACGGGGTCCATCGCGTTCTTGGCCACGCCGATCATGCCCAGGTCAAGCTCGGCAATCAGCAAACCCTCGGTGGCTTCGGGCAGTTTCTCCGCCAGCGGACTGCCATCGGGCCCATAGATCACTGCGTGGGCGCCCCCCAGATGGGTCAACTGGTGTTTGTCTGGCGTGTCGCAGAGCTCGTCGATCATGGCCTGTGAGATCACGGCGCACGGCGCCAGCACGAAGCAAGCGCCTTCGACCGCATACACCTTGCTCACCGCGTTGTTGACCTCCCAGCCCAGCGCATGGGCAAAAGGCTCGTAGGTGGAGAAGCTTGGCCAGGCGGCGATGTGCACCTGTTCATGCTGGGAGAACAGGGCGAATTTGTTCAGGGACAGCACATTCTCCCAGCAGCACAATTCACCGATCCGGCCCAGCGGGGTGTCGTGCACCTTCAGATCGCTGCCGTCGCCTTCGCCAAACACCGAGCGCTCGACATGGGTCGGGCGCACTTTGCGGCGCTGCGAAATCGTTTCACCGTCTGGGCCGATGAGCCACTGCGCAATGTAGAGCGAGCCACCACTGCGCTCGGACAAGCCCAGCGACACCGTGATCCCCGCGGCCTTCACCGCCTGACGCAGCCGCTCGGCCTCGGGGCTTTCGTAGTCCAGTGAATTGTCAAAGTAACGCTGCACGAAGCCGCGACCAATGGCCCAGGCCGGCGCGCCCAGCCAGATGTGCCACGGATAGCCGGGCACAAAGGTTTCCGGAAAAGCGATCAGCTTGCAGCCCTTCTCGGCCGCCTCGTTGATCAGTTGGATGCATTTGTCGATCGTGGCGTCGAGGTCAAGCCAGACAGGGGCTGCCTGCACAACGGCGACTTTGTATTTGGGATGGATCTTGCCCATGGTGAGACTCCTTTGTGGAAGAAAGAAACAAAACTCAGGCCAACCGGATCGGATTCGACAGGTGGCGCGTGAAGGCGGCCTTGTTCAAGGCATCAAACGGCGAACAGCGAAGGGATCGAAAGAAGGCCAGCGGCGCTGAACCAGGCTCCACGCCCCGCCAGGGGCCACAACCATGGTCATCATGGCGAGCAGCCCCAGGACGATGAAATACCAGGCCCCATAGGCCGCGCCCCACTCACGCAGCGCGAAATACACCAGGGTGCCCAGGAAAGGCCCTTCCATGCGCCCGATGCCGCCGAGCACCGCGATGAAGATGGCCATGGCGGTCCACGACAGGCCGAAGCTGGCGTCGGGGCTGACCTGCAGAATGTTCATGTACGCCACCGCGCCCGCCAGCCCAGTCAACCCGGCGGCCACCACCCACAAGGTCAGCTTGGCCCGCCGCACCGGCACACCGCAGGAGCGGGCCGCCGCTTCGCTGTCGCGCACGCTGGCCAGGGCCAGCCCCAGCGGATGCTTGAGCAGCACACGCGTCAGCACCACCGCCAACACCCCCACCGCCAATGCCGCCCAGTACACGCCGGCATTGCGGGCGCCGCGGGCGAACCCGGCCATGCCATCCAACGGCAGTCCACCACCCGCACCGAGAAAATCGGCGTTGAGCACACCGATGCGCATCAGCTCCGCAAGCACCCAGGTGCCCACCGCAAAGTGCGCACCGCTGAGCCGAAGCATCGGCAGGGCCGTGATCAGCGCGAACAGGGCGGCGCCCAACACGGACAGCGGCAGCGCCCAAAACGGGTCGAGGCCAAAGTGGTTCGAGAGAAAGAAGAGGCTGTAGGCGCCAACGCCCACAAACACATGCAGGCCCACCACCACGAGCCCACCGAATCCGGCCAGCAGGTTCCAGGCCATGGCCATGGCAAACACCGTGAACACCTCCACCAACAGGCGCTGGGTGGCAAAACCGCTGAACCAGGGCAGTGCCACCAGCAGCAGACAAACCACAGCGGCGAGGAGCCAGCCCCAAGGTTGGCGGGAGCGGGCCGCAGCGGGATTCATTGAAAGTTCGTTGTGCATGATCGATTCGGGCGTTCAGTGAGGGCGGGCGGCAAAGAACCCCTGGGGGCGGATCAGCAAGGCAATCAGAAAGACCAGGTGACCGAAGAAAGGCCCCAGGCCCGAATTGACCTGGGTGCCCGCCACCTGGGCCACCCCGATGACCAGCCCGCCCAGAAAACTGCCCCACAGGCTGCCCAGCCCACCGAGCACCACCGCCTCGAAAGCAAACAGCAGGCGCTCAGGACCGGCTGACGGCGAGAACGGGGTGCGGATGCCGTAAAGCACCGCGGCCAGGCCAGTTACCGCCATCACAAAACCGGCCATCAAGGCAAAAAACTGTTTGTCGTTCACCCCCACCAGACGGGCCGTGGCCGCGTCGTCCGACACCGCGCGGGCCTGGCGCCCTGCGTGGGTGCGCGCCACGATGGCATGCGTGATGGCGTAGATGGCCAGGCTCACGCCGGTGATCAGCAAGGGCAGCACCCCCACCGACACCTCGCCCAGCTTCAACCCCATCATGGCCAACTGGCCTGAGGGCAGGCTGCGCGTGTTCGCGGTGAACACCTCGAGCAGCAGGTTCTGGATCACCACCGAGAGCCCGAAGGTGACCAGCAGCGGCGCCAGCGGATGGCTGCCCACCACCCGGTTCAGAAGCCCTTTCTGCAGCACCCAACCCAGCACGAACATGACCGGCAGCACCGCTAGCAGCGTGGCCAGGACCGGCATGCCGGTGGCTGTCGCACAGACGCTGGCCACATAGGCCCCCAGCAAGATCAGGTCTCCATGCGCCAGGTTGATCATCTTCATGACCCCCAGGCTCAGGCTCAACCCCAACGCGAACAGCGCATACAGCGAGCCCAGCATCAGGCCGTTGAGCATCAATTCAAGGTAGTTGCTCATTCAAACTCCAAAGTAGGCTTGAGCGACCGCGTGTTGATCGGCCTCGGCGGAGACGCCTTCAAGCACCACCCGCCCCTTTTGCAGACACACGAACCGGTCCGAGTCGTTGAGCGCGCGGCGCACGTTCTGCTCCACCAGCAAGATCGACACACCGCCTTCGCGCGCCAAGGCAAGCAGGCGGTACACCTCTTCGACCACCAGCGGCGACAGCCCCAGCGAGACCTCATCACACAACAGATAGGCGGGGTTGCAAACCAATCCCCGTGCGATCGCCACCAACTGCTGCTGCCCGCCAGACAAGGCCGTCGCCGGGCGCTTGCGCAAATCGGACAGCACCGGCAGCGTTTTCAGAATCCGCTCCACCGACCATGGGCCCGATCGGCCATTGCGCGCGGCGAGTTCCAGGTTTTCACCGACGGTCAAGCTGGCAAACAGGCGCCGGCCCTCGGGCACCAGGGCAATGCCGCGGGCCAGTTGACGGCGCTCCGCCTCGCCACCCACCGGCTTTCCGTCAAACACCACGCTGTCATGGCGCACCTTCAACGCCCCGGCGAGCGCGCGCATCAGGGTCGTCTTGCCCGCGCCGTTGGAGCCGATCAGGGCCACCGTCTCACCGGGCGCGATGTGCATGCTCACGCCAAACAGCGCCTGAAAGAGGCCGTAGTGGGCATCGAGGCCTTCAACTCGCAACATCGGCGACCTCCGCTTCCAAATCGAGTTCTGAACCCAGGTAGGTCTCACGCACACTGCGGCGGTTGATCACCTCCCCGGGCAGGCCATCGGCCAGCAGCGCCCCCTCCGTCAGCACGACAAGGCGTTGGGCCACCGACACCAGGGCATGCACCAAATGCTCGATCCACAACACGGTGACACCCTGGGCGTGGATCTCGCGCACCAGATCCAGCAGCTCATGCACCTCCGAGTCGGTCAGGCCGCCACCCACCTCGTCGAGCAACAACAGCCGGGGTGCCGTGGCCAATGCCCTGGCGACCTCCAACCGCTTGCGTTGCAACAACCCCAGGCTCCCAGCGGCCTGATTGCCAACAGACAGCAGGCCGCACCGCCGCAAGGCATCGCGCGCGGCGTGCTCGGCCCGATGACCGTGAAGCCCCGCGCCGTAGGCGCTGGCGACCAGGGCGTTCTCAAAACCGTCATACCCTCAAAGGCCGGGGGATCTGGAAGGTACGCCCGATGCCCGCGCGGCAGCGCGCATCGGCGCCAAGCGCGGTGACATCGGTGCCATCGAGCCAGACCGAGCCCTGGTCACAAGCCAGGTCCCCGGCGATCAGGCCGAAGGCTGTGGATTTGCCAGCCCCGTTGGGGCCGATCACCCCGACAAACTCGCCCTCTTCGACGCTGAGGTCAAGCCCCGGGATGACCAGGTTATCGCCATAGCTTTTGCGAACCCGGCGCAATTCAAGCAACATCTTTTTCTCCAGCCAAGGCCTCAAATCCACGCCGCGCTCAGCTGTTGATCAGCTCGAATTTGCGTTGCACCGGAATCTCCGGGGCGGTGCCGTTGTTGGTGACCACGATGTCCAGCCTGCCCTTGCCATCGATCACCCACTGACCGCCCGCCACGCGCATTTTGGAAACGTTCTTGATGCCGCTGCCCGCAAAGTCGAGCTGGCCAATCACGGTCTCGAGCTTGAGCGTGCGAATCGCATCGGCCACCTTCTTTGGGTTCTTGGGATCGCCGCTGGCCTTGAGCGCCGCAATGCCGGTTTCAATCAAGGCGTGCATCACGCCCAGTGGCTGGGTCCATTCCCGCTTGGTGGCTGCCGAATAATCGTCGGCGAGCTGGCGCGCCGTTTGGCCGGTCAGGCTGCTTTTGAAAGGGTAAGCGGGCGACCACCAGATTTCGGTCGACATGCCGTTGGCACTCTTGCCCAGTGCCTTGACGCCACCGGGGAACAGCAGCGCCTTGGCGATGGTGGCCACCTTGGGTTTGAAGCCCATCTGGGAAGACTGCTTGACGAAATTGGCCCAGTCGGGCGGTGCGAAAAGACCGGTCACGATCTCCACGCCCTCCTTCTTGAACGCCTGGATCTGCGCAGAGAAGTCGTCACCGCCGGCAGGGAACTTGCCGATGTCGACCACCTTGTAGCCGGCCTTGGCGAACATCGCAGGCATGCCCATCTTGAGGTCGCCCATGGCGTTGCCCGGCAGCGTGTTTTCGAAAGCCGAGCCAATCACCTTGGGCAGCTTCAAGTCCTTCCAGATATCGAGGTAGACGTTGGCGATGTCGTCGATGCCCCAGAAAAAGTGAAAGACGTTCTTGAAACCCTTGGACGGATCACCCTTCATCGGGAACATCCACGCTTGCCAAGGGCTCATGGTGGTGATGCACGGCACCCCGTTGAGCTCACACTGCTGCGCAATGCCCACGCCCACCGTGGCCTGACCCAGCATCAGGTCGATCTCATCCTTGTTGATCAGCTCGGCGGCCAGGCTGGACTGGCGATCAGGGCTGCTCTGGTCATCGCGGGCGATGAACGCCACCTTGTAGTTTTTCCCACCGATGCTCAGTCCACCAGCCAGGGCTTTCTGGGCGGCCTCCAGGATGTGGGCATCGGCTTCAGCGAAGGGCGCGAAAGGGCCCGTGCGGTGCGACAGATAGCCAATGCGGATCGTGTCTTCTGCGGCAAAGGCGTTGGGCACGGCAAGCGCGCTGCCCGCGGCCACGGTTGCCGCTTGCTGCAGAAAGCGACGGCGCGAGGGCTTGCTCGCGGTGACAACAAGGGAAGAGGTATCGGCAAGCTTCGGCATGGTGGTTCCTGTCTCGGGTGATGGGGGCTGCACGGGAGGCGCCAAGCCGTTCGTGCATGGGACCAAAGGTTAAAAGTGAGACAAATGCCGCGCTTGGCTGGATGCGACGGATGGCTTGACCAAAACCGCCATTTGCCCATCCCGCGTACCGCTTTGGCAGGCTCGGTGGTGGACCCAAACACACCGGCGCGTGCCCACCTGCCGCCTGAACGCGGGAATGTCCGGATGCCAGAAAGCCTCAGGCGGCCTAGGCTTGGACACCCTTCGATTCAGGTGCACTTCTTGCGTGCCCCAGGACGCACCCGCACAGGAGCCGCTGATGACCCATCCCTTGCACCAAATCGATGCCCACCGGCCCACCCCGTTGGCACCCACCCGCCAGCGCCTGAGCACCACCGAAGTGCCCCAGGATCAGCGCTTCGAGTACTGGCTCGACATGATCTGTTCCATGTATGTGCAGCTCGAATGCGACCGGCCGTGCGACGCCGAGTTCTTCGGCAACATCGAGTTCAGCCGCATTGGCGCACTGGACCTCACCCGGCTGTCTTCCAGCGCGCCGCGCGTGCGCCGTACCCTGTCCAAGATCCACCAAGGCAATGAAGACTTCTGCCTGGTGCAGTTGCAGCAGGCGGGTCGGGGCGTGGTCTTTCAGGACGATCGCATTGCCATGGTCGAGCCGGGCGATTTTGTGATGTACGACTGCACCCGCCCCTACGAGCTGATCTTCAACGAGCCAAGGCACGACGTGGTGGTGGTCCGCCTGCCCCGCGCATTGATGGAATCGCATGTGGGCAACCTCAGAGACCTGACCGCCACCACGGTCAAGGGCGGCGGCGCCGCGGGCAATTTGCTGCTCTCCATGGTGGACTCATTGCAGCAAGACATCGACCGCCTGCATCCGGCCTCGGCCATGGGCGTGTCCGAGGCCATCACCAACATCATCGCGGCCGGGCTTCGCAGCCTGCCGGGTGCCAACGCGCGCAAGACCTCCAGCCTGAGCGCTTACCACATCGCCCGCATCAAGGCCTACGTGATCGAAAACCTGAGAGACCCATCGTTGTCGGTCAACAGCATTGCCCAGGCCATGAAGGTCACCCCCGATCACCTGAGCCGCCTGTTCCGCGGTGAGCCGATGCCCTTGTCGCGCCTGATCTGGCAACAGCGGCTCGACGCCTGCAGACGCGACTTGAGCGATCCGCGTTGTGTCACCCGCAGCGTGAGCGAGATCGCCTACTCGTGGGGGTTCAACGACGCCACCCATTTCAGCCGCTGCTTCAAGACGCAGTTTGGCTGCTCGGCGCGCGAATGGCGCAACCAATTGGCGCAGGAACTGGTCAAAAACTGACCCTGGACTCACCCGGGCCCAAGGGCGTCTCAGGGTACCGGGCTTCGTCTGGCGCGCAAGGAATCGAGGTCGGTTTCGCCCAACAGGATCAAGTTGCGCATCAGTTCGTCCGCCAGGGTCTGGAGCACGCTTTGCATGCCGGCCTGACCGTCGACCGCCAGCCCGTACAACACCGGACGGCCGATCAGAACGGCCTTCGCACCCAAGGCCAACGCCCGAGCCACGTCGGCCCCACGGCGGATACCACTGTCCATCAACACCGGCAGCCGGTCATCCACGGCATTCACGATCACGGGTAGCTGCGTGATCGCCGCCGGCGCCAGGTCCAGCTGGCGCGCGCCATGGTTGGACACGATCAATGCGTCCACGCCTTCTTTCAACGCCCGCCGGGCATCGTCCGGGTGCAGGATGCCCTTGAGAATGAGGGGGCCATCCCAATGCTGGCGCAACCAGCGCAACGAGGCCCAATCCAGGCCGCGGTCCATGGCCCGTGCCAGCAGCGCCGCCTGTGCCTGGGCAGACATGGGGGCCTCGGGGTCGTCGACCATGTTGACAAAGGCGGGCGCGCCACAGGCCGCGATGCGCATCGACCACGCCGGATGCTTCAACAGATCGGCCACCAGCGAAGGCGTTGGTTTGAACGGCAACTTGAATCCGTTGCGGACATCGCGCTCTCGCAAGCCGCTGACCGCCACGTCCACGGTCAGCACCAGCGCATCGAACCGGGCCTGTCGGGCGCGCCTGAGCATTTGCTCGGCGATGCTTCGGTCCTCCATCACATAGAGCTGCAACCAAAGCTGGCCCTCCGGCGCCGCCTCCCGAACCGCCTCCAACCGCTCGTTGGACGCGGTCGACAACACGAAAGGCACACCCATCGACTGGGCGGCCGCCGCGCCCATGCGGTCCCCCCCGGGGCGCACCAGGCCATTCAATCCGGTGGGCGCCACCGCGAACGGTTGTGCCCATCGCTTGCCGAGAAAGGTGATGGACGGGTCGATCTGCCGGGTATCACGCAACGCGCGCGGTGCCAGGGTGACGGCGTCGAGCGCGGCCCGGTTGCGCGCCAGACCGAGCTCGTCTTCGGCGGCGCCGTCCACATACTCGAAGACAAACCGCGGCAAGACACGGCGGGCGGCCTCCCGCCAGTCACTCACTGTGAGCCGGTGCCTTGCGCCCGGCCGGCTCATTTGCTGTATTGCTTGACCAGCGAGCGCGCTTCATCCAGCAACTTGCGACCATCGGCCCCCTTGGCGTTGGCTTGCTGAATCCAGTCGTCGTCCACCTGGTCCGTGGCCTTGACCCAGCGCTGGTACTCGGCATCGGGCAGGTTGTAGAACACACCGCCTCCGTCTTTGGCCGATTGTTTGAAGGTCTCGACCATCTTGTCGAAACCGACTTCGCCCGCCCAGCCGGATGTGGCCAGGCCGCTGTTGTCGTCGATCACTTTTTTCAGCTCAGCGGGCAAGGCGTCGTACTTGGCCTGATTCATCGCGAACAGGAAAATCGTGTTGGAAATGCGGGGCGCGCCCACCGGCACATCCATGTGGTACTTGGCGAAGTCGGGCAAACGAATGGCTGGCGACCCCTCCCATGGCACGGCCGCACCGTCCACCAGTCCCTTCGACATGGCCTCAGGCACTTGCGGCAGTGGAATCACGATCGGTGCGGCGCCCAAGGCTTGCAGCATCTTGGCGTTGATTCGGGTCGCCGCCCGGATCTTCATGCCCTTGAGGTCCTCCATGGTTTTGGGCTGCGCCTTGGAGAAGTGAAACAACGCGCCATCGTGCAGGTGCATGAAGATGCGGTGAACACCCTTGAACTCGTCCTGGGCGTTCTTGTCCACATAGGTCCACAGAGCCTGACTGCCCGACTTGGCGCTGGACGCCATCCAGGGCAACTCGAAGACTTCGGATTTGGTGAAGCGACCTGCTGCGTAGGTGGGCACAGTCCAGACCATGTCCACCACGCCATCGCGCACCTGGTCAAACAACTGGGCGGGCGATCCACCGAGCTGCATCGAAGGGTAGATCTGGCACTTGAGCTTGCCGCCCGAATCCTTGGCGACCTTGTCGCACCAGGGCTGGATCAGCTTGACATGTGCATTGGAGGTGCTGGGCAGGAAATGGTGAACGCGCAACACCACCTGTTGTGCCGAAGCGGTATGGCCGGTCAACAAGGCGGCCGCTGCGGCCAAGGTGAGCGCTGCACCGCGCCGGGTCAGGGAAGTGGTTCTGAAAATCGAAGTCATAGCTTGTCTCCTGTTGTGAAATAAAAAGGCATCAATGCGAAAGAACGGGCGAACGGCGCCGTGATCCATGACCCAACACCGCGCCCTGAAGGTGATCAGGCTTTCTCGGTTGACCGGGTCTCGCGCAGTCGCACCAAGGCATGAAGCGCCGCGGTCAATGGGGTGGCAATGCCCAGGGTCTGACCGGTGCGCAACGGCACGCCGCAGATCGCGTCGATCTCGGTGGGGCGGCCTGCCAGCAAGTCCTGCAACATCGAAGGTTTGTGGTCCTTGTGGTGGTCCAGCGCGTGGTCCACCGTGGTGTGCACCGCGTCTTGCGCCACGACCACCCCATGGGCCGTTGCCACCGCCAGCACCTCGCTCACCACCGCGTGGGCCAATGAACGGCTCTCGGCCTGCGCCCCCACCTGCCCCACCGTGCAACCGCTGACCGCACAGATGCAGTTCAACGCCGCGTTGAATGCCACCTTTTCCCAGATGGCGCCCCAGACCGCATCGTCTTTTCGAGCCATCAACCCAGCCTCGGTGAAGGCGGCGACCACCGCCTCGATCAGCGCATGATCTCGCCCGTCGGCCGACATCATGCGCACGACACCCTGCCCATGCGAATGCACTTCGCCAGGCCCCACCAGATCGGCCGGCCAGGTCGTCACCCCCACCAGCACCCGCTCAATGGGCACGGTCTCGGTGATCTTCTCCACGTTGCCCAAACCGTTCTGCAGAGACAGCACATGGGTGTGATCGCTGATCAGGTGGCGAACGCCGTGCAAAGCCTGAACCGTGTGCAAGGTCTTGGTAAAGACCATCAGCAGGTCGGGCACATCGGTCGCCTCTTGTGGCCTGCAAGCCTTCAGGCTGCGCACGCTCCGCTGTCCTGCATCGGTCTGCAGCAGCAAGCCGTTCGCCTGAATGGCGCCCAGATGCGCGGCGTTGATATCGATCAGCGTGACCGCATGACCTTTCTCGGCCAGCAGCCCACCGAAGAGAGATCCCATGGCGCCCGCGCCCACAATGGTGATGTTCATGGCAGTCCAGACGGCATCAGAATGGGTAGTGGCGCGGCGTGGTCTGCACCGTGATCCAGCGCAGCTCGGTGAACGCCTCAATCCCGGCCTTGCCACCGAAACGGCCGTAGCCCGAATCCTTGACACCCCCAAAGGGCATTTGCGCTTCATCGTGCACGGTTGGACCATTCACATGGCAGATCCCCGACTCGATGCGCGAGGCCACTTGCCAGGCACGCGCCACATCGCGACCGAACACCGCGGAGGAGAGGCCGAACTCGTTGTCGTTGGCGCAGGCCACCGCCTCGTCCACACCGTTCACCCGCACGATGGCCTTGACCGGCGCAAAGGACTCTTCGCGGTAGATCTTCATTTCAGGGGTGACGTGATCGAGCAGCGTGGCGGGCATCAACGTGTTCTCGGCCTTGCCGCCGCAGACCAGCGTGGCGCCCTTGGCCAGCGCGTCGTCGATCAGCGCATTGCAGCGCTCTACCGTGGCCATATCGACCACCGAACCCAACACCACGGGCCCCTGGCGCGGGTCGCCCAGCGGCAGGCTTTGCGCCTTGGCCGCGAGCTGTGCCACGAAGGCGTCAGCCACCTTCTGGTCCACGACGATGCGCTCGGTGGACATGCAGATCTGACCCGAGTTGGCGAAGGCGCCAAAGGCTGCACCGGCCACGGCCGCGTCCAGATCCGCATCGTCCAGCACCACCATCGGGGCCTTGCCACCGAGTTCGAGCACCACCGGTTTCAGGTATTTGGCGCAGGTCTGCGCAATGATGCGGCCCACCTTGGTGGAGCCGGTGAAATTCACCCGGCGCACCGCTGGATGACCCACCATCGCTTCCACCACCGCACCAGCATCGGCCGGGGCGTTGGTCACGAAGTTCACCACGCCGGGCGGCAGGCCCGCCTCCTGCAAGGCTTCGATGATCAACCCATGGGTGGCAGGGCTCAACTCGGAGCCCTTGAGCACCACGGTGTTGCCGCAGGCCAGCGGCGTGGCAATGGCGCGCACACCCAGAATCACCGGCGCATTCCAAGGCGCAATGCCAAGCACCACGCCGGCCGGCTGGCGAATGGCCATGGCCAGGCTGCCCGGCACATTGGAAGGAATCACTTCGCCATTGATCTGGGTGGTGATCGAGGCGGCTTCGAGCAGCATGCCTGCCGCCAGGTGCACGTTGAACCCGGCCCACAGACCGGAGGCGCCAACCTCGGCCGCCATGGCCGCAGCGAACGCGTCGCCCTTGGCCTCCAGCGCATGGGCCGCCTTCATCAGCAAGCCGCGTCGCTCGCCAGGCCCCATGGCCGACCAGGCGGGAAATGCCTTAGCGGCGGCGTCCACGGCGGCGCGGGCGTCGTCGGGCGTGGCCGCCGGCGCGCGCGTGGCCACGCTGTGGTCCAGGGGGTTGCGGCGCTCGAAAGTGGCACCGCTGGACGCAGCGCGGTGTTCGCCGCCGATCAGCATGGAAATGTCGCTCATGAAAGGGTCTCCGTTATTGAAAAGCAGTTGAGAGAAAGTGGGCGTGGCGTTCAGGCCACCACGATTTCGATCAGGAACGGGCCGGCATCGCGCAAGGCCCGCCCCAACGCAGGGGCCAGGGTCTCAGGGTCTTCCACGCGCTCAGCAGACACGCCTTGCGCCTTGGCGAGCTGCACGAAATCCAGGTCGGGCAGGTCGGTGCCCGCCGGTTTGACGCCGGGGGCGTAGCCAAACACGGGGGCAAAATCCTGCAGCGCCGCGTAGCGCCGGTTGTTCAGGATCACGAAAGTCATCGGCAACCGAAGCTGCGCGGCGGTGTAAAGCGCCTGGATGGAATACATGCTGGAGCCGTCACCAATCAAGGCGATCACACGGCCATCCAGCCCCTGCTTCTGGCGCGCCAGCGCCACGCCCACCGCCGCGGGCATGCTGTGGCCCAATCCGCCACTGGCCATGGTGTAGAAGCTGTCGGCCCCGTGCATGGGCAAATGGGTCTGAATATCGCCCCGCGAACCCGGCGCCTCCTCGACCACCACATCGCCGGGCTGGCGCGCGCGGTCCAACGCCTGGAGCGCATAGGGCACGCTCATCGGCGCGCTGGCCTCAGCGGGGGGCGGCGCTGGTCGCGCGGCGGGGGCGTTGCGCTCAGGTGGCGCGCTCAGCGCCAGCAACGCGTCCACAGCCAGATGCAGGCTTGCGACAACGCTGTCGCCCACAGGCGCCCAGGCGGCCGTTTGCGGGTCATCAACAATCTGGAAGAGGGTCGCACCGGCGGGAATGTGCGGGCCCTGGCCTTCCACGTGGTAAGCGAAAGCCGGCGCGCCCAGCACGAGGATCAGGTCGTGCCCTTCCAGGCGACTCACGATGCGCTCGCGCATTGCCGGCAGAAACCCGGCAAACAGCGGGTGGCGCTCGGAAAAGCCGCAGCGCGGGGTCATGGGGGCGGTGTACACCGCGGCCTGGTGGCGCTCGGCCAGAGCCACCACGCGGTCCACGGCGCCATCGCGGTCCACCCCGCCACCCACCACGATGGCGGGGCGCTGACAGGCGTTCAAGGCGTGTGCCACACGGGCAATCGAGGCCGGATCGGCTGCCACGGCCTGGCTCATCTGACGCGGCGCCACCCATTCGGTGGGGCGGTCCCAGTCGTCGGCCGGAATCGACACAAACACCGGGCCACAAGGCGGCTGCATGGCAATGCGATACGCCCGCGCCAGGGCCAGCGGCACGTCTTCTGCCCGCGCCGGCTCGATGGCCCATTTCACATAGGGCTTGGGCAACTCGGTGGCCTGGGCCGCAAACAGAAACGGATCAAAGGGCAGGATGGAGCGGGACTGCTGGCCTGCGGTCACGATCATCGGCGTCTGGTTCTTGAACGCGGTGAAGATGTTGCCCATGGCGTGGCCCACGCCCGCTGCCGAATGCAGGTTGACCATCGACGCATTGCGCGTGGCTTGGGCGTAGCCATCGGCCATGCCCACCACCACCGACTCCTGCAAACCCAGCACATAACGGAAATCGGCCGGGTAGTCGCGAAACATCGGCAACTCGGTGGAGCCGGGATTGCCAAACACGGTGTCGATGCCGACATCGCGCATCCATTGAAGCACCGCCTCGCGCACGGTGGGCTGGGCGGTGGTGGTCGTGGGGTCGAGGGTGGTGGGAGTGGTCATGGCAAGCGGGTCCGGTGAATGGGGGCAGTCTGCGCCAGCGACAACCATTGATCAATAATATGAAGCTAATAAGTGATATCGACATGGCGCATATTGAAACCCTGGACCTGAACCTGCTTCGGGTCTTCAACGCGATCTACCACGCACGCAACATCAGCCGCGCAGCCGAGCAACTCGGTTTGTCGCAGCCGGCCACCAGCCAGGCACTGACGCGTTTGAGACTGGAATTGAAAGACCCACTGTTCGAACGCGCGATGGGCGGCGTGCGCCCGACCGAGCGGGCCGACCGGCTGGCGCGCTCGGTGCAGGCGGGCATGGCCCTTCTGGAAGAAGGCTTGAAGGAATCCGAACGCTTCGATCCCCTGACTTCCACCGAAGAGGTTCGCCTGCACCTGACCGACATTGGCGAGGCACGCTTCCTGCCCAAACTGATGGCGGCCATGGAGGAGCGCGCACCCCACATGCAACTGCACGCCCAGGCCTGGCCACCCGGCAATGTGGCGTCGGCGCTGGACACAGGCCAACTGCACATCGCCATCGGCTTTCTGCCTGCCGCGCAAGACACCGTGAAAGAGCGCTTGCTGACAGATCGGTACGCACTGCTGCTGCGCGCAAACCACCCCATCAACCGACACGCCAAATCGGGTTCATTGCCGCTCGAACGTTTGAACGACCTGCACTATGTGGCCGTTCGCTCCCACACCGACACCTTGCGCATCTTGCAGATGCTCCACCTGGAACATCAGGTGCGGCTGGTCACCTCCACCTTCCTGGCGCTGCCGGCCATCGTGCAGTCGACCGATCTGGGTGTGCTGATGCCGCGGGAGATCGCGCTCGGCTTTGCCCCCGCAGACGGTTTCTGTCTGCTCGAACCGCGCTTGCCTTTGAGAGATTTCACCGTCTCTCTGCACTGGAGCCGTCGCTACCAGCAAGCCCCCATGCACCAATGGCTCAGGGCCTTGGTGATTGAGCTGTTCCAGGTCTGAGGTCCTGCCACACCCCAAATCCGCCAGTGTTGGACGCCACCGGCCACGGCCCACCAGCGCCGGTGGCAGTGCCTTCACCAACAACTCTGGTGAGGCAATAATGCCAACCTCCCCACCCCGAATCCCGAACCGGTCTGGCAGCCCTCTCTCCTGGGAAGTTTCTGAATGCGCATCCTGCTGGCTGAAGACGAACGCGAGCTCGCACAATGGCTGGTGCGCGCGCTGCACCAAAGCGATTTTCAGGTCGCCTGGGTTGACGATGGCCGCATGGTCAGGCGCAGCGTCAAGGCCACACAATACGACGCACTGATCCTGGATCTGGGCCTCCCTGGCCTCAGTGGACACGACGTCCTGGCCGATCTTCGCGAGGCGGACGAACGCCTGCCGATCCTCATCCTGACCGCGCGCGATTCACTGATCGAACGCGTCAGCAGCCTGCGCGAAGGGGCTGACGATTTTCTTGCCAAGCCCTTCGAACTGGAGGAACTCGAAGCGCGCCTCGTCGCGCTCATCCGACGCGCGCGGGGCAGCGCACACCCTCGCTTTGCCTGCGGTGCATTGACTTACGACGCTTCCACCAAACAGTTCACCTTGCAACACGAGACCCTGCCGCTCACACCGCGCGAACACGCCGTGCTGCGCACCTTGATCCAGCGCAGCGGCGAACCCATGACCAAGCAGGAAATCCTGGATCGCGTGTTTTCGGACGAACAAGACGTCAACCCGGAGGTGGTCGAGGTGCTGGTGCACCGGTTGAGGAAGCGCCTGGCGCACAGCTCGGTTCGGATCAACACACTTCGCGGCCTGGGCTATGTGCTGGAGGGAGCGCCTTGAGCCTCTCGATGCTTCACCGCATGAGCCTGCGCCAAACACTGCTCCTGGCGCTGTTTCCCGGGCTGATGCTGGTGGGAGGGGCTCAGCTCTGGCTGGCTTGGCGAAGCGCCGTGGATGCCGCCAACTCGGCTTACGACCGCTCGTTGCTCGGTGCGATCAAATCCATGGACGCAAACATCTCCACAGCCAGCGGAGGCCTCGGTGTCGAGCTGCCCTACATCATGCTGGAGTTCTTCCAGCTCACGGCCAGCGGGCAGGTCTTTTATCGGGTGGCGACAGAAGATGGCTTGATCGAAATTGGCAGTCCGGATCTGCCCGCCCCGGCGAACACCTTGATCACCGGAAAACCGCAGTTCACTGACGGGGTCTACTTTGGCGAGCCGGTTCGAATCGGCTCCTACGCGCGCCTGCTGGACCGGCCACTTTCGGGTCAGGCGAAGGCCCAGCGGGTGATCATTCAGGTGGCGGAGACGCTCGAGTCGCGTCAGGAGTTCACACGGGCGCTCGTGTTGCAGGCCCTGGCTCGGGATCTGACGCTGGTGCTGACGGCAACCCTTCTGCTGGTGATGGCGGTCGGCTGGGCATTGCGGCCATTGACGAGCTTGCGCAATGCAGTGGTTGCCCGAAAGCCAGAGGACATGACGGCCATTTCAGCGCCCGACATCCCTGCCGACGTGCAGCCGCTGGTCGATGCCATCAATTTCCATATTGAACGGAACCGCCGCCTGGTGGAGGCGAGGCGACGGTTTGTCGACGACGCATCCCATCAGCTGCGAACGCCCTTGGCCACGCTGGCCACACAGGTCGGCTATGCCGTGCGGGAACCCGATCCGAACAAGCTGCGGCACGCCTTGGTGGCCATTCGCCAGCAACTGGACGAAACCGTGCGCCAGACCAACCAGATGCTGTCGCTGGCCAGGGCGGAAAGTGCCGAGGTGACCATCGAGCGCATGGATGCCGGCGCGCTGGCCCTGGAGGTGACCCAGAAGTGGTGGAGCGAATTCCGCGAGCATGGTGTCGACCTGGGCATCGAACAATCGGAGCAAGCGCTGACCGTGCTCGGGCAACCAGGCTTGTTGAAGGAAGCCTTGTCCAACCTGATACACAACGCATTGCGGTACACCCCCCGTGGCGGGCAGGTGACGGTGCAGGTGTCGCGCCAAGAATCGACGGCCGAGATCACGGTGCTGGACAACGGCCCGGGCATCCCCCAGGCAGAGCTGATCCGAGCCGGTGAGCGGTTCTTCCGCGGCAGCAACATGAACAAACCGGGAACAGGCCTGGGTCTGGCCATTGTGCAGTCGATCACCGAGCGACTGGGCGGGTCATTGCGGCTCAGGCCCGGCGAAGATGGGGTCGGACTTGCCGCCACCATCGCCATCCCCCTGGCCGCGCCAGCCTCGCCGGCCTCAAGAACCTAGGGGTTACCCCGTAGCTTTTGGCGCATTTCCTGAAAGGCATTTGAAAGCGCCCGCCCGATAAAGTTTTTCCATCCCTGACGAACCCGTGTCATCGGGGACGTCCTTACAACCGATGGAGACTTTTCGATGAACCTGAAATCTTCCCTGATGGCCGTTGCCATCGCCACCTCAGCCGCTTGCGCCACAGCAGGCCCCATGGACAAGACCGAATGCATCGCACCGGCGAAACCCGGCGGCGGATTTGACCTGACCTGCAAACTCGTGCAGACCGCATTGTTGGAAGGGAAATACATCGCCGACCCCATGCGCGTGACCTACATGCCTGGGGGCATTGGCGCGGTCGCGTACAACGCCGTGATCGCCCAGCGGCCGGACGAAAACAACACCATCGTCGCTTTCTCGGGCGGCTCTCTGCTCAACCTCGCCCAGGGCAAGTTTGGTCGCTACAACGAGAACGACGTCCGCTGGTTGGCGGCGATCGGCGCCGACTTCGGCGCAATCATTGTCAGCGAGAGCTCGCCATACAAGACCCTGAAAGACGTGCTCGCCGCCGTGAAGGCCGACCCGACCAAGGTGGTCTTTGGCGCCGGAGGCACCGTTGGCAGCCAGGACTGGATGAAATCGGCATTGACCGCCAAAGCGGCCGGAATCGACCCCAAGGCCATGCGTTTTGTGGCCTTTGAAGGCGGCGGCGAGGCCATCACCGCATTGCAGGGCGGCCACATTCACGTCTACTCCGGCGATGCGTCCGAAGCCGTTCAACAGCAGCTCGCCGGCTCAAAGATCCGGGTGCTCGCCGTGATGGCAGACAAGCGTTTGCCCGGTGCCCTGGCGTCGATTCCCACGGCGAAAGAACAAGGCGCCGACATGCAGTGGCCCATCATCCGCGGCTTCTACATGGGGCCCAAGGTCAGCGATGCCGACTTCAAAACCTGGAGCGATACCTTCAGGAAGATGATGGACACACCCGCCTACGAGAAGTTGCGCACCGAGCGGGGACTGTTTCCGTTTGACCTGGTCGGCGCGGAGGCCGATGCCTACGCGAAGAAGCGGGTCAGCGAGTACCGATTGCTCGCCAAGGAATTTGGTTTGGCGGTCACGCCCCCAGCCAAATAACTGGCACCGCGCACAGGGCAGCCGATCTGCGATCGCGCTGTCCATGCTCCCCTCATCCGGCAGCCGGCCAGCTCGATGCCTCCCAGGCTGCCACACCCATAGATGGGAAATTTCTTATGAGTGATCGCATCCTTGGCGTGGCATGCGTCGCCCTTGCCCTGGCGATGGCGTGGTTTGCGCAGGACTATGCCCCTCCGATTTCGTATGAGCCCGTCGGACCGCGTGCATTCCCCCGCCTTTTGGCGGGCCTGATGGCCATCGGCGGTGCCTGGTTGGTCATCAGGCCGACGGTCATCGCAAACGCCTACCACGGCCGAGCCATCAGGCTCATTGCCGGGTGCTTGGTGGCCGTGTTCCTGTATGCCTTCTTTTTTCAGATGCTGGGGTTCACCATCGCCACCGCATTGATGGCCGTGCCCGTGGGAATGGCGTTTGGCGGCACCTGGCGCCAATCTTTGCTTGGTGGCACCGGTCTTGGCATCGGGCTCTTCCTGCTGTTTGACAAGGCACTCGATGTCGTGTTGCCCAGCGGCGTTCTCGGTTTCCTTCTCGGGGGTCGCTGATGGACACCTTGCAACACCTGCTCGTGGGCTTCGCCGTCGCGCTGACGTTCCAGAATCTCCTGGTGGCCGCCCTTGGCGCCTTCCTTGGCACCGTGGTCGGCATGTTGCCAGGCCTGGGCCCCATCAACGGCGTCGCCATCCTGATGCCTCTGGCATTCGCCCTCAAGTTGCCCCCCGAGACGGCTTTGATTCTGCTGGCCGCTGTCTACGTCGGCTGTGAATACGGAGGGCGCATTTCGTCCATCCTGTTGAATGTCCCTGGGGACGCTGGCGCCATCATGACCACCCTGGACGGCTTCCCCCTCGCGCGCAAAGGCATGGGAGGCGTGGCCTTGTCCTTGTCGGCGTGGAGCTCCTTTGTCGGATCCATCGTGGCCACCATCGGAATCGTGGCATTCGCACCCTTGCTGGCGCGCTGGGCCTTGGCGTTCGGCCCGGCCGAGTATTTCGCCTTGATGTGCTTCGCCTTCGCCTGCATCGCCGGCCTGATGGGCGAGGCGCCGATGAAGGCGGCACTTGCCGCGGTCATCGGTCTCTCGCTGTCAACCGTGGGGCTCGACTCCAACTCCGGGGTCTACCGCTTCACGGGCGGCGACGTACACCTGTCGGACGGCATCCAGTTCATCGTCGTCGTGATCGGCGTCTTTTCCATCAGTGAGATCCTGTTGATGCTTGAACACCAGTTCAGCAGCGCAGGCATGATCAAAAACACCGGCCGCAACCTGTTCAACTGGCTTGAGATGAAGTTCACCTGGTGGGTGACCTTGCGTTCGAGCGTGGTCGGGTTTGTGGTGGGTGTCCTGCCCGGCGCTGGGGCCACGATTGCGAGCGCAATGACCTATTCAATGGAAAAGCGCATGGCAGGCGACAGCGGTACCTTTGGCGACGGCGACCTGCGCGGGCTGGCGGCGCCCGAGGCAGCGAACAACGCTTCGGCAGCGGGGTCCTTCGTTCCCATGCTCACACTGGGGGTCCCCGGGTCGGGCACCACCGCGGTGATGGTTGGCGCCCTCTCCCTGTACAACATCACTCCTGGCCCGGCCCTCTTTTCGCAGCAACCCGGACTCGTCTGGGGCCTCATTGCTTCTTTGTTCGTCGCAAACGTGATGCTGCTGTTCATCAACATCCCCTTGGTCGGCGTGTTCACCAAGGTGCTCCGTGTGCCGAACTGGATGCTGGTGCCAGGCATCTTGGCGGTGAGCACCGTCGGTGTCTATGCGGTGCACGCGACCACCTTCGACCTGATGCTGATGGCTGGCTTCGGTCTGGGGGGTTACCTTCTGCGCAAACAAGGTGTTCCCATGGCGCCGTTGATTCTTGGCTTTGTGTTGGGCGACATGATGGAGCAAAACCTTCGGCGTGCCCTGTCCATCAGCAACGGCGAGTTCGGCATCTTGTTTGAGAGCCCGATCTCAATCGGCCTGTGGGTTAGTGCCATCGCAATGGTCATCGTTCCACCGTTGGTCCGCAGATGGAGGCGCACGAAGGTCTGAGAATTGCCTTCCCGTTGTTGCGATGGGGCCCTGCCCGCGGGGTTGTGCCAATCCCCTGGGCTGGCGCGAGCACGCCACTCGTCGTGCCCTGGGGGCGGTGGATCACGCACCGGTTCGAGCTGCCACGATGTGGTCAATGCCAAGACCGGATATCAAGGTCCTGCTCTCTTTCAAGTGGTTCGAGCGCCACAAGTTCGACCGTGACGCCTGAGAGCGCAGCGGCCCGGCATTGAAGCACCGTACCCAACGGCCCCTGAACGAGGGATCCGAAGCGAGCCCAAGACCCATGAAACGCTCATGCTGGACAACAACGAATGTGATGAAAGCGCACCACCATCGCGTGGTCTCCTGGGTGGGCGGGACGGGGCGCTGTCCCACAAACAAGCTTGCATATGAAACTCCGCTCACGCCCAAGTACAGGGTAGCAAATCCTCGCGATAGCACGAGCTATCACTGCGGTTTGCGCCTTTGGCCTGGGCGCGAATCCATCGGCTTCATTTCATGCAACTGTTTGCGCGACAGCACACTAGGCGCTCAATGCCTCAGCGCCGCACCCCATCCACACCTGACTCGGCAAGTACAGAAACACGAGGACATCACAAAAAGCCCACATTGCTGTAGACTTTATGCTTCAGCACTTGGGTTTTGTTGGTTGCAGGCAAGATTTGAACTTGCGACCTTTGGGTTATGAGCCCAACGAGCTACCAGGCTGCTCCACTCCGCGTCAAGCCTTGTATTCTATCACGCTTTTGCGTCGTCTGACGATGCTTCAGCAGATTCTTCCGCACGATCGACCAGTTCAACCAGAGCCATGGGTGCGTTGTCGCCCACGCGGTAACCCATTTTCAAGATACGGGTGTAACCACCTGGACGGGCGGCGAAGCGCGGTCCCAATTCGTTGAACAGTTTGACCACCACATCGCGGTCGCGAAGGCGGTCGAATGCCAGACGGCGGTTGGCCACGGTAGGCGTCTTGGCCAGCGTAATCATGGGTTCCACCACACGGCGCAGTTCCTTGGCCTTGGGCAGGGTGGTCTTGATGACTTCGTGGGTGAGCAACGAGTTCATCATGTTGCGCAGCATGGCGAGGCGGTGCTCGCTGGTGCGATTGAGTTTACGAAGTCCGTGTCCGTGACGCATTTTGATTTCCTTTCAGTGTTTTGCCTGCAGCCGTATCAGGTACTGCAGGTTCGTCAGGCCCCGCCACCAATGGCAGGGCGCTTCGGTTTCAGTGCTTGTCCAAACCGGCTGGTGGCCAGTTCTCAAGCTTCATGCCCAAAGTCAGGCCGCGAGATGCGAGCACTTCTTTGATTTCGTTGAGCGACTTGCGACCCAGGTTGGGGGTCTTCAGCAACTCGTTCTCGGTGCGCTGGATCAGGTCACCGATGTAGTAAATGTTTTCTGCCTTCAGGCAGTTCGCGGAACGCACCGTCAACTCCAGTTCATCGACAGGGCGCAACAGGATCGGATCGAACTGTTGCGAGCTGCGCTGCGCAGGCTGATCGAAGGCCGACAACTCCACGCCCTCGAGCTGCGCGAACACAGCCAGTTGCTCCACCAGAATCTTGGCCGAAGCGCGCACAGCCTCTTCAGGACCAATGGAACCGTTGGTTTCGATTTCGAGAACCAGCTTGTCCAGGTCGGTACGCTGCTCCACACGTGCGCTTTCAACCGTGTAGCTCACGCGCTTGATGGGCGAGAAAGACGCATCCAGCACGATGCGGCCCAACGAACGAGACTGATCGTCGTTGCGACGGAGGCTGCCCGGCACGTAACCGCGGCCTTTTTCCACCTTGATCTGCATGTCCAGCTTGGCGCCGGCCGACAGCGTGGCAATGGCGTGGTCTGGATTGACCACCTCGACATCGTGAGGCGTCTGGATGTCAGCCGCCGTCACCACACCTTCACCATCCTTGCGCAGGCTCAGGGTCACCTCATCACGGTTGTGCAGTTTGAACACCACGCCCTTGAGGTTCAGCAACATGTTGACGACGTCTTCCTGCACGCCATCGATCGAGGAATACTCGTGCACAACGCCAGCGATCGTCACTTCGGTGGGTGCATGACCAACCATGGAAGACAGCAGCACGCGACGCAAGGCGTTGCCCAGCGTGTGACCATAGCCACGCTCGAAAGGCTCGAGCGTCACCTTGGCGCGGTTTGTCGAAACCTGTTCGACATTGATAGTTTTGGGCTTCAGCAGATTGTTCAGCATTCAGACTTCCTTCATTACCCTCAGCTCGTTACACCGATAAGGCAGACGGAGCACGGCCCGGCAACCCCCAATGGGTTACCGGGAACGAAATTAACGGGAATACAGTTCGACGATCAGCGATTCGTTGACGTCAGACGCAAACTCGTCACGATCCGGCGTCTTCTTGAACACGCCCTCGGCTTTGTCAACAGACACTTCAACCCATGCAGGGAAGCCGATCTGCTTGGCCAACTCCAGCGCTTCGATGACGCGGGTCTGTTTTTTGGACTTCTCGCGCACGGCGATCACGTCACCGGCCTTCACCTGGTACGAAGGAATGTTCACGGACTGCCCGTTCACGGTGATGGCTTTGTGCGAAACAATCTGGCGGGCCTCAGCACGGGTCGACGCAAAGCCCATGCGGAACACCACGTTGTCAAGACGGGCTTCCAGCAGAAACAACAGGTTTGCACCCGTGTTGCCACGGCGGCGGTCGGCCTCGGCGAAATAGCGGCGAAACTGGCGCTCCAACACCCCGTACGTGCGTTTCACCTTCTGCTTTTCACGCAATTGCAAGCCGAAATCAGAGGTGCGCTGACCCGAAGTGCGGCCATGCTGGCCCGGCTTGGAGTCGAATTTTGCCTTGTCGCTGATTGAGCGGCGGGCGCTCTTGAGCAACAGATCGGAGCCTTCACGGCGAGAGAGTTTGGCCTTGGGGCCGAGGTAACGTGCCACGTGTTTTCCTTAAAAGTTCTACCGCAACCGGCGCACAAAAGCGGTCATTGCGGGAGCCGGCCTCAAACGAGCCGGCGGTGGGCTTAGCAAAAATGCCACCGCAGGCGACTGCGGTGGCGCTCGAAAAAAGCTTTTGATTATAGCGCGCCTGTATGGCACGCGCGCGCCATCAGATACGGCGACGCTTCTGGGGACGGCAGCCGTTGTGAGGAACGGGGGTCACGTCTGCAATGGAGTTGATCCGGATACCCAAGGCGCCCAGCGCACGCACGGACGACTCACGACCAGGGCCGGGGCCCTTGATTTCGACGTCCAGGTTCTTGATGCCCTGCTCGATCGCCGCACGGCCAGCCACCTCGGACGCCACCTGTGCAGCGAATGGGGTCGACTTGCGCGAGCCTTTGAAGCCCTGACCTCCGGACGACGCCCAGGACAACGCGTTGCCCTGGCGGTCGGTGATCGTGATGATGGTGTTGTTGAACGAGGCGTGCACGTGAGCAATGCCGTCGGCAATGTTCTTGCGGACTTTCTTGCGAACGCGTGCGGATGCTGCGCTATTGGGAGACTTGGCCATGGAAATCCTTCAATCCGATTATTTCTTCAGCGACAACGCTGCTTTGCGCGGGCCTTTGCGGGTGCGCGCGTTGGTCTTGGTGCGCTGACCGCGCAGGGGCAGACCACGGCGATGACGGAAACCACGGTAGCAGCCAATGTCCATCAGACGCTTGATGTTCATGGTGGTCTCGCGGCGCAAGTCACCTTCAATCGTGAACAGGCCCACCTGGTCACGAATCTTCTCGAGTTCGGCGTCATCGAGATCTTTGATCTTCTTGGCGTAGTCAATGCCACACGCTTCGCAGATCTTGCGAGCGCGGGTACGGCCAATGCCGAAAATGGCCGTCAAGCCGATTTCTGCGTGCTTGTGCGGTGGAATGTTGATGCCTGCGATACGAGCCATGATTTTCCTCTTGTCCTAACCGATCAGCCTTGACGCTGCTTGTGACGTGGATCGGTGCAGATGACCCGCACGATGCCATGACGTTTGATGACCTTACAGTTGCGGCACATTTTTTTGACCGAAGCTGAAACTCTCATAGTTTTCTCCTGGAAATTCCAAAAAATTCTTTTTTGCCAATCAAGTCATCAGGACTTGAAATTGGCCTTCTTCAGCAGCGATTCGTACTGCTGCGACATCATGTAGTTCTGAACCTGCGCCATGAAATCCATGGTAACCACCACAATGATCAACAGCGAGGTACCACCGAAATAGAACGGCACGTTGTATTCCAAGATCAAGAACTCGGGCAACAAACAGACGGCCGTGATGTAGATCGCGCCCACCATGGTCAACCGCAACAGAATCTTGTCGATGTAGCGAGCCGTCTGGTCCCCTGGACGGATGCCGGGAATAAAGGCACCACTTTTCTTCAAGTTGTCCGCAGTCTCTTTGCTGTTGAACACCAGCGCGGTGTAGAAGAAGCAGAAGAAAATGATCGCTGCGGCATACAAGGCCACATAGATCGGCTGCCCCGGAGACAGCGCCGAAGCAATATCGCGCAACCAGCGTGTCGAATCGCCTGTGCTGACCCAGCTCACCACCGTGGTGGGGAGAAGGATGATACTCGATGCAAAGATCGGCGGGATGACGCCAGCCATGTTCAGCTTCAACGGCAAGTGAGACGATTGACCGCCGTACACCTTGTTGCCCACCTGGCGACGCGCATAGTTCACCAAAATCTTGCGCTGCCCCCGCTCGACGAACACCACGAAGTAGGTGACCAGACCGACAAGAATGACGATCGCAATCGCCGCCAGAATGTTCATCGCACCTGTGCGAACCAGTTCCAGCAATCCCCCAATCGCATTCGGCAGACCAGCGGCAATACCCGCGAAAATCAGAATCGAGATGCCATTGCCCAAACCGCGCTCGGTGATCTGCTCACCAAGCCACATCAGGAACATGGTCCCCGCGACCAGACTGACCACCGCGTAAGCGCGGAACATCATTCCGGGATCGATGACCAGGCCAGCTTGGCTTTCAAGCGCCACGGCGATCCCTGCGGCCTGGAAAATGGCAAGACCGAGGGTGCCATAGCGGGTATAGGCCGTGATTTTGCGACGCCCAGCTTCGCCTTCTTTCTTCAACTGTTCAAACGCTGGCACCACGTAGGTCATCAGTTGCATGATGATCGACGCCGAAATGTAGGGCATGATGCCCAGCGCAAAAACGGTGAAGCGCGACAACGCACCCCCCGAGAACATGTTGAACAAGCTCAAGATGCCACCGGCTTGACCCTTGAACAACTGCTCGAGTTGTGCAGGGTCGATCCCGGGCACCGGGATGTGCGCGCCAATACGGTACACCACCAGCGCCAGCAACAGGAAAACAAGCCGGCGATTCAGGTCACCGAACTTACCTGTCTTGGCCAGGGTTGGAGTTGCAGTTGCCACAGGTTGCCTTGTGCGTTCGATCAGCTGGTCAAGGAGCCGCCAGCCGCTTCGATGGCCTGCTTGGCGCCAGCAGTGGCGGTCAAGTCCTTCAGGTTCACGGCACGGGTGATTTCACCCGTCTTGATCACCTTGACGCGCTTGGCAATATTGGACACGAGGCCAGCTTGCTTGAGCACCAGGACGTCAATGTCGGTCACCGTCAGGCCGTTCAGATCAGCCAGGGTGACTTCCGCGTTGAACTGGAGCTGCGCAGACTTGAAGCCGCGCTTGGGCAGACGGCGCTGCATAGGCATCTGACCGCCTTCGAAGCCCACTTTGTGGTAGCCGCCAGCACGCGATTTTTGACCTTTGTGACCACGACCTGCGGTTTTGCCCAGGCCAGAGCCGATGCCACGACCCACACGGCGCTTGGCATGCTTCGCACCGGCGGAGGGCTTGATGGTATTGAGTTCCATGTCTTTGACTCCGTTCAGAGCACTTTGACCAGATAGCTGATCTTGTTGATCATGCCGCGAACCGCAGGCGTATCCTGCAGCTCGCTGATGCTGTTGACTTTGCGCAAGCCCAAGCCGCGAACCGTGTCACGGTGGGACTGCTTGGTTCCGATTGGGCTGCGCACCAATTGAACCTTGACGGTGGTTTGAGTTGTCATGATCGTTCCTTGCCTCAACCGAGGATTTCCTCGACCGACTTGCCACGCTTGGCGGCCACGTCGGCTGGCGTGGTGGAGTTCTTCAAGGCGTCCAGCGTGGCGCGCACGAGGTTGTAGGGATTGCTCGAACCGTGACTCTTGGCCACGACGTCGGTGATACCCACCACTTCGAAAACAGCGCGCATGGGGCCGCCGGCGATGATGCCGGTACCCTTGGCGGCTGGCAACATCATCACGTTGGATGCGCCGTGCTCGCCATGCACGCTGTGGTGCAGGGATCCGTTCTTCAGCGACACCTTGGTCATGTTGCGGCGCGCAGCTTCCATGGCTTTTTGCACAGCCACCGGCACTTCACGCGCTTTGCCTTTGCCCATCCCGACGCGGCCATCACCGTCACCAACCACAGTCAGCGCAGCGAAGCCGAGAATGCGACCGCCCTTGACCACTTTGGTCACACGGTTGATCGCGATCATCTTCTCGCGCAAACCGTCGTCGTTCGCTTCTTTGTTGATGTTTGCCGTAAATTTAGCCATTGTGTATTCCCGTCTGATCAGAACTGCAGGCCGGCTTCACGCGCGGCATCTGCCAGGGCCTTGACACGACCGTGGTAAGCGAAGCCGGAGCGGTCGAAAGCGACCTTCTCGACGCCGGCAGCTTTCGCCTTCTCGGCGATTCGCTTGCCGATCAAGGCCGCAGCGGCCGTGTTGCCACCTTTGCCGGCGCCACCGATCTGGGCACGCATTTCTGCTTCGGCCGTCGAGGCAGAGGCGAGCACCTTGCCACCATCGTCGGAAATGACCGCAGCGTAAATGTGCAGGTTGGTGCGATTCACGGTCAGGCGCACAGCATTCTGCTGAGCGATGCGGATGCGCGTTTGACGTGCGCGGCGCAGACGTTGCTCTTTTTTCGTCAACATGATCCTGATCCTTATTTCTTCTTGGTTTCTTTGATCACAACCTTTTCATCCGTGTAACGGATGCCCTTGCCCTTGTAAGGCTCGGGAGGGCGCACTGCGCGCACTTCGGAAGCGATCTGACCAACACGCTGGCGGTCCGCACCCTTGATGACGATCTCGGTCGGCGTCGGGGTTTCGACTTTGATGCCAGCGGGCATGTCCATCACCACAGGATGGGAGAAGCCCACCGTGAGGTTGAGCTTGGCACCTTGAGCCTGAGCACGGAAACCCACGCCGAGCAGCGTCAGCTTCTTCTCAAAACCCTTGCTCACGCCGGTGACCATGTTGTTGACCAACTGGCGCATGGTGCCCGACATGGCGTTCGCATCGCGCGAATCGTTTGCAGGAACAAAGGACAGCGAGCCGTCCTTGTTCTCGATTTTCACCAGAGCGTTGTTCGCCAACGCCAAGGCACCCAAGGCGCCCTTGACATTGATGAGGTCTTTGCCCACAGCGACCTCCACCCCTGCTGGGATGGCGACCGGTTGTTTTCCAATACGTGACATTCAGTTTCTCCTCAATGTGCGCGCATCAGGCGACGTAGCACAAGACTTCACCACCCACACCGGTGGCGCGCGCCTTGCGGTCGGTCATCACACCCTGGGGCGTGGTGACGATGGCCACACCCAGACCGTTCTGGACCTGCGGGATGGCATTGCGACCGCGGTAAACGCGAAGGCCAGGGCGGCTCACGCGCTCAATGCGCTCAATCACTGGACGGCCGGCGTAATACTTGAGCGCAATTTCAAGCTCGTTCTTGCCATCGGCGCTCTTGACCTGGAAGCCGTCGATGTAGCCTTCGTCCTTCAGAACTTGGGCAATGGCGGTCTTGACTTTGGAGGCCGGCATCGACACAACGGGCTTTTCAACCATCTGCGCGTTGCGGATGCGGGTCAACATGTCGGCAATAGGATCACTCATGCTCATTTGTGGTTCTCCTAGTGCTTACCAACTGGCTTTGGTGACGCCGGGAATCTCACCGGCAAACGCCATTTCACGAACCTTGGCGCGTGCCAGGCCGAATTGGGCGAAAGTACCGCGCGGACGGCCCGTGATTTCGCAGCGGTTGCGCTGACGAGTCGGGTTGGCGTTGCGGGGCAGCTTTTGCAAAGCCAGACGCGCAGCATCGCGCTCTTCTTCGCTGTGCTTGGCGCTCTTGGCAATCGCCTGGAGCTCTGCGTATTTCGTTGCAAACTTAGCGGCGAGTTTTTCGCGCTTGAGTTCACGTTGGAGTAGTGCTTGTTTAGCCACGCGCCACCTCAGTTCTTGAACGGGAAACGGAAACCAGCCAGAAGAGCCTTGCACTCTTCATCTGTCTTGGCGGTTGTCGTGATGCTGATGTTGAGGCCGCGCAAGGCATCCACCTTGTCGTACTCGATCTCAGGGAAAATGATCTGCTCTTTGACGCCGATGTTGTAGTTGCCACGGCCATCAAAGGCTTTGCCCGAAATACCAAGGAAGTCACGAACACGGGGCAGCGCCACGGTCACGAAACGATCCAGGAATTCGTACATGCGGGTGCCGCGCAGGGTGACCATGCAACCAATGGGCTGGTCTTCGCGGATCTTGAAACCGGCGATGGCTTTCTTGGCCTTGGTCACCACAGGCTTCTGACCAGCAATCTTGGTCAGGTCGCCCACCGCGTGATCCATCACCTTCTTGTCGGCAACAGCCTCGCTCACACCCATGTTGAGCGTGATCTTGGTGATACGGGGCACTTCCATTGGCGACTTGTAACCGAACTTCTCGGTCAAAGAAGGCGCAACGGTGTCGCGATAGATGTCTTGCAAGCGTGTCATGTTCAGGCCGCCTTGATTTCTTCGCCGCTGGACTTGAAGACGCGCACTTTCTTGCCGTCCGCCAACTGCTTGACGCCCACGCGATCAGCCTTGCCCGTGGCACCATTGAAGATGGCCACATTGGACTGATGGATAGGCATGGTTTTTTCAATGATGCCGCCAGTGATGCCCTTCATGGGATTTGGCTTGGCATGCTTCTTGACCAGGTTGACGCCCTCGACGATCAGCTTGCTGTCGTCCACGCGGTGCGTAACTTTGCCGCGCTTGCCCTTGTCACGACCAGCGATCACGATGACTTCATCGCCACTGCGAATTTTGTTCATGATGGTTTCCTCAGAGGACCTCAGGGGCCAGGGACACGATCTTCATGAACTTCTCAGTGCGCAGCTCGCGCGTCACTGGGCCGAAGATGCGGGTGCCGATAGGCTCCAACTTGGCATTCAGCAACACCGCAGCATTGCCGTCGAATTTGATCAGCGCGCCATCCGGACGGCGGATGCCCTTGGCGGTGCGCACAACAACGGCGCTATAAACCTCGCCTTTTTGACGCGGCCGCGTGGCGCTGCTTCTTTGATGGTGACCTTGATGACATCACCAACGCTGGCATAACGGCGCTTGGAGCCGCCCAGCACTTTGATGCACATCACGGACTTGGCACCCGTGTTGTCAGCAACATCGAGTCGAGTTTGCGTTTGGATCATTTTGAATTAAGTCCCAACTTGAATCCCGCCAGCCAACACGGCTGGAGATGATCAGTCTTGGGCCCGTAGTTGTGAATCGACCCCGCCTCCAGCCATCTGGATTTGGCACCGACCCGCTTCTTTGAGGGCAAGATTACTCCGCCTTTTACGGCGAAGCCATTGATTATGGCACAGGATCGAATCCGACGCAACAGTTTTTCAACCGGCCGCGCAAAGGAACTGGCGATTCAGACGGTCTCAGGGATGCTCCGGGCAGGCAAATAGTGCCCACAGAGGGCCAGAAACTCAGACAAGCGGGGATCCGCAATGCCTTCATCGCGCATCAGTGAGGCCACTGCGGGGCCCATGGCAGCGGCCTTCCGCGCGTCGAGAAACAGGGCTCGCCATCGGCGGGCAAGCACGTCTTCCACCGTATAGGCATTTTCCTCCCGCACGGCGTAGCGCACCATGGCCTCGGTCAGGCCCATGCCCAAACCCTGACCATGGCCCGGGCAGGCCTCCACCGCTTTTCGCGCGGTGCCATAGAGGTGGATACCGGGTGCGCCATGGATAGGTTGAGGTAGGGCACCCTCTACCGGCGCCCCGAGGAGACGGTGGTGTTTGGTGTCGGCACCCGAGCGCCTGGGCAGGAGCCCTTTGCCAAAGCACTTGTTCAATACGTCTTCGGCCATGGCCCGGTAGGTGGTCCATTTGCCGCCGGTCACGGTCAACAGGCCGTTGGGATCCACCACGATGGTGTGCTCCCTGGAGATGGTCTTGGTGCCCCCTTCTTCTGCCTTGGGCGGGGCGACCAGGGGGCGCAGTCCCACCCAGACGCTCCGGATGTCTTCCGGCGCAACGGGTCGACTCAGCACATGGGCAGCTTCGCTCAGGATGAACTCCAGCTCTTCTGCAAACGGATCGGGCTCACGAGGGAGGTCCTTGCGCGGCGTGTCGGTGGTGCCCAGAATCAGCTTGCCCATCCAGGGCACCGCGAACAGCACCCGCCCGTCGCGCGTCTTTGGCATGAGCAAGGCATGGTTGCCGGGCATGAAGGTCTGGTCAACCACCACATGAACGCCTTGGCTGGGGCTGACCATGTGGGAGGTGGGCGCGCCATGGGAATCTGCCATCGCCTTGGTGCGCAGGGCATCGACCCAGACGCCCGTGGCATTGACCACACAGCGGGCCTGCACCGTGGTGCTGGCACCCTCCACCCGATCCAGGACGTCGATCTCGGAGGGCGCCGCAGCCCCTTCGCCTCGCTGACCCATGCGCAGCGCCGTGACTTCGGCGTAATTGAGAACCGTGGCACCCGCCTCTCGCGCCGTTCTGGCCAGGGCCAGGGCCAGGCGGGCGTCGTCGAACTGGCCATCCCAGTACTTCACCCCGCCTTTCAGGCCCGTTGTCCGGAGGCCAGGAAGGGCTGCCTGGGTCTGGCCAACATCCAGAAACTCCGTGCGCCCCAGCCCGGCGCGGCCAGCCATGAGGTCGTACAGCTTGAGACCCACGCCATAAAACGGGCTTTGCCACCAGGCATAAGACGGCATCACGAAGGGCAGCGGCTGGGCGAGATGCGGGGCGATGTGAAGCACGGTCGAGCGCTCGGCCAAGGCCTCGCGCACCAGGGCAACATTCCCCTGCGCCAGGTAACGGACCCCGCCATGCAGCAGCTTGGTGGCGCGGGACGAGGTGCCACCAGCGAAGTCGTGCGACTCCAGCAGCACCACAGAGAAGCCCCTCAGCGCCGCATCCAGTGCGACCCCAAGTCCGGTCGCCCCCCCGCCGATCACCGCAAGGTCATAGGGCTGATGGGACTTCAGGGTTTGGAAGTGGGCTGCGCGGGACATATATGTTCTTCGGTGCCCCTGCACCAAGGGCGCAGGGGCGTTGGGACGGATTTCGAGCCGAGGATCAGCGGGCGCGGCCAGCTTTCCAGGCGTTCAGCAGTTCCTCATAGGCGATGGTTTCACCTTTGGGCTTTTCGTTCGCCAGCTTCTTCCAGGGGGCTGCCTTGTCACTCAGGTACTTGTTGGGGTCACCCTTGGGGTTGAGCTTGGGCGCGCAGCGCTCCATGCCGGCGCGTTCCAGGCGGGCCATGACTTTGTCCATCTGATCGGCCAGATTGTCCATGGCCTGCTGAGGCGTCTTTTCACCGGTGACGGCCTGTGCCACGTTTTGCCACCACAGCTGCGCCAACTTGGGGTAGTCGGGCACGTTGGTGCCGGTGGGCGTCCAGGCCACGCGGGCCGGGCTGCGGTAGAACTCCACCAGGCCGCCGAGATTGGGGGCCAGGTCGGTCATGGCCTTGGAGCGGATGTCGCTTTCACGGATGGGCGTGAGACCGACGATGGTCTTCTTCAGGCTGGTGGTTTTGGCGGTCACGAACTGGGCGTACAGCCAGGCAGCGGCGGTGCGGTTGGGATCGTGCTTCTCAAAGAAGGTCCAGCTGCCCACGTCCTGATAGCCGTTTTGCATGCCCTGTTTCCAGTAGGGGCCGTTGGGACCGGGCGCCATGCGCCACTTGGGGGTGCCGTCTTCGTTCACGACGGGCAGGCCTTTCTTGGTCATGTCGGCGGTGAACGCGGTGTACCAGAAGATCTGCTGGGCGATCTGACCTTGGGCAGGCACGGGGCCGGCCTCGCCAAAGGTCATGCCGGTGGCTTCCTTGGGCGCGTATTTCTTCATCCAGTCCACGTACTTGGTCAGCGCGTAGACGGCGGCGGGCGAGTTGGTGGCTCCGCCACGCGAAACGCTGGCGCCCAATGGATGGCAACCGTCGTCGGAGACGCGGATACCCCATTCGTCGACGGGCTTGCCATTGGGGATGCCGATGTCTGCGGTACCGGCCATGGACAGCCAGGCGTCGGTGAAGCGCCAGCCCAGCGAGGGGTCCTTCTTGCCGTAATCCATGTGACCATAGATGGGCTTGCCGTCGATGGTTTTCACATCGTTGGTGAAGAACTCGGCTATGTCCTCATAGGCGCTCCAGTTCAGCGGCACACCCAGGTCGTAACCATACTTGGCTTTGAACTTGTCTTTCAGGTCCTGGCGGGCGAACAGGTCGGCGCGGAACCAGTAGAGATTGGCAAACTGCTGGTCGGGCAACTGGTAGAGCTTGCCGTCGGGGGCGGTGGTGAAGCTGGTGCCGATGAAGTCTTTCAGATCCAGGCCTGGGTTGGTCCACTCTTTGCCCGCACCGGCCATGTAGTCGGTGAGGCTCATGATCTTGCCGTAGCGGTAGTGGGTGCCGATCAGATCGGAATCGGAGATCCAGCCGTCGTAAATGGACTTGCCCGACTGCATGGAGGTCTGCAGCTTTTCGACCACGTCGCCTTCCTGAATCAGGTCGTGGTTGACCTTGATGCCGGTGATTTCCGTGAAAGCCTTGGCCAGCGTTTTGCTTTCGTACTCGTGGGTGGTGATGGTTTCGGACACGACCGAGATCTCGTTGACCCCTTTGGCCTTGAGTTTGGCGGCGGCGTCGATGAACCATTTCATCTCAGCGGCCTGCTGGTCTTTGGTCAGGGTCGAGGGCTGGAATTCGGTGTCGATCCATTTCTTGGCCGCGGCGGCATCGGCCCATGCGAGGTTGGTGCTTAGCGCAGCGATGGCTGCGACAGCAAGTGCGGTGTGGCGAAATCTCATGTTGTCTCCTCTGGCAATTTGCTTCCCCGGTTGACTCAGAATGGCTCGGCCCCGGGGATGCAATGGGCCGAATTCCAATACGCATTCAATGCATGGCGCTCAGCCTTTGCGCATGGTGACCACCAGCCAGACCATGGAAGCGACGAAGCTGATCCAGATGCTCGGCTCCTGCTCCAGAGACAGCCACTCGGTGATCCAGCCGGCCAGGCCGACAAAGGCCAGATTGATGTAGGCCGCGCCCAGCAGACCGATGAAGAGGCGATCGCCCCGGGTGGTTGCCATCGGCAAAAAGCCCTTGCGCATCACGGTGGGCGACTTGATTTCCCAGACCGTCATGCCGATCAGCATCAGGACAATGCAAATGAAGAACACCGCCACGGGCAATGTCCAGGCCATCCAGTTAAACATTTGAGTTCTCCAATAGGTGTCGAACGCGGGCCGGCCCAGGCCAGGCCGCCGCGGAACCGGCTTTGCCGGGCCGCCAGCGGCGCCCTTGTGGGGCGCGCGCAGCGCGGCGGGGGGGTCATACTCTGCCCATGGCAAAGCCTTTGGCGATGTAGTGGCGCACAAACCAGATCACGATCGCGCCAGGAACAATCGTCAGCACCCCTGCGGCGGCCAGCGTGGCCCAGTCCATGCCTGAAGCGCTCACGGTCCGGGTCATGGTGGCCACGATGGGCTTGGCGTTGACGCTGGTCAGGGTGCGCGCCAGCAAGAGTTCAACCCAGCTGAACATGAAGCAGAAGAATGCGGTGACGCCCACCCTGCCTTGATCAACGGCAGGAAGATGGTGAGAAAGAAGCGGGGAAAGCTGTAGCCATCGATGTAGGCCGTCTCGTCGATTTCCCTCGGAATGCCGGACATGAACCCTTCCAGAATCCACACCGCCAGGGGCACGTTGAACAGCAGATGGGCCAGCGCCACGGCGATGTGGGTGTCCATCAGCCCGACGGTGGTGTAGAGCTGAAAGAACGGCAGCAGGAACACCGCGGGGGCGTCATGCGGTTGGTCAGCAGCCAGAAGAACACGTGCTTGTCGCCCAGGAAGCTGTAGCGTGAAAACGCGTAGGCTGCCGGCAGCGCCACGGTGATCGAGATCACCATGTTGATGGCCACGTAGATCAGGCTGTTGATGTAGCCCGAGTACCAGCTCTCGTCGGTGAAGATGAGCTTGTAGTTGTCCCAGGTGAAATGCTGGGGCAGCAGGCTGAAGCTGGAGATGATCTCTTCATTGGTCTTGAAACTCATGTTGACCATCCAGTAGATGGGCAACAGGGCAAAGATCAAATAGGCAATCAGGAAGATCGTGCGCTTTTGAAACCTCGGTTCAACCATGGCTCGCGCCCTCCTTTTCTGCCTGGCCCAGCCGCTGCATCCAGTTGTAGAGGACAAAGCAGAACAGCAGGATGATGAAGAAATAGATCAGGGAGAACGCCGCGGCGGGCCCCAGGTCGAACTGGCCGACCGCCTTTTGGGTGAGGTACTGGCTCAGGAAGGTGGTGGCGTTGCCTGGTCCGCCACCGGTGAGCACGAAGGGTTCGGTGTAGATCATGAAGCTGTCCATGAAGCGCAGCAGGACCGCGATCATCAGCACGCCGCGCATCTTGGGCAGCTGGATGTAGCGAAAGACGGCCAGCTTGCTGGCGCCGTCGATGCGGGCTGCCTGGTAGTAGGCATCGGGGATGCTGCGCAGGCCTGCGTAGGCCAGCAAGGCCACCAGCGGCGTCCAGTGCCAGACGTCCATCAGCAAGACAGTCAACCAGGCCTGCGTGGCGTCGCCGGTGTAGCTGTATTCGATGCCCATCCGCTCCAGGGTGGCGCCCATGAGGCCGATGTCGGTTCGCCCGAAGATCTGCCAGATGGTGCCGACCACGTTCCAGGGGATGAGGAGCGACAGCGCCACCAACACCAGCGTGGCAGAGGCTTTCCAGCCGGTGGCCGGCATGGCCAGCGCCAGCATGATGCCCAGCGGCAGCTCCACCGCCAGCACCGCGCCGGAGAATTTGAGCTGGTTCCACAGCGCGGCGTGCAGGTCTTCGTCGCGCATCACCTCGGCAAACCACTCCGTGCCGACAAACACGCGCCGGTCGGGCGAAATGATGTCTTGCACCGAGTAGTTCACCACCGTCATCAGGGGCAGGATGGCGGAGAACGCCACACACAACAGCACCGGCAGGATCAGGAACCAGGCTTTCTGGTTCACAGGTTTGATGGTTCCGCTCATGGCACGAGCACCTCGTTTTGATAGAAGCAGGTGTTTTCACCCAACAGTTGCAATCCCACCGTGGCACCCACGCCGGGCGGCGTTGCGTCGGGCGCGAGGCGCACTTTCAATGGCGCCCCCGGCGGTGCAACTGACGAGCCAGTAGGTGCCAATGTCCTGCACCTGGGTCACCGAAGCGGGCAAGACACCAGGGGAGTGCGGCTCGGCCAGCGACAGGTACTCCGGGCGTATGCCCAGGGTCAAAGGGCCTTCAGGCAAATGTCTGCCAGCACCAGCGGGCACGCTGGCCCCCGCCAGCTCCAGCGCATCGCCTTTCACGTTGACCGGCATGAAATTCATGCCGGGCGAACCGATGAAGTGGCCCACGAAGGTGTGCGCGGGTCGGTCGAAGAGGTCTTGCGGCGTGCCCATCTGCACCACCCTGCCCCGCGTCATCACCACCACCTGGTCGGCAAAGGTCAGTGCCTCCACCTGATCGTGGGTGACGTAAATCAGCGTCAACTTCAGCTCATGGTGAATCTGCTTGAGTTTGCGCCGCAGTTGCCATTTCAGATGCGGGTCGATCACGGTCAGCGGTTCGTCAAAGAGAACCGCCGACACATCGGGCCGCACCAGGCCACGGCCCAGGGAAATCTTCTGCTTCTGGTCGGCGCTGAGGCCCGCGGCGGCCATGTCGAGCTGGTGGCTCATCTCCAGCATCTCGGCGATCTGGCCCACGCGGGCCTTGATCTGGTCGGCGGGGACCTTGCGGTTCTTCAGCGGAAACGCCAGGTTTTCCGCCACCGTCATGGTGTCGTAGATCACGGGGAACTGGAACACCTGGGCGATGTTGCGCTCCTGGGGCGTGGCGCGGGTGAGGTCTTGCCCATCGAACAACACCTTGCCGTGAGACGGCACCACCAGGCCCGACATGATGTTGAGCATGGTGGTCTTGCCGCAGCCCGATGGCCCCAGCAGGGCGTAGGCCCCACCGTCCTCAAAGGTCATGTTCAACGGCAACAGCGCGTAATCGCTGTCTTCCTTGGGGTTGGGCTTGTACGAGTGCGCCAGATCGAGTTCAATTTTGGCCATCAGGCAACCCCTCCTGCGCGCTCGGGCGCCCGAACCAGCGCGCCTTGTGCATCAAACACGTAAACCTGCCCTGGACTGACATACAGCCGGATGGGCGACCCGAGCTCGAAGTTGTGCACACCCGGAAGCTGGGCCACCAGGTCGCCCACGGGGGTGTGGGCGTGAACAAAGGTGTCGGAGCCGGAGATTTCGGCCAGATCCACGGTGCCCTCGATCGCCAGATCGCCTTCGCGGCCGTGCACGCGCAGCGCGCTGGCCCGCATGCCCAGCATCAGCTCGCGCCCCGATGTCGCAGGCAGGCGCATGACCACCAGGGGACCACCGTTCAGTTGCGCGCCTTCGGCCACCCCATGAGCGGGCAGCAGGTTCATCGGCGGATCGCTGAAGGCTCGGGCCACCCGAATCGACTCGGGGCGGTGGAAGACCTCGGCCGTCGGTCCGTACTGCAACAGCTCACCCGCGTCCATCACCGCGGTATAGCCCCCCAGCAGCAATGCTTCGGCGGGCTCGGTGGTGGCATATACCACGGTGGCTTCGCCGGTGGCGAAGAGCTGTGAAAGCTCCTCGCGCAACTCTTCGCGCAGCTTGTAGTCCAGGTTCACCAGTGGCTCGTCCAGCAGCATGAGCGGCGCGTCTTTGGCCAGTGCCCGTGCCAGGGCCACGCGTTGTTGCTGGCCCCCCGATAGCTCGGCCGGCAGGCGATCCAGAAACATCTCGATGTGCAGTTTCTCAGCCAATGCGCGCACTTTGGCTGTCAAGGCGTCACCGCCCTCCCCCCGCAACTTCAGCGGCGAGGCGATGTTGTGAAACACCGTCATTGAGGGGTAGTTGATGAACTGCTGATAAACCATGGCCACGTTGCGCTCGCGCACCGGCACGCCGGTCACATCCGCCCCGTCGACCAAAACACGCCCGGTGCTCGGCGTGTCCAGCCCCGCCATCAGCCTCATCAGGCTGGTCTTGCCGGCCTGCGTGGCGCCCAGCAATACCGTCACCGCCCCCGGGACCAGAGACAGGGTCTGGGGGTAGAGGTGGACCGACGGCCCCACCGTCTTGCCTACGCGCTCCAAAGTCAGCTGCATTGAGATTCCAGACAAAAGTCACACAACAGCCCGATGCCAGGCACCAAGGCTTTTCGTTTTAGCGATTTTAATGTTCGTTTATGTTCTTTTTTGTTCGGTACTTACCCTTATGGGTGGTGCTGCGTTTTCCGTTATGTTCGAGCACATTCGGAAAACCGTTTCGACGTCCCCATGAACCTTGCACCCCGCCACACCCAGCTGCTGGATGAAGTCCGGGCCCACGGCCCCCAGACCATCGAAGCGCTGGCAGAGCGCTTTGGCGTGACCCTTCAAACCGTGCGACGCGATGTTCAGCGGCTGGCCGAGGCCGGTCTGCTCTCGCGCTTTCACGGCGGGGTTCGCCTGCCCGTGTCCACCACACAAAACATCGCCTACCGCCAGCGCCAGGCCATGCAGGCCGATGCCAAAACGGGCATCGCCCGCGCCATCGCCCAACGCGTGCCCAATGGCTGCTCCCTGATACTCAACATCGGCACCACCATCGAAGCCGTGGCCCACGAACTGCTGCACCACACGGGGCTTCGCGTCATCACCAACAACCTGCACATTGCCGCGGTGCTGAGCACCAACCCGGATTGCGAAGTGATCGTGGCCGGCGGGCTGGTGCGCAGCGCCGACCAGGGCATCGTGGGCGAGGCCACGGTGGATTTCATGCGCCAGTTCAAGGTCGACATCGGCCTGATCGGGATCAGCGGTATCGAAGCCGACGGCACCCTGCGAGACTTTGACTACCGCGAAGTGCGGGTGGCCCGCACCATCATCGAGCAGTCGCGCGAAATCTGGCTGGCGGCCGACCACAGCAAGTTCAACCGGCCTGCCATGGTCGAGCTGGCGAGGCTGGACGAGGTCGACGTGTTGTTCACCGACGCGCCACCACCAGAACCCTTTGACGCGCTGATGGCCGAAGGCGACGTGCAGTGTGTGGTGGCCGGGCAGCCCGACCTCACCAACCACTGACGGCGCACCCCCACCGGCCAAAACCTGCGATCCGAACCCCCAAAGGACGAACCCATGACCGATTTTCTGCTGGCCCTCGACCAAGGCACCTCCAGCTCCCGCAGCATCGTGTTTGACCGCGCCGGCCGCGTGGTGGCCATGGCGCAACAGGAGTTTGCGCAGATCTACCCTCAGCCAGGCTGGGTGGAACACGACCCGCTCACCCTGTGGAGCAGCCAGCTCGACACCGCTCGCCAAGCCCTCAAGCAGGCCGGGCTTTCAGCCAGCCAGGTGCGTGCCATTGGCATCACCAATCAGCGCGAGACCACCGTGCTGTGGAACCGGAAGACCGGCTTGCCTGTGCACAACGCCATCGTCTGGCAAGACCGCCGCGCCGAAGCCGCCTGTGTCGATCTGCGCGAGCGGGGCCTGAGCGACACCGTGCTGCAAAAGACCGGTCTGCGCATCGACGCGTACTTTTCGGCCACCAAACTGGCGTGGATCCTGGACAACGTGCCGGATGTGCGCGAGCAGGCCGAGCGCGGCGAACTGGCCTTTGGCACGGTGGACAGCTGGTTGATCTGGAAACTCACCGGCGGCGCGGTGCACGCGACCGACCACAGCAACGCCGCGCGCACCATGCTCTTCAACATCCACACCCAGTGCTGGGACACCGAGCTGCTGGAGGCGCTGAACATTCCGGCCAGCCTGCTCCCGAAAGCCCTGCCGTCCAGCGCGGACTTCGGCCAGACCCAGGCCGAGTGGCTGGGCGCGCCGCTGGCCATCGGTGGCGTCGCCGGCGACCAGCAAAGCGCGCTGTTCGGACAGGCCTGCTTCCAGGCCGGCATGGCCAAGAACACCTACGGCACCGGCTGCTTCATGCTGATGCACACCGGCGCACGCTTCCAGATCAGCGAAAACGGCCTCATCACCACCGCGGCGGCCCAACCGCCCGGCCCACCGCAATACGCATTGGAGGGCAGCGTGTTCATCGGTGGCGCGGTCATCCAGTGGCTGCGCGACGGCCTCAACGCCATCCAGTCCAGCAGCGAGGTGCAGGCGCTGGCCGAGAGCGTGCCCGACACCGGCGGCGTGGTGCTGGTGCCCGCGTTCACCGGCCTGGGCGCGCCCTACTGGCAGCCCGACACCCGGGGCAGTCTGACCGGCCTCACACGGGGCACCACGGTGGCCCACATCGCCCGCGCCGCGCTGGAAAGCATCGCATTCCAGAGCACCGCCTTGCTGGCCGCCATGAGCCGCGACGCGGTATCGGCCGGCGGTGTGGCGGTGAGCGAACTGCGGGTGGACGGTGGCGCCTGCGTGAACGACCTGTTGATGCAATTCCAGGCCGACTTGCTGGGCATCCCGGTGGTGCGCCCGGCGGTGATCGAGACCACCGCGCTGGGGGCGGCCTACCTCGCGGGTCTGCACGGCGGGATGTACCAGGGACTGGACGAACTCGCGGCCCAATGGCGCGCCGAGCGCAGCTTCGAACCCGCCATGACACGCGACCAGGCGGCCGAACGCATGGGCCGCTGGGAGCACGCGGTGCGCCAGACCGTGGCGACGTGAAGGCCACATTGAGCGGTCCCTTGAATCGAACAAGGCGCGGCACAATGGCGCCATGAACGCTTCATCTTCCTCCCCTCCCCCCATCGGATTCATCGGCGGTGGCAACATGGCCAGCGCCATCATCGGTGGCCTGGTCGACCAGGGCCACCCCACCAGCGCCTTGCAGGTGGTCGAGCCTTGGGACGAACAACGCGCGCGGCTGACCCAGCAGTTCCCGGGCATCACCGTGGCTGCATCGGCCAGCGCGTCGCTGGCTGCCTGCACACTGGTGGTCTGGGCCGTCAAGCCTCAAACCTTCAAGGACGCCGCACTGGCCACCCGCGCCTTTACCGACCAGGGGCTGCACCTGAGCGTGGCCGCCGGCATCACCAGCGACAGCATCGCCCAGTGGCTGGGCTCCGAGCGCATCGTGCGCGCCATGCCCAACACCCCCGCCCTGGTCGGCCTGGGCATGACCGGTCTTTTCGCGCGCGCAGCCGTCTCGGCCGATGACCGCCATCTGGTGGAGACCGTGGTGAAAACCACCGGCGACTTCGTGTGGGTGGAAACGGAATCGCAGCTCGACGCCGTGACGGCCCTCTCCGGCTCAGGCCCCGCCTACGTGTTCTATTTCCTCGAAGCCATGCGCGACGCGGGGGCCGAGATGGGACTGCCCCCCGAACTCGCCCAGCGCCTGGCCATGGGCACCTTTGCCGGCGCCACCGCGCTGGCGCAACGCGCCGCCGATCCGCTGCAGACGCTGCGCGAGCGGGTGACCTCCAAAGGCGGGACCACCCATGCGGCGATTTCTTCCATGGAGTCGCAACAGGTCAAAGCACATTTCCAGGCCGCCATGCACGCGGCGCGCCAACGGGCCGAGGCGCTGGGCAAGGAATTCGGCTGATCGCCGGGCCCCGACTCAAAGACCCAGCACCCCCCCCAAGAACACGGTGAAGCCCAGCCAGTGATTCAAGCGGAAGGCTTTGAAGCAGCCTTCCCGGGTGCGGTCTTTGATCAGATGGTGGTGCCACGCCACCTGACCCAAGGCCACCACCAGCATCAGGCCCCAGACCACCGGACTCACCCGACCCCAGAGCACGGCGGTCCAGATGGCCAGGAAGGCCAGGTAAAAAACCGTCACCGCGGCCACGTCCCAGCGCCCCAGGGTGATGGCCGAGGTCTTCATGCCGATCTTGAGATCGTCGTCTCGGTCCACCATGGCGTACTCGGTGTCGTAGGCAATCACCCAGAAGAGGTTGCCCAGCATCAGCGCCCAGGCCATGGGCGGCACCGTGTCGCGCAAGATGCCCCAGATACCAGCCGGGCCACTCTCCCGCCCTGGCGCGGCAGCAAACAGCTCCCAGACCGGTCCGGCGGTCACCGCGGAGAACGCCATGGGAATGCCAAAACTGAACGCCACCCCCAGCACGGCCTGCGGCATGGACACATGCCGCTTGGCGTAAGGGTAGATCAAGGTGAGCACCAGCCCCAACAGCGACCAGACCACCGTGGCCTTGTTCAGCGTCAGCACGAGCAGGAAAGCCGCAAACGCCAACACGCCCCCCACCGCGAGCGCCTCCTTGACCCCCACGCGCCCACTGGTCACCGGGCGCTGCGCGGTGCGCTTCACATGCAGATCGAACTCGCGATCGGCCACGTCGTTGACGCAGCAGCCCGCACTGCGCATCAGGATGGTGCCCAACACAAAAACCAGCGTCAGGTGCCACCCCGGAAAGCCCCCGGCCGCGATCCACAGCGCCGCCAGCGACGGCCACAGCAACAGCAGCCAACCGGCGGGGCGGTTCCAGCGAATCAGGTCGAGATACAGCGCCAGACGCGAAGGCGCCGGCTGGGGATGTTGGGGCACGGTGGAGGTGTTCATGTCAGGCGTTTGACGCCTGGCAACTCGCAGGCGTAGATGGCATTGCGCAATTCGGCGATGGCCTCGAAGCGGGTGAAGCTGCGCCGCCAGGCCAGCACCACGCGCCGTGTGGGCGCTTCGCCATCAAAAGGCAGGTAACGAACAAAGGCGGAATCGCCAAAGTCCTGGTCGGCCGCCGGGCTGCCGTCCAGCGCCGAGCTGGGCACCGACAGGCGCGGCACCAGGGTCACCCCCATGCCCGCGGCCACCATGTGTTTGATGGTCTCCAGAGAAGACCCCTCGAAGCTCTTTCGAATGCCCTCCGTGTCGTTGGAGAACCGCGCGAACTCGGGGCAGACCTCCAGCACATGGTCGCGAAAACAATGGCCGGTGCCCAACAGCAGCATGGTCTCCTTCTTGAGCTGCTCGGAGGTGATGCTGGTTTGCTGTGCCAAAGGATGGCCCACCGGCACCGCCGCCAGAAAGGGCTCATCGTACAGAGGCGCCATGGCCAGGTTGGTGTCCGGGAACGGCTCGGCCAGAATGGCGCAGTCGATCTCGCCCAGCCGCAATTGCTCCAGCAACTTCACTGTGAAGTTCTCTTGCAGCATCAGGGGCATCTGCGGGGTGCGCTCGATGACCTGGCGCACCAGGTTCGGCAGCAGGTAAGGGCCGATGGTGTAGATCACCCCCAGGCGCAGTGGACCGGCCAGAGGGTCCTTGCCGCGCTTGGCAATCTCCTTGATCGAAGCCGCCTGCTCCAGCACCGTCTGGGCCTGGCGCACGATCTCTTCCCCCAAGGGGGTGATGGTGATCTCACTGGCGTTGCGCTCAAAAATCTTGAGCTCCAGCTCCTCTTCCAGTTTCTTGATCGCCACAGACAACGTGGGTTGCGACACAAAGCAGGCCTCGGCGGCCTTGCCAAAGTGCTTTTCCCGCGCCACAGCCACGATGTATTTGAGTTCGGTGAGGGTCATGGGGCTATTGTGCCCCCCCGCGCCGCCTTCGGCGTCACCCCCCCAAGGGTCGATGCCGGCCGACCGGGAAACACGGATCGGCGGCATCCTGGGTTGAAGACACGCGCTCCGGTGAGGGTGATTCCGTTCCTGAATCTGAGCTTCCCTTTGGCCGCGTGGCCGGGCTGAGCAGCACAGCGAATGGCGGATCAGGGCGGGCGTTGTTTCAGCCAAAGGCGAGTTCAGCCCGACCCCGCCAGACCCGAGCAATGCAAGCTACCGTGCAGCGGCCCGGACTTCGGCTCGCCTTTTCCCTCTTCCCTTTTCTTTTCTTTGGGCACTTGTCTTTTGGCGAACCAAGAGACAAGAACCTCGGCCGACAAGTACCTCGGCCGCCGGGCCGAGACCCGGCCTACGCCGCAAGAAAAACCAATGAAGCAACCTCGACGAGGGGGGTGGAGTCACGCTTTCAAGAACTCCGCCTTGCTGCCCAGCCAGCGGGCCGAGTGTTTCTCCGCCGCTTCCGGGCTGCGCGACAGCATCTGCACCGCCGCCTGCCGCGCCCACGCCAGCAAATGGCCGTCGGTCGCCAGGTCGGCAAACCGCAACATGGCCGCGCCCGATTGGCGAGAGCCCATGAACTCGCCCGGCCCGCGAATTTCCAGGTCGCGTCGGGCAATTTCAAAACCGTCATTGGTCTCGGCCATGGCCTTCAGCCGTTCCCGCGCCGCCTCGCTCAGGCGCCCGCCTTCGGGCGGCGAATAGATCAGCACACACGCCGACGCCGCGGCCCCCCGGCCCACCCGACCACGCAACTGGTGCAACTGGCTCAGGCCAAAACGTTCGGCATGTTCGATCACCATCAGCGACGCATTGGGCACATCCACCCCGACCTCAATCACGGTGGTCGACACCAGCAGGCCCATCTGCCCGCCCTTGAACAGGTCCATCACCGCCTTTTTCTCTGGCGAGGTCATGCGGGAATGCAACAGCCCCACCAGCACACCCGGCAGCGCTTCGCTCAGATCGGCGTGGGTCTGGGTGGCATTGCTCAGATCGAGCGCCTCGCTTTCCTCGATCAGCGGGCAGACCCAGTACACCTGCCGACCCTCGGCCACCTGTTTGCCAATGCGCTCGATGACCTCGTCGCGCCGCTGGTCCGACATCACCTTGGTGACGATGGGCGTGCGGCCGGGCGGCAACTCGTCGATGGTGGAGACATCCAGATCGGCGTAATAGCTCATGGCCAGGGTGCGGGGAATGGGCGTGGCCGTCATCATGAGCAGGTGCGGCTCCCCCTCTTGAAGGCCCGCGCCGATCTTGGATCGGAGTGCCAGGCGCTGCGCCACGCCAAACCGGTGTTGTTCGTCGATGATGGCCAAGGCCAGGTTCTGGAATTGCACCTGATCCTGGATCACCGCGTGGGTCCCCACCACCAAGGCGGCCTCGCCGCTGGCGATCAAGGCCAGCATTTCGGTGCGCTGTTTCTTCTTCTGGCCCCCGGTGAGCCAGGCCACGCGTTTGCCCAGCGGTGCCAGCAAAGGCTCCAGCCAACCGATGAGCTTGGCGAAATGCTGTTCCGCCAGGATTTCGGTGGGCGCCATGAGGGCGCATTGCCAGCCCGCGTCCATGGCCACCGCAGCGGCCAGGGCGGCGACCACGGTTTTGCCCGAGCCCACGTCACCCTGCAACAGGCGGTGCATCGGGACCTGCCGAGACAGGTCGCTCGCAATCTCTTCACCCACGCGGCGCTGCGCCGCCGTCAGCGCAAAGGGCAACACCGCCAGCAACTGCTCATGCAGGCCGCCGGGCACCACGCGCAAGGCGGGTGCCCGCAGCGCGTCGCGCTCGCGCTTGGCCACCAGTTGCGACAACTGCTGCGCCAGAAGCTCCTCGGCTTTGAGCCGCTGCCATGCGGGGTGTGTGCGGTCTTCCAGCGCGTGCAGCGACACCTCTGGTCCGGGGTGGTGCAGGAACCGCAGCGCATCGCGCAGGGTATAGAGCGGCCCGTCGGTGTTGCGCACCACGCACTCCAGACCGTGCAGCAGCTCGGGGGGCAGGGTCTCGGAAAGGTCGGCGCGGCGCAAACCGCTGGCCACCGCCTTGCGCAGGTAGGCCTGCGGCAACTGGGCGCTGGTGGGGTACACGGGCGTGAGCGCATCGGGCAGCTCACCGCCTGCCGCGTGAAACGCCGGGTGCATCATGGTGCGGCCCATGAAGCCCCCGCGCACCTCGCCGCGCACCCGGACGCGCGCACCCACGCTCAGCGCCTTTTGATGGGAGGGATAAAAGGTGAAAAAGCGCAGTGTGCAGGTGTCGCTGCCGTCGTCCAGGGTCACGAGCAACTGGCGCCGGGGCCTGAAGGTGATCTCGCTGTGGGTCACCACACCCTCCACCTGCACGGTTGCGCCTTCGCGCGCCTCACTCAGCTTGACGATGCGGGTCTCGTCTTCGTACCGCAGGGGCAGGTGCAAGGCCAGGTCGATGTCCCGCACCAGCCCAAGCTTGCGCAGGGCTCTCTGGGGCGCGGAAAGCGCCGGGGTGGCGGTGGGTCCGTCGGCTTTGGCGGGCATGGCCGCATTGTGCCCGGGGCGGTGACCCTGTCGGGCCGATGGATGCCCTGTCTGGGTGACACCCGCTGGGGCCAGATGCCCGCAAAATCCCCCAGATGCACACCGACACCATTCATTTCTACGAACCGGCCCAGGGCCATGGGCTGCCCCACGACCCGTTCAATGCCATCGTCGGTCCCCGGCCGATCGGGTGGGTGTCGACCTGCGACGCCAACAGGGTGTTGAACCTGGCACCCTACAGCTTCTTCAACGCCTTCAACTACACACCGCCCATCGTGGGCTTCAGCAGCATTGGCTACAAGGACTCGGTGCGCAACATCGAGGCCACGGGCGAGTTTGTGTGGAACCTGGCCACGCGCGACCTGGCCGACGCCATGAACCAGACCTGCGCGGCCGTGCCGCCCGAGGTGGACGAATTTGCGCTCGCCGGGCTCACGCCCCTGGCCTCCCGCCTGGTCAGGCCGCCCCGCGTGCAAGAAAGCCCGGTCACCTTTGAATGCAAGCTCTCGCAACTGATCCGGCTCACCTCAGCGCAGGGCGAAGCCATCGACAGCTGGCTGGTGCTGGGGGAAGTGGTCGGCATCCACATTGCGCAGCGCTTGCTCAAAGACGGCGTGTACGACACCGCCCACGCGGGCCACATCCTGCGCGGCGGCGGGCCAGCCGACTATTTCACCGTGGGACCGGAACAGCTGTTCAAAATGCACCGCCCCCGCTGAGGACCACAGGGGTCTGAGAGAATCGGCCACTTAACTCACTTGGAACGGGTCTGTCCGGCCCTCAAGCACCATGCCTTCTGCCCCGCTGCGCGACTTCACCGTCGCCGATTTTGATTTCGACCTTCCCGAAACACTCATCGCCCAGCACCCGGCGGCCGAGCGCAGCGCTTCGCGACTGCTCGATGGGCGCCACGAAGGCGACCCCGTCGACCGCATTTTCCGCGAGCTGCCCTCGCTGCTGAACCCCGGCGACCTGCTGGTGTTCAACGACACCCAGGTGGTCAAGGCGCGCCTGTTTGGCGAAAAGGCCTCGGGCGGCAAGCTGGAGCTTCTGATCGAGCGCGTGCTGCTGCCGCACGAATCGCTCGGCGGCGGGGCCAACGAAGTGGTGGGCCACCTGAGGGTCAGCAAGAAGCCCCAGCCCGGTGGGCTGCTGCACATGGCCGGCGGCCTGGAAGCAGGCGGTTTCGACGCCACATTCCTCGGGCGCTGGCCCGACGAACAGGGCCAACTGTTTCGCCTGCGTCTGCAAGGCCCGGGCAGCGAAACGCCCTACGACCTCATGGCGCAACACGGCCATGTGCCTTTGCCTCCCTACATCACACACGCCGACGACGCCGATGACGAGCGGCGCTACCAGACCGTGTTCGCGCGCGTGCCCGGCGCGGTGGCCGCGCCCACCGCATCGCTGCACTTCGACGAAGGCGTGCTGGAGGCCCTGCGCGAGCGGGGCATTGAGACCGCCAACGTCACCCTGCATGTGGGCGCGGGCACCTTTGCCCCCATGAAGACCGAACAGATCAGCGAGCATGTGATGCACCATGAGCGCTACGCCGTGCCGCCCGAAACCGTGGCGGCCATCCAGGCCTGCCGCGCCCGCGGGGGCCGCGTCGTGGCCGTGGGCACCACCACCGTGCGCACACTGGAGACCTGGGCGCGGGACGGCCACACCCAGGGAGACACCAACATCTTCATCACACCCGGCTTTCCATTCAAGGTGGTGGACCTGCTGGTGACCAATTTCCACCTGCCCAAATCCACGCTGATGATGCTGGTCAGTGCCTTTGCGGGCCACGAACGGATCATGAACCTATACCGCCATGCGGTCGCCCACCACTACCGCTTCTTCAGCTATGGCGATGCCATGCTGCTGCAACGGTGTGGCGAGGATTTGGCGCACGGTTGACGCCCCTCCCCCATCAGGGGTGAACAGGCGGTTTTCTCAATCTGAGACAAGGGGCCGAGGCCGGCTTGACGCAAGTCAACCGCGCGCCGGCGCGGATCACTACGCTGAAGACCATTCCTTCAACGTCTCTGGAGATACGCCATGAAATCCCCTGCCCTCATCCTCGCCGCTGCCGTGTTGACGGGCAGCCCCGCCTGGGCTGCAGACAACGCCAACGACAAAGCCATGTTGCAGCTCGCCTCCAACAGCGGCTGCATGACCTGCCACCACATCGAACCCGGCGCCAAGGGCCCCAATGGCATGGCGCCCATCGGCCCGGCCTGGCGCGATGTGGCCATCCGCTACAAAGGCCAGCCAGACGCGCTCAAGCAACTGACCGCCACCGTGCTCGCGGGCTCCAGCCCCTACGCCAGCCACTGGCAAGGCAAGGTGAGCGGCTTGGCCATGCCGCCCAACCAGGTGGCCATCTCGCAGGCCGATGCGGAGAAGCTCGTGGCCTGGATCCTGACGTTGGACGCCCCCCGCTGAGGCCCGCGACACGGGGCCATCAACGGAGAAAGTACGGGGTGGCCACCAGGGCTATCCCCACCGCCACCAGCAGCCAGGGGTTGGCAATCGCATAGGGAACCACCATGAGCGCGATGCCGCAAAACAGCGGCACGGTCGCGCGCTGCTTGCGGCCATAGACAAAGAAACCCATGCCGACGGAGCCAAAGAGCAGCCCCCAGAAAAGCAGCGCTGTGCTCATTGGTAGACCTTGCCGTCGAATTCGAGCCAGCCTGCGGCGTGGCGGCCTTTGGGATCGCGGTGCGTCCAGTGCACCACGCCCCCTTGGGGATTCCATTCGTACTCGCCATGAAAAGCCACGCGGTCGCCTGGCCGCAAACCGGGAATGCGAGGCGCCAGATCGATGTTGTGCGCCACGAGAAGCGTCTGCCCGTTGGACAGGGTCAACACGAAGCGCTGGTGGCGGCTGCCCCGCTTGTCATCGGGCAGCGACTGGGTGACCACCCCCTGCCCCGTCACCTGAACGCCACTGCGCTGCTCATGATAGGCGTCGCTCAGTTGCTGCAGTTCCTCTTGCGCAGTCTGCAGCGCTGAGCGCGCCGTCGGTTCGTCCCCGATCCACGGGCGCAACGGGCTGTGCGGCCCCAACGCCAGGTACAGGCCCGCGGCCACCGCCAAAGCTGAAAAAAGTCGCTTCATGGCAAGCGTAGAGCGCCGATGGGCCCGGTGGGTTCCGCCCAACAAGGGCGCAAGACTTCCCCTTCGCTTCGGTCTGTGCCCCATTGTTCGAGCCCGCTGCTGGGACGGAATTTGCCTTCCACGACACCGGAGCAGCCAACACCCCGCGCGCCACCCGCAAAAGCACACCGATGGTCCATCGCGGCCAGCGCAAACACCGGCCACAAGAGGGAAAACTTCGATGACATGGGTGGGTGATGCGCAAAAAGAAACGAGCGGCCCTCAACGGGTGGCCCTCGAAACGCCAGCCAAGGCGCCCACCGACCGGTCAGCAGGCGTCGCGGCAACGCGACGGGCCACGCCATGATCTCACAAGCCCCCGGACGCGCCAAGCGAACCGGTCATCCCCCCAGCCCCACCGCTCGGGCCAAGCAAAGCCTGAGGCAAGTGGCGAACCAGGCGACGAGACGACCCAGGCGACCTTGGATCACGGGCAGTCAACGCGCCGGTTCGACCGCTGGCGCATCCTCGGGCATCGACGCCGTTGCGGGAGGTGGGCGACAGGGCACCGCCGCGCCTTCTTGCAAACGCACCTCCAACGTGTCCTGAAACAGCTTGGCGCTGCGCAGGTGGGTGGCGAACGTCTGGTAGCCCTGTTTGTGGACACACCAGTTCCAGAAGTAGGTTTCAGCGCCATGCAGCACCAACCACTCCACCCGCCATTCCCGCTCGGCTTCAAACGTCGTGCGGCCGTCAACCCCGGTGCGGGCCGAGCTTCGGTGCCGCTCACCGCCATAGGGAAAAGCACTGGCCACCAGCACCACCTGGGCACCACTCAAAGGGCGTCCCGCCGCATCAAGCACCCGCACTCGCGCAGACGGCTGCAGAGTCTTGTAGACCGGATACGGAATACAACCCGCCAGCATGGCGCAACCGGCCAACGCCACCATCAGCCGGACACTCTTCAAAGGCCGACCACCCCAGGAGCGACGGCCCAGCCGCCCGGGGACACTGCGCGGCGGAAGGCGCCAAAGTGAAACGCGCAAAAGAGCCGCACCGCGTGGACGCGATGACGGGCCCGTGGCAGGGCTGTGGGCGCCGGCGGGCGTGACACCTTGTTCCGCGTTCTCACACTTTGCCGCCCAGGCCACCTGCGCAGCGCACGCGCCTGACTCTTGATTCATGTCTGCCCCTCCCCTTGGTGTCGACAAAGCCGCTGTTCCCGAGAACCACCGCGTGGCCCATGGCCCCATTTTCGCCGCACGGCCATGCCGGCCCGCCACACCCTGCGGCCCGGCTCCGGTGCGGCCAAGGCCACTCGGGCACCGCCGCACGACCCTTGAACGCCGCATCTCCAACCGATTCCCAGGCACGCACATTTCGCCCTCTGCGCCGCTCCAATTCCCGGCGCGGGATAATCCTCGATTGTTCTTTGACCCCGCACCGGATAGCCCCATGCCTTTCGCCCCCCTGCAAAACGACACCTTCCTGCGCGCCTGTCTGCGCCAGTCCACCGATCACACGCCGGTGTGGCTGATGCGGCAAGCCGGGCGCTACCTGCCGGAGTACCGTGAGACCCGGGCCAAGGCGGGCAGCTTCATGGGGTTGGCCACCAACACCGATTACGCCACCGAGGTGACCCTGCAGCCGCTGGAGCGCTACGCGCTGGACGCCGCCATCCTGTTCTCCGACATCCTCACCGTGCCCGACGCCATGGGGCTGGGACTGAGCTTTCAAATCGGCGAAGGCCCCAAGTTCGCCAAGACCGTGCGCACCGAAAGCGATGTGGCGGCGCTGACCGTGCCCGACATGAACAAACTGCGGTATGTGTTTGACGCGGTCACTTCGATCCGCAAAGCACTCAATGGCCGTGTGCCCCTGATCGGCTTCTCGGGCAGCCCCTGGACACTGGCGTGCTACATGGTCGAAGGTGGCGGCTCCGACGACTACCGCGCCGTGAAATCGCTGATGTACAGCCGCCCCGACCTGATGCACCAGATCCTGGCGGTCAACGCCGACTCGGTGGCCGCCTATTTGAACGAACAGATCGATGCCGGTGCCCAGGCGGTGATGGTGTTCGACAGTTGGGGCGGCGTGCTGGCCGATGGAAAGTTCCAGGAATTCAGCCTGGCCTACACCAAACGGGTCCTCGCCCAGCTCAAGCGCGACAAAGACGGCGCCACCGTCCCACGCATCGTGTTCACCAAGGGCGGCGGCCTCTGGCTGCAGGACATGAAGACGCTCGACTGCGATGCGCTCGGCCTGGACTGGACGGTCAACCTCGGCCAGGCGCGCGCCCAGGTGGGTGACAGCAAGGCCCTGCAAGGCAACATCGACCCCAACGTTCTGTTCGCCCCGCCAGATCGCATCGACGCCGAAGTCGCCGCGGTGCTGGAGAGCTTTGGCCGCCCCCACCAGGGCGAAGGCACCGGCCCCACCCACATCTTCAACCTGGGTCATGGCATCAGCCAGCACACGCCGCCGGAACATGTGTCGGCCCTTGTCGATGCGGTGCACCAGCACTCCAGGCGCTTGCGGCAACCCGTTTGAGAAAGTTCCCGGCATCGCACCCTTTTTACATGTTCACCCAGACGTTCACATCAACGCCTGGGGCCAACCGGCCCGCCCAATGCGGGCTTGTCAAGCCAATAACACAGAATCCACCCAAAAAAAGCGCTTGACACGCTTCAGTTATGCACAAATTTTGTGCTGCGACGCATCAAACGCCGCGCCAGCCATTTGGCCATCCAACCCGACCGAGCGACGCGCTAAGTTATTGATTTTATTGAGGTTTGATTTTTGCCCGATTTCTAGGCAATCTAAGAGAAGCCTTGATTTTCAAGGCTTTCAGCCCAGCCCAGGCAGACTATCAACAAAGTTATCCACAGATCCTCTGGATAGTGTGGGAAGCGCAAGCAAATCAACGACTTAGGGCCGACTTCAACAGTTGAATTGAGGAAAAAGCACTAACCATGGCTTTTTGGCCCAACGTCATCGTGGCCACCCCGGCCCACGCCGGCGTGGGCCACACGCTGAGCTACCGAAGTGAGTTCTCGCTCGCACCAGGCACACTGGTGCGCGTCCCTTTGGGGTCGCGCGAAGTGCTGGGGGTGGTGTGGGACTGCCCGGCGCAGGCGCTCGATGGCCTGCCCGAAGCCAAGGCCAAGTCGGTGATCGGCGCACTGGACGGCCTGGCGCCGTTGAACCGACAGTGGCTGAAGCTGATGCGGTTTGCCAGCCAGTATTACCAGCGGGGCCTGGGCGAGGTTGCCTTGGCTGCGTTGCCACCCCAACTGCGCGAGCTCGATGCCGCCCAACTCGCCCGACGCCTCAAAAAGCGCGCCCGCCTGGCGGCCACGGTGGTCGAGCCGGTGGCTGGCGAGACAGCGCTGGTTGCGCCCCCCGCCCTGAGCGACGAGCAAGCCCAGGCGCTGCAGGCGCTGGAAACCGCCCGCGAACCCGTCTTGCTCTTCGGCGCCACGGGCAGCGGCAAAACCGAGGTGTACCTGCAGGCCACGCGCCGGGCGCTGGACGCCGCCAGCCCGGATGCCCCTCCCGGTCAGGTGCTGGTCATGGTGCCCGAGATCAACCTCACGCCGCAACTCGAAGCCCGCTTTCGGGCGCGATTCGAGCCCCTTTACGGCGCGGGCGCGGTCGTCTGCCTGCACAGCGGCATGACACCGGCCCAACGCCTGTCGGCCTGGCTGGCCGCGCATACCGGCAGTGCGCGCATCGTGCTGGGCACGCGCATGGCGATCTTTGCCAGCCTGCCCGGCCTGCGCCTGATTGTGGTCGACGAAGAGCACGACCCCAGCTACAAAAGCCAGGAAGGCGCCCGCTACTCCGCGCGCGACCTGGCGGTCTACCGGGCCAAGCTCGAAACCGACGTCCGTGCCCCGGCCGGGCCCGACACCGCTTGTCAGATCATTCTGGGCTCGGCCACGCCCTCGCTGGAGAGCTGGCAGGCGGCCAACCTCGGCCGCTACCGCCGCCTGGACATGCCAGCGCGCATCGGTGGCGGCCAACTGCCCAAACTGCGGCTGGTCGACATGAACCACCAGCCCAAAGGCGCGGTGATTGCCCCCCCGCTGCTGGCGGCCATGACCGAGCGCATCGAACGCGGCGAACAGTGTCTGGTCCTTCTGAACCGGCGGGGCTATGCCCCGGTTCTAGCCTGCCACGACTGTGGCTGGAAAAGTGGCTGTCCCCATTGCAGCGCCTACCGCGTCTTTCACAAGCTCGACCGCACGCTGCGCTGCCACCATTGCGGCTTCACCGAGCGTGTGCCCCGGGCCTGCCCGGACTGCGGCAACCTCGACATCACCCCACTGGGCCGCGGCACCGAACAACTGGAAGAGCAAATCGCCCACCTGCTGGTCGGTGTGCAACGGCCCGACGGGCAGCCACCCCGGGTGGCCCGGATGGACGCCGACTCCACCCGGCTCAAAGGCAGCCTGGAAGCACAACTGGCCGCGCTGCACAGCGGCGAGGTCGACGTGCTGGTGGGCACGCAGATGGTCGCCAAAGGCCACGACTTCAGGCGCATCACCCTGGTCGCCGGCCTCAATGCCGACTCGGCCCTGTTCGCCAGCGACTACCGCGCGCCCGAGCGCCTGTTTGCCCTGCTGATGCAGGCCGCCGGGCGCGCCGGGCGCGACGCGGCGTTCGTGGGCAGCCAGGGCAGTGCCAGCGAGCTGTGGGTGCAAACCTGGTACCCCCAGCACCCGCTGTTCGCCAGTCTGAAGGCCCACGACTTTCCGGCGTTTGCCACCGAACAACTGCAGGAAAGGGAAATCGCCGCCATGCCGCCTTTTGGCGCCCAGGCCTTGTTGCGTGCCGACGCTCGCACCCAGACCGCCGCCCAGGCGTTTCTGACCCTGGCCGCCAGCCAGACAGCCGACCTGCCCCACCGCGACCAAGTCACGCTTTACCCCGCTGTGCCCCTGGCCATCCAGCGCGTGGCGAATGTGGAGCGCGCGCAGATGCTGGTGGAATGCGCGTCCCGCAGCGAACTCCAGCGCTTTCTGGCGGCCTGGCAGCCGGTGCTGCACGCCTGCCGCAACGCACCGGAAGCCAAAGGGCTGGTGCGCTGGGCGGTGGACGTGGACCCGCTGTCGATTTGAACGAACCCACCCTTCGCGCCGGGCGCACACCGCAATGTGCCGCCGCCTGCCACAGATCTTCGTGGCGCCAAGCCCCGCTCAGGCCAGAGCCGATGAAGCCGGCACCGAGCCACCCACCCCCTGCGCCAGCCCATTGACCGCCTGAAACAGGGCTTGGCGCGCTTGCACCACGACCTGGGCGCGCCAGGCGTCGGTGTCCACGTAAAACGCCGCTCGCATGCGCTGGCGGATCTCGGCCGCCAGCGCCGCCGGGGCATCCGGGTGCAGGTGCAACCAATGATCGCCACGCAAGGCCTGCAACACCTCAAGAAACGGCACCGTGCCGTACTCCATGGCGATGCCGGTGTACTCGGCCTGCGGGCACTCCTGGTATGCCACGTCAAACATCAACCCCGTCAGAAAAGCGGAGTTCGAACTGCCGTCGTAAATCGAAGTGACCGGCGTGCTACCACCGCCGTCCCACCAGGCGCGGGCACGGCCCACCGCCTGCGGGTCGTTGCGCCCGGCAAATATGCGCTCGCCCACCCCGGTCTCCCCCAGCCCTGTGTGCACATCGATCCAGGCGATCTGGCGCGCGGCCTGTGCGTGGTCCTGCAGCACACGGCGCAGCGTCAGATTGCTCCAGCTCGGCGCCGTGCCGCCAAAGAAAAGCCCGTCGGGAAAGGCGTGTTGCCCTTGCGAGACGGCAGCCTGAAAGCGCGCCTCGCCATGCTCGGCGATGTAGGCCTGGATGGCCGCGGCATTGGCGTCATCGGACGGCCATTGCGCGGGCAACAGCAGATCGTGGACGCCCGCATAAGCGTCGTTGACCGGCAGCGGTTGGGAGAAATCGAGGAAATTCCGGTTGATGTCGATGTTCTCGTGGGTGACGCGGCGCAAATGGGAAAACCCATGTGGGTTGAGCCCGTGGATGTAAAGCACCGCCACGCCGGCCTCGCGCGCGTGCTCGCGCCACTCGGCGTCGTGTGCCGCAAACGCCTGCACCCCGGAACCACAGAATCCCTCAGCCCCATGGCACCCGCTGCTCAGGATCAGCAGCCGCTCGGCGTCCACCGGACCGTCCAGCGCCACATCCATTGCCAGTGTCTCGCCTTCCTGCCCGAGCAAGGGGTGGTTGTGGCTTCGAATCGCCATGCCGGCGGTGGCCGCCGCCTCCAGAAACTTCACGCGGGCATGCGCGTAGCTGGACGAGAAAGCCTCCTGCGGACCGATCATTCAGCGGCTCCAGCGACCGGTTTGCCCAGCCATTGCTCCACAGTGCGCACCCAGAAAGTGGCCCCCAGGGGAATCAGTTCGTCGTTGAAGTCGTAGTGCGGGTTGTGCAGCATGCAAGGCCCCACATCATGGCCGCCGCCTTCGTAGCCCGCGCGGTGAGCCCCTTCGCCATTGCCAATGAACAGGTAGCAGCCCGGGCGCTCCTGCAGCATGAAGGAAAAATCTTCGGCACCCATGGTAGGTTCCTGCTCCCAGATCTGCTCGGGGCTCACGATGTCGGCCAACACCTCGCGCACAAACGCGGTCTCGGCCGGGTGGTTGATTGTGGGTGGGTAATTGCGGCGGAAGTGGAATTCGCAGGTGGCGCCGAAGGCGGCGCAGGTGTGCTCGGCGATCTCCTTCATGCGCTGCTCGATCAGATCGAGCACCTCGAAGGTGAAGGTGCGTGCGGTGCCACGAATCTCACAGCTGTCGGGCACCACGTTGATGGCCTCACCCGTGTGGATCATCGTGACGGAAATCACCCCGGCATCGACCGGTTTCTTGTTGCGCGTGATGATGGTCTGAAACGCCTGCACCATCTGACAGGCCACAGGCACCGGATCGGTGCCGTTGTGGGGCATGGCGGCATGCGCCCCTTTGCCATGAATGACGATGCGGAAATCGTTGCTTGAGGCCATGACCGGCCCCGTGCTGGCGGCAAAGGTGCCCACCGGCATGCCGGGCCAGTTGTGCATGCCAAATACCGCCTCCACGGGAAACTGCTTGAACAGGCCGTCAGCGATCATCTCGCGCGCGCCACCGCCCCCCTCTTCGGCGGGCTGGAAAATCAGATAGGCGGTGCCATCGAAGTGGCGGTTCTGGGACAGGTGTTTCGCCGCCGCGAGCAGCATCGCTGTATGGCCGTCATGCCCACAGGCGTGCATCTTGCCCTCGTGTTGGCTCTTGTGGGCAAAGGTGTTGAACTCCTGCATCGGCAGGGCGTCGATGTCCGCGCGCAGGCCAATGGCCCGTCCGCACTTGCCGCCGTCGCGCCCGTGCACGATGCCCACGACCCCGGTCGTTCCCAGGCCACGGTGGATCGGTATGCCCCACTCGGTGAGCTTGGCGGCCACCACATCGGCGGTGCGCTGCTCTTCAAAACACAGCTCGGGATGGGCATGGATGTCGCGTCGCACCGCCACCATGGTGGCGGCGTCGCTGAGAATGGAATCAATGAGTTTCATGGCGTTCTCGGAGGTTCGAAAGGGCACTGACGGGGCCGCTCACAGCCCCATCCTAACCACCCGACCGCCTGTGCGCCACCGGGACCTGTCACAACCCCACGCGCTGCCCGCCACAGAATCTCGCGAGCGCCTGGCGCCCCCCGTCAGCGCCGCACCTTGCCGTCCTCGGTCAGCAAAGTCATCTCGACGAAGTGCGAGCCCACGTGCTGCCGAGGACCGAAATCGAGCTGAAAACCGCCCATATTCCACTTCTGGATCCCGGAGACCGCGTCGACAAAGCCTTCGCGGGTCAGGTTGCGCCCCGCCCGGCGAACCCCTTCCGCAAAAGTCTTGGCCGCCACAAACCCTTCCATGCCCGAGTAGTTGGGCGCCATGCCCCGCTTGTCTTTGAGCAAAGCCAGGTACTCCGAAGCGATGGGCAAGGCCGAACCATAAGGAAACGGCATGACCTGACTCACCACCACCCCGCGGGCCTCGGACCCGAGCTCGTCCAGCAAGGCCTGCGTCCCGACGAAAGACACGTTGTAGAAATTGCGCTTGTAACCCTGACGGCGCGCCAGGCGCACAAACGCAGCACACGACTTGTAGCTGCTGATCTGCACAATCGCCTCAGGGTCGGCCGCCAGAATGGTTTTCAGCGCACCCTCCACATCGGTCGTGTTGCGCACCACGGCGCCCTTGGCCACCGGCGCCAACTGGACCGCCTTCATCGCCTCCTCCACATTCGCCGACACCGATTTGCCATAGGCGTCGTCCTGATAGAAGATGGCGATCCGCTTGAGCCCGACCGAGCTCAACTGGCGCACGATGGCCTCGGCTTCGTCCGCATAGGAAGCCCGCAGATGAAACGCATAGCGGTTGAAAGGTTGCCGCAGCGCATCAGCGCCGGTGCTGGGCGCGAAAAACGGCATCTTCTCAGCAGTGGCCATGGGCAATGCCACCACGGAGGTGGGCGTGCCGACATAACCAAAGAGGGCGAAAACGCCCTCTTGGATCAACTGACGGGTGTTCTTTTCGCAACGCTCGGGCTCGTAGGCATCGTCCAGCTTCTTGATTTCGATGGCGCGCCCTTGCACCCCCTTTGGCATTGAGTCCATCGAAGTACAGCTTGGCCCCGAGGTAGTACTGCAAACCCAACTGCTCGGCAGGGCCGCTGAATGCGGCCGATTGCCCCAAGATGATGCGGTCGTCGGTCAGCCCGGCAATCTGCTGGGTGCGGCCAACGCGCGGCCAGCCCAGCAAGGACGTCGCCGCAGCCAAACCAGCACCTTGAATCAAAACCCGACGACGTTGCATACCCAATACTCCTGCTAATCTGATGCACCACGCCTCAGACCTTGGCGCCAGATTACATCAACTTACATATTCAATGACCACCGCAGAAACGAACGGTCGCTTTTCCACCGTACGCGGCGCCTGCCCCCACGATTGCCCAGACACCTGCGCGCTGCTGACCACCGTTGAGAACGGTGTGGCCGTACGCGTGCAAGGCAATCCGGCCCACCGCCACACCGACGGCGCACTGTGCACCAAAGTGTCGCGATACACCGAGCGAACCTACCACCCCGAACGCATCCTGCACCCGCTCCAGCGCGTCGGCCCCAAAGGCTCAGGACAGTTCAAGCCCATCAGTTGGGAAGACGCACTCGAGCTCATCACCACACGCCTGAAGACCATCGCCGCCCACAACCCCGAGGCCATCTTGCCCTACAGCTATGCCGGCACCATGGGCCTGGTTCAGGGCGAGGGCATGGCCGCGCGGTTTTTCCACCGGCTGGGTGCATCCCGACTGGAACGCACGATCTGTGCCAGCGCGGGTGGGGAGGCCATGATGGCCACCCTAGGCGACAAGGTGGGCATGAAGGTCGAGCATTTCGCCCAGTCCCGGCTGATCCTGATCTGGGGCAGCAACTCGATCGCCAGCAACCTGCATTTCTGGCGCCTGGCCCAGCAAGCCAAGCGCGACGGCGCCCGCCTGGTCTGCATCGATCCGCGCCGCTCGGAAACGGCCGACAAGTGCCACGAGCACATCGCGCTGCGCCCCGGCACCGATGCGGCGCTGGCGTTGGCGCTGATGCACCAGCTCATCACCCACGACTGGCTCGATCACGACTACATCGCCCGGCACACCCTGGGCTGGGAAGCCCTGCGCGAGCGCGCCTTGCAATGGCCGCCCGAGCGCGCCGCCGAGGTCTGCGGGGTCCCGGTGCAGCAAATCATCGACCTGGCCCGGGCCTACGGCACCACCCAACCCGCGGCCATCCGCCTGAACTACGGCATGCAGCGCGTGCGTGGCGGCGGCAACGCGGTGCGCGCGGTGGCTTGCCTGCCCGCGCTCGTGGGGGCCTGGCGCCATCCGGCAGGCGGTCTGTTGCTGACCTCCAGCGGCCATTTCCCCATTGACCGTGCCGCCCTGCACCGCCCGGACCTGTTGGCCGGGCGCCAGCCGCGCCTGCTCAACATGATCCGCATAGGCGACGACCTGCAACGCGAGACTTCCCCGGACTTCGGGCCACGGATCGAAGCGCTGCTGGTCTACAACTGCAACCCGGTGGCCGTGGCGCCCGATTCGGCCCAGGTGGTCAAGGGCTTCGCCCGCGAAGACCTTTTCACCGTGGTGCTGGAACACTTCCACACCGATACCGCCGACCACGCCGACATCATCCTGCCAGCCACCACCCAGCTGGAGCACTGGGACATCCACGCCGCCTACGGTCACACCGATGTGCTGCTCAACCAACCCGCCATCGCGCCCCTGGGCCAGGCGCGCAGCAACGCCAGCATCTTTCGCGAACTGGCCGCCCGCATGGGTTTTGACGAACCTTGCTTTCAAGACAGTGACGAAACCCTGGCGCGCACCGCGTTCGGGTCATCGGTGCCATTTGAGACCCTGCTCGAACAGGGCTATGCCACCCTTCCCCTGCCTGAAGCGCCCTTCGCGCAAGGCCGCTTTCCCACGCCATCGGGCCGATGCGAGTTCGCCAGCAGCCGCCTGGCTGCGCGCGGGCTCGACCCCTTGCCCGACCACCTGCCCAACTTTGAACCCGCGGGCAGCAGCGAGGTCTACCCCTTGGCCATGATTTCACCGCCGGCACGCAACTTCCTCAACTCCAGCTTCGTCAATGTGAAAAGCCTGCGCGACATCGAAGGCGAGCCGCTGCTGGAAATCCATGCCGACGACGCCGCCCAGCGCAAAATCGCCACCGGCGACATCGTGCGCGTGTTCAACCAGCGCGGCGAACACCGCTGCAAGGCGCGCGTGTCGGCCCGGGCACGCCCGGGCGTGGTCAACGGGCTGGGGATCTGGTGGCGCAAGCTTGGCCTGGATGGCACCAACGTCAACCAGCTCACCAGCCAACACATCACCGACATGGGCAACGCCCCGGTGTTCTACGACTGCCTGGTGCAAGTGGAGCGCGACGCTCCCTCCGGTGCCGGCAAAATCGCATCGTGCTGAATCGGCGCCCCCTGGCCACCCTCGCGCTGCTGCTGGCGGCGTTGCTGGGTGGCTGCGCGGGTCCCACCAGCGGTCTCGGGTACTACTGGCAATCGGTGACGGGCCACCTCAAGCTCATGGAAGCGGCGCGGCCTGTCGATGACTGGGTGGACGACACCCACACCCCGCAAGCCTTGCGCGAACGCCTTCGCCTGGCCCAACGCATCCGCGCTTTCGCCTCCAGCGAGCTGCACCTGCCCGACAACGCCAGCTACCGCCGCTACGCCGACCTGCACCGCAAAGCCGCGGTCTACAACGTGGTGGCCGCGCCCGCGCTGTCGCGTCAGCTTCACCAGTGGTGTTTCCCGGTGGTGGGGTGCGTGGGCTACCGGGGTTATTTCGACGAAGCCGCTGCCCGCGCCTTTGCCGACACGCTGCCACGCGACCTGGAAGTCGCCGTGTACCCCGTCCCCGCCTACTCCACGCTGGGCTGGACCAACTGGGCCGGTGGCGACCCCCTGCTCAACACCTTCATCGGCTACCCCGAAGGCGAACTGGCGCGCCTGATCTTTCATGAACTTGCTCACCAGGTGGCCTATGCGGCCGGCGACACCGCCTTCAACGAGTCCTTCGCCACCGCGGTGGAACGCATCGGTGGCGCGCGCTGGCTGGCCCAATCGACCCCGCAGGCCCGAGCCCAATACGAGACCTTCGATGCCCGGCGGCGCGCGTTTCGCGCCCTGACCGCTCAGACCCGCGCCCAACTGCAAGCGGTCTACAACGACCCTGCCATCAGCGACACCCGGAAATCCGAGCTGAAAGCCGAAGCGATGGCCGACTTTCACACCCGGTACGCCGCCTTGCGCGCGCATTGGGGAGGGTACAAGGGATTTGATGCCTGGGTGGCCCGTGCCAACAACGCCAGCTTTGGCACCCAGGCAGCCTACGACGATCTGGTACCGGCTTTCGAGGCCCTGTTCCAGCGCGAAGGCCTGGACTTCACCCGCTTTTACAGCGCCGTCAAGCGCCTTGCCGACGCTTCACCCGAAGCGCGGCTGGCCGAACTCCAATCGCTGGCGCCGACTCTCACCGCCCGCGCCAGGCCCTAAACCGCACCGCCATGTCCGACATCCACCTGCTCCGAAACCACCACCTGGGCCTGGAGGGCGCACGCAGCGTGGCCGCCCGATGGGCCGACAAAGCCCAGCGCAAGCTTGAGATGGCCTGTGCCTTCGCGCAAACCGACGAGGGCGACGAACTGCAGTTCAGCCGCCCGGGTGTCAAGGGGACCTTGCTCGTGAATGCCGAGCGCTTTGAACTGCGCGCGGAACTGGGCTTCCTGTTCAGCGCGTTCAAGGATCAGATCGAACGCGAAATTGCCAAGAACCTCGACGAACTGCTGGCCAACAATGGCCCCGACGGCGGCCCCAAAGCCTCCCCCAACTGATCGGGCCAGAGAACACGCGCCTGTGGGACATCAAGAACCATCCCACGCCACTTGACGGAGTGCAAGAAGGCGAAGCGGGGTCATGGCTGGCGGGCGCGCCGGCCAAAAACCCTCAGCTCAGCGACTCGATCAGGTCGATGTACTGTTGCTTCGCCGCTTCGGGGCTCACCCCCTTGCGGGCGTTCCAGGCGTCCCACTTGGCGCGGCCAACCATGTCGCTGAAACCCGGCTTTTTCTCGGTCACATCGCCCACGGTGGCCTGCTTGTACAGGCCGTAGATCTTCAGCAGCGTGGCATTGTCGGGTCGCTCGCTGAGGTTCTTTGAATTGGCCACCGCGGCTTCAAACTGGGCGTTCAGATCGGACATGGGTTGCTCCTGCAAATGGAATGAATGGGCCGATCATCGCATCAGGCCGAGACGAGGCGTCGGGAGGCGATTTCCAGCAAACCATCAAAGATGAGGCTGTCCACCAGCTCACAACGGATGGACATGCTGGGCGCCATTTTCCAGCCCGCACCACCGGTCATGTAGACCACCGGCACCTGCCCGCAATGGCGCTCGAGGTTGTCCGCCATGCGCTGCACCGCCCCCGAAATCGCAAAGGTGCCGCCGCTCGTGAGGGCATCGCTGGTGTTGGTGGGAAAGTCGCACACCTCGCCGGTGGGCACATGCAGCCCGGCCGTTCCTGACTCGAGCGCCCGCAGCATGATGCCGTGACCCGGCAAGATGATGCCGCCCAGGAAACGGCCGTCGGCATCGATCGCCTCCACCGTCACCGCCGTGCCCACCATGACCACCACGCAGGGCCTGGGAGGTCCGCTGGCCAACACCCGCTGGCGCGCACCGATCATGGCCACCCAGCGGTCCGAGCCCAGGCGCGCAGGGTGGTCATAACCATTGGTCATGCCCGCCTCGGCAGCGGTCGAAACAACCCATTGCGGCTGGGTGTCCCACAGTTCGTCGAGCTGCTCCATCACGCGCCGCTTCACCGGATCGCCAGCCACCACGCAGCCCAGCACCCAGGTCGGTTCCGGCAACGCACTCCAGTCGCCTTCGCTCAGGGTTTCGATGTTTTCAAGGAACTGCGCCCCATGCGCCAGCACCTTTGCACCCACGCGAGGGGTTTCATAAACAGCCCATTTCAAACGGGTGTTGCCAACGTCAAGCGCCAGGAATGTCATGGGCGCATTATCCCCGCGCCTTGCTCGGCCACCGACCTGGCCGGTGCGTTTGCAAAAACGGCGCAGCAACTCCCGTGGCCACCGACCGCCATTGTGTCCGACAATCAGCTCAGTTCTGGCGCCATGGCAGCCCCTGGTGCCGCCAGCCACCGCGGTTGCCCCGGTGGGCTTCGGAATCCGGATCCCCTTCAAAGCCTTCCAGGATGTTGTAGGCCTCAAGCCCCAGCTCGGTGGCGCGCTTGGCCGCGGCGATCGAGCGCACCCCGCTGCGGCACAGAAGCACCAACTTGCGCCCCCCGGCCGCAGCCTGGCGGATGCCATCGTCAAAGCCGGGGTTCATCGCCATGCCGGGCCACTGTTTCCACGCCAGCGGCACCGCGCCGGGCACATAGCCCACCCATTCGCGCTCGGCATCGGTGCGCACGTCCACCAGCACCGCCCCTTGCGCCTGGACCCATTGCCAGGCCAACACCGCAGACACATCGCCCGCATACGCCGGTCCGACATCGCGGGGCTGCATCAACATGGCGCCGTCCACATCGTGGCGTATGCCCGAGGTGAGGTTGGCGGGCACTGCCTCGTCGATGCGCCGCGGCTTGGGCAGGTTGAGGCCGTCCATGATGGCCACGAACTCCGCCTCCGATTTGCCCGCGACCCGCGCGTTGGCTTTCTTTTCATGGCCGATGGTGGAATGGGTGCGCCCCTGGTAATCGTGGCCGGGCCAAACCGTGGTCTCATCGGGCAGGGCAAACAGCACCTGGGTCAGGCTGCGGTACAGGTCGCTGGCGCTGCCCGACTGGAAATCGGTGCGGCCGCAGCCATTGATCAGCAGCGTGTCGCCGGTGAAGACATGGTCGCGCCAGACAAAGCTCATGCTGCCAGAGGTGTGTCCAGGCGTGTGCAGGGCCTTGAGAACCTCGCCGCCAAAGGTCAGCGTGTCGCCATCCTGAAGCTGCACCCCGGCCGTGCCGATGTTGCACCCCACAGGCGCGGCGGTTTTGGCACCGGCCAACTCGGCGAGCTTGCCCGCGCTGGTGATGTGATCGGCGTGGGCGTGGGTCTCCACCGCCCAGACCAGCTTCAACCCGTACTCCCGCAAGGTCTGCAGGTCGCGCTCGATCTGTTCGTCCACCGGATCGATGATCAGGGCCTCGCGCGTGGTCTGGTCAAACAGCACGTAGGTGTAGGTGCTGGAATCGGGATCAAAGAGTTGTATGGGTTTCATGAATGCGGTTCCTTGCCGGTTGCAAGAACCGGATGAGATGACGGATCAGGAAAAACAAAAAAGTCGGCGCTCAGGAAAAGCGCGACAGCATGTCTGCCACATCGTCAGGGGGCACATCGCCCTGCGCAATCACGCAACTGACCATGGCGAAAAAGGTCTTGTCGAGCGCCTTGCGGGCGGCAGACAGTTGCTGCGCCACCTTTTCGCAGTCGGCATCGGTTTCAATGAGTTTCTGAATTCCGCGCAATTGGCCTTCCACCCGTTTGAGGCGCATGACCAATGCGTGTTTGCGCTCGGGGTCGTGGACGGTGGACATCGCTTCTCCTCTGTCGGGCCGGGGCGCCCCAGGTGTGAAACAGGCACCGGAACAACCGATGGCCCATACCCCGACAAGTATTCTAAAACCTGCCCAAGCGTTCGGACAGGGCAATCAACCTGCGATGCCACCCGATCCGGGTCGCTCCCCATGGTCAGATGCCCACGGCTGCGGTAAGATTTCAAATTGACGTTTACGTAAACGTAAATTCAAACCCAGACCAACACAACAAGCCTGCTTTCCTGCGTCTCCCTCTGTCTCAGACCCAACCCGCGACCTCATCCCCAGCCCTCGCTGAGAAAGCACCTCATGCCCGATCAGAAACCCCTCGCCCGCGCCACGCATGCCCCCAAAAACAGCCTGTGGGCCCAATGGCAAGTGCCCATGAGCGAGGAGATCGACCGCAAGTCGAGCGACCGCATCCACCTGGACCGATTTGACCCCGGTGCCAAGCCCTGGTCGCAAGGCAAGAAATCCGACGACCAGGCGGCGGTCTCGGCGCTGGCGACCGAAATCGACAGCCTGCAGAACCTCTTCTTTGCCGATCGCCGGTACAAGCTGCTGGTCGTGCTGCAGGGCACGGACACCGCCGGCAAGGACGGCACCGTGCGCGGGGTGTTCAGCCAGACCAGCCCGCTGGGGGTGCGCACCGTGGGGTGGAAAGCGCCCACCGAAGCCGAGCGCGACCACGACCACCTCTGGCGCATCCACCAACGTGTGCCCGGGGCCGGCGAAATCATGGTGTTCAACCGCAGCCACTACGAAGACGTGCTGGTCCCGGTGGTCAACCAGTGGATCACCCCCGAGCAAACCGCGCAGCGCTACGCCCAGCTCAACAACTTCGAGCGGCTGCTCAGCGAAACAGGCACGGTGGTGCTCAAGTTCATGCTGCACATCAGCCACGCCGAGCAACGCGAACGCCTGCAAGAGCGCATCGACAACCCCGAGAAGCACTGGAAGTTCAGCATGGGCGACGTCGAGGTGCGCAAGCAGTGGAAGGCTTACCAGCAGGCCTATGAAGACCTGCTCAATGCCACCAGCACCCCCGGGCTCCGTGGACCATCGTGCCCGCCGATTCCAAAACCCACCGCAACCTGATGATCGCCACCCTGGTGCGCGACACGCTCAAAGCCCTGGACCTGCGGTTTCCACCGGAAGACCCCGCGCTCCAGGGCCTTCGCATCGAATAACCACCCAGCCAACACCCGAGACAACCCATGACCCAGCTTTCTGCCGACTACCAGGCTTTGGCCAACTACCGCCCCACCCACAAAGTGCGCTTCGTGACCGCGGCCAGCCTGTTCGACGGGCACGACGCGGCCATCAACATCATGCGCCGCATCTTGCAGGGCATGGGAGCCGAGGTGATTCACCTGGGCCACAACCGCTCGGTGGACGACGTGGTGACCGCGGCATTGCAGGAAGACGCGCAAGGCATTGCCATCAGTTCCTACCAGGGGGGTCACGTCGAGTACTTCAAGTACATGGTGGACCTGCTCAAGGCCCGCGGTGGCGAGCACATCCAGGTCTTCGGCGGCGGCGGAGGGGTCATCGTGCCCGCGGAAATCCGCGAACTGCAAGACTACGGCGTGGCGCGCATCTACAGCCCCGAAGACGGGCAGCGCATGGGCCTGGCCGGCATGATCGGCGAGATGGTCATGCGCTGCGATAAGGACATCAGCGGCCACGCGCCCACGGCTGTGTCGGCCATCCAGGGCCACGGCGAAATGAACTGGCGCGCACTGGCCCAACTCATCACCGCGCTGGAAAACGGCCAGGCCGACCAGGCGCTGGTGCAGTCCCTGCGCGACCAGGCAACCACCTGCTCTGTGCCGGTGCTGGGCATCACGGGCACCGGCGGCGCAGGCAAATCCAGCCTCACCGACGAGCTGATTCGCCGCTTCCGGCTGGACCAGGACGATTCCCTGCGCATCGCCGTGATCTCCATCGACCCCTCGCGGCGAAAAAGCGGCGGCGCCCTGCTGGGCGACCGCATCCGCATGAACGCCATCACGCCCTGGCAGCGGGCAAACGCCCCACGGGTCGCGGGCGACACCGGCCAACGGATCTACATGCGTTCGCTGGCCACCCGCGACACCAGCAGCGAGATCAGCGCCGCGCTGCCGGACGTGGTGGCGGCGTGCAAGGTGGCGGGTTTTGACCTGATCATCGTGGAGACCTCCGGCATCGGGCAAGGTGATGCGGCCATCGTGCCTCATGTGGACGTGCCCCTGTATGTGATGACGCCGGAGTTCGGTGCGGCCAGCCAGCTCGAAAAAATCGACATGCTGGACTTTGCCGAGTTCGTGGCCATCAACAAATTCGACCGCAAAGGCGCCGCCGATGCCTTGCGCGATGTGGCCAAACAGGTGCAGCGCAACCGCGAAGCGTTCACCGTGATGCCCGACTCCATGCCGGTGTTTGGCACCATGGCCGCTCGCTTCAACGACGATGGCGTGACCGCGCTGTACCAGGCCATCAAGGAACGGCTGAAAGGGCTGGGCCTGTCCCTTGCAGAAGGGGCTCTGCCTCGGGTTGACGTGCGCCACAGCACCAACCAGACCCCCATCGTGCCACCCGCGCGCACCCGTTATCTCGCCGAGATCGCCGACACGGTGCGCGGTTACAAAAACCGTGCGCGTGCCCAGGCACGCCTGGCCCGGGAAATCCAGCAGCTCAGCGAAGCCTCGCGCATGCTTGCCGTGGACAAGACACACCGCCCCAAAGCCTCCGAAGCGGCGATGGACCTGGCCCGCGAACGCGAGCAGCGCCTCGACGCCGACGCGCGCAAACTGTTGGGCCAGTGGCCCGACATGCAAAAGGCCTATGCGGGCGAAGAATATGTGGTGAAGATCCGCGACAAAGAGATCCGCACCAAGCTGACCACCCAGACGCTGTCCGGCACGGTGATCCGAAAAGTGGCGCTGCCCCAGTTCGAGGACCATGGCGAGATCCTCAAATGGCTGATGCTGGACAACGTGCCCGGCAGCTATCCCTACACGGCGGGCACCTTCGCCTTCAAGCGCGAGGGGGAAGATCCCACCCGCATGTTCGCCGGCGAAGGCGATGCCTTTCGCACCAACAAGCGGTTCAAGCTGCTCTCCGAGGGCATGCCCGCCAAGCGCCTGTCCACCGCCTTCGATTCGGTCACGCTCTACGGCAACGACCCGGACCCTCGACCCGACATCTACGGCAAAGTGGGCAACTCCGGGGTGTCGATTGCCACGCTGGAGGACATGAAGGTGCTCTACAGCGGGTTCGACCTGTGCCACCCGGCCACCTCGGTGTCGATGACCATCAACGGCCCGGCACCCAGCATCCGGGCCATGTTCATGAACACCGCCATCGACCAGAACCTGGACAAGTTCAAAGCCGACAACGGACGCGAGCCCACCGACACCGAGGCGGCCAAGATCCGCGAATGGGTGCTGGCCAATGTGCGCGGAACGGTGCAGGCCGACATCCTGAAAGAGGACCAGGGCCAGAACACCTGCATCTTCTCCACCGAGTTCTCGCTCAAGGTGATGGGCGACATCGCCGAGTATTTCGTGCACCACGACGTGCGCAACTTCTACTCGGTCAGCATCTCCGGCTACCACATCGCCGAAGCCGGCGCCAACCCGATCAGCCAGCTCGCTTTCACACTGTCCAACGGCTTCACCTTCGTGGAAGCCTACCTGGCGCGGGGCATGCACATCGACGACTTTGCGCCCAACCTGAGCTTCTTCTTCTCCAATGGCATGGACCCGGAATACACCGTGCTGGGTCGTGTGGCACGCCGCATCTGGGCCGTGGCCATGAAGGAGAAGTACGGCGCCAACGAACGCAGCCAGAAACTGAAATACCACGTCCAGACCAGCGGACGCAGCCTGCACGCGCAGGAAATCCAGTTCAACGACATCCGCACCACCCTGCAGGCCCTGATCGCCATCTACGACAACTGCAATTCGCTGCACACCAACGCCTTTGACGAGGCCATCACCACCCCACGGAAGACTCCGTGCGCCGTGCGATGGCCATCCAGCTCATCATCAACCGCGAGTGGGGCCTGGCGAAGAACGAAAACCCCAACCAGGGGGCGTTCATCATCGAAGAACTGACCGAACTGGTGGAGGAGATGGTCCTGCAAGAGTTCGAAAAGATCGCCGACCGCGGCGGTGTGCTCGGCGCCATGGAAACCGGCTATCAGCGCGGCAAGATCCAGGACGAGTCGATGCACTATGAGATGCTCAAGCACACCGGCGAATACCCCATCATTGGCGTCAACACCTTCCGCAACCCGCATGGGGATCAGGTCATGGAGACCCTCGAACTGGCCCGCTCGACCGAAGACGAAAAACAGAGCCAGTTGCAGCGCCTGGCGGCATTCCACGAGGCCCACAAAAACGAGGCACCAGCCATGCTCGAGCGTCTCAAGAAAGCCGTCATCTGCAATGGGAACGTGTTTGAGGTGCTGATGGACGCGGTGCGGGTGTGTTCCCTGGGACAGATCACCAGCGCGCTGTTCGAGGTGGGTGGGCAATACCGCAGAAACATGTAGAAGGGGCATCAACCCGGCGGGGCGGCGCTGCTAGACTGGCGTGAAATCCGACCGAGTGATCATGCCCACCACCCCGACAGAACGACCGCCATCGCCTTCTGCAGAGAGCAAATGGGAATGGAACGCGCGGTCCAACCCCAACCAACGCCGTTGGGTGCTGACGAGCACGGTTGCCATCATTGCCACAATCTTCATGGCGCTGGCGGTCTTCGTGTGGCGCGAACACGAGATCGTGCTCGACAAGTCCGGAGAGCGGGCAGAGCGCCAGGCCGAAGGGCTCACACGGGACCTGGAACAAACACTGACGGTGGCCCGCACCCTCATCAGCCAGGTGGACGCCCAGATCCAGGTCCCGCCCGAGACGGCCTCCGGCGAGAGCCTGGGGCTGCCCGCATCCACGAGCTTTTCCTCCCTGCTCGCTTCCCTGCCACTGCCCTTTGACCTGCACGCCATTGGCGAACAGGGCAAGCCGATCGCCATCATCGGCCAGATCGGCCAGACGCCGGCCGGTGTTCCCGATCACTACCACCCCGACGGCCACCGGCTCGCTCCCGAGCGCTGGACCTTGAGCCACAACGACCCGGTCGCGCGAGAGCAATTCGTGCCACTGGCCTGGAAATCGGCAGTGGGAAGCCAGGGTGTGGACGGCTATGGCGTGGATCTCTCACTGGACGCGTTGCAAGCCTGGCTGGAACGGGAGCGGATCGAAGCCGACGACCGTGTGTCGCTTTTCTGGATGAACGCCGACGGCACCGCCACCTTGCTGGCGCGCGCGCCAAAGGTTGCGTCCGAACCGGGTCAACGGGTCAGGGCGCCATGGGTCGACAAAGCCAACCAATCCAGTTCTGGCATGGTGGACCAACTGAGCGCGCTGGATCGGATGGAACGGCGTGCTGCGTTCAAGCGGCTCAGCGGACCCGCCAGCGACCTGGCCATCGTGTATGGCATCGGCACCGAAATGGCGCTGGCCGAATGGCGACGCGATCTGCCCTACTTCGTCGGCCTGGCCCTGTTTCTGGCGGGCGCCATGTCTTACGGTGCGTGGCGCCTGGACCGTTCGCTGCGGGCGCTCACGCGCAGCGAGCGCAGCTTCCAGCTTGTGCTGGATTCCGGGCAGGTCTGGGACTGGAACATCAACACCAACACCGTGCGCTACACCCCCACCTACCTGGGCTCGCTGGACAACCTCGTCAAGGCACAAGACGACCTGAGCAGCACCTTCTTCAGCAACGTCGTCGAAGAAGACCTGATCAAGCTCAAAGCATCGCTCAAAGCCCACTTCAAATTCCGCGAGCCGTACCACACCACCTTCCGCATTCGCGATCCCAGTGGCAACACCCACTGGATGGAAACACGGGGTCAGGCGCTCTGGGATGAAAACGGCCGGGCGCAATACATGGCCGGTACCACGCTGGACGTGTCCGACCGCATCGCACTGGAAGAAGAACGGGACCGCACCCTCCAGCAACTCGACGCGGTGGCCAACGCCTCATCGGTGCTCTTCTGGACCGCCAATCTGGAGGGTGAAGCCAGCTGGTTCAATCGGCGCTGGCTGGCTTTCACGGGCCACACGGAAGAACAGGACCTTGGGCACGGATGGCTGGACAGCGTGCACCCGGACGATCACGCACGCAAGCAAGCGCTGCTCGCGTTGATGCGCGCTCAACAGGAGTCCGTGTCGGCCGAACTTCGCCTGCGCAACCGGGAGGGCGCCTACCGGTGGATGATGGTGCAGTGCTTGCCCCTGAAGAACGCGGACCAGGAGACCACCGGCTACATCGGCTCCTGCGTCGATGTCTCCGACCTCAAGAGTGCCGAGAGTGCGGCGCACCAGCGAGGCGCCATGCTGGAGACGGTGTTCAATGTCCTGCAGGACCTGTTGTTCGTTGTCGACGAAGCCGGGCACATTTTGCATTTCCAGGGCATTGCCGAAGAGTACCTGTATGCCCCACATGCGACCTTCCTGGGCAAGCCGTTCCGCTCGGTGATCCCAAGCGATGTGGCCGACTTGCTGCAGTACCGCCTGACCTTGGCCAAGTCGGGCCAACTCCAGGAGTTCGACTACCGCCTGACCTTGCCCGATGGGCCCCACCACTTCGACGCGCGCATGGCGCGCCTGCCCGGCAGCGAACACTACATGATCGTGGCGCGCGACATCACCGAACGCGACAAGCTGCAGCAAAGAAGCGAGCGCCTGCAGCAATTCATGACCTTGCAGGCGCGCCTGGCCACCCGTTTCATCAACCTGCCCATCCCGCGCATCAGCCCGGGGATCGACGGCGCATTGGCCGAGATCGGCCAAATGGCCCAAGCCGACCGCGCCTACATCTTCGAGTTCGATTTCGAGGCGCACACGGCGATGAACACCCACGAGTGGTGCGCCCCAGGTGTTCCACCCATGATGATGGAGCTGCAAGCCCTCAGTCTCGACCTGTTTCCCGAGTGGGTGGCGGCCTTCCGGGCCCAACAGATGGTGAGCGTCGCCGATGTCAACCGGTTGCCGCAAGGCCCCTTGCGCGAGTTGCTGACGGGCCAGGATATCCAGAACCTGATCACCCTGCCCCTGAACTCGGGCGACACCTGCCTGGGTTTTGTGGGTTTCGATTCGGTGCAGGCCCGGCACGAATACAGCCCCGAGCAGATCGATCTGCTGAAGCTGTTCGCGCAAATGCTTGTCAATGTCTATGGCCGCAAGGCCGCCCACGACGAGCTTCAGCGGCTTGCCAGAGAACTGGAGCAGCGGGTGGAAGAACGCACGGCGCAGCTCGACGTCAGCGTGTGCCGCCTAGAGCAAGCCAACCAGGAGCTCGACTCGTTTGCCTATTCGGTGTCCCATGACCTGAAGTCCCCGCTGCGAAGCGTGGAGGGGTTCGCCTCACTCTTGCTGGAAGAACACAGCGCCTCGCTCAACGACGAAGGTCAGGACTACCTCCGGCGCATCCAGTCCGCCTCGCTGCACATGGCGCGCCTGATCAACGACCTGCTGGCCTACTGCCGCATGGAAGACATGGACAGCCTCATCGCTCCCGTTTCCTTGTCCGAGGTGGTTGGCGAGGTTCTGGGCGGCATGCGAAACGAGCTGGAAGCCCATCGCGTGGAAGTCCACCAAAGCGTTCCCTCCAATCTGCGCGCCATGGCCAATCCACAGGGGTTGGCCATGGTGCTGCGCAACCTGGCCGACAACGCCATCAAGTTTGCCCGCCCGGGTCACCCCCCGGTGATCACCCTCACGGCCCGACAGACAGACCACACTGTGCGCCTGTGCCTGGCCGATCAAGGTCGGGGATTCGACATGAAGTACCACGACCGCATATTTGCGCTGTTCCAGCGGCTGCATCGCCCCGAGGCCATTGCTGGCACCGGCATCGGACTGGCCATGGTCCACAAGGCCGTCCTGCGCATGAACGGGCGCATCTGGGCCGAAAGCGCACCCGGTCAGGGCGCGAAATTCCACATCGAGCTCCCCCTCGCCTGACCCCGCGCGGCAAGGAAAGCTTCACAATATCGCCATGCAACCACCCACCGTTGAATTGATTGGCGTGCCCACCGACATTGGCGCGGGCGCACGCGGCGCCTCCATGGGACCAGAGGCCTTGCGGGTCGCAGGTCTTGCCGACGTGCTCAGGAGCCACCACCTGAACGTGCACGACAGCGGCAACCTGGCCGGCCCGGCCAACCCCTGGCTGCCCCCGGTGCAAGGCTACCGCCACCTCGACGAGGTGGTCGAATGGAACCAGCGGTTGCACGAAGCCGTTCATGCCGCACTGGTGCGCAGACACCTGCCCATGGTGCTCGGCGGTGACCACTGCCTGGGCATCGGCTCCATCAGCGCCGTTGCGCGCCACTGCCGTGACACGGGCAAACAGCTGCGCGTGCTGTGGCTCGACGCCCACGCCGACTTCAACACCGCCGAACTCACGCCCAGCGGCAATGTGCACGGCATGCCGGTCGCGGTGCTGTGTGGCCATGGCCCTGAGGCGCTCACCCGCATCGGGGGCACCACCCCTGCCATCGCGCCCTCGGTGGTGCGGCAGATCGGCATCCGAAGTGTGGACGCGGGGGAAAAGCGCTTTGTCCACCAGCATGGGCTTGAGGTCTTTGACATGCGTTACATCGACGAGATGGGCATGCGCCACACCATGGAACAGGCGCTGGCCGGTATGGACGACAACCTCACCTCGTCAGCTTCGAACGTGGATTTCCTGGACCCCGAAATCGCTCCCGGTGTGGGTACCACAGTGCCTGAGGGGACCCACCTACCGGGAGGCCCAGCTGTGCATGGAGATGATTGCCGACACCGGGCGCATGGCCTCCATGGACGTGATGGAGCTCAACCCGGCCCTGGACGTGCGCAACCGCACCGCCCTGCTGGCCGTGGACCTGATTGAAAGCCTGTTCGGCAAATCGACCCTGATGAGAAAAAAGCAACCCCTCGCCTGAGAGCAAACATGCCCATCGCACCCCACGCCCTGCTGGCCTATGCCCTGATCGCCTGGCTGGCTGCCGCCACGCCAGGGCCAGCCGTGTTGCTGGCGCTGCGCAATGGCGCCACCCATGGTTTTCGTGCGGGCCTGTTCTCCACGCTGGGCAACATGCTGGGACTGGTGGTGCTGGCGAGTGCCTCGATTCTGGGTCTGGGCGTGATTCTCCATACCCTCCCCTGGTTGTTCACCCTGGTGAAATGGATCGGTGCGGCCTACCTGATCTACCTGGGGTGGCGCATGCTGCGTTCAACCAAAGGGCTGGACATGGGCGCCGCTGGCGCCTCGGACGCCCCGGCAACGTCGACCCGCCAGATGCTGCGCACCGGACTGTGGGTTTCGCTCACCAACCCCAAGGCCATCCTGTTTTTCGGCGCCCTGTTTCCGCAGTTCATCGACACCACCCATGCCCTGTTGCCACAGTTCTTGCTGTTGATGGGCATCAGTCTGTGTGCCTCCAGCTCCTGCCTTCTGACCTATGTCTGGCTGGCCCACCGCGCAAGGCGCTGGCTCTCCCGCCCCAGCTCCGCGACCTGGATCAATCGGGCCGCTGGCGGTGTGTTCGTGGCATTCGGTCTCGCCCTGGGCGGCATGCGTTGACGCAGCCGTGCCAGCGCTGCTGGAGCTCAATCCGACATGCACACCAAAGCCATGTGCTCCACCACCGGAGGCTGTGCGAAGAACGGCCCCACAATGGCGCGCCATTCGGCAAACGCTGGCGATTCGCGGAAACCGACCGTGTGGTCTTCCAGGGTGTCCCAATAGATCGTCAGGATGTACCGGCCCTGGCTTTCGATGCTGCGGTTGACCTTGAAGCCTTGAAATCCCTTGGCTTTGGAAATCACGGTGCGCGCGCCCCGCTCGATCGCCGCTTCAAAGGCGGTGGCATGTTGGGGGTCGATGCGGATATCGGCGTGTTCGAGGATCATGCGGTGGACTCCAGGACATGAGGTGGGTTGAACTGAAGAGGCATCATATCGGCGACAGCGCCCGCGCGCCGCTGCGCGACAATCGGACCATCGCACCGGCAGCACAGCAGCCAGCGCCAGCAAGCCACTCTTCTTTCTTCAGAAACCTTCAGGAGTTTTCCCTATGAGCAACAGCATTCAATCCGTCGGCATCATCGGCTCGGGCACCATGGGCAACGGCATCGCCCAGGCCTGCGCCACCCACGGCATCCAGGTCGTGATGGTCGACATCAACCAGGCCGCGATCGACAAAGGCCTGGCCACCATCGCCGGCAGCATGGACCGCCTGATCAAGAAGGAAAAGGCCACCGCCGCCGACAAGGACGCCGCGCTGGCGCTGATCAAGGGCACCACCAACTACGACGACCTCAAGGGCGTGCAACTGGTGATCGAAGCCGCCACCGAAAACGAGGCGCTCAAGGTCAAGATCCTGCAGCAGCTCGACGGCATGCTGGGCGCGGACGTGATCGTGGCCACCAACACCAGTTCGATCAGCATCACCAAGCTCGCCGCCGCCACCCAGCGCGCCGACCGATTCATCGGCATGCACTTCTTCAACCCCGTGCCCATGATGGCGCTGGTCGAGATCATCCGCGGTCTGCAAACCAGCGACGCGACCCACGACGCCGTCAAGGCCCTGGCCGAGCGCCTGGGCAAGACCCCGATCACGGTGAAGAACGCGCCGGGTTTTGTGGTCAACCGCATCCTCGTGCCCATGATCAACGAAGCGTTTTTCGTACTGGCCGAAGGTCTGGCCACGCCGGAAGACATCGATGCCGGCATGAAGCTCGGTACCAACCAGCCCATCGGTCCACTGGCCCTGGCCGACATGATCGGCCTGGATGTGTGCCTGGCCGTGATGAATGTCTACATGGCCGAGTTCAACGACAGCAAGTACCGCCCCGCGCCACTGCTCAAGGAAATGGTGGCGGCTGGCTGGCTGGGGCGCAAGACCGGGCGCGGCGTCTACACCTACTGAGCGCGTTGGAGGGCACACAGGGGATACCCTGATTTGTCGCCCGAGAGACCCGCCGAGCGGTGGCGGCGGGTCTACAACCGGTTGTCTTCACCCCATCGAAAGGCAACCCATGCACACGATGCCCTTGCAGCGGCTGGCCTGCGCCGCCGCACTCGCTCTCGTCATCGGCGGCTGCGCCACCGGTCACAAACCCCAACGGCCCGCCGCCTGGGACTCACCAAAAACCCTGGTAGCGCCCTCGGCCTTCCATGGCGTGCACGGCCTGGCGGTGGACGCCAAGGGCCGCCTGCTGGCCGGCACCGTGGTCGGCAACGACCTGTGGGAAGTCGACCGCAAGACCGGACAGGCCAAGGTCCTGATTGGCACGCCCGAAGGCCAGGCCGACGACATTGCCACGGGCCCCAAGGGCGAACTGGCCTGGACGTCTTACCTGCAAGGTGTGCTGCGCATGCGCGACAGCGACGGCGCGCCCACCCGCGTGGTGGCCAAGGGCCTGCCCGGCATCAACTCGCTGGCCTTTGATCAGAAAAACGGCAAGCTCTACGCCAGCCAGGTCTTCCTCGGCGACGCGCTGTGGGAAATGGACCCCGCCGGCCAGAAGCCCCCGCGCCTGATTGCCAAGGACCTGGGTGGCTTCAACGGCTTCGAGGTGGGCCCCGACGGCATGCTCTACGGGCCGCTGTGGTTCAAGGGGCAGGTGGTGCGCATCAACCCCGCCGACGGCGCGGTGGCGGTGCTCAACAGCGAATTCAAGATTCCCGCGGCCGCCAATCTGGACGGCAAGGGCAACCTCTGGGCCATCGACACCCGCACCGGCGAGCTGGCCAAGGTGGCGCTGGACAGCGGGAAGAAGACGGTGGTGGCGCAACTGAACACGGCGCTGGACAACCTGGCGATCGCGCCTGAGGGCACGATCTATGTGTCCAACATGGCCGACAACGCCATCACCGAAGTGAACCCGGCCAACGGCAAGACCCGGAACCTGCTGTCGGGCGAGCTGGCCGTGCCGGGCAGCATGAAGCTGGACAAGGGCCAGCTCTGGATCGCCGACACCTTCGCGTTTCGCCGCATCGATGTGCGCACCGGCAAAGTAACCGACATCGCCCGCATGCAGTCCTCCGATCTGGAGTACCCCGCCATGGTCGGCATGGGCAGCCGCCAGCTGGCCCTGGTGTCCTGGTTCACCAACACCGTGCAACTGGTGGACCGCCAGACCCTCAAGACCGTGGCCATGGTGCACGGGTTCAAGACGCCCTACGACGCCATTCCCATGGACGACGGCAGCCTGCTGGTGATTGAAATCGCCACCGGCAACCTGCTTCGCGTGAGCGGGGACAAACACGATGTGCGCAGCGTGGTGGCATCGGGCCTGGCCGGCCCGGTGCAAATGGTGTTGGGACAGGACGGTCAGCTGTACCTGACCGAAGCGGCGGGCAACCTGGTGCGCATTGATCTGGCCACCGGTGCCAAGAAGGTGATCGCCACCGGGCTGGCCATGCCCGAGGGCTTGGCACAAACCCCCTGGGGCAGTTTCATCGTGGCCGAGCCCAAGGCCGCCCGCCTCACCGAAATCGACCCGGTGAGCGGCCAGCGGCGCACCGTGGCCGAGAATCTGCCCATCGGGCTGGAGGGCGGACCCGGCATGCCGCCGCCCTACAACCCCACAGGCGTGGCGGTGGGCGACGACGGTGTGATCTACCTCAGCGCCGACCGCAACAACGCCGTGCTCAGCATCCGCCCGCGCCGCTGAGCTCCCGAGCCCGGGCGCTCGCGCGTCGGCCCGCGGGGCTTCGCCCCGTTGACCGACAGGCGGGCGCCTAACGCCGCGGTCTTTGAGCCAGATCAAGCGTCGGCGCGGGTCCGTTTTTTAGGATGAAGTCTCCCAAACTGGATGGAGCACCTCATCATGACTGCGACCCCTGCTGCCCCCACGGTTTTCGATTTTCTGGACAAGACCCACCAGGACATCATGGCGCAACTGGTCTTGCTGAATCCGCTGGTGGACGCGATCGAGACCGAGGGTCTGAACGCCGCCAACCGCGACAAAGTGCGGCGCATCCTGCACTACTTCAACACCGAAGCGCGCCAGCACCACCTGGACGAAGAAAAACACATCTTCCCGGCGCTGCTCAACAGCCAGGACCCGGAGATCGTGCACACCACCCAGCGGCTCACGCAGGACCACGGCTGGCTGGAGGAGAACTGGATTCAGATCGCCCCTTCGCTGGATGCGGCGGCCAACGGCAACCTGTGGTTCGACACCGAAGAACTGCGCCATGCCATCGGGGTTTTTGAGGCGCTGTACCTCGATCACATCATGCTCGAAGAGTCCATTGCCTACCCCGAGGCCAAGCAGCGCCTGCAGGCATACGACGGCGCCGGCATCGGCCGCGAGATGGCGCAACGGCGCGCCAAGGCCAAGGTGAGCGATCCACAGCAGGCCGGGTGAAAGCCCCGCGCTGGGGTCGGCTTTGCCTGGGCAGGCTGTGAGGGCTTCTGAAGGCGGCGCGGGCGCGTTTTGATGCGCGTCGTAACATCAAACCCTCTCACAAGGACGCGTGCACATGGCCTCAAGTTTTGATTTTGATCTGTTTGTCATCGGCGGCGGCAGCGGCGGCGTGCGCGCGGCCCGCATGGCGGCCCAGCGGGGCGCCAGCGTGGCACTCGCCGAAACCCTGGGCACCGATGGTCTGGGTGGCACCTGCGTGAACGTGGGCTGTATTCCGAAAAAACTCTACAGCTACGCGGCCCACTACGCCGACGGCTTCGAAGAATCGCACGGGTTCGGCTGGGAAGGCGAGCGGCCGAGCCTGAACTGGGGTACCCTGAAGGCCAATCGCGCCAAGGAAATCAGCCGCCTCAATGGCGTCTACAGCGGTCTGCTCACCGGCTCGGGTGTGACGGTGCTCAATGGTTTCGCACGCCTGGAAGGCGAACACGCCATCACCTTGGCCACGCTGAACGCCGACGGGTCGCCCGGCCACCAACGCTTCACCGCCAAGAACGTGCTGATCGCCACCGGCGGCACCCCTTTCGTGCCGCATTTCAAAGGGCGCGAACACGTGATCACGTCCAACGAGGTCTTCGATCTCGATCCGTTTCCCAGCCGCTTTCTGGTGGTCGGGGGTGGCTACATCGCCTGCGAGTTCGCCTCGATCTTCAATGGGTTGGGTGCGCAGGTGACCCAGTTGTACCGAGGCGAGCAGGTGCTGCGCGGCTTCGACACGGAAATCCGCCATTTCGTGGCCGGTGAAATGCGCAAGTCGGGCGTGGACCTGCGGCTCAATGCCGATGTGGTCGATGTGCGCAAGGCGGCTGACGGCCTGCATGTGGAGTGCGAGGGCGGCAACGTGGTGGTGGTCGATGCGGTGCTTTACGCCACCGGTCGCGTGCCCAATGTGCAGGGCCTGGGGCTGGAGACGCTGGGTGTGGCCCAAGGTGGCCAGGGCGAGGTGATCGTCAACGAGCGCTACCAGACGAATGTGCCCCATGTGTACGCGGTGGGCGATGTGACCAACCGCGTGCAACTCACCCCGGTCGCCCTGGGCGAGGCCATGGTGGTGGTCGATCAGCTGTTTGGTCCGCCCGCCGGCAAGGCACCGCGCGACATGAGCTACGACTTCATCCCCACCGCCGTGTTCACCCACCCCAACATCGGCACCGTGGGCTACTCGGAAGAGAAGGCGCGCGAGAAGTTTGGCGCGGTGACGGTGTACCGCAGCGAGTTCAAGGCGTTGCGCCACACGCTCTCGGGCAGCAGCGAGCGCACGCTGATGAAGCTGATCGTGGACGACGCCAGCGACCGCGTGGTGGGCCTGCACATGGTGGGCGCCGAGGCCGGCGAAATCGTGCAGGGTTTTGCGGTGGCCATGAAGGCGGGGGCCACCAAGGCGGTGTTCGACAGCACCATTGGCATCCACCCCACCGCCGCCGAAGAGTTCGTGACCATGCGCGAAGCGGTGAAGGGCTAACGTCAGTTTGTTCGGTGGTTCGGGGGTGCCTGTTTGACTTCCCCCCAAAGTGGCGGGTCGAAGACAATCGTGCAGTTCGCGGCTCATTTGGGTGATCAGGCCTCACCACCGTTGTCCTGTGCCTGAATGGGCTCGTTTCTTCCAACCCCGTTCGCCGGCTGAGAAGCCGTGAGTGAACAAGTCCCAAGCGCCCATGCCCCGCATACAGTTCGACGTACCCGAGCGGTTCGCCTTTTCCACCGAAATCCAGATCTACATCAGCCACGTGAACCAGGGCGGCCATCTGGACAACGCCCAGTTGCTCACGCTGGTGTCAGAGGCGCGGGTGCGCTTCTTCAATTCGCTCGGGTATCTGGAGTCGGATGTCACCGGCTGTGCCATCGTGGTGGGCGACATCGTGGCCCAGTACAAATCCGAGGGGTTTCACGGCGAGACCATGTGCGTGAGCATGACGCCGCACGACTTCAACCGCTATGGTTTCGATCTGGTGTTTCAGATGAAGGACAAGGCCACGGGCCGCGAGGTGGCACGCGGCAAGATCGGCATCGTGTTCATCGACCAGGCTTCGCGCAAGGTCACACCGATCCCGCCACGGTTCATGGACCGCCTGGGTTCAGCCGCCTGAGCCCCCGGCCAGCCCGGCGGCTGCTCCCTTATAGCCGGCGTTTTTCTTTCTCGCCGTGGCGCGCCGAATAGCGCACATGGCCATCCAACCGCTCCACCTCCACGCTGGCGGCACGCCCGCCATAAACGGCGTCGGCCAGCCACGCCAGCTCGGCTTCCAAGGCCGCGTCATCGCCGAGCAGACAACCCCAGACCCTGGCTTCCGCGTCCCAGCGGTAGCCCCGCGCCTTCAGCACATCCTTGCTCTCAAACGGCGAGCCGGTGGCGCTGAGCTTGAAGCTGGGCTGTGAGGCCGCCGTGATCAGGCGCGCCAGACCCGTCTGACCGTCCGCCGCCAACGGGCGCGCGAGCACCTGCAGCAGCGCATGGCAATCGACCTGGGCGCGGTGGGCGTCATAGAACCAGCCCTGGTCGGCCGCGAGCGCGGACAGCTTGAGCGACTCGGCCCCGGCGGCCTTCCAGTCGATGTCTTTGAAAGAGCAGGCCCAGGCCTTGCCCGCAAAGCCAGGAAAGCGGGCCTCCACGAAGGGACGGTCAAAGCCCGCGTTGTGGGCGATCACGAGGTCGGCCTGCGCCAGCATCTGCGCCACCGCCACCTCGTCAAGCTGGTGGCCACGCACCATGTCGTCGGTGATGCCGGTGACCTCCCGTGCCACGGCCGGGATGGGCATGCCCGGGTCTTCAAAGCCTTCATAGAGTTCGACCAGGCCGAAGGGCCTTCCGGTGGCGGCGTCCACCTGGACCATCAACATGGCCAACTCGATGATCTTGTCCGCCTGGTGAGACAGCCCGGTGGTCTCGGTGTCGAGCACGATCACGCGGTGCGCGGTCGCGCCGAGGTCGCCCGTCGCCTCCCCCTGAGGTGTCTCAGCGGTTCGGGGGCCAAAGTCTTGTATCGGCACCAGCCGCCGCAACACCCGGTAGTCGGGGTGCTGTTCGAGCTGGCGAGCCAGGGCCTCCAGCGCCGCTGGCGACACATCTTGCGGTGGCTGTTTGTCGGAGCGCCGTGGGTCCGCCGCGGCGGTGGGTGGTGACGCAGGGGCGGGTGGCTCGGGCGGGGCGCTGAAATCGAAGCTGGTCTGGTTCATCTGGGTGGCGTTGCCCGGGCCATGCCGGGACGGAGGAGCGCGTCCACCGTCATCAGTGGACATGCCCCGATTCTGAAGCACAAGCGTGGTGCCTGGTCAGCAGTTCACAGGTCAGGCGGATGTGCGCCTCCAGCGCCAGGGCCGCGCGCGCCTCCTGCCGGGCAATCGCCGCCTGGTAGATGCTGAGGTGTTCGGCGTGCACGTCGCGGCCCACGGCCTGGGTGGCACCCATCCGGATCGCCACCTGCCGGTACCGCTCACCATGGCGGTACAGGAGGCCCAGCAGGTATTTGCTCCAGGGCGATCGGTGGGCGGAAATCAGGGCCTCGTGAAAACGCTGGTTGGCCTGTTCCCAGTGTTTGGGTTCCAGACCGCTGCGCTGTTGCTCGGCCTGGGTGAGCAGCTCGAAGGCCTGGGTGAGCTCGGCCTCCCACTGCGCGGTGCCCAGACGGATCGACTGGCGCAGGGCGTCGGTTTCCAGCATCACGCGCGTGTCGGTCAGGTCTTTGAGGTCGCTCAGGGAGATTTCGCTCACACGATAGCCACGCTGCCCCTCAACGGTGACCAGGGCGTCGGACACCAACAGGGCCAGGGCCTCACGCAGGGTGCCCGCACCCACTTCGTAACGGTCTTTCAGGTGCTCCACGCGCAGGCGCTCGCCCGGTGCGAGATGGCCGTGAACAATGTCCTGGCGCAGATCGAGGTACGCGCGTTCGGCCAGGGTGCGGGCGTTCTCGCGCACCGGGCGCGCAAACAAGGGGCTGGGTTTTTCCTGGGGCAACATAGGGCTTGGTTGAAAAGAAGTGGAGAAAACCGGTGGCGTCAACGCCCCCGTTCAATCGGGCGTCTCACCGCTTTGCTGGCGCTTGAGGCGATAGGCGAGCTGGGGTCGGGTCATGCCCAGCAGGCGCGACGCACTGGACAGGTTGCCCCCGCAGCGATCGACCGCCAATGCCAACACCTGCGCTTCCAGCTCGGCGATCGGGACCCCGCTGTCGACGATGCGCGCGCACAGCTCGGCGCTGTCGGCAGGCACGATGTGTGCCAGGCGGCCTTGTTCATCCACGCCGTCCTGCCTGGGGGTGGCCATGTTGGGAAACAGGTGTTCCAGCTCGACGGTGCCGCCCTGGGCGGCCAGAATCACGCCGCGCTCGACCAGGTTCTCCAGCTCACGCACATTGCCGGGCCAATCGTGATGCAACAGGGCCTGCAAGGCGCGGTCGCCCAGGCCGTTGAGGCGTTTGTTGTGCAAAGCGGTGAAGCGCGCCAGCAAGTGGCGCGCCAGGGGCTCGATGTCGGTGGTGCGCTCGCGCAAGGGCGGTATGCAGATCGGGTAGACGTTGAGGCGGTAGAGCAGGTCGCGCCGAAATGCGCCCTGGGACACCGCGTCTTCCAGGTTCACATGGGTGGCGGCCACCAGGCGCACATTGACCTTGCGCGCGCGCTCGGCGCCCACGCGCTCGATTTCGCTGTCTTGCAACACGCGCAACAGCTTGGCCTGAGCCGCCATGGGCAGGTCGCCCACCTCGTCGAGAAAGAGGGTGCCGCCGTCGGCACGCTCGAAGCGACCCACCCGCGCGGCATGGGCTCCGGTGAAGGCGCCCTTCTCCACGCCAAACAGTTCGGCCTCGATCAGCTCGGCGGGCAGTGCCGCGCAATTGACCGCCACGAAAGGCCCTTCGGTCCGGTCCGAATGGGCGTGCAAGGCGCGCGCAAACCGCTCTTTGCCCACCCCGGTTTCCCCCGTCAGCAACACCGTGACCTGGGTATTGGCCGCGCGCAACATGAGGTTGTGTGCCTGCTGAAAGGCCGGTGAGCGGCCGATCAACATGCCGCCGGAGGTGGTGGGCCCCAGGCGGATCTTCAGGGCTTCGACCTGCTGGCTGAGCGCGTCCATCTTGTCCAGCAGGGAGTCGTCTTCAAAGAAGGGACGGTAGGCATCGCCATCGGGCCACTCTTCGATGGGTTTGCCCACGATGTGGCAATGGTCGTGGCCGCAGGCGCCGCATTGCACCTCCTTGAAAAGAATCAGTTTGCCCATGAAGGCGCTGGTGTAGCCGCTGGCATACCCCAGCAGCATCCAGCAGGCGGGCTCGTCCACCACGCCATAGGCCAGCCGATGCGCGTGGGCCTCCCAGGAGTCGTCCCAGCGGAACTCGCCTTCGTAGTGGCCGGTGGCGATGTCCATCTTGAGGTGCAAGGGGGTCACCCGGGCCGCCCCTTCGAGCATGTGCAGTTGCGGCCCGACGAGAAACATTTCCTCCGGGCTGCGGTCACCCCGGGCCTTGTTGGCAAAACCCGCGTCGTGCAGCCCGCTGGCGTAGCCCATGCGCGTGAGCAGGCGGCGGGTGTGCACCGCGCCCACCGATGTGATCAGGTCTTGCCGCAGGGCGCTGAGCGCGGCGGTGTGCACGAGCAGCATGCGCCGCTCACCCAGCCAGATGGCGCCGCTCTCCGGCTCAAAGCGCAGCAGCTTGCGCAAGTCGGCGCCCGGGGGGTAATGAAAGCTTGAGTCCACGCTGTCTCCTGATCACACCGGCTCAATTTGGCCAGATTCTCGATATTTTGCATGGCCGACCTCATCACGGCAAGACAGACCAAGACAGGCGCAACTTTCATCATTTGATGAAATCAGGAAAAACTCACCCCATCATTTCGTCAAATTTCGTGAAAAACCGCTCAAACATGCCCAAGGGTTTTCACCAATCGAATCGATAAACCGGCGCCAGCAAGACGGAAAAAGATAGGGGTATTCCCCTAAATATCGAGATTTTTACCGACCACAGGCCATTCAGGCATGGGCTGTGCAATGGGGTTCGCATCCGACGAGTCTGCCCATGTCCATCCAAACACCCACCACCATCGAACCCCGCCCCCAGCCCGACCTGAGCAAGAAGTTCGTGCACGTTCTGGAGCGCCGCAGCGACGGTCTGGTCAGTTTCGAATTCTCGATCGGCTGGCCCGAGCTGGCCGTGGAGCTGATGTTGCCAAGCGCCGCATTTGACGATTTCTGTCGCCAAAACCGGGTCATCTGGCGCGATCACTGAATTTCATGCCCCACCAACACACGGAGACAAACCACCCATGAACATCGACCTGCAGGCCCGCGAGATCACCCCGTTGCGCAACACCTTTGCCCACGTTGCGAAATACATTGGCCAGGAAAAAGCCGCCTCACGCTACCAGGAGGCCACGCTGGGCGCCCAGCCGATGACCAACTTCCACTACCGGCCCACCTGGGACCCGGCGCACGAGCTGTTCGACGCCAGCCGCAGCCGCGTGCAACTGGCCGACTGGTATGTGTTGAAGGACCCGCGCCAGTTCTACTACGCCAACTGGACCATGACCCGCGCCCGCCAGCAAGACGCGGTGGAGTCCAACTTCCAGTTCGTCGACCAGCGCGGCATGGTGGCCATGATTCCCGACGCGGTGCGCGAAAAGGCCCTGGCCATTTTGTTGCCCCTGCGACATGCCGCCTGGGGAGCGAACATGAACAACGCGTCGATTGCCGCCTACGGATTCGGCACCGCCTTCACCGCGCCCGCCATGTTCCATGCGATGGACAACCTGGGCGTGGCGCAGTACCTCACCCGCCTGGGCCTGGCACTGGCCGAGCCCGAGGTGCTCGACGCGGGCAAACAGGCCTGGCTGGAGGCACCCGAGTGGCAGGCGTTGCGCCGCTATGTGGAAGACACGCTGGTGCTGCAGGACCCGTTCGAGCTGTTCGTGGCCCAGAACCTGGCGCTCGACGGTCTGCTCTACCCCTTCATCTACGGCAGCTTTGTCGACGACCACATCGCCCTGCAAGGGGGAACGGCGGTGGCCATGCTCACCGCGTTCATGCCCGAGTGGCACGAAGAAACCGCGCGCTGGATCGACGCCGTGACCAAGACCGCCGGTGCCGAGAGCGACGCCAACCGCCAGTTGATCGCGCAATGGAGCCAGGACTGGGCCGACCGCGCCCAGGCCGCGCTCTCGCCCCTGGCGCGCCTGGCCATGGGCGAACACGGCGAGGCCGCGCTGAGCGAAGCCCGGGACAAGCTCGCCGCCCGCCTGCGCAAAGCCGGCGTGTCGGCCTGAGCGGCGCCAACGCCCTTCAACCCTCACCAGGAACCGCCCATGTCCAACGTATTCATCGCTTTTCAGGACAACGAAGAGTCCCGACCGGTGATCGAAGCCATCGCCGCCGACAACAGCAACGCCCAGGTCGTTCATTCGCCGGGCATGGTCAAGATCGACGCCCCCGGCAGCCTGACCATCCGCCGCGAAACCATCGAAGAGATCACCGGCCGCCCGTATGACCTGCAGGCCATCCACGTCAACCTCGTCACCCTCTCGGGCCACATCGACGAAGACGACGACCAGCTGACCTTGAGCTGGAGGCATTGAATGCACCCCCTGCGCCGCTTCGCGTCTTCCCCCTCTCCTGAGGGAGGGGGACGCATCCTGTGGACCGGCGAAGCCGGATCCACGGTTGCACTGGAAGAAGTCACGCGCGCCGGCCAGCCAGCTGCCCCTCGCCAGACGACCCGTTAACCCCGACATCGCAACAGGAGACAAACATGGACACCCGTGTCACCAAGAAAAAGCTCGGTCTGAAAGAACGCTATGCCGCCATGACCCGCGGCCTGGGCTGGGAGACCACCTACCAGCCCATGGACAAGGTGTTCCCTACGACAAGTACGAGGGCATCAAGATCCACGACTGGGACAAATGGGAAGACCCGTTTCGCCTAACCATGGACGCCTACTGGAAGTACCAGGGCGAAAAAGAGAAGAAGCTCTACGCGGTGATCGAGGCCTTTGCGCAGAACAACGGGCAGCTCGGGGTGACCGACGCGCGTTATGTGAACGCGCTCAAGCTCTTCATCCAGGGCGTGACGCCGCTGGAGTACTACGCCCACCGCGGCTTTGCGCACGTCGGCCGCCAGTTCACCGGTGAAGGCGCTCGCGTGGCGGCCCAGATGCAAAGCGTGGACGAGCTGCGCCACTACCAGACCGAAACCCACGCCATCAGCCACTACAACAAGTACTTCAACGGCATGCACCAGTCCAACCACTGGTTCGACCGCGTGTGGTACCTCTCGGTGCCCAAGAGCTTCTTTGAAGACGCCATCACCGGCGGCCCGTTCGAATTCCTGGTGGCCGTGAGTTTCTCATTCGAATACGTGCTGACCAACCTGCTGTTCGTGCCCTTCATGAGCGGCGCGGCCCACAACGGCGACATGTCCACCGTGACCTTCGGCTTCAGCGCACAGAGCGACGAGTCGCGCCACATGACGCTGGGCATCGAGTGCATCAAGTTCCTGCTGGAACAGGACCCGGCCAACGTGCCCATCGTGCAGCGCTGGATCGACAAGTGGTTCTGGCGCGGCTACCGCCTGCTCACCCTGGTGGCCATGATGCAGGACTACATGCTGCCCAAGCGCGTGATGAGCTGGAAAGAGGCCTGGGAGATGTACGCCGAAGAAAACGGCGGCGCCCTCTTCAAGGACCTGGCGCGCTACGGCATCCGCGAGCCGGCCGGCTGGAAGCAGGCCTGCGAAGGCAAGGACCACATCAGCCACCAGGCCTGGAACACCTTCTACAACTACAACGCCGCCGCGCCCTTCCACACCTGGGTCCCCAGCGACGAAGAGATGCAGTGGCTGTCGGAGAAGTACCCCGAGAGCTTTGACAAGTACTACCGCCCCCGCCTGGCGTACTTCCGCGAGCAGCAGAAAGCCGGCAACCGTTTCTACAACAAGACGCTGCCCATGCTGTGCACCACCTGCCAGATCCCGATGCTCTTCACCGAAGAGGGCGACCCCACGCAGATCTGCTACCGCGACTCCGAGTACCTGGGCAACCGCTACCACTTCTGCTCCGACCACTGCAAGGGCATCTTCGACCACGAACCCGAGAAGTACGTGCAGAGCTGGCTGCCGGTGCACCAGATCTACCAGGGCCACTGCTTCAAGCCCGGCACCGATCCCACCGCCGAAGGCTTCGATCCGCTGATGGCCGTGCTCGATTACTACGAGATGAATGTGGGTCGGGACAACTTCGATTTCGAAGGCTCGGAAGACCAGAAGAACTTCGCCGCCTGGACGAAATGATCCACCCCCGCGCCGCCTTCGGCGTCTCCCCCTCAAGGGGACACCGCCTGTAGCCCGGCCAAGCCGGTTCTGCGGCGGTCGCCAAAAAGACCGCACAGACCACCGCATCCGAATTGACCAAGGAGCTCCCATGAGTGTCGTCGCCAACCCCAAAGCCGCCCCCTACGACTTCCCGATGAAGGACGTGCGCGAGAACTTCCCCGCGCCCCTGCTCTACATCGGCTGGGAGGCGCACCACCTCTTCTGCGCCCCCTTCTGCCTGCCGCTGCCGCCCGACACCCCGTTTGGCGCGCTGGCCAGCGCGGTGCTGCCGGGCATCTACGGCTACCACCCCGACTTCGCCAAGATCGACTGGGACCAGGTCGAGTGGAAAAAGAACGGCCAGCCCTGGCAGCCCGACCCGGCCAAATCGCTGGCCGACAACGGCCTGCAACACAAGGACGCGATCCGCTTTCGGACGCCCGGCCTCAACGGCATCAAGGGCAGTGCCAGTTGACCCCGGGGCCGCCTTCGCGGCGGTCCTGAATCCTTTCAGCAACTCCTTGCATTCCATGTACCAAGTCACCATCGAACCGCTGGGCGCCACGATTGATGTGGAAGAAGGGCAAACCGTGCTCGACGCCGCCTTGCGCCAGGGCATCTACATTCCCCACGCCTGCGGCCACGGCCTGTGTGGCACCTGCAAGGTCCAGGTGCTCGACGGCGAGGTGGAACACGGCGCGGCCAACCCCTTCGCCCTGATGGACTTCGAACGCGAGGAAGGCAAGACCCTGGCCTGCTCCTGCACGCTGCAAAGCGATCTCACCATCGAAGTGGAGATGGAAGACGAGCCCGACGCCGAGGTCATTCCCGTGCGCGACTTCGCCGCCACCGTCGAGCGCATCGAATCGCTCACGCCCACCATCAAGGCGCTGCACCTGCGGCTGGACCAGCCCCTGCATTTCCAGGCCGGCCAGTACATCCAGCTTGCCATTCCCGGCGTCGACGACAGCCGCGCCTTCTCGATCGCCAACGCACCGGCCGACGCACAGGCGCGCAGCGTGATCGAACTCCACGTGCGGCAGGTGCCCGGCGGCGCGGGCACCACCTACCTGCACGAGACGCTGCAAACCGGCGACCGGCTGAGCCTGAGTGGCCCCTACGGACGCTTCTTCGTGCGTACCTCGGCCGAACAGCCCATGATCTTCATGGCCGGCGGCTCCGGGCTGTCCAGCCCCCGCTCCATGATCCTCGACCTGCTGGGCAAAGGCTGCACGCGGCCCATCACGCTGGTGTACGGGCAGCGCACGCGGGAAGAGCTTTACCACGACGACGAATTCCGCGCGCTCGCCGAGCGGCACCCCAACTTCACCTACGTGGCCGCACTCTCCAGCGAGCCAGAAGGTTCCGGCTGGGCGGGTGCCAGGGGCTTTGTGCACGAAGCGGCCAAGGCCCACTTTCCCGATGGCTTTGCCGGCCACAAGGCCTACCTGTGTGGCCCGCCGCCCATGGTCGAAGCCTGCATCGGCACCCTGATGCAAGGCCGACTGTTCGAGCGCGACATCTACACCGAGAAGTTCATCTCGGCGGCCGATGCCAATGCGCAGCGAAGCCCCTTGTTCAAACGGGTTTGAGGGGAGCGGCAGCCATGGCCTTCTCACTCGACACCCGGCTCAAGGTCAGCGTCACCGTGACGCAGACCGACGAGACCTACCTCTGCGCCACCCAGGAAAGCCTGCTGCAGGGCATGTTGCGCCTGGGCCGAAAAGGCATCCCGGCGGGCTGCGTCAACGGCGGCTGCGGCGTGTGCAAGGTGCGCATTCTGGAAGGCCAGGTGACTTCCCTGGGCCCGGTCAGCCGCGCCCATGTGAGCACCGAAGAAGAGGCGCAAGGCTGCACGCTGGCCTGCCGCGTGGCGCCGGCCACCGCGGTGCGCCTGGAGGTGGCCGGAAAGATGTGCAAACCATTTTCAAAAGGGCGTGCAGAGTCTGCGACTGCCAGCCCATTGTCACAACAGCAGTAACCAACTCACAGGAGACAAATCATGGGTGTGATGCGAATCGGACATGCCAGCCTGAAGGTGATGGACATGGACGCGGCGGTCAAGCACTACGAGAACGTGCTCGGCCTCAAGACCGTCATGAAAGACAAGGCGGGCAACGTCTACCTCAAGTGCTGGGACGAGTGGGACAAGTACTCCCTCATCCTCACGCCGTCCGATCAGGCCGGCCTGAACCACGTGGCCTACAAGGTCGAGAAAGAAGAGCAGCTCGATGCGCTCAAAGCCAAGGTGGAAGCCTGGGGCATTGCCACCACCATGCTCGACGAAGGCACCCTGCCCTCGACCGGCCGCATGCTGCAGTTCAACCTGCCCAGCGGCCACGAAATGCGCCTCTATGCCAGCAAGGAGTTTGTCGGCACCGACGTGGGCAGCACCAACCCCGACCCCTGGCCTGACGGCCTCAAGGGCGCGGGCGCTCACTGGCTGGACCACTGCCTGCTGATGTGCGAGATGAATCCCGAGGCCGGCATCAACACCGTGGCCGACAACACCCGCTTCATGACCGAGGCGCTGGACTTCTTCCTGACCGAGCAGGTGCTGGTCGGACCCGAAGGCAACATGCAGGCGGCCACCTGGATGGCCCGCACCACCACGCCGCACGACATCGCCTTCGTGGGCGGCCCGCGCAGCGGCCTGCACCACATCGCCTTCTTCCTGGACTCGTGGCATGACGTGCTCAAGTCCGCCGACGTGATGGCCAAGACCAAGACGCGCATCGACGTGACCCCCACCCGCCACGGCATCACGCGCGGCGAAACCATCTACTTCTTCGATCCCAGCGGCAACCGCAATGAGACCTTCGCCGGCCTGGGCTACCTGGCCCAGCGCGACCGGCCGGTGACAACCTGGACCGAAGACCAGATAGGCAGCGGGATTTTCTATCACACGGGTGATCTGGTGCCGTCTTTCACCGAGGTGTACACGTGATCACCCCCCTGCGCCGCTGACGCGGCTTCCCCCCTCCGTGGCGCGCCTGCGGCGCTGCGAGGGGGGACGGCATCTTGGGCCGGCGGAGCCGGACCCTCGATGCCCCTGGATGGAAGTCACTTCACGCCAACACCTCGTCTTCTTCTCATGACACTCGCTCTCTCAGTTCCCTCTTCAGTCATCACCGCATCGGCGGCCTCGCTGGCCTGTCAGGCGGCGGTGGCGCACGCAGAAGCATTGGGCATACGCATCAACGTGGCCGTGACCGATGCGTCGGGCACCTTGGCCGCCTTCTTGCGCATGCCCCATGCGTTTTTGCATTCCATCGACATCGCGATCGACAAGGCCCACACCGCCGCCAGCTTTGGGTTCCCCACCAGCCAGTGGCCCGGCATTCTGGCCGGCGACGAAGCGCTGCGCATCGGTATCGTTCACCGCCCACGCCTGGTGGTGTTTGGCGGCGGCTTGCCGGTCAGGGAAAACGGCGCACCGATCGGCGGCATCGGGGTGTCCGGCGGCTCGGCCGAGCAGGACGAAGCCTGCGCCCGCGCCGGCCTGCAGGCCCTTGGGCTCGATTGATTTTTCATTTCATCCACACACCATGAAACAGTTCCTGAACTTCATCAACGGCGATTTCGTCGCCACCGCCAAGACCTTCGAAAACCGCAACCCGGCCACCAACGAGGTCGTGGGTCTGGTGCACGAGGCCGGTCAGGCCGAGGTCGACGCCGCCGTGGCCGCTGGCCGGGCAGCGCTCAAGGGCGAGTGGGGCACGATGAGCGTGGTCAAGCGCGCCGAGCTGCTGCACGCGGTGGCCGACGAGATCAACCGCCGCTTCGACGACTTCCTGGCCGCCGAACTGGCCGACACCGGCAAGCCGCGTTCGCTGGCCTCGCACATCGACATCCCGCGCGGCGCGGCCAACTTCAAGATCTTTGCCGACATCGTCAAGAACGTGCCGACCGAGAGCTTCCAGATGACCACGCCCGACGGCGGCACGGCCATCAGCTACGGCCTGCGTACGCCCCTGGGCGTGGTCGGCGTGATCTGCCCCTGGAACCTGCCGCTGCTGCTGATGACCTGGAAGGTCGGCCCGGCCCTGGCCTGCGGCAACACCGTGATCGTCAAACCGTCGGAAGAAACCCCCGCCACCGCCACGCTGCTGGGCGAGGTGATGAACGCGGTCGGCGTGCCCAAGGGCGTGTACCAGGTGCTGCACGGCTTCGGCCCCGGCTCGGCCGGCGAATTCATCACCAAGCACCCGGGTGTCAACGGCATCACCTTCACCGGCGAGACCCGCACGGGTGAAGCCATCATGGCCGCCGCCGCCAAGGGCGTGCGCCCGGTGTCGTTTGAACTCGGCGGCAAGAACGCCGGCATCGTGTTCGCCGACGCCGACTTCGACAAGGCCATCGCCGGCATCACGCGCAGCGCCTTCGAGAACTGCGGCCAGGTCTGCCTGGGCACCGAACGCGTGTACGTGCAGCGCCCGATCTTCGACAAGTTCGTCGCCGCGCTGAAAGAAAAGGCCGAGGGCCTGAAGATCGGCGGCCCCGACATGCCGGGCGTGGGCATCGGCCCGCTGATCTCGGCGGAGCACAAGCAGAAGGTCATGGGCTACTACGCCAAGGCCAGGGCCGAGGGTGCGACCGTGATCACCGGCGGCGGCGAACCGGCCATGACGGGCGAGTACGCCAACGGCCACTTCGTCCAACCGACCATCTGGACCGGCCTGCCCGAAAGCGCCAGCGTGATCCGCGAAGAAATCTTCGGCCCCTGCTGCCACATCGCGCCCTTCGACACCGAAGAGGAAGCGATTGCCCTGGCCAACGCCACCGACTACGGCCTGGCCACCACCGTGTGGACGCAGGATCTGGGCAAGGCGCACCGCATGGCCGCGGCCATCGCGGTCGGCCTGTGCTGGATCAACAGCTGGTTCCTGCGCGACCTGCGCACCGCCTTCGGCGGCAGCAAGGCCTCGGGCATCGGCCGCGAAGGCGGCGTCCACTCCCTGGAGTTCTATACCGAGCTCCGCAACGTGATGGTGAAGCTGTGATCCCCCCCTGCGCCACTGCGCGGCTTCCCCCCTCCGTTGCGCGTCTTCGACGCTTGGTGGGGGGGGCGCGCAGCGACCGACGGGGGACATGAACGGAACCAGTCGTCCCGGCCCACTCGCCGCCCCTTCAACGCAAAGACCTCAAGGACAAGACACATGAATGCCCCACACAACCCTGAAATTGCGCTGAGCGTTCGCACAGGCAGCTTCAACACCAATGTGCACGACCTCGGCAGCTCCAAGCCGGGACAGCCTCCGGTGCTGTTCATCCACGGCTCCGGTCCGGGTGTGAGCGCCTGGGCCAACTGGCGCCTCGCCATGCCGGTCATCGCAAAGGACCGCCGCGTGATCGCGCCCGACATGGTGGGCTTCGGCTACACCGACCGCCCCGCCGGCATGACCTACAACATGGACACCTGGGTGCAGCAGGCGCTGGACCTCATGGACGCCATGGGCGTCGAGAAAGCCGACGTGGTCGGCAACAGCTTCGGCGGTGCGCTCTCGCTGGCGCTGGCGATCCGCGCGCCCCAGCGCGTGCGCCGCCTGGTGCTCATGGGCTCGGTCGGCGTGCCCTTCCCGATCACGCCGGGCTTGGACGCGGTCTGGGGCTACGAGGCTTCGCTGGACAACATGAAGCGCATCATGGACGTGTTCGCACACAACCGGGGCCTGATCACCGACGAGCTGGCCGAACTGCGCTACCAGGCCAGCGTCCGCCCCGGCTTCCAGGAATCGTTTTCGGCCATGTTCCCCGCCCCGCGCCAGCGCTGGGTCGACGCCATGGCCAGCCCCGAGGCCGCGATTCGCGCGCTGCCGCACGAGACGCTCATCGTGCACGGCCGCGAAGACCAGGTGATCCCGCTGCAGACCTCGCTGACGCTGAGCCAGTGGATTCCCAACAGCCAGCTGCACGTGTTCGGCCACTGCGGCCACTGGACACAGATCGAACACGCCGCGCGCTTCGTCCAGCTGGTGTCGAACTTCCTCGCCGAAGCCGACGCGCAGGGCGCCGCGTCCGCCTGACCACTCACCCAACCGAAGACACCATGGACCACTCCAAGATCCAGCACTACGGCGACGAGCTCTACCAGTCGCTGCTCGACCGCCAACCCGTCGCTCCGCTGACCGACCGCGAAGCGGACATCACCATCGAGGACGCCTACCAGATCCAGCTGCGCATGATCCAGCGCCGCCTGGACGCCGGTGAACACGTGGTGGGCAAGAAGATCGGCGTGACCAGCAAGGTCGTGATGGACATGCTGGGCGTCAACCAGCCCGACTTCGGTCACCTGCTCTCGGGCATGGTGTTCAACGAAGGGCAACCGATTTCGGTGGGCACGATGATCGCGCCCAAGGCCGAAGCCGAAGTGGCCTTCATCCTCTCTCGCGACCTCGAAGGCCCAGGCGTCACCGCTGCCGACGTGCTGCGCGCCACCGATTGCGTGATGCCCTGCTTCGAGATCGTCGACTCGCGCATCAAGGACTGGAAGATCAAGATCCAGGACACCGTGGCCGACAACGCCTCGTGTGGTGTGCTGACGCTGGGCGGCGTGCGCCGCAGCCCGCGCGACATCGATCTGGCCCTGGCCGGCATGGTGCTCGAGAAGAACGGCGAAATCATCAGCACCTCGACCGGTGCGTCGGTGCAAGGCTCCCCGGTCAACGCCGTGGCCTGGCTGGCCAACACGCTCGGCCGTCTGGGCATCGGCCTCAAGGCCGGCGACATCATCCTCTCGGGCTCGCAGTCGCCGCTGGTGCCGGTGGTCGCGGGCGACAGCCTGTATTGCAGCGTCGGCGGCCTGGGCGGCACCTCGGTGCGTTTCGTCGCCTGAGCGGGAAGGAAACAACCACATGAAACTCGACAAGAACACCCTCGCCCAGCTCGCCGAGCACCTGGAAAACGCCGAGCTGAAGGCGCACGACGTCACCAAGATCACCGACGACCACCCGGATATGGACTGGGACGACGCCTACGCGATCCAGGACCTGATCCGCGCGCGCAAGGAAGGACGCCGCCACAAGACGGTGGGCCTCAAGTGCGGCCTGACCTCCTACGCCAAGATGAAGCAGATGGGCGTGGACACACCGGTCTTCGGCTTCGTCAGCGACTACATGGCCTGCGCCGAAGGCAGCGACATCAAGACCTCCGAACTCATCCACCCCAAGGTCGAGGCCGAGATCTGCGTCGTCACCAAGGCGCCGCTCAAAGGTCCGGGCTGCCACGTCGGCGCCGTGATGGCCGCGATCGACTTCGTGATCCCCGGCGTGGAGATCATCGACAGCCGCTACCGCGACTTCAAGTTCGACCTCAAGAGCGTGATCGCCGACAACACCTCGGCCTCGCGCTTCGTGATCGGTGGCCGCGCCCGTCGTGTGGAAGACCTGGACCTGCGCACGCTGGGCGTGTTGCTGGAGAAGAACGGCCAGATCGTGGCCATGGCCGCCGGCGCCGCCGTGATGGGCCACCCGGCCGCCGCCATCGCCGCCCTGGCCAACCACCTGGGCCGTCGTGGGCAGGAAATTCCGGCGGGCACTTTCATCATGACCGGTGGGGTAACCGAGGCGATTGCCGTTCAGGCTGGCGACAGCGTGAATGTGCGCTTCCAGGACCTGGGTTCCGTGGGCATGCGTTTCGTCTGATTCGCCCCGTTCGTTCGATTCGTTGCATCCCCACATGAACGCCACTGTGTCCCCCGCCTCGACCGCTGCGCCGACCCGCGCCGTGACCGTGCTGATCACGCGCCGGGTGGCGCCAGCCGATGCCGAGAACTTCGAGACCGCCATGGCCGGCATGATGCTGGCGGCCAAGGGCTTTGCCGGGCATCTGGGCGGCCAGCTCGTGCGCCCAGGTGAACCCGGCAGCGGCAACGAGCCCATGATGTACCACGTGGTGTTCGCCTTCGACAACGAAGCCCACCTCAGCGCCTGGCAGCAATCGCCCGAACGCGCCGAGTGGCTGGGCCGCGTGGGCTGCCACACCATTGGCGATCAGGAGATGCGCGTCGTCAGCGGGCTGGACTACTGGTTCGCACCCGCCGGCGCCACCACCAAGGCACCGCCCCCGAAGTGGAAGGTGGCCGTCGTCACCTGGCTGGGCATCTTCCCCACCGTGCTGCTGCTCTTCGTGACCGTGGTGCCCTTGCTGGCCTCCTGGCATCTGGTGCCGCGCACGATGGTCGTCACCGCGCTGGTCGTGCTGCTGATGACCTGGGTCGTGGCCCCGCGCCTGACCCGCCTCATGGCCGGCTGGCTGCACGCCGCGCCCTCCCACAAGGGGACCACCCCATGAACCTCGACTTCAAAGGCCAGAAGGCGTTTGTCTCGGGCTCCACGGCCGGCATCGGCTTTGCGATTGCCCACGCCCTGGTGGCCGGTGGTGCCGCCGTCACCATCAATGGCCGCACCAGCAAGGCGGTGGATGCCGCCATCCAGCGCCTGCGTTCCCTGGTCTCGGGTGCCGATGTCAGCGGCGTGGCGGTGGACCTGGGCACCCAGGCCGGCTGCGATGAAGTGGCCGGCATGCTGGCTGACACCGACATTCTGGTGAACAACCTCGGAATTTTCGAGCCCAAGCCCTTTGCGCAGATTGAAGACGCCGACTGGCAGCGCATGTTCGACGTGAACGTGATGAGCGGCGTGCGCCTGTCGCGCGCCGCCCTGCCCGGCATGCTCCGGCGCAACCATGGCCGCATCGTGTTCGTCTCCAGCGAGTCGGGCATCTGCCCGCCGGCCGAGATGGTGCACTACGGCATGAGCAAGTCGGCTCAGCTGTCGATTGCGCGCGGGCTGGCCGAATGCTGCGCCGGCACGCGGGTCACGGTCAACAGTGTGTTGCCCGGCCCCACGCTCACCGAAGGCGCCAAGACCTTCTTCGACACCCTGGCCGCCAGCCAGGGCATCAGCTTTGACGAGGCCGCGGAGCGCTTCTTCCGCGAGGCCCGCCCCACGTCCCTGCTGCGCCGCTTCATCCACCCCGAGGAAGTCGCGGCCATGGTGACCTACATCTGCAGCCCGCAAGCCAGCGCCACCACCGGCGCGGCCCTGCGGGTCGACGGAGGCGTGGTTCGAACGCTGACATGAACAACACCCATTTCAATTTTCAGGAGTTCAACGCATGAGCAAGAAGATCAAATGCGCCCTGATCGGGCCGGGCAACATCGGCACCGATCTGCTGGCCAAACTGCAGCGCAGCCCCGTGCTGGAGCCGTTGTGGATGGTGGGCATCGACCCGCAGTCCGACGGCCTCAAGCGCGCCCGCGAGATGGGCATCAAGACCACCGCCGACGGTGTCGATGGCCTCATCCCCCACATGAAGGCCGATGGCGTGCAGATCGTCTTTGACGCCACCAGCGCCTACGTCCACGCCGAGAACAGCCGCAAGGTCACCGAGCAGGGCGCGATGATGATCGACCTCACGCCCGCCGCCATCGGCCCCTACTGCGTGCCGCCTGTGAACCTCAAGGAACACATCGGCAAGCGCGAGATGAACGTCAACATGGTCACCTGCGGTGGCCAGGCCACGATTCCCATGGTGGCGGCGGTGAGCCGCGTGCAGCCGGTGGCTTATGGCGAAATCGTGGCCACGGTTTCCAGCCGCTCGGTCGGCCCAGGCACCCGCAAGAACATCGACGAATTCACCCGCACGACCGCCGGCGCGGTGGAGAAGGTGGGTGGCGCCAAAAAGGGCAAGGCCATCATCATCATCAACCCGGCGGAGCCGCCACTGATCATGCGCGACACCGTGCACTGCCTGACCGAAGACGAGCCCGACCAGGCCGCGATCACCCAGTCCATCCACGACATGATCAAAGAGGTGCAGAAATACGTGCCGGGCTACAAGCTGGTCAATGGCCCCGTCTTCGACGGTCAGCGCGTCTCGGTCTTCCTGGAGGTGGAAGGCCTGGGCGACTACCTGCCCAAGTACGCCGGCAACCTGGACATCATGACCGCCGCCGCCGCCCGCACAGCCGAGATGTTCGCCGAAGAAATTCTGGCTGGAACCATCAAGCTGTGATGCACCCCCTGCGCCGCTTCGCGTCTTCCCCCTCTCTCGCCTTCGGCGGGAGGGGGGCGCTCCCTTGGACCGGCGAAGCCGGATCTTCGGGAGCCTGACCGATGAAGTCACGCCACTCGCACCACCTCTTCTGAGACGCACCGACCTGCGCACTGATACCGGAGATTCAACATGAGCATTCAAGGCAAGAAGATCACCCTGCACGACATGACGCTGCGCGACGGCATGCACCCCAAGCGCCACCTGATGACCATCGAGCAGATGAAGACCATCGCCAGCGGCCTGGACGCTGCCGGCGTTCCGCTGATCGAGGTCACCCACGGCGACGGCCTGGGCGGATCGTCGGTCAACTACGGCTTCCCGGCCCACACCGATGAGGAATACCTCTCGGCCGTGATTCCGCTGATGAAGCAGGCCAAGGTGTCGGCCCTGCTGCTGCCGGGCATCGGCACCGTCGATCACCTCAAGATGGCCCATGGCCTGGGCGTGCACACCATCCGCGTGGCCACCCACTGCACCGAGGCCGATGTGAGCGAGCAGCACATCACCATGGCCCGCAAGCTGGAGATGGACACCGTGGGCTTTCTGATGATGGCCCACATGGCCAGCGCCGAGAAACTGGTGGAGCAGGCCCTCCTGATGGAGAGCTATGGCGCCAACTGCGTGTACGTGACCGACTCGGCCGGCTACCTGCTGCCCGAAGGGGTGAAGGAGCGCCTGAGCGCCGTGCGCGCAGCCCTCAAGCCCGAGACCGAGCTGGGCTTCCACGGCCACCACAACCTGGCCATGGGCGTGGCCAACAGCATTGCCGCCATCGAGTGCGGGGCCACCCGTTTGGACGCTGCGGCCGCTGGCCTGGGCGCCGGCGCCGGCAACACGCCGATAGAGGTGCTGGTAGCCGTGCTCGACCGCATGGGCGTGCAGACCGGCGTGGACGTCTGGAAGATCCAGGACGTGGCCGAAGACCTGGTGTTCCCGATCATGGACTTCCCCATCCGCATCGACCGCGACGCGCTCACGCTGGGCTACGCCGGCGTCTACGGCTCCTTCCTGCTGTTCGCCAAACGCGCCGCCGCCAAGTACGGCCTGTCGGCGCGCGACATCCTGGTCGAACTCGGCCGCAAGGGCATGGTCGGCGGGCAGGAAGACATGATCGAAGACACCGCGATCACGATGGCAAAGGCACGCGACGCCAAGCTTGAACGACGCGCCGCCTGATCCACCCCATCACCGCTTAAACCCTTATCCCCTTAACCCCTTAGCCCGCGAACACCCTTCCGCTTTCCGGAGACCTTCGGGCGAATCCAGATCCACCTGTTTCATCCATTGCAACGCTATCGGTCAAACCGGACGCCTGGAGACACAGGCGCCGGTATTGAAGGAGACAGACATGACCGAACTGAATCGCACCATCACGGTATCCCCACCGTCCGACGCGACCGACGCATCCATCTCACACGATGCGCCGGGACGCGACCGATTGCACAGCCTGTCCATCATTTGTTCGCTCGGTGTCGCAGACCTGGCTGTCCCGTGCGGCGTGAAACGCGGCACCAAGGTCAACACCGTGGCCGGCCCCATCAACTGGCAAGACCGTCACCCCAATCAGAACGTCTGCACCACGCCCGCCGTCGGCGGCCAGTGGATCAAGGACGCCAAGGGGCGGTGGGTGCTGGAGGTGGTGGACAACCTGCGCTCGCCCTTCATTCCCAAGACGGCCTCGCTCAACACGATGTGACGAAACCGGTCACCACACACGGCTTCATCCAACACCCGGTCATCCAACGACCACCAACAACAACCCGCAACACCAACGGAGCTCACGCCATGCCATTTGCCCAGATCTACATCCTCGAAGGCCGCACCGAAGACCAGAAGCGTGCCGTCATCGAGAAAGTCACCGCCGCCCTCAATGAAGCGGTGGGTGCCCCCAAGGAAACGATCCGCGTCTGGATCCACGAGATGCCCAAGGAGAACTGGGGCATTGCGGGGGTGAGTGCCAAAGACCTGGGGCGATGAGGCAACCGCTTCAACACCCCTGTGCTCATCACCTTCATCCCCTTCATCCCCTGATGCTTTTCCGCCGGCGGTGTGCCCGTGCCACGCCGTCCGGTTCCACGCCTTGCCGCACGACACACAAGTTCGCCTCACCCGCGAACAAACCACAACATTGGAGACGAGACAATGAATTCCAACGACATCAAACCCGATGCCGCCGCACCGGATCGCCGCCGCGCGATCAAGACCATCGGCAGCCTGGCCGCCGCCACCGCTGGTGTGCTGCACGCCCCCTGGGTGCAAGCGGCCTCCACCTTCAAGATTGGCTACGTCAGCCCGCAGACCGGTCCGCTGGCCGTGTTTGCCGAGCCCGACAACTACGTCGTCGGTGAGATGCGCAAGCACTTTGCCAAAGGCATCCAGGCCGGCGGCAAGACCTATGCCGTGGAAATCATCGTCAAGGATTCGCAGTCCAGCTCCAGCCGCGCCGCCGAAGTCACCAACGACCTCATCCTGAAAGACGAAGTCGATGTGGTGGTGGCTGGCTCCACACCCGAAACCACCAACCCGGTGGCCGACACCTGCGAACTCAACGGCACGCCCTGCATCACCAACGACACGCCGTGGCAGCCGCACTTCTTCGGCCGTGGCGGTGACCCGAAGAAGGGCTTCAACTGGACCTACCACTTCTTCTGGGGCTTGGAAGATGTGATCGGTGTCTACACCGGCATCTGGGACAAGCTCAAGACCAACCGCGTGGTCGGCGCCCTGTGGCCCAACGACCCCGATGGCAATGCCTGGGGCGACGCCAAAGTGGGCTTCCCCGGTGTGGCCAAGGCCAAGAACCTGACCTTTGTCGACACCGGCCGCTTCCCCTCGCCGGCCGACAACTTCTCGGCCCAGATCATCGAATTCAAGAAGCAGAATGTCGAGATCGTGTCGGGCGTGATCCCGCCTCCGGACTTCGGCAACTTCTGGGCGCAGGCCGCGCAACAAGGCTTCAAGCCAAAGATCGTGACCGTGGCCAAGGCCACCGAATTCCCGGCCGCCGTCAACGCGTTCGGCGAGCGTTCCAACGGCCTGTCGGTGGAAGTGTGGTGGTCGCCGCAGCACCCGTTCAAGTCCAGCATCACCGGCCAGAGCTCGGCCGAGATGGCCGCGGCCTACACCAAGGCCACCGGCCGCCAGTGGTCGATGCCGCTGGGCTTCAAGCACTCGCTGTTCGAAGTGGCCGTGGCCGCCTTCGTGAAGGCCGGTGGCAAGGGCGGCAAGGCCCTGCGCGATGCCATCAAGGCCACCAACATGACGACCATCGTCGGCCCGGTGAATTTCGCGACCGGCCCGGTGCCCAACGTCAGCAAGACCCCGCTGGTGGGCGGCCAGTGGCAGAAGCAGGGCAAAGGCTTCGAGCTGATCATCGTCGAGAACGGCATCGCCAGCATGGTGCCGCTGGGCGGCGAGCTCAAGCCGATCGCCTGATCACCTGATTTCCTGATCGGTCGATCTTCCGGTGACCGGTGTGCGTGGCGCCCCTGCCATTCCGTGGGGCCCACGCACCTCAGTCCTGCCTTTTTTGTTGTTGAACGGATTCCGCCATGGCAAGCACACCCTTGCTGGCGGTCGAGGCGGTGAGCAAGCGCTATGGCGCGCTCACCGTCACCGACTCGCTCACCCTTGAAGTTCCTGCCGGACAAGCCCTGGGCATCATTGGCCCGAACGGCGCCGGCAAGACCACCTTGCTCAACCTCATCAGCGGCGACGTGCGCCCCGACACGGGCCGCATTCTGCTCAATGGGCAAGACGTCACCGCGCTGCGGCCGTCGTCACGCTGCCGCGCCGGCATTGGCCGCTCGTACCAGATCCCGCACCCGTTCTCGGGCATGACGGTGTACGAGAACGTGCTGGTGGGCGCCACCTTTGGTGCCGAGCACAGCGAAGGCGAAGCCGAAGACCGCGTGCTTTCGGTGCTGGAACGCACCGGCCTGCTGCAACAGGCCAACGCCCTGGCCGGCTCGCTGCGCCTGCTCGACCGCAAGCGGTTGGAACTGGCCCGCGCGCTCGCCACCGAACCGCGCCTGCTGCTGCTCGATGAAATCGGCGGTGGCCTGACCGAGCACGAAGTGCACGCCCTCATCGAGACCATCCGCGCCATCCACCAGGAAGGCGTGACCATCGTCTGGATCGAGCACATCGTGCACGCGCTGCTGGCCGTGGTCGACCGGCTGATTGCCATCGACTTCGGCAAGCTGCTGGCCGATGGCGAACCGCATGCCGTGATGGCCGACCCGGCCGTCAAGGAAATCTACCTGGGAATCGATGCCGATGAAACCGTTGAATGAACCCGGCACTATGCCCCAGGCTGCGCCAGGCGACCCGTTGCTCCGCGTGCGTGGCCTCGATGCCTACTACGGCGACTTCCAGGCCCTGTACGGCATCGACTTCGACCTGAACGAAGGCGAGACCGTGGCCATCATCGGCGCCAACGGGGCCGGCAAGACCACCTTTTTGCGCACGCTCTGCGGCTTGCTGAACGCCCCGGCCGAGTCCATCCGCTTTGCCGGTGCCAGCATCGGTGGTGTGCCGCCGCACCACATCGTCGAGCGCGGCATTGCCATGGTGCCCGAAGGCCGCAAGCTGTTCCCGAGCCTGTCGGTGGAAGAGAACCTGCAGGTGGGCGCCCACGCCGGTCGGCCCGGGCCGTGGACGCTGGACGCCATCTACCAGCTCTTTCCCATCCTGCGCGAACGGCGCGCGCACCCGGGCACGCAACTCTCAGGCGGCCAGCAACAGATGGTGGCCATTGGCCGTGCGCTCATGGCCAACCCGCGCCTGCTGCTGTGCGACGAAATCTCGCTGGGCCTGGCGCCCATCGTCGTGCGCGAGATCTACCAGATGCTGCCCACCATCCGCTCGCAAGGCACCTCGGTATTGGTGGTCGAGCAGGACATCCGGCAGGCGCTGAGCGCCTCTGACCGCGTGTACTGCTTTCAGGAAGGCAAGGTGTCGCTGAAGGGCACGCCGGCCGAGCTGAGCCGCGAGCAGATCACGCAAGCCTACTTTGGTGTGTGACAGCGGCAGAGAGGCAAACGGAATGAAGGCCGAAATGAAAGCCGGAATGAACACGGGAAAGCATCTCCATGAGTGACTGGATCAACACCTTCTTGCAGGGCCTGCTGCTGGGGGGGCTTTACACCCTCTTCGCCACCGGCCTTTCGCTGTCCTTCGGCGTGATGCGCATGGTCAACGTGGCTCATGGCGATCTCATCGTGCTGGCCGGCTTTGGCGCCACCGCCGCCACGGCCCCGCTCATCATGCAAAGCGGCAACAGCCTCTGGGCCTGGGGCGGGCTGCTGATGGTCATCCCGCTGATGGCGCTGCTGGCCTACGGGCTGCAGCGCCTGGTGCTCAACCGCACACTCGGGCGCGACATTCTCTCGCCCCTGCTGGTGACGTTTGGCCTGTCCATCATCTTGCAGAACGCGATGCTGGAGATCTTCTCGGCCGACGTGCGCCGGCTCGACACCGGCGCACTGTCGACCATGAGCTGGAATCTGGGTGACAACATCGCCATCGGCGTGCTGCCCCTCATCACCGCGGTGTGTGCGGTGTCGGTCATCGTGGCGCTGCAGTGGCTGTTCCGCACCACCGCCGTGGGCCGTGCCTTCCGCGCCGCATCAGACGACCCGGTCACTGCCCAGCTCATGGGCATTCACCACAAGCACCTGTACGGGCTGGCGCTGGCCATTGCCGGCGCCATCATCGCCATGGCCGGCGTGTTCTTCATCATGCGCTCCACTGTGGCCCCCACCGATGGCCCGGCCCGCCTGCTGTTCGCCTTCGAGGCGGTGATCATCGGCGGCCTCGGCTCACTGTGGGGCACGCTGGCCGGCGGCATTCTGCTGGGCCTGGCGCAAGCCGTGGGCGCGGCCTTCGACCCGGGCTGGGGCATCCTCACCGGCCACCTCGTGTTCCTCGCGGTGCTGGTGGTCAGGCCCAACGGCCTGTTCCCCAAAACCCGCGACCGCTGATTCCCCCGCCACGACCGACCCTGCACAGGCTTTCGAACATGAGCAGTCTCACCACCTCCCCCTCCGCCGCGTCGGGTTCCACCCCTTCGCCATCCGCAGCATCATCCGCTCCTTCATCCCCCCGGCCTCACCGCGTCACCCGCGCCACACCCCTGAGCCTGGCCGCTGCGGTGGCCGGCCTCATCATCGTGGCCGTCATCGCGTCCATGCCCTGGTGGGCAGAGCGCAGCCTGATCCGCCTGGCCACCGAATTCCTGTGCGTGCTGGCGCTGGCGCAGATGTGGAACCTGCTGGCCGGTTACGGCGGCCTGGCCTCGATGGGGCAACAGGCCTTTGTGGGCATTGGCGCCTATGGCCTGGTCATATTCGGACTCATGGGCGGGGTGCCAGTGTTCTGGGTGATTCCGCTGGCCGGCGTGGCCGGTGCGTTGCTGGCCATTCCCACGGCGCTCATCACCTTCCGTTTGCGGGGTGCGTATTTCGCGATCGGCACCTGGGTCATGGCCGAGGTATTTCGCCTGGTGGTGACCAACCTGCCGCAGGTCAGCGGCGGCTCGGGCCTCAGCATTGCACCCTTGCTGTCCGACATCGACCCCGACGATCGCTTCGCCCAATCGCTCTGGTGGGCACTGGCCCTGGGCGTGGGCGGCACCATGGCGCTGTACGGTTTGCTGCGTTCGCGCTGGGGCCTGGCCCTAACGGCGGTGCGCGACAGCGAAGTGGCCTCTGAAACCCTGGGCGTGAGCGTGCCGCGCATCAAGTGGGCGGTGTACATCGTCGCGGCCGGCGCCGCCGCCATGGTGGGCGCGCTGCTGTTCATCACCAAGCTGCGCGTCTCGCCCGATGCCGCGTTCTCCATGGAATGGACTTCGCTGATGTTCTTCGCAGTCGTCATTGGTGGCATCGGCACGCTGGAAGGCCCCATCATCGGTGCGCTGGTGTACTTCGCCCTGCGCGAATGGCTCAGCGACCACGGCAGCTGGTACCTCATCGTGCTGGGCACCCTCACCGTCGGCATCGTGCTGTGGGCCCCCGGCGGCCTGTGGGGCTCGCTCACCAAGCGGTGGGACTTGCACCTCTTCCCGGTCAGGCGGCGGGTCATGACCAAAGATTGACGACGATGATGACTCCCGGCGATATCCACCGCTGCGCTGAAACCATCTGGGCCGCCCGGTGCGAAGGCCGCACACTCAACGCGGATGAAACGCTGGGCCCGAACCTCACCCTGGCCGAAGCGTATGCCGTGCAGCGCGAACTCGTCGCCCTGCGGGTGGCGGCGGGTGAACGCATCATCGGCTGGAAGCTGGGCTACACATCAGAAGTGATGCGCCGCCAGATGGGCATTGACCGCCCCAACTTCGGCCCACTGACCGATCGGATGCTGCTCGGCTCCGGCGACGCGGTGGACGAACGACTGGTGCAACCGCGCGTCGAACCCGAAATCGGGTTGCGCCTGGCAACCCCCCTCGACGCCAGGCAAGCACCCATCGACCGCCACACCGTGGCCGCCGCCGTCGAAGGTGCCTACGCCTGCCTCGAAGTCGTGCACGCCACCTGGACCCGCTACCGCTTCAACCTCGAACAAAACACCGCCGACAACGCGTCCGCTGGCCAGGTGGTCATCGGCCCGCGCCTGCCCGTGACCCATCTGATGGCGCTCGACACCGTGGCGGTGAACCTGCACAAAGGGACCACCGAACTGGGGCAGGGCCTGGGCGCCGACGCCGACGGCCATCCCCTGGACGCGTTGGCCCGGCTGGTGCGGGAACTCGCCGCCATCGATCAGCGGCTGGAGGCGGGGGATTGGGTGATCACGGGTGGGCTGACCAAGGCTTGCCCACTGGAAGCGGACACGCAGCTGCTGGCGGTGTTTTTGTGTGGCGGCGCTGCGGCGCAGGAAGTGGCGGTGCGTCGGCGCACGGCATTCTGATCCAGGATCATGGCAATTCTCAGACACGTGTTTTCGTGTTCTTGACGGTGTTTTCAGGCGCTATTTCGTTCTGATGACAACGAAACCACCGAAAACTGCCGTCATGCCCAGCACCGCCGCTGCCCCCGCAGAAACTCGCCCACCCGCCCCCCGTGGTGGCGGGCAGCGCGCTGCCAGACATGGGCGAGCGACTCACGCGGGCCCTGCGCCTGCGGCCGGACCCCACACGGTGCAACCCGGAACGCTCGTGCCTGGCCGAAACTTGGTTTCCAGTAGGACTGCTGGAGCCTGACTTTGCGCGTTCGCAGACCCGAAGAATCCAAGGCCTGCTTCCTGGCGCGGCCTCGTACCCACACTGTCGGCCAAGAGCGGACGCAGTTCACAGCTTCTACGCAGGAGTCATTCACGACAAATCACAGCTTGCCTTGGGTTGCCCCCCAACATCGGGAGCCCCAGCTTCTTGATCGCCGTTCTTCTCGTCGCTAAAATTGACACGCGCAGCCAAATTCGGCTCGCATTACTTTTTGAGGATTGGATGTTGGAGATTGCAGTAATCCGATAACCCGATACCTGCGCCTGTAGGGTATCTCGGTTGTCGTGATCACAAACGGTAAGCAGGCCGCCAATTGATGGCCTGCCGTTTTTGTTCGTCTTGATTACTGCAAATTGATTTCCAACATGAACACTTCCAAGCAGAAGCAACAGCTTCTTGATGTGCACGCCAATCATGGCCGCACTTCCTGCCTTGACTCAGGTGAGTCCATCGCAAGAGTGACCGCCGTTGATCGCAGCCAATACCTCATCAGGAATGCGGAAGGTGACGTACCTGCCAAGCCGATGGGCCGGACTGCCTACGCCAGCGGATCCACCATGGATTTGCCCTGCGTCGGTGATTGGGTCTGCGTCAGGTACCACGACAGTGGCGCCCACGCGAGCATTCTTGATGTGCTGCCACGAACGTCGTTTCTGAGACGAAAAAAGCCTGGCAGCAACATCGAACTCCAAATGATCGCCGCCAATATCGACGTGGCGCTCATTGTTCAGTCCTGCCACTTTGATTTCAATGTCCGCAGGCTGGAGCGCTACCTCGTGATGGCCAGCGAAGGGCACATAGAGCCAGTCATCTTGCTCACCAAGACTGACCTGATCCGTCCTGATGCGCTGGAACAATTGATCTCGAAGATTCGGGGAGCCGGCATCAGCGCCAGAATCATCACCTTAAGCCATGTCAGCGGACAAGGCATTGATCAACTCCGCGAGCTGATTCAACCCGGGAAAACCTACTGCCTGCTGGGATCTTCCGGCGTAGGAAAAACGACGCTTGTCAACCGACTGATTGGGAACTCCGATCTGGCAACAAGAGCCGTCAGCAACTCTGGGGAGGGCAGACATACGACCACCCGGCGTCAACTCATTGAGCTTGAGAACGGTGGTTTCCTGATTGACATGCCTGGTATGCGCGAGTTGGGAATGCTCGGTGTCAGCGAGGGGGTTGATGAAAATTTTTCCGAAATACGCGAGCGGTCACTGAACTGCCGCTTCAGCAACTGCACCCACACAAGCGAGCCCGGCTGCGCCATCAAGGACTCCATCGCCAGGGGCGCGATGGATGCAGCGCATTTTCAAAGCTACCAAAAGCTGAAGAAAGAGTCTGAGTTTCTTGAAATGTCCTATCGCGAGAAGCGCCAAAAGGATCGGGATTTCGGGAAACTTGTGCGCTCTGTCGTGAAATCGAAGGGGAAGCGAGATGAATGATTGCCAGAGATGAGGTCTGCTCGTTGAATTGGCGTTTCCCGGCTTGCCGGGGAACGCCCTTCTTCACAAGTCGGAGTTGAATGGCCGTTTTCCGGCTGGACGACCGCCCACTTTGGGGATCGGGGGTGTGAGTTCGGCCCTTCGAGCAGCAGTCTTTCGACCGTGAGTTGGCGGAGCAGAGCAGCCTGTGGTCTGTCACGCTGGATGACAGCAGTCCCCTCCTCCCCGATACCTGTCGTTGATGCCCTCATGCTGCGAGGTGGGCCGATGACGCCTTCGTGCCAGGCATCGCGAACACTTCCCGGGATCGACCGGACGGCAGTCAGCCTTTTGAACCTCTGCCGGATTCGAGCAAAACCCTGCCCCCATTGCCCTCCCGACGGCGCAGCCGGATTTTTCGAGGTGCTCCAGCCTGTGACGTGCACGACAGCGGCACCGCGCTTTCCACCGCACTCAGCGCATCGGCCCACGCGGGCGACCGCGGGTCGCGCAAAACAAGCCCATCTGAATGACCACAGACGTGTAGAAGAAAACCCCCCACGGGCCGTGGCGCACCATCGGGGTCGAAGCCAACCAGACCCGCCAGGTGAAGGTGGCGGTCACCTCTCTGCGAAACGCGTCAGAGTCTGATCACGCGCGCCCGCCGCGCAGTCCGGCCAGCACCTCTTCGGCCACATCCAGGCGCACGGTTCCGCGCTCCACCAGGGCGCGGGCCACGGCGTCGATTTCCTCGCCCAGCGCGCCGGCCATCATGGCGATGTTTTGGGAGTGCAACGACATGTGGCCTTTCTGGATGCCGGTGGTCGCCAGGGCTTTCATGGCTGAGAAGTTCTGCGCCAGCCCCACAGCGGCGATCACGCGGGCCAGGCCTTCGGCGGTGGTGATGCCCAGAATCTTGAGGGCGAGCCTCGCGCTTGGGTGCAAGCGTGTGGCCCCGCCCACCAGGCCCACGGCCATGGGCAGCTCGATCGAACCCACCAGATCGCCCTCGGCCGAGACCTCCCAGGTCGACAGGCTGGCGTAGCGCCCGCTGCGTGCGGCATAGGCGTGCGCACCAGCCTCCACCGCGCGGGTGTCGTTGCCCGTGGCCATGACAACGGCGCTGATGCCGTTCATGATGCCTTTGTTGTGCGTGGCGGCACGGTAGGGGTCGGCGTCGGCAAAGTGGTAGGCGGCCAACATGGCATCGCGCACCTGCGGGCCCCCGATATCGTCCAGGCGCCAGGTGCAGCGCGCCCGCGCCAGCCGGCGATCGGCCAGGTTGGACAAGATGCGCAGGTTGGTCTTGCCCTGGGTCCATTCGGCGATCTGCGGCGCGATGCGCTCGGCCATGGTGTTGACCGCATTGGCCCCCATGGCGTCGCGGGTGTCCACGATCAGGTGGGTGATGACCATGGCACCGGCGCGCGTGTCCAACACACGAACCTCCACATCACGAAACCCGCCGCCCAGTTTGACCAGCACCGGGTCGCAGGCGTCGCAGATTTCCCGGATGGCCGCCTTTCGCTCCAGAATCTGCAGCCGCGCGTGCTGCGGATCGGGCACCTGGGTGAGCTGGATCTGCGCAATCATGTCGGTGCCCGACATCGAGGTGATGAAGCCGCCACCGCCATAACACTGGCGCGCGGCGTTGCACACCGCGGCCACGACCGATGACTCCTCCGTGGCCATGGGAATCAACCGGTCTTTGCCGTCGATCTTCATGTTGGTGGCGATGCCCACCGGGATGTTCATCGTGCCAACGAAGTTCTCGATCAGGTGATCGGCCAGCTCGGCGGGCAGGTTGCCCGTGTTGTGCAGCAAGGCCTGCTCGGCGTCATCGAGTTGCGCGAACTGCGCCACGCTCTCGATGCGCTGGGCACGGTCGAATTTGTGAAAACCGCCGATGCGGCTGCTGGGGGCATGGGTGTCCATGGAATGTCCTCTGAAAAGTGATGGCGCTTATCGCTGGGCCATCAGGCGCGGCAGGTAAGTCACCAGGTCGGGGAAGGCCGCACAGATCAACAGGCCGACAAACTGGAGGATGAAAAACGGAATCACCCCTTTGTAGACCTGCGCCATGCCGATGTGGCGGGGCAAGGTGCCCTTGATGTAGAACAGCGTGTAGCCAAATGGCGGGCTGATGTAGCCCATCTGGATGGTGATGGCGTACAGCACACCGAACCAGAGTTCGTCAAAACCCAGCAGACGCACGATGGGCAGAAACACCGGCACCGTCAGCAAAATGATGCCCAGCTCGTCGAGCACGGTGCCCAGAAACACCAGCAGCAGCATCATGGCGCCCAGGATCAGCCAGCGGTTGACCTCCAGGCCCTTGATGAACTCAAGCAGGGTGTCGGCGCCGCCCAGGCCGGTGAAGATCGCCACATAGGCCTTGGCGCCCAAGGTGATCCAGAGGATCATCGACGTCGCCTTGAGCGAGTCCACCCCGCTGGCGCGCAACATCCCCAGGCTCAGGCGCCGCTTGAGCAAAGCGGGGACCAGGGCGCCTGCCACACCCACCGCAGCCGACTCGGTCGGCGTGGCCACGCCAAAGAAGATGGAGCCCAGGATCATCACGATGAGCATCGAGGGAAACACCAGCGCCTTGAGCGCCAGCAGCTTCTCCCGCCAGGGCACCGCCTGCTTGTCCGGGTCCAGCGGAACCCAGTCCGGGCGCAACCAGCCCACCACCACGATGTAGCCGATGTAGAGGCTCGCCAGAATCAGGCCCGGCACCAGACCGGCAATCAGCATCTGACCAATCGAGATCTGGGCGGTGACGGCGTAGACGATGGTCAGCACCGAAGGCGGAATGAGAATGCCCAGCGTGCCCGAGGCGCAGATGGTGCCCAGCGCGAGTTGCGGCTTGTAGCCCCGCTTGAGCATCTCGGGCAAGGCGAGGATGCCCATGGCGGTGACCGCCGCCCCCACCACACCGGTCATGGCCGCCATCACCACACAGATGATCACCGTGCCGATGGCCAGCCCACCCTTGATGCGGCCAAACCACAGCTCCATGGCGCGGTACAGGTCTTCGATCACCCCGGAGCGTTGCAGGACGCACGCCATGAGAATGAACAGCGGAATGGCCAGCAACGCTTCGGACTTCATGGTGTCGAAGATCTGCAGCACCAGCACGATCACCGCGTTGGGCTCCCACAGCGTCACGGTAAACAGCAGCGACAGGCCGCCCAGCACAAAAGCGATCGGCAGACCGGTGAGCATGAAAACCGTGAGGCTGCCGAACATCAGCAACAGAATGGTGTTGGCGCTCATGGGTGGCCGCCTTCCCTGTGGTCCGGGTCGATGTGGCCGGCCTCATCGGCGTCAGACACCCGAAACAGCACCCGAAAAAACTCCACCAGCGCCTGCAGCAGCATCAGCGCCAAGGCCAGGGGCACCATAGCCTTGACCGGCCAGATGGGCGGGTTCCAGGCCGAGAAGCTGGTTTCGCGGTAGCTCCACGCGCTGAAGGCGGAAGGGGCGCTGTAGTAGAGCAACACGGCGCAGAAAAACACGATGATGGGGAAATTGATCAGGTCCAGTCGGCGCTGCCAGGCCTGGCTCAGGCGCTGGCGCGCCAGATCAAGCGCCACATGGCCCCGCAGGTGCAGCAGGTAAGGGCCTCCCAACAAAAAATAGGGGCCGAACAACAACACGGCCAACTCCATGCCCCACACCGTCGGGGCGTCAAAGAGGTAACGCCGGACCACCTCATACAGCATCACCGGCACCACGATCGCCATCAACCACACCGCCAGCTGAAAGACCCAGCGGTTCAACGTGGTGATGGCCGAGGTGGTCGCAACCAACCAGCCAGGCATACAAGCTCCTGAGAAACAACACCGTCACGAACTGGTGAGCGGCGCCCCCGCGCCGGGCGCCACCGCTCACCCGCCACAAAGCCTCAGGCCAGCAAGCCGAGCTCTTTCATGAAGGCCACCTGGCTGTCCAGGATCTTGGTGGCCAACGCATCGCCCTTGGTGGCGGCGCGCCAGGCGGCCACCGCTTTGGGACGCGCCGCGGCCACCTCGGCCGGGGTGAAACGGATGATTTCGCAGCCCTTGGCCTCGTACTTGGCCAACACGCTCGCGTCGTTCACCAGGATGTGCTGGCGCAGGCCCGAAGAGACCTCGCGTGCGGCCACGGCCAGCGCGGCCTTGAACTCGGCGGGCAGTTTCTCGTAGGCGCCCTTGTTGGCCACATACGCGGTGGCGGTCGTGGGCTGGTGGAAGCCCGGAACGATGACGTACTTCGCCACCTCCGCCAGACCGGCTTCGAAGTTGGCGGTCAGGTCGCCCCGGTCTGCCATGTCGATCACGCCCTTGTCCAGCGCCGAATAGACCTCCCCGGTGGGCAGCGGGGTGACCGACACCCCCATCGCCCCCATCACCGCCGAGGCCAGCCCGACGAAGCGTCCTTTCTTGCCTGCCAGGTCGGCCATCTTGCGGATGGGCACCTTGGAATGCAGGGCTCCTGCCCGGCACGGTGAGGCGATGTGCAAACCGGCCAGCGCGTAAGCTGACGCACAAGATCAACCCGCCCTTCTCATAGAACCAGGCCTCGTAGTCGTCGCTCTCGGCAAAGCCGAAGGGAATGGTGCTGGTGAAAGCAAAGGCAGGGATCTTGCCCGCCTCATAGCCATCGAAGGTCTTCATCATCTCGAACGCGCCGCCGCGCACCGCATCAAACGCCTGCGCGGCCGGCACGATCTGCCCGGCCGAATACAGGTTGATCTTGAAGCGCCCGCCCGTGAGCTCGGCCACGCGGGCCACAAACTTTTCCTCGAACTTCTGAGGGGTTGTGCCGCCGTCCCACAGCGCCTGCATGCGCCAGGTGACGGTGGCGCCCTGTGCCTGCGCCACCAGTGGGGCGGACGCGCCGACGGCCGCCGCGGACACCACGGCAGATTTGAGAATCTGGCGACGCGCCAGTTTGGATGCGTTCATGTCTTGTCTCCATTGATCTTGTTTCAAACACGCCGGAACAATGGCGCGGCCGCCTGGGACATCCGAATGAACCGAAAGCAAAACGCCCAGCCGACCCTTGCCAGTCTATGGACAATCGACACGTTTTACAGATACAGTTTGGACACAGTTTCAAAAACCGTACCCATCACGGAATGGGCACAATTTCACCCCAAGAGGCACACCCCATGGCCACCCGATCCAGCGAAAGCAAGGTCGCCGCGCTGAGCGGAAAAACCCTCAAAGCCATCGAGCAAGGCACGCTCACCGCCGGTTCGCGCCTGCGATCGGTGCGCGACACCGCGCGCAAGGAAGGCGTGGGCATCAACACCGTGGTGGAGGCCTACAACCAGTTGGTGGCCAGGGGCTACCTGGAGTCCCGCCCGGGTTCGGGGTTCTACGTGCGCGAGATCGCACGCACCTGGACGGCCGCGCCCGCGCCCCACGTGACCGCGGCCATCGACGTTGTCTCGATGTTGCGCGAGCAGCTGGAACAGCACTACGAGGTCCGCGTGGGCGATGGTCGCCCGCCACCGAGCTGGATGGAGGGGTCGGAACTGGGCGGCCACCTGCGGCGCGCCCGAACCGATGGCGTGACCGCCATCGAGCACGGTTACGGCACCCCTTGGGGGTACCAGCCCCTGCGGGAAACGGTGGTGCGCCTGCTGAGCGAACGCGCCATCCAGGTCCACGCCCGCCAGGTCTTGCTCACACAAGGCGCCAACCACGCGCTCGACCTCATCATCCGGCACCTGCTGGAGCCCGGCGATCAGGTGCTGGTGGACGCTCCGGGCTACTACCCGGTGTTTGGCAAGCTCAAACTGTCCAAGGTCGCCATGCTGGGCGTGCCCCGCCTGTCCGACGGGCCCGACCTAGCCGTGCTGCAACAGCTGCTTCGCCGCCACCGGCCCAAGGTGTTCTTCACCCAATCGCTGGCCCACAACCCCACCGGCGGCTCCATCAGCCTGCCCAAGGCCCACAAGCTGCTGCAACTGGCGGCCGCGCACGACTGCCTGGTGGTGGAAGACGATCCGTTCGCCGATCTGCAGCCGGCCAATGCGCCCCGCCTCGCCGCGCTCGACCAGCTCGATCGGGTGCTGTATGTGAGCAGCTTCTCCAAGACCCTGTCGGCCGGCTTGCGCGTGGGCTACATCGCCGGAGCGCCGCACCGCATTGCCGCGCTGTGCGACCTCAAGATGCTCACCGTGGTCTCCACCTCGGACTTTGTCGAGCGCGTGGTCCACCAGCTCATTTCCGCCGGTCAGTACCGCCGCCACATCACACGGCTCAAGGCCCGGCTGGCCGACGCCCACCAGCCCGCCGTGCGCGCACTGGAGCGCGCCGGCCTCAAGGTCCACCCCAGCGACCCGGGTGGCTATTACCTCTGGGTGGCCCTGCCGGGCGGTACCGACGAGTTCGACCTCGTTCGCCAGGCGGCCAGCCAGGGCATCTTTCTCGCGCCGGGCTCGGTGTTCTACCCCGACCGTCCCAGCCCTTGCCCGGCCATGCGGGTGAACGTCGCCTACGCCAGCGACCCGCGCTTCGTCCGTTTCCTGCGATCAGCCCTCAAACCCCATCCGGCCTGAGGGCTGGGCAGCCCCGCTGGGCTGGTGCGAAGCTTGCTTGCCTTTCCAGCGAACCACCATGCCCCACACGCCGTCCCCCACCGCCCCCCCGCAAACCGACAGCGACAACACCGCCACCGACTGGCGCGCGCAGGAGCTGCTGCTCATGCGCGAGGTCATGAAGCTGGTGGGCCGCAGTCTGGCGCCCAAATTCGTGTTGCGCGAAATGCTGCACCTGATGAGCGAGCTGCTGGGCCTGAACCGGGGCCGCATCGTGCTGGTCGACGAGATCTGCCCCGAACCCGGTGAGCGCACGGCCTCGGTTCACCACGCCTATGGCCTGACCCCCGAGGAGGCCGCGCGCGGCTTCTTTCACTGGGGCGAGGGCATCACCGGGCGGGTGCTGGCCAGCGGGCTGCCGGCCATCGTGCAAGACGTGGACGCCGAGCCGCTGTTCCTGTTTCGCACCGTACCGCGACACGCGCTGCCGCAGCAGACCGTGGCCTTCATCGCACTGCCCATCCTGGTCAACGACGCGGCCATCGGTGTGCTCGCCTGCCACCGCATCCGCCGACGCCAGCGGCACCTGAACGACGACCTCGCCCTGCTGCGCATCCTGGCCACGTTGGCCGGGCAGTTGCTGCAACTCGAACAGCTGGTGGCCGAAGAGCGGCGCCAGCTCACCGCGCGCAACGAAGCGCTGGAGCGCGCGCTCGAATCGGCCAGCGCCCGCTATGGGCTCATTGGCCGCTCCACCGCGCTGCTGCAGGCGCTGTCCGAACTCGAGCGCGTCTCGCAGTCGCAAGCCACCGTGTTGCTGCTGGGCGAATCGGGCACCGGCAAGGAGCTCTTCGCCCGCGCGGTGCACCTGGCCAGCGGCCGGCGCGACCAACCCTTCATCAAGGTCAACTGCTCGGCCATTCCCGACACGCTATTTGAGAGCGAGCTGTTTGGCCACGAACGAGGCGCGTTCACCGGCGCCACGCAGGCGCGCCCAGGCTGGTTCGAGCAGGCCCACGGGGGCACCATTTTTCTCGACGAAATCGGCGAGCTGCCGCTGGCCATGCAGGCCAAGCTGCTGCGCACCCTGCAAGAAGGCACCCTGGTGCGGCTGGGTGGGCAGCGCGAGATCCGCATCGACATCCGACTGGTGGCCGCCACCAACCGCGACCTGGCCCAAGAGGCCGCTGCCGGCCGCTTCCGCCAGGACCTCTACTACCGTCTCAACGTCATTCCCATTCGCCTGCCCAGTCTGCGCGAGCGGCGCGAAGACATCCACGCGCTGGCGCTGCATTTCGCCAGCCGCGCCAACCAGGCGCACCAGCGCAATGTGCACCTGGCCGCCGACGCCCTGGAGGCGCTGGAGGAACTCGATTGGCCGGGCAACATCCGCGAGTTGGGCAACGTGATCGAGCGGCTGGTGCTGATGGCCGACGACGGCGTGGTCCACGCCCGCGATCTGGCGCGCCACCTGCCCGGACAGGCCGGTATCGACCCCGCGCCCCCCGCGCTTGCGGCACCCCGAACCCTCAGCGCCCTACCTCCGGTGCAGTCGCCGGTGGTGGCCCCGGGCAGCGCGCCCGACGCGGCAGCCCCGCTGGTGCGTGCGTATCAAAGCGCCGATTCCCACGACGCCCAATCCTTGCAGACCGCGCTGACGCGCCACGGCGGCAACCAGTCGCGCGCTGCGCAGAGCCTGGGGCTGACGCTGCGGCAGTTCAACTACCGCTTGCGCAAAGCGGGCTTGCGTTGAAGGGGGCATGGCACCTCACTGCAGGCGGCGCCAAAAGGTGATGTGGGTTGAGGCGGGGTCGACAAACTCAAGGAACTTGAGCGCATAAGGGTTCTCCAGCCACTTGCCGCAGATCGCTTCGGCCCGCGCCTGGGAAGTGGCCAGCGCGAGGTCCACATAGGTACCATCATCCCCCTTGAGAATGGCGTGCCCGAGAAAGCCCTCTTCCTGATGGAGAAACCCGTCTTCCATGGCCTTGGCGGCGGCCAGCATGTCGGCCTCCACGACACCCGGCCTCAGACGAAAGGTGCCGAACTCAAGCCCGTGGAACGCAATGGGAAAAGAAGGTTTGACCATGGTGGAAACAGGACCTCGATAACGTGTTGAAGAAGCCCCGATGATGCGCAAACCCTGCTGCCAACGCTCTGTCAGCAGGGTGGCCGGCAGGTGCCGCGCCGGGTGGCGCGTGTGCTGTGCCGTTCGGTGGTCAAACGGAGTTGCGGTCGTTCGGGCGCTCACTGCCCGGCGCATTCGAGCCGGCCCAAATCTCGCCGGTCGGCCCACGGCGCAGCGCCATGCCGATGGAGGCGGGCGCGGTTGGTTCAAACCCGAACTGGGCATACAGGTCTTTCGCCGGCCCATCGGCAATCAGGCTGACGTAGCCGGTGGCCGGTACGTTCTTCGTCAGGTAGGCCGAGACCTCCCGCATGATCAGCTTGCCCAGACCACGCCCCTGGTGATCGCGCAAGACCGCGATGTCCACCACCTGAAAGGCACTGCCCCCATCGCCAATCACCCGCCCCATGCCCACGGGCTGCCCTTCGAAGAGGATCTGCACCGCAAAGAGCGAGTTGGGCAGCCCCCGCTCGGCGGCCTCCGTGGACTTGGCGCTGAGGCCCGATCCCACGCGGAGGGCGCAATAGTCTTGAACGGTTGGGATGGCGTGGAGAACGGTGTAGGAAGCAGTCATGGAAAGGGCTGAATGAGGTGGACTCGGATGGTCAAATGAGAATTCGGTGCCTGGCCAGACGCCAGGCGTGACATCAGCGCAGGCGCGACACGGCACAGACGACCGTGAAAACAACGTGCCCGCAGCTCAGGCATCGCCAAGCACAAACAAGTGTTCATTGACCTCCCGGCCCCATTGGCTGCCGCGCTCGGTCTGGGCCAGCCTGAAACCATGCTTCTCGTACAGACGCCGCGCCACCTGGAGCTGGTCGAACGTCCACAGGTAGACCCGCCGGTAGCCACGCGCCTCGCAAAACGCCATGGCCGCCTCAAGCAGCCGAGAACCGACGCCCTGGCCTTTGCATTCGTCTGAAGCGATGAACCACCGCAGATGCGCGCCTTTCTCCTCGCTGCGCGACCCGTCGATGGCGATCGAGCCATGGATGACCCCGTCTTGCTCAGCGAGCCAGAGTCCGTCTCTATCAGGCTGGTAAGTCAGGCAGAACTGCGCCAGCTCCATCGCCACCTTGGCTTCGAAGGGCGCCCCGAAATGGGCTGTCCTGGAATAGAACGCCGCATGCAACTGCGCGATTCGCCCGATGGCGCCCGGTTGGTAGCCCAATTGAATGTTCATGGCCATGGCCCTTTCTAAGCCCGGTGTTGATATGCCCGGTGTTGCTATGCCCGATGTTCCGACGCCAGAGAAACAAAAAAGGAAGATTACCCCACGCCGGAAGGCGGACGGGCCGCAATGCGCTCTGCCTTTTGTCAACACACGGCAACGGCCTCCGACCGCCTCCCACCCACCGACATTGTGTTGACATTTTGTCGACCAATTGTCAAACCAGCCCCGGCCAAGCGCCCGGCCATTGCACGCCCCACCGGCAATAAAACCAACAGAATCAAAGACCTTTTTGCTCCATCCGCCTTGCGCGCCACCCTGGCACAGCGATTGCGAAGAAGGGTTCAGGCGATCTTGCCTTTGCCCTGATTCAGAGGTCCCCATGAGCATTGAAGCCACTTTGATTACCCCACCCCAACTCGCTGCCATGCAGGCGGCACACCCCGTCGTGGTCATCGACACGCGTGATCCGGAGGCCTATGCGGCCGGTCATGTGCCTGGCGCGGTGAACCTGCGCGAGATCTTCACCTTTCTGGCCACGTCCACGCCCGAAGGCCTGCAAGAGCTGAAGGCAACCTTCGCCAAGGCCCTGGGCGACGCGGGCCTGTCCGGCAAGGAAACCGCCGTTTTCTACGAAGACGCGATGAACAGCGGCTACGGCCAGTCCTGTCGCGGCTACTACCTGCTGACCTGGCTGGGCTATCCCAAGATCAAGGTGCTCAACGGCGGTTTCAGCGCCTGGAAGGCCGCGGGCCTGCCCGTCTCCACCGAGGCCGCCACCCCCACCGCCGCCAGCTTCCCCACCGACCTGCCCATGAGCGACGTGATGCTCACGCAAGCCGATGTGCTGGCCGCGCTGGACACGCCCACGGTCATGCTGGACGTGCGCGATGTGGACGAATGGATCGGCGAGAGTTCATCGCCCTATGGCAAGGACTTTGCGCCCCGCAAGGGCCGCCTGCCCGGCGCCAAGTGGATCGAGTGGTACCGCTTCATGAAGCCCACCGCCGAAGGTCCGGTGTTCAAGAGCCCCGACGAAGTCAAGGCCGAGTGCGCCACCGCCGGCATCGCGCCGGACGACACGATCTACCTCTACTGCTTCAAGGGCGCGCGCGCCTCCAACACCTTCCTCGCCCTCAAACAGGCCGGGTTCAGCGACGTGCGCATGTACTTCGGCTCGTGGAACGAGTGGTCGCGCGATCCCAGCCTGCCCATCGAGACCGGCCTGCCGCTGGCCATGGCGGCCTGAGCTTCGTTCGCCGCCTTTCACCCGACGCATTCGCCCCCCTTCTTCTCACTTCTTTTCTTTTTTTTCTGGAGACACGATGTCTGAAACCGCCACCCTCGATTCCACCCCCGTCACCACCGTGAAGACCAGCCTGCGCCCCATCGACGCCGAAGGCCTGGCCAAGTTCGCCGAAGCGGGCAAGGCCAACCCGGCGCGCCGGGGCACCAACAAGGTCCACACCGTGATGGAAGGCCAGTACCGCTCGCTCTCCCATGTGGGCGAGAAGCACACCGTGGTGGTGGACGAACCGCTGCACCTCTTCGGTCAGGACACCGCGCCAGCGCCGGGCGAGATCGTGCTCTCGGGCCTGGGCGGGTGCATCGCCGTGGGGGTGACCGCCGTGGCCACCTGGAAAGGCGTGAAGCTCAGCAAGCTGGAGGTGTTTCTCGAAGGCGACATCGGCAACCCGGCCGCCTGGGGCGCCGGCGGTGCGCTGGAGATGACGCCGCCACAGATGGGCTTCCAGGCGGTGCGCGTGAAGGTGTTGGTCGAGGGCGATGCCCCGCGCGAGGTGCTGGAGGAAATCGTGAAACACGCGAACTTCTATTCCCCCGTGGCCAACACCATCCGCAACCCCGTTCCCTTCGAAATCAGCATGGCCTGACCGGCCACGCCAACAGCCCGGGGCGGCACCACGCCCGCCTCGGGCCACCCCGCCCCCATGCGCACCCAAGAGAGAAAGACCCCCATGAACGCCGCTGACCTGCCCCCGAACTGACCCCCAGCCCGCCGGCCTCATCGACGCGGTGCGCGCCATCGCCCAGGGCCCGCTGACTGAGAACGCCTATGCCATCGACCGCGGCACCTACCCGGCCGGGATCCTCAGGCAATTGGCCGCTTGCGGCGCCATGGGGGCCCACCTGACGCAACCCGATGGCACACCCGGCGACTACGGTCAGGCCATTCTCGCGATGGCCGAAGCCTCCAAGGTATGCGGCGCCACCGGCTTCATGATGTGGTGTCAGTGCGTGGCGGGCCTGTACATGCAGGCTTCGGACAACCCGGCGCTCACCGGCGAGCGCCTGGCGCGCCACATGCGCGGTGAAACGCTGGGCGGTACCGGGCTGTCCAACCCGATGAAGAGCTTCGCGCAGATCGAAGCCCTGTTGCTCAAAGCCACGCCCGTGGAAGGCGGCTACCGGGTCAACGGCACGCTCCCCTGGGTCAGCAACCTGGCCCCCGACCACTACTTTGGCGCCATTGCTTCGGTTCAAACGGCGGACGGCAGCGGCGGGCGCGAGGTGATGTTCATGTTGCGCTGCGATGCCCCGGGCGTGACGCTCAAGGCCTGTCCCGAGTTCTCCGGCATGGAGGGCACCGGCACCTACAGCGTGCATTGCAAAGACCTGTTTGTCGGCGCCGACGATCTGGTGGCCGACCCGGCCAAGCCGCTGATCGCGCGCATCCGCGGGGGCTTTGTGCTGCTGCAATGTGGCATCGCCGCGGGCATCGTGCAGGGGGCCATCGACAGCATGTGGGCTGTCGAGGGGCAGCTCGGCCACGTCAACCAATACCTGGAAGACCGCCCGACCGAGTTGCAGGCCGAGTTCGACGCGCTGGTGGCGCGCATCATGAAGCTGGCCGAAACCCCGTTTGACACCTCCACCGACTACTTCATCGAGGTGCTGGATGCCCGCGCCCACGGCGCCGAGCTGTGCCTGCGCGCAGCCAACTCCGCCCTCATGCACCAGGGCGCACGCGGCTACCTCATGCACTCCGAGGTGCAACGCCGCGTGCGCGAAGCGCAGTTCGTGGCCATCGTCACACCCGCGATCAAACACCTGCGCAAAGAGATGGCGCGGCTCAGCGCCGAGGAGATGCCCGCATGACCGCCGCCGCCGCCCACCCCAACACCGGCAAAAGCCCCGTGGCTTCGGCCATCGAGGCCATCGCACCCTACCGCCAGTTCATCTGCCACGCCTGCGGCTACATCTACGACGAAGCCACCGGCGACCCCGACAGCGGCCTGGCCGCCGGCACGCGCTTTGACGACATTCCGGACGACTGGGCCTGCCCGCTGTGCGGCGTGACCAAAGGCGATTTCGAGCCCTACGAGGCGCCCAGCCTGGAGGAGCTGCAGGCGCGCGCCAGCGGCGCCGCCCCGGTCATGGCCGCCCGGCGCGGCGCGCCGGGTGTGGTCATCGTGGGCGGAGGCCGCGCCGGCTGGCAAACCGCAGAAGCGCTGCGCGGGCGCGACCCGGAACTGCCGATCACGCTGGTCAGCGCCTGCGCCGCCGATGTGTACGACAAGCCCTTGCTGTCGGTGGCCATGGCGCGCCAGATCGATGCCAGCGCGCTCGTCAAGGAAACCGGCGCCGACGCGGCCAAGCGCCTGGGCGTGCGCCTGCTCGCCCAGACCGATGCCATCCGCATCGACCCCACCACCCGCACCCTGCGCACCACCCGCGGCAACCTGCGCTACGACCAGCTCGTGCTGGCCCACGGCGCCAACCCCGCGCTGCCGCCCACGCTGCCAGCGGCGCTGTGCTGGCGCGTCAACCACCTGGCGGCCTACCAGCGGCTGCGCACATCCCTGGGGGACGCGCCCAAAGAAGTGGTCATCGTGGGCGCCGGCCTGGTCGGCAGCGAACTGGCCAACGACCTTGCCCTGGGCGGCCACCGCATCACCCTGCTCGATCTCACCGCGCAACCCCTGGGCCGCTGGCCGGCCGACGCCGTGGGCGCGCCCCTGCTCGCGGCCTGGAAAGACCTACCGATCCGCTTCGTGGGTGGCGCCCAGGTTCAGCAATTGGAGAAGGCCGGCGCACGCTACCGCCTCACCACGACCGACGGCGCGGTGTTCGAGGCCGACGCCGTGATCGCGGCCACCGGCCTGGCCACGCCGCCGCGCCTGGCGCAAGGCGCCGGGCTCGACTGGAACCAGGGCATCGCGGTGGAAGCGACCACCCTGCGCACCAGCGACCCCCACATCTACGCCCTGGGCGATTGCGTGACCATCGACGGCCAAAGCAGCCGGTTCATCGAGCCCATCGCCCGCCAGGCCAAGGCCATTGCCGCGGCCATCACGCAAAGCGAGCCCGCGCCCTTCGAGATGCGGCCCGCCCTGGTGCGGCTGAAGACCACCTCGCTGCCCATGAGCCTGCATTGATGACGGCCCCCGCACCACCGCAAGGCGCCAACGCACCCGCCTACACCCTCTACGCCGACTGGCGCTCAGCCGCCAGTTTCCGCGTGCGCGTGGCGCTGGCCATGAAGGGACTGCAGGCCGAAGAGCGGCGCATCGATCTCGGCGCGGGCGAGCAACACGGCCCGGCCTACCGCGCGCTCAGCCCGCTGGGCGGCATCCCGACCCTGGTGCCCGCTGGCCACGCGCCCATCACCCAGTCCATGGCCATCCTCGAATTCCTGGAGGAGGCGCACCCGTCGCCCGCCTTGCTGCCCAAAGATCGCCACGGCCGCGCCCGCGTACGCTCGCTGGCCGGCATGATCGCCGCCGACACCCACCCGCTGATCACCCCCGCATCCGCCATCACATGGCCCAGACCGCGCCCGTCGACGACGCGGCCTGGCGTGCCTGGCAGACCCACTGGTTTGGCACCGGGCTGCGCGCGGTCGAGCAGCGCCTGGCCAGCGAAGCCGACACCGGCGCGTTTTGCCATGGCGACTCCGTGACCATGGCCGACATCTGCCTGGCCAGCGTGATCGCGGTCATGGGGGTGTTGCGCATTGAGATCGACGGTTTGCCCACCATCGATCGCATCATGGCGCGCTGCCACACGCTGGACGCCTTTGCCCTGGCGCAGCCTGGGCGACAAGTGGGTGCGCCCGCGGCGGCGTGAGGCCAGGCCGGACCTGTCAAAGGCCCAGATCGCTCAGTCCGGGGTGTTCATCGGGCCGCCGACCCAGGGGCCAATGGAAGCGGCGATCCTCTTCGGCAATCGGCAGGTCGTTGATGCTGGCGTGCCGATGGGCCATGAAACCCTGGGGCGTGAACGCCCAATTTTCGTTGCCGTAGCTGCGGTACCACTGACCGCTGTCGTCGTGCCACTCATAGGCAAAGCGCACCGCAATGCGCTCACCCGAAAACGCCCAAAGCTCCTTGATGAGGCGGTAGTCCAGCTCCCGCGCCCACTTGCGCACCAGAAAGCCGTGCACCTGCGCACGGCCCACAGGGAACTCCGCGCGGTTGCGCCAGCGTGTGTCTTCGGTGTAGACCTGCACCACGCGATCGGGGTCGCGCGTGTTCCAGGCGTCTTCGGCCATGCGCACTTTCTGGGTGGCGGTTTCAAGGGTGAACGGAGGCAGCGGAGGTTTGGTTTCCATGTCGGTTCCTCGGAAGGTGGAAGGAAGTTGAAGGGCTGATCGTGTGAGCGCCCGGCCCGCAGGTAGACAGGTCTGTCTACCTGCAGTGTAGCGGAGGCAGACAGACCTGTCTACAATCCACACATGCCGTCCAGCCCCGACCACGCACCGCCCCCCGCCTCAGCCCGCGAGCGCATCCTGCTCTGTGCCCACGACCTGTTCTACCGCGAAGGCATACGCGCCACCGGCATCGACCGCGTGATCGCGGAATCGAGCGTGAGCAAGGTGACGTTCTACCGCCACTTCCCGAGCAAGAACGACCTCATACTGGCTTTCCTGGAATACCGCCACCAACGCTGGATGGCTTGGTTCACCGACGCGCTGCAGCGCCACGGTCAGAACCTGGACGCCCTGGTCCCGGCGCTGCGCGAGTGGTTTCAGAGCGCGGACTTTCGGGGCTGCGCCTTCATCAACAGCGTGGGCGAACTTGGCGGTACCTTGCCCGAGGTGGTGGCGGTCTCACACCGCCACAAGGAAGACATGATGCAGGCCATCGCGGCGCTGCTGCCCGCCTCACGCCAGCGCACCCAGCATGCCCAGGCCATCGCGCTGGCGGTGGACGGGGCCATTGTTCGTGCCCAGCTCGACGCCACACCCGAGGCGGCGCTTCTGACGCTGGGGCGCATCCTGAAGTGGCAGCGCGCGGGCGCGCGCTGACCCACCCCCGCTCAGAACGACTTGTAGGGCAGGTACTTGCCCGAGAGCACGATGTTGACCCGGTCGCCATTGGGATCGGCTTCGCGCTTGAGGTCCATCTTGAAGTCGATGGCGCTCATGATGCCGTCGCCGAACTCTTCGTGGATCAGCTCTTTGAACGTGGTGCCATACACGCTGACCAGCTCATAGAAACGATAGATCAATGGATCGGTGGGCACGGTGGTGGGCAGCGAGCCTTTGTAGGGCACCGCCTGCAACCACTTCTGTTCCTCGGCGCTCAGACCGAAGAGCTTGCCCAGCACCTTGGCCTGGGCCGCATTGGCGGTCATCTGACCCAGACACAGGGCGGTGGTCCATTCCTTGGACAGGCCGACCTTCTTGGCGACGTCGGCCCAACTGATGCCCTTGGACACTTTGGTGGCGATGATTTTTTCGGTGACTTCGAGTCTGCTCATGGTGTTGCCTCGTGGTGGTTAAAAAAGAGAAGAGAACAAAGCTAAGTAGGAAAAAGGGCGCACGGTGCGCGGGAGAGAACAGTCCGGGGGCGCCGCGGAACGGGCTCCGCCTGGCCGCCAGCGCCGTCCCCCTGGGGGGAAGCCGCACAGCGGCGCAGGGGGGATCAACCCGCCTTGGCACGCGACACCAGGAAATCGACGATGTGGTTGCGCAGGGCGTAGTAGCCCTCCAGGTGGTGCAACTGCGCGCGGGTGCGATCCCGCGGCAGCGGGTTGACCACCACCTCGGCCAGACCGCCGGGCTTGTACCCCTGCGCGCTCTCCTGACCGTTGCTCATGAGCAGGATGCGGTCGGCCAGCAGAATGGCCTCGTCCACATCGTGCGTGATCATGAAGACCGTCTGGTGCGTCTCGTGCACGATGGCCATCAACTCGTCCTGAATGGTGCCCCGCGTGAGTGCATCGAGCGCACCAAAGGGCTCATCGAGCAGCAGCATCTTGGGGCTGAAAGAGAAGGCGCGCGCAATGCCCACGCGCTGCTTCATGCCGCCCGAGAGCTGGCTGGGCTTTTTGTCGATGGCCGGGCTCAGGCCCACCACGGCCACGTATTTCTCCACCTGCTCGTTGACCGCATCCTTGCCCCAGTCGGGCCAGCGTGACTTGACCGCAAAGGCGATGTTCTGGCGCACCGTCAACCAGGGCATGAGCGCATGGCTCTGGAACACCACCCCGCGGTCCAGGCTGGGGCCCGAGACCTCGCGGCCGTCCATGAAGGCCATGCCGCTGGTGGCGGTGTCCAGACCCGCCAGCACATTGAGGATGGTGGTCTTGCCACAACCGCTGTGGCCAATGATGCAGACGAATTCGCCTTTGTCGATGGTGAACGAGACGTCGGCAAACACCGGCTTGTCAGCCTGGTAGGCCTTGGTGAGCTTTTCTACTTTCAGGAAACCGGGCATGGGACTCACCTTGGTTGTCGAGAGGGGACTGGGGCTGCTCAGGGCGATCTCCTGGCGTTCGTGCGACTCACTCCACATAGGTCACCCCCTTTTGCAACTGGGCGAACATCAGGTCGAGCAACATGCCCACCACGCCAATCACCAGCACCGCAAAGATCACGTTGGCCAGCGACAGGTTGTTCCACTCGTTCCACACGAAATAGCCGATGCCCGTTCCGCCCACCAGCATCTCGGCGGCGACAATCACCAGCCAGGCGATGCCCATGCTGATGCGCATGCCGGTGAGGATGGTCGGGGCGGCGGCCGGCAGGATCACCTGCAAGGCCTTGCGCACCGGATTGACCTCCAGCGTGCTGGCCACATTGAGCCAGTCGCGCTTGACCCCGGCCACCCCGAAAGCGGTGTTGAGCAGCATCGGCCAGATGGAGCAGATGAAGATCACGAACACGCCACTGACGTTGGAGTCCTTGAGCGTGTAGAGGGCCAGCGGCATCCAGGCCAGTGGGCTGATGGGCTTGAGCACCTGCACGAAGGGATCAAAGGCCTTGTGCGTGAGCGGCGACATGCCGATCAGGAAGCCCAGCGGAATCGCCACGGCCATGGCCAGCAGAAAACCCAGGGCCACGCGCCCCAGCGAAGCCGCGAGCTGAATGCCGATGCCTTTGTCGTTGGGGCCGTTGTCGTAGAAGGGATCGGCCAGGTGCTGCCAGCTGGTCTTGGCCACCTCCAGCGGCTGCGGAAAACCGGTGGTCTTCTCGGCCCCGGGCGCCTTGCCCATCATCTTGGCGTATTCGATCTCTTCGGCGGTCATGCCGGCGCTGGACCCACCCACCGAGGGCGCGTTGGTGGCCAGTTGCCAGCCCCCCACGAGAACCACCAGCAGCAACAGCGACACCATCGCTGCGCGCAGGTTCAGACTCGCTTGCTTCATCTCAAGCCTCCTTGCGAATGGCAAAACTCTTGAGGTACTCGGCGGGTTTGGCCGGGTCGAAGGTCTTGCCCATGATGGTGTGCTTCTCGTAGCCCGAGCCCGGCGTGAACGGCATGCCCAGGTCTTTCATGTGCTTGCGCGCATCGGTGATGAGAAACACCTTCTCGGCAATCTGCCGGTAGTTCACGTCGCCCTTCACATAGCCCCAGCGCTGCATCTGGGTGAGCATCCACACGGCCATGCTCTGCCAGGGCATGGGATCGAAGTCGGCGCGGTCGGGTACGGTTTGCACCTTGCCCAGGCCGTCGGCGAAGCGGCCCGTGAGCACCTGGGCCACCACCGTCTCTGGCTGGTTCAGATACGCCTGGGGCGAAATCACCTTGGCGATCAGCTCGCGGTTCTTGGCCTGGCGCGCCATGGCCGCCGCGGTGAGCACGGCGCGATACAGCGCGGCAAAGGTGTTGGGGTTTTGCGCGATGAACTCGCTGCTGGTGCCAAAAGCGCAGCAGGGGTGACCGTTCCACAGGTCCTTGGTCAGGATGTGCAGGAAGCCCACCTCGTCGTAGACCGCGCGCTGGTTGAAGGGGTCGGGCCCGAGGTAGCCATCGATGTTGCCCGCGCGCAGGTTGGCCACCATCTCGGGCGGCGGCACCACGCGGATCTGGATGTCGGTGTCCGGGTTGAGGCCCGCCTCGGCCACGTAGTAGCGCAGCAGGAAATTGTGCATCGAAAACTCGAACGGCACGGCAAACTTGAAGCCCTTCCATTGCTTGGGGTCGCGCTTGTCCTTGTGTTTGACGTGCAGCGTGATCGCCTGGCCGTTGGTGTTCTGGATGGTGGCCACATTCATCGGCACCGGGTTGGAACCCGCGCCCAGTGACATCGCCAGCGGCATGGGCGAGAGGAAGTGCGTGGCGTCGTACTCCTTGTTGATCATCTTGTCGCGGATCAGCGCCCAGCCCGCGGTCTTGATCACGTCCACATCCAACCCCTGCTTGTCGTAGAAGCCCAGCGGTTTGGCCATGATCAATGGCGTGGCGCAGGTGATCGGGATGAAGCCGATCTTGAGCTTGGTCTTCTCCAGAGCGCCCTTCTTGTCCTGGGCCATGGCCTGCAGGCTGGCCACCGGCAACACGCTGGAGATGGCGGCCATCGCCGTGCCTTTGCCCACGGCACGCAAGAAGCGCCGGCGCATGCCGTCGTGCGGGAACAGGGCCTTGACCAGGGTCGCCTCGATGAACTCGTTGCTGTAGGCCTCGAACTCGGCCGTCTCGCTGCGCTCACGCAGGGTGCGCGTGGCCTGCTCGGCGCTGGCCTGCTCGGCCTGGTGTTCGGCCACTGTGTGGTCGCGCCCACAGCTGCACTTCATCATCAAAGGGCGGTCGGCGTTGTAGGGATCAAAGAATTCGGACATGGCGCACCTCTTGAATTAACGGTAACGGGCTGTGTGCAAACTGCGGGCCAACCCCAGGGTTTTCAGGCGTTCTTTCACGGGTCTGCCCGATTCCGTGCCCGACTCGGGCACGGGCTGTAGGGCTGGCCCTACAAAGAACGGAGAGAAGGTCGTCACGGCGGGCCATGAATGGGTCACGCCGCGCTCATGGGGCTGGGCTGCATCGCCGTTGCACGACCAGCCCATGGCGCTTCGCACCGGTTTGATCCACGCCAACGCGGCCAACGCACCAGCGATGGGCAGGCCCCGCCCCATCAGGCTTTTCCGATCGCAAACGACTTGGCGTAGGCCTCGGGCTTGGCGGGATCAAAGGTCTTGCCCATGATCACGTGGGTCTTGCTGTTGGCCTTGGGCGCCTCAAAGCCCAGCTCGGCCATGCGTTTTCGGGCGTCGGTGGCGAGGAAGACCTGGTCGGCGAGCTGGGCGTAGTTGATGTCTTTCTTGACATAGCCCCAGCGCTTCATCTGCGTGAGCATCCACACCGCCATCGACTGCCAAGGGAACGGATCGAAATCGATGCGGTTGGGGTCGTTGCGCACCTTGCCCAGGCCATCGGCAAAGCGGCCGAGCAACACCTGCTCCAGCACCGTGAGCGGCTGGTTGAGGTAGTTGGGGCCGGTGATGGCTGCGGCCACCGCCTTGCGGTTGTCCATCTTGGAGCAGTGCAGGGTCGAGGTGACGATGGCGCGAAACAGCGCGGCAAAGGTGTTGGGGTTGGCCTGCACAAACGGCTGCGTGGCCGCGAAGGCGCAGCAGGGGTGGTTGTCCCAGATCTCGCTGGTGAGCAGGTGAATGAAGCCCACGCCATCGAAGACGGCGCGCTGGTTGAACGGCTCGGCGACGATGAAGCCGTCGATGTTTTCGGCGCGCAGGTTGGCCACCATGTCGGGCGGCGCCATCACGCGCAGTTGCACATCGGTGTCGGGGTCGATGCCGTTTTCCGCCAGGTAGTAGCGCAGCAGGAAGTTGTGCATCGAATAGTCGAACGGAATGGCGAACTTCATGCCTTTCCAGTTCTTGGGGTCGCGGTTGTTCTTGTGTTTGACGTGCAGCGTGATCGCGTTGCCGTTGATGTTCTCGATGGCCGGCATGACCATGGGCGTGGCGTCGGCGCCCAGGCCCATGGTGATGGCCAGCGGCATGGGCGAGAGCATGTGGGCCGCGTCGAACTCGCCCGCGAGCACCTTGTCGCGCACCACGGCCCAGCCCGCGGTGCGCTTGAGGGTGACCTTGAGACCCTCTTTGGCATAAAAGCCCAGCGGGTCGGCCGCCACCAGGGGCGTGGCGCAGGTGATGGGCAGAAAGCCGATGTTCAGGTCGGTCTTTTCCAGCGGCTTCTTTTCCTGCGCCATGGCCTGCATCGCGCCCATGGGGAACAGGCTGGCGATGGCCGCCATGGCGGTCTTGCGCCCCACCGCCTTGATGAACGCCCGGCGCACCGGCTCCTGGGGAAACAGGGCCTTGACCAGCGTGGCCTCCATGAAATCATTGGCCCGCTGCGTCTCGGCGTCCAGCGAACCGTGGGACACCAGGCGGCTCGGCTCGGGCGCAGACGCGCTGTAGGCCGCACCAAAGTCCTGGATGTGCTGGGCCACCGAATGGGGCCGGCCGCAGGCGCATCGCATGGCCAGCGGGCGCTCGGCGTCAAAGGGATCGTATTCAGAGTTCATGGGGCACCTCGTGGAAGAAAGATGCCCTCCTGCCTGCAAGTGCCGGGCCAAAACAGCGGCCCGCCCGGCGCTTTGCAGCACCGACCCGCACATTCGCGCCCGATTCTTCAACCCGTTGTAGGGCTGCCCCTACAAATGGCGCGGCTAGCGGGTCGCCGGATGGCGCTGGGCGTACAGCGCGAGCTCCACATCGTTCTTGGCACCGGTCTTCTCCAGGATGCGTGCGCGGTAGGTGCTGACCGTGTTCGGTGCCAAACCGAGCTTTGCACCAATTTCGCTCACGGTCTGCCCCTGGGTGAGCAAGCGATAGACCTGGTGTTCGCGGTGCGAGAGCGACTCCGGCCCGGTCTGTGCCGCACTTTGTCCCACGGCTGACGCGAGCGCCTCGGCGGTGCTGGGCGTGAGGTACAGCCCGCCCCCGGCCACCTTGCGCATGGCCGCCAGCATGTCGTCCGGATCGGCGCTTTTGTTGAGATAGCCGCGCGCGCCCAGGCGGATGCAGCGCACCGCGTACTGGCGCTCGGGGTAGGTGCTCAGCATGAGCACCGGCAGTTGGGGGTGTTTGAGCTTGAGCGCGTGCAACACGTCCAGGCCGTCCAGCCCGGGCAGCGCGATGTCGAGCAAGACCAGGTCAAGCCCCTGGCGGCCTTCCAGCGTGTCCACCAGATCAAGCAGTTCCGGGCCGCTCTGGGCTTCGGCCACCGCCTGCACATCGGGCGTGTCGGCCAGGATCTGTTTGATGCCTTCACGCACGATGCGGTGATCGTCGCCGATCAGCACCCGCACCAGCGGCGGCTGGGTGTTGGCGGGAGAAGGCGCCACCTCGGAGGCGGGACCAGCGGCGGTGGGCATGGGGTTCATGGGGTGCTTTCGTTGGGCAGCTTCAACCGCAGGCACATCTGGGTGCCTGCACCGGGCTGGCTGCGGATGTCGATCTTTCCGCCGAAGTGGCGGGCGCGTTCGCGCATGCCCATGACGCCGTAGGCATCGCGCGCCTCGAAGGCATCGGGCGCGGCGCCCACGCCATCGTCCTGCACCATCACGGTGAGCGAGCCACCTTGTTCGTCGATGGCCACACGCAGGTGGTGCGCCCGCGCATGGCGCCCCACGTTGCTGAGCATTTCCTGAAAGATGCGGAACACCGCAATGGCCATGGGCTCGGGCAAATCGCGCGCCTCGTCCACCGCCATGCTCCAGTCCAGCGTCAGTTCGGCCGACTGCACAAACTCCTGCGCCTGCCACTCCAGGGCGGCCCACAGGCCCTGGTGGTCCAGGATGCTGGGGCGCAGGTCGGTGATGATGCGCCCCACGTTGCTCACCGCGTTTTCGATCAGGCGGCTCATGTTCTGGCACTTGCAGCGCATGGTCTCGCGCACGTGGCTGGCCGCCTCAGGGCTGCGCTGGGGCTGCTCGGACAGGCGTTTGTCCATCCAGTTCACATCCATCTTCAACGCCACAAGCAGGCTGCCCAGCTCATCGTGCACCTCGCGCGCGATGCGGGTGCGCTCTTCCTCGCGCACCTTTTCGGACCACGCCGCCAGCTCGCGCACCTGTTGCAGTGCGGTTTCCAGCGCCTGGGTGCGCTCACGCACCCGCGCTTCGAGCTCGTCCTTGGCGCGCTGCAAGGCGTCGGCCGCGCGCTTGCGCTCGGTGATGTCGACGAAGGTGACCACCGCGCCGCGCACCTCGCCATCGTCGATCATGGGGTGGCTCGAATACTCCACCGGAAACGAGCTGCCGTCTCGCCGCCAGAAGACTTCGCTGTCGATGCGACAGGGCAAGCCGCGCCGGAAGGCGTTGAAGATCGGGCATTCGGCTTCGGGGTAGGCGGAACCATCGCTGTGCGCATGGTGGGTGAGTGCGTGCATGTTGAGCCCGCGCACCTCCTCGGGCTCGTAACCGATCATGCGGGCCCCGGCCTCGTTGATGAAGACACAAAGGCCATCGAGGTCCACCCCATAAATGCCTTCGCCGGTCGAAGCCAGCAGCAGCGCCAACGGGTTGCGCCAGGCCTGGTCCGAAATCAGGGCGGGCGGCCCCTGGAGGTCGCGGGTGTGCAAACAGCTGTCTGGGTTCATGCCCCATGCCAAGCAATCGATGTGCCAAATCGGTGCGACGGGCCTTGGAACCCGCTTTTGGCTTGCACCGCCCCTGGGCTTGGCTGGCCGAGTGCCCCGCCCCTGGTTTCAGGCCAGCTCGATCAGGTGTTTGAGGTCCCAGTCCTCTCGCGGGTCGGCGCAGGCCTGCCGCTCGCGCAGCTCCTCGCGCTTGAGCGCCACAAACAGCGCCACCATCGGTGCGCCCAACAAGCTGCGCACCGCCTCGCTGTCCGACAGGGCCTGCAACGCGCTGGCGAGATCGCGTGGCAAAGCGAGTGCATCGGGTTTTCCTTCGACCGGGCGGGCCTGGGCCTGCAGCCCCGCCAGACCAAAGGCCAGCGTGGCGGCCACCGTGAGGTAGGGACTGGCGTCGCCACCGGGCAGCCGGTTCTCCACCCGCACGGCCTGTGCGCATGAGGCCGGAATGCGAAACGCGGCCAGCCGGTCGTCATGGCCCCAGTTGGCGTGGGTGGGCGAGGAGTCGCTGTGCGCAATGCGGTCAAACGACATGCCGTACGGCGCAAACAGGGCCATCGCCGCCGGGGTGTGCGCCTGGAGGCCCGCAATGAAGTGCAACAGCGCGGGCGAAGGCGCCCCTTGCGGCGTGGCAAACAAATGGGGCCAGGCCGCGTGGACCGGTTGGGTGTGCTGCACGCTGAAATGCCAATGCATGCCGGCGCCAGGCTGGTCCATGAAGGGCTTGGCCGCAAAGCTGGCCAGAAAGCCGTGGCGCGCCGCGATCTCCCGGGCCAGGCGCTTGAAGCGGAAGACCGCATCGGCCTGCGCCAGCGGTGCACCGGGCAGGAAATTGATCTCGAACTGCGAGTAGGCCGCCTCATGCAAATGGCCCGACAGCGGAATGCGCCACGCCCGGCAGGCCTCGTAGAGCTCGTCAAAGTACGCCTCGAAGTGCGTGGTGCGCTCCAGCGAATACTGTTCGCAAGCCGACTCGCGCACCGGCGATTGAGGGTGGGCGCGCGCGCTGGTCACCCCCGATCCCAACTCTTGCCGCTGCAGCAGGAACACCTCAAGCTCAGGCGCCACCGACACCGACAGCCCCCGCCCGTCATAGGCCTGCACCACCCGCCGCAACACCGCGCGGGGTGAAAACTCGCTGGCGTCGACTTCGCGGTCCATCGCCGGCGACCACCACCGCCCGGTTGGCTCACACAACACACTGGCCTCGCCCACCCGCCCAGGCCGGGGCACCAGGGTGTCGAGGTCGGGCACCAGTTGCATGTCTGCATAGGCCTTGGGCAACAGGGGGCCCAGCACCGACGCTGGCGCCGCACCGGTCACCCCCATGCCCAGCAATACCGTGGGCAGCCGGCAGCCCGATTGCGCCACCCACTCGTCCACACTGAGCCGTTTGCCCCGCGCCAGCGAGCTGAAATCGGCCATGGCGCATTCGACCGTGTGGGCGCCGATTTGCTGCGCGGCGGCGCGCAGGTGGGCATTGGGCGGGACGTTGAAAAGGGCGGTGTCAGACATGGGCAGGCAGCGGTTCGCGAGATGCGGTGCCCATGCTAGGATCATTCGGCCCTGCCCGGGGAGCCACTCCGCACGCGGCGACCGGGCCATTTCTTTGGTTGCCCTGCCGCTGTCCGCCCGGATGCCGTTCAAACCCGCTACAGACGCCCTGGCCGAGTGGATCCGCCGGCACCGCGCCCAAACCCCTCAAACGCCCGTCGGCCTGTCCATTGCGCAAGGCCTGCGCGAGGCGATCGCACAGGGCGTGGTGCGCCCGGGCGAGCGCCTGCCCGCCTCCCGAGGCTTGGCCACCCAGCTCGAGGTGGCGCGCAACACGGTGGTCGCCGCCTACGCGCAATTGCAGGCAGAGGGCTTTGTGGTCTCGGGTCAGGGTTCGGGCACCTACGTGTGCCGCACCGCCCCCGAGCTCCTCGGCGAAAGCCGGTCCCAGCCGCCGTCCACCCCCCCGATGGTGAGCATGCCGCCGCGCCTCTCCAACCGGGGGCTGAACTACTGGTCGGACCCGCTGCACAGCTTCTGGATTGAGCAGCCTTTTTGTCCGGGCCTGTTTCTGGACGAACAGTTTCCCCTGGCCACCTGGAACAAACAACTGAACCAATGCGCGCGCGAGCTTGGCGGTCAGGTGTTGCGCGCCGGTCCGCAAGGCGGGGCGCTGCTGTTGCGCGAGGCCATCGCCCGGCATGTGAAAGCCACCCGCGGTGTGCATTGCGAGCCCCGGCAGGTGGTGATCACCGATGGCACCGCCCAGTCGCTGACGCTGATCGGCAAGCTGCTGACCGACCCCGGCGATGCCGTGTGGATGGAAGACCCCTGCTACTGGGGCGCCAGCCACACCTTCGCCAACCTGGGCCTCGTGGCCCGCGGCCTGACCATGGACGGCGAAGGCGCCCGGCCCCCGCCGCCCATCCCGCCCGGGACCCCCACGCCACGCCTGGCCTACCTCACCCCTTCCAACCAGTTTCCTCTGGGCACCACCATGTCGGTGCCCCGGCGCGAACAGTGGCTGGGGTTGGCGCGCACACACGGCACCGTGCTGATCGAAGACGACTACGACAGCGATTTCCGGTTCGCCGGGGAACCCCTGCCCTCGCTGCAGGGCATGGGCGCGGCGTCAGGCTCGGGCAACCACGTGATCTACCTGAGCAGCTTCAGCAAAACCATGTTCCCGGGCATACGCCTGGGCTACATGGTGGTGCCCGAGGGGCTGGCGGAGCTGTTCGCTGCGGCCGGCGCCGACTTTGACCGCGACGGCGAGCAACTCCTGCAAACCACCCTGGCCCGCTTCATCGCCGACGGCCACTACGCCTCACACCTGCGCGTGCTGCGCCAGACATACGCCGCTCGGCGCGAGCAACTGGTGCGCAGCCTGTATGAATCCCTGCCCGGGTGCGCGGCGCCCGGCTCGCGCCTGCGCCTGCTGGGCGGGCCCCGGGGCGTGCACCTGACGCTGGGCTTTCCCGACGAGGTCGACGACCAGCGCGTGGCCCGCGCCTGCGCGCAGCGGGGGGTCACGCTCATTCCCCTGTCGATCTACCGCGTCAAACCGGACCCCGGCGGGCCGTCACCCAGCGGCGCCGTGCTGTCCTACACAGGCACCCCGGCCGAACACATCCCCGCGCTGGTCCGGCGCATTGCTCCGGTGCTGGCCGAACACGTCCTGGGCGAGCACCGCTGACACCGGCCAGCCACTCCAGGCCAACCACTCATCGGAGAAACACCACTCGGCGCGCGCTCATTTATTCAAGTCAATGCAAATATAGCGATACTCAGCCGCTTTCGTTTCTTTATCGCGTTGTGGAGGAGAGAGCATGTCTTTCGGAAAATGGCTGGGCTTGGCGTCGCGCCGAAAGTCCGTGGTGGGCCTGGTCGGCCTGATGGGTTTGCTGCCTCTGGGCGCTTCGGCTGAGCTGGTGCTGGCCGTGAGCGAGGGCACCTCCGGCGGCGGGGCCGGCGTCACCGATGCGCAGATGGCCACCAAGTACAAGCCACTGGTCGAGGTGATGGAAAAGGTGCTCAAAGACAGCGTCCAGGTGCGCTATGTGCGCAGCTTCGCCAAGCTGGAACAGGGCATGCGCGATGGCAGTTTCGATCTGGTGATTGCCCGCCCCAGCGACTATCCGGCGCGCGGCGTGCGCGACCACGGCTTTTCCGCGGTGACGACCACCCTGCCAGATGGCCACTGCCTGCTCGTGGTGCGCAAGGACGCTCCGTTCAAGACCTTGCAGGACATCCAGGGCAAGCCCCTGATCCTGCCGGAAGAATCGGCCTACATGACCAAGTTCTGCCTCGCCGAGTTGCGGGACCAAGGCATCAAGCCCAGCAAGATCCACCATGTGCGCGAGCAGGCCGCGATACCCTTTTCGGTGAGCAAACACCTCGTGGACTATGGCGGCATCGCTTCCTACTCCGGCGCGGCCAAGCGTCTGGAAGCCGAGGGCTTGCGCGTGCTGTTCCAAAGCCGGCCCAAGCCGTTCCTGCCACTCGTTGCGGGTCGGCGGGTCAGCCCCGAGCAGGTGCAGGCCCTTCGCGCGGCCATGACCGAGCTTCAGGCCACCGAGCAAGGCGCCGCCGCCCTCAGTGCCATCGGCCTCAAAGCTTTTGACACCGACCCCCAGCAACGCCTGATCGCCCTGCTGAACTGGCTCGAAGGCAAGGCAGCCGCCAACTGAGCCGACAGCCCCAGGCGTCCCAGAACCGTCGTCAAGGCCCCCAGCGCGCAACCCCGGCGCTCAGGCCTTGCGGCGCCCCCGCCAACCACCCGTTGGCCACCGGACAAGGTTCAGCAGATTGCCCCCCAGGATCAGGCCCACACCCAGCGCGGTGAACAGATCCAGGCGTTCCGAATACGCGAGCCAGCCGACAAGCGCGGTCAGGGGCACCCGAAGAAAATCCATCGGCACCACCACCGTCGCGTCCGCATGCGCCATGGCCCTGGCGAAGCAGTAGTGGGAGTATGTGCCGCAAAACGCCACCACCACCACCCACCCCCAGACCTGCGCCGAGGGCCACTGCCAAACCGCCAGCGCCGGCACGAGCCCAATGGCGCTCTGCAAGACCAGCATCCAGAAACTGATCGCCACCGCCGCTTCCGTCCTGGTAAGCGATTTCACCAACACCACCGACACCGCAAACCCCAGTGCCGACGCCAGCGCAATGAGCTGGCCCACATCCAGCTCGCCCGCACCGGGCCGCACGATCACCGCCACGCCCACCAGGCCCAACAGCACGGCAAACCACTTTCGACCGTTCATGCGTTCGCCCAGAAACAGGACCGCCAGGGCCGCCGACCAGATCGGCATGGTGAACTCGATGGAAACCACCTGGGCCAGCGGTATCAGGGTCAGGGCAACAAACCACCCATATTGGGCCGCATAGTGAATGGCGTTGCGCAAGGCATGTTGTGGCAGCCGCTGCGTCCTCACCGCACGAAGCCCGCCCGCCGCCCGAACCAGCGGCCACAGCATCGCCATGCCCAGGGTGGATCGCATCAGCATGATCTGAAACACCGACAACTCGCGCGCGGCCTCGCGCCCGGCCACCGCGATCACCACCATCAATGTCAACCAGCCCGCCATCCACCCGGCGGCATGCGTGAGATTGGAGCGAGGACCGTTTTGCATCGGAGCGCAGCATAGCCGATTGCATGGCCGAAAGCCTGCACACAGCCCCGCCCCCTGGCGAGATCACATCAGCGCCAGTGTCCCAACGCCGCCGCCCGGGCGCCGACCCACGCTGCCGCCACGCACATCTGTTTCTCAAGCAGGCCTCAGGTGGCCACGGCGGAGGGGCACACCCGTCTCGGCGTGCGCCACCACAAACTCACCGCGGCGCCATCCGGATGGCCCCATCGATTCGAATCGACTCCCCGTTCATGTAGTCGTTGGTGATCAGGAACTCGGCCGCATGGGCGTACTCCAGCGGATCGCCCAGGCGCTTGGGAAATGGCACCGCTTGCTGCGACGAGCCGCATTGGCGGTCCAGCGAGGTGCCGGGCACCGATTCGGGCAGCTTCGACGCCATCACCGCGTTGCGCGCCACGTTGGTCGACTGCTCGCCCACCTGGCTCACGCAGCCCATGATCACGTCTTCGACCAACGCGGGGTCGATGCCGGTGCGGTCCACCAGCGCGTTGAGCACCTGGGCCGACAGTTCAACAGGGTGCCACCCGGCCAGGCGGCCGCCACGGCGGCCCCCCGGCGGTTCGAACGGCAGAGACGATATAGGCTTCAGACATGGCATTGCAAGAGGTTGGTGGAAACTGCAACCATTCTTGTCGGCCACCCTGGCACGGGCGTCGTCGGAAAGGACGATCTCTCCCCTGGCCAGCACCACCCAGGCCCGTGTCGGACGTTGCCCCGGACAGCGCCCCCACCGCGACGCAATACCTGCGACAAGCACGAAGGCAACGAGACCAGAAGGTTCGCCCAAAGCGCGCCAACCGTGAGCGTTCCAACAGGCGCCCGTGCACGCGGCCGGGGGCGGGGGCGGGGGCGGTCATGACATCACACCGTAGCGGCTCATCCATGCGCTGCGCACGGCCTGGTCGAAGCGCCATCTCGCCAAAGATGCGGACCTCAGCCTACGCGGCGATCGGTTGGCTCCACATGGCGGGCGGGATTGGAAAGGCCCCGGCAGCGAGCGCCTGAGTGGGAAAACGGGGTGCACAGTAGCCAAGAGCACACCGCACGCACCCTTCACCACCGCTCGCCGGAAGGCACCGGGCCAGTCTCTGGGGCCGCAGACGCGCTGCTCATCTGCACAACGACCATGCCCACCAGAATCAGCAAGATGCCCGCAATCCGCCAGCTTGAGAATGGAAATTCTGATTTTGGAAAGGCATCATTCGCTCCATGGATGACCTACGACGCATTGACCTCAACCTGCTGCTGACGCTTCACGCCTTGCTCGCAGAACAGCACGTCACGCGGGCTGCGCTGCGGCTGCACAAGAGCCAACCGGCGGTCAGCCATGCACTGGCGCAACTGCGTGAAATCTTCAACGACCCGTTGCTGACCCGGCGAGGCGCAGGGATGGCGCTGACACCACGCGCCCAGGATTTGCAACGCCCGCTGGAAGCGGCCCTCAATCAGTTCACCTCATTGCTGCGACAGGGTGCCTTCGACCCTCGCCAGGCCGTAAGACACTTCCGCGTGGCCATGTCCGACTATGCGGCCCATTTGCTTCTGCCAACGTTGGTCAAACGGCTGCGCGATCAGGCACCGGGCATCGACATCGCCGTTTGCCAGGCCAGCCGCGAAGCCATGCTGGCCCAGCTAGGTATGATGTTGCAATAGGTTGTTCACCCGACGGCATCTGGGAGACTTGAGTTACCACGCTTCAGCACTCACAGAGGAAACCCATCGGATGAACAGCCACAAGAATGCCAGATTGACGTTTGAAGGACGCAAATTGCTCATCGAGCGCATTGCCGTCATGGGGCTGATGCCAGCGGCCCAGGCCGCTGGCATCAGCGTTTGGACTGCCCGCAAGTGGCGCAGTCGCTTCGAGGCCGGCGGAGTCGATGCCCTCCTGGACAGCAGCTCACGGCCGGCCAGAACGCGCAGCACCATCGATGAGACGCTGGGCCATCGCATCGAGCAACTGCGTCGCAACCGAATGCCCATGCGCCGCATCGCTTCGGTGGTCGGGCGCAGCGTGGCCACCATCAGCCGCTGGCTGGCCAAGCTTGGCCTCTCCAGCCTGACGGCACTGCAGTCCGCTGTCCCTGTGGTTCGGTACGAATACGCTACCCCAGGGGCCATGCTGCACATGGACACCAAGAAGCTTGGACGCATCGAGCGCCCCAGCCACCGCGTCACCGGCAACCGCCGCGACTCCGTCTCTGGCGCCGGCTGGGAGTTCGCCCATGTGGGCATCGATGACCACAGCCGGGTGGGCTTCGTGCAGATGCATGCTGATGAGCGCAAGGGCTCTGCAGTGGACTTCCTGCAAGCCGCAGTAGCCCACTATGCCGCGCTGGGTGTGCGCATCGAGCGCCTGCTGACCGACAACGGCTCGGCCTACCGCTTGCGTCTGTTCGCCAAGACTTGTCAGGCACTGGGCATCAAGCACTGCTTCACCAAGCCCTACCACCCACAAACCAATGGCAAGGCCGAACGATTCATCCAGACCTGTCTGCGCGAATGGGCCTTCGGCAGAACGTGGCAGCACAGCTCAGAACGAACCGCCTGGCTGCCATCCTTCTTAAGCTACTACAACACTCCAAGGCCTCACTCGGCTCTCGGCCACCGCCCCCCGGCTTCCCGCCTAGGTGGGAACAACTTATTGCAACTCAACAGCTAGGCCTGCAATAAAGATGATCCATTTGACACCGTTTGGGATAGGGTGCTGCGTACGGGGACGCTCACTCTAGAAAAGCCAACGAGATCAACGCTGGTCAGGAGATGTGGTGCGGCTGGCGGGGATCGAACCCACGACCCTTGGCTTCGGAGGCCAATACTCTATCCACTGAGCTACAGCCGCAAACGCAGCGATTCTAGCAGGCGCACTGGCCTTTCGATCTGCAAAGGCTGCCACTGGCTATAATTGAATGTTGATTGCCCGCACGCCGGGCGTGCCTTTTCCCAGCCTTTCTCTGGCTCCGTACCGCCACCCCCTTGAGGACACCATGAGCGATCACGCGCACGACTCTCACACCGGCCCGATCAAGACCCCCGCCCAGCTGCTCTGGACGTCGTTCTTCTCGTTCGTGGCGCCGATTTTCATCATCATTGGTTTGGTTTATTACGTGACCTCCAGCAACAAGCCTGCTGCAGGCGCTGTGGATCCGGAGCTCGCCACCGCCATCCGCATCCAACGGGTGGGCACGGTCGAACTGCGAGACGCCAATCGTCCGCTGCAATCGGGTGAAGCCGTGTACACAGCCCAATGCGCGGCTTGCCACGCAGCCGGTGTGGTGGGCGCACCCAAGTTCGGCGATGCCGCGGCATGGGGCCCACGCATCGGACAAGGCTTTGAAGCCCTGTTGACCAGCGCCCTCAAAGGCAAAGGTGCGATGGCTGCCCAAGGTGGCGGCGCTTTCAGCGATGTCGAGATTGGCCGTGCAGTGGCGTATATGGCCAACAAGGGTGGCGCCAACTTCGACGAACCTTCCGCACCCGCCGCGGGTGGCGAAGCGGCAGCCGCACCAGCCGAGGCGGCCGCTGCCCCTGCTGAGGCCGCCGCGCCGGCAGAAACCCCCGCTGTCGAGCCGGCCGCCGCAGCGGCTGCACCCGCCGCAGAACCCGCGCCCGCTGCCGCCACGGTGTCCGCAGCTGCTGGTGAAGCCCTTTACAAGCAAACCTGCGCAGTTTGCCATGCCGCTGGCGTGGCAGGCGCACCCAAGTTTGGCGACAAAGCCGCTTGGGCCACCCGTCTTGCGGCCGGGCTCGACGGGCTGACCGCCAGCGCCATCAAAGGCAAAGGCGCCATGCCACCCAAAGGTGGTTCAACCGCCCCCGAGGCAGACATCAAGGCCGCCGTCGCCTACATGATTGACGCGGTAAAGTAAGCGACCAGACCATTTGACCCCTCAAAAAAAGCCAGTCACTGACTGGCTTTTTTCTTGGGCGCTGCCGTACGGGCAGAAATCTCTTCCCGCCGCAACGATTCAGGCTTCTGCCAAACGCGCCTGGGGGCTCAACACATAACCCCATTGCGCAGGCATCTCGGCAAACCCCTGCTCTTTGGGAGTCCATCGGCCTTGCTCGACGGCATCGGAGGCAACCAACATGTCGTTCGTGTGCACCAGTCCGAAGCCCAACTCAGTCAAAAGAAAGAGGCGCCCGAACTCATCCATCAGACAATTCTTGACCGACCCGGCCGACACCCCCGTGTGGGCCGTCACGGTGCCGTCGGTCTGCAGCCGCCACACATACGGCGCCGCCTCAAGCTCCACATACACCCGCTGCGGACCGTTCTGGAAAAACCACTGCCCCGCTTCGTCGGCGGCGTAGTTGCGCCCGATGAAGTCGATCAGTTTGCCGTGTTGCAGGCGGGAGCCTTTGATTGCCGGGCCACGACCGCCACCCGGGTTGAGTGCAAACGGGCCGGCCGCCTGCGTCGCATCGTCGCGCATATACCAATCGCCACGGGCGTCCAGGCCCAGCCAGCCATGGCAATGGGGTACGTTTGGCCACTTGGCCAATGCGGCTTTGACTATCTCATCCATGGCCGACATTACACCGCTTTTTCATAGAAACCACGCAGCCGAAGGACATCGCCTGCGGCAACGTCCCCGCTTTCAGATCTGCGCCATCAGCCAGGCACCCACCGCCTGCGGCATTCCTCGAACATGGCCAGGAAAACTCATCGCTCCATCAGCGCAAGGAAAGCCAACATGCCCACCCTGTCGCGGCTGCCACAGGGTGACCCGCGGTCCTGCGTCCTTCGATTCGGGCAAGGACGCAGCAGGCACGAATGGATCGTTGAGGGCATTCAAGGCAAGCGCAGGAAGCCGGATGTCACGAAGGACCGGCTTCGCCGAGGCGCGCGCCCAGTAGTCTCGCGTGTCGCGAAACCCATGCAAGGGCGCCGTGAACACGTTGTCAAACGCATAGAGGTCCCTCGCCGACAGCAGCGCGTCACGGTCAAAAAGCCCAGGGTGTTGTTGCAGCTTCTGGAGTGCCTTGGGCACCATCGTATGGAGGAACATCCGGGTATACACCAGCCGGTTAAAGCCTTGGCCAATCGCCTGACCACCAGCAGCAAGATCCAATGGCGAGCACACTGCGGCCACGGCGGTGGCGGTTCTTGCCGCGGACTCACCCATCTCACCGGCCCACCGCAGCAAGGCGTTGCCGCCCAATGACACCCCCACAGCCAACAAGGGCCGCTGGGGGTGCTCCGCTGCAAAGCGCTTGAGCATCCAGTCGATTTCCTCGAAATCGCCGGAGTGGTAGGCCCTCGGTGCCCGGTTGAGTTCACCTGAGCACCCCCGGAAATGCGGCACTGCCATGGCCACCCCATGCCGCCGAGCCATGTCGGCGAAGGCAACGGCGTATTGGCTGGAAGAGGAACCCTCCAAACCATGAAACAAGACCAGCAGAGGTGCACCTGTCCGCACCTCATGCGCCGCATGGTCCACATCCACAAAGTCACCGTCTGGCGTGGTCCACCGTTCACGCCGCCAGACGGGTTCCTCGCCCGAATGGCGGCTTGCAACGAGTGCCGCCCAGATCGTCTGTGCATTGCCTCCGGGCAACCACCAGGGTGCCCTGTAGCCATGCCAGTTCAAGGCAGGGGATCGCATCGCATCAGTGCAGAACCTGGGCTTCCGCCATGATGTCCAGTGGCTCTTCGCGGGTGCCGGGGCTGGCATGGTGAGCCACCAGGCGCCAACCATGCACGCCCTTGACGTACACATTCGTCGCCACAACCCATGCCGTTTGCGGTCCATCGCTCCCCATCACCTCGACCCGCTCCACCACGCTGTGCACGCAGGCGGTTCCGGTGTCGATGCGGCAGACTTTTTCCGGTTGCACCCGGACGGCACCGCCGGCAAACACCGCTTCAAAGGCCGCCCGAATGGCCGCATGGCCCAACAGGCGAGGTCCGCCGGGATGGATGCAAACGATCTCTTCGTCGTCGCCCCAGCAGGCCATGAGGCGGTCAATGTCAGCGTGCTGCAAGGCGTCATAGAAAGCGTGTTCGATGTCGTCAGGAGAACTGAGAGGCGGCTTGGTTTTTGGCATGTTCGATATTCTGCCGGGTCCTGCCTGACAGGCGGATGCTGCGGCTACTTTCGCCAGCGCACACTGTCCGTTTGGGGTGGACAGAAGTTATAGTCCCCTTCGAACAAACCCTTGCCTACCGTCAAAGGCCGCCCAGTTGGCCACCTGGAGTACACATGAATCGATGGACCCTCTCCCCTTCCCGCCTGGGACTGGCCCTCTTGCTGGCCGCAAGTCTGAGCGGTTGTGGCTACAACGATTTTCAGCGCCTGGACGAGCAAAGCAAGTCGGCCTGGTCGGAGGTGCTGAACCAGTACCAGCGCCGTGCCGACCTCATCCCCAACATCGTCGCCTCGGTGAAAGGCGAAGTCGATTTCGAGCAAGACACCCTCACCCAGGTGATTGAGGCACGCAGCAAGGCCACCAGCGTTCAGGTGACACCTGAAATGCTGAGCGATCCGGCGGCCATGGCCAAGTTTCAGGCTGCCCAGGGCGAAGTCTCAAGTGCACTCAGTCGCCTGATGGTGGTGGTTGAGCGCTACCCCGACCTCAAAGCCAACCAGGCATTCGCCGATCTGCGTGTTCAGCTTGAGGGCACCGAGAACCGCATCACCGTGGCCCGCAATCGCTACATTGAGGCAGTCCAGGAGTACAACGTGCTCGCCCGCAGTTTCCCGACCAACCTCACCGCAATGATCTTCAGCTACAGCCCGAAAGCCGGCTTCCAGGTCGAGAACGAGGCCGCCATCAGCAAACCGCCAACGGTCGATTTTCAGAAGCAGTGATGGTGGGGTTGTGGCGTTCGGTTCTTATCGGGCTGTGGCTCCTGTGGATAGGGGCGTTGCCCGTTGCCCGTGCACAGAACCTTCTGCCGGTGCCGGCACTAAGCGCCCGCGTCATGGACCTGACGGGCACCCTGACGGCCCAGAGGCGTGAAGCCTTGGAGGCGAAACTGGCCTCCTTCGAGCGGACCAATGGTAGCCAGGTGGTGGTGCTCATGGTGCCAACGACGGCACCGGAAGACATCGTCGCGTACACCCAACGCGTGGGAGATGCCTGGAAGATCGGCCGCAGCGACGTGGGTGATGGCGTGCTGCTTGTCGTGGCAAAAAGCGATCGACGGCTGCGCATTGCCACCACCAAGACGCTCGAAGGGGCCATTCCCGACCTGATGGCCAAACGGATCATTGACCAGACCATTGCCCCGGCCTTCAAACGAGGTGATTTCGCGGCAGGCCTTGATGCCGGGGTCGATCAGATTCTGGTGCTGCTCAAAGGAGAAGCCTTGCCGGCACCCAAGCCCCGCGCCAGCAAGCCTTCGGGCTTGAGCGACTTCCTGGGCGCGTCCGACCTTTTGATCTTCATGGTGTTTGCGCTGCCTATTGTGTCCAGCGTGCTTCGCGGCATTTTCGGCAACAAGCTGGGCACCCTGTTGACGGGTGCGGGCGCAGGCGGACTCGCGTGGGTGTTGACTGCCGTGATCTGGATTTCGGTCGGTGCGGGATTGTTGGCCATGGTGATTGCGCTGTTCATGCAGCTCGGACCGGCCATCTCCCGCCCCGGGCGTGGCGGGCATGGCGGCGGATGGGGTCCTGGTGGATTCGGCGGAGGGGGTGGCTTCGGGGGGAGCGGTGGTTTTGGCGGAGGCGGCGGCTTCGGATCCGGCGGTGGTGGCAATTTCGGTGGCGGTGGTGCCTCGGGGGGCTGGTAGATCATGCTCAAAGTGCTTTCTCGCCTGCTCAAGCACCGCTGGCTCGATCGCAGCGACACCTTGCAGGCCATTCCCGACGACATGGCCGAACGCCTCTCGCAGCGGATTACCGCCAGCGAAGCGCGCCACACGGGTGAAATTCGGCTGTGTGTGGAAGCGGCACTGCCTTCCTCCTATGTATGGCGCAGTGGCAGTGCCGGAGCCATGCCCGCTTTGGTGCGAGAACGCGCCCTGAGTTGGTTCGGTCGCCTGGGCGTATGGGATACCGAGCACAACAACGGCGTGCTGATCTACCTTCTCTTGGGCGAGCATGCGATCGAAATCGTCGCCGACCGGGCGCTGACGCGGCGCATTGATCAGACCCAATGGCAAGCGATGGTGGACCGGCTGGGCAGTCGATTGGTCAACGGCGCATTCGAGGACGGCCTGACCGAGGCACTGGAGGAGGTGTCTGCGCTGCTGGTCGCCCACTTTCCACTCGAAAATGGGACGTTGCGCCCGAACGAGCTCAACAACGCCGTGGTGCGCGCTTGACGCCAGGAAGCTGAGGCGAGCAACGATTGTCCGGGCGTTGCGGGCCCGTCACACCACGGCTTATTTCCGTTTGAGCCGCGCTGGCTCCACGCCACTTGGGCCCTTGGTGCGGTTGTTCATCACCACTTGCAGCTCCTCATGGAGGACCTTGTTCATTTGGGCGAATGAACGCAGCTTGCGATTGGTTTCCCGCAAACGGTCTGCCATGCGTTTGGAAATGGCCAAAAGCAACCTGGCCCCGGTTCTGGGATGGTCCTTGAGCAGCCGCATCAGGGCCGTTCGCGACAGGATGGCCGCTGCAATATCGGTGTTGGCCGTGCAGCGGGCAGACCGGGGAGATCCGTCCAGAACCCCCATTTCGCCGATGAGTTGCCCTGGTCCAACCACATTGACCACCATGCTCTCCCCTTTGCTGCCAGGCATATCGTTCTCAATCGTCAGATCGCCCTCGAGCACCAGCAGCATGTAGTCGTTTCGCTTTGACTCGCCTTCCTCGATGAAAACCGTCCCGGCCTTGATGCGCTTGGGTCGCATGTAGGTGACCACGACCATGGCATCCGCCAGGGTCAAATCGTCCATGGCGGATGCGGTGACCAGCAACCGCGCAGCCACTTCTTCCGGCGCGAGATCCGGGCTCTCAAACATGGATGAGACTTGCGATTGGGACATCGGCAGGTGGGAACGTGTCATCAACCAACGGCAATTTTGCCGGGTTTCAACTGAGCGGTGCGCAAAAAAAAGACCGGATCGAAGCCGGTCTTTCGCAATAAGCCTTTCAGGTTGGCCTTCACTTCTTCTGGCGGTACTTCCGCAACGCCGCAATCTGTGCAGCCATCACAGCCAACTCGGAAGTGGCCTTGGCCAGATCGATATCGCTCTTGGCATTCTTGACGGCTTCCTCAGCCTCCTTGCGGGCCTCGGTCGCTTTGGCTTCGTCAAGGTCCTTGCCCCGAATGGCGGTATCGGACAACACGGTGATGTGGTTGGGCTGCACCTCCAGAATGCCGCCGGCCACAAACACAAACTCCTCGCCCCCCTCGGCCCGCTCGATGCGCACGGCACCGGGCTTGATACGGGTGATCAGCGGAATGTGTCCGGGCAAGATACCCAGCTCACCGGACTCGCCCGGCAGCGCCACGAACTTGGCTTCGCCTGAAAAGATGGACTCTTCGGCGCTGACCACATCGACGCGGATGGTGCTCATATGTACTCCTGTAAAAAGTCGGGAAAGGGCGGGTTGTCTGGCGTCGGCGCCTGGGCAAACTGAAGGGATTGTTGCCCACCATCAGTTCGACCCCGGGTCGACTCCGGATCACGCCGCTTCAGGCGACTTTTTTGGCTTTCTCAAAGGCTTCGTCGATGGTACCCACCATGTAGAAAGCCTGTTCGGGCAGGTGATCGCATTCGCCGGCCGTGATCATCTTGAAACCGCGGATGGTTTCGGCCAGAGGCACGTACTTGCCTGGCGAGCCGGTGAACACCTCTGCAACGTGGAACGGCTGCGACAGGAAACGCTGAATCTTACGGGCACGGGCCACGGCCAGCTTGTCTTCAGGGGCCAGCTCGTCCATACCCAGAATGGCGATGATGTCACGCAACTCCTTGTAACGCTGCAGCGTGCCTTGCACGGCGCGAGCCGTTTCGTAGTGTTCCTGACCCACGACCAACGGATCGAGCTGACGGCTTGTGGAGTCCAGAGGGTCCACGGCAGGATAGATACCCAGGGCAGCAATGTCACGGGACAACACCACGGTCGAGTCCAAGTGGGCAAAGGTGGTGGCAGGCGATGGATCGGTCAAGTCATCGGCAGGCACGTACACGGCCTGGATGGAGGTGATCGAACCCACCTTGGTCGAAGTAATACGCTCTTGCAGACGGCCCATCTCTTCGGCCAGTGTCGGCTGATAGCCCACGGCGGAAGGCATACGGCCCAGCAACGCCGACACTTCAGTACCGGCCAGTGTGTAACGGTAGATGTTGTCCACGAAGAACAGCACATCACGGCCTTCATCGCGGAACGACTCGGCGATGGTCAGACCGGTCAGGGCCACACGCAGACGGTTGCCTGGAGGCTCGTTCATCTGGCCATAAACCATGGCCACTTTGGATTCGTCCAGCTTCTCGAGGTTCACCACCCCAGAATCTGCCATCTCGTGGTAGAAGTCGTTGCCTTCACGGGTACGCTCACCCACACCAGCGAACACGGACAGACCCGAGTGCGCCTTGGCGATGTTGTTGATCAGCTCCATCATGTTCACGGTTTTGCCCACACCGGCACCACCGAACAGACCCACCTTGCCGCCTTTGGCGAAGGGGCAGACCAGATCGATCACCTTGATACCCGTTTCCAGGAGTTCTTGCGAAGGGCTCAACTCGTCGTATGCGGGGGCCTTGCGGTGGATGGAGGCGGTCAGGGCCTGATCCACTGGACCACGCTCGTCAATGGGCGTGCCCAGCACGTCCATGATGCGGCCCAGCGTGGCCTTGCCCACTGGAACCATGATGGGGTTGGCAGTGTTGGTGACCATCATGCCGCGGCGCAGACCGTCAGACGATCCCAGGGCAATGGTACGCACCACGCCATCGCCCAGCTGCTGCTGGACTTCCAGCGTCAGCGCAGAGCCTTCCATTTTCAACGCGTCGTACACGCGTGGCATTTGGTCGCGTGGGAACTCCACATCAACCACGGCGCCGATACATTGAACGATCTTGCCTTGTACTTGAGACATGATGGATACCTTTTCTGATTCGCTAAATTCTGTTGAACATCAAACTGCGGCGGCGCCAGCGACGATTTCCGAAAGCTCTTTCGTGATCGCGGCTTGTCGGGTCTTGTTGTAGACCAGCTTGAGTTCGCCAATAACACTGCCGGCGTTGTCGGTGGCGGCCTTCATGGCCACCATGCGCGCCGATTGCTCGGAGGCCATGTTCTCGGCCACCGCTTGGAACACCTGCGCTTCGACATAACGCAACAGCAGTTCATCAATCACAGCGGCAGCATCGGGTTCGTAAACGTAGTCCCAATCCCGGCCCTTGGCGCCATCCTGCATGGTTTCTGCGCTCAAGGGCAGCAACTGCTCAATGACTGCTTCCTGCTTCATCGTGTTGATGAACTTGGTGTAGCAAACATAGACAGCATTCACGCGGCCTTCGGTGTACGCATCAAGCAGCACCTTGACGGGGCCAATGAGCTTGTCGAGGTGAGGCGTATCGCCAAGGCCAGTGGCACTGGAAACCACTTTGGCATTGATGCGATTCAGGAAACCAAGGCCTTTGTTGCCAATGGCCACGGCTTCAGCACCAATGCCCTTGCCCTGGAGGTCTTTGAGCTGGCTCGTGAGTGCGCGCAAGATGTTGGTATTCATGCCACCGCAAAGACCTTTGTCGGTCGTCACCACGACAAAACCGCAGGTTTTGGCGTCGTTGGTTTGCATGAACGGATGCGTGTACTCAGGGTTTGCACGGCTCAGGTTGCCGGTGATCTGACGCACTTTTTCCGCGTAAGGGCGGGCCGCACGCATGCGGTCCTGTGCCTTGCGCATCTTTGAGGCGGCAACCATTTCCATGGCTTTGGTGATCTTCTTGGTGTTTTCCACCGATTTGATCTTGCCTCGAATTTCCTTACCTGCTGCCATTGGGGCTCCTTTTGAAGGTCGTCGTCAATGGGCCGGATCAGTACGTGCCGGTTTTCTTGAAGTCGGCGATCGCGGCGGCGAGTTGGGCTTCGGCATCCTTGTCCATGGCCCGATCGGATTCGAGCTTGGCCAGCAAAGCCGCATGCTTGTCCTTGAGGAAGGCGTGCATGCCAGCCTCAAAAGGCAAAACCTGCTTGATCTCGAGTGAGTCCATGTAGCCCTTGTTCACGGCAAACAGCGTGGCAGCCATCAAGGCAATGGACTGTGGCGAATACTGAGCCTGCTTGAGCAGTTCGGTCACGCGGGCACCGCGGTCGAGCTGTTTGCGGGTGGCTTCGTCCAAGTCCGAGGCAAACTGGGCAAAAGCCGCCAGTTCGCGGTACTGGGCCAAGTCGGTACGGATACCACCGGACAGGTTCTTGATCAGCTTGGTCTGAGCAGCACCACCCACACGCGACACGGAAATACCGGCGTTGATGGCCGGACGGATACCGGCATTGAACAGGCTGGTTTCCAGGAAGATCTGACCATCGGTAATCGAGATCACGTTGGTCGGAACGAAGGCGGACACGTCACCTGCCTGCGTTTCGATGATGGGCAAAGCAGTCAGAGAACCGGTCTTACCTTTGACTTCGCCTTTGGTGAAGGCCTCGACGTAATCGGCATTCACACGAGCAGCGCGCTCCAACAGACGGCTGTGGAGATAGAACACGTCGCCAGGATGAGCTTCTCGTCCTGGAGGGCGGCGAAGCAGCAAGGAAACCTGACGGTAGGCCACGGCCTGCTTGGACAGGTCGTCGTACACGATCAGGGCATCTTCGCCACGGTCACGGAAGTACTTTCACCCATCGTGCAACCGGAGTAGGCCGAGAGGTACTGCATGGCAGCGGATTCCGACGCGGAGGCGGCCACCACAATGGTGTATAATCGCACCAGCCTGCTCCAGTGCGCGCACCACGTTCTTGATCGACGAGGCCTTCTGGCGATCGCGACGTAAACGCAAGGTCATGTTCTGACCTTTTTGGTTGATGATGGCGTCGATGGCCACGGCTGTCTTGCCGGTCTGGCGGTCACCAATGATCAATTCGCGCTGACCACGACCCACGGGCACCATGGAGTCAATCGACTTCAGACCGGTTTGCACTGGCTGATCCACCGATTTACGGGCAATCACGCCAGGCGCCACCTTCTCGATCACGTCGGTCATTTTTGCGTTGACCGGACCCTTGCCGTCGATGGGCTGACCCAGCGCGTTGACCACGCGACCGACCAGTTCGGGGCCCACGGGCACTTCCAGAATGCGGCCGGTGCACTTGACCGTGTCACCCTCGGAGATGTGCTCGTACTCACCCAGAATCACGGCGCCAACCGAGTCGCGCTCGAGGTTCAGCGCCAGACCAAAAGAAGGCACACCTTCTTTGTTGGCAGGGAATTCAAGCATCTCGCCCTGCATCACATCGGACAGGCCGTGCACACGAACGATACCGTCGGTCACAGAGACCACGGTGCCTTGATTGCGCACATCGCTCGATGCGCCCAGCCCCTCGATGCGGGACTTGATCAATTCAGAAATTTCGGCGGGATTGAGTTGCATGACTCTTTCCTTCTTTCATTAAATGGGATGAGGGCGCGCCCGAGCAGTCAGCCTGAGGCTGTCAAGCCGTCAGGGCAGCTTTCATTTGTTGGAGACGGGCCTTGACAGAGGTATCCAGAACCTCGTCACCGACCACCACGCGAATGCCACCGATCAGATCAGGCTGAAGCTCCACCCGCAGGTTGAGCTTGCGACCAAACCGTTTTTCCAGAACACCCGACAGACCCGCCAATGCATTGGCATCGATATCGAAGGCGCTGTACACCACGGCATCGAAACTGCCTTGCTTCGCATTCATCAGCGCGCGAAACTGACCTGCTATCTCAGGCAGTGCGGCAAGGCGACCGTTGTCGATCACCGTGCGCAGGAAATTCTGGCCCATCTCTGGCAGCTTGGCTTTCACCACGCCTGAGACGACTTCGAACACCTGTTGCACGGTGGCTTTGGGGTTGTCAGCAAATTGCAGCAGTTGCGCATTGCCAGCCACTGCGGCCAGCTCATCGAGCCAGGTGGCCACTGTGCCAGTGTCTGCACCAGAAGCCTTGAACAAGGCTTCCGCGTAAGGACGTGCGATGGTTGCGATTTCTGCCATGGTCTGTTTGCCTACGGGTTCAGTGGGGTCGTGGAGATCGGGGCGATCAAAGCTCGGTCTTCAGGCGATTCAGCAGCTCGGCATGAACGCCGGCGTTGACTTCGCGCTGCAAGATTTGCTCTGCGCCTTTGACGGCCAATGCGGCCACTTCTTCGCGCAAGCCTTCGCGGGCCTTGACGACCTGTTGCTCGGCTTCCTGACGCGCCGAAGCGACGATCTTCGCGGCCTCTTCCGTGGCGCGGGCTTTCGCTTCCTCGATCACGGTCTGGGCACGGCGCTCAGCGTCAGCCAAGCGCACAGCAGCTTCATTACGAGACTGGCTCAACTCGGCCTCAACCCGCTGATTGGCGACGGCCAACTCGGTTTTTGCCTTTTCTGCAGACGCCAGGCCTTCGGAAATCTTCAACGCACGCTCGTCGAGCGCCTTGGCGATCGGCGGCCACACGAACTTCATCGTGAACCAAACCAGAATCGCAAAGACAACGGCCTGCGCAAAGAGGGTTGCATTGATGTTCATCGCAACGCCTTTCTGTGTGTTGACAAGAGGGGAGACACACTTGCTGCAACAACAGCGCTTTGACCCCTAGCGGCAGGAACGGCGTCCGACCTCTGGACCGCGCTGTGTTGCAAAGCAAAGACCATTAAGCCAGCGTGAAGGGGTTGGCGAAGGCGAACAGCAGCGCAATGGCCACGCCGATCAGGAAAGCGGCGTCGATCAGACCAGCCAAGATGAACATTTTGGTCTGCAGATCGTTCATCAACTCAGGCTGACGAGCCGACGACTCCAGAAACTTGCCGCCCATGAGTGCAATACCGATAGAGGCGCCAATGGCACCCAGACCAACGATAAGACCGCAAGCCAGTGCGACGAGACCCAGAACGTTTTCCATGATGACTCCTTAAATGGACGAAAAGTTGAAAGATGAAAAGAAAGAAACGAGAAACAAAACTCAGAGCGAGGTGAAACCGCGCAGCTCAGTGTGCGTCATGCGCCTGGCCAAGATAGATCAAGGCCAGCATCATGAAAATGAACGCCTGCAAGGTGATGACCAAGATATGGAACAAAGTCCACACCGTGCCCGCGATCACGTGTCCGACGAAGAAGAGCCCACCGGACAGCGAGAGGGAGGCAAAACCACCCAACAGCGCAATCAGCATGAACACCAGTTCACCCGCGAACATGTTGCCAAACAACCGCATGCCGTGCGAAACCGTCTTCGCCACGAACTCGATCATTTGCATCAGGAAGTTGGTCACGCCCAAGAGCAGCGCCCAAACAGGATTCTTGCTGGTACCAAACGGCGCGGTCACCAGTTCGTGCGACCAGCCCCCAAGACCTTTGATCTTGAGGTTGTAGAACACGCACATCAGCAAAACGGAGACAGACAGACCCAAGGTCGTCGACAAATCGGCCGTGGGCACCACGCGCAAATAGGCATGATGCGGATCATGACCGGCCGCGCCGTAGATACCCTCCCAGATCTTGGGCAACATGTCCACTGGCAGCATATCCATGAAGTTCATGGCGAAAATCCAACAAAACACGGTCAAGGCAAGTGGCGCCACCAGTTTGCGACTCTGCGCATTGTGGATCACCCCCTTGGCCTGGCTGTCGACCATCTCGACCAGAATTTCGACCGCCGCCTGGAAACGGCCTGGCACACCAGCGGTGGCCGCACGCGCGGCGCGCCACAACACGAAGCACACCAGCGCTCCCAGCAACGAGCTGATGACCACAGAGTCAATGTTGATGACCGAAAAATCGACAATGAACCCCTGCTTGTGGTTCGTCAAATGGGTCAAATGGTGACGGATGTACTCGCCAGGGGTAGGACCGATTCCTTCTGCTGCCATGTTCTTCTCGCCAATCATCCGTTTACGTTAGAACGCCTGGTCTGGATCAGGAATCCAAACCAGTACACCTTTAATGTCACCACCAGCCCGACCAACAGGCCAAGCCAGCTCAGCCCCGACACCACGCTGGGCGCAAGCCACAGCATGATCACCGCCAGCAGGACTTTCACCCCTTCCCACAAGAGGAAGCCGGCAAACGCGGCCTGCGCAAACCCGGACAACAGCCGGGCCAAAGCACTGGACGTCAACCCATATGCCATCAAGGCAGATGGAAAAACCACCGCAGCGGAGCCGTACAAGACAGACCAGCCAACAGACATGCGCTGAGTGATCAGCCATGCCAGCGCGCTCGCCGCCAGCCCCACCAAGACCTGCACCCCCACCAGCCGCCAGATTGAAAGCTCGGGCTGGCCACTGCGCCACTGCCGCGCCTCTTCACGCGTCAGGGGCTTGAATTCGGGTTCTTGCGCCCCATCTTCCCACTCATCACCGCCGGATTGACGCGCAACCGGGGCTTGGGGCTCCGGTATTTTGTGCATGGCAAATTACGGGCAGGTTACAAGTGTCAACAGGTTTGCAAAGCCGCCCATTATACGTAGAAACCCGAGCCCAAAGCAAGCTCACGCACCCAGGGCAACCGCCTGTTGCCCAGCCCTCCGATAATCACCCCATGACCAGCGTTCGAGCAGCCCCTGAGACCGACGTCCGCCATGCCCTGCCTGAGTCACTGTGCTTTCTCAATGGCGTGTATGGCCCCATGAGCGATGCACGCGTGAGCGTCATGGACAGGGGTTTCATTTTTGGCGATGGGGTGTATGAGGTGATCCCTGTGTACAGCGGCCGCCTGTTCTGCTTTGAGCAACACATGGATCGCCTGGACCGATCGCTCAATGCGGTGCGCATCGTCAACCCCATGGGCAGGGATGAGTGGAAGGCGATTGCGCAACGCCTGATCGATGACCTGCAAAGCAAGACTGGCAAGTGTGATCAACTTTTGTACTTCCAGGTGACGCGTGGCGTGGCCATGCGCGACCACGCCATGGTGCCCGGTCTCGCCCCCACCGTGTACGCAATGACGAATGCGATGAAACCGCTGAGCGCCACGCAACGCGAAATGGGCGCGCACTGCGTCACCGCCGACGATTTTCGCTGGGAGAAGGCCCACATCAAGTCCACAAGTCTTCAAGGAGCGGTCATTGCCAAACAGCTCGGTGTGGATGCCGGTGCTGATGAAACCGTGATGTTTCGCGACGGCATGCTCAGCGAGGCCGCGACCAGCAACGTATGGCTGGTGAAGAACGGCGTGGTTTCAGGGCCACCAAAAGACAACCTGGTGCTTGAGGGCGTTCGCTATGCGTTGGTAGAGCGCTTGTGCCAGGAGGCGGGTACCGCTTTTGAGCTGCGCCCGATTGCCCGCCATGAGGTGCTGGAAGCAGACGAACTGCTCCTGAGTTCGGCGTCCAAAGAAGTCTGGGCAATCACGCGCCTGGACGGCCAGCCCGTGGGCGCTGGCAAACCGGGCCCCATTGGTCAGCGCCTGTACGCTGGGTACCAGGCCATCAAATCCGCCCAGTGCGGTTGAGGATTGAACCACCATGAGCACCACACCACGCGACATTCCGCCAGAGCAGTCTTTGATCGAGTATCCGTGCCGCTTCCCGATCAAGGTCATGGGGGCGCACACCGAAGAATTCGTTGCCGCCATGTTGGTGATTGCCAAGGCGTTCGAGCCGGACTTCGACCATCGGCACGTGGAACGCCGCCCGAGCAAAGGGGGCAACTACATTGGCTTGACGCTGTCCATCTACGTCACCCACCGAGAACAGCTCGATGAGATCTACCGCACGCTGACCTCGCACCCCTTGGTGAAGTACACCATTTGAGGCCGGAGTCACATGCTTTTGCGCGCGCTTGGCCGGGTGGAATACCCTGCCACCTTCTCTGCCATGCAGGCCTTTACAGAGGCGCGCACACCCGATACCCCGGATGAAATCTGGGTGTGTGAACACCCACCGGTGTTCACACAAGGCATTGCGGGGCAGGACAACCATCTGCTGGCACCAGGGGACATTCCGGTGGTGAAGACGAACCGTGGCGGGCAGGTGACCTACCATGGTCCCGGACAGGTGGTGGCCTATCCCTTGATCGACTTGAAACGAGCAGGCTATTTCGTCAAGGAATATGTCTACCGGATTGAGGCCGCCGTGATTCGCACGCTGGACCACTTCGGCGTGACGGGCCACCGCGTGGCGGGCGCGCCCGGCATTTATGTGCGACTGGACGATCCGACCGGACACAGCCTGCTGGCCCAACGCCCCCAGAAGCGGCAACCAGGCGATGCAGCGCCCTCCCCTGACTTCACAGGCCTCGGAAAGATTGCCGCTTTGGGCATCAAGGTGAGTCGACACTGCTCCTACCACGGGGTTTCGCTGAATGTCGCCATGGACCTTCAACCCTTTCAGCGCATCAACCCCTGCGGATATCAAGGCCTGAGAACCGTGGACCTTTCTACAATCGGGGTCAGCGCCTCCTGGGATGAAGCGGCGCAAGTGCTCACCCAAAAACTGGCAGCTGCCCTGCTGCCCTGAAACTGCACGCTTTGCGCGTGATTGCCATGAACCGCTCCAACGCCCCCACCAGCGCCCCTGAATTGTCCAGCGCCGAGAAACCCAAATCCAGTGCGCCCTATGACGCGACGGCCAAACAGAAGAGCCAGGCAAAAACCTCCCGCATTCCGATCAAGGTCGTGCCGGCCGAGGTGTTGAAGAAACCCGACTGGATTCGCGTGAAGGCCGGGTCGCCAACCACCCGCTTCTATGAAATCAAGGATGTGTTGCGCAGCAACAAGCTGGTGACAGTGTGCGAAGAGGCCAGTTGTCCCAATATCGGGGAGTGTTTTGGCAAAGGCACGGCCACCTTCATGATCATGGGCGACAAATGCACGCGGCGTTGCCCGTTCTGCGATGTGGGTCATGGTCGCCCGGATCCGCTGGACGCGGATGAGCCGGTCAACCTGGCCAAGACAATTGCCCAGCTCAAGCTCAAATACGTGGTCATCACCAGCGTGGACCGCGACGACTTGCGCGACGGCGGTGCGGGCCATTTTGCCGAGTGCATTCGTCAGGTGCGCGCCCAGTCGCCCGGTACCCAGATCGAGGTGCTGGTGCCCGACTTCCGCGGTCGCGACGATCGCGCCCTGGACATTCTGAAGGCAGCCCCGCCAGACGTGATGAACCACAACCTGGAAACCGCCCCCCGGCTGTACAAAGAGGCGCGCCCCGGCTCCGACTACCAGTTCAGCCTGAACCTGCTGAAAAAGTTCAAGGCGCTGTTCCCACATGTGCCCACCAAGAGCGGGATCATGGTGGGCCTTGGAGAGACCGACGACGAGGTGCTCGAAGTGATGCGGGACATGCGCGCTCACGACATCGAAATGCTGACCATCGGTCAGTACCTGGCCCCGAGCGGTCACCACTTGCCCGTTCGCCGCTATGTGCACCCGGACACCTTCAAGATGTATGAAGCCCGGGCCTATGAGATGGGCTTTACCCACGCCGCCGTGGGCGCCATGGTGCGCAGCAGCTACCACGCCGACGAGCAGGCGCATGGGGTGTTGGCCGCTCAGACTGAGCGCTGACTCACGCCTTCACTGGGGTGCCGGCCAAGCCGACAGCTGATTTGCCCACATGGCCTACGTGCCCCCGCGCTGACCAATCGAGGATCTCAAGCCGGCCGTCGGGCTGCTCGACCAACGCGGTCAGGCTTTCCACCCAGTCGCCATCGTTGCAATAGAGAATGCCATCGATGGTTCTGATTTCGGCATGGTGGATGTGGCCGCACACCACGCCATGCAACCCGCGCTCGCGGGCCTCGCGCGCCACCGCCACCTCAAAGTCGCTGACGTAGCTCACGGCCCGCTTGACCTTGAGTTTGAGGTAGCGGGAAAGGCTCCAGTAGGGAAGCCCCAACCGGGCTCGCCATGAGTTGAGGCGGCGGTTGATGCGCAGGGTGGTCTCATATGCCCAGTCGCCCACATGGGCCAGCCACTTGGCACACTGGATCACGCCGTCGAAGTGGTCGCCGTGGGTGACCCAAAGCAAACGCCCATCTGCGGTGGTGTGGATGGCGTCTTCCACCACATCCACCCCGCCGAAGTTGTGATCGAGGTACTTCCGCGCGAATTCGTCGTGGTTGCCCGGCACGAACACCACCCGGGTGCCTTTGCGGGCTTTTCGGAGCAGTTTCTGAACCACGTCGTTGTGGGTTTGGGGCCAGTACCACTGGCGCCGCAGCTGCCAGCCGTCGATGATGTCGCCGACCAGGTACAGGGTGTCGCATTCCACGCAGCGCAGAAAGTCCAGCAATGCCTCGGCCTGGCAACCCGGCGTGCCCAGGTGCAGGTCCGAAATCCAGACGGTGCGGGCGTTGACGCGCTCACGCGGCTCGGATTCGGCTTCGCGGGGATCCTCCGGACTTAGTAGGGGGAGCGGGTCACGTCGCATGACTGGGCAGTTTGGGGGGGCGGCATGACAGGCGCGTGAACATGCTGTGTCAAAACCATGAACCGCGCACCACCCGTCATCCGCATCAAACCGAGGCGGGTGGCATGGTCATCAGCGCTTCTCCCATGCGCAAGCGCCGCCCGGGTTCGATGCCGTCGGCCAACTCAAAGCCTGGGGGCACGAACACAATGATGGTCGAACCGTGTTCAAACCAACCCAGTTCGTCGCCCTTCTGAACCAAGGCACGGCAGGGCATCTCGTGCGGACCGGGCCAGCGAAGGTGCAGGCAGACGTCCAATGCATGCAACCGGATGCTGGCGACCAGCACCGCCGCCACCGGCACGAGCGCGATGGTGGGGCCGGCCTTGAGCTTCATGCGAATGACCGCACGCTCATTGCGACAAAACAGGCGCTCGACCCGCTTGAGGGCGATCGGGTTGACGTTCCAGACGTCGCCCGACAGGTAGCTCACATGCTCCAGCGTGGCATCGTGGGGGGCATGGAATCGGTGGTACATGCTGGAGGTCAGGCGCAGTGTCACGAACCGCCCACCTTCAAAGGGGTGCGCCCGCGCCTCGTCGCCAAAGAGTTCGGCGGCGGCATAGGGAAAGCCTTTGGCCTGCCACACCTGTCCCGCCACCGGGCCGCAGGCGCCAACGATGGCGTCGCACGGGCTGCACAACACCATGGCGCTCATCCACGGGGCGCATGTCCGGCTTCAGCGCCCGTGTGAAGCACTGTTGCAGGCTTTCAGCGCTGTGGCACGGCTTCGCTGAGATCGAGATCGGTGAACAAGCGCCAGACGCCGATGGCCAGCCGCGTGAACATCGGGCTGTGAATGCGGCTGATGTGCACCCATGAGACGCGTGGCGGCAATGCGCGGTATCCGGTTGGTCAGCAGAAAGTTCAGGTCTTCCTGCAACAGCAGGCGGTCTCGCCAGCCAGCGAGGCCCTCGGCGCGGCGCCACGGCAGCAGCGTCATTGGTTGACTTGAAGTCTTCATTGATTTGTCACCTGAAAGCCATAAAAGGAGTGATCACGCCACCCACCCATCACCATGGAAATACCAACCTCACCCTGTTGCATTGGCCTCGGCCACCGTCTCAAAGGCTCCAAAGTTCACCGCCGCCTGCAGCCTCCCAGGCCAAACACCGCTCGCTGGGAAGGTCATTCGCGCATGGCCAAGCGGGTGGCCTCGCTGGTGCCGGGCTACGCCTACGGGGAAGCGCGCTTTTTCAACTGCGACGGAGCGCCCACAGAGGTGGCACAGCCGCCGCCTGGGTTTGAGCGCCTGGCCAATGAGCTCAACTCCGCCACAGCGCCTCGATTGACCTCACCCGGCAAGCGCGCAAGGGACTTTCCGGACCTGCAATTCACCGGCAGCTACCGCGTGCCGTTCCAGTTCAGCCCCTACCCGCGCGAACACTGGCCGTGGGCGCCTTTGTTCAGCGCGCTGACGGCGTTACTCCTCACCGACCTCGACGGTCAAACGTTCTACGACCTCACCGGCTCCTATGGCGTGAACGTGTTCGGCAACGACTTCTACAAGTCCTGCATGGCCGAGGGCATGGCGCTGGTCCAGGACCTCGGTCCGGTGCTGGGCAGCTACCACCCGGTGGTGGCCGACAACGTGCAGCGCTTGCGCACCATTTCCGGCCTGGACGAAGTGTCTTTTCACATGTCTGGCACCGAGGCCGTGATGCAGGCCGTGCGCCTGGCGCGGTACCACACCGGACGCAAGCGGCTGGTGCGCTTTTGCGGGGCGTACCACGGCTGGTGGGAAGACGTGCAGCCAGGGCCCGGCAATCCCATGCCACCCGGTCACACCTACACACTCAGCGACCTGAGCGAGCGCAGCCTGAAGGTGTTGGCCCATCGCAAAGACATCGCTTGCGTGCTGGTGAATCCGCTGCAGGCGCTTCACCCCCAACGCCTCGGCACCAGGCGACGGCGCACTGATCGACAGCGGCCGCCGGGCGGGGTTTGATCGGGCGACCTACACCGCCTGGTTGCAGCGGCTGCGCGAGGTTTGCACGCAGCGGGCATCGCACTGTGGATCTTCGACGAGGTGTTTGTCGGGTCTGGCCTGCCCCAGGTGGTGCCCAGCTTCCAGTCGTACTTTGGCGTGCAAGCCGACATGGTGACCTATGGGAAGACGTTGGGTGGTGCTCTGCGGGGGTGGTCTGCGGCCGCGCGGCGTGGATGAAGCGGTTCCGGGAAGACCGCCCTGCCGACATCTGCTTCGCCCGTGGCACGTTCAATGCCCATCCGGTGGTGATGGGCGCAATGAACGTTTTCCTCAAACGCCTGGACACACCCCAGGTGCGCAATCTACGAGGGTCTCGACGACACCTGGAACCGCCGCGCTGCGCAACTCAACCGGGAACTGGCAGACGCCGGTTTGCCCATTCGGGTCGCCAATCTCTCGACCATCTGGACCATCACCTTCACCCAACCCAGCCGCTACAACTGGTTGCTTCAGTTCTACATGCGTGCGCAAGGGCTCGCCTTGTCGTGGGTGGGCAGTGGGCGCCTGGTGTTCAGCCTGAACTACAGCGAAGCCGACTTCAAGGCGGTGAGCGAGCGGCTGCAGGCCGCCGCCCAACGCATGCTGGACGATGGCTGGTGGCATGCCGGCGAGAAGGACAACCGCGACATCCGGCGCGGCGTCCTGCGCGAAATGCTGGCGCACCGGTTGGGTTTCCAATAGGAAACTGCGTTGCGGCAACGGTCAGCCGCGGCGCGCGTGGTCCATCGGATCGATCAGCTCGCCGCGCAGCAGGTGAAATGGCGCGCGCCAGTACAAGGCGACATCGTGAAACGGGTCGGTCAGGATCTTGAATGCCCAGACCAAGCCGGTGCCCAGGCTTTGCTGCATGGCAAGCTGCGCCACGCGAAACAGAAGACCCGCAATGCCCAGGCACAACCAGGCGATGCCCAGGTCGTGCAACCACCCGTTGAAATCGGTGGCCGGTTCGATCCAACCGCCCAATGAGGGCGCGGCCCACAACACCACGGGAATGGCGACCCAGATCGCCATCAGCACCACCTTGCGGCGCAGGTTGTAGCCCACCTTGATGTCTTCCTTGTGTTCGTGGGTGGCGTGGTTCACTTCGTCGTACCCCTTGGGCTCGAAGAAAAAGTGACCGGACTGACGGGTCGTCATCGAAACGCCCCAGGCCAGCAAGGCAGCCATGGCCGGGTCAAAAAACAGCACCACATAGGCCGCCAGAAAGCTCAGCGCACTGATGAAGTGGAGGCTTTGGTTGATGCGGCTGTGGTGGTAATACCGGTGGTCATCCCAACGTTGACGGGCCAAGTCTTGCAAAAACGACTTCACAGGATCTCCTTTATCGGGCGTTTGAAAGTGAGCGGCCAATTGGCGCGCAACTTATCGTCCAGCCGATGCATGACAAAGCGGTGACCAACTGGTGAAGATTGTTTGAACCGCGTTGTCATCAAGTTGTTGCACAAGGGCTGCACGATGTGCGCATGCACACACAACCGGCTCGCACCCTGAAGGTGGCCCTGGTCACCGAAACCTATCCGCCCGAAGTCAACGGCGTGGCCGCATCGTTTGCCCGCGTCGTGCAAGGGCTGCGCGAGCACGGCCACCAGCTCCACCTGGTGCGTCCCGCCCAGTCACGCGCCGACCAGCCCGGTGCCACCACACCCCACTGGCAGGAAACGCTGGTGCGTGGCCTGCCCATCCCACGCTACCTGGAGCTGCGCATGGGCCTGCCCGCCACCAAGCTGCTCACGCGGCAGTGGCAAGACCAGCGACCCGACGTGGTGCATCTGGTGACCGAAGGCCCCTTGGGGTGGTCGGCATTGCGCGCAGCCAAGCGGCTGGGCTTGCCGGTGGTGTCCGATTTCCGCACCAATTTCCACGCCTACACCCGCCACTACGGCATCAGTTGGCTGGGCCACGGCGTGCAGGCCTGGTTGCGGCATTTCCACAACCGCACCGATCGCACCATGGTGCCCACCCACCGCCTGGCCAGCGAGCTGGGGGCCTGCGGGTTCGAGCGCTTGAGCGTGGTTGCGCGTGGCGTGGACGCGCAACGCTTCTCACCCAGCCACCGCGATCTCGCTCTGCGCACTTCCTGGGGCGCCGATGAACACACCCGGGTCGCGCTGTGTGTCGGGCGGCTGGCGCCCGAGAAGAACCTGGACACCGTGATCGATGCCTGGCAAGCCATGCGCAGCGCACAAAGCAACACACGCCTGGTGTTCGTCGGTGACGGGCCAGAGCGCGAGTGGCTGCAGCAGCGCTGTCCCGATGCCGTGTTCGTTGGAGCGCTGCGCGGCACCGATCTCGCCCACGCCTACGCCAGCGCAGACGTCTTTCTGTTTGCCAGCATGACCGAGACTTTTGGCAACGTGGTTCCCGAAGCCATGGCCAGCGGACTGGCCGTGGTGGCCTACGAACACGCCGCGGCTGCGGAGCTGATCAAACACGGCGCAAACGGGCAATTGGCTCCTTTGGGCAACCGCAACGCCTTCCTCCGCCTGGCCGCCAGACTGGCGGTCGACGCCGGGCGGGTCGACCGGCTGCGCCAGCAAGCGCGCAAGACCGCGCTGCTGCTCGACTGGCAACGCATTGTCATGGGCATTGAAGGTGAGTACCGCACGGCCATGACCGAGCGCGCCCTCTCCCACGCCCACCTGGCCCCCGCTCTGCAGGCCCATTGACCATCGACTCCACGCGGGCCATTGCGGCTGCCGTAGGAACGCGCTTCGCGCGCCACCGCCAAGCGCTCAGGCCTTGGCGCTGAGGCGCTCCCAGGCGGCGATCACCTCGGCCGAGTACATCAGCGCGGGGCCTCCCCCCATGTACACGCACACCGCCAGCATTTCTTCCAGCTCGCCGCGTGTGCATCCAAGCTGTATCAAAGCTTTGACATGAAACCCGATGCAGCCCGAGCAACCTTGCGTCACGGCAATGGAGACCGCGATGAGCTCTTTTTGTTTGGCGCTCAGGGCTCCGTCTGTGATCGCGGCTTTGGCGAGTTGACCGAAGCCTGCCATCGCATTGGGTTGCGCTTTTCGGAACGGCGCCAGGCTCTCGTTGATATCGCGCATCAGGTCGCTGTGGTTGAACGTGCTCAAGGGGATTCCTTTCTGATCTAATACCCTACGGAGTATCAGATCCAATCCCACTTGATGGCTTTGCTTTACGTCAAAGCCTGATTCAATAGCCGTGTGGTTTTCCCAAAGCAGGGCAAGCCGGCGGCGCCCAAGGCCATCTTGTCCACACTGACCGCGGTCTCTGACGCCGTCGCCTCCCACCCATCTGGTGCGTGAGCCACGCCCAGATTCGATGAGCGCGCTTCACTCAAATGCCGTCGAGCCCCGCAGTGTCTCGGGCGGCAAACGGTCCATCTCGGCCAACATCGCAGCCAAACCGCGCCCTGCGGCGTCGAGCACCGCGCGGCCCTTGTCCGAGGTGGCGGCCTTCGCATTGCCGACCGCACCCTTGGCGTTGTAGTCCTGCATTTGCCAACCCAGCTTGGCGCTGCGGCCGTTGCCCAACACGGGGTAGGCGCCCGCACGGGCCTGTGAGGCAGAGGGGAAATCTTCTGCCCGGTCCATGCGCACCTGCTCAGGCCGCAACGCCAGCATCATCGACGTCTCAATCTCGCCAGCGTGGATGCCAAAGCGGTGCTCCTCGGCGCTGAAAAGCGCATTCACGTCGCGCCCCTGTGCGTCCTGCAAAGGCAGGTTGAACCAACTCACGCTGTAGACCAACATGCCCAAACGCGCCCGCAGGTCGCGCGCCACCAGGTCCATGGCACCCACCTGCCCGCCATGGGCGTTGAAGAGCACCAGCTTGTTCACCCCGCTGGCGGCAACGCACTCGCCGATTTCGGTCCACACACGAATCAGGGTCTCCGAGCCGAGGGAAAGGGTGCCCGGGAAACGCGCGTGCTCCGGGCTGAACCCCACCGCCTGCGTGGGCAGGAACAACACCGGCAGATCCGGCGACAGGTGGGCCATCGCGGCGGTCACCACGCCGTTGACCAGATCGGTGTCCACCGACAGCGGCAGGTGGGGACCGTGCTGCTCGGTTGCGGCCACTGGCAACACGGCAATGGCACGCGCGCGGTCCAGCGCGTTGAAATCGGCCGTGGTGAGATCGGACCAATGGCGGGAGGCGGGCTTCATGCACCGCAGTGTAAAGCGCTCAGCGCCAACCTATGATGACGCCATGACCCAAGCACTATTTCACCAAGACGCCTACCTGACCGAATGCGCCGCCCGCGTGAACGCCGTGACCGAGGCCGGGCTCGTCCTGGATCAGACCGTCTTCTATCCTCTGGGCGGTGGGCAGGCGGGGGATACCGGCATGCTGACCCTGCCCGATGGCAGCGAACTGCACATTGCCGACACCCGCAAAGCCAAAGACGACCAGGGCCGACCCACAGCCGACATTGTTCATCTGCCCGCCCCAGGCCAGGAAGCCTTGCTGGCCCGGTTCAAGCCCGGCGACAACGTGACCGCGCGCATCGACTGGGCGCGACGCCACAGGCTGATGCGTTTCCACACCGCCACCCATTTGCTGTGCCACCTGGTGCCCATGCCGGTGGACGGCTGCTCCATCACCCCGCTTCACGCCCGCCTCGACTTCCACATGACCGATCCGCTGGACAAGGATGCGCTGACCGCTGGGCTGGCGGCGCTGGTGGCGGCCAACCACCCGGTGACCCTGGGCAGCGTCACCGACGCCGAACTGGACGCCAACCCGACGCTGGTGAGGAGCATGAGCGTCTCGCCACCGCGCGGCAGCGGCACGGTGCGCACCGGGCGCATCGGTGCGGCCGACCTCATCGACTTGCAACCCTGCGGCGGCACCCATGTGGCCCACACCAGCGAAATCGGCGCCGTGACGGTGACCAAGATCGAGAAGAAGAGCGCCCAAACGCGCCGCGTGGTTCTGGGCCTCGCAGACTGACACCAGCGCGGACCGCCAGGCCACCCAGGCGTCACCCCGCCGGATATATCCAGCGGCGCGACCACGGCAGGCCGCCCGCGCTCAGACCCGAAGGCCTGCACAAGACCTGAAACAACGCCACTTCGTCGTGCTCGAAGGCCCAGGCGCATCCGGCCAGGTAAATGCGCCAGATGCGCCACCGCTTTTCGTCCACCAGCCTGCGAAGGTCCGAGGCCCGGGCTTCGAAGGCTTCGCTCCAGAGTTGGGTGGTGCGCTGGTAATGGCGCCGCAGGTTTTCGATGTCGAAAGCCTCCAGCCCGCCCTCTTGCAGCGTGCGCAAAACCGTGCTGATGTGGGGCAACTCGCCGCGCGGGAACACGTAGCGGTCAATGAAGCGCCCGCCACCATGGCGGGTTTCGCCATCAAAGGCATCGGTGCTGGTGATGCCGTGGTTCATCGCCCAGCCATCCACAGCAATCAGGCGCCGAATGTGGCTGAAGTAATCCACCAGGTGGTCGAGCCCCACATGTTCGAACATGCCCACGCTGGTGATGCGGTCAAATGGCCCGTCGTCCACATCGCGGTAATCCTGGAGCCGGATTTCCACGCGGTCTTGCAAGCCGGCGGCCTTCACGCGCTCGCAAGCCAGCTCAAACTGGTTGCGCGAGAGGGTCACACCCACGCAGCGCGCACCAAACGCCTGCGCCGCACGAAGCACCAGCGCGCCCCAGCCGCACCCGATGTCGAGCAGGCGCTGACCCGGCTGCAAGCGGATCTTGCGCAGGATGTGGTCGATCTTGTGGCGCTGCGCCTGCTCCAGCGATTCCTCGCCGGTGGGAAAGTAGGCGCAGGAATACACCATGCTCTCGCCCAGCCACTGGGCATAAAAATCGTTGGAGACATCGTAGTGGTAGCGGATCGACTCGCTGTCGCTCTCCCGCGTGTGGCGGAAGCGGCGCCGAATGCGACCCAGCAGCCCATTCTCCGGCTGGGCCGTCTCGCTCAATCGGTGCGCCACAGCCAGAATCTCGCTCAATGGACCATTCACATCCACCAGCCCCTCGACATAGGCCTCACCCAGGGTATCCAGACCGGGATCAATGAGGAGCGGAAACGCCGCCGGGTCGCGCACCCGGATCTCCACAGCCGGCTCGGCAAAATCGCCCAACGCCAACGAAGACGCCGACTCACCCCCCCAAGACAAGCTCACGGGCAGGTTGACCTCCGACCTGACCCGATGCGCCCAGGGCATCAGCGCCCGCTCAATGATGAATCCCATGACAGCCACTCCTTGCCAATCCGACCGAAGTGCTCTCTTTTTTACCGAAACTTCTTTTCCCTGTGAACCCAATGGTTGACACCGGCGTCACGGCCCCCGATGCTCACCCGACCCCACACGAAAGCAGACTGGCCAACACGGAATAACAGCAAACACTTATATTCCTCATTGGCCGCCCAGCGGAACTGCGCGCCAGCAAACGCCTCAAACCCCGGTTTGCCGCGTCCCGAAGCCATACTCCCCCGTCCCCCATGTTCTCGTCCATGTTGTCAAAGGCCCTCTCACGAAGCCAACGGAGGCTGGCCCAACTAACGCTACCCCTCGCACTGCCCCTTGGGCTGGTGCTGCCCGGTGTCGCCAGTGCCCAAGGCTTGTTGAATCAGCTCACCAACACCACGCAGGTGCAGACCGAGCAGGTCCAGGCAGAACTCGTGGCCCACGCGCCAGAGGGGGCGGCGCCCGGCAAGACGGTGTGGCTGGGGCTGCAGCTCACCCACGCCCCGGAATGGCACACCTACTGGAAAAACTCGGGCGACTCCGGCCAGCCCACTGATTTGCAATGGACCCTGCCCGAAGGGGTGAGCGCCGGCCCTGTGCAATGGCCGACACCCCGGAAATTCCCGATCGGTCCCTTGGCCAACTACGGCTACAACGGCACCGTGTTGCTGCCCGTTCCCCTGACGGTGGACCCGGCGTTCGCGGGGGACGCCATCGACATCAAGCTTTACGCAAACTGGCTGGTCTGTCGGAAAGAATGCATCCCCGAAGAAGGCAGCTTTTCGATGCGCCTGCCGGTGAACGGCCCCACCGCCGAGCACCGCATCGCGTTTGACGGCGCGTTCAACGCCGCTCCCACCGACCTGGCCGCCACCACCAGCACCGCCGTGCCCCAGGCCAAGACACTTGACGTCGAACTGGCAGGCTTGCCAGAGGCCTGGCGCGACCAGACACTGGAGTTCTTCCCAGAAACCACGGGGCTGATCGAACCGGGATCACCCTGGGAGCAGCGCTGGGATGGTGACCGCTGGCGCGCCAGCGTGCCGCTCTCACCCTACCGCGCCGAGAGCCCGTCGGCGCTGCCGCTGGTGGTGGCCCTCGCCCAGCCCGCGGGTGAAGGTCCGGGCAGCCCGGGGGTGCGGCTGGATGTGCCCGTGCAGGGCAACTGGCCTGCCGTGGAGGCGCTGCCCGCGGCCGTGCCCGACGCGCTCACCGCCGCCTTGCAAGCCAATGCCGCGCAGGCCGCCGCCACGGCCAATGGCCAGGCAGGCTCGATGCCCCTCACCCTGTGGGCGGCCCTCTTGGGCGCGCTCCTTGGCGGCCTGATCCTCAACCTGATGCCCTGCGTATTCCCGGTATTGGCCATCAAAGTGCTTGCCTTTGCGCAACACGCCGACGACCGCCGCGCTCACCGGGCCAGCGGTCTGGCCTACACGGCGGGGGTCGTGCTGTCGTTTCTCGCGCTGGGCGGGTTGTTGCTCGGTCTGCGCGCCGCTGGTGAGCAGTTGGGCTGGGGCTTTCAGTTGCAAAGCCCGTCGGTGGTCGCCTCCTGGCGGTGCTGTTCACCCTGATCGGCCTCAACCTGGCCGGTCTGTTCGAATTCGGCAATGTGCTGCCCAGCGCCGTGGCCAGCCTGCAAGCCCGAAACCCCACGGCCGATGCCTTCCTCACCGGCGTGCTCGCCACCGCCATCGCCTCGCCCTGCACCGCGCCCTTCATGGGCGCCTCGCTGGGCCTGGCCATGCCCTGCCAGCCTGGCAGGCTTTGGCTGTCTTTGGGGCGCTCGGCCTGGGCATGGCGCTGCCCTACCTGGCCGCCAGCTGGTGGCCAGCCATTGCCCGCGCGCTGCCCCGTCCAGGCGCCTGGATGAACACCTTCCGCCAGCTCATGGCCTTCCCCATGTTTGCCACGGTGGTCTGGCTGGTCTGGGTGCTGGGTCAGCAAACCGGCATCGATGGCGCAGCCACCTTGCTCATGCTGCTGGTGGTGCTCTCGTTGCTGGTCTGGGCCCTCGGCCTGCCCCGGGGCAATGGCCGCCGAGTCCTGGCCGGCCTCGCGCTGGGTGGGCTGGCCTGGTTGGGCTGGACCCTGGGTCCCAACGTCACCCGCCTGGCCGACCCAGACAACACCGCCACCTCGATCGCCACCAGCGTCGAAGGGCTCAGCTGGGAGCCCTGGACGCCAGAGAAACAGGCCACCTTGCTGACGGCGGGCCGCCCCGTGTTTGTGGACTTCACCGCCGCCTGGTGCGTCACCTGCCAATACAACAAGCGCACCACGCTCTCCGACGGCGAGGTGCTGGCGGATCTGGCCGCGAAGAATGTGGCGCTGCTGCGTGCCGACTGGACCCGCCGGGACCCTGCTGTCACCAAGGCGCTGGCCGCGCTGGGGCGCAATGGCGTCCCGGTTTACGTCCTGCTTCAGCAAGGGGCAGCACCCGTGGTGATGTCCGAGGTGCTGAGCGCGGACGACGTGCGCGGGGCGCTGGCCACGCTCTGAACAGCTCCGCACCTGGCGACAGGCGCCGTACAATCCCGCCATGGCCTTCCTGCCCACCTTCATTGCCGCTGCTGCTGCGCGCCTGTGCCCCAAGGCCAGCCGTGCCGTGGCCGGTCGCCCATTGAAGACCACGGCGGAACTGCGCCACCCCGCCGCACTTTCCTGAGCCCGGCGATACCCCTTCTCCTTTTTGCGCAAACCACCATCGCCGGGCCCCCACCCAGCGCGATAGCGGGCGCCGCCCAAGGCGACAGGCCCGCGCCAGATGGAATGCCCCATGCAAAACAAGCACCCCTGTGGTGAGCGGCTGCTCACCGAAATCGATTTCGCCCGCCTGAACAAGCTCCCGGAGGGCCAATTTCCACCCGAGCTGAAGGACACGCTCGACTCCGTGGACCTGGTCACTTCGCAGACGGTCCCAGCCGACTGCATCACGATGTACTCACAGGTCGTCATCGAAGACCTGGCCTCCGGCCGCCGACAAAAACTGACCCTGTGTTATCCCAAAGACGCCGAGCCCCACCAAGGCTTCATCTCGGTGCTCTCACCGGTGGGCGCCAGCCTGCTGGGTCAACGGCTGGGCGCCACCGTCAGCTGGCAGTCGCCCAACCAAGACCGCTTCACGGCCAGGATTGTCGAATTGCTGTTCCAGCCAGAGGCCACCGGCGACTACACCACCTGACGCCGTGCGACGGACGACCGGCACTGCCGCCAGTCCGTCGCCCACCCCCAGCTACGCCAAGTGGGCGCGCAGCCAGGCCACGATATCGGCCGTGACTTCGTCGCGGTTGGTCTCGTTCAGGATTTCGTGGCGCCCAGCCGGGTACAGCTTGACCACCACGTCAGCCAAACCAGCATCGCGGTAGCGCTGCCCCAACAACTGGATCAACGCACCGCCCGCCGCGAGCGGATCGGCGTCGCCCGACGCGATCAAGACCGGCAGATCGCTGCGAATGCCCGCCAGCAGCGCCGGGTCCGCCAAGCGTGCGGCCGGTGCAAACAACGACGGGATCACGTCCTCCGGCACCTCCCAGCCACACCAGGGGTCGGCCACGTAGGCGTCCACCTCTGCGGCGTCCCGAGAAAGCCACTCGTAACCGGTGCGGTGTTCAAAGCCCGCGTTGAAGGCCTCCAGCCCGGCGGGCGCATCGGCGGGTGCGTTGGCCATGCCAGCGGCGAACATGTCGAGCGCGGTCGAACCCGAGAGAATGGCCCCAGACCAGGTCGAAGACTGGTTCAAGATGGCTGCTTGCGCGGCAAACGACCCCATCGAATGCCCGAACAAAAACAGCGGAAGCCCGTCATGTTGCGCGCGCAACGCGGCCCCGTACTGCCCCACGTCTGCAATCAGGCCCTCAAACCCAGCCTCACGAAAATCGCCCAACCGTCCATCGGCGGTGCGCCCATGTCCGCGGTGGTCGACCGCATGTACCAAGAACCCCGCCGCATTCAGCGCCTTGGCAAACCGGTCATAACGCTCGCCGTGCTCGGCCAATCCATGCGCAATCTGAACCACACCCACCGGCTGGCCAGCCACATCTGTCCATGAATAGGTGACGACCCGTGTGCCGTCTGCGTCGGAAGCAAAAGAAGAATTTGAAGTACTCATCACAACATTTTGGCACCGGGACCCACCAACCCCACCGCCTGCGGCATTGGACCTAGGGAAACCGATAGGCGCGTGGAACCCCTGACTGGACCTATCCCGCTTCGATAGATGGTTCTCAGCGTCCAGTTCGAAGTCGCTCGAAATCCACCCTGCTCAACGGGTCGAGATGGCTGTGCCCGCGAACGGGATTGAACAAGCCTTCGACGTGGTCAAACAAATCTGACTTCGCATCGTCATGGGTCGGATAGATGCACCGCTTGACCTGCTCCTTCTTCAAACCGCTGAAGAACGATTCAGCAACAGCATTGCCCCCACAGCTTCCTCGCCCACCCGCGCTGAACATCAGTCGCTTGTCTTCGCCCCAGCGGATGAAGCCGTCGCTTGCAAGGAGCTTGTTCTGATGCGGGCGAATCATCACAGGGCCTTTCGGTCGCCTGCACCAACGTCCAATCCGTCATCAAGTGGGTTTGCGACAACCCCTTAGGGCAAGCGGTCCCACATCTGTCCCTTTCCGTCTTTTCGCGGCATGATGACCCTCACATCGATTGCCGGAGCAGACCATGACCAGCCCTCGTATTGAAGTCGACAGCTTTGGCCCCATCGAGGTGCCGGGCGAGCGCCTCTGGGGTGCACAGACGCAGCGCTCGCTCGAACACTTTTCCATCTCCAGCGAACGCATGCCAAAAGAGCTGCTCCGCGGCCTGGCACTTCTCAAGGAAGCCGCCGCACAAGCCAACACCGCGCTCGGCGAGCTGGAAGCGACGAAGGCCGCAGCCATCGCACAGGCGGCGCGCGAGGTGCTCGATGGCCGCTTTGATGATGAGTTTCCTCTCGTTGTTTGGCAAACCGGTTCGGGCACGCAAAGCAACATGAACATGAACGAGGTGCTGGCCAACCGGGCCTCACAGCTGCTGGGTGGAACCATCGGTCGCGATCGTTTGGTGCATCCCAACGATGATGTCAACCGCGGGCAGTCCTCCAACGACGTGCTCCCGACGGCAATGAGCATCGCCGCGGTGCTGGCGATAGAGGGTGCATTGCTGCCATCGCTGGATGGTCTCCACGCCACCTTGGACACCAAAGCACGGGCCTACGACAGCATCGTCAAGATCGGTCGCACGCACTTGCAGGACGCCACGCCATTGACCCTCGGCCAGGAGATATCCGGTTGGGTGGCTCAGTTGGGCCACGCGCGCCGGCATATCGAGAGCGCACTGCCCCACCTGCGCGAGTTGGCAATCGGCGGCACCGCCGTCGGCACTGGACTCAATACGCATCCCGAGTTCGGCCAGCGCATGGCCGAGGCGCTCAGCCACACCTGCAATACCTCGTTTGTCAGCGCGCCCAACAAATTCGAGGCGCTGGCCTCACACGATGCGATCGTGCACGCGCACGGCGCGCTGAAGGGTTTGGCCGTGGCACTCAACAAGATCGCCAATGACGTGCGCTGGCTGGCCTCTGGCCCGCGCGCCGGGCTGGGCGAACTGTGCATCCCGCAGAACGAGCCGGGCAGTTCGATCATGCCGGGCAAGGTCAATCCAACGCAATGCGAAGCGTTGACGATGGCTTGCTGCCAGGTCTTGGGCAACGATGTGGTGATCGGCATGGCCGGCGCGTCTGGCGCCTTCGAACTGAACGTCTACAAGCCTGTGATCGCGCACAACCTGCTGCAAAGCTTGCGTCTGCTGGCCGACGGCATGCGCAGCTTCGACACGCATTGTGCGAGCGGCATCGAACCAGACAAAGCCCGCATCGCTGAGTTGGTACAGCGTTCGCTGATGCTTGTGACGGCCCTGACACCGCACATCGGCTATGACAAGGCGGCTGAGATCGCCAAGACCGCGCACAGGGACGGTTTGTCGCTGCGCGCGGCGGCCGCTGCCTCAGGACACCTGACTGCCGAGGCTTTCGACGCCTGGGTACAGGTCGAGCGGATGACCCGCCCTTGAGCCGGGCCATCAAACGCCATTGGCAATGCATCGCTTCGAGTCGAAGTCGGGCGGAAGTTGGCCAAGAGCGTGCTTTTGGCGGTCACGCCTGTCGAACGGTCAGAACCGGCAGTCGCCGCTCATGAGGCAAGGTATATCTCAACCCGCTCATTGCCGCGTCCCTTGTTGTTTCGTTTTAATTTGATCATGCCGATTTCGCCTGTTCGTTTGACATGCGTCCCGCCGCAAGGGACACGAGAGAAACCACCGATTTCCCAGTAGCGACGCTCATTGGGTTCGTCATCAAAGGCTGTGATGATTTCCAGATCGGCCGCGATGATCGAGTTGGCGTCCGACTCGATCAAGGGAAGCAACGGAGAGACGCTTTGAGGCCATGCGAAATCGATACGGGCTTTGTCCTGCGCGATATGAGCACCTACCTTGCTCACGCCTTGCAGTTTTTTGTAGAAAAGTTCAAGCACCAGTTCAGCGGCGAAGTGCAGTCGCATGAGTCGGTACCTTCTGAGCCAATCAATCTGGACAACGACCGCCTGACCCGTCACAAGGCCGTGGTCATCAGCAAGCGTATAGACGATCTCTTGCCCCTGCTTTTGTGCGGCAGATACCACGTGGTTCTCGATGGTTCCCGCGTCACTTTCCTGGCCACCAGAAAAGGCAAAGAAGATGGTTTCCGACAACGTGACGTCGGCGCCGGACACGCTCGCTACTGTCGTTGAAAGTTCGGTTTTGTAGGGGTCAGCCCAGAACAATTTTTTGGTCATACTGCATAAAACAGGTTAAATGCTGATTTTCAATGCTTGCCAGGATCCATCCGTCCCTCAGGGGCATCGCCGTGGCGGAACTGCAATGGCCACCGTCGGCGCGTGTGCGGGGTTTGGGGCGTTTGGTGCATTCGTTTTTGCGCTCATTCGCGGCAGCCTGACGCGCAAGGAACTGATGGCCACCTTGGTCGAATCGACCCGCACCACGGTGATGCTGTTTTCGATTCTGATCGGTGCGCTGATGTTCGGGAAATTCGTCAATTTCACAGGAATGCCAGGGCAACTGACGGATTTTGTGAGCCAGTTTGGCGTGCAGCCAACCGCGGTGATCGTCGTGATCTGCCTCATCTTCATCTACGTGGTGCTGAGCATGGCGATGGAGCAACTTTCCATGATCCTGCTGACCGTCCCGGTGTACTTTCCCGTGGTCGTGGGTCTTGGCTTTGATCCGCATGGGTTCGGGGTGCTGGTTGTCGCTGTGGTCATGATCGGGCTGATCAGCACGCCCGTTGACATGAACCTGTTCGTCGTGACCACACGGCTTCCCAACGTGCGGCTCTCCAGCGTGTTTCGCGGGGTGTGGCCTTTTTTCTTTGCTCAGATGGTGGGGTTGGGATTGTTTATCGCCTTTCCAAGCCTCTCGCTCTGGGCACTTCGTTTTGTGAATTAGGACTCTGAATGAATCAAGAAACCAAAAAACCGGCGGTTGGCTTTGTCGGCCTTGGGGTCATGGGAACGCCCATGGTGAGCCACATCCACAAGGGCGGCCATGCCGTCGCTGTGCACGACCTCGACATGGACGCGGCGCGCAAGCTCGCGGCGCAGCTGGGGGAGAGGGCCGCCGCCGTCGACACCCCTCGAGAGTTGGCGCAGAAGAGCGATATCGTGATCACCATGCTGCCGAACGGCGAGGTGGTGAAGCGCGTGGTATTCGGCGAAAACGGACTCGCTGCCGGTTTCAAGCCAGGCAGTCTGCTGCTGGACACCTCGTCATCGGAACCCTGGCTGACCACGGAAACGGCCACTCGGTTGTCAGAGCAAGGCGTTGTCATGGTAGACGCCCCGGTTTCTGGCGCGCAATGGGGCGCCGAGGCGGCTGAACTTGTCTTCATGGTGGGCGGGCGTGCCGAAGACCTGCAACGGGTGAGGCCGATACTCGAATGCATGGGCAAGTCCATCTTCCACCTGGGACCACAAGGATCTGGTCATGCCATGAAGTGCATCAACAACCTGGTCACTGCGATCACACTCAGCGCGACCGCAGAGGGCTTGGTGATTGGCAAAGCCTTTGGCCTGGATCCGGAAGCCATGGTGAAGGTCATGAACGTGTCGACAGCAGGCTCGTGGATCAGCCAAACGCACATCGAAAAACGGGTACTGAGTCGCGCATTCGATGACCCGTTCAAGCTGGAGTTGATGCTGAAAGACATGAACATTGCCAACACGCTGGCGCGCGGCGGGCAAACTTCCACCCCCATCTCGGCACTCGGCCAACAACTGTGGCAAGCGGCCTCAAGAGATGCGGGCGCTGGCGCCAGCATCAGCGAACTGGTTCGGTGGGTCGAAAAGCAGTCGGGGACCGAGATCACCCGGGGCAGTTCGGCGCCAGCCCGGAAGAAGAACTGACCGATGGGACAGGTCGAAAAACAATTGGCCGAGTTCGTCAGCGGGTTGGACATTGCGACCGTGCCCGCCGACGCCCAGCGCGTGGTTCGCCGCATGGTCTTGGCGGTCACCGGCACTGGTATTGCGGGTGCCGCAGAAGATGGCGTGCCCGCTTTGCGGGCGCTGTTGCAGGAAGCCGGCGGAACCGCTCAGGCGACAACGCTGGTCTACGGCGACAGACTCCCTGCGCATGCGGCGGCCCAATTCAACGCCACCATGTGCAGGGCGCTCGACTTCTGCGATGCCATGGCTCCGGGCCCCCACATCGGGGCCGCCTTGTTCCCGGCTGCGCTGGCAGCGGCGGAGTTGGTGGGTGGCTGCCCGGGCTCAGAGTTCATGGCGGCCCTTGTGGCCGGGGCCGAACTGAGCTCGCGCTTCAACCTCAACGAAGCCCAGTACAACGGATTCGACCCCACCGGCATCGCGGTGGTTTTCTCCGCGACAGCTGCGGCATCTCGCATCATGAAGCTCACGCCCGAGCAAACCTTGAATGCCCTGGCGTTGGCATTCAACCGGTGCGGGGGCAGCTTCCAGAGCCATGTTGACGGCTCATTGGGCGTGCGCATCTTGCAGGGCTGGGTGGCCGAGGCGGGTGTGCAATGTGCGCAGATGGCCCAGCGGGGGATCAGTGGTCCGTCGAACTTCTTGGGTGGCCACTATGGCTATGCCCACCTCTATGGCCGCGGCACGCTGGATCCAGCCACTGTCACAGAAGGGTTGGGTGAAGTTTGGAAGGTGCACAACGTTGTTTTCAAGAAGTACCCGAGCTGCGGTGTGACGCAAGGCGTGACCGAGTTGACCTTGGCGCTGATCGCCGAGTTGTCCCTTCAACCCTCCGATGTGAAAAGCGTGGAGGTGCGCCTGCCGCCTTATGCGCACCGCCTGGTCGGGCACCCGTTTCAAATGGGAAGCAACCCACGCGTCGATGCGCAATTCAACGCCGGCTACTGTGTGGCGAATGCGTTGATCCGCCAGTCATCGCGGCTGCAGCACTTTGCACCATCGCAGATAAGCGATCCTGTGGTGCAAGCGATGCTCCAACGCATTGTGGTCGTGGCCGATGCCCAACTCGATGTTCGCGGCCATGCCGCCGTCGACCTGACCGTCGTCACAAGCGACGGCAACCGTCACTTTCGCGAACTGGATATTCCGCCGGGTTTTCCGGGTGCAGAACTGGACGATGCACAACACCTCGCCAGATTCCAGGACTGTCTCGATTACGCCCCCCATCCGCCGTCGGCGGCGCAAGTAGACAGCTTTCTTGAGGCACTGGACCGGCTGGCGACCTTGCCCGATGTCCGCGAGTTGTTGTTGCTATTGACGGTGAACAGCTTGAGCGGCCCTGGTCAAAGATGCAGCCTTTGACCAGGTCAAGTGGAATCCAAGGGAGCGGCGCGAGCCGATCACCGCAGGTCGTTGAACGACATCGCAACCGCGATTGGGTAACGCTGCTTTGAAGGAGCGCCTGCAAGAAGCAAAGTGATGGAACGAGGATCAAACCGGACTGGGGAAACACCGATATGCGGACCACACCTTTGGTGCATGGAAGAAATAGGAGCCTCAGTCGAGAATAGCCTTCATGGGCAGCAGTACCGACCGCATAGACAGCCCGAATGTGAGACTGCAATACTCTCAACCGCCGCGCCGCGGAAACTTGTTCTGCTTGGGCGGACTATGTAAGGGCGGACTATGCAAGTCCAGATATGAGGGGTTCGATTTCTTCCACTTGCGCAACTTGGCTCTGGCACTCCCGTACGGAGCGACGGTGTTTACTTGAATCCACTTGGCGAGAGACCAGTTTTGTCCTGCCCAGTGACGCTTGCCAACGCCAAACAACGTATCTTCGCTGCTTGATTCAATGAAAAGGCGGATTCTTTCCTCCAACGCCTCAAACTGGACAAGCAATTGCCCGAGTGTTTGTTGGCTCTGTTCCTCGTAAAAGGACTTTGCCAGCAACCCGAGTTGATTCCACTTGAATCCAGGTGCTGGCATTTCCACGGCTTCGCCGCGGGTCTCAAGGTCGTCCCAAGACAGGAGAAGCCGTCCCCAGCCAATTTGGTATGCGATAAGGTCACACGGTGAAATGCCTCCTTCAAGATCTGGATTGCGCTCCAGGTCTGAAGGAACCGCAGCAGCCTCCTCGACCAGCTTCGAGTAAGCAGCCTGCAAGGTACTCAGAAGTTGGATTTTGCTGGTTGGCAGAGGCATCTGATTGTTGAAATCGAACGTCAAGCCAAGCGAACGGCAAATGCCAAGCTCTTGACGGTCCGCTTGAGCAATGGGATGGACTCCCCCGTTTGTTTGCGCGACATTCGCGCTCTGGTCTTCATTGGCGTGGGGATCAGGTCTTCATCAAACGAAAGGAGTCCGACATGCATGTTACTACCGTGGCCGTCGATCTGGCCAAATCCGTTTTCCAAATTGCAGTCGCCAATGACATTGGCGACTCGTTGAATCCCAACGCCTGACCCGTTTGCAGTTCGAGCGTTGGTTCGTCAATCGTTCTGTCGGTCTGGTCGTCATGGAAGCCTGCGGCTCGGCCCACCACTGGGCTCGGTGGTTGAATCGCCTGGACATCGAAGTTCGCCTGCTGCCAGCGCAATATGTGCGCGCCTATGTGCGCCGCAACAAGACCGATGCCACCGACGCGGCGGCCTTGCTCGAAGCCGCCCGCGCTTCTGACATGCGCCCTGTGCGTGTGCAGTCGGTCGAGCAGCAAGCCTTGCAGGGTTTGCACCGTGTGCGCTCGCTCTGGATGGGCACGCGAACCTCGCGCATCAACGCCCTGCGCGGCTGCCTGCGCGAGTTCGGCATCGCCATTCCCGTGGGTGACCCACATGGCCAATCGGGCACACCCCAGACCGTCTGACGCCGATAACTCTTCCGGCACATCCGCAGCCGCTTATAACGTTTGGCGCACCGGTCCCGCAGATTCCATGCTGGCACGGACCACAACAGTGTCCACCTCAGATGCCGGATATTTGAGCAGCAGGCGATTCCCCAACAGCCAAGACATCAATCAGTTTCTTGCCCTGTCCATATAAGGGGTTAGGCCTCGCTGGCTTCACAGCGTTCCTCGCGCCTGGCGGAGGTGAGTGAAGTTGATTGCCTCGTGACCTGCCGAGCTCGCTGCTAGGTAAAGCGGAAAGTCGTCAGTGAGTAGCGCCGCGGTTGTAGATGCGGCCGCGAACAGTGCAGAGTCAGTGACGCCCAGCCGGAGATAGGTTGGCGCGTCTATGAGTTCGATACATGGCGCATAGTGCTCGTCCCATCTTGCGAGCATTTGGCCCAGTGTCGAGCGCGTCCTCGAAAGTAGTGGCTCGGCAATGTAGCCAAGCAGATTGCTTGTCTCGGCAAGGACGTGCGGTGTAACCAAGACCTTGTTGTAGTCCGCTAGAGCTGACTGGAGAAGATCGAAGTCTTCAGGCGAGTACTGTTCGGTTCTTCTGGCCCGTCCGACATGTTCTCGACTCGTATGGCCGACGACAAGGATGAACAAGAGGTTGCTGTCGACTAGTACGCTCCGCGGCAAGTCAGCCTCCATCCGACATCGCGATCAGTTCACCCGAGTTGGAGTCAATCTTGAACTTCTTGTAGACCCTGGGGGCCTCCACGATGTCGGGCCGTGATGGCATCGAAAATGTGCTTGTAGGATTGAGGACCCGTGTATCTGCGGCAACCCACCCAAGCGTTACATACCAGTGCGCGCCGTCATCAGACTGAACCGCCCCGGGAATGAACTGACCCCCAGAAGTTGGACGAACTTCAAGGGGATTTCATGGCAAAGTACGAAACGGCTTTCAAGCTCGAGGTGGTCAAAAGCTTTCTTGCTGGTGAAGGTGGGGCGAAGCTGCTGGCGAGGCGCTGGTCGGTGACCGAAGAGAAGGTTCGCACCTGGGTGAGCCACTACCGGCTGCATGGTCTCGACGGTTTGCAACCCAAGCGCAGCGTCTACAGTGCTCAATTCAAGCTTCAGGTTCTGTCACATCAGGATCGCGAACAGCTCTCGAGCCGTCAGGTAGCCGCGATCTACGACATCCGCAATTCCAACCAGGTCGTGCTCTGGCGGCGCAAACTCGACAAGGACGGAATCGGCACAGTTGAAAACTGCAAGCGAGGGCCTCCCAGTATGAAACCGACACGATGTCGACCAGAGCCGCCGAGCACGGTCACCACTGATTCGACGCGCGCCTTACGTGAGGAAAATGAACGGTTGCGCGCGGAGGTGGCGTACCTAAAAAAATTGCACGCCTTGATCCGGGCGAGAAGATCAGTTGCTCTGACAAAGCGCGCATGATCATCGGATTGAGGCGGGAACACAAACTGGAGGTTCTGCTGCGGGTAGCCGGTCTTGCACGAAGCACCTTCTACTATCAACGCCAGTCGCTGCAGCTCTCCGACAAGCACAGCAATCTGAAGGCCCAAATCTGCGCCGTGTACAACGAGCACAAGGGGCGCTACGGCTACAGGCGGATTGCCATGGCGCTTTGCAAATCGATGGCGCAGACGGTCAACCACAAGTGCGTGCAACGTCTGATGCAACAGATGGGACTGCGTTCACTGATTCGGGCAAAGAGGCGCTACCGACGTACTCCAGGCTTGAGCGATGTGCACGTGCCCAATGTCCTGCAGCGGGGCTTCCACGCCACGGCGCCTAACCAAAAGTGGGTGACCGACATCACCGAATTCAAGGTGAAGGGGCAGAAGCTTTACCTGTCGGCTTGCAAGGATCTGTACAACGGCGAAATCATCGCGCATCGTGTGGCCAGGCGTCCCGTGTTTGAGTTGGTCGAATGCATGCTTCAGGCGGCAATTGCCCGGGTTGAACCGCCAGCCGGGCTGATCGTACATTCGGATCAAGGCTGGCAATACAAGATGCGGCCCTACCGGGCAATGCTTGCGCGTTGCGGCATCACGCAAAGTATGAGCCGCAAGGGTGACTGCTTTGACAATGCGTCGATCGAGCTTCTTTGGAACACTCAAGGCCGAGCACTTCCACCTTGCCGAATTCGACAATCTCGTGCAGCTCGAAGCTGGCGTGCACGACTACATTCGCTACTACAACCACGAGCGCATCAAGCTCGGGCTGCAAGGGCTCAGCCCGGTGGAATACCGGCTGAGAAATACCGCATGATCAGCGGGATCTCAACTGTCCAACTTCTGGGGGTCAGTTCATTCCCGGGGCGGTTCAGTGGAATAGCTGAGTGCAAAACCACACAAAACATCAGCTGCAGACTGCGTCGCGACCCCGCTTGTTCTGACTGTTACCCACGAAGCTCAAGTCGACAGCTTTCTGTGCGTCCATCACCGCCAGGCGAAGGTACCTGTGGAACGCACACAGGTCCCCGGCGTTCTTTTGGGTGGTCATCGGTTATCCCAAGACTCAGTGGTACAGGGCTGAGCGCACGGACATTTCTGCACCCACGATCATCGACATCGATGCCGATGCGTCATAGCAACAAAGTGTTACCAGCTTTGGCGAGGCGTCGAGATTTGCACCAGCTCAAAGACCGGTGGAATGCCCCGAAAGCGCTGCTCGCCCCTAGCCACCTCTCAAAAGGCAATGTTCAATGGCGCAAAAGTCAAAGATCAGTGGCGTTCCGCAGCAATCTTGGGCGAAAAACCGCGACGGGCTCTTGAAAATCGCCCGGACGCCCTTATCATTAGCACTCGCTGGGGATGAGTGCTAACACCGCCCCACGGAGACTTGCAAGCGGGGACGGTCGGTTGTCGACGCTGTCACCGCTTTGTTTGAAACCCATTACCCACTGTTCTATCTCAGGAGATGCAATGAACCTTCGTCCACTCGCCGATCGCGTGATCGTCAAGCGTATTGACAGCGAAACCAAGACCGCCTCTGGCATCTTTATCCCCGACGCCGCAGCTGAAAAGCCCGATCAGGGTGAAGTCCTGGCCATCGGCCCCGGCAAGAAGAACGACAAAGGCGAACTCTCTGCCATGAACGTCAAGGTCGGTGACCGCGTTCTGTTTGGCAAATACAGCGGCCAGACCGTCAAGGTCGACGGCGACGAGCTGTTGGTCATGAAAGAAGACGACCTGTTCGCGGTCGTTGAAGGCAAGTAATTCGCTTTTCCGGCGCGTTGACGCCTGAGGCGATCAACAAACCGAACAGGCAGTCATTTCAAATTTTGGAGTATTCAACATGGCAGCAAAAGACGTAGTTTTCGGCGGCGAAGCCCGCGCCCGCATGGTCGAGGGTGTGAACATCCTGGCCAACGCAGTCAAAGTGACCCTGGGCCCCAAGGGCCGCAACGTGGTGCTGGAGCGCTCGTTCGGCGCCCCCACCGTGACCAAGGACGGTGTGTCCGTGGCCAAGGAAGTGGAACTGAAAGACAAGCTCCAGAACATGGGCGCCCAGATGGTCAAGGAAGTCGCTTCCAAGACGTCTGACAACGCTGGCGACGGCACCACCACCGCCACCGTGCTGGCCCAGGCCATCGTGCGCGAAGGCATGAAGTATGTGGCCGCCGGCATGAACCCCATGGACCTCAAGCGCGGTATCGACAAGGCCGTTGAAGCCCTGATCGCCGAGCTGAAGAAGGCTTCCAAGGCCACCACCACCAGCAAGGAAATCGCCCAGGTCGGCTCGATCTCTGCCAACAGCGATTCCAGCATTGGCGAAATCATCGCCAATGCCATGGACAAAGTGGGCAAAGAAGGCGTGATCACCGTGGAAGACGGCAAATCCCTGCAAAACGAACTCGACGTGGTCGAGGGCATGCAGTTTGACCGTGGCTACCTGAGCCCCTACTTCATCAACAACCCAGAAAAGCAAGCCGCTTTGCTGGACAACCCCTTCGTGCTGCTGTTCGACAAGAAGATCAGCAACATCCGTGACCTGCTGCCCGTGCTGGAGCAAGTGGCGAAAGCTGGCCGTCCGCTGCTGATCATTGCCGAAGACGTCGAAGGCGAAGCCCTGGCGACCCTGGTGGTCAACACCATCCGTGGCATCCTGAAAGTGGTGGCTGTGAAGGCCCCTGGCTTCGGCGACCGCCGCAAAGCCATGCTGGAAGACATCGCCATCCTGACCGGCGGCAAAGTGATCGCTGAAGAAGTCGGTCTGACGCTGGAAAAAGTGACCCTGGCCGACCTGGGCTCCGCCAAGAGCATCGAAGTGGGCAAGGAAAACACCACCATCATCGACGGCGCTGGCGCCACCGACGACATCGAAGCCCGCGTGAAGCAAATCCGCGTGCAGATCGAAGAAGCCACCAGCGACTACGACCGCGAGAAGCTGCAAGAGCGCGTGGCCAAGCTGGCCGGCGGTGTCGCCGTGATCAAGGTGGGCGCTGCCACCGAAGTCGAAATGAAGGAAAAGAAAGCCCGCGTGGAAGACGCCCTGCACGCCACCCGCGCTGCTGTGGAAGAAGGCATTGTGGCCGGTGGTGGCGTGGCGCTGCTGCGCGCCCGTCAGGCCGCTGGCGAGATCAAAGGCGACAACGCTGACCAGGACGCCGGTATCAAGCTGGTGTTGAAGGCCATCGAAGCGCCTCTGCGTGAAATCGTGTCCAACGCTGGTGGCGAGCCATCGGTGGTGGTCAACGCCATCATGGCCGGCAAGGGCAACTACGGCTTCAACGCCGCCAACGACACCTATGGCGACATGATCGAAATGGGTATCCTGGATCCCACGAAAGTGACCCGCACCGCGCTGCAAAACGCCGCTTCGGTGTCCAGCCTGATGCTGACGACCGAGTGCATGGTTGCCGAGACCCCGAAAGAAGACGCACCTGCCATGGGCGGCGGCGACATGGGTGGTATGGGCGGCATGGGCGGCATGGGCATGTAATTGCGCCTTGCCTGAGACGCCACGCCGGCGTTGCAAGGGTTTGCCGTGGCGCTGCCACCGTCTGCGCCCTTGCGCCTTGGCCTGGCGCCTCATGCTGCGTCGGGATGCCTTTCAGGTGCCCCGGCGATTTCCAAACAAAAGCCCCGCGAGGCAACTCGCGGGGCTTTTTGTTTTTGGCGCTTTGGCGCTCGACTCATTCACTCAGGCGCCGCACGATCGAAGGTCCGCACCTGACGCTGCCGCTGGCAGAGGAGCGCGCTAAACGGTGGGCTCCCAGCGCCGCTGCGCTCGGACGCCCACAGTGCGTCGATCACGCGGGCCTGAGCAATGGCGTCGTCAATGCCGCTGGCATCGGGCGGCGCGGCGCCACGCACCTTGCGTGAAAAAGCCTCGGCTTCCAGCTGGTACTGATCCGCTTCGGGGAGCCACTCTTCAACCAACGTGCTGCCGTCAAGCGCCCCACCTTGGTCAAGCAGGATCCGTGTGCGTTCACCCAGCGGCGCATTAAAGGGGATGGCGATTTCGATGCGGCCCGTGGTGCTGACGATCTGCACGCGCTGATACGGGCAGCTCTGCGTGGACACCGTGAACGACTGCTGGCGCCCCTGCCCGAAATCGAGCAGCGCACTGCTGGTGCGGTCGGTGCCCATGGCCGGGTCGCGGTCCACCAGGACCACGGCCCGCGCAGGCTCACACCCGAACACGTAGCGGCCGCTGAGAATGGCGTAGCAACCGATGTCGTACAGCGCGCCGCCGCCGATGTCAGCCATGTTGCGGATGTTGCCGGGGTCGTCGTTGAAATACGAAAAAAACACCTGCACCGCGCGCGGCTCGCCAATGCGCCCCTGGCGCACCCACTCCCGAACGCGCTGCCATTGCGGGTGGTGGCGCACCATGAAGGCTTCTTCAATGTGCGCGCGCGTGGCTGCCTCGCGCAGCGTCTCCGCCTCCCCGGCGCTGAGCGCAATGGGTTTTTCGCACAACACATGCTTGCCCACCGCCACCGCCTGCAAGGTGTAGGGCACATGCAGGTGGTTGGGCAAGGGGTTGTAGATGACCTCGATGTCCGGATCGGCCAGCATGGCCTCGTAGCTGCCATAGGCCACTGGAATACCCAGCGCCTTGGCCGCGTCTTGCGCCGACGCTGTCGAGCGCGACGCGATGGCCCGCAGCTCCACCAGCGGGCTCTTTCGCAGGGCCGGGATCACTTTCTCAAGGCCAATCCGGGCGGTGCTCAACACACCCCAGACGACAGGTTGCATGGCAGCTCCCAAGGGTTTGGTGGGTGGTACAGCGCGTGGCCTGACCGCATGCACGCAGCCAAGGCGACCGTTGTGTTCAGAGGTAGCGGTTCAAGAGGTTTTCCAGATACTCCTGCCGACCGGAAACCGGCAAGGTGTCCTGATCGCGCGCCAACACCTTCGCGCTCAACTGGTCCAGGCTCAGGCGACCGGCCAGAATGTCTTGCCCCAATGGTTCGGACCACCCGGCGTAGCGCGCTTGTACATGATCGGCCAGACGATCGTCATTGATCATCTTCTCCGCGATCAGCAAAGCGCGGGCCGACACGTCCATGCCGCCGATATGGCCGTGGAAGAGGTCGGCCGGGTCGATCGACTGGCGGCGCACCTTGGCGTCGAAATTCAACCCCCCGGTGGTGAATCCACCCCCCTTGAGAATGAGGTACATCACCAGCGCCGACTCGGCCACGTTGTTGGGAAACTGGTCGGTGTCCCAGCCGCACTGCATGTCACCCCGGTTCATGTCGATGGAGCCAAAAATGCCCAGGTCCAGCGCCGTGGCCACCTCGTGCTCAAAGCTGTGGCCTGATAGCGTGGCGTGGTTGGCTTCGATATTGACCTTGATCTCTTTCTCCAGCCCATAGCGGCAAAGGAAGCCGTAGACGGTGGCGGTATCGAAATCGTATTGGTGCTTGGTGGGTTCGCGCGGCTTGGGCTCGATGAGGATGGTGCCTTTGAATCCGATCTTGTGTTTGTATTCAACCACCATGTTGAGGAAGCGACCCATCTGGTCGAGCTCTTGCCCCACGCGGGTGTTGAGCAGCGTCTCGTAGCCCTCGCGCCCACCCCAAAGCACGTAGTTCTCGCCACCGAGTTTGAAGGTGGCGTCCATCGCCTCTTTCACCTGCAACGCGGCCAGGCCAAAGATCTCAGGGTTGGGGTTGGTCGCGGCCCCCGACATGAAACGCCGGTGGCTGAAAAGGTTGGCGGTGCCCCACAGCAGCTTGACGCCGGTGTCGGCCTGTTTTTGTCCCAACACGTCGACCATCTCATGCAAGCGGCTCACGCTCTCGCCCGGTGTGGCGCCTTCGGGGGCCACATCGCGGTCGTGAAAGCAGTAGTACGGTGCACCGAGCCGGGCAAAGAACTCAAAAGCCACATCGGCCTTGGCCCGTGCCCCGGCCATGGGATCGGCCATCAACTGCCAGGGCCGCAGAAAGCTGTCGCCGCCAAAGGGGTCGGACCCATTCCAGCAGAAGCTGTGCCAATAGCACACCGCAAACCGCAGGTGCTCGGCCATGCGCTTGCCCAGTACCATGCGGTTGGCGTCGTACCACTTGAACGCCAACGGGCTGTGAGAATCCGGACCCTCATAGGGCACGGGTGGGATGTCAGCGAAATAGGAAGTCATGGTCGATGGGTCCATCAAAAAAGAGGTTTCAACGACTGCTCAGTCCAGATGGACCAGGCTTCGAAACTCGGCATACCGGGCCATGAGCGGCCCCTGCTCTTCCCGCAGGGGGGTGTACCGCTCTTGCACGGGTGGCGCTGCGCACACCCGCTCGGCTGGCGCACCTGTTGCCAACCAGGCAAGGCGAGCGGCCCCCAAGGCGCCCCCCACCGTGGAGTCCGCATGGGTCACGATCTCGATGTCCAGCACCGTGGCCAGCAACTGCGCCCAGAACGCGCTTCGCGCGCCCCCGCCCACCAGGGACAGGCGCGCCACGCCGCTGCCCGCCGCGTTGAGCGCCGCGAGGCCATCGCGTAGCCCGAAGGTCACCCCTTCAATCACCGAATAGGCCAGGCGTGCGGCGTCGGTATCGAAGCTCAAGCCATGAAAACTGCCGCGCAGGCTGGCGCTGTTGTGCGGCGTGCGCTCACCCGCCAGGTAGGGCAGAAAGATGGGCGACGCAGCCCGCTCTTGCGCCGTCAGCGCCGCTGCCCGACTGGCCATCTCGCCCGCATTGGCCGCGCCCAGCAAATCGGTCACCCACTGCAGGGCACTCGCCGCGGCCAGCATCACGCTCATCTGATGCCAGCGGCCGGGCAAGGCATGACAGAACGCATGGGTGGCGCTGGCGGCATTGGGCTGGTAGCTGGGGGTCACCACAAAAAGCACGCCGCTCGTGCCCAGCGACAAAAACCCCTGCCCCGCTTCGATGGCCCCCATGCCCACCGCACTGGCGGCGTTGTCGCCCGCGCCACCGGCCACCACGATGCCCGGCGGCAACCCGAGCTCTGCGGCCACATCGGCCCGCAAATGCCCGCCGGGCTCGCTGCCCTCCACCAGACGTGGCATCTGCGCCCTTGTCATGCCGGTCAAGCCCAGCAAGGCGTCGGACCAGTCACGTTGGTGGACGTCCAGCCACAGCGTGCCGCTGGCATCGGACACGTCGCTCACATGCTCGCCTGTCAGCATCAGCCGCACAAAGTCCTTGGGCAACAGCACCTTGGCCACCTGCGCAAACACGGCCGGTTCGTGCCGGGCCACCCAGCGCAACTTGGGCGCAGTGAAACCGGGCATGGCCAGACTGCCCGTCACATCGGCCAAGCCAGGCATTTCCGCCATCATCTCGGCGCACTCGGTTGCGCACCGGGTGTCGTTCCACAAGATGGCTGGACGCAGCACCGCGTTCTGGTCGTCAAGCAAAACCGCTCCATGCATCTGCCCCGACAGGCCGATGCCTTCTACCGCCGCCAGCTCAACGGGATGGCTGGCGCGCAGCTCACCCACAGCCTGGCGAGTGGCCGTCCACCAGTCGGCCGGGTTCTGCTCGCTGTGGCCCGGCTGCGGGCGAGAGACTGTGAGGGGACATCCAGCCACCGCCACCACGCGGTGGTCATTGGCGAGCAACAGCACTTTGACTTCGGAAGTGCCAACGTCGATTCCAAGAAACATGGGATTGTTATGCCGTGACAGGCGCCTGGGCGCCGAATGAAACAAAGGGACCGGCAGGCACTGGCACCGTGCTGGCCGGCGCGTGCATGGGGCGCAGCTCGTGATAGAGCACCAAGGCCGCGGCCCCAACCGCTGAAGCCAGCAAGCCATAACGGGCCACCCGAACGGAGGGCGGCTCCATGCCGGCGCTGGTGGCGTAGGTCTGCAGCTCGTGTTGCGCCACGCCAAACATCTCGGGATACTGCTCACAAGAAGGACCGCCCACCACCAGCGCACTGGGATTGAAAGTGGTCCAAAGGTTTTGCAGCACCACGCCCAGGTAGCGCCCACCCTGGGCCGGCTCGGCAACCTGGGTCAGCGCGCGGGCTCCGATAAACGCCTCCACGCAGCCGTGGCGACCGCAGGAACACGGCGGCCCATCGATCTGCAGAATGCTGTGACCGATCTCGCCGGCCATGCCTTGCATGCCGGTGAACAAACGGTCATTGAGCAAAATGCCCGCGCCCACACCGACGTCGCAGGTCACGAAGATCAGCGAATCCTGCACCTCTTGGCCCGAGAACTCGTACTCGCTCAATGCGGCGGTGTCGGCCTCGTTTTGCACATGCAGCGAAGTGGGTGGCACGCCCGCCTTTTCCAACGCCGCCACCATCTGCGGCACGAAGTCGACATGGCGCCAGCCCAGGTTGGGCGCGAAGCCCACACGCCCCGTCGCCTCATCAAAGGCGCCTGGCAACCCCATCCCCACGCCGGAAAGCTGTACCGGTCGCCGGGCCAGCTCCTTCACCAGCCGCGCGATCAACCGTGCCGCTTGCCGACAGACGACAGACGGCTGCCTTCCTTTCAAGGGTTCTTCAATCGCGATCAGCACCTCGCCGGTCAACGACACCGCCACCGCACGCAAGACCTCTACCGCGACCTCCACACCGACCACGGCACGCCGCGTGCCATCGATCTGGAGCGGAGTGGACGGCCGCCCCATGCCGGAGGCGGTGGTGGACTCGGCCTCACACAACCAACCTTCATCAATCAGCTCGCGCACCAGCAAACTCACCGTCGACTTGGTCAGCCCACTCTCCTGAGCCAGACGTGCGCGCGAGAGCCCACTTTGTTTGCGCAGCAAGCGCAGCAACACGCTGCGGTTGATGCGTTTGACCAGTTGCTGATCGCCAATGGTTTTCATGTTGATGAGAGGTTTGCCGCGTGGCTCACAGCCGCGTGGTCTGCGCCTTGCCCGGGGGGTTCTTGCCCGCGATGATCATGCCCAACACCTCGTCTTCGGTGACGTCAGAAGTGCGGTAGCTGCCCACCAGCGTGCCGTTCTTCATCACCGCCAGCCGATCGCTGAGCGCAAACACATCGTGCATGTCGTGGGTGATCAGGAAGATGCCCACGCCTTCGGCCTTGAGCTGGCGCACCAGATCGGCAACCATCGCGGTCTCCTCCGGCCCCAGGGCAGCGGTGGGCTCGTCCATGATCAGAATCTTTGCGTTGAAATAAATCGCCCTTGAAATGGCCACCACCTGGCGCTGCCCACCGGAGAGGCGACGCACCGGGATGCGCACGTTCTTGAAGTTCTTGTTGAGCCGGTGGAAGACCTTGCGGGCGTCGGCGTCCATGCGGTGATCGTCCAGGGTTTTCCAGCGCGTGAGCAGCTCACGACCCAGGAACAGGTTGGCCACCGAATCCAGGTTGTCAGCCAACGCCAGCGTCTGGTAGATGGATTCGATGCCTTGGCGCTGTGCATCCACCGGGCTGCGCAGGTGCACACTCCTGCCCTCGATGCGCACCTCGCCGCTGTCGACCGGATAGGCCCCGGCAAGCATCTTCATCAGCGTGGACTTGCCCGCGCCGTTGTGCCCCAATAGGGCGACCACCTCACCCGCATACAGGCTCAGACTCACATCATTGACCGCCTGCACACCGCCAAACGATTTGCCGATGTGGCGCATTTCAACCAAGGCCTGGCCATCTGTGGACACACTGCTCATACCGTGTCCCCTGTCATGCGACGATAAAGCACATCAAAAACCACCGCCACGATCAACACCTGACCAATCACCACATAACGCATGCCAATCGAGACATCGATGAGCAGCATGCCGCTGTCGATGCTCTGCATGATCAAAGCCCCCAGCACCGAGCCCACGATGGAGCCGCTGCCGCCCGACAGCGCCGTGCCCCCAATGACCGCAGCCGCGATCACGTAGAGCTCCATGCCCGTGCCCAGGGAATTCGTGCCCGCGTTGAGCCGGGCGATCGACACGATGGCGGCAATGGTGATGAGCACACCCAGCAAGGCAAACAACATCAGGGTGACCTTGCGCACCGGAATCCCCACCAGCGCAGCGGCCTCCGGATTGCCCCCCATGGCAAAGATGTAGCGTCCAAAGCGCGTACGGTGAACGATGAACGAGAGCACCACCGCCACCGCGCCCCAGATCAGGACCGGAATCGGAATGCCCTGCGGCGCATCCTTGCTGGGAATCTGGTACGCATTCATGACCGCCACGAACCCCAGCACCAGCCCCACCGGCACCAACACCTTCAGACCATCGATCCAGAGCGGGTTGTTCGGCACGTCGTAAGCCGCCTTCGCGCGACGCCTCGACCACATGGCCAACACCAGGGCCACCACCACCAGCGCCGCCAGCCACCAGCTCGCTACCACGCCAATGGCGCCGTCATAGCCGCCACCCAGGCGCTGAAAGAACTCATCGTTCACCGGTTGCGTCTTGCCATCGGCCACCAGAAATGCGGCACCGCGAAACGACATCAATCCGCCCAGCGTCACCACAAACGAGGGCACACCGAGCCTGGCCGTCAATGCGCCCTGGTAGAGGGAAACCAACACCGCCACAGCCAGCCCGGCCAGGGAAGCCTCGACCCAGTGCCAGCCTGCGGTGTACATCAGCGTGGCAATCAACACACCCACAAAGCCCATCACCGAGCCCACCGACAAATCGATGTGGCGGGCCACAATGATCAAGACCACCACGGTGGCCACAATGCCCACCACCGCCGTTTGCTGTGCAATGTTGTAGAGATTCTCTGGCTTCAAGAAGAGGCCACCCGAGAGCACGTTGAACACCACCGGCGTGAGCGCCAACACACTGCACATCAGACCAGGCGCCAATCAATCGCCGCCTGGCGAACCGCATCTTCATCAAGGGATTCACTGCCGAACTCCACGGAAGTTGCTCGGGCGCAGGCCGAACACGGCCTGCGCCCCGGACAGAGGCGCTCAAACGCTGCCACCCACGTCACTTGCAGGCCGCAGGCCCCGTGGCCGCCGAGACGCCTTTGCAGAGATCCTCTTTCTTGATCCAGCCTGCCTTCACCACCACGTCAAGGTTGCTGGCGGAGATGGGCACCGGGCTTGAGGAACTGTGCTTGCAAGGGCACCTTGTTGGCCCCACCGCTCCATGTCGTGGCACTGGCCACCTTCTGGCCCTTGGCCAGGGTCACCGGCGGCCGCCGCCGCATCACGCCCAAGATCTCGCGCATCCTTCCAGACCGAAACCGTCTGCGTGCCCAGCGCCACACGGTTCAGCGCGGCGTGGTCACCGTCTTGCCCGGAGACCGCACGCCCTTGATGCCCTTGGCGGTCAAGGCCGCCACCACACCGCCGGCCGTGCCGTCGTTGGAAGCCACCACGGCGTCAATCTTGCCCCCTGTTTTGGTGATGATCTGCTCCATGTTCTTCTGTGCCACTTCCGGCTTCCAGCCGTCGGTGTACTCCTCACCCACGATCTTGATGTCGCCCTTCTTGACGGCCGCCTCAATCACCTCTTGCTGCCCGCCGCGCAGGAAGTCGGCGTTCGGGTCGGTCGGTGAGCCCTTGATCATCACGTAGTTGCCTTTGGGCTTGGCGGCAAAGATCGCTCTGGCCTGCATGCGCCCCACCTCGACGTTGTCGAAGGTGATGTAGAACACACCCGGCGCTTCGATCAGGCGGTCGTAGGCGATCACCGGGATCTTTTGCTGCGCCGCTTTCTTCACCGCGGGCAGGATGGCATCTTTGTCCATCGCCAGGATGATGAGCGCTTTGGCACCCTTGGCAATCAGGCTGTCGATATCGGCCAACTGCTTCTCCGGCGAGCCACCTGCGTCGGCGCTGATATAAGTGGCACCGTCCTTGTCGAGCTGCGCCTTGATCGCGGCCTCATCGGTCTTCCAGCGCTCCTCCTGGAAGTTGGACCAGCTTACGCCCACCACCTGGGCGAACGCACCCGCACTGACCAAACTCAGGGCCAGCGCCGTCAAACCTGTTTTCAGTTTCATCCTTGTCTCCGGTTGTTGGCCTTTCAAGGGCCTTTGATTTGGGTCCGGCCCCGAATGGGCCATCGTCTCGCCCGTGGCCGGCCAAGGCACTTAGTGCGAACGACGAACTAAGTATCCCGAAGCGCTCCGCACTTGGCATTGGGACAAACCCGACATAGTTCGAACATCGAACTTAATTCCCATGGAGGCGGTGAACCTCGACCAGGAGGGGGCCGTTTCGGCTCCCGTTTCGGCGCATGCCAGCGTGATGGCGCAACCATTTGTCTGGGCGCACCAATGAAAACGGCACCCGATGGTGCCGCTCCGTGTGCAAGACGCCCGCTGGGCGCGGTCAATGCATCATGGCTTCCAGCTTGTGGGTATCTGCCACAAATGCTCGAATGCCCTCAGCCAGCTTCTCCGTGGCCATGGCGTCTTCATTCATGGCAAAGCGGAAGCTGGACTCGTCATAGGTCACCCGCGGAATGTCCATGGCCTTTGCCGCCGCAGCATCCAGCGCCCTGGGCAACGGCGCCTCGCTCTCGGCCAGCTTGCCAAGAAGTTCGGGGCTGATGGTCAGCAAATCGCATCCGGCCAGGGCCGTGATCTGCCCGACATTGCGGAAACTGGCGCCCATCACTTCGGTCGCGATGCCATGGTTCTTGTAGTAGTTGTAGATCGTTCGCACCGACTGCACCCCGGGATCGTTGACACCCGCCATGGCGCTCTCATCCCACGACGCACCCGCGCTTTTCTTGTACCAGTCGTAGATGCGGCCCACAAACGGTGAGATCAGTTGCACATTGGCCTGCCCACAGGCCACAGCCTGGGCAAAGGAAAACAGCAAGGTGAGGTTGCAGTGGATGCCTTCGCGCTCAAGCTGGGCAGCGGCCTGAATGCCCTCCCAGGTCGAAGCCATTTTGATCAACACCCGGTCTGGGGACACGCCTTCCGCCTTGAACAGTGCCACAATCCGGCGCGCGCGCGCCACCGTGGCATCGGTGTCAAAGCTCAGGCGGGCATCCACCTCGGTCGACACCCGCCCCGGGATGTGCCGAAGGATTTCGCAGCCGAACCGCACCAGCAAACGGTTCATCACCTCGTCGGGCCCTTGCGAACCAAAAGCGGCCACCGCCTCCTTGAGCAACGGGACATAGGCCTCTTTTTGCACCGCCTTCAGAATGAGCGAAGGATTGGTGGTCGCGTCCTGGGGCGCGTACGCCGCCAGTTGGTGAAAGTCGCCGGTGTCGGCAACCACGGTGGTGATGAGTTTCAGTGCGTCTAGCTGGTTCATGGCGGTCATTGTCTCAAATCAGGGTTACCGAGCTGTTTCATCTGCATGTAACCGAGTTACCATTCTCGCATGTTGGACCGAATCAAAGCCTCTCTGCCCTCACTGGCGCCCGCCGAGCAGCGCGTGGGCAAGCTCGTCTTGCTCGACCCGCGCACCTTCGCCAGCCTGCCCGTGTCTGAGCTGGCCGAGCGCGCCCACGTGAGCAAGCCAACCGTGGTGCGGTTCTGTCGAAGCATGGGTTACGACGGACTGTCCGACTTCAAACTCAAACTCGCCGGCACCGTGAGTGAAGGCGTGCCGTTCATCCACCGCATCGTGGACACCGACGACAAGGTTGGCGATGTCCTGGTCAAGGTGATCGACAACACCGTGGCCGCGTTTCTGAAGTACCGCAACGATGCCTCCACCCATGCCATCGAAAAGGCGGTCGACGCCTTGGTGAGCACCTACAACAACCGAGGTCGAATCGAGTTCTACGGAGCCGGCAACTCGGGCATCGTGGCCCAGGACGCACAACACAAGTTCTTCCGCCTGGGCATCAACGCCGTGGCTTACAGCGACGGCCATATGCAGGTAATGGGGGCCTCCCTCCTCAGGCCTGGGGACTGCCTGGTCATCGTGTCCAACTCCGGGCGCACACGCGACCTTATGGACGCGGCCGACATCGCCCGCAAACACGGCGCCACGGTCATCGTGGTCACCGCCAGCGGTTCACCCCTGGCCGCGGCCGGCCACATCCATCTCGCCGCTGACCACCCCGAGGGCTACGACCGCTACAGCCCGATGACCTCACGGCTGATGCACCTCATGGTCATCGACGTGGTTGCCACCTGCCTGGCGCTGCGCATCGGCAGCGGCAAACTACAGCCCCTGCTCAAGGAAATGAAGAACAACCTGCGCAGCAAGCGCTACGCGTGACTCCTCGGGCTGCAACCCGCCCAGCGCCATCACAGGCGCCCCTCCTCCACCGCATGACAGGCCACGCGGCTCACACCCACAATCTGCATGGCCGGTCGCTCAACACGACAGCGCTCGGTGGCATGCGCGCAGCGCGGATGAAACGCGCAGCCATGGGGAGGGTTCAGCGGATTGGGCACGTCTCCGGAAACCGGCGTGCGCGCCTGCCCGGTGTCGTGCAACTTCGGAATGGCATCGAGCAGCATGCATGTGTAGGGATGGCGCGGGCCGTCAAACAGCGTGTGCTTGGGCGCCACTTCGACCAGACGCCCCAGGTACATCACCCCCACATGGTCGCTGACGTGGCGCACCACCGCCAGGTTGTGGCTGATGAACAGGTAGGTCAAGCCGCGCTGGCGCTGAAGCTCCTTCATGATGTTGAGCACCTGCGCCTGCACGCTCACATCCAGGGCCGAAGTGGGCTCGTCACACACCAGAAACTCCGGCTGCGTTGCCAGCGCCCGAGCGATCGATATGCGTTGTCGCTGTCCGCCTGAGAACTGGTGGGGATACTTCTTCCCATCCGCTGGTGACAGGCCGACCGACAGCAGCAAATCCCCCACGCGCTCGCGCAAGGCCTGGGGATCGCGTTCAATGCCATGTTCCCGCAAGGGCTCTGCGATGATGTCCTCCACAAACCAGCGAGGATTCAAGCTGGCAAAGGGATCCTGAAAAATCATCTGGATGCGACGGCGCAGCAAGAGTCTGTCGGGTGTCTTGAAGGCCGCGTGGGCATCCCGCCCGTCGAAGTCAAAGCCACCCCGCGTTGGCTCATACAAACCCACCAACAGCCGCGCCACCGTGCTCTTGCCGCAGCCCGACTCGCCCACGAGTGCCAGGGTCTGACCCCGCTCGATCTCGAACGACACCCCGTCCACCGCGCGAAGCAATTGGCGGGGCTTTCGCTCCAGCACCCGGTTCAACCAAGGCGGCGACACGTCAAACGTACGTGCCAGATCCGTTACCCGCACCAGTGGTGGTGCCTTGGTGGCCATGGGGTCCGGCGGCAAAGGCGCCTCATTCATGTGGCTGTGCCTCCTTCTCGTGCAGCCAGCAAGCTGCCTGCGTGGCACCCGCAGCCTCGAGATCGGGCCGTTGCAGCGAGCATCGCTCCATGCGCTGAGCACAGCGCGGGTGAAAAGCACACCCTGATGGAATGGCGTTCAGGCGCGGCATGGCGCCATCGATCTGGTTCAGGCTCTCCCGGTCTTCGCCCATGTCCGGAATGCAGGCCATCAGGCCTGCGGTGTAAGGATGGGCCGGGTGAGGGATGATCACCTCGTGCACGGGACCGATCTCCACCACCCGCCCGGCATGCATCACCGCCACCCGGTCGCAGGTCTCGGCGATCACCCCCATGTCATGGGTCACCAGCATCACGGCCGCCCCCGCTCGCGACACACCCGCTTGAGCAAGTTGATGATTTGCGCCTGAATCGACACATCCAGCGCTGTGGTCGGCTCGTCCGCCACAATCAACTGAGGCTCGGCGGCCAGGGCCAACGCAATCACAACACGCTGACGCATGCCACCAGAGAACTGGTGGGGGAAATGGTCGATGCGCTGCTCTGGCGCTGGAATGCCTGTGTCAGCCAACAACTCGATCGCCCGTTGGCGCGCCTGCGCAGGCGACAAAGGCAGGTGGGTGATGATGGTCTCCACCAACTGGTCCCCCACCGAGAACAACGGGTTCAAAGAGGTGAGCGGATCCTGAAAAATGGCACCGATCTTTCGCCCTCGAACCCGCCGCATCGCCTCAGGGAGCAAGCGATCGATGCGCTCGCCCTGAAGCCATATCTCGCCCGCGCCGATGCGCCCAGGCGGCTCCAGCAGCCCGATGATGGAGGCGCCGGTCAGCGATTTTCCCGCCCCAGACTCCCCGACCACGCCAAGGATCTCCCCAGGCGCAATGTCAAAGGAAATGCCATCCAGGGCGCGAAGGGTGCCACGCCGGTGCGGGAATTCGACCACCAGGTCTTTCACTTGAAGCAGGCTCATGCGGGCTCCCGGTTCACCGCAAGCGGGGGTTGAGCGCATCGCGCAGCCAGTCGCCCAGCAAATTGACGCTGAATGCGATCAGCACCAAGACCGCGCCGGGGAACACCGTGATCCACCATTCGCCTGAAAAGAGGTAGTCGTTGCCGACCCGAATCAGCGTGCCCAGCGAAGGCGCGGTCGGCGGTGCGCCCACGCCCAAAAAGGAAAGCGTGGCTTCGGTGATGATCGCAGTCGCCACCTGAATCGTGGCCAACACCATCACCGGCCCCATCACATTCGGCAACACATGCCGCCCCATGATGCGCATGGAAGGCACGCCGATCACCCGCGCGGCCTGCACATACTCCTTGTTGCGCTCAACCAGCGTCGAGCCACGCACCGTGCGGGCGTATTGCACCCAGCCCGTGAGGGAAATCGACAGGATCAACACACCAAAAGCCAGTGCGTCCTGCGCCTGGGGAAACAAGGCCCGCCCCACACCCGCAATCAGCAACGCCACAAGAATGGCTGGAAACGAGAGCATCACATCGCACAGACGCATCAAGAACGCGTCCAGCCAGCCACCCATGAAACCAGCGAGCAATCCCAAGGCCACACCCACCACCACCGACAGCAACACCGACGCCAGACCCACGGCCAGCGAAATCCTTGCGCCATACATCAGGGCCGACAGAATGTCCCGCCCCTGGTCATCGGTGCCCAGCAGAAATGCGGCGCTGCCGCCTTCGCGCCATGCCGGCGGCAGCAGTGCATTGGACAGTTCCAGTGTGGCAAGGTCGAAGGGGTTGTGCGGCGCCACCCAAGGTGCAAAGGCCGAGCAAAAGACACAAACAAGCGCCACCAGCGCAGCCAGCATGGCCGCCGGCGACGAAGCTGTGTCCGACATCGCTGTCGGCCCAGCGTTTTGAGCAAGGGTGATCAAAAGGGCAATCCCAAAGGCCAGCGCAAGGCCCCGCCCATCGACGCACGGGGGCGTCAACAGACAAAGCCTAAGGCGCCAACCTGCTTATTTGACGCTCATGTAACGGAACGGCATGACGTTGTCCGGCCGCTGAACCAGATCCACCTTGTTCGACACGCCCCAGGCCAATGCCTGCTGGTGCAAAGGCAGGTGGCCGATGTCGTCCGAATGGATCTTGAACGCCTCGCTGATCAGTGCATTGCGCTTGGCCTTGTCGGTCTCCGACTGGATCTTTGCAATCAGCTCGTCGACTTTCGGGTTGCAATACGAACCCAGGTTGAACTGGCCAGCGCCCGAGTCATCCACGCATCGGATCAGCGCATTCAAGACGTTGTGGGCATCGTAGGTGCTGGGCGTCCACCCGAGCATATAGAAGCTGGTGTCGCGCTTGAGGATCTTGGGGAAATAGGTACCTTTGGTCTCGGCCTGCAGGTTCACCTTCACACCGATGCGCGCCAAGCCCGCCGCCACCGCCTGACAGATGTTGCTGTCGTTCACGTACCGGTCGTTGGGGCAATTCATGCCCACTTCGAAACCATTGGGATAGCCGGCCTCTGCAAGCAGTTTTTTGGCCGCAGCGGTGTCATAGGGCAGGCGCTTGTCCAGTGCCGCGTCGTAGCCATTGATACCCGGGGCGATCATCAGAGCCGCAGGCCGCGAGGCGCCCCGCATGACCGTCTTCTGAATGCCCTGAATGTCGATCGCCTGGTAGAAGGCCTGGCGCACCCGCTTGTCCTTGAACGGGTTCTTACCTTTGACGTTCGAAAAAAGCAGCTCGTCGCGCTTTTGATCCATGCCGAGAAAAATGGTGCGCAGCTCAGGGCCTTGCAACACCCGCGCTTTCCCGCCGCTGGTGATGCGTGCGACATCCTGCAGCGGCACCGGCTCGATCACATCAACCTGACCAGAAAGCAAGGCTGCGACCCGCGTGGCGTCATTGCCGATCGGCGTGTACTCCACATTCACCACATTGCCTTCGATCTTGCCCCAGTAGTTGTTGTTTCGCTCGAAAGTGGTCTTCACATTGGGCTGGCGCGCGCGCAGCCGGAACGGCCCTGTGCCATTGGCTTTGAACGAAGCGGTGTTCTCGATGCCCTTGCGCCGGTCAACCGGTTTGGTGGCCTGGTTCTTCTCAGACCAGTCCTTGCTCATGATGTAGAAAAAGGTGAAGACATCGGGGAGGATCGGATACGGCTCCTTGGTCTCGAACTCCACCGCAAAATCATTGACCTTGCGCACCTCCTTGAGGTCGTTGGTATAGGTCTTCATGTCCGAGCCATCGCCAGCGCCCCGCGCAAAACTGAAGATCACGTCATCGGCAGTGAACGGCGTGCCGTCATGAAACTTCACGCCTTTGCGCAGTTCGAAGCGCCACACCGTGGGCGACGTCTGCTTCCAGCTGGTGGCCAGCGCCGGCACGAGTTTCAGATCGCGATCACGTCCCACCAGCGGTTCGTACACATTGCCGGTCACGCTGAGCTGCGTGGTCTCGTTGAGCGAGTGCGGATCCATGGACAACGCATCACCCTGGTTGCCAATGCGGACAGTCTGTGCCTGCGTCGCGCTGACCGCAGCCATCAACAATGTCGACACCAGCGTCGCACCCAGTTGGGGGGAAATCCTCATCTCTCGCTCCTTCTCACAGCTTGTAGAAATCGTTTCAAAAAACGAAGCGCTCAACGCGCTTCACTCAAAGGCATCGCATGTTCGATCAGACTCGCATGCAATGCGGCTCCCAGTGGCAACACATCGTCGTTGAAATCGTAACGGCTGTTGTGCAACACACAACTGCCGACACCGTTTTCTGCGCCCTGCCCCAGTCTGAGATAAGCCCCAGGCTTGGCTTGCAACATGAAAGCAAAGTCCTCAGCCCCCATGCTGGGGTCCATCTGCCGATCCACCCGTTCACGCCCCACCAGCCGCTGCGCCACGTCTGCTGCAAAGTGTGCCTCATCAAGCGCATTGATCGTCGCAGGGTAAACGCGCTCATAGTTCACATGTGCCGTCGCACCCAATCCGATCGCGACGCCGGAGCAAACCTCTCTCAAGCGGCGCTCCACCATGGACTGGACTTCGGCACTGAAAGTGCGCACGGTCCCCACCAGCGTGGCCGTCCCAGGCACCACACTGAACGCGCCAAGTTCGCCCGCCTGCATCGCACACAAACTGATCACAGCGCTGTCGAGCGCGCGGACATTGCGCGAAACGATGCTCTGCACGGCGGTGATGATGTGGGCCGCCACCAAAACAGGGTCCACCGTCTGGTATGGATGCGCGCCGTGTCCGCCACGCCCTGTGATCTCGATCGTGACCCGGTCTGCCGAAGCCATCATGGGCCCCGGGTTGATGCCCACCATCCCCGGTCGCATCTGGGGCCAGTTGTGCATGGCGAACACCGAAGCCACCGGGAAGCGTTCAAACAGGCCATCGTCGATCATCGCCTTGGCTCCCGCGAAACCCTCCTCGCCCGGCTGAAAAATCAGGACCGCTGAGCCATCAAAGGAGCGGGTCTCTGCAAGATAGCGCGCCGCCCCCACCAGCATGGCGGTGTGCCCATCGTGCCCACAGCCGTGCATCATCCCGGCGCGCGTCGACTTCCAGGCAAAATCGTTCAGTTCCGTCATGGGCAAGGCATCCATATCGGCCCGCAAACCAACCATCTTCCCACTGGTGCGCTGGCGCCCATGAATCACCGCCACGACACCAGTCTTGCCGATGCCGGTGTGCACCTCGTCCACTGCGCACAGCTTCAGGGCCTCCACCACCCTTCGCGCGGTGTAGTGCTCTTCAAAGCCGATTTCGGGGTGGGCGTGCAGATCGCGACGAAACGCCGTCAACTCGGGGTGAAACGCCGCGATGCGGGAAAAAGCGCGCCCGTGCGCGTCGATCTTGGAAGACAGCATGGAATCTGCAAACACCATCAATGACCTTGTGCCTTCTGGACACGCAGGCGCGGGTCCACTGCGAAATAAAGAAGATCAACCACAAGATTGATCACCACAAAGACCAAGGCAATCAAGCAAAGATAGGCCGCCATGACAGGGATATCGGCAAAAGTGACCGCCTGAAGAAAAAGCAGACCCATACCCGGCCACTGAAAAACCGTCTCTGTGATGATGGCGAAAGCAATCAGCCCGCCAAGTTGCAACCCTGTGATGGTCATCACCGGAACGAGCGTGTTCTTCAAGGCATGGCGGAAATGCACCACGCGCTCACTCAGCCCCCTGGCTCGGGCAAACTTGATGTAGTCCGTTCTCAACACCTCCAGCATCTCGGCACGGACCAGGCGCATGATCAACGTGAGCTGAAAGATGGCCAAGGTAATTGCCGGCAGCGCGACGTGCATCCAACCATCGGATGTCAATAGACCGGTGGTCCACCACCCCAGTTGAATCACTTCACCGCGACCAAAACTGGGGAACCAGCCCAGGTTCACGGAGAACACCAGGATCAGCAAAATCCCGATCAGAAACGTGGGCAGTGACACACCCAGAAGCGAGATCGACATGAAGAGCTGGCTGACAAACCGCCCCCGCCTGAGCGCCGCGTAAACCCCCATCGGAATGCCCACCAACAGCGCCAGCACGCCGGCCACCAGAGCCAGCTCAACCGTGGCAGGCAAGCGTTCACCAATCAGCCGGGACACTTTGGCCCCTTGACGCAGACTGAGCCCAAACTCACCTTGAGCCGCGTTCAGCAGGAAATGCCAGAACTGCACGACAAACGACTGGTCCAACCCCAGGTCGGCTCGCAAACGACTGATCTGCGCAGGGCTCGCGTCCTGCCCAAGCAAGAACACAACCGGGTCCCCCACATACTGAAACAGCATGAAGGCGATAAAGGCCACACTCACCATCACGAGCAGCGCCTGGGCCAACCGATTGAACACAAAAGCCAACATGAGATCCAGGGCACGGAATGAAGGTTGGAGAAATGACTCGGCGCTTGGTTGTCTGGCGCAGCTCAACTCAGTTTAACGGATGGCCACGCCACATGGCCCAGCCAAGATCGCCCTGCCGTATACGGCCGGCACTGTCTTTGGATTCAAGGTGAGCCGCCTATGGCAACGGCCACACGTGCCCGTCCAACCAGCCCGCCACTGCCGCACCTTCGCGCGTCCAATGCCTCCCCACGCCATGCCTGCTTTCAGGTAGCCAACCACACCGCTCCACCCCAGAGGGGATAGACGCCAACGCATCACCCGATTAGATTTGCACAAAAGAGTTCTAAAGAACTCTTTTTATCAAGTCAATCTAGATGATTTGAGACATTTTTAAAACTTTTAAACAAGGGAGTAACACATGTGGATTTCAAAACTCATCGGAGCGCTTTGCCTGTTCTTCACGCTCACAGCCTGGGCCGCAGTTGACATCAATACGGCATCCTCAGATGACCTCACCAGCATCAAAGGGATAGGGCCGAGCACATCGGCAAAGATTCTGGACCAACGCAAAAAAGCGAAATTCAAAAGCTGGGAAGATTTCATCCAGCGGGTTTCGGGCATCGGCGAAGCCCGCGCCAACAAACTGTCTCAACAAGGCCTCACGGTCAATGGCGACAAGTTCCAAGCCACATCAACAAAGCCGCAAAAGCAAACTGCAGCAAACAAACCTGCGCAAGTCGCGCCCGCAAGCACAGCCAAGCACGGCCGATAACACACCACGATCGGGCAAAAAAAGGCCGCCTGGGTTGCCCCAGGCGGCCTTTTCTGGCTCTGGTTTCAAGCGGCCAACTGGCCGCCGTCATCAGAACGTGTGCTTCAGGCCCAGACCGAAGCGGGACTCAGGAGCGGAAGAGTCTTTGGTGTCGAGGTAGCCACCGTAGACCGTGGTGCGCTTGGACACAGAGTAAGCCACGCCAACTGCCACGCCGGAAGCGCGCACGCCGCCGTCCATCTTGGAAGAAGCGTAACCAGCGGACAACACGAGGTTGGCCGACAGAGGCACGTCAGCACCCAGGGTGTACTCGTTGGTCTTGACGGAAGCTGCGTCTTTCACGTTGCCGTAGCCAGCCAGGATCTTGGCAACGCCCAGATCGTAGGAAGCGTTCAAACGGGTGAACTTGGTGTCGCCACCAGCGGTTTTGTCGACCTGGTAAGCCACGCCGGCGTACACAGGGCCGCCTTCGTACTTGACATGGAAAGCGTTGGACTGCTCGCCCGTGCCTTCTTTCAGGTTGGTGCTCAGAGCACCGCTCACGCCACCAAACGAAGGCGAGGAGTAGTACAAGCCGTTCGATGGGTTGCCCACATAGCCCGTGCTGGCCCACACAGCGGTTGGGGACAGAACCGAGTCAAACACAGGGTTGGTCGCGCCAGAGATGTCGTCGTAGGCGGTCCAGATTTTGCCGAGCTTCAACTCACCAAAACCACCGGCCAAACCAACATACGACTGGCGGCTGAAAGCCTGACCAGCGGTTTGCTCGCCGCTGTCGATCTTGAAGCCTTGCTCCAGCAAGAAGATGGCTTTCAGGCCACCGCCCAGATCTTCAGAGCCCTTGAAACCCAGACGGCTTCCGCTCACGCCACCGGAAGACATCTTGGTGGTTTCGTTCTTGTCTTTGTGAATCACAACGTCAGCGATACCGTACAGGGTGACGCTGGACTGTGCAAATGCAGCACCGGACACGCCCAGAACGGCCAAAGCAATCAGAGACTTTTTCATGTTGATCTTTCCTTGTTTCAAAAAATCCATCCCCGTTTCTCGGAGCTGGTGTGAAGTCAGGTCACGGAGAGATCGTAATCCTCGGAGCGTCCCAGACAAGGGTTTTCCCCAAAATCCTTGAGCCACCGCAGGATAAATGTCGGGTTTTCCCGACACTCCCTTCATATGCAAGAAGAATTTATTAATCGCAACCACACCACGTAAAAAAACCCCGGTGACCAATGCCCACCGGGGTTTTTAACTTTTTGAATCAGGCTGGCAATGGCCAGCCAAGAATCAGAAGTTGTGCTTCAGACCAAAGTCGACACCGGTCTTGTTCGTCTCGGTGCGCTTGTTGTCGTTGACCACGTCCACGTACACAGTGGTGCGCTTGGACAGGCTGTAGTGGTAGCCCAGGCCGATCTGGCGGCTGGCAACCACGTCAGCGGTCTTGTCTTTCAACTGTGCAACCGAGAAGCGCAATTCGCCAGCACCCAGAGGAGCCACAGCGCTCAACAGATAGGAGTCATGGTCGTGATCAGCAGCGGTGGTGCCCGTGCCGAACAATGCACCCAGCTTCACAGCGCCCAGGTCATAGGAACCGTTGACCGTGGTCCACTTGCCACCCGTTGCGGTGCGGTCGTGACCAACAGCAGCCATGATGGGGCCATTGGCATAGCGAACAGCCAGCGCGACAGGGTTCTTGGTTGCGCCTTCTGCGTTTTCCTTCAATGCAGCCTGGGCTGCCACCGTCAAGCCAGCACCAGACCAGATGTAGGTCATGGCGTTGTCGTTGCGGACAGGAGCGATAGCACCACCGGTTGCACGGCTGTTGGCAGCCACGGTGTCCCAGCCCCATGGGTCAGCGGCCAGTTGCGAGTAAAGGAAGGCTGGCGAGTAGTCGCGACCAAACTGGATGGTGCCAAAACCACCGCTCAGGCCCACGATCGAGCGGCCGTGCCAGTACTTGGTGGCGCTGGTCTGCTCACCGGTGTCGGCGTTGAAGCGGTGCTCGATCTGGAACAGGGCCTTCAGGCCACCGCCCAGGTCTTCATTGCCACGGAAACCCAGACGGCTGCCCGAACCGTTTTGCATCACGGTCGTGTCGGAACCGACGTTGCGAGCCAGCGAAAGGTCAACACGACCGTAAGCCGTCACCGAAGATTGAGCGAACACCGCACCCGTCGCGGCCACAGCTGCCAAAGCAATCAGCGTTTTTTTCATTGAGAGGATCTCCATAGTTGAGTTTGAGGCTGCGGGTCCAACGAACCTTAGCCAACCTCCGTTTTCGGAAGTTGGTTCATTGCACCAGAAGCCCTTGTCTGGCGCAAAATTTCGACGACAAAACGGCGCAAAATGTCGCCCGGCAACAACACGAAACAACCCTCCTATAAAGCCTCTTAAACCAAGGCGTGACAGGGGTTTTCCCGAGTTTTTCGACAAAATCGCCACATGCTCTTTGCATCCGTAGAAACACAGATTTTCAGCATGCCATGAACGCTTTAGACGCCCTGCTTTGCGCCACCGACGCCAGCCTCAGAACACTGTTTGCCACGCCTCGGGCCACCCGCCCACACCCCACCCCGTTGAAGGGTGCCGTCTCAACAGATCTCTCCGAAGCAGAACGCCGCGAGAGTGGCGCCCTGATGCGCGTGAACCACGTGGGAGAGGTATGTGCTCAAGCGCTGTACACCGCCCAGGCGCTGGCCGCGCGCACCTCCAGCCGGACCGCCGCCAACGGCGAGGCGTTGGCCCGGCAACTTGAGGCGGCCGGCGCTGAAGAGACCGACCACCTTGCATGGACCAAGCAGCGCCTTGATGAGCTTGCCTCGCGACCCTCTTTGCTCAACCCCCTGTGGTACGCCGGGGCGTTCGGCATCGGGCTGGTGGCAGGGCGACTGGGACCGGGTACCAGCCTGGGTTTCGTGGTCGAGACGGAGCGACAGGTCGAAGCCCACCTTGCAGGTCACCTCGCCAAGCTACCAGCCAACGACGTCGCCTCTCGGGCCATCGTCCAACAGATGAAACTTGATGAGGCACGCCATGCCACTGAGGCGACGCACGCGGGGGCAACCCCGCTGCCCGGACCCGTGAGCGCGGCCATGAAACTCGCAGCCAAAGTGATGACCACGGTGGCGCACAGAATCTGAATTCGCCAACGCCTGTGGGTTCCGCGCGCTGAGCCCCGTGGAGCCCAGCGCAGCCGCCACTCAGGCCTCGACGACGTCGAAGCTGGTTGTGATCTCCGCGGTCTTCCCGAGCATGACACTCGCAGAGCAGTATTTCTCGTGGCTCATTGCAATGGCCCGCTCCACCGCACTCGCCGGGACGCCACGCCCCGTGACGGTGAAGTGCATGTTGACCTTGGTGAACACCTTGGGGTCGCTCTGGGCCCGCTCGGATACGAGCTTCACCGAGCAACCCGTGACCTGATGACGCCCACGCTTGAGAATCAACACCACGTCATACGCTGAACAACCCCCCGTTCCAGCCAAAAGCAGCTCCATGGGGCGGGCTGCGAGATTGGCACCGCCGTTTTCTGGCTTGTTTTCATCGGGGGCGCCATCCATGGCGACCACATGTCCACTGCCTGTTTCGGCCACAAATCCCATCTTGGAGCGGGTTCCTGTCGCACCTGTCCAGCTGACAGTGCATTCCATGGCGCATCCTTTGCGTGAAATAAACGACAAATCGAGAAAATGCTCACAATAAATGAGCGGTTTTTCCTGTTTGCATGTTGCATTGCAGCATGCTTTCGATATACTGACGTCATTGTATTGAAGGTTGTCTCCTCTACCCTCCACGGGTGGATTTAAACCCGAACGGTCTTAGGTCCGTTCGGGTTTTTTTTCGACCTCCACCGGAGGTTCTCACGGTCAGCCCCGTAGAAAGTGCGGTCTGCACCGCACCGAGCGGCTGCCCATTCGGGACTCGCTGCGTCGACCGATATGATGCAGCCCAAGGAAATTTGCCATGTCTGCCCGAAAAAAAGCCTCTCACGCCGCCCCCGCCCAAACCTCGAGCAAGCTCTCACCAGCGGACTACCTGAAGAAGATTCTGACTGCGCGTGTCTACGACGTGGCCATTGAATCCAGCCTGGAGATTGCCAAGAACCTGAGTGCGAGGTTGGGCAACACCGTGTTGCTCAAGCGAGAGGATCAACAGGCGGTCCGCAGCTTCAAACTCCGCGGGGCATACAACAAGATGGCCCATCTGACGCCTGCGCAGCTCAAGAAGGGGGTGATCTGCGCATCCGCGGGGAATCACGCCCAGGGCGTGGCGCTCGGCGGTGCCAAACTGGGCACGAGGGCAGTGATCGTGATGCCCACCACCACGCCACAAGTCAAGGTGGACGCCGTGCGCGCACTGGGCGGCGAAGTGGTGTTGCATGGTGAAAGCTACTCCGACGCCTACACCCACGCCATTGCCTTGCAAAAAAAGCAGGGGCTGACCTTTGTGCACCCTTTCGACGATCCGGACGTGATCGCCGGGCAAGGAACCATCGCCATGGAAATCCTGCGGCAGCTGCAAAGCCTGGGATCCACGCAACTGGATGCGGTCTTTGTGGCGATCGGAGGCGGTGGTCTGATCTCAGGGGTGGCCAACTACATCAAAGCCGTCAGGCCGGAAGTCAAGGTCATTGGCGTGCAAACCACAGACTCTGATGCAATGCTGCAATCGGTGCGATCCGGGGAGCGCGTCACCCTGCCCGACGTGGGCCTGTTCGCCGATGGCACAGCGGTCAAGCTGGTTGGTGAAGAGACCTATCGCGTGGCCAGTGGCCTGGTGGACGACTACGTGGTGGTGGACACCGACGCCGTGTGTGCGGCCATCAAGGACATTTTTGTCGACACCCGCAGCATCGTCGAACCCTCTGGTGCCCTTGCGGTGGCCGCAGTGAAGCAATATGTGGCCAAACACCGCACGAAAGGCCACACCTATGCGGCGATCCTGTGTGGCGCCAACATGAACTTCGACCGGCTGCGTTTTGTGGCGGAGCGGGCCGAAGTGGGCGAAGAGCGAGAGGCCCTTTTTGCAGTGACCATTCCGGAAGAGCGTGGGAGCTTCCGGCGGTTTTGCGAGCTGATCGGTGAACTGCCGGGCACACCGCGCAACGTCACCGAGTTCAACTACCGGATTCACAACGAACGCGAAGCCCATGTGTTTGTCGGCATGACGACCCAAGGCAAAAACGAGTCGTCAAAGATTGCCAAGACCCTGTCAAGTCACGGATTCAAGACGCTCGACCTGACGCACGATGATCTGGCCAAGGAGCACATTCGGCACATGGTGGGTGGACACTCGCCGCTGTCGCAGGACGAGCGACTGCTGCGTTTCATCTTCCCCGAGCGGCCGGGCGCCTTGCTGAAATTTCTGAGCCTGATGCGACCGAACTGGAACATCAGCCTCTTCCACTACCGCAACCAGGGGGCCGACTACGGGCGGATCCTGGTGGGGCTGCAAGTGCCCCCCAAAGACGACAAAGCGTTTACAAAATTCCTGGGCACTCTGGGCTATCCCTGTGTCGAGGAAACACACAATCCGGTATACCGTCTGTTCCTCAAGAGTTGAAATCACCGCACCGCGAACGATCACCCATGACCGATCCGACCGAGCCCACACTGGCCAAGCACGCACCGCGAACGGAAAGCGCGCCGGAACTGCTCTTGCCCGAAGTGAGGCCCGCAAACAATGCAGCGCTGGCTTTCGAACTGCACCAGTTGTTCCGCTCCACATTGGTCCACGACGAGGCGCTGGGACGCGTCAAGGCGCTGGCTCTGCAGTTGGCCCAAATTCAGCATGCGCCGGCCCAAAGCTTCGAAAAGGTGGTGCTGGAGCAACCTCAATTGGTGGTGTTTGCTGCGGATCACGGCATATGCGATGAGGGTGTCTCGGTGTTTCCGCAGGAGGCCACGCGCCAGCGCGTTTTGCACATGCTTCGTGGCAAAGGCAGCACCAATGCCCTCGCAACGCTGAACGGCGTTCAGCTCAGTCTGGTTGACGCGGGTGTGGCTTCACACCTGCTCCCGGCCGACCACGGCCGCACAGCAGTGCCACTATTGCCGCGAAAAATTGGTTACGGCACGCGCAACATGGTGTTGCGCCCGGCCATGTCGCCCGAGCAGGTGGTCGCAGCCATGCGTGCGGGGATGGATGTGGTGCGCCACCTGCCGGGCAACGTCATTGCGCTGGGCGATGTGGGCGTGGGCAGCACCTCATGTGCAACGCTGCTCCTGGTGCGCCTTTGTGGCGTTCCCCTGGAGGACGCCTGCGGTCGAGGCAGTGGTCTGGACGACGCCCAGTTCAAGATCAAGCTCGAAGTGTTGCAACAGACTTTGCGGCGCCACCGCAAGGCCGTCACGCCGATGGAGATTCTCGCGGCCATGGGCGGCTTCGAGATTGCGATGATGGTGGGCGCCATGCTGCAGGCCGCCAGTGAACGGCGGGTGGTGGTGATCGATGGCTTTGTCTCCACTGCAGCGGCACTGGTGGCCCGCGCGCTTTCGCCCAACGTGATGGACTACCTGATTTTTGCTCACCGCAGCGCGGAACCGGGACATCGGCTGATGCTGATACACCTGCAGGTTCAACCCGTCGTGGACATGGAATTGCGCATGGGCCAAGGCCTGGGTACCTTGCTGGCCTGGCCGTTGATCAAGGCCGCCGAGCACTTGGTCAACGACCACTGATCTCGAAGCGACGCACAGACGCTCAGCTCGGCGGGGATTGCTGAGCAGCATCGGGCTGGGACTCTGGCATCTCCAGCTCCATCGTGCTGGGTCCGGAGGAGGATGCACCCAACCGGGCTCCGTACCGGTCGACCGATTGCAGCACCAGCCCCTCAAGCACTTCTGAGCCCACCCGCCAAGGGCGTGGAGGCTGATCGTCCACAGCGATCAGCGCCGCCCCCACAGAGTCACCTTTCACCACCACCCCCAGCAAGCGCAGTCGAGCTGGCGGCGGTTTGGTGGTCTGGTCGGCATTGGCTGGTTCACCAGACGCTGCGCCCAAAGCCCGCCCGACCGATGCCACATCGCCTTGGGGTGCGCTCGGCGCCAAGCCCTCAAGATTGGTCCAGGACCCTTGCCCACCCACTTGCAACGCCCAATAACCTGCACTCAAGCCAGCCACCAGCCAGAGCAGGCCTCCCGCCCAGATAGCGCCCGACCGGCCGGCAGCCCCGGCCACCAAACCCGCCCCCAGTGGAGAGCGGTTTTGTCTGACCAGCGCCACGCGCCGAGAAAAGGGCTTGAATTGCATGGGCGCATTATGATCCACGGCTGTCACACAACTGGGCAGCATCGCCGTCGGCGCGCACCGCTTGAGCGGCGTCGTGCGTTTGCCCAAAGATTCGGGAACCCCTACTCATGAACGCGATCTTCCTCAAAATGGCCCACAACACCTTCCCCTTGCGACGCGCCGTGCAAAAAGGCTTCACCCTGATCGAGCTGATGGTCGTGCTGGTGATCATTGGGGTTTTGGCGGCCTTGATCGTGCCCAATGTGCTCGACCGCGCAGACGACGCCCGCGTGACCGCCGCGCGCACCGATGTCAACAACCTCATGCAGGCATTGAAACTCTACAAGCTGGACAACCAGCGCTATCCCACAGGTGAACAGGGGTTGGCCGCACTGCACAAAAAACCGACCACCAATCCGGTGCCGCCCAACTGGCGTCCGTATGTGGAAAAGCTGCCCGCCGACCCCTGGAACCGCCCTTACCAATACCTGAATCCCGGTGTCCATGGTGAGGTGGATGTGCTGTCGCTTGGGGCCGATGGCCAACCCGGCGGTGAGGGTACCAATGCCGACGTCGGCAGTTGGGAATAAGCGTGCGGGGCGCCTGTCCACCGACCTGAACGTGGCCTGATGACGTGGCAGCGCGCACTGCACCAGACCCAGCGGGGGTTCACCCTGCTCGAGCTCATGGTGGTGGTCGCCATCATCGCTTTGGCCACCACAGCGGTCAGTCTGTCGTTGCCAGACGCCGACAGCGACCGTCTGGAAACCGAGGCGTTGCGCCTCTCCGCCATGCTGGAGTCGGCGCGAGCCCAGTCGCGCACCAGTGGGGTGCCCGTGTATTGGCGCACGACGCCGCAAGGCTTCGAGTTCGTGGGCCTGTCGAGTCGAAAAGAGGCCCCCAATCCGCTGGCGGGCAACCGCAACTGGCTGCAAGCCAACACCCGTGCCACCATCGTTCGGCCCAAGGAGGCTGGCAGCTTGGTGCTCGGCCCGGAGCCCCTGATTGCCGCACAAAGATTGCAGTTGCAGCTAGGCAAACAAACCCTCACACTGGGCACCGACGGGCTGGGCCCCTTTGCGGTTCTCCAGCCAACTGACGCAACGCCATGACCGGCAAACGCAGCGCCGGCTTCACCTTGATCGAGATCCTGGTGGCGCTGGCCATCACCGCCCTTGCCCTGGCCGCAGGCATTCAGGCCACGGGCGCGCTGACGCGAGCGGCCGAACGACAGAGCACGCAGTGGCTGGCCCAGTTGTGCGCGGAAAACACCTTGGTTGAAATGCGCCTGGCGCGCCAACTGCCACCAACGGGCGACAACACGTCCACCTGCGCCCAGGCGGGGCAGGAGCTGGACGTGCGGACCTCGGTCCAACCCACGCCCAACCCCAATTTCCGCCGGGTAGATGCGGTGGTGACGGCCTGGGTGGATGGCAATCTGGTGAATCTGCTGACGATTTCGACCATCATGGGACGCTACTGAATGAACCGCCAGACCAGCGAACGCGGAGTCCCGAGCACAGGAACGCACTGCGCCGGTCGTCGCAGCCGGGGATTCACACTCATTGAACTGCTTGTGGCACTGGCGGTAATGGCCATGCTGGCGATGCTGAGCTGGCGCTCCATCGAGAGCATGAACCGCGCCCAGACCTTCACCAAAGACCGCTCCGATCAGGTCCTGCGCCTGCAGGCGGCGCTGGGGCAGTGGCGCGCTGATCTGGATGCGTTGGTCGAAACAGGCGAGGTGGACCCGCTGAGTTTCGATGGGCGGGTGCTGCGCATGACCCGCCGCGACAGCACGGAAGGTGGGGTCGACAGCCCCGGGCTGCGCGTGGTGGCTTGGGCCCGGTTGCCGGCCCCGCTGGGGGATGGAGAAGCGCCGCATTGGCAGCGCTGGGAGTCGGCCCCCCTGCGCCAACGCAACGAACTGGCCCGGGCATGGACCCGGGCCCAGCAGTGGGGACTGGGCGAGAAACAGGGTGAGGGGGCCGACCCTCGCGACACGGCGCTGGCCCTCATCCCCATCGATGACTGGTCACTCAGCTACCACCGGGGATCGACCTGGGGCAACCCGCTGTCCTCCGTGGGCAACGAGATTGAACGCCGACTGGACACCTCGGGCAATGCGCCCAACGGCGTCAGACTGCGGCTGACCCTGAGCGCCGGCCAAGGCCTCGCCGGCCCACTGGAGCTGGCCTGGATTCAACCCACCTTGACCGCGGGCTCGCCATGAAGCGGCGCACCAACCCACCCGCCGTGTTCTGCAGGCAATCCGGCGCCGCCTTGCTGTTGGCGATGCTGGTGGTGACGCTGGTGGCCACACTCGCTTCGGCCGCGTTGTGGCAACAATGGCGATCGACCGAGGTGGAGTCCGCCGAACGCCAACGGGTGCAATCCAGTTGGCTGCTCACGGGCGCCATCGACTGGGCACGCCTGATCCTCAGGGAAGACGCCCGGAGCAATCGCAACACGGGGAGCGCCGACCACCTGGGCGAACCCTGGGCCACGCCATTGGAGGAAGCCCAGCTTTCCAGCTTCCTGGCCGCTGACCCCAGGAACAACACGGACGATCTCTTGCCAGCCTATCTGTCTGGGGAGATTGTGGACGCGCAAGCCAAGCTCAACGCCTACAACCTGGTGCGCATCACGGGCGCTGGCGCCAAACGAAAAGCCGAGGTATCTGCGGTCGATGTGGCCATGTTCACCAAGCTCTACGAACTGCTCAACCTGCCCGAGAGCGAGCTCAACGACGCCGTGGCCAACCTGCTTCGCAGCACGGAACACGCGCTCAACGACCCCGAACCCTCGCCCACGCCCCTGCTGCCCACGCGCTTTGCGCAGCTTGGCTGGCTGGGATTCAGCAAGGAGAGCTTGCAGGCATTGCAGCCCCACGTCACCTGGCTGCCCACCCGCACACCGCTCAACCTCAACACTGCCAGCGCTCAAGCCCTGTGCGCCAGCGTGCCCACGCTGGACCTGGCCACAGCCGAGCGCCTGGTGGTGGAGCGCGCCAACACCCCATTCAAGGATCTGGCTGCCGCTGTCGCTCGCATTCCCGACGCAACCCCCGAAACCCTCAAGCCCAACCAGCATGACGTGCGCAGCCGCTATTTCATTGTCACGGTCCGGCTTCGCCTGGACAACCGCACCACCCAGGAACGCTCGCTGATCGTCAGAACCGGACTTCGAACCGGCGTGGTCTGGCGTGAGCGAACCGCAGCCTCATGAGCGCGCCACACGCCCCGCTAACCCAGACCACCGCCGCCACACCGCTGCCCGCGCCCAAATGTCTTTTTTTCACATTCTTTTTCAATCGCAACGACCAAGGGCTGCGCGGGCCTGACCGCCTTCACCGCGGCGGGCAGCAAGGCGCTCCCACCCGGGTGGCACACGGGAAAAGCGACATGAGCAGGCCCTAGAATGCACGCTGAACGCAAACGCGCCAGCCGCCAGCAACCCGCTCGCGCCGTCTCTCGCAACAGCCCCCAACCGTGCTGATCCTCACGCCCTCTTCTTTCTCCGTCACAAGCACACCAGCGCCTGCCACCGCGGTGGACTGGGCGCGCACGTCTGACGGCCTGCAGGTGATCGACCACGGGACCTCAGCGCTCTCCGCACTGCCCACCGACGCCGAGCTGGTTTTGGTGATGCCGCCGCAATCGGTGTCATGGCATCAGATCACCTTGCCCAAAGTGCCCGCGGCCCGCCTGCGCGCGGTGCTCGATGGGCTGCTGGAAGAGCGCCTGTTGAGCGACACGGCGGAGCTTCATTTCGCCCTGGCGCCTGGCGCCAAGGCTGGCGCTGTGGTCTGGGTGGCGGCCTGTCACAAAGCCTGGCTCAAGCGCTGGGTGCAGGCGTTGGAAGAGCTCGGTCGACCGGTCACACGCATCGTCCCCGGCCTGAGCCCCCTGGCACCCACGGCGTCCGACGGCACCGAAGTGCCAGAACTCACCCTGCACTGGGCGCACCAGCAATCCGACCAACCGTGGCTGGCCAGCGCCAGCGCTGCGGGTGTGAGCTGCTCGCCGCTGATGCCGCAGGCGGGCTCTGCACTTGACGTCACCGCACCAGCACCAGGCGCCCAGGTGCAATGGCTGGCAGAACCAGCGGTGGCCGCCCAGGCCGAGCAGTGTTTCGATCAGCGATTCACCTTGCTGACACTGCCCAACTGGTTGCTGCGGTGTGCCCAATCCGAGTGGAACCTTGCGCAGTTCGACCTGAGCCTGTCCAACGCCGCTCGGCGTGGCCAACGCGTTCGCCAACTCTGGCGAGAACTCCGCACCGCGCCCGCCTGGCGCCCGGCACGGTGGGGTCTGATTGCCGTGCTTGCGATCCAGTTGATCGGCCTGAATGCGGCCGCATGGCAAGAGCGCCGGGCCTTGAACGAGAAACGGCAGGCGCTCGGCCAGATCCTGCAGACCACCTTTCCCGATGTCAAACTGGTTCTCGACGCGCCAGTCCAGATGCAGCGAGAGCTCACCAACATGCGCCAGTCCAATGGCCAGCTGTCCACCGCAGACCTCGAAGCCATGTTGGCGGGGATTGCGCTGGCCGCCGCTGAGGAACCCGTCGCCATGAACAGCATCCAATACCAGCGCCAAGGTGCCAGCGGCGAAGGACACTTCTCCGCAGGCGGATCGGCTGCCGCGCTCTGGCCCCGCCTTCAGCCCGCCCTGCAACGCGCAGGCTGGGACGGCACGGTACAAGACAACCGAATCACGCTGCGCCCGCTGCAACCGTGACCCGCCCTGCCTCAATGAACGCCACCGCCCCCAACTCCGCAGCCCCGACCGACCGCCGCCGCAAGTCCGGTTCCCAAGGCGCCAACGAGCGCCTGGCGGTCTGGTGGCAAGGCCTGGCGCCCCGGGAACGCAAGGCTGTGGCACTCGCTGGCTGGCTGGTGGGGCTTGCCTTGCTTTGGTGGGTGCTGCTTGGGCCGGCCATCCAAACGCTGCGCAAAGCCGGCGAGCAACACGCCACCCTCGACGCCCAGATCGCACAGATGCAACATGTGGCGGCCAGCGCCCAGCAACTGCGCGGACAAAACAGCGCGCCCACGCCCAGCCGAGGCGCTGCCCAAAGCGCGCTGGCGCAAGCCACCGGCTCGCTGGGCGCCACCGGGCAGGTGAGTGTCCAAGGCGATCGCGCCATCCTGACACTTCGGGGCGCCACACCCGAGGCGCTCGCCCAGTGGCTGAGTCAGGTGCGCGTGAATGCGCGCCTGACGCCGATCGATGCGCAGGTCGATCGCCGCGGCAACCCCGCTGGCTGGCACGGGCAGATCACCGTCGCTGGGCCCGGCCTTGGATCGGCGACACCATGAGAAATGACAACGCCCCGGCACGCCTGGCCTGGACAGGCGCCCTGCTCGGTCTGTTGATCGCGACGATCCTCTTTGCGCCCGCGGGTTGGCTGGCCAAGGCCATCGCCTGGGGATCCCGCGGCCAGGTGCAATTGGTCAACACGCGCGGGACCGTTTGGCACGGTCAGGCCGACCTGATGCTCACCGGTGGGGAAGGAAGCCGCACCGAAAGTGCACTGCCCCAGGGCCTGAAGTGGCGCCTCAGGCCCACTTGGTCGAACCGGCAGCCAGGCATCGCCCTGGCCTTGGAGACGCCGTGCTGCGCCACCCAGCCCATGCACATCACGCTGCTGCCGGGCCTGAAGACCACGACCGTGCGCGTGGCGGCTTTTTCCAGTCAGTGGCCGGCTGTGTTGCTCGCCGGTCTGGGCACCCCCTGGAACACCTTGCGTCCCGAGGGACAACTGTCTCTGCAATCCGAAGGACTGAATGTGAGCTGGTTCGAGGGGCGGTTGCGGTTGCAGGGCAGCTTGCAGGTGGACGCCCTGGACATGACTTCGCGCCTGTCCACCCTTCGCCCGCTGGGCAGCTACCGCGTGGTGCTGGACGCCACCCCGGAAGGCAACAGCGCACTGCTTCGCCTCACCACACTCAGCGGTGGCTTGCAACTGCAGGGCAATGGCCGCTGGGTTGGCGCACGCCTGCGCTTCCAGGGCTTTGCCCAGGCCGCCCCGGGGCGGGAAACCGCCCTTGAAAACCTGCTCAACATCATCGGGCGCCGTGACGGCCCGCGCTCCATTTTGGCCGTGGGCTGAACGCGATAGGATTCCCATATGAACCGCTCCCCCTCTGCACTGAAGGCGCAGCCAGCGCCGTCGCTGCGCGCCCTGGCCCTGGCCGTGGGCCTCACCTTGCTGCCCTGCCTCGGCACCGACCTGGCTTGGGCACAGAACAACAGCCGCGAACCGGTCACGCTCAACTTCGTCAACGCCGACATTGAGGCCGTCGCCCGCACCATGGCCACCATCAGCGGTCGCAATGTCGTGGTGGACCCCAGAGTGAAAGGCACCCTCAGCCTGGCCACCGATGGTCCGGTGCCGCCTGCGGCCGCGCTCAACCAGTTCGGCGCAGCGTTGCGCCTGCAGGGGTTCACGTTGGTGGACACCGGCGGCCTCTACAAAATCGTGCCCGAGGCCGACGCAAAGCTGCAAGGCAATCCGGTCAACGCCGGATCGGTCAAACGGCTGGGTTCGTCCAACCAGATCGTCACCCAGATATTCAACCTCAACCACGAGTCGGCAAACAACCTGGTGCCGGTGTTGCGCCCGCTGATCGGCCCCAACAACACCATCAACGTGAACCCGGGCACCAACGCCCTGGTGATCACCGACTACGCCGACAACCTCCAACGCATCGGGCAGATCATCAGTGCGCTGGACGTGGCCGGCGCATCCGATGTCGAGGTCATTCCGCTGCAACACGCAATCGCCGTCGACCTGGTTCCCATGGTCTCGCGGCTGATCGAACAGCCCGCCGCCGGCGCCGGCGGCCAGGGAGACCCCTCCTACAAGACCACTCTGGTGGCCGAGCCGCGGAGCAACGCCATTGTCATGCGGGCGGCCAACCCCGCACGCCTTGCGCTGGTGCGTTCCCTGGTCACCAAACTGGACCAGCCCACGTCGATCAATGCCAGTGGCAACATCCACGTGGTGTACCTCAAGAATGCCGATGCCGTGGCGCTGGCCACAACCTTGCGCGCGGCCATGGCGGGTGAAGGATCGGCCGTGAGCGGTGGCTCTTCCGCCACGCCATCGGCTGCGCCGTCAAGCACGCAACGCCAGGTGGGTGCGGCCTCAAGCCAGGCAGCGGCACCTGTGGCCGCCGTCGCAGAGCCCTCCACCGGAGGCCAGATTCAGGCCGATCCGGCGACGAATTCGCTCATCATCACTGCGCCTGAGCCGCAGTACCGCCAACTGCGGGCGGTCATCGACATGCTCGACTCGCGCCGCGCCCAGGTGTATGTGGAGAGCCTGATTGCCGAGGTCAATGCCGACAAGGCTTCCGAATTCGGCATCCAGTGGCGAGCCCCATCGGCAACATCGGCAGCAGCGTGGTGGGTTTTGCACAGGGACCAACTTCGGCACCGCAGGCAGCAACATCCTGACCAACCTGCTGCCCGTCGCCACTGGGGACACCGCCAACGTCACGCCACCCGGCACCGGTTTCAACCTCGGACTGGCGCAACAGCGCAATGGGGTGTACCTGCTGGGTCTGCTGGCGCGCTTTCTGCAAACCAGCGGGGAGGGCAACGTGTTGTCCACGCCCAATCTGCTCACGCTGGACAACCAGGAGGCCAAGATCGTGGTGGGACAGAACGTGCCGTTCGTGACCGGTCAGTACACCAACAACAATTCCAACAGCGGCTCGGTCAACCCCTTTCAGACCATCGAACGCAAGGACGTGGGCATCACGCTGCGCGTGAAGCCCCAGATCAGCGAAAACGGCACGATCAAGATGACCATCTTCCAGGAGGTCAGCAACGTGCAGGCGTCTTCGCTGAACTCCCCCTCCGGCATCATCACCACGCAACGGACCATCGAATCGACCGTGCTGGTGGAAGACGGCGGCGTCGTGGTGCTGGGCGGACTGCTGCAAGATGAGTTCTCGGGCAACCAGGACAAGGTCCCCGGCCTGGGCGATGTGCCCTTGCTCGGCAACCTGTTCAAGAGTGAATCGCGCGCGCGCAAGAAAACCAACCTGATGGTGTTCCTGAGGCCGGTGATCCTGCGCGACGCAAATGCCACCCAAGCGCTCTCACTCGACCGCTACGACCTCATGCGCGGCGCCCAGAAGGCAGCCCAGCCCGAGCCCAGTCAGGTGCTGCGGATCAACGAAGCCCCTGTGCTGCCGCCACAACGGGCGCCGGTGTTCGATGCCGTGCCCTCCAGCACCCCCGAAGGCAACTGACCCGCCCAGCGCCAAGCCATGAAACATCCGCTTCCCTATGCGTTTGCGCGCGAGCACCTGTGGCTCCTGGAGGACGACGGCCAGGGCTTGGTGCTCATGGGCAGCAACACGCCTGCCGCCACCCCGGCCCAGCATGCCCAGCGCCTGTCCGCGCTCTCGGAAATCCTGCGCAAACACGAAGTTCGGCAAATGGTCTGGGAGCCCGGTGAAGCCCTGATGCAGCGCATCAGCGCCGCCTACGCCCAGGGCGAGTCCAGTGCCGCGGCCGTGGTCAGCGAAGTGCAGAGCGACGCCGATCTGAGCCGCATGATGCAGGAGCTGCCCGCCATCGAGGATTTGCTGGAGACCTCCGACGACGCGCCCATCATCCGCATGCTCAACGCATTGCTCACCCAGGCCGCGCGCGATGGCGCCAGCGACATCCACATCGAACCGTTCGAACGCATGTCCAGCGTGCGCTTTCGGGTCGATGGCACCTTGCGCGAAGTGGTGCAGCCCAACCGCGCATTGCACGCGGCACTGATCTCCCGTCTGAAGATCATGGCCGAGCTCGACATCTCGGAGAAGCGCCTGCCGCAAGACGGTCGCATTTCCCTGCGCATTGGCACACGCGCGGTGGACGTGCGGGTCTCGACCTTGCCCAGTGCCCATGGGGAGCGCGCCGTGTTGCGCCTGCTCGACAAGAGCGAAAGCCGCCTGACGCTGGAAGCCGTGGGCATGCAGGGCGACGTGCTCGCACGGTTCGAGCGCCTGGTCAAACAGCCGCACGGCATCATCCTGGTCACCGGCCCCACCGGCTCGGGCAAGACGACCACGCTCTACGCCGCCCTGCAAAAGCTCGATGCCAGCGTGCAGAACATCATGACGGTGGAAGACCCGATCGAATACGAGCTGCACGGGGTTGGCCAGACCCAGGTCAACGCCAAGATCGATCTCGATTTCGCCAAGGCCCTGCGCGCCATTCTTCGACAGGATCCCGACGTGATCATGATTGGCGAGATCCGCGATTTTGAAACGGCCCAGATCGCCATCCAGGCCTCGCTCACCGGCCACCTGGTCTTGGCCACGCTGCACACCAACGACGCCCCCAGTGCCGTCACCCGCCTGACCGACATGGGGGTGGAGCCCTTCCTGCTCTCCAGCAGCCTGCTGGGCGTGATGGCGCAGCGCCTGGTGCGCAAGCTGTGTGTGCATTGCCGCCGACAGGACCCTGAAGGCCGCTGGGTGCCTGTGGGTTGTGAGAAGTGCAACCAGACCGGCTACAAGGGCCGCACCGGCATCTACGAGCTGCTGGTCACCGACGACACCATCCGCGCCCACATCCACAACCGCAGCGCCGAGAGCGAACTCATTTCGGCGGCCAAGGCCGGCGGTCTGCGCTCCATGCGAGAAGACGGTCAGCGCCTGATCGAAGCCGGCGTGACCTCCGAGGCAGAGGTGCTGAGCGTGACCCGGGATTGACCTGAGCCGCATGCCCAACACCCTGGCCCGCCACCACTGACATGCCTGCCTACGCCTACGAAGCCCTGGACGCCCAGGGCACCACCCAGAAAGGCCTGATCGACGCCGACACCGCGCGCGCGGCGCGCAGCCTGCTGCGGGCGCGGGCGCTGGTGCCCATGGTGGTGGAGCCCGCGGTCAACGCCGATGGCGGCAAAGGCAGCGGACTGAACATGACGCTGTGGGGCGGACAGGTGTTCAACGCCACCACGCTCGCGGTCTGGACCCGCCAGCTTGCAGGGCTCGTGACGGCCGGCCTGCCGTTGGAGCGAGCTTTGGCCGCACTCGCCGAAGAAGCCGACAAAGACGAACAGAAGCGCCTGGTGGCGTCGCTGCGCGCCGAGGTCAACGCCGGCTCACCTTTCGCCCGGGCGCTGGAGCAGCACCCTCGGGAGTTCTCCAGGATCTACACCGCCGTCATCTCGGCTGGCGAACAAAGCGGCCAGCTCGGCACGGTGCTGGAAAAGCTGGCCGACGACCTGGAAGAAAGCGAGGGCCTCAAGAACAAGATTTTTGCGGCCTCGCTGTACCCGGCGATTGTTTCACTGGCGGCGGTCGTGATCGTGGTATTCCTGCTCAGCTATGTGGTCCCGCAGGTGGCCGGGGTGTTTGCCAGCAGCAAGCGCGCCCTGCCCATGCTCACGGTGGTGATGCTGGCCATCAGCGGATTTGTGCGCAACTACTGGTGGCTGTTGCTGGGTGGCCTGGTCGCCAGCGTCTTGGCCATCGCCTTGGCCCGACGCCAGCCCGCATTGCGTCTGCGCATGGACGCGGCCTGGCTGCGCCTACCCCTGGTGGGCAAGCTCTCGCGGGGTTACAACGCATCGCGCTTCGCGGGCACGCTGGCCATGCTGGCCGGTGCGGGGGTGCCCATCTTGCGCGCCCTTCAGACCGCGGCAGAAACCCTGTCCAACCAGGCCATGCGCGCCGACGCGCTGGACGCGCTGGTGCTGGTGCGCGAAGGGGCGCCGCTGGCCTCGGCCCTGGCCAGCAAGAAGCGCTTCCCGCCGCTGATCGCCATGTTTGCGCGGTTGGGTGAACAGACCGGCCAGTTGCCGCTGATGCTGCAACGCGCGGCCAAGCAGCTCGGGGCCGAAGTGCAGCGGCGTGCCATGCACCTGGCCACCGTGCTGGAGCCGGTGCTGATCCTGGGCATGGGCGTGATGGTGCTGCTCATCGTGCTGGCGGTGCTGATGCCGATCATGCAGTTGAACCAATTGGTCAAATAGCCCCCCTGCGTCGGCATCGCCGTCCCCCCAGGGGCGACGATGGCGGGGCGATGTGCCCCGCGCATTAAGTTCCGCCTCAGTCAAAGGCGACAAAGTGGCATCTGAACCGACGCACCGGGGCCCAAGCCCGCTGTCGGGAGCCGTTCACTGCTACGCTTCGCCCATCTTTTCCTTGGTTTACCTGGACATTCAGACAACATGGCAGCTTCGCTCGACGGTCAATTGGTGGTGGCAATCTCTTCCCGGGCTTTGTTCGACTTTGAAGAAGAGAACCGGCTGTTCGAGACCGGCGACGACCGCTCGTACATGCAGATGCAGCTCGACCGCCTCGAAATTCCGGCGCCGCCCGGGGTGGCGTTTTCGCTGGTCAAGAAGCTGCTGGCGTTCAACGACGCGAAGTCGCAGCGGGTCGAAGTGGTCATTCTTTCGCGCAACGATCCGGTCTCCGGCATGCGGGTGTTCCGCTCGGCGCAGCACTACGGCTTGCCGATCCAGCGCGGCAGCTTCACGCGGGGCCAGCCGCCATGGCGCTACCTGCGTCCGCTGCGCGCCAACCTCTTTCTCTCGACCCACCTGGCCGACGTGCGCGCCGCGCTCGCCGCGGGCGTGCCTGCGGCCCAGGTGTATCCGCTGTCGGTTCGGGCCAGCGATGCGCACCCCCATGAGGTGCGCATCGCTTTTGACGGTGACGCGGTGCTCTTTCCGACGAGGCCGAGCGTGTGTTCCAGTCCGAAGGGCTGTCGGCCTTTCAGGCCCACGAGGCATCCCACGCGGCCCAGCCTCTGGCCGGCGGGCCGTTCAAGCCCCTGCTTGAAGCGTTGCACCGGTTGCAGGCCGAAGGCACCAGCGCCATGCACATCCGCACCGCCCTCGTCACCGCCCGCAGCGCTCCGGCCCACGAGCGCGCCATACGCACGCTGATGGACTGGAACATCGAGGTGGACGAAGCCATGTTCCTCGGCGGCTTGCCCAAAGGGGAATTCCTGCGCGAGTTCGAGCCCGACTTCTTCTTTGACGATCAAACCGGGCACATCGAGCATGCGGCCCTGCATGTGCCATCAGGCCATGTGGCCAGCGGCATATCGAACTAGTGTGCCGTCCCGCAAATAGCTTGCGTATGAAGCCGCGTCTTCGTACCCATGGCGGCGTTACAAGGCCTCGCGACAGCACGAGCTCTCGCTGGGATCTTTGCCTCGCCCTGGATAGGAACCCATCGGTTTCATTTCACGCAACGATTCGCAGGACAGAATGCCAGAGCCTGCTCGCACCCTCTTCATCCTGAGTCCCTCAACATGACCGAGAAGATGTCCAAACTCCAGCGCTTTCGACTCTTCACGGCCCAGGTGGGCCGCCTCGCGCTGCCCTATTTCCAGTCGGACCAGAAATGGAGAGCGCGCGGCCTGCTCGCTGCCATCATCGCGCTCAATCTGGCCGGGGTTTACATGCTGGTCCAAATCAACGACTGGAACCGCGTGTTCTACGACGCGCTGCAAAACAAGGACCAGACCGTTTTCTGGCAGCAGCTCGGGCGCTTCACCTACCTGGCTTTCGCCTTCATCATCATCGCGGTCTACCGCTTCTACCTCACTCAAATTTTGCAGATGCACTGGCGCGATTGGCTCACACAACACTACATGACCCGGTGGCTGGCCAACAAAGCGTTCTACCAACTGGAACTGGCGCGGTTCTCCAAAGGCGAGGGCGCCCCACCCGACAACCCGGATCAGCGGATCGCCGAAGATGCCAACCTGTTCACAAGCTACACCGTGGGCCTTTCGATGGGTCTGCTCAACGCCGTGGTGACATTGGTGAGCTTTGTGGGCATCTTGTGGGGGCTATCAGGCGATTTCGGGTTCAGTTTCAATGGCCAAAGCTACAACATTCCAGGGTTCATGGTCTGGATGGCCGTCCTGTACTGTCTGGTCGGCAGCGTGATCACGCACTACATCGGGCGCCCCCAGATCGCGCTCAATTTCAAGCAGCAGCGCCTTGAAGCCGACTTCCGCCACCACCTGATTCGCGTGAGGGAATACAGCGAGTCCATTGCGCTGGACAAAGGCGAGAGCGCCGAACGCCAACAGCTCGGCGGCCGGTTCGCAGACGTGCTCGGCAACTACCTCACGCTGATTCGGGCGCAGAAGCGCCTGATCTGGTTCACCAACGGGTTCGGCCAGGCGGCCAACGTGTTCCCCTTCATCGTCGCGGCACCACGTTTTTTCAGCGGTGCCATACAACTCGGGCAACTGATGCAGGTGGCCTCGGCCTTCGGCCGCGTACAGGATTCACTGGCCTGGTTCGTCGACAACTACAGCAGCCTTGCCGAATGGCGCGCCACCACCGACCGTTTGACCAGCTTTGAGACCAGCTTCCAGGACTTGAAGGACCAGCGGGTGGAGCAACCTCGCGTCGGGGAGGGCGACCTCCTGCAAGTCGAGCAACTGCAGTTGACCCTGCCCAATGGTCAGGCCTTGCTCGCGGCCAAAGGGCTTAAGGTCTTGGCCGGCGACAGCCTGCTCCTTCAGGGGCCGTCCGGCAGCGGCAAGTCCACCCTCTTCCGCGCGATTGCGGGCATCTGGCCCTGGAGCCGAAGCCAGATCACGCTGCCGGCCGATTTCACCGAGCGGGGCATGTTTCTGCCGCAAAAAGCGTACTTTCCCAACGGGCCGTTGCGCCATGCCCTGGCCTACCCGAACACACCTGAGACCTATAGCGATGCCCATCTGCAGCAGGCGCTGCGCGATGCCCTGCTGCCCCACCTCGCCGACCAGCTCGACACTGCCGACACCTGGGGACAGAAACTCTCGGGCGGTGAACAGCAACGCCTGGCCATTGCCCGCGCTTTTCTGAAAAAGCCACGCTGGCTGTTTGTGGACGAAGCCACCAGTGCGCTGGACGAAAAGGCCGAGGCCTTGCTGTACGAAAAGATGGGAGAACTGGTGAAGGGCAGCAACGGCGCGCTGGTGTCCATCGCCCACCGCCCAGCAGTCGCGGCTTATCACAACACTGTCTGGACGCTGGGGCCGGCGCTGGATGGGAGTGTGGGACACCGAGTGGCGGTTTCCTGAAGCGGGCGTGCCGGCACGCTCGGCACGTCACTTTGGCCCTTTACTTGGGGCGCAGATCCACCACCCGCTTGGCCTTGCCCATGCTGCGCTCCACGCCGCCCTCGGCCTTGAGCTCGATGGCCACGCTGCTGCCCACGAAGGTCTTGATTTCGTATTGCAGCAACTTGGCCGCTGCGCGCGCTTCGATGCCTTCGGGTGAAACCCCCGGCGCGGTTTCCACCACCACGCTGAGGTTGTCCATCGGACCCTCGCGGGTCAGCACGCACTGGTAGTGCGCGCTCAGCTCGGGGCGCTTGAGGATCAGCTCTTCGATCTGGGTGGGGAACACGTTGACGCCGCGCACGATCATCATGTCGTCACTGCGGCCGGTGATCTTCTCCATGCGGCGCATGGTGCGCGCCGTGCCGGGCAGCAAGCGGGTGAGGTCGCGCGTGCGGTAGCGGATGATGGGCAAGGCTTCTTTGGTCAGGCTGGTGAACACCAGTTCACCCATCTCGCCGTCGGCCACCGGCTCGCCGGTGTCGGGGTTGATGATCTCAGGGTAGAAATGGTCTTCCCAGATGGTGGGGCCATCCTTGGTTTCCACGCATTCATTGGCCACCCCGGGCCCCATCACCTCTGAGAGGCCGTAGATGTCGACCGCGTCGATGCCCATGCGCTGCTCGATGGCCAGGCGCATGTCGTTGGTCCAGGGCTCGGCGCCGAAGATGCCGATGCGCAGGCTGCTCTCGCGCGGGTTCAGCCCCAGGCGCTCGTACTCGTCGGCAATGGCCAGCATGTAGCTGGGCGTGACCATGATGATGTCGGGCCGGAAGTCCTGCATCAACTGCACCTGCCGCTCGGTCTGTCCGCCACCAAAGGGCACGACCGTCAGGCCAAGTTTCTCGGCGCCGTAATGGGCGCCCAGGCCGCCGGTGAACAAGCCGTAGCCATAGCTCACATGCACCAGATCGCCCGGCCGGGCGCCGCTGGCGCGGATGCTGCGGGCGACCACGCCAGCCCAGGTGTCGATGTCTTTCAAGGTGTAGCCGACCACGGTGGGCTTGCCGGTGGTGCCACTGGAAGCGTGGATGCGCGCGCACTGTTCGCGTGGCACGGCGAACATGCCAAACGGGTAGCTATCGCGCAGGTCCTTTTTGGTGGTGAATGGGAACTTCGCGAGATCGGCCAGGGTGCGGCAGTCGTCCGGGTGCACACCGGCTTCGTCAAACTTGGCGCGGTAGACCGGCGAGTTGGCGTAGGCATGGCGCAGCGTGGCCTGCAGGCGCTTGAGTTGGAGCGCGCGCAGCTCATCGATGCTGGCTTTCTCAATGGGCTCCAGGGCAAACGTGCTGATGGTCATACCGGCTCCTCCTCGGGAAACACCGTGCCTGGAATCTGGGCGCTCTTGCCCCGGAACATGGCCACGGTTTCGCCATGCTGGTTGGTGACTCTCATGTCGTAGATGCCATGACGCCCTTGCAAGACCTGCTCCACGCCTTCGCAGGTCAACACGTCGCCTTCCTTGGCCGGCTTGAGGAACTCGATGCTGCACCCGGCCGCCACCGTGTTGCGGTTGTGGCTGTTGCAGGCAAAGGCAAAGGTGGAATCGGCCAGGGTGAAAATGAAGCCACCGTGGCAGATCTGGTGGCCGTTGAGGTGCAGGCGCTGGACCGGCATGCGCATCACGGCCCGGCCGGGCGCCACGCTGAGCAAGGCGATGCCCAAGGTTTCCTTGCTGGCCACGTCGTTGGCATAAAGGCTCTCGCCTACGCGGCGTGCGCGTTCTTCAGGCGTCATGGCTCATTCCCCCTTGAACCGCGCAGGGCGTTTCTCGCGAAACGCCATCACGCCTTCGATGTAGTCGTGTGTGGCGCCCAGGGCTGACTGGGTGTCGCGTTCCACGTCGAGGTGCTCGCTCAGGGTGCGCGTGCTGGCGTCCCGCAGCAGGTGCCGGGTGGCCACCAGCGCTTTGGTGGGCATGGCCGCCAGCTTCTCGGCCATGGCCATGGCGGCGGCCACCGGATCGTCTTGCACGTCCCAGATCATGCCCCACTCTTTGGCCTGGGCAGCGGGCAACTTGTCGCCCGTCATGGCCAGCGCCATGGCCCGCGCCAGGCCCAGGCGCTCAACCAGCAACCAGCTCCCCCCCGCATCGGGAATCAGACCGATCTTGCTGAACGCCTGAATGAAGCTCGCGCCCGGTGCCGCAATCGCGATGTCACAGGCCATGGCAAACGAGGCGCCCGCGCCAGCGGCCACGCCATTGACGGCAGCCACCGTAGGCATGCGCAGGCTCTGCAGGCGGCGCGTCGAGGGATTGAACGCCTGGTCAATCACCGGGCCCGGATCGGCGCGCTGAATGAGGTCGGGCCCGGGCTCAAAATCGAACTCGGCCAGGTCGGCACCGGCGCAGAAACCCCGTCCCGCACCGGTGATCACAAGCGCCCGGATGGCCGGGTCGGCTTCGGCCTGATCGAGCGCGGCCCACAGGTCGCGGTGCATGGCGCGCGTGAAGCTGTTGAGCGCGTCCGGTCGGTTGAGCGTGAGCAGCGCCACGGCGCCCCGCGATTCGAACAGGACGGTGTCGCCCCGGGTCGGTTCGTTCATGAAATTTTGTCTCCTGGGTACCGGTGCGACCGGGCCTTGCCCACGCACCGAGGGTGTTGTGGCGTGCAATTTACCATTAACCAACCCATCGGTCGGTTAATGTTTTCCCTTGGGTCCGGGCGGATGCCGGGGGCCGCTATAGTTGACGTTTACGTCAACGATCAGCCAACCCGAGGACACCCCATGACCGCAACCCCATCTCCCGAGCTCATCACCGTCTCCACCGAAGGCCGCGTGGGCATTGTCACCCTGAACCGCCCCAAACAGCTCAATGCCCTGAACGACCAGCTCATGACCGAACTGGGCGCGGCGCTCAAGGCCTTTGACCTGGACGACGCCATTGGCTGCATGATCATCACCGGCAGCGAGAAGGCATTTGCCGCAGGTGCCGACATTGGGGCCATGGCCACCTACACCTTCACCGACGTCTACAAGGGCGACTACATCACCCGCAACTGGGAAACCATTCGCAGCATCCGCAAACCCGTGATCGCGGCGGTCAGCGGATTTGCCCTGGGTGGCGGCTGCGAGCTGGCGATGATGTGCGACTTCATCATCGCCGCCGACAACGCCAAGTTTGGCCAGCCCGAGATCAAACTGGGCATCATCCCCGGCGCTGGCGGCACCCAGCGCCTGCCCCGCGCCGTGGGCAAGGCCAAGGCCATGGACCTGGTGCTCACCGGCCGCATGATGGACGCCACCGAAGCCGAACGCGCCGGCCTGGTCAGCCGCGTGGTTCCCCTGGACAAGCTGATGGAGGAAACGCTGGGCGCCGCACTCATGATCTGTGAGTACTCACTCATCAGCGTCATGGCCGCCAAAGAATCGGTCAACCGCGCCTTTGAATCGGGGCTGGACGACGGCGTGATGTTCGAACGCCGCCTGTTCCACGCGCTGTTCGCCACCGCAGACCAGAAAGAAGGCATGGACGCTTTTGTGAACAAACGCAAAGCGGTGTTCAAACACGCTTGAGACGCGGGGCATCAGGTCCTGGCGCGCCGGTGTCGGCGCAGGACCTCACAGGGAGCACAACGCAATGAACGACACCACCCAGCAGCGCACCTTATGGCAACGGACCTTGCGCTGGCTGCTCGGCGGCCTGCTGGCCACATTGACGTTGGTCATTCTCTGGCTGGGCCTGAGGGTGTATTTCTGGGCCACGCCCGAAGCACCCACCCCACAGAGACTGGCGCTGGAGGAGCGCACCGAAGCCGCCAATGTCGACACCGATGGCGGACGGCTCCTGGTGGGCCTGCTCGCTCCCGCCGACGCCGATCCGGTGGCGTACGGGCGGTGTTTGCTGGCGGCCGAACGCTCGGCCTGGGCCGATGCCGACCTCCACCAGGCTGCCCCGCCGGCATCGACAGACGAAGCGGCCAAGCAGCGCCTCGATCGGTGGCAAGCGATGAAAGCCGAGCGCACCGCAGCGTGTCTTGCCACTGGACGGACCCCTTCCCAGCCAGCTCAGCTGGCGCCCGACGACCGTGTCCGACCGGGCATGAGCGCTTCGCAATGGACGGCGCTGGCCAGCACGCCGGTGGCCCCCCCGCTTCGGGCGCGCTTTCATGAACTGATGAAACTGGAACGCGCATCCATCAGGGTGCAAGACAACCGCGCCAACATTCCGGAAACCTTCTCGGCGCTGCTGACCCTCAACCAGATGGAGGCCGCTCGTCTGCGATCGCGCTGGGCCGAAGGCCACCACCACGCTACACTGGCCGAGTGGACACACGCGATGCACGCCTGGACGACCTTCGCGGGCAGCAACCTCATGAACACCTCGGTGGCGGTGAACGCGCTCACCCACCACCTGCTGGCCATTCACAGTCTGGGACGAATGCAAGCCACCACCGCCGCACCCGAAGACTGGTCCGCCCTGCTCGACCTGACGCGCCAAAGCGAAGGCCTGATCGATGCGCTGGTGCCCGCCATCGAAAACGAGCGCATGGCGTTTCGCGCCCTGCAAGCCGACCTTGTGCAATGGCAGGCCACGCGCCCGGCATGGCAACGTTGGCTTGCCCAGACGCTCTACGACGAAAGCGCCACAGCCAACCTGCATGCCAGCCTGCTCGCCGAATCGCATCTGGTCGCCCAGCAGGCCGCCCTCGGTGAAACCAACCTGGGTCCTTGGGAGTTCAAGGCATGGGAACGTCCGTGCCCGGGGTTTCCGGTGCTCTCGCGCCAATCGGGGTCCTGGTGCACCCTGCTCGGCCGAAACGGCGCTGGCTTCACCATGGCCTGGGCGTCGGTGCCCAGCCTACAGAGTCATGGCACCCGCATCGCCGACCTGCGCAACCTGGCCGCGGCCACCCGACTCGTCATGGAAGCCCGCCGACAAGGTGTGGCCCCAGGCGAGGTTGAAACCGACTGGGTTCAGCGCGCGCCAGACGGGTTGCGCGACGTGTTCACCAACGCACCCTTCGAGCTCGACATCGAACGCAAGGTGCTCACCATCGTGATCCGAGCGCCCAACACGGTGCTGGGCGACGCGCAATCCCACTACGAGCTCGACATCTGAAGCCGGCTCGGCGCACCTAGGGCCTGTTCACACTATTTTTCCGAGATGCGTTGCAGATCAAAAAGGCCATGCGCAAGGCGCAAAACGCAGCCGGGGTTCTCCCCCGGCGAGGTTTTGCAACGCCGCGCATGACCTTTTTGGCTGCAACCCGAAGGGAAAGGGGTGCAAACAACGCCACTCGTCGTTGCGCTCCTAGGTCAGACGCCCAGTCTGACCGTCGTCCCGCGCCCAGATTGGCGTTGTTTGCGCCCCTTTCGCACTAGGAAAGACAGTGTGAACAGGCCCTAATCGTCATCCCCCAACGCCGCGCTCCAGCCACCCGCCTTGGCGCAGCGAATCGCTTCTCCATGGATGCGCGCATGGCGCTTGGCCACAGTGGGCTACTGCGGCTTGCAGGAAGTCCACTGCAGAGCCCTTGCGCTCATCAGCATGCATCTGCACGAAGCCCACCCGGCTGTGGTCATCGATGCCCACATGGGCGAACTCCCAGCCGGCGCCAGAGACGGAGTCGCGGCGGTTGCCGGTGACGCGGTGGCTGGGGCGCTCGATGCGTCCAAGCTTCTTGGTGTCCATGTGCAGCATGGCCCCTGGGGTAGCGTATTCGTACCGAACCACAGGGACAGCGGACTGCAGTGCCGTCAGGCTGGAGAGGCCAAGCTTGGCCAGCCAGCGGCTGATGGTGGCCACGCTGCGCCCGACCACCGAAGCGATGCGGCGCATGGGCATTCGGTTGCGACGCAGTTGCTCGATGCGATGGCCCAGCGTCTCATCGATGGTGCTGCGCGTTCTGGCTGGCCGTGAGCTGCTGTCCAGGAGGGCATCGACTCCGCCAGCCTCGAAGCGGCTGCGCCACTTGCGGGCAGTTCGAACGCTGATGCCAGCGGCCTGGGCCGCTGGCATCAGCCCCATGACGGCAATGCGCTCGATGAGCAATTTGCGTCCTTCAAACGTCAATCTGGCATTCTTGTGGCTGTTCATCCGACGGGTTTCCTCTGTGAGTGCTGAAGCGTGGTAACTCAGTCTCCCAGATGCCGTCGGGTGAACAACCTATTGAAACATCACAGGCCCTAGACCACCGGGTTGGCGAAGGGGGGTGGACTGACGACACCCCCGCCGCCCAAGTTCCATCAGCCGTTGCGAAACAGGAAGCTGTAGGCGTTCAAAGCCGGCACACCACCGAGGTGGGCGTACAGCACCCGGGAGCCTTCGGGAAACTCGCCGTTGCGCACCATCTCGATCATGCCGTTCATCGACTTGCCCTCGTAGACCGGATCGGTCAACACGCCCTCCAGCCGGGCACACAGCCGGATGGCCTCCAGCGTGCCCTCATTGGGCAAGCCATACGCCGGGCCCCCGAAGCGGGTGTCGAGCACCAGATCGGCGTCGGTGATCTCACGGCCCAGCTCCACAAGCCTGGCGGTGTTTTGCGCAATGCGCAGCACCTGGGCGCGCGTTTCCTCGGGTTTGGCGGACGCATCGATGCCGATCACCCGGTTGGCCCGGCCATCGGCGGCGAAGCCCACCACCATCCCAGCCTGCGTGCTGCCGGTCACCGCGCAGACGACGATGTAGTCAAACTGGAAGCCCAACTCGGCCTCCTGCGCCCGGACCTCCTCGGCGAAGGCCACAAACCCCAGCCCACCCAAAGGGTGTTCCGAACAACCCGCCGGAATCGGAAACGGCTTGCCACCCGCCTGGCGCACGTCCGCCATGGCCTTTTCCCAACTCGGGCGAATGCCGATGTCGAAGCCGGCGGCGTCCATGCGCACGTCGGCCCCCATGATGCGCGACATCTCGATGTTGCCCACGCGGTCATACACCGCGTCGGAATAGTTCACCCAGTTCTCCTGCACCAGCACGCAGCGCATGCCCAGGTGGGCGGCCACCGCCGCCACCTGCCGCGTCTGGTTGGACTGGATGCCACCGATCGACACCAAGGTGTCGTACCCACCGGCAATGGCTTCAGGGATCAGGTATTCCAGCTTGCGGGTCTTGTTGCCACCGAAGGCCAGCCCGCTGTTGCAGTCTTCACGCTTGGCATAGAGGTGCACTTTGCCGCCCAGGTGGTCGCTCAGGCGCTTGAGCGGGTGGATGGGCGATGGCCCGAACGTGAGCGGGTAGCGGGGGAACTGGCTGAGGTTCATGCGGAGATCCTTGAAAAAAGGGGTGTCATTCGGCGTCCACGCACAGATGCTGGCAAAGATCGAAGGCATCGGCGAAGCTCCTTTCAATGGACCTGGCGTGCCTTTTATCGTAAGAAAATCCCCATCAGAACGCATTGCGAATAGTCTTCAATCCTCACAATAAATAATCAATCAAAATATATTTTGATTTCAATAAATTCCTAAAAATGGTCAACAGCAAAATAAAAATAGGCAACCCAAGCGCCACCTCCCCAGGCGACCAGGCGCTGGACCGCACCGACAAGGCCATCCTGCGGCAGTTGCAAAAAGACGCCTCGATTTCCAACGTGGCCCTGGCGTCCAAGGTGAACCTGAGCCCGCCAGCCTGCCTGCGCCGGGTCGAACGGCTCAAACAGTTGGGGCTGATCAAGTCCATCGTCGCCTTGCTGGAGCCGCAGGCGCTGGACGCCGGGCTGCTGGTGATGATCGGCGTGGTCCTGGACCGGTCCACCCCCGATTCGTTCGCCGCCTTCGAGACGGCCGCCGCCAAGGTCTCGGGCTGCATGGAATGCCATGTGGTCACCGGGGAGTTCGACTATTTCATGCTGGTGCGCACGCGCGACAACGACAGCTTCAACCGGTTGCACTCCCAACAACTGCTGTACCTGCCCGGCGTGCGCCAGATCAGAACCTTCATCGTGCTGAAGAACGTGATGTCTTCCACCGAGTTGCCGATCCGCTGAAGTCTGGGGTGGCGCCCGGGAACACACCGAATCCCCGCACCGCGCCTACCGCCGCCCGGCCCGCTCAACAGCTGCTTCGCACCGCCAGCAACGTGGCACACGACCGCCGTGTGTAACTCGCCTGCCACATTTGGAACCACCCACCGAAACAGGCCAAAATTCTCGCTATAATGCTGCTCTTTCGGCGATATAGCTCAGTTGGTTAGAGCGCAGCATTCATAATGCTGATGTCGGTGGTTCAAGTCCACCTATCGCCACCAGATACAAAAAGCGGACCCCGGTGACGGTGTCCGCTTTTTTCTTGCCTGTTCATTTTTCTGCCCGATTCTGCCCCCCAATGGCCCTCAAATCCACCATCTTCAAGGCCCATCTCCAGATCGCCGACATCGACCATGGCTACTATGCCGACCACGCGCTCACGCTGGCGCGCCACCCCAGCGAAACCGATGAACGCATGATGGTGCGCCTGGTGGCGCTCGCCCTGCAGGCCCACGAACTGCAAGACACCTGCAACGATGACGGCACGCTGGGCTTCGGCGCCGGCCTGTCCGACCCCGACGACCCCGATGTCTCGCTCACCGACTTCACCGGGCGCAAACGCATCTGGATCGAAGTGGGTCAACCCGAAGACAAGCCGCTGGCCAAGGCCTGCAGCAAGGCCGACGCGGTGCTCGTCTACCCCTTTGCCTCTTCGGCGGACGTCTGGTGGCGCGGCCTGGAAAACAAAGTCTCGCGCCTGGACAAGCTGCAGGTCTGGCGCCTTCCCTCCGACGCAGCGCCTGCCCTGGCGGCGCTGGCCGAACGCAGCATGCAACTGCAGGCGACGATTCAGGAAGGGGCGGTCACCCTGTCAAGCAACCTGGGCAGCGTGGCCATCGAACCCGTCCGCTGGAAATAGCGGCAAGGCCCGGCGTTCAGGCGCCGTGTTTGCCCGGTACCCACCCCTGCGCCCCCAGCGCCCGCTCGGCCACTTCGGTGGGCGATGCCTCCAGCGGCGTGGCCATGGTGTCGTTCCAGCGGTTGAGAAATGCAAACATGGCAATCACGCCCAACAGCTCCACGATCTCGCCATCGCTCCAATGGCGCTGCAGCTCGGCAAACTGATCGTCGGTCACGGCATTGGGTTGCGAGGCCGCAGCCAGCGCAAAATCCAGCGCCAGGCGCTCCCGCTCGGTGTAATGCGGGCTGCTGGCGTAGGCCCAGACGTCGGCCAGCTTGGCCTCGCTCACCCCGAAATTTTTCGCGCCCAGCAGCGTGTGGGCCTGGCAATACAGGCAGCCCGACGCCTTGCTCACCACATGGCCGACCAAGCGCCGAAACCCCAGGTCGACATCGCCCTCGGGATCCATCACCGCCGCGTTCATCACCGCCAGGGCCTGTGCCAGCTTGGGTTTGCGCTGCATGGTCAGCACGCTGTTGGGCGTGAAGCCCAGGGTGCCGAGAAAGAAATCGAAGTGGGACTTCAATTCTGGCGTGGTCTCTGGGGGCAGGGGTGCCAGTCGGGCCATGGTGTCTCCATCGTTTGGTGTGAGCAGCGATTGTGAACCCCAGGTGCGGCGCGCCCGGCCAAACCGGGACCCCACCCCCAACCCCGCCCATGAGAGAATCGCGGCCTGTCACCGCCCCGCTCAATCAACGATGCGGAGCGCCCCCCTTCACCAGCCTCTGGATGTACACCATGAAACGCTGCTTTCTGAAATCGCCATCGGCCCTGCGCCGCCAGCTCGTCCTGGCTGCGGGGCTGTTGGCCCTGGGTGCCACCGCACACGCCCAGGCCCTGCCCCGCAACTTCCCGGACACCGCCCTGCGCGGCACCATGGTGGTCAACCAGCCCCCGTGGATCACGATGGACGGCAACACCGCCCAGCTCTCTCCCGGCGCCCGCATCAAGAACATCAACAACACCCTGGTTTTGTCTGGCACCCTGGTGGGACAGGAGCTGGTGGTGAACTACACCCTCAACGGCGGTCTGGTGCATGAAGTCTGGATCCTCGACCAGCGCGAAGCCGCACTTGAGCGCCCACGCGCCGCCGACCTGCAGAACTGAGCCGCGCCCGCCGCGACCTGCCCGCCTTCAGCCCCGCCCACTGCGCCCTTCGGCTGGCACCGTGACCTTGGGTGCGCCTTCGGGCGCACGCCCCTCATCGCTTTCGACACACCATGACCAAAAAAGTCTTCATCAAAACCTTTGGCTGCCAGATGAACGAGTACGACTCGGACAAGATGGCCGACGTGCTGGGTGCCGCCCAAGGCTACGAACCCACCACCAACGTCGACGAAGCCGATCTGATTCTCTTCAACACCTGCTCGGTGCGCGAGAAGGCGCAGGAAAAAGTGTTCTCCGACCTGGGCCGCGTGCAACACCTGAAAAAAAGGGTGTGCTGATCGGCGTGGGGGCTGCGTCGCCAGCCAGGAAGGCGCCGAGATCATCAAACGCGCGCCCTATGTGGATGTGGTGTTCGGCCCGCAAACGCTGCACCGCCTGCCCGACATGCTCAACGCCCGCAGCAGTCAGGCCAAGCCCCAGGTCGACATCAGCTTCCCCGAAATCGAGAAATTCGACCACCTGCCGCCCGCCCGCGTGGATGGCCCCAGCGCCTTCGTCTCGATCATGGAAGGCTGCAGCAAGTACTGCAGCTACTGCGTGGTGCCGTACACGCGGGGCGACGAGGTCAGCCGCCCGTTTGAAGACGTGCTGGTGGAAATCGCCGGCCTGGCCGACCAGGGGGTGCGCGAAGTGAACCTCCTGGGTCAGAACGTGAACGCCTACCGGGGCGCCATGGGCAGCAGCGGCGAAATCGCCGATTTCGCCCTGTTGCTGGAATACGTCGCCGAGATTCCCGGCATCGAGCGCATCCGCTACACCACCAGCCACCCCAACGAATTCACCCCGCGCCTGATCGAGGCCTACGCAAAGATCCCCAAGCTGGTGAATCACCTGCACCTGCCGGTGCAGCACGGCTCCGACCGCATCCTGATGGCCATGAAGCGCGGCTACACGGCCATGGAATACAAGAGCACGGTGCGCAAGCTGCGCGCGATCCGGCCCGATCTGCAGATGAGCAGCGATTTCATCGTGGGCTTTCCCGGCGAGACCGAAGAAGACTTCGGCAAGCTGATGAAGCTCATCGACGACGTGGGGTTCGACATCAGCTTCAGCTTCATCTACAGCCCCCGCCCTGGCACGCCTGCGGCCAACCTGCCCGATGAGACCCCCCACGCGGTCAAACTCAAGCGCCTGCAGCACCTGCAGGCCACCATCGAGGCCAACGTGGCACGCATCAGCGCGAGCCGGCAGGACACGGTGCAGCGCATTCTGGTCGAAGGACCCTCGCGCAAGTCCACCGCACAAGCGCCCGAATTCATGGGCCGCACCGAATGCAACCGCGTGGTGAATTTTCATGGTGGCCCCAACGGGGCCCGGCTTGTGGGCCAGATGATCGACGTGCGCATCACCAACACCGCAGCCCATTCCCTGCGCGGTGAGGTGCTGGTGCGCGAGACCGCCTGATACGGCCCCACCGAACGCCACGCCACCGAGGTGATCACACCCTTTCGTTTCTCTTTCCCCCAGCTGTTGCTGGCGGCCTTCATGTTGATCGGCGCCTTGCTGGGTGTGGCTGCGCTGCGCACCCTGTTCACGCTGGACACGCTGATGGCACAAAGCCGCGAGGGCACGGCGCAAGCCATCGCGCTGAGCACCGCCACCCAGTCGCTGCGCGAGCGCAGCCTGACCATGGAGCGGGCCGCGCGCCAATCGCTGGTGTTGCGCGACAGCCAGTTGCGGCAGCGATTCGATGAAGCCGCCTCCAATGCCAAGGACACCCTGCGCCGACTGGAAGAAAACGAACTCCCCCATGCGTTTGCCCGCCAGTGGCTGCAGCAACTCGACGAAATCACGGCCTTGCTTGATGGCTCACCCGACACCGCACTGGACCGCGAGCGGGAGGTCTCCCAGGCGTTTCGCGAGCTCGAGAGCCACAGCGCCGCCATCGCCCTGCAAGTCCAGACCCTGATCGGCAACCGCAACGAAGCCCTGCAGCACCGGGTCGAGAACAGCCGGCGCCAACTGGCCCAGCAGGTGCTGGGCTCCATCGTGCTGGCGGCCGCGATGGCGCTGGGTTTTGGCATCTGGCTGGCGCGTCCCTTTCGCCGGCTCGAACGCGCCATCGTGGCGCTGGGCGAGAACCGCCTGGACCTGCCCATCGACATCCCCGGTCCGCCCGACGTGCGCCGCGTCAGCCAGCAACTGGACTGGCTGCGCTTGCGTCTGACCGAGCTGGACGCGGACAAGGCCCGCTTCCTTCGCCACGTGTCCCACGAACTCAAGACACCCCTGGCTTCCTTGCGCGAAGGGGTGGCGGTGCTGGGCGATGGGGTGGCCGGCGCGCTCAACCCCAATCAGGCCGAGGTGGTGAACATCCTTCAGCACAACACCCAATTGCTGCAGCATCAGATCGAAGACCTGCTGCGCTTCAATGCCGCGGCCTTCGAAGCGCGGCAATTGCACCGCGCCCCGACCGATTTGCTGGCGCTGGTGGAAGACCAGGTCGAAGCCCAACGCCTGCGCTGGCAATCCAGCCAACTCGGTGTGCGCATCGAAGGTCAGCCGTTGGTGGTCCCCGTGGACCCGGAGAAAATGGCCTCGGCAATTGGCAACCTGTTGTCCAACGCCATCCGGTTTTCGCCACCCGGCGGCCTGATCCGCCTGGTGCTGCAAGACCAGGGCGGCCGCGCCAGCCTGGACGTGATCGACCAGGGCCCAGGCATTGCAGAGCCCGACCGAGACCGCATCTTTGAACCCTTCTTCCGGGGCGAGCGCCAACCCGCCGATACCGTCAGAGGCACTGGCATCGGCTTGTCCATCGTCCACGAGTACATTCTTGCGCACGGCGGACGCGTTGTCCTGCTGCCCGAGCGCCAAGGCGCTCACTTCCGAATCGAACTGCCCCATGCCGGTTGAACACCATTCGCTCCGTTCTGGCCGCCCACCGTCCGCGTGGCGCCTCGTCCCACTGGCCGCCGCCCTGCTGGTGACCGCCCTGCTGGGCGCCTGTGAAACACCCCCGCCGGTGTCCACGGCTGCGGCCCAGCCGACGTCGTCACCCCCGGCCCCCAGTGCCCCGGTGGCACCCGTGGTCGATGCCGTGGCGTCCAGCACACCAGACACACCACTCAAACCGCCCGCCGGTGAGCCCAGCCACCCGATGGCCATCGACCTCGAAGCACCCAGCCCATTGGCCCCGCTGCTCAACTACGCCGACCGCCTGCGGGCGCTCTCCAGCACCGAGCAGGTCAAAGAGGTGGCCGCCCTGGGAGAGCCTGGCAACGACCCTGTGCGCCAATTCCAGCTTGCGCTGGCCCTCACCTATTCGCGGCAACCCGTCGACACCGCCCGCGCCATGGGGCTGCTGCAACGCGTGATCAACCACCCCGATCCCGCCAGCAACCCGCTCAAACCCCTGGCGAGGCTGCTCGCCAGCCGCCTGCAAGACCAGCGGCGACTGGAAGACACGGTGGAACGCCAGGCGCAACAACTGCGTGAGAGCCAACGCCGTGCCGAGGCCCTGAGCGAACGGCTGGAAGCCATGCGTGCCATCGAGCGCAGCCTCACGCCGCGCGGCCCGGCCCCCGCCGCCAACCGCCCGCCCTCGCCATGACCGACCCAGCCACCCGACCCGAGCCCGCCAAGCCCCCCCCGCGCGGGCGTCTGTTGGTGGTGGACGACGACGCCGACATGCTGCGCCTGCTGGCCATGCGTCTGGGCGCGGCGGGATACCAGGTCACCTCGGTGGGCTCGGCCGAGGCCGCGCTCAGCCAGCTCGACATCGAACGACCGCAACTGGTGCTCTCCGATGTGCGCCTGCCCGGGCGCGATGGCTTGGCGCTGTTCGACGAAATCCGCGCCCGCCACCCCTCATTGCCGGTCATTCTCCTGACCGCACACGGCACCATTCCCGACGCGGTCGACGCCACCGCCCGGGGCGTTTTTGGCTACCTCACCAAACCCTACGAAGCCCGTGAGCTGCTGGAGAAAATCGCCCAGGCACTGGCGGTCTCCTCCGGCCAGCCCCAGTGCCCAGACCGAAGAACCCTGGCGCGCCGACATCATCAGCCGCTCCAGCCGCATGGCCGATCTGCTGGCAGAAGCCCGCATGGTGGCCCAGTCCGACGCCAGCGTGCTCCTGCGAGGCGACAGCGGCACCGGCAAGGAAGTGATGGCCCGCGCCATCCACCGCGCCAGCCCCCGCGCCAAGCGGCCCTTTGTCGCGGTGAACTGCGGCGCCATCCCCGAAGCCCTGCTCGAATCGGAGCTGTTTGGCCACATGAAAGGCGCCTTCACCGACGCCAGCGCCAACCACAAAGGCCTATTTCAGGCCGCCGACGGCGGCACCTTGCTGCTCGATGAGATCGGGGACATGCCGCCGACCTTGCAGGTGAAACTGTTGCGGGTGCTGCAAGAGCGCGCGGTGCGCCCGCTCGGCTCCAGCCAATCAATCCCGGTGGATGTGCGCATCATCTCGGCCACCCACCGCGACCTGGACGCGGCCATGTCTATGGGCCAGTTTCGCGAAGACCTCTACTACCGGCTCAACGTGGTCACGCTCACCCTGCCCACACTGGCCGAACGGCGCGAAGACATCGCGCTGCTGGCCAACCACTTCCTGGCCACGCTGGCGGCCAAATACGGCAAGCGCAGCGCCGGCTTTGCCCCTGAGGCACTCAAGGCGCTGACCATGTCGGCCTGGCCGGGCAACGTGCGCCAGCTCTACAACGTGGTCGAACAAGTCTGCGCCTTGTCCACCACGCCGCTGGTGTCGCTGGCGCTGGTGCAGCGCGCGCTACGCACGCCGTCCACCGAGGTGCTGAGCTTTGCCGACGCGCGGCAGCGTTTCGAACGCGACTACCTGGTCGGGCTGCTGAAAATGACCGATGGCAACGTGGCCGATGCAGCGCGGCTGGCCCAGCGCAACCGGACCGAGTTCTACCGCCTCCTGCAAAAGCACGCGCTGACGCCCGGCCTGTTCAAAAGCGACACCGGAACCCCGCCGGGCCCTGAATCCGGCGAACCTGTCGCCGATGAGTGACATGCCAGATACCCGTCATCACGGGGCATTTGCCGCCATATCCGCTGAGCCTGTCGCCAAACAGCGACAAAAAATGCCCATATCGCGGTGCATTCGCGGCACTTTTGCCACTGTTTGACGGCAAGTGCATCCAAGCCTTTGATTCAAAAGGATTTTTAGACCTGGCATAGGGTTTGCCCGTATCAGGGCATGCTCACCGCTTTTCGCCCCCCTTCACGCCCACGCCAGGCATGGCCATGGCTTACGCCAGTGGCGCTCATCGCCATGCTGGCCGCGACCTGCGCCCACGCGACGGCCTTCGGTTGGGAAGAACTCGACCGGCTCGCACAAGAGCGCGCCAAAGCCCCCTACCAGGCAAACAGCGACAAGACACCCGCGGCGTTGGTCGCGCTCGGCTACGACCAGATCCGCCACATCCGTTTTCGCGACGAAAAGGCCACCTGGCACGGCCAAAAGCTGCCGTTCGAGTTGCAGTATTTCCACCTGGGTGCGGGCAACATCCAGCCGGTCCGGATTCACGAAATCACCAGCGACGGTGCGCGCAAGCTGCGCTACCGAAGCGACATGTTCCAGTTCGGTCAACCGCTGCCCGCCGCCGCCAACTGGGGCGACATCGGGTTTGCTGGCTGGCGCCTGCTCTACCGACTCAATACCCCCGACAAGCTCGACGAGGTCGTCGCCTTTCTCGGCGCGAGCTATTTCCGGGCACTCGGCGCAGGTCAACACTACGGCCTGTCGGCCCGAGGTCTGGCCGTCGACACCGTGGGGGCACGCCGCGAGGAATTTCCCCGTTTCACCGAATTCTGGATCCAACGGCCGGCCAAGGACGACCAGCAGATCACGGTGCTGGCCTTGCTGGAGTCACCCAGCCTCACGGGCGCCTACCGCTTCGAGTTGAACCCCGGCGCCGAAACACGGATGACGGTGAAGGCCCGGGTGCACCTGCGCGCGGGCATGCCTGCGGTGACCACCCTGGGCCTGGCGCCGCTGACCAGCATGTTCCTGTCGGGCGAGAACCAGCCCCACCCCACCGATTTCCGTCCCGAAGTGCACGACTCCGACGGCCTGATGATGGTCACCGACCAGGGCGAATGGCTGTGGCGGCCGCTGCAAAACCCGCGGCAACTGACGGTGAGCTCTTTTGCGATGCAGCGCCTGCAAGGGTTCGGGCTCATGCAACGGGATCGCCGATTCTCCAGCTATGAAGACGTGGAGGCGCGCTACGAAAGCCGCCCCAGCGCCTGGGTCAAACCCGTGGGCGACTGGGGTGCCGGACGGGTCGAGCTGGTGCAAATCCCCACCCCGGACGAGACCCACGACAACATTGTCGCCTACTGGGTGCCGGCCACCCTGCCCACCGCAGATCGGCCACTGGACTTCGCCTACGAGCTGAGCTGGCAGGGAGACCCCCAGCAGCGGCCCCCGTCCTCGTGGGTGACACAGAGCCGCCGCGGCTATGGCTACACCCGTCTCACCGCCCAGGCGCAGGCCCAACAGCCCCAGTACGTCCTCGACTTCGCCGGGCCCGCACTGGAAGGTTTGCCCGCAGACGCACCGGTGCGCGCCATGGTCAGCACCGACAGCAATGGCCGCGTCCTTGAAGCCCTGGCCTACCCCAACCCGGTCACCCGCAGCTGGCGCGTGACCTTGCGCGTCGAGCGCGTGGATCCGACGAAACCGGTCGAACTGCGCGCCTTTCTCCAACTTCAGAACAACACCTTGAGCGAAACATGGACACACCTGCTTCTGCCCGAATGACCGCCACACCCGGCGGTCGCAGTCCCTTGCGAGAGGAACGCCATCCCAATGCGGCCACGGCCCCGCTGATCCATCGCGGCTCCATGGCCCCGCGGCCATGGCGGGGCTTTTGGAACAGCATCGGGACCGCGATCCTGGCCACCGCCAGCGGCTTGCTCCCACCCCGCGAACCCCGTCCGCAGCGCGTCCCGCCGATGGCCTGGGAGCGCGCCGCCAACCGCCGCCGCGCGGTCTTCGTGGTGCTGACGCTGTTGAGCACCCTGCTGGCCGCCGCCCTGTTCGTGCGGGCGCAGCCGGATGATTTCACCGCCCTGGAACTGGCCCAGCTCGGTCTTTTCACCGTGCTCTCTGCCTGGGTGGTCACCGGCTTCGTCACCGCCCTGATGGGCTTTTGGGTGCTGCTGCGTGGCGACCGCCACACCCTCACCGCCACGACGGTGCGCGACAAGGTGCTGGACCCTGGCGTGCGCACCGCACTGATCATGCCGATCTGCAACGAAGACGTGGCCACCGTGTTCGCCGGATTGCGCGCCACCTGCGAATCGCTCATCGGCACCGGCCATGCCCGGCAGTTCGACGTGTTTGTGCTCTCCGACAGCTACGACCCGGTCACCATCGCCGCCGAGCGCTCGGCCTGGGAGGCGCTGCGCAGCGCGTTGGCCGCTGAAACCGGCGAACCCCCCATCGAGGTCTACTACCGCCTGCGCACCCGCCGCACCCACCGCAAGGCCGGCAACGTGGCCGATTTCTGCCGCCGCTGGGGCAAAGACTACCGCTACATGGTGGTGCTGGACGCCGACAGCGTGATGAGCGGCAGTTGCCTGGTCTCCATGGCCAAGCTCATGGAAGCCAACCCGCGTGCAGGCATCATCCAGACCGCCACCCAGGCCATCGGCCACGCCACACTGCATGCGCGCGCCCAGCAGTTCGCCTCCCGGGTGACGGGCCGCCTGTTCACCCTGGGCATGCAGTTCTGGCAGCTCGGCGAATCGCACTACTGGGGCCACAACGCCATCATCCGCGTGGAACCCTTCATGCAACACTGCGCGCTGGCGCCCATCCGCGGCAAGGGTGGCATGTCGGGCGGCATCATGTCGCACGACTTCGTCGAAGCCGCGCTGATGCGCCGCGCCGGCTACCACGTGTGGCTGGTCTCTGACCTGGTGGGCAGCTATGAACAGCAGCCACCGGACCTGCTCAGCGAACTGCAGCGCGACCGCCGCTGGTGCCAAGGCAACCTGCAAAACGCACGACTGATGGCCGAGCCCGGCATCCACCGCGTCCACCGCACCATGTTCGCCATCGGCGCCATGTCGTACCTCTCGGCCCCGCTGTGGCTGGCCTTTCTCGCGCTGGGCACCACGCTGTGCCTGACCGACCCGGGCATGATGCCGGGCTGGTACGACCACAGCGGTGAACGCCTGGGCCTGTGGGTGTGGACGCTGTGCCTGCTGTTCCTGCCCCGCGTGCTCGGCGTGCTGGCCGTCTTCCTCAAAGGCGAGCAAAAAGGCTTTGGCGGTGGCGGCGTGCTACTGGCCAGCGCTTTCCTGGAAAGCCTGTTGGCACTCTTGCAAGCCCCTGTGCGCATGGTGGCCCATTCTCTTTTTGTGCTGGTGGCCGTCACCGGCATCCGACTGGATTGGAAATCCCCACCCCGGGAGGCCATCGGCGTGGCCTGGCGCGTGGCCACCGCCCAGTTGGCCCCGATCGCAGCGCTGGTCACCCTGTTGCTGATCGGGGTGGCCTCCTTGAACGAGCAGGCACTGATCTGGATGCTGCCGGTCACCCTGCCGCTGGTGTTGGCTGTGCCGTTCACCGTGGCCACCGGCCACGTGGCCCTGGGCGGCTGGATGCGCGCCCGCGGCGCCCTGCTCATCCCTGAAGAGTCCTGGTCGCCCGCAGTGTTGCGCCGCGCCTGGCGCCACGCCACACGGCTGTCCCTGCTCAAAGCGGCCTGACGCCTCCGGCGGCCGTGCGGCCGCTCTACCGCGACGCCGGGGGATTCAGGTAACGCGCATCCGACCAGGTGGCCAGCCACTGCGGGGCAAACGCCACGAAGATGGCGGTGAGCATGCCGGTGAGAAACGCATCGCCCCAGGCCATAAGCCAGCGCGCGACCAACACCTGCTCCTGCACCGCGCCACCCACCAGGCGGTGCAACAGCTCCAGCACCACCCCCGACAAAAAGACCGCCGCCGCCGTGCCCAGAAAGCCGCGGCCCAAGGTGTAGACAAACGGGTTGGGCGGCAGCCAGCGGCGAAGCGCCTGACCGATAGCCAGGGTGATTGTGGCGGGTGCCAAGCCGATCCAGACCCCCTGAGACAATGCGGTGGCCGCATCGTGGTCACCCATGGCCCAAACCGCCAGCGTCACCAGTGCCAACACCGGCACCGCCAGCGGCCACCCCAGCATCAGCACCAGCAAGCTGGCCCCTGACAGCTGGATTTGAAGCCCATGGGGCATTTTCTGAGGCAGCAGCCACAGCCAGGGGAGCAACACCACAGCGGCCAGCGCGGGTGTGAGCAAAGCGCCTTGAAGCATGCGCCACGGGCGCAACGACAACGCCGCGACCAGGGCCATCAGCGCCAGCGCGGCTTCGACATACAGCAACATAGCGTCACAGTATCGGCGGCCCGCACAAGCACCGACTTGACTTCGGTCAACCCATGCCGGGCATCTTGGGCATTCCCTTCATGCCCCCCATGCGCTTCATCATCTTCATCAGGCCGCCGCCCTTCATCTTTTTCATCATGCCCTGCATCTGCTCGAATTCCTTGAGCAGCCGGTTGACTTCCTGCACATGCACGCCCGCGCCGGCGGCGATGCGGCGCTTGCGGGTCGCCTTGATGATCTCGGGCCGGGTGCGCTCCTTGAGCGTCATGCTGCAGATGATGCCTTCCTTGCGCTTGATGTCTTTCTCCGCACGGGTCAGGTCGGCCTCGGTGGCTTTGGCGCCCATGTTGCCCGGCAGCTTGTCCATCAGACTGGACAGCCCACCCATCTGCTTCATCTGGCGAATCTGCTCAAGGAAATCGTTGAGGTCAAAGCCTTCACCGCTCTTGACCTTGGCCGCCAGTTTCTGGGCCGACGCCATGTCCACACCGGCGGTGACCTGTTCGACCAGCGCGACAATGTCGCCCATGCCCAGAATGCGCCCCGCGTGGCGCTCGGCGTCAAACACCTCCAGCCCGTCGATCTTCTCCGACACCCCGGCAAACTTGATGGGCGCGCCGGTGATCTGCCGCACCGACAGCGCCGCACCACCGCGCGAGTCGCCATCGGTCTTGGTGAGCACGATACCCGTCAATGGCAATGCCTCACTGAAGGCTTTCGCGGTGTTGACCGCGTCCTGGCCTTGCATGGCATCCACCACAAACAGCGTCTCCACCGGGTGAAGAATCCCGTGCAGCGTCTGGATCTCCTTCATCAGCGCCTCATCGATCGCCAGGCGCCCTGCGGTGTCGACCAGCAAAACATCAAAATAGTGTTTGCGCGCGTGGTCCAGCGCCGCCCGCGCGATGTCGGCGGGCTTCTGATCGGGCGAGCTGGGGAACCACTCGGCCCCGGCCTGCGCCGTCACCGTCTTCAACTGCTCGATGGCCGCCGGGCGGTAAACGTCTCCGGAGACCGTCAACACCTTCTTCTTTCGCTTGTCGATCAGGTGCTTGGCCAGCTTGGCCGTGGTGGTGGTCTTGCCCGCCCCCTGCAGACCCGCCATCAGCACCACCGCCGGGGGTTGCGCCGCCAAGTTGAGATCGGCCACGCCCTGGCCCATGGTGGCGGCCAGCTCACGGTTGACGATCCCCACCATGGCCTGGCCGGGCGACAGAGAACCCACCACCTCCTGGCCCAACGCCTTTTCTTTCACACGCGCAATGAAATCGCGCACCACCGGCAAAGCCACGTCGGCTTCCAGCAAGGCCATGCGCACCTCACGCATCATGTCGGCGACATTGCTCTCGGTGATGCGGGCCTGACCACGCATCTCTTTGACAATGCGTGACAAACGGTCGGAAAGGGCTGAAGCCATGTGAATCGATCTCTTGAAGCGGGCCTGCAGGGCGAGAGGTCGCGGCCCGAAAATGGAAAGTCGCCGGGCCCAGCGCCACCTCAGCGCCAACCAGGCAAGACCGTTAAACTGTCTGCTTGATTTTAGGGCACCCCCGCCCGGGGCACCCACCACCACCCACGCCGTTTGATGCCCCTGCTCTCTGCCGACTCCGTCCAGCCTGCCGTTGCCGCACTGGCCGCCGCTGCGGCTTGCGCTTATGGCGCCCTGGCCGGACTGCACAACCGCGTCACTCAGCCCCAGGCCCGCACCATCCTCTCTGCGGCCTGGGTGCTGCACCTGCTGGTGCTGGCCGCCACCTTGCTCACCCACCCGGTGCGCTTTGGTTTCGGCCCGGCCCTGTCCGTGACCGCCTGGCTTCTGCTCACGGTCTACCTGATCGAGAGCCGGCTCTATCCGCAAATGCGCGCGCGCTGGGTGCTGGCGGTCATGGGGATGGCCGCGGTGTTGATCGCTCTGGTATTCCCGGGCACCCATTACCCCATGCTGCCCAGTGGCTTGATGCCCTTGCACTGGGCGCTGGGCATCGCGGCCTATGGGCTGATCGCTGCGGCCGTGGTGCACGCCTGGTTGATGCAACGCGCCGAAAAAGCCATGCGGCAAGGCAACATGCCGGAGACAGCCATGCCCATTCTGACACTGGAGCGCCTGACCTTTCGCTTCGTGGGGGCCGGCTTCGTGTTGCTGAGCGCCACGCTGTTGGCGGGCGCTTGGTTTTCCGAGCTGGTCAACCAGCACCTGGTCTGGAACCACAAGTCGGCTTTCTCCGTGCTGTCCTGGATTTGCATGGGTGTGTTGCTGCTGGGCCGTTGGCGCCTGGGCTGGCGGGGCGCGACCGCCGTGCGCGTGCTCTACCTGAGCGCCGGTTTCCTCCTGTTGAGCTACGTGGGCTCGCGCTTCGTGCTCGAAGTCGTCTTGCACCGAATCTGACCTCTGATCATGAAATTTCTGCTGGTCCTCGCCGTGATCGTGGTGGCTGTCTGGGTGTGGCGCAACAACCGCCAGGCCGAATCCGCAGCCGCCAAGCCACGACCAGCCAAGCCCCGTCACTGCCCATGGCCATGGTGGCCTGCCAGCATTGCGGCACCCACCTGCCTGAAAGCGAGGCGGTACTGGGTCGTCGGGGCAGCTATTGCTGCGTCGAACACCGGCAACAGCACGAAAGCGCAAGCGCCTGAGGCGCCCACGCAGCCTTCAGCCATGTCACGACGCCCACCGCACTCCAGCTTCGCACCGTCCTGGTACAGCACGCTCGAAGACGCAGGCGCCATCGGGCGGGAGCAGACCCGGAAATCGATCGACCGGCTGTGGCGCACGTTCATGCGCGCGCGCCTGTTCATCGCCTTGGTGTTGCTGGCCATGCAGTGGTTCGCCTGGGCCAACCAGGCCAGTCCCAACAACCGCACCATGGCCCTGGTGATGCTCAGCGTGGTGCACGTGGTGCTCACCGTGGTCACACTGCTGGCCTGGCCCCGCCAGAGCGTGCGCAAGCTCGAGCGGTGGCGTTGGCCCTTGACCATCGGTGTCGACCTGGCCGTGTTCGCGGCTTTGCAGCTCTTTCAACAGGGCGAGCTCAACCTGACACCGCTGTTCGCCCTCCCCGTGCTGATGGCATCGATTCTGGGCTCGCTGACGATTTCGCTGGCCACCGCCGCGATCGTGGCGCTGCTGCTCCTGGCCGAGCCCTTCCTGGCCCTGGGCGGCATGGCCGATGTGCCGACCTCGCGCCTCATGCAGGCGGGCCTGGGGGGCATCGGCTTCTTTCTGGTCGCCCTGCTGGCCAACCAGCTCGCTGCCCGGCTGGCCCGCGAAGAACTGCTGGCCAAGAACAGCCAGGCCGCTGCCCGCACCCAGGCCCAGGTCAACGAACTGGTCATAGAAAGCTTGAGCGAAGGTGTGATGGTGGTGGACTTGCACGGGGTGGTGCGCAACGCCAACCCGGCGGCCAAGGCCATGGTGCTCGGCGAAAACACACCGCAAGCGGTCAAGCTGCTGCTCTCGGCCCGCCCCGGATGGGATGGCCTGGCCGCCTTGGTCAACGAAACCTTCCACCGAAACGAGCCCCTGGAGACCGAGGTGCGCATCGACCTCGACGAGTTTGTCTCCCACCGCTTTTACGCCCGCACGCGGTTGACTGCGGGCCTGAACGCCTCGGCGGTGGGTCTGTGCGTGGTGTTCCTGGAAGACCTCCGGGAGGTGGAGGCGCGCGTGCGCACCGAGAAGCTCGCGTCCATGGGGCGCATGTCGGCCGCCGTGGCCCATGAAATCCGCAACCCCCTGTCGGCCATCACGCAGGCCAACGCCCTGCTGGACGAAGAGGTGAGCGATCCGGGTCAGAAGCGCCTGACCCGCATGATCGAGCAAAATGCCCAGCGCCTCTCGCGCATCGTCGACGACATTCTCAATGTCGCCCGTGCCCAACCCAGCAGTGGCGAGAGCCACACTGGCGCCGTGCCCCTGGACCCCACCATCCGCCAGATTGCGCAAGACTGGATACGGCAGAGCCAGACGCGCGGGGTGCTCAGTGTGCACCTTCACGCGCCCAAGGTGTTCGTGGTCTTCGAACCCGACCACCTGCGCAGGGTCATGGTCAACCTGCTGGACAACGCCTTGCGCCACGCCTCGGGCAAAGCCTCTTCCATTCGCCTGATCACCCAGCCTGCGGGTTCGGAGCAGGTGCGGCTCTCGGTGTGGAGCGACGGTGCACCGCTGGAGCCCAGCGTGCACAAACACCTGTTTGAACCATTCTTCTCGTCCGAGAGCCGCTCCAGCGGGCTGGGGCTTTATATTTGCCGTGAACTGTGTGAACGCTATGCCGCGCAGATTGGCTACCAACGCAGCCGGCTCGACCAGAGGGAAGGCAATGAGTTCTACGTGCTGGTGCCCCTGCACACAGGAAACCAGCCCGTGCAACAAACCCTGACCTACCCGATGGGCGACTCGGTGCCCGGCTTCACGAGACCCCCAGGTCAGACATTGGCCGGCCCACCGTCCCTGTCCACCCTCTGACGCCACGAAACCCTCCCCGCGCCAACCGAATCTGCCCCCAGGAAAACGTCCCCACGCATGCCTTCTCCCGCCCCCGCTGCCATCCTGGTCGTCGATGACGAGCCCGACCTTCGCACGCTGTACGAACTCACGCTGCTGCGCGAGGGCTACGAGGTGGAGAGCGCAGCCGACCTCACGGAGGCACGCAGCGTGCTGGGGCGGTCGGCGTTTGATGTCGTCATCACCGACATGCGCCTGCCCGATGGCCTGGGCCTGGAGTTGCTGAGGGAAATCGTCGACGCGCAGCGACGGGAACGCTGCATCGTCATCACCGCCTATGGCTCGGCCGAGAACGCCGTCGAAGCCCTCAAGGCCGGCGCGTTCGACTACCTGACCAAACCGGTGGACCTCAAGCAACTGCGCGCGGCGGTCACGGCTTCGCTTCAAAGCCAGCGACGCCCCACGCTCAGCACACCCGACCACAGCCTCGCCGCGCCACCGGCGCCACCCCCGGCGTTCGGGCGCTGGCGCGCATCGTCGGCGACTCGCCCGCCATGGTGCAGATCCGCTCGCGCATCGAGAAGGTGGCCACCAGCATGGCGCCGGTGCTCATCCTGGGCGAGTCCGGCACCGGCAAGGAACTGGTGGCCCGCGCGGTCCACGAATGCAGCCACCGCGCCAACAACCCATTTGTGGCCGTCAACTGCGGCGCGATCCCCGACAACCTGATCGAAGCCGAGTTTTTCGGCGCACGCAAGGGCGCGTATACCGGTGCCAGCCAGGATCGCGAAGGCTATTTCCAGGCGGCCCAGGGTGGCACCCTGTTTCTCGACGAGATCGGTGACCTGCCCTTGGCCATGCAAGCCAAATTGCTGCGGGTGATCCAGGAGCGCCGGGTGCGCCCATTGGGTGGCGTGCAAGAAGAGCAGGTGGACGTGCGACTGGTCAGCGCCACACACAAGGACCTGGCCGCGCTGGTCAAGAGCGGCGACTTCCGGCAAGACCTTTTTTACCGCCTCAACGTGATCGGTTTGCGCACGCCCGCCCTGCGAGAGCGCCGGGAAGACCTGCCCCGACTGGCCCAGGTACTGCTGGAGCGGATATGTCTGGAATCGGGCCAACCGGTGCCCACCCTCACCGCCGAGTCGCAGGCCTGGCTGCAGTCGCGCGAACTGCCCGGCAACGTGAGAGAGCTGGAGAACCTGCTGCAAAGGGCGCTGGCCCTGAGCACCGATGACACGTTGGGCATCGACGACCTGTGCGACCCCGACGAGGCATTCGACAGCGGCACGGGGGCGGCCCAGACCACGCCTTCACCTTCGGCCAGGCAGGTCGAGTCGAGCGAGCCAGCCATCGAGCCGCCCATTCCCGACGACCTGCAAAGCTACCTCGACCAGCAAGAGCGTCAGGTCTTGCTCAAGGCGCTCAAGGAAACCGACTTCAACCGGACCGCGGCGGCCGCCCTGCTGGGCCTCAACCTGCGCCAGATGCGCTACCGCATCCAGCGCCTCGGTATCGAGATGCCCACGGCGGACGACGATGCCCTCTGACCTCACGGCTTCCGTCGAACAGGCGGACGCCTGGGCCAACGGCTGGTGGGCCGAAGCCCGCGCCTGTCCCTCGCCCAACTTCGGGCCCAGGCCACCGCAAACCACCATCGACCTCATCGTGGTGCATTCCATCAGCCTGCCGCCCGGCGTCTTCGGCGGCGGCGAGATCGAGCGCTTGTTCACCAACCGCCTTGACTGGGACGCCCACCCCTATTTCGACCTCATCCGGGGAATGGAGGTGTCCTCCCACTTCCTGATCCGGCGCGACGGCGAACTGGTGCAGTTTGTCTCCACCCACGACCGCGCCTGGCATGCGGGCACTTCCGCGTGGTGCGGCCGCGAAAACTGCAACGACTTCTCCATCGGCGTGGAACTCGAGGGACTCGAAGGCGGTCAATTCGAAGCCACCCAATACCAGCGACTGACCGCGCTCTGCCAATCCCTGCGCACGCAACACCCGATCACCCAGGTCGCCGGCCATGAACACATTGCCCCCGGCCGCAAGCAAGACCCCGGCCCAGGATTCGACTGGCCGCTGTTCCAACATGCCCTGAACTGGCCGGCGGACTGTTTCCCGAAAACCACACAGCCACCCGCCAACCAACGGATCTGACCTCGGGCGCCAAGCCCCGGTGTCTGCTCTCTCAGGTCAAATCACCCGGGCAGCTTTGCCCAGGATCGGCGCGGGCTGGCCCACCAATGTGCGGCGAGAAGCCCCACCAATCCACGTGTCTGGCGACAGGAGCAACGCGCCTCCCAGTCAGCAAGCGCCACCGGCCACCGCACCTTGCTCCTGAATCCTCACACCGGTCGATACGCATGATCGGCCACATGACCTCGCGATCGAAAAAAAGCGGCACACACTACCGGTAGTGGGTTGAATGAGGCCGACACACCAGATATAGTGTGCGCTGCGCGAACAGATCGATCAGCCATTGACCATGCGGCCCCCCGTTCGAGGCGGCCTCCATGCCCAACTTTGGTGCTCCTGCAGCCCCATCGCTGTCCGCCACACCCAGACGCCGGTGCCACCGCCGCACCCATAACGAACGAAAGAGGAACATGCAGACCGCCAACCACCCTGCCGCCCCCACTGTGCCCACCCACGCCATGCCCCAACGGGCCTCCAGCGCCGACACCCTCCACCACACCAACCAGGCGGCCTTCGCCAACTACCAGATCATTCGCCGCAATGGCGCGGTCGTGCCATTCGAACCCAGCAAAATCGCCGTGGCCATGATGAAAGCGTTTCTGGCGGTGCATGGCACTCAGGGCGCGGCCTCGGCCAGCGTGCGCGAAACGGTGGATGAGCTGACACAGACGGTGGTACGCGCTCTGATGCGGTCGCGCCCGGGTGGTGGCACCTTCCACATTGAGGATGTTCAAGACCACGTGGAACTCGGTCTCATGCGCAGCGGCAACCACGAAGTCGCCCGTGCCTACGTTCTTTACCGTGAACGCCGCAGCCAGGAACGTGCCCACCATGTCGAGGCCGAGCAACCCGCGCCCTCCACCGTGCTGCACGTCATCGATCAGGGCAACCGGGTGCCCCTGGATCTCGCGCGCTTGCAACAGCTGATCGAAGGCGCTTGCGATGGACTGGGGGCCGACGTCAAAGCGGCGCCGATCCTGGCCGAAACCAAGCGCAACCTCTACGACGGCGTGCCCATGGAAGAGGTCTACAAAGCGTCCATTCTTGCCGCCCGCACCCTGATCGAACGCGATCCCGACTACACCTACGCCACCGCCCGGCTGCTGCTGCACACCATCGTCAAGGAAGTGCTGGGCGAAGATGTGCCGTCCAGCGAAATGGGCACTCGCTACGCCGACTACTTCCCCCAGTTCATCAAGAAGGGGGTTCAAAACGACCTGCTCGACGAGAAGCTGTTGCAGTTCGACCTGCCCCGACTGGGCGCGGCCCTGAAAGCCGAGCGCGACCAGCAGTTCGACTACCTCGGTCTGCAAACGCTGTACGACCGCTACTTTCTGCATGTGCGAAAAACCCGCATCGAGCTGCCTCAGGCGTTCTTCATGCGCGTGGCGATGGGCCTGGCCCTCAATGAAATCGACCGCGAAGCGCGCGCCATCGAGTTCTACGAAGTCCTGTCCTCCTTCGACTTCATGTCCAGCACCCCCACGCTGTTCAACAGCGGTTCGCTGCGCTCGCAACTCTCCAGCTGCTACCTGACCACCGTGCCCGACGAGCTCGACGGCATTTACGAATCGATCAAGGAAAACGCACTGCTGTCCAAGTTCGCCGGAGGGCTTGGCAACGACTGGACCCGCGTGCGCGCCATGGGCGCCCACATCAAAGGCACCAACGGCGAATCCCAGGGTGTGGTGCCTTTCCTGAAAGTGGTCAACGACACGGCCGTGGCGGTGAACCAGGGCGGCAAACGCAAAGGCGCGGTCTGCACCTACCTGGAGAGCTGGCATCTGGACATCGAAGAGTTCCTGGAGCTGCGCAAGAACACCGGCGACGACCGCCGCCGCACGCACGACATGAACACCGCCAACTGGATTCCCGACCTGTTCATGAAACGGGTGATGGAAAAGGGCCAATGGAGCCTGTTCTCGCCCAACGACGTGCCCGACCTGCACGACCTCTTCGGCGCCGAATTCGAGAAGGCCTACCTGGCCTACGAAGAAAAGGCCGCGCGCGGTGAAATCAAGCCCTACCGTCAGGTCTCGGCCACCGACCTGTGGCGCAAGATGCTGTCCATGCTGTTCGAGACCGGCCACCCATGGATTACCTTCAAGGACGCTTGCAACGTGCGCAGCCCGCAACAGCACGCTGGCGTGGTGCACAGCTCCAACCTCTGCACGGAAATCACGCTCAACACCAGCGACACCGAAACCGCCGTGTGCAACCTGGGCTCGATCAACCTCAAGCAACATCTGAAAGACGGCCAGATCGACCACGAGAAGCTGCAAAAGACGATCAAGACGGCGATGCGGATGCTCGACAACGTGATCGACATCAACTTCTACGCGGTCAAGAAGGCCCGCGACTCCAACATGCGCCACCGCCCGGTGGGCCTGGGCATCATGGGCTTTCAGGACGCGCTGTACGAAATGCGGGTGCCCTACGCGTCCGTGGAGGCCGTGGAGTTCGCCGACAAGTCCATGGAAGCGGTCTGCTACCACGCCTACTGGGCGTCCACCGAGCTGGCCCGTGAACGTGGTCGCTATGCCAGCTACAAGGGCTCGCTGTGGGACAAGGGCGTGCTGCCGCTGGACACACTGGAACTGCTCTCGCGCGAACGCGGCGGCTACGTCGATGCCGATCGGTCCACTTCGCTCGACTGGGACGCACTGCGCCAGAAGATTGCCACCGATGGCATGCGCAACTCCAACTGCGTGGCCATCGCGCCCACGGCCACCATCTCCAACATCATCGGTGTGGACGCTTCCATCGAACCTTGCTTTGGCAACCTGTCGGTGAAGTCCAACCTCTCCGGCGAATTCACCGTGATCAACAGCTATCTGGTGAAGGACCTGAAGCGCCTTGGCCTGTGGGATGACGTGATGGTCATGGACCTCAAACACTTCGACGGTTCTCTGCGCCAGATCGATCGCGTGCCCGAAGACGTGAAGGCCTTGTACGCCACCGCCTTCGAGGTGGAGCCGGTGTGGTTGGTTGAAGCCGCAGCGCGGCGCCAAAAGTGGATCGATCAGGCGCAAAGCCTCAACATCTACATGGCGGGTGCGTCGGGCAAGAAGCTTGATGACACCTACAAGCTCGCCTGGTTGCGCGGCCTGAAGACGACCTACTACCTGCGCACCACCTCCGCCACGCAGGCAGAGAAATCCACCGGCCGCGCAGGTCAGCTCAACGCCGTGTCGGCCCACGCGAGCAGCGCACCAATGGCCGCAGCCCCCGTCGCAGACATCACCGACAACACGCCAGCGACCGACATCAAGTTCTGCGCAATCGACGATCCCGGTTGCGAAGCTTGCCAGTGAAACACGCCCTTGTGCGATGCGATTGCGGTGAGAGGCATCACCATTCCGATGCACCACCGCAACACATCGCACATGACACAGGCGTGTCTTCTTGGCTTTTCTTCTCCACACTTCGATAATTCACCGAATTGGACACATCTATGTTGACCTGGGACGATCAAGTTACGCCCTCTCTGAAGCCCGCAGCGCAACCCATGCCACCCATCCATCCGGGTGCGCAAGCTCATCCGTCCCCCACGACCACCCAACCAGTCCCAGCCGCCGATGCCACGCGCCGCATCAAGGCCGCTGACAAACGCATCATCAACGGCCAGACCGACGTCAACCAGCTGGTGCCGTTCAAATACAAGTGGGCCTGGGAAAAGTACCTCGCCACCTGCGCCAACCACTGGATGCCGCAAGAGGTGAACATGAGCCGCGACATCGCGCTCTGGAAAGACCCCAACGGCCTGAGCGAAGACGAACGCCGCATCGTCAAACGCAACCTCGGCTTCTTCAGTGACCGCCGACTCGCTGGCCGCCAACAACATCGTGCTCGGTACCTACCGCCACATCACCGCCCCCGAATGCCGCCAGTTCCTGCTGCGCCAGGCCTTCGAAGAAGCGATCCATACCCACGCCTACCAGTACATCGTGGAGTCGCTGGGCCTGGACGAATCCGAGATATTCAACGCCTACAACGAGGTGCCCTCGATTCGCGACAAGGACCAGTTCCTGATCCCGTTCATCGATGCCATCAGCGATCCCAACTTCCATACCGGCACCCCCGAGAGCGACCAGACCCTGCTCAAATCGCTGATCGTTTTTGCCTGCCTGATGGAAGGCCTCTTCTTCTACGTGGGCTTCACACAGATTCTGGCGCTGGGTCGTCAGAACAAAATGACTGGCGCGGCCGAGCAGTACCAATACATCCTGCGCGACGAATCCATGCACTGCAATTTCGGCATCGACCTGGTCAACGCGATCAAGCTCGAGAACCCGATGCTGTGGACGGCCGAGTTCAAGGCCGAGATCAAGGCCTTGTTCATGAAGGCGGTCGAGCTGGAGTATCCGCTACGCGGAAGACACGATGCCACGGGGCGTCCTGGGCATGAACGCCTCCATGTTCAAAGGCTATCTGCGCTACATCGCCAACCGGCGCGCCACGCAGATCGGGCTGGAGTCCCTGTTCCCGAACGAAGAGAACCCGTTCCCCTGGATGAGCGAGATGATCGACCTCAAGAAGGAACGCAATTTCTTCGAGACCCGCGTGATCGAATACCAAACGGGCGGCGCCCTTTCCTGGGACTGACCTCTGGCCAATGCCGGGCTCGCTGCAAACCGTTCACATCTGTTTATGGATTTCTCAAAACCCCTCCTTCCAAGCTGCGGCCACACGGCCGATGCGGCGGGACGCGTTTTGTCTCCCCATTCAAAGTCCTGGGGCCTGCTGTGGATGCATCCGCAAGGCCCCAAGACTTTGAGTCGCTTCACCGACGTACTTTCGGCTGAAGTGCTCTTTGCAACTTGATCAAGGAGAAAACAATGGCAACTGCAAAAAAAGCACCGGCTAAAAAGGCCCCTGCAAAAAAGGCCCCCGCAGCCAAAAAAGCGGTCGTGAAGAAGGCAGCCCCAGCGAAGAAAGCTGCACCGGCTAAAAAGGCTGCACCAGCCAAGAAAGCCGTCGTGAAGAAGGCCGCTCCCGCCAAAAAAGCGGTGGTGAAGAAAGCAGCCCCGGCGAAAAAAGCCGCACCGGCCAAAAGGGCAGCCCCCGCCAAGAAAGCCGTCGTGAAGAAGGCCGCTCCCGCCAAAAAAGCGGTGGTGAAGAAAGCAGCCCCGGCAAAGAAAGCCGCACCAGCCAAAAAGGCAGCCCCTGCCAAGAAGGCCCCTGTGAAAAAGGCGGCCCCAGCAAAAAAAGCTAAGCCGGCCAAGAAGCCGGCAGCCCCTGCGGCACCTGCAGCTCAAACCAAGCTGAACCCACAGGCAGCGTGGCCGTTCCCGACGTCCGCCAAGCCCTGAAGTCATCTGCTTGATGGCGCAAGCCCGATGCGAAAGCATCGGGTTTTTTTTTTGCCTGCGCATTCCCCGTCCATGCCCACCGCAACCGCCAGCCGGGATCAAGCCCTATTGCGGTGAATCCTCTGGTCTTTACAGAATCTTCACAAACCGCATGCCAATGCTGAAATGCTCCAGGCGCAAAATTCCGTTCAGACACAAAACCATTTTCACGCCGACCAAATACCCATGAACTCGAGAACGGCCACTCGCCCCCACCGCCCTTTTGGCCACCGATTGACGCCCCTGGCGCTGGTCGCGCTTCTCACCGCCTGCGCCAGCATCTCAGCACCCACGCCTTCGGTTCTGCCCGAGCAGGTACCTGCGCATTGGGCAAGTGTGGTGAACCAGCCTCCGGGTGAGGCCACCGACCTGTCGGCCTGGTGGCAGAGATTCAACGACCCGACGCTGAGTGGGTTGATCGAACAGGCTCTGAGAGCCAACCCCAGTGTGAAAGGTGCACAAGCCGCTTTGCGTCAGGCGCGAGCGCAGGCCGCCATACAGCAAGCCAACCTGGGGCCCTCGCTGGGTGCCTCCGCCTCCGCCCAGCGAAGCCGTTCTGGCAACGACGATGCAAGCAACCGCTTTCAAGCGGGCTTCGATGCGAGCTGGGAACCCGACATCTTTGGCGGCAACAGAAGCGCCGCTGAGGCCAGCGAGGCCGATGTGCAAGCTTCGGCTGCAAGTCTGGCAGACACCCAGGTTTCACTGGCCGCCGAAGTGGCCGTGGGTTACGTCAACCTGCGGGCATTGCAAGCCCGGTTGACCATTGCCCAAAACAACCTGGACACACAACTCGAAACCCTTCAGATCACCCAATGGCGCACCCAGGCCGGGTTGGCCTCTTCTTTGGACGCAGAGCAGGCAAAAGCGTCTTCGGAACAAACCCGCGCACAACTGCCTGCGCTCCAGGCGGGCGTGAACCAGGCGCTCCATGGGCTGGCGGTGCTCACCGGCCAGGCCCCGGGCGCGCTCAACACCACCCTGTCAAACCTGGCGGCCATCCCCTCCCCCCCACCCGATCTGGCGCTGGCCTTTCCCGCCGACACCCTCCGTCAACGCCTCGATGTGAGGGCAGCGGAACGGCGCGTCGCTGCCGCCATCGCGAGAGTGAACGGTGCCAACGCCGCGCGCTACCCCAGCTTCCGGCTCAGCGGCTCCCTGGGCCTGTCGGCCCTCACCCTGGGCACCCTCACCAACAGCGCCTCTTTGCTGCAATCGGTGCTGGCCAGCCTGTCGGCGCCGTTGTTTGACGGCGGCGCCACGGCCGCCCAGGTCCGTTCGCAAGAAGCCTCTCTCGACCAGGCGCGTGCCACCTACGAGAGCACCGTGCTGACCGCGCTCAAAGACGTGGAAGACGCCCTGACCGCGCTGAATGGCGACCGCGATCGTCTGGGGCGCCTTCAGGCCGCCACCACGGCGGCAACCAACGCGAACTGCTCGCTCGCCAACGTTATGAGAGCGGATTGACCGACTTCTCCACCGTGCTCACGACGCAGCGCACCTTGCTGTCGCTGCAAGACAGCCTGGCCAGCACACAGGCCGACCTGAGCAGCGACCACGTTCGGCTCTACAAGGCGCTGGGTGGCGGTTGGGAAACCACAGACACCACACCCTGACCGTTCGTTCACACCCCCACTCAACTTCCGCTGCCCTATGTCCAACGAAAAAGAACACCCCCTCCGACGATCCCGCACTGAACGACCTGCTTGGCGAAGATGCCCGGCCCCGGTGGTGGAAGCGCACTTCCTTCTGGCTGACCGTGGCCACCATGGTGGTGCTGGGCGTGGGATACAGCTACTGGCAGGCCCAACAAGCCGCCAAGGCAGCGCCGGCTTATGTCAGCGAACCAGCCAGGAAAGGCCAGATCACGCTCACCGTATCGGCCAACGGCACCCTGGAACCCACGCGCTCGGTCAATATTGGCAGCGAACTCTCCGGTACCGTGCACCGCGTCCTCGTCGACGTGAACGACCAGGTGAAGGTTGGGCAGGTGATGGTCGAACTCGACACCGCCAAATTCAAAGGCCAGGTGCAGAGCGCCCGCGCCCTTGCTGGCCGCCGCGCAAGCCCAACTGGCCCAGGCCGAAGCCTCGCTCAAGGAGTCGCGCGCCTCTCTGGCCCGCTTTGAAGAGGTCGCCAAACTCTCGGGTGGCAAGGTGCCCTCGGCCACCGAGCTCGACAGCGCCCAGGCAGCGGTCGAGCGTGCCGAGGGCGCCCGAAACAGCGCGCAAGCCAATGTGGACATGGCGCGCGCAACCCTGTCAACCAACTTGACCAACCTGTCCAAAGCGTCCATCCGCTCCCCCATCGACGGGGTGGTCCTGAGCCACTCGGTGGACCCGGGCAATGCGGTGGCCGCGTCGCTGCAAGCCGTCACGCTGTTCTCGGTGGCCGAGAGCCTCTCCCAGCTGGAACTCAGCGCCAGCGTGGATGAGGCCGATGTCGGATCGGTCAAGGTCGGGCAAAAAGCGACTTTCACCGTCAGCGCCTACCCATCCCGCAAGTTCCCCGCCACCGTCACCCGCGTGGCCTATGGTTCCACCACCACCAACAACGTGGTCACCTACACCACCACCCTGGAGGTCGACAACAGCGACCTCAGCCTGCGCCCAGGCCTGACGGCGGTGGCCACCATAGTGGCCACCGAACGCAATGACGCGCTCGTGGTCCATGCCGCCACTGCGCTTCACGCCCACAGCCAGCAACGCCCCCACCCAGGCCGCCTCCAGCAGCATCCTGTCAAAAATGATGCCGCGCCCACCGCGCCGCACGGGGACAAAGACCACCACCGAAGAGAAAACAGCACCCGGCGCGCGCACCATCTGGGTTCTCGAAAGCGGCAACGCCAGACCCTTGACGATCCAGACCGGCATCAGTGACGGTCGCATGACCGAAGTCGTGGGTGGCGAGCTCACGAAGGGATGGCCGTGATCACCGATCAGCGCGCCACGGGAAGCGGATCATGAGCACACCCGAGCCCACCAGCACACCGCCCCTGATCCGCCTGCGCAACATCACCAAGGTCTACGGCGAAGGCAACACCGCCTTCCAGGCGCTCAAGAGACGTTGACCTGGAGATCCAGCGGGCGATTTTGTGGCCATCATGGGACCCAGCGGATCGGGCAAATCCACCGCCATGAACACATTGGGTTGCCTGGACACACCCAGCGGCGGCACCTACGAGTTCCCGGCGTGCAGGTGCAGTCGCTCAGCCGCGATCAGCGCGCCCGCCTGCGCCGACGCTACCTCCGGTTTCGTCTTCCAGGGCTTCAACCTGCTGGCCCGCACCTCGGCACAAGAGAACGTGGAGTTGCCGCTGATCTGCTGTGGCGGACCCGCGGCCAAACGCCACGCGATGGCCGCCCGCCCTCGAGGCCGTTGGGCTCAAGGGGTGGGAACACCACACGCCAGCCGAACTCTCCGGCGGTCAACAACAACGGGTGGCGATTGCCCGCGCCATCGTCACCGAACCCGCGGTGCTGCTCGCCGACGAACCCACCGGCAACCTCGACACCCACCGCAGCCAAGAAATCATGGAGCTGCTCTGGCACCTCAACGCCGACCAGGGCATCACCGTGCTGATGGTCACCCACGAACCCGACATGGCCGCCTACGCCAAGCGCATGGTGCGCTTTGTCGATGGCGTGATTGCCAGCGACGAACGCAACCCGCATCCCCATGCCCTGGATCTTGATGCAGCCAATCCGCTGATCGAAGGGGTCAACTGACCATGTGGTTCAACACCTTGCTTCTCGCGCTGCGCTCCATCCGACGCAACCTCATGCGCTCATTCCACACCGTGCTGGGCATCGTGATCGGTGTGAGTGCGGTCATCACCATGGTCACGGTGGGCAACGGCGCCGCCCTCGCGGTTCAAAACCAGATCTCCGGTCTGGGCACCAACCTGCTGCAAGTGCGACCAGGGCAACGCATGGGCCCCGGCAGTGGCGGCAGCAGTGCCCCAGCCTCAAGGCGGAGGATGCCGATGCCATCGCCACCCAGATTGGCGGCGTGGCCGCAGCGGCTCCGGAATCGCGATCCGCGGGCACCCTCGTGCGACGGCCGCAACTGGGCAGCAGCATCACCGGCAGCACCAATGCCTGGCTCACCATTGGCAACTGGGCCCTGGCGCAAGGCCGTCAATTCACCGATGAAGAGCTGAGAGCGGGGGCGGCCGTGTGCATGATCGGTGAGACGGTGCGCCGCGAACTCTTTGGCGACAAACCCGCGCTGGGTGAGCCGCTGCGGGTCAAGCAGATCACCTGTGAAATCATCGGGGTGCTCGGTTCCAAGGGGCGGGTTCGTTCGGCAACGACCAGGACGACATCGTCTTCATGCCCATCAAGACCCTGCAACGCCGCATCACCGGCAACACCTCGGTCCTTCCCTGCTGGTGTCCATGTCGGACGGCAGCGACAGCGCCCGCGTCAAAGCCAGCCTGAACCAGTTGCTCAGAGAACGCCGCAAGCTGGCCGACAGCGACGAAGACAATTTCAACGTGCTCGACACCAAGCAACTCGCCGACACACTCTCCGGCACCACCAAGGTGCTCACCACGTTGCTGGGCGCGGTGGCTGCGGTGAGCTTGCTGGTGGGCGGGATCGGCATCATGAACATCATGCTCGTGAGCGTGACCGAACGCACCCGGGAAATCGGTTTGCGTCTGGCCATTGGCGCGCTGGAACGCGAAGTGTTGATGCAGTTCCTGATCGAGGCCGTGGTCCTCGCGGCGCTTGGTGGCTTGGTGGGCATCCTGCTGGCCACCGGTGCGTCGGTGGGCCTGTCGGCCCTGATGGATGTGCCTTATGTGTTCAACCCCGGCGTCAATCTGCTGTCGTTCATCTTCTCAGCGGGCATCGGGGTGGTGTTCGGTTATTTTCCGGCGCGCCGGAGCAGCCCGCCTCAACCCCATCGACGCGTTGCGCCACGAGTAGATTTACCCCCTGCGCCGCCTGCGGCGTCACCCCCCAGGGGCGATGCGAGCGGCCCGGCAAAAGCCGGTTCCACCGCATCCTCAGCTGATGCATCCCGCGCCGGAGACTGATCGTGCTGCATGGGGAGTTCATCCCAGGGCACCGCGGAACCGGCTTTGCCGGGCCGCCAGTGCCGCCCCCTGGGGGGTGACGCCGCAGGCGGCGGCGGAGAAAATCAAACCCTTGGTTTGACCTTGGATGCCGCCAGCTTGGCCTGGGTGCGCGCGACGTCCACATCGGCATCGTGCACCAGCGCCACGCCCATGCGGCGCTTCACGAAGCTCTCGGGTTTGCCAAACAGGCGAATCTCGCTGTGAGGCACGCGCAAGGCCTCGTCCACGCCCTCGAACACCAGGCCTTTGGCGTCTGCACCGCCATAGATCACGGCGCTCGCGCCGGGGCTCTTGAGCGTGGTGTCCACCGGCAGCCCCAGAATGGCCCGGGCATGGAGCTCGAACTCGTTCTGCCATTGCGTGATCATGGTCACCATACCGGTGTCGTGCGGACGCGGGCTGACCTCGCTGAACCAGACCTGATCGCCTTTGACAAACAACTCCCACCCCGAACAGCCCCTGCCCTCCCAGGTTGTCTGTCACGGCCTTGGCCACCCGGCGTGACTCGGCCAGGGCCTTGGGTGTCATGCGGTGGGGTTGCCAGCTCTCCACATAGTCGCCGCTGACCTGCACATGGCCGATGGGATCACAAAAATGTGTCTCCACCGCGCCGTCGGCACCCAGGGCGCGAACGGTGAGCTGCGTGATCTCGTAGTCGAAATCGATGAAGCCTTCCACGATCACACGCCCCGGCCCCACGCGACCACCGGCCATCGCATAGTCCCAGGCCTTTTGCACATCGGCCGGTCCATCGATCTTGCTTTGCCCCTTGCCCGAGCTGCTCATCACGGGCTTGACCACGCATGGATACCCCACGCCACCGTCGATCGCCGCCTGCAGCTCCTCCAGGGAATCACAGAATTTGTAGGGGCTGGTGGGCAACCCCAGTGTTTCGGCCGCCAGGCGCCGGATGCCCTCGCGGTCCATGGTCAGGCGCGCTGCCCTGGCTGTGGGAATCACCCGAACCACGCCAGCGGCCTCCAGCTCCTCCAGCATGGGCGTGGCGATGGCTTCGATCTCTGGCACCACCAGTTGCGGCCGCTCGGCCTCGATCAATGCCTTCAGTTGTGCGGGATCGCTCATGGTGATGGTGCGCGCATGATGAGCCACCTGCTGCCCGGGCGCATGCTCGTAGCGATCGACCGCAATCGTCTCCACGCCCAGGCGCTGCAAGGCGATCAACACCTCCTTGCCCAGTTCGCCGCTGCCCAGCAGCATGACACGGGTGGCCGATGGCGACAGGGGGGTACCGATGGTGGTCATATCAATGGGTCCTCAACAACTGGGGTGGTACGGAAATTTGGCAGCGGAAATCGACAAGTAGCTGGCTTGCGAACAGGAATCAGAGGGCCGAGCCCATGGCTTCGCCCATGCGCACGCTCTGGCCGGCGGACCATTGGCGGTTCAGCGAAATCGTGTCTTTGGGCCACAACAACACCACGGTGGAGCCCAGCAGGAAGCAGCCCATTTCCTCACCACGCCGCAGGTTGAACACCCGATTGTCGTATGACCATTTCCGCACCTGTCTGGACCGCGGCGGGTTCACCACCCCATGCCAGACCGTGGCCATGCTGCCCACGATCGTGGCGCCCACGAGCACCTGGACAAAGGGTCTGGTCTGGCCATCCGGGCCGTGGGGAATATCGAACACGCAGACCACACGTTCGTTGCGCGCGAACAGACCAGGCACGCCTTGCGCGGTGGCCGGGTTCACGGAGAACAGGTCACCGGGCACATAGACCATCCGCCGCAAGCGCGCGGCGCTGGGCATATGAATGCGGTGGTAGTCCTTGGGACTGAGGTAGATGGTGGCGAACTCACCCTCATGAAACTGCGAGGCCAGTTCGGCGTCACCGCCCAGCAGCGCGCGCGTGCTGTACTTGTGACCTTTGGCCTGGAATATCTGGTCTTTGCGGATATGACCCAACTGGCTGATGGCCCCATCCACAGGGCACACGAAATCGGCGTCTGCCAGCGGGCGAGCCCCAGGCTTCAAAGCGCGGGTGAAGAACTCGTTGAAGGTGGCGAAGTGCTTGGGGTTGTCGCTGGCCGCCTCGGCCATGTTCACACCATAGCGGCGAATGAACCACCGGATCAGGGCTTGCGTGAGGCGGCCGCCATGGGCCCGCGCCACCCATCCGGCAAACACGGTGAGCGCCTGTTTCGGCAAGACATATTGAAGGGCGACTGCAGGCGGCAAAGACACGGGTTCAGGGGCATGAGGCCGGAACGTTGGGAGGACGCCATTGTAGGTGGCCCGCCCAAGCGCCGGTGTCGTGCACCGGGTGCCTGAGAGCGAGGCTGACGCGCCACACCGCACCAGCCCCCTCTGAAGTCATCAAGCTTGCTGCGGGCGGTGGCGGCCCACGCAAAGCGGAATCAGGATCGAAGCAGGCACTGCCGTCACGGCAGGCCCGCCACCCAGCGATCCTCTGGAATGGAAATCAGTGCACCGCGTACAGCGCAGGCTGTGCCTGGGCGTAGGGCTCACAGCCCGAGTCCATGAACTCTTCGGTGTCGATCACCATGTCGAAGTCGCGCTCGATCACACGGTCCACGCCATGGGTTTTGGGGATGAGAGGCTTGTCCAACGGGCGGCACACACGGTGGCGCAGGCGACGCAGGTTGAGGCTGTCTTCCATGGCGCTGATCACGGCTTCGGGGTCGAGCATCATCGCGAATGGATTGAGGCGGCTGGCGGTGGAGTTCATGGTGTGGTCCCTTCGTTTCTGGGTGGTGAGATAAAAGAGGACGATGGCTTCGTCCATGTGTCTAACTGTATTCATGGTGTTTCAAGACGTTAAGTCGGTGCACCACCATTCAATGTGTAGGTGTTTGCCTGACAAGCGTGTCCGGCAACGCCCATATTTACACCGAATACCTGGCACCCACGGACACCAGGGCTGAATACCCAGCGTTTATGCGGCTTCGCGACCATCTCTCCGATGAAACCGAACCCGGTTCGGGAGATCTCTGGTGTCAATACCGGTGGTCCATTGCGCCGGTTTTCGTGAAGTTGTTCACTGACAGCTGTATCCATGCTGATACATCTTGCCGCGTATAACGGTGCGTCCGCGATGGTGCGTCCGCGCCGCGCCGCGCCACGACGGCCGGTCGAGCCGCCCTGCCAGGGCCACGCTGGGTGCCTTCGATCAAAGGTCAGACCGCGCCACCGGCGCTTCGCCCGCCACAACCCTTTATCCCTTTGTGGGTACCATTCCGCATGCACAAAAACTCTTGTTCCTTCTCCCCGCCAGCTTGACCCTGCTGGCGGCCGCCCATCAGGCTCAAGCCCAGTCCACACCGGCCGCGCCACCAGCCGCCGCCGCTGCGCCAGCGCCCGCCACTGCGCCGCCGTCGGCCGCGAAAAAGGCGTTGATTGAGCGCGTGGTCAAGCTGCAGCAACCCGGCATCGAAGCCATGGCCACCGACATGGCCCAGAACCCGCCCTGCAGATGCTCGAGCGGGCTGCGGCTGTGCTGCAGTCGCGCGTGGTGCCCGAAAAACGCGATGCAGCCATCAAAGGGGTGCAGGCCGATGCCAAGAAATACATGGACAAGACCGTTCCCATGGTGAACGGCCGCGCCGTGGCCCTGGCGCCGAAGCGGTGGGTGCGGTACTCAATCAGCGGCTATCGGAAGAGGAACTGAAGAAGATCGTGGCCATACTTGAGTCTCCCGAGTATGCGAAATTCCAGCAGATGCGTGGCGAGATGCAGCAGGCTTTGCAGGCCAAGCTGGTGGCCGATACCGCGGACGGTGGAAACCAACCTGAGAACGCTGAGTCCGACCTCACCACCCGCCTGAACGCGGTGGTCGAGCAACCACCAGCGGCCGCCGGCAGCGCGCCAGCCCCGACAAGGCCAGCAGGCCGGCCCCCGCGAAGACCAAATAGAGCGTTTGACTCGCCGCACTCAACCCGCTGGGTTGACGGCGCCAAACCGGGTCGACAAGGTGTCCAGCCCCAGTTCATCCAAGACCTGCCGCAACCGCTCTGCGGCGCGCAACCGCTGGGCGCGGTGCCCGTTGCCCTGTCGACTGGCCAGTATCAGTTCGTTTTTCATCGAATGCTCCCAGCCGACCAGTTCGGTCACGGTCACGCTGTACCCGTTGGCTTCGAGCTGCAGGCAGCGCAACACATTGGTGATCTGGCTGCCGAACTCACGGGTGTGCAAGGGATGGCGCCACAACTCGGCCAACGGGGTGCGCGCCAGATTCAGCGCCCGACTGCGCTTCATCACCGCAGCCACCTCCGCCTGGCAACAGGGAACCAGCACCATGTGCTGCGCCTGCTTGGCCAGGCCAAAGGCAATTGCGTCGTCGGTGGCGGTATCGCAGGCGTGGAGCGCGGTGACAACGTCGACGGTGGGCGGCAGGTCTGGATGCGTCAGCGCCTCTTGCACCGTGGTGGCCAGAAAACGCATGCGCTCGAAGCCCAGCCGTTTGGCGAGGGCCTGGGAGCGCTCCACCAACTCGGCCCGCGTTTCGACCCCGGTGACCCAGCCAGCCGCCTTGTCTTTGAAGAACAGGTCGTAAAGGATGAATCCGAGGTAGGACTTGCCGGCCCCGTGATCGGCCAGCGTGACATCGCCACGGGCTTTCATCACGCCCTCCAGCAACGGCTCGATGAAGCGCACCAGGTGGTAAACCTGTTTGAGCTTGCGGCGGGTGTCCTGGTTGAGCTTGCCGTCCCGGGTGAGGATGTGCAGTTCTTTGAGCAGCTCAACCGACTGCCCCGGCCGCAGCTCGGGCAGTTGCTCCTGCAATGTTTTCTGTGTTTTCAAGGGAGCTTTTCTTTGTTGGGCGCCAGGGGCGCGTCATGTTTCTGTGGCAATTCGGTTGTGTCGTCAGTCAAACGACGTTCGAGTGCGTTCACCTGGTGTCGAAGGGCGCGGATCTCCCGCAAGAGGTCCACCTCAATCTGCCGTTCCTCTGCCTGTACATCGCGTTCGACAAACAGGGCCGCCAGCGACGCGGTGACCAGCGACAACACCGCCAGGCCGAGCAAGACCACCACCACGGCAAAAACCCGGCCGATGTGCGTCTGCGGCACCGTGTCGCCATAACCCACGGTGGCGGCCGTGGTGAAGGCCAACCACAAACCATCCTGCAAAGAATGGATGCCGGGCTCCAGCGCCCAAAACCCGATGCCCCCCAACAACAGGATCACCACGCACAACGCCAGCGAATACCAAAGGCCTCGGCGCACGAGATGGCGGCGTTGGGCTTTTGCTCGGTTCATGCCGGGATTTTGGCATGTGGGCCCGGCGACAATCGGGCAATGAACGAATCCAGCACGCAAAGTTTGCATCCCTACACCGCCCTGACCCTGATGTGGTTCAAGATGCGCTGGCCAGCGTTGGGCTCTGGGGCGACGGGCGTGTCCGCACTCAACAGCTTCGAGAACCGTGTGTATCAGGTGCACCTGGAGGCGCCATGCCAAGGGCATGAACAGGTGGTGGTGAAGTTCTACCGGCCCCAGCGCTGGAGCGATGCCCAGATCGGAGAGGAACATGCATTCGCCCACGACTTGATGACCGCCGAGGTGCCTGTGGTGGCTCCGCTGCGGTTGGACGGCCACACCCTGCATCATTTTTCGGATTTTGCCTTTTCGGTGAGCCCCTGGCGCGGCGGCCGACGGCCCGAGCTGGATGATTTTGACGTGCTGGAATGGATAGGGCGCTTCCTCGGGCGGATCCACACCGTGGGCGCCCAGCGGGCTTTCTCCAGCCGCCCGGCTCTGAGTGCGGCCACCTTTGCCCATGAACCCCGCGAGTGGCTATTGGCACACCGCATGGTAGCCACCGAGGTGCAAACCGCCTGGCGCGAGGCGCTCGATGAAGCGCTGTCTTTGATCGAGGCGCACCCTTGTCTGAACGGTCGTGACACGAACGCTTCACAAGGCATACAAACGTTGCGCCTGCACGGCGACTGTCACCCGGGCAACATCCTCTGGACCCCCGAGGGCCACCCCGGCGCGGGACCCCACTTCGTGGACCTGGACGATGCTCGCACAGGTCCAGCGGTGCAAGACCTCTGGATGCTGCTCAGCGGAGACCGGCGGCAGCAAAACCAGCAACTTGGTGCACTGATCGACGGCTACGAACAGGTCCGGCCATTCGACCGGCGCGAGCTGGCGCTGATCGAGCCGCTCAGAACGCTGCGCCTGGTCCACTACAGCGCCTGGCTGGCGCGCCGCTGGGAAGACCCGGCCTTCCCCATCAACTTTCCCTGGTTTGGCAGCCGGGACTACTGGCAAGGCCAAGTCGACATGCTAGTCGAACAAATCGAAGAAATGCAAAACCCGCCATTGGTGGCGTGACAGACCGGCGCGGACCCGCCCGGCACGACGGGCCACCGCACGACCCCGAACGCCTTCGGCTTTAACACACCCGAGAATCCGACCGTTCTTGGTGGATTCTCCCCACGAACCCAGCATGGTTTTGCGCAATTAAGTTGTGCGCAATTTAATTGCGCAATACACTCACGCCATGCCTTCACGCACCACCCTCTCCGATCAAGCGCTGCAACTGGACAACCAGCTCTGCTTTGCGCTGTACTCCGCCTCACTGGCCATGACCAAGCTCTACAAGCCCTTGCTCGACGAGCTGGGTCTGACCTACCCGCAGTACCTGGCTCTGCTGGTGTTGTGGGAACAGGACGGCGTGAGCGTGTCGGAGCTTGGGCAACGTTTGAATCTGGACTCCGGCACGTTGACGCCCTTGCTCAAACGGCTCGAAGCCGCCGACCTGCTGACACGTTTGCGCGATGCCAGTGACGAGCGGCGCGTGCGCGTGCGGCTGACGACCCAGGGTCGGGCTCTCAAGAGCAAGGCCCGCCGCATCCCTGCGTGCATCCTTGCGGCAACGCAGTGCGACCTGGCCGAAGTGGTTTCACTCACGCGACAGATTCAGGCACTGCGCGACCGGCTGACCGGCTGAGTCAGCGCCCCTTCCTCTGCACCCGCCTCTCCTGCCACTTTCCCTCTCCTGCCACTTTCCTTTTCTCACCCAGCTTCACGCGAAGCACCTTTTGAAAGACAAGACCATGACCAAGCTCGACAAAGTTCTCTACACCGCCCGCACCCACACCACCGGTGGCCGCGACGGCGCGTCCCGCTCCGACGATGGCCGCCTTGACGTCAAACACACGCCGCCTGGCGCCCCCGGCAACGGCACCAACCCCGAACAGCTGTTCGCCGCCGGCTATTCGGCCTGCTTCATTGGCGCCCTCAAGGCCGTCGCCGGCCAGATGAAGGTGGCGGTTCCCGCCGACGTGGCAGTGGATGGAGAAGTTGATCTGGGCCCCATCACTGGTGGTTACGGCATCGCAGCCCGCCTGACCGTGAGCCTGCCAGGCATGGACCGCACCCAGGCGCAGGCCCTGATCGATGCAGCGCACCAGGTCTGCCCCTATTCCAACGCCACGCGCGGCAACATCGATGTGACCATCACCCTGGCCTGATGAACACGGGCTGAGCGCCCGCGTCCTGCCAATGAAAAGACCCGCAAGCGCTTGAGCGTTTGCGGGTCTTCTTCTGTTGGCCGACGACCAACAACCAGGCGTTCAATCAACCGCGCCGCTGAATCGTCCGCGCCAGATGGCGTTCACGGAATTTGCGCATGGTGCGGAACAGCACAGGGGGCATGTAGTCCTGTGACACGCGCCAGCGAATCCCTTCGATCTTCTCGTTGGGTCGCTCGGCAAAGATCGTGGTGTGCGACTGATTGGACTCACCGATCGGGCGGCCATTGGTGTAATAGAACAGCGCCAGCGACTTGCGTGAGTCGCCCTCCGGGCACATGAGCGGATCGGGATGCCCGTGGAAGGTCTTGCTGGTCGGCGAGAAGATCGCCAGGCGGTTGAAGACCGGCAGGATCTTCGCGCCGCAATGCGTGACCTCCTGATCCCAAAGCTCCAGGCTGCCACCGTACTCTTCTTTCCAGTTCTTGTTGAGGTACAGGATCACGTTGATCCGCCGGTCCAGGAAGTTGGAGTCGTGCTTGTTGAAGTCGGCATGCAACTTGAGCAGGCCCCCGCGCGGGGTCTGATGCAGTCCACCGCCACGCATCGACGGGTCGGCAATCATGTTGTCGATGCCCGTCACGGTCTCCAGAAACCGCAGGAAAGGCGCCGAATTGAACTGGTAGAGCATCTGCCGGGTCACAGTCCCGAACTTGCGCTCATCCACGCACACCAGCTTGCGCTCGGCGGGGCGATCGTAGTTGTGCCATTCGATGTCCTGCGCCTTGGGAAACTCTTCCCACATGGCCTCAGCCACCTCGTCTGGCAGGAAGTTGTCAAAGGCCATGTGGTTGAACGGTGTACCAGACTGGTACTTCACCGCACCTTCGCGCGCCAACTCCTCGTAGCGAGGGTCATCAAAAACAAATCGCCGATTCATATCGACTGTCGACATGGAAAACTCCTGAATGAGCCAACCTACCCAACAAAAAAAGCCACACAAGGCAGTCGGTGGTTGCTCATCCGCGCGGGCCGCCCAACGGACCCAAGCGGATTTCAGGTCGTTCTGGCTTCCAGTCGGCGGGCTTGCATTCGTCTGCTGATGGCCCCAATCAACACGGTCAATCCGTCACCGAGCAACGAGGTGAGTCGCATGCTGACGGCCAGACCGGTTGCCACCGGCGCACCGGTCAAGGGCGAGATCAAAACCACCATCATGGCTTCGCGCACGCCCAGACCACCCGGCGCTCCCGGTATGACATACCCCGCCACCCAGGCGCTACTGAACAAGAGCGTGATGCTCAGCCAATCGACCTCGGGTGATGAGAAGAACACTTCGGCTTGCAATTTCAGCACGTAGCCCAGCATCATGAAGTTGATCAGGATCAACAACGACACAAGTAGCGAGGTCCGCAAGCGGGGTAAACGCAACAGTTCGCCGCCTCCGATCTTGCGGCTGAGCTTGGGCAGGACCATGTTGAGCACCTTCACGCTCAACCAAGGCAACACCAGCGCAAACGCCAGCAGCCAACTGGCCTTGGTGCCGAAGGCGGGGTTCACCGTGTGCAGGGTCACCAGGTCCCAAAGCACAAAGGTCGAGAGCAGCGCCAACGTGAGGCTGATCACCAGGTTCCAGATGCCTTCGAACACGGCTGTGCCCACCGCCACCCCCACCGGTATCCCCGTGGACTTCGCGAGCACACCTCGCCCCAGAAACTGCCCCACGTTCCCCGGCAGGTACTTTCCCAACTGGGACAGAAAAAACACCGACATGGCCAGGCGCACCGGCACGCGGTGATTCTGATCGGCCATCAGCAGCCGCCAGACATGGGTACCAAAATAGTGGGTCAACACCACCGTCAGGCTGCTCAGAACCCCCACAAGCACGGTCTGCCAGTTCCAGTCGATGGGTGGCAGCCCATCCACGTTCTTCTTGAACGCCAGGGCGAAGTACACCAGCGAGGCCAGCACGGCGGCATACATCAGGATCTTGAAAGCAGTCTTGGCTGGGGTCATTCAGGGCATTCGTTGGCGTCAAAACGCTCGGCAGGTGCGGCCACCCTCTGCGGGGAGGGCACAAAAACGGATTGAGGCACCTGCGTGCCCCAAGGTTCCGATTTTAGTGCGTTGCCCGCCGGGCCGCGGACCATGTTCAAGTGGGCGCGCCGAACCCAATCCTCCCCAAAAAAAGCCCGGCGCCACCGGGGCGCCGAGCCTTTTCCACTTCACCGCGCCACCGCTTTCGCGGAACGCGCCCGCCCGATCAGACGAGCAATGCGTTCACCCGCCTCACATAGGCGGCCGGGTCGTCGGGCAAGCCACCCTCGGCCAACAGCGCCTGGTCAAACAGGATGTGGGCCAGGTCATCGAACTGCGCAGCGCCCTCCAGTTTTTTCACCAGGGCATGCTCGGCGTTCACCTCCAGGATCGGCTGGCTCGTGGGCGCGGGCTGGCCCGCGGCCTTGAGCATGCGGGTGAGCTGGTTGGAAATGTCACCGTCTTCGACCACCAGGCAAGCGGGCGAGTCCACCAGGCGGGTGGTCACGCGCACGTCCTTGGCCTTGTCCTTGAGCGCTTCCTTGAGCTTGTCCAGCGTGGGCTTGAAGCTTTCAGCCGCCGCTTCGGCGGCCTTTTTCTCTTCTTCATCCTGCAGTTTGCCCAGGTCCACCGCACCCTTGGCCACGCTTTGCAGCGGGGTGCCATCAAACTCATGCAGATGCGACACGGCCCACTCGTCCACCCGGTCGGCCATCAACAGCACCTCGATGCCCTTTTTCTTGAACACCTCCAGTTGCGGACTGTTCTTGGCAGCGGCAATGGTGTCGGCGGTGATGTAATAAATGGCCTCCTGACCTTCCTTCATGCGCGCCTTGTAGTCGGCCAGGCTCACACTGACCGTGTCGGTGGTGGTGCTGGCATACCGCAGAAGCTTGGCGATCTTTTCGCGGTTGGCGAAATCCTCGCCCAGACCTTCCTTGAGCACGGCACCAAACTCGGCATAGAAGGCGGCGTACTTGCCGGCGTCCTTCTCGGCGGCGGCCTTGTCTTCTTCGCTCAACACATCGGTCACGCCGTCGGCCGACTCTTTGGCCTCAGGCAGTTTGTCCTTCTTGGCCAGGTCTTCCAGCATCGCCAGCACGCGGCGTGTGTTGCCTTCACGGATGGCCTTCACATCGCGACTCTCCTGCAGCAGCTCACGGCTCACGTTCAATGGCAGGTCCGCCGAGTCCACCACACCTTTGACCCAGCGCAGGTAGGAAGGCATCAGGCTCTCGGCCTCGTCCATGATGAACACGCGGCGCACATAGAGCTTGATGCCCGCCTTGCGATCGCGGTTCCACAGGTCCATCGGGGCCTTGGCGGGGATGTAGAGCAGCTGGGTGTACTCGGTGCTGCCTTCAACGCGGTTGTGGCTCCAGGTCAGCGGCGCCTGCTGGTCGTAGCTCAGGTTCTTGTAGAACTCGGTGTACTGCTCGTCGCTGATGTCTTTCTTGGCCCGCGCCCACAGCGCATTGGCCGAGTTCACCGCGGTCCATTCGTCCTTTTGAACGTACTCGCTCTTCTCGGCGTCCCATTCCTCTTGCTGCATGAGGATGGGCAGGCTGATGTGATCGGAGTATTTGGTGATCAGCGACTTGAGCTTCCAATGGCTGAGGAACTCGGTCTGGTCTTCGCGCACATGCAGCGTGATGCTGGTACCGCGGGCGGCGCGTTCGATGGCCTCGACCTCAAAATCGCCGGTGCCGCCGCTGGTCCAGCGCACCCCTTCGTTGGCCGGCAGCCCCGCGCGGCGCGACTCGACCACGATCTTGTCGGCCACGATGAAGCCCGAGTAGAAGCCCACGCCGAACTGGCCGATCAGTTGGGCGTCCTTTTTCTGGTCACCGGAGAGCTTGCCCATGAAGTCCTTGGTGCCGCTCTTGGCGATCGTGCCGAGGTGTTCCACGGCTTCGGCCTGGCTCATGCCAATGCCGTTGTCGGTGATGGTGATCGTCTTGGCGTCCTTGTCGAACGCCACGCGCACCTCCAGATTGGGCGCGTCTTCGAACAACGCGGCGTTGTTCAGGGCCTCAAACCGCAGCTTGTCGCAGGCGTCCGATGCGTTGGACACCAACTCGCGCAGAAAGATCTCGGGGTTGGAATACAGCGAATGGGTGACGAGGTGCAGCAGCTGGGCCACCTCAGCTTGAAAGGAGAGGGTTTGTTTGCTCATGGATCCAATGGAGGTTGTAAAAACGCCGACGCGCTCAACTGGGGCTGAGCGCTCACGCCGCTGAATTATGGGCATTTGCGCTTTTTTCAAGACCAAGGCCTCCCGACGCCTGCCAGCCCATGGACGCCACCCCCGCACCAGACAACCCGAGAAGAGCACCAAACCCGAGCCACGCGCCAGACAAAGGCGCATCGGGAACAACCGCCAAACCCCAGCCGCCACGAGGGTTGCTGCTGTAGCCAACGCGCAACAGCGCATCGCTTCAAGGGCAGAAATGAATGCGAATCGTTTCCCAAAATGGCCGGCCTGCAAAGCGCGCAGTCGCCCAGCCACCCGGACGCCAACATACCGGTCTGCCAAACACAATCTGGCACAGGGTTCCCCTGAGAGCCTGCATAGCGCCCACCTGAAAGGCCTGACCGCGAAATGGTCGAAATGGGAATCGTTCTCACGACAAACCGAGACAGACTTGCAGACGGGTCCTGGGCGGCGGTCTTTCTGACCGACGGCCAACCGCCAAATTTGTCCGATTTGGGCTCGGTTCTCGCATGATCCACCTGCGACCTGGAGGGTGAACCAGACAATAGCCCTTCCCTTTGAGCAGACCATGAAGAACCCAGAAGCCCCATCTCAAGACACGCCATCGGAAATGGAGCTTGAAGCCCTGCGGCGTTGGCGAGAGCTGTTGTCGACGACACCACGCCAGCTTCGCGAGACGGTCGCCCATGTGGTGCGGGAAGGCTCCGAACCACTGGCCGACGAGTTCTACAAGCGCATGCTGCGCCACGCACGAGCGGGGCGTTTTCTCGATCAGGCACAGGTCAAAAAAGGCTTCGCGCCTCCATGCGGCGCTGGATGACGGACCTGTTCGCCACCCTGGATGACGAGGACATCGCGCCCGCCATCGGGCGACAAATCGAGGTGGGGGAAGTGCACGCACGCATCCGGCTGCCGGTTGACCTCATCTCCAGCGGAATCTACGTGCTGAAGAAGGGCATTCGACGCCGGCTCGACTTCGCTCCGCTGGACATGGGTGAACGCATGCAGGCGCTGGTCTTTGTCTCGGACCTCCTGCACCTGGCAGACGGCCTCATGAACCAGGCCTACTTCCGCGACGTACAGGCGGTGGTGCGCAATGACGAGGCCTACCGCCTGGTTGCCCAAAGACGCAGTTCCTCCCACGAGCGCACGCGCCAGCGCGCGGCCCTGTCGGAGTGGGCCGAGTCGTTGTGGATGGCGGCGTGGGAGCCCCAGCAAAGCAAGGTGGAGCCGCTCAGGGATTCCGAGTTCGGCGTCTGGATGCACCACAAGGGCGCGGTGCTCTTCAACCAGTCCCACGAGTACCGCGTCCTCATCGAGGCCATTCACACCATGGACGCCAAGCTGCTGCCCAGCCTGGCCGAAGCCAAAGGGGACCGTCATCAGGCTGACCGGGCCATTCACGCCATCAAAAACCAGCTGGAGCTGATCCGCTACCAACTGCGTGAACTGTTCGACCAGGCCAGTGATCAGGACGACGGGCTCGATCACGAGACCCGGTTGCCCGACCGGCGATACCTGCCCGCCATACTGAACCGCGAGATGCGCCACCACATCGACAGCGGGCGAAGCCTTTGTCTGGTGATGATCGACATCCGGTTTCCGACGCTTCAAGGCCACGCCGCCGACGGCACGCGCAACCGCCTGCTCCAACAGGCGGTGGAGACCATGGTGGAGCACAAGCGCACCACCGACCACCTGTTTCGGTACGACGACACCCGGTTCCTGTGGATCGCGGTTGAAAGCCCCCGCGGGCGCGTCGGCGAGCTCGCCACCTCACTGATGGAAAAGCTGCTGCACCGCCTGAACACCGGCAACATCCAGGGCCACTGGACCCCGATCCGTCCCCGGGTGGCCATCGGCATCGCCGAATTCGATCGGCACCCGGACTACCTCTACTTCATCCAGCGTGTGGAGACCGCATTGTCGGAATCCGCCGCCAGCATGGGAAGGCGCGTGGCCGCTGCCTGACGGGCGACACGGTCTGCCACCGGTTTGCAACTCGAAGAAATCGACGGAAACAGCCCCAGGTTGGTCGGGTCAGACCCCGCGCAAAAGAACAAAAGGGCTTGGCTGGCGGCGCCGCAACCCGGCAAACGCCTGGCGGCCTCTCAAGAGCCCGGCGCCTGGGCACAGGCGCCAACGCGCCAGAGAGGATCCGCCGATCGGGCGTCATCCAGAAAAGCCGTCCACAACGCGAGCCACGTCCGCCAGTCGTGGCCGCCTTCGACCACGTAGCGGTGGTGCGCTGGCAAGGCCGAGGCAAACATCGCGTTGGCTTGCGCAAAGCGGTCGCCTTGGCCATACCCGACATGACCCTGGGGCAGGCCTGGCGCTCCATTGGCATAGGCCTGTGCCAAACGCCAGGCTTGCGCCCCAATCGCGTCAGGCGCCACCGGTTGCCACTGCGCCAGACCGCTTTGCCTGACGGCTTGCAGCAGGGGTTTCTCACCCAGGTAGGGTGCCAAGGCATAGAAACCGGCAATGTCCTGTGGGTGCGCCTGGCTGTAGAGCAAGGCGCCCATGCCACCCAGCGAGACGCCGACCAGCCAGATGCGTTCATAGCCTTTGGCCTGGGCTGGCGCAATCACCTCGCGACGCAAACGCGCCACGATCTGCCGCTCGTTGTAGTAACCCACATGGGCATCCAGCAAAGTGATGTCGGCGTTGATCCGGCGCTCACGCACCGCATGCACAAAGCCCTGGTCAACAAAGTCGGCGGGCCGGTCGTACAGCCCCGGCAACATCACGATCAACTCGCGCGCCGGCTTGGCGCACGGGCTCTTGTCGTGCACTTGGACCAAGGGCCCCTCCACGCGTCGGTAGGGTGCGCAGCCCTGCAACACCACCAGCAGCCCGGCTACCCAACAGGCAACGCCCGTGCGCATCAGAAGTGCTCCTGAGACCCCAGGTAGCGCCACTGGCCCACGGGCAAGTTGCCCAACACGACTTGACCAATGCGGATGCGCTTGAGCCCCACCACGTGCAGCCCCACCTGCTCACACATGCGGCGGATCTGGCGCTTCTTGCCTTCCTTCAGAACAAAACGCAATTGCTCCGGGTTCATCCAGTCGACCTGCGCAGGTCTCAGCGGTTGATCGTCCAGGCGCAGACCGTGGCGCAACAGCGCCAGCCGCTCGACGGGAAACACCGCCTGCACGTTCTGCGCCACCACCCCCTGTCCCTGCGGACCGTGGGGGGCCCACTGCACGCGCACCAGGTATTCCTTCTCCACGTCGCTGCTCTCTCCGATCAGCTGGCGGGCAATGCGCCCGTCCTGGGTGAGCACCAGCAGCCCGGTGGAATCGATGTCAAGCCTTCCACAAGGTGCGAGCCCCCGCGTGTGTTCGGGAACGAATCGGCGCTTGTCTGCCGGGTGTCGGGCATCGCCACGCCACTGGCTGGGCGCACCGATCAGCGTGGCCGCGGCCTCGTGCCCGTCTTCGGGCTGGCCACTCACATAGCCCACCGGCTTGTGTAACAGGATGGTGACTTGCCCGGCCTGCTGGTGGCGGGCCTGGGGCAGGACTTCGACCTGCGCATCCGCCGCCACGGGCATGCCCATGACCGCCGGCTCGCCGTTGACCAACACCCAGCCGCGGGCGATCCATTCGTCGGCCTCGCGCCGCGAGCACAGACCGAGCTCGGCCATGCGTTTGTTCAAGCGCACCTCTCCGCGCACATTGCCCACCCGCGCCAGATCGGGGCGCCGGGGCGCTGACGGGGCCGGCGCACGGTTTGGCTCGCGATTGGACTGCGCACCCTGGACCGGACGGGCCAAGGGCGGCCCGCCGACGGGCTTGTTCGCGTGGCGGCGACCTTGGTCAATGCCTGCACTTCGCTCACTGTCTCGCGGGGCGCCAGGTGGCCTGGACGGGGGCTTGGGGGCCGAGGCCGACACCGATTTGGCTCGGGCAGGCCCTGGGGGTCGCACGGGCGGACGCCGAGATGCGCCCGGGTCGCTGGCCCCGGGCTTGGCTTTCGCCACACCCGGATTGAGTTTGAGCGTGCCGGTTTTTTTGGGTTGGGAGGTCATGCGGGGATCATCCCAGAATGCGCAGGCCTGAGACGCCCAGCGATCGGCGATTTCCAACATCCGCCCCCCGGGCCGTCAACATCGGGTCAACCCCGCTCTACCGAGCCGCTCAAAGCTCCCCTGAACGCAAAGCCTGCAAATCGAGCACCCGCACACCACCGTATTCCACGCGAATCCAGCCCTTGGCCGCCAGGGTGGTGAGTGCTTCGTTGACCCGTTGGCGAGACAGCCCCACCAGGTAGGCCAGTTCCTGCTGGGTCGTGCGCAGGATGCCGCCCACGTTGGGCGACAGCAAGGGGTGAAACAGGGCCGCGAGATTGCGGGCCACCCGCACATCGGGGTTGTTGATGCGATCGATTTCTCGCGCCGCAATGAACTGACCCAGGCGCTCGTTGAGCTGGCGCATCACAAAGCGGTTGAACCCCAGCGAATGGTCCAGCAGCCAGTCGAAGGTTTCGATGGGAATGCCCGCCACCAGACTGCGGCGCAGGGCCTGGATGTTGTACCGGTATTGCTCGTGCTTGAGCGCCGTGCCTTCGCCAAACCAGCCACCGGGGGCCACGCCCGTGAAGGTGACCTGCGGGCCTAGCGAGTCGTCGTTGCTCATCTTCAGCAGGCCTTCGATCAGGCCAAACCAGTAGGTCACAGGCCGACCGATGCGGCAGATGAAGTCGCCGCTCTGTGCCTGGGTCACCATCAGGTCTGCCTGCGCACGGGCCCGCTCTTCTGCGGTCAGGCCTTTGAGCCAGGGAATCTGGTCGAGCTCTTGCTCGGTGAGCGAGCGGGCGCGTTTGCGCAAGCGGGAGTCGTTGGATGGGCTCTGCATGGTCTTGGGGTTTAGGGAAAGTCCTAGGAGGGCAGACCCGTGAATTGTCGTCCGACCGACAACTTAGCGTCAAACTTCGGCCTAGGATGCGTTCCAGAATGATTCGCTGGTCAGGGCGATCGGGCGCCGCCCGCCCCCTGCCCCCTCGGAGACGAAAGACATGCAAACCACATTTCCACGGCTGCTGCTGGAGCACGCCAAGAACCGGCCCGACGGCGCCGCGATGCGCGAGAAGGAATACGGCATCTGGCAGACCACCTCCTGGGCGGCCATGGCCAAACTCGTCGAATCCATCGCCTGCGGCCTGCACCAGGCGGGTCTGCAGCGCGGCGAGCACATGGTGGTGATCGGCGCCAACCGCCCCCGCCTCTACGCCACGATGCTGGCCGCCCAGGCGCTGGGGGCGATTCCCGTGCCGCTCTACCAGGACGCCGTGGCCGCAGAGTGCGTGTTCCCCATCAACAACGCCGAGGTGCGTTTTGCGGTGGTGGAAGACCAGGAGCAGGTCGACAAGATGCTGGAGATCCGGGACGAGTGCCCGCAGCTGAGCCACATTTTCTATGACGACCCCCGCGGTCTGCGCAAGTACGACGAGCCGGGCCTGAGCGCCATGGCCGAGCTGATCGCTTCGGGTGACGCCTTTGCGCGGATCCACCCCGACCTCTTTGTCGAGCAAGTGGCCCTGGCCAGCCCCGACGATGTGGCGGCCATGTTTTTCACCTCCGGCACCACCGGCAAGCCCAAAGGCGTGGTCCACACCCACAACACCCTGATCGACCGCGCCGCCGTGGGCGCACGGTTCGACAAGCTCACCGCCAGCGACGAGGTGCTGGCCTACCTGCCGCCAGCCTGGATCGGGCAGAACATCTTCTCGTACGCCCAGTGGCTGGTCGCGGGCTATGTGGTGAACTGCCCGGAGTCCGGCTCCACCGTGACCATCGACCTCAAGGAGGTGGGCCCCACCTATTACTTTGCGCCGCCGCGCGTGTTTGAAGGGCTGCTCACCAGCGTGATGATCCGCATGGAAGACGCCGGCACCATCAAGCGCAAGATGTTCCACAGCTTCATGAACCTGGCGCAGCGCGTGGGCCCCGACAAGATGGACGGCAAGGCCATCGGCCTGATGGACTCGATCAAATACGCGCTGGGCAATTTCTTCGTCTACGGCCCGCTGCGCAACAACCTGGGGTTCAGCCGCGTTCGCGTGGCCTACACCGCCGGCGAAGCCATCGGACCTGACCTGTTCAGTTTCTACCGCTCCATCGGTATCAACCTCAAGCAGCTGTATGGCTCCACCGAAACGGCGGTGTTCGTCTGCCTGCAGCCCGACCACGAGGCGCGCGCCGACACGGTGGGCGTGCCCTGCGAAGGCGTGGAAATCAAACTGGCAGAGAACGGTGAAATCCTGGTGAAGTCACCGGGCCTGCTCAAGGGCTACTACAAGAACCCCGAGGCCACCGCCGAGGTGCTGACCGCCGACGGCTGGTACCACACCAGCGACGCCGGCTTCATCGACGCCTCGGGCCATTTGAAAATCATCGACCGCGTGAAAGACGTGGGCCGCATCAAGGGCGGCGCCTTTGACAACGCGATGTTTGCGCCCAAGTACGTGGAGAACAAACTCAAGTTCTTCTCCTACATCAAGGAAGCGGTGGCGTATGGGGACCAGCGCGAGAAGGTCTGCGTGATGGTCAACATCGACATGGAGGCCGTGGGCAACTGGGCCGAGCGCCGCAACCTGCCCTATGCGGGCTACACCGACCTGGCGCAAAAGCCCGAGGTGTACGAACTCATCAAGGATTGCGTGGAAAAGGTCAACGCCGACCTCAGCCGCGACGAACTGCTGGCCGGCAGCCAGGTCAGCCGCTTCCTGGTGTTGCACAAAGAGCTGGATGCCGACGATGGCGAGCTCACCCGAACCAACAAAGTTCGCCGCGGGTTCATTGGCGAGAAATACGACGTGTTGATCGACGCGCTCTACAGCGGCAAGACCGAGCAGTACATCGAGACCCAGGTGAAGTTCGAAGACGGACGCACCGGCAGTGTCAGCGCCACGCTCAAGGTCAGCGATGCCAAGATTTTTGCCCCCGTAAAGGCCGCAGCATGACAAAACAGATCGGCGACGTCATCCTCGACGTCAACAACATCAGCCTGCGATTTGGCGGCGTCAAGGCGCTGACCGATATCTCGTTCAACGTGAAAGAGCACGAGGTGCGCGCCATCATCGGCCCCAACGGAGCGGGCAAGAGCTCCATGCTCAATTGCATCAACGGCGTCTACACGCCGCAAGAAGGCTCGATCACCTTTCGCGGCCAGAAGTTCGACCACATGAGCTCGCGTCAGGTCGCGGAAATGGGCATTGGCCGCACCTTCCAGAATCTGGCCCTGTTCAAGGGCATGAGCGTGATCGACAACATCATGACCGGGCGCAACCTGCGCATCAAAAGCAACATCTTCCTGCAGGCCCTGCGCATCGGGCCGGCACAGCGCGAAGAGGAGCAGCATCGGGAATACGTGGAACACATCATCGACTTCCTCGAAATCCAGGCCTTTCGCAAAACGCCCGTGGGGCAGTTGCCCTATGGCTTGCAAAAGCGGGTGGACCTCGGGCGGGCGCTGGCCATGGAACCCAAGGTGCTGCTGCTCGACGAACCCATGGCCGGCATGAACCTGGAAGAGAAGCAGGACATGAGCCGCTTCATCCTGGACGTGAACGACGAGTTCGGGACCACGATGGTGCTGATCGAGCACGACATGGGAGTGGTGATGGACATCTCCGACCGCGTCGTGGTCCTCGACTACGGCAAGAAGATCGGCGACGGCACACCCGAAGAAGTGCGCAACAACGAAGAGGTCATCAGCGCCTACCTCGGTACCTCACATTGACGGAACCAGCCATGCAGCTCAACACCACAACGCATTCACCAGGACGGCACCCATCCGCGGCGCTGCGGCGCCTGCCTCGCCGGGCTGCCAGTGCCACCCCCTTGAGTGGGGATGCAACCAATAGCGGCGAACAAGCAACGGGAGTGAGGTAGTCATCATGGGTTTTTTCATTGAAGCACTCATCGGCGGCCTGATGGCCGGCATGCTGTATTCGCTGGTGGCGCTGGGCTTTGTGCTGATCTACAAGGCTTCGGGCGTCTTCAACTTCGCGCAAGGGGCCATGGTGCTCTTTGCCGCGCTGGCCATGGCCCGCTTCTCAGCCTGGGTCCCCGGCTGGCTGGGGCTGGAGAGCAAGCTGCTGGGCAACGTCATTGCCTTCGCACTGGCCGGCGCCCTGATGTTCGCGCTCGCGTGGCTGATCGAGCGCCTGGTGCTGCGCCACCTGGTCAACCAGGAAGGCGTCACGCTGTTGATGGCCACGCTGGGCATCACCTACTTTCTGGACGGCCTGGGCCAGACGCTCTTTGGCAGCGACATCTACCAGATCGACGTGGGCATGCCCAAAGACCCGCTGTTCCTCTTCGAGAGCGTGTTCGAAGGCGGTGTGCTGGTGAACCTGGAAGATGTGTACGCCGCGTGCGTGGCCGCGCTGCTGGTGGCCGCGCTGTCGCTGTTCTTCCAGAAAACCTCGACCGGGCGCGCCTTGCGCGCCGTGGCAGACGACCACCAGGCCGCACAGTCCATCGGCATCCCGCTCAACCGCATCTGGGTCATTGTGTGGTTCGTCGCGGGGGTGACCGCGCTGGTGGCCGGTGTCATCTGGGGCTCCAAACTGGGCGTGCAGTTCTCGCTCACCACCGTGGCCCTGCGTGCGCTGCCCGTGATCATTCTGGGCAGGCTCACCTCGGTGCCCGGCGCCATCATCGGCGGCCTGATCATCGGGGTCGGCGAGAAGCTCTCGGAGGTCTACCTTGGGCCCTATGTCGGTGGCGGCATCGAAATTTGGTTCGCCTACATGCTGGCACTGGTCTTCCTGCTGTTCCGTCCGCAAGGCCTGTTCGGCGAAAAAATCATCGACCGGGTGTGACCATGCAACACCCCCTGCGCCGCGGCGCGTCTTCCCCCTCTCTCTCGCCTTCGGCGGGAGGGGGACGCGCCCTGTGGACTGGCAACGCCGGTTCCACGGGCGCCCTGAACAAGCTACTGCGCTCAGGCCGCTTCATGACCATCGAAGCGAAATAACAAGGAAATCTCCCATGTTCTACAGAGAAAACGGTCAGTTCAAGACCTCCTATCGCGCCGACCAGCAGATCTTCGCCATCGCACAAGACCGCTGGGCCATCCTCGCGCTGATTGCCTTCGCCTTCATCGGGGTTCCCTTTCTGGTGGACGAATACATGTACCGCGCCATCCTGATCCCGTTCCTGATCCTGGCGCTGGCAGCCATTGGCGTGAACATTCTGGTGGGCTATTGCGGCCAGATCTCGCTGGGCTCTGGCGCCTTCATGGCGGTGGGCGCCTACATGGCCTACAACACCTACATCCGCATCGATGGCATGCCGCTCATTGTTGCGCTGCTGTCTGGCGGGGTGTTTGCGACCCTGATCGGCATTCTCTTTGGCATTCCCAGCCTGCGCGTCAAAGGCCTGTACCTGGCCGTGGCCACGCTGGCCGCCCAGTTCTTCTGCGACTGGGCCTTCCTGCGCATCGGCTGGTTCACCCACAACAACGCCTCCGGATCGGTCTCGGTGTCCAACCTGCAAGTGCTCGGCTGGACCATCAACACCCCGGTGGAAAAGTACCTCTTCTGCCTGGGCTTTCTGGTGGTGTTCGCCCTGCTGGCCAAGAACCTGGTCCGCTCGGCGGTGGGCCGTGAATGGATGGCCATCCGCGACATGGACGTGGCCGCGGCGGTGATCGGTATCCGGCCGATGTACGCCAAGCTCAGTGCGTTCGCGGTGAGCTCTTTCATCATCGGCGTGGCCGGTGGCCTGTGGGGCTTCGTCCACCTGGGCTCCTGGGAGCCGGCGGCCTTCTCGATCGACCGCTCTTTCCAACTGCTCTTCATGGTGATCATCGGTGGCATGGGCTCCATCATGGGCAGTTTCTTTGGCGCGGCCTTCATCGTGGTGCTGCCCATCTTCCTCAACCAGTTCCTGCCCGCAGTGGGCCACATGGTGGGCGTGGAGATCTCCACCGCCGCCGTCTCCCACACCGAATTCATGATCTTTGGCGCCCTGATCGTGTGGTTCCTGATCGTGGAGCCCCACGGGCTGGCCAAGCTGTGGAGCATCGGCAAACAGAAGTTGCGGTTGTGGCCTTTCCCGCACTGAGTGCAGCGCGGCTGCGGTTCGCTGCGCGTAGGGGTGATTCCCGATGGGGACATTCCCGATGCGCCCGATCCGCAGACGCGTTGAACTGACAGGCCTTTGGTTTTTCTGTGTTGGTTTTTTCTAGGAGACAAGTGAAATGAAGATTCGTAATCTGGCTCTCTCTGTGGCAATGGCAACCGCTGGCCTGTCATCGGCGCTGATGGCGCCTGCCGCGCTGGCCCAATCTGGCGAACAGTTTTTCCCCGCGCTGGTCTACCGGACCGGTGCCTACGCACCCAACGGCGTGCCCTTCGCCAACGGCTACATCGACTACCTCAAGCTGGTCAATGCGCGCGGCGGCATCAATGGTGTGAAGGTCTCGTTCGAAGAATGCGAAACCGGCTACGCCACCGACCGCGGGGTCGAGTGCTATGAGCGCCTCAAAGGCAAGAACGGCGGCGCCACGGTGTTCCAGCCGCTGTCCACCGGCATCACCTTCGCCCTCACCGAAAAAGCCCCCGTGGACAAGATTCCGCTGATCACTGCAGGCTACGGCCGCAGTGAGTCGGCCGACGGTGGCGTGTTCAAGTGGAACTTCCCGCTGGCCGGCACCTACTGGGTCGCGGCCGACACCATCATTCAGGACATCGGCAAAAAAGCCGGCGGCCTGGACAAACTCAAAGGCAAGAAGATTGCCTTGGTCTACCACGACAGCCCCTTCGGCAAGGAGCCGATCCCTGTGCTGCAAGAACGTGCCGCCATGCACGGCTTTTCGCTGAGCCTGCTGCCGGTGACCCACCCCGGCGTCGAACAGAAGGCCACCTGGCTGCAAATCCGCCGCGATCGCCCCGACTACGTGATCAACTGGGGCTGGGGCGTGATGAACTCCACCCTGCTCAAGGAAGCCCAGGCCACGGGCTACCCGCGTGAAAAAATCTACGGCGTGTGGTGGGCCGGTGCCGAGCCAGACGTGAAAGACGTGGGCATGGGCGCCAAGGGTTACAACGCCGTGATGATGCAACACGGTGCAGAGCCCAATTCAGACGTGGTCAAGGAAGTGCTGTCCAAGGTGCACGGCAAAGGCCAGGGCACGGGTCCCAAAGAAGAAGTGGGCCAGGTGCTCTACATGCGCGGCCTCACTGCAGCGATGTTTGCGGTTGAAGGCGTGCGCGCTGCGCAGGAACACTTCGGCAAGGGCAAGGTCATGAGCGGCGAGCAGGCACGCTGGGGCTACGAGAACCTCAATCTCACCCAAGCCAAGCTCGACGCGCTCGGATTCAAAGGCGTGATGCGCCCCATCTCCACCAGTTGCAAAGACCACATGGGCGCCGCCTGGGCCCGGGTGCACACCTGGGACGGCACGAAGTTCGTGTGGTCGTCCGACTGGCTGCAGGCTGACGAGCAGATCCTCAACCCCATGGTCAAGGCAGCTGCCGACAAGTACGCCGCCGAGAAGAAGCTGACCCGCCGCACGCCGGCCGACTGCCAAAGCTAAGCCATCCCCCGCCACAGAGACTAGCCTGCCCCCGCGCCGCACCTGCGGTGCGTCACCCCTCAAGGGGCGGCACTGGCGGTCTGGCAAAGCCAGTCCCGCAGTGCCCTTGCTTGAGGGCACGTCGCTTGCGGCGGGAGCAAGAAGTCTGAAACGTGGCTGGTTCGCCAGCCACCATTTGCAAGGCCAGCGCGCTGCGTCTTGCAAATGGTCCACAAGGAACAACGCATGAGCACTTCTCCCAACATCGTTCTCAATGTCAACGGCATCGAGGTCATCTACAACCACGTGATCCTCGTGCTCAAGGGGTCTCCCTCAACGTGCCCGAAGGCAAGATCGCGGCCATTCTGGGCGGAAACGGCGCAGGCAAGACGACCACCCTGAGGGCCATCTCCAACCTGCTCAAAGGCGAGCGTGGCGAAGTCACCAAAGGCAGCATCGAACTGCGGGGCGAGCGCATTGAAAACATGACCCCGGCCGATCTGGTCAACCGCGGCGTGGTGCAGGTCATGGAAGGGCGCCACTGCTTCGCCCACCTGACGATTGAAGAAAACCTGATGACCGGCTCCTACACCCGCAGCGACAAGGCCGAGGTCGCCCGCAACCTGGAGAAGGTCTACAACTACTTCCCCCGCCTGAAGACGCGACGCACCTCGCAGGCCGCCTACACCTCCGGGGGCGAACAGCAAATGTGCGCCATTGGCCGCGCCATGATGGCCAATCCCAGCATCGTGCTGCTCGACGAACCGTCCATGGGCCTCGCCCCCCAGTTGGTGGAAGAGGTCTTCAACATCGTGCGCGACCTGAACACCAAGGAAAAAGTGACCTTCCTGATTGCCGAACAAAACACCAACATGGCCCTGAAGTACGCCGACTACGGCTACATCATGGAAAGCGGGCGGGTGGTGATGGACGGCATGGCCGCCGACCTGCGCAACAACGAAGACGTGAAAGAGTTCTACCTGGGCATGGGCGGTGGCGAGCGCAAATCGTTCAAAGACGTCAAGTCCTACAAACGCCGCAAACGCTGGCTGGCCTGAAGACCCGCTCCCGAAACGTGCTTGCAGCGCGCTCTTCCCTCAAGGGAACGACGCCAGCGGCAAGGCCAGACCGGCCCTGCGGCGCCTCAGGAAAACCCATTCACTCCATCATTTCCTCCTATTGCCATGTCCGACTTTTTCGACGCCCTGGAAACCCGCACCCCAACCGAGCGTGAATCAGCGCAGATGACGGCATTGGCCGGACAGGTTGCACATGCACAAACCCATAGCGCAGCTTTCGCCACCATCCTGAAGGGTGTGAACGCCTCCCAGGTCAACAGCCGCGAGGCGCTGGCGAAGTTGCCGGTCACCCGGAAACAGGAACTGCTGGAGCGGCAAAAAGCGACGCGTGCTCAGGCGGAAGATGTCTTCGGGGGTTTCTCCGCGCTGGTGCGCGGCCCCGCCATGTCGCGCATCTTTGCCAGCCCCGGCCCCATCTACGAACCCGAAGGAGCCAGCCCCAACTATTGGCGCGCGGGGCGCGCGCTGTATGCCGCCGGCTTCCGCCAAGGCGAGCTCGTGCACAACGCGTTCAGCTACCACATGACCCCGGGCGCCTTCATCCTGGAGAGCGGCGCTCACGCGGTGGGCTGCACCGTTTTCCCCGCCGGCACGGGCCAGACCGAACAACAACTCGACGCCATCCGCGACCTGCGTCCCAATGCCTACACCGGCACCCCCAGCTTTCTGCGCATTCTGCTGGAGAAGGCCGCGCAATCGCAGGTCGACATCAGTTGCATCAAGAAGGCATCGGTCGGGGGCGAGGCCTGCCCCCCCAGCCTGACGGCCTGGTTCAAGGAACATGGGGTCGATGTGTATCAGACCTACGCCACCGCCGACCTTGGGCTGGTGGCGTACGAAACCACGGCCCGCGAGGGCCTGGTGGTGGAAGAAAGTGTGATCGTGGAAATCGTGCGCCCGGGCACCGGGGATCCGGTGGCCGAGGGTGAGGTGGGCGAACTCGTGGTGACCTCGCTCAACCCCGCCTACCCATTGATTCGGTTTGGCACCGGTGACCTCTCAGCCATTCTCCCGGGCCATTGCCCAAGCGGCCGCACCGCGCCACGCATCAAAGGCTGGATGGGACGCGCCGACCAGACCACCAAGGTCAAAGGCATGTTCGTTCACCCCGGCCAGATCGCTGAGGTCGTGCGCCGCTTTCCCGCCATCAAGAAAGCCCGCCTGGTCGTCAGCGGTGAGATGGCCAACGACCAGATGCACCTGCAAGTGGAAGTTGCCCAAGCGCCCTCCGATCTGTGCGAACAAGTCGAATCCACGCTGCGGGAGGTGACCAAATTGCGCGGCACGGTTCAGCTCGTGGAGCCCGGCAGCCTGCCCAACGATGGCAAGGTGATTGAAGACGCCCGCAGCTACCAGTAGCCAGGACCCGGCCAGACCAAGGGGCCGGAGCGTCCACTTGCGCCGGGACAGCATCCCGATGGGCCCGCCTGCGCTACCGCAGTTGAAACCGGCCCATGTGGTGGGCCAGCTCCACCGCCGAGTGCACGCCCATCTTCTCGAAAATGTTGGCGCGGTGGAACTCCACCGTGCGCGGCGTGATGCCAAGGTGATCTGCGATGTTCTTGTTGTAGTGGCCTTGCAGCAGCTCATCGAGCACTTCGCGTTCGCGCGCGCTCAGGCTGGCCAAGGCTTGCCGCAGCCGTTGCGCCAGCTGCATTTCTTCACTCTGCACCGTCTGCAGCGCCGCCTCCACGCGGTCGACCAGTTCGTTGTCTTGAAACGGCTTTTCCAGAAAATCCCAAGCCCCCTTCTTCACCGCCGCCACCGCCATGCCCACATCGCCATGGCCGGTGAGGAACAGCACCGGCCATGGGCAAGCCAGCTCGTGCAGCACCTCAAAGGTGGCCAGCCCCGAGATCGGTTCCATGCGGATGTCGAGCAACACCACCGCGGGCGACCAGCGATCGGCCTGCTCGCGCACCGCCACCAGAAACGCCTCACCCGAGGCCCAAGCCTGAACCTGATGCCCGCGTGAATCAAACAGCCACACCAGGGCATCTCGAAAATCGGGGTCGTCATCGACCACATGAATGGCAGGAGCGGTGGGGTTCATGGCTGTTTTTTCATCAACGGATCGGTGGCCGACACCCCATCCGAGGGGGAGTCCAATGTTTCCGCGGCACTGGTGTACAGCGCTTCCTTGGGGATTCTGACGGTAAAGCACGCGCCACCCAAATCCGTCGAAGGAACCACATCGATGGACCCGTGGTGCGCCTCCACCACCGAGCGGCAAATGGCCAGCCCCATGCCCATGCCATCGTCCTTGCCACTGAAAAATGCGTTGAAGACCTGGTCGCGCTGGTCTGGTGCCACCCCCGGCCCGCTGTCGCTGACGGTGATGGCGCAATGCGTGGCGCCGTCCTCCAGCGTGACCTGCACGACAGGTGTTCGCGCGCCTTGCTGGGCCCAGTGCTCCGCGTTTTGCACCAGATTGAGCACGGCATGCTCCAGCAACAGCGCGTCTGCCTCGATCCACACTGGCCGGCCCGGCAGGCGCAACCGGATCAACCCGGGGCGCTGGCGCACGATGGGCTCCACCACCCGGCGTAAAAACGCATTGGCGTCGATGCGCTGACGGCCCATCTCGCGTCGGCGAGCAAACGCATTGACGCGCTGAATGATGCGCCCGGCCTTGGCCGAGAGCTGCTCCATGCGCGCCACCACACCGACCAGTTCTTCATCGCTCAGGCGCCCTTGGCGAAGCCGGTTGAGCAAGCCGTTGGCAAAACCGCTCAACGCCCCCAAAGGCTGATTGAGTTCGTGCGCCAAGGTCGACGCCACCTCACCCATGGCCACCAGACGACCAGAGGCTTCCAGCCGCTCCTGCTGGCGCGCGGCCATGCGCTCGGCGCGTTTGCGCTCGCTGATGTCGAGCACCGAACTCATCCAGCCGAGTGGCTCGCCACTGGCGGTGGTCAAAGGCGCTTCGTGCACCAGGGCATCCACCAGCCGCCCATCCTTGTGCTGAAACTGCACCTCGATGCCGGCCTGATCGGTGCCTTGCGAGGTCACGTCGCGATGCAGCAAATCGAGCTCGGCCACCTTGGCCTGCGGCCAGTACGGCATGGGTGCGCTGCGTCCGATCAACTCCTCTGGCTCGAAACCCACCATCTGGCAAAACGCCCGATTCACATAAAGGATGCGGCCCTCGCGGTCCCATGCGCGCAGACCGATCGTGGCCGCGTTTTCCATCGCCATCCGCAAAGCCACCTGCGCCTTGAGTTGCGACTCGATGCGCAAACGTTTCACGAAGTCTCGCCGCAGCGCATACAAAGCACCCAACATCCCCAGCAGACAGACCAACGCCACCAGAAAGAAGGTGCGCGGCACCGTGGGCGATTCGGAGCGCGTGGCACGCACCTGCACCGCCAGGTCAATCCCCGGAAGCTCAAGAAAGGCCTGGTCAAATGGCGAGGGATCGCGCCGGGCCTGCGCGAGCTCAGTGTCAGACATCAGCTCGACCTCATGGGTATCGGCAAACCAGGCCGGCACCAGCGCTTTCACCGCATTCTCCAGCGACAACCGCGCAAGGTAGTTGCCTGAAAACACCCCGCGGTCAAAAACCGGCACGGCCACCCAGACCCAGTGCATTGCCGGCCCAGCTCCCGATGCATCCGCCATCGGTATCGGCCCGCCATACGCCGGGCGCCTCAACTCGCGCGCCACGTCCTGCATCACGGCCAACAAGTCTGCGTCACCCGTTTGCACCGCGGTGTCGGCCAATAACGCACGTCCCACCGGGGAGCCGCCCCAGGACGATCCCAGCGGCAACCACCCATGCACCGACACCACACCGGGTTCGCGCAGCAAAAGACCGGCCTGGATATCGGACGTCTCGTCATCCGAGCTCCCCTGTGAAGCGGTGTGCGTGGCATCGCGGGTACGGTGTGCCAACACCTGAAGATCGTCTTCCAGGCGCCGAAAATGGAAGCGGGCCGCCTGTTCAAGCCATTGGGTGTCGGCCGTTCTGCGCCGCTGTTCTTCTTCCGCCTCAAATGTCTGCAAGTAGAGGACCAGCGCCACCACCGCCGTAACCAGCATCAACAGAAGACCGAGCAACCACCATGCGGCCTTTCGCCCGCGCCCGCCCGGCCCGCTGTCCAGACGGGTCAGCAACTCGAAATCGAACGGCGCCCCGGATGGCTTGGAGGTCATGTCAGCCCCGCCCCAAACCCCTGGGCGCTCCCAGCCATGTCCAACCGCCGCCATGCGGGGCGATCGGCCTGAAACACCAACCAGGGGCGCGCGTCTTCTGCCATGCAATTGGAGAAATGGGTGAACAGGCCCTAGCATAGCGGTGATGATCAGACGCAGACCACGCCACCCCTTTGCCCGACGCGGCATGCTCGCGGGTTGGGTGATCCTGTGCCTGTGCCTGTGTCTGATGGCCGCATCCAGCGCGGCGGCCGAACCTCTGAGAATCCGGTTCTCCCATGTGGTGGCCGAAGACACGCCCAAAGGCCTCGCGGTCGAGCGGTTCAAGAGTCTGGTGGAGCAGCGCAGCCAAGGACGTATGGTGGTGGAGGTCTATCCCGGCTCATCCCTCTATGGTGACCGAGACGAAATGCAAGCCTTGCAGGCCGGGGCCGTGGAAATGCTGGCCCCCTCCTTGTCCAAGTTCGGACGCGTGGGCATCCCCGAGTTCGAACTGTTTGACCTCCCCTACCTATTCGACAGCCTGCAGGACGTGCACCGCATCACCGAAGGCCCGCTGGGCGCCCGGCTGCTCAAGGGGCTGGAGCGCCAGGGGATGGTAGGCCTGGGTTTTCTGGACAACGGCTTCAAACACATGAGCGCCAACCGCCCATTGCTCACCCCACAAGAATACCGTGGGCTGCGCATGCGCATTCAGAGCTCGCGGGTGATTGCGGCGCAGATGCGGGCGCTGGACGCTGTGCCAGTTGTGCTCCCCTTCAGCGCCACACGCCAGGCGCTGGCCCGTCATGTTGTGGACGGCACCGAGAACCCGTTGTCCAACTTCTGGACCCAGGGCATGCACCGCGTGCAGTCCGATCTGACACTCACCGGCCATGGCTACCTGGGCTACGCCGTGATCACCGGGCAGCGCTTCTGGCGCAGCCTGTCATCCGGTGACCAAGAACTGCTCCGAGCCGCCATGGCCGACGCCCTGCACTATGGCAACCAGATCGCTGACGGCCAGAACAACAAGGCGCTCCAGGCTTTGCGCCAGGCCGGCACCACCGCCGTCCACGAACCCACCCCCGCCCAACGCCAATTGCTTCGCAAGGCCACCCAGGAAGTCCACCTGCAGCTCGCTGCCCGCATCGGGCAGCAATGGCTGGATGATGCGGAACGCGCTCTCGATCACTGAGCCGGAATCTCCCACAGGGCCTTGTCTTCACACGGCTGACGCGCCGCTGACAGATCAGGGTTTTCCCGGCTGTTGAACGCCACAGTAGGCACATCGGCCAAGCCCCACTACAGTCCCACCAGTTCAATTTGGACTCAACCAAGCTTTGGAGACAATCCCCATGAAAGTGAAAACCGCTCTCGCCGCCGCGCTGTTCGCCCTCGGTCTGAATGCCTATGCGGCACCCATCGTGATCAAGTACAGCCACGTGGTGGCCGACGTGACGCCCAAGGGCCAGGCCGCGCTGAAATTCAAGGAACTGGCCGAGAAGAAGCTCGCCGGCAAGGTGGAAGTCCAGGTCTTCCCCAACAGCCAGCTCTTCGGCGACGGCAAGGAAATGGAAGCCCTGCTGCTGGGCGACGTGCAGATCATCGCCCCTTCGCTGGCCAAGTTCGGCAAATACACCAAGCAATTGCAGATCTTTGACCTGCCCTTCCTGTTCACCGACCTCGATGCGGTCAACCGCTTCCAGGCAAGCACCGAGGGTCAGGCGCTGCTCAACTCGATGACCAAGAAGGGCATTACCGGCTTGGGCTACCTGCACAACGGCATGAAGCAGCTCTCGGCCAACAAAGCCCTTTACATGCCTGGCGATGCCAAAGGCCTGAAATTCCGTATTCAGGCCTCCGACGTGCTGGAAGCCCAGTTCAAGGCCGTCGGCGCCAACCCACAGAAGCTGGCTTTTGCCGAGGTCTATCAGGCGCTGCAAACCGGCGTGGTTGATGGTGCCGAGAACCCCTGGTCCAACATCTACAGCAAGAAGTTCCACGAAGTGCAAAGCTACATCATGGAAACCAACCATGGCGTGCTGGACTACATGGTCATCACCAACACCAAGTGGTGGGATGGCTTGCCAGCTGACGTCCGCAAAGGCCTGAGCGAAGCCATGACCGAATCCATCGCCTACGGCAACAAGGTCGCCAACGAAGAAGATGGCAACTTCCGCGCCAAAGTCATCGCCGACAACAAGGCCAAGGTCACCCCGCTCAACGCGGAGCAGCTCAAAGCCTGGCGCACCGCCATGCAGCCGGTCTGGAAGCAGTTTGAAGGCGACATTGGCGCCGACCTGATCCAGGCTGCACAAAAGGCCAACAAGTAAGTTCAAGGGCTCAGCCCACCCTCTCCAGAACCCTGGCTGAGGACCTGTTCACACCTGTCACACCGGTGCGGACGCGTCTTCTGCCGGGGTTTTTTCAGGAATCCCCATGTTGAAAATCATCGATCGACTTGAAGAGTGGATCATGTCCTTCATGTTGCTGGCCATGACGGCGCTGGCATTCATGCAGGTCGTGCGACGCTACGTCTTCAACACCAACTTCTCCTGGAACCTGGAGCTCACCACCGTGTGCTTCGCGTTCATGATCTTTGTCGGCATCTCTTACGGCGTGCGCGTGGGTTCGCACATCGGCGTCGATGCGCTGGTGAAACTCATGCCCTCGGGCATGCAACGGGTGACGGGCATCGTGGTGGTGCTTCTGTGCCTGGTGTATGTGGGCTTCGTCATGGTCGGTGCCACCGAGTACGTCGGCAAGATGAAAGATGTGGGCATCGAGTTCGAAGACATGCCCATCGAACGTTGGCAGGTGCTGATCATCATGCCCATCGGCTATGCATTGGTGGCGTTTCGCTTCCTGCAGATCCTGTGGAACCTGATCACCGGCAAGACCACGAGCCTTCACCTTGCAGATGAAGCCGCTGACGCCATGAAACTCAAGGCATCCGAGGAGAGCGCAGCATGAACACCCTGGTCCTGTTTGCCTGTCTGTTCATCTTCATGGGCCTGGGCATGCCCGTGGCCATCAGTCTGGGCCTGTCCAGTCTGCTCACCATCTTTTTCTTCTCGCAAGACTCGCTCGCTTCGATGTCCATCAAGCTGTTCGAGACCAGCGAACACTACACCCTTTTGGCCATCCCGTTTTTCGTGCTGGCGGGCAACCTGATGTCCACCGGCGGCGTGGCCCGTCGCATGGTTCGCTTTGCCATTGCGGCAGTTGGCCATTTGCGTGGCGGTCTTGCCATCGCGTCCATCTTGGCATGCATGTTGTTCGCGGCTGTTTCAGGGTCCAGCCCTGCCACCGTGGTAGCAATCGGCTCCATTGTGATTGCCGGCATGGTCAAGAACGGCTACACCAAAGAGTTCGCTGCGGGCGTCATTTGCAACGCCGGAACCCTTGGCATTCTGATTCCTCCTTCGATCGTGATGGTGGTCTACGCCGCAGTCACCGAGGTCTCGGTCGGTCGCCTCTTCATGGCGGGTGTCGTGCCTGGCATCGTCCTGGGTCTGATGCTGATGTTCGCTGTCTGGTGGCGCGCAGGGAAGCTCCAGCTCACCCCGCCCCCCAAGGCGTCATTCGGCGAGGTGTTCAAGGCGTTCCGCGAATCGCTGTGGGGCCTGGCATTGCTGGCCATCATCATGGGCGGTATCTATGGGGGCGTATTCACCCCCACTGAGGCCGCAGCCGTCTCGGCTGTCTATGCCTTGTTTGTGGCGGTGTTCATCTACCGCGACCTTGGCTTCAAAGACCTCCCAGAGGTGTTCCTAGAGTCGTCCAAGACCACCGTGATGCTGATGTTCATCGTGGCCAACGCCCTGCTGTTTGCCCACGTGCTCACCACCGAACGCATCCCGCAAACGATTGCCGAGCACATACTTGCGGTCGGGATGTCTCCATGGATGTTCCTGCTCGTCGTGAACATCATCTTGCTGATCGCCGGCAACTTCATGGAGCCCACCGGGATCATCCTGATCCTGGCCCCGATTCTGTTCCCCATTGCAAGCCATCTGGGCATCGACCCCATTCACCTCGGTGTGATCATGGTGGTGAACATGGAGATCGGCATGGTGACGCCACCCGTGGGACTCAACCTGTTTGTGACCAGCGGCGTCACCGGCATGAACCTGGTTCAAGTGACCAAGGCCGCGCTGCCCTGGTTGGCCGTGTTGCTGGTGTTCCTCGTGATGGTGACCTACATCCCGGCGATCAGCTTGGCCTTGCCCAACGCCATTTTCGGGCCCTGAAGCGGTCGCTTCGGATCGATAGAGAAAGCCAGCGCGATTTGCGCTGGCTTTTTTTTGCGCTCCTCATTACGCTTCGGCCATGACTTGCGCGCTCATTGTTCACGCACCTGTCCATGTGATGGATTCCATTGCCGCGATCTCTGCCAATGACTCTGATTGCGTTGTGGTCACCGGTTCGCATGGCGGGCTCAGCGCCGCGCAATACGCGGTAGCAGCCCGCCCATTGCTCTGCGTGTTCAATGACGCGGGAGTGGGAAAAGACAATGCCGGCATTGCGGGTCTGGTGCTTCTCGAGCAAAACGGCATCGCAGCCTGCGCGGTGTCTCACATGTCAGCGCGAATCGGCGTGGCCAGCAGCACGCTCGAGTCGGGGGTCGTCAGCCACGCAAACCCGCGCGCAGCCGCTTTGGGCGTGATCATCGGACAGCGAATTCGCCAGGTTTGCGCAAGTTGATGGTGAATCGGCGAGTTGCTAGACCCCCCAGACCACGTCCACTTCGGCTTGTTGACAGCGCTGCAGCATCTCGACAAACGGCACAATTCTGAGTTTGAAGGTGACCGGGTCGAACTCGGGCGCGGCTTCATCCTTGGCCTGCGCTTCTTCTTTCTGGCGCTCCTGATCGGCGGCCTCCCTCGCTGCTTCGGCTTGCAACTTGCTGATTGCAGCAGCCATTTCACCGGGTTGGATCACTCCCTTGTCCAGGTCCTTTCCCAGCACCTCAAGAATGTGGCGCCCATGGGGCTCAAGCATGACCAAATCACCGGTTTCTCTTGATTTGAATCGGTACAAAGACATGAATTCCCTTTCTTGAAATGATGATGCCCATTCTTGCACGGCATCGACATACCTGTTCTGGCGTCGAACTGCCGTGCATGGTGCATGCACCTTGCCCGTGGTCGCCATGTCCCTAGCTGTCCCCAACGTTCTAACTAACTACCTTTCGGCGTGCTCACTGCCTGGGTCAGACACCAGCGATTTCGCGACTTGCAGAATGTCGGCTTCGGTGCGGTACATCTTCAAGCGATCGGAGGGATCGAGCAAACCCGCGGCCTTCAGCGATCGTTCGACGGGCAGCTTGAGCCCAACCATATGCAGCGTGATTCCCAGTGCTTTCAACTGTGCAAGCAGGGAAGAGAAGACCTCCACGCCAGTGGCATCGATTTGATTGATCGGGTGAGCGATGAGCATCACGTGGCGTGTATCAGGGTGGGCAGAGATGTACTGCGTGATGTTGCGCTCAAAATCATTGGCCGATGCGAAATCGAGCTCGGCGTCCATGCGCAAGGCATAAGTCAACGGCGCCAGCGCTGGGAGATTCCACAAATGCCGGTCTCGCAAGCTTCCGTCAGGATGCAGGCCGACCTCAATGATGCGAGGGTTCAGGCGCAAGAACAAGAAGTAGCTCAGCGACATCACCACGCCCGCCAACACCCCCCAGTAAAGCCTGGGTGCCGACAGGACCGTGATCACGAATGTCACGACGGCAATGCTCCCTTCGACCCTTGACACCTTCCAGAGCTTGATGAATTCCGATGGAGCCAACAGGCTTTGAACAGCGGCCACAACGACGGCAGCCAGCACCGGCATGGGGACCGAATGAAGCAATGGTGTGAATGTCAGCGCGAGGGCCACAACCGCCACGGAGAACACCACCGACCATCCCGTGCGTGCGCCTGCATAGCGGTTCAGCACGGATCGAGAGAATGACGTGCTGGTCGGGAAGGCCCCACTCATGCCGGCAACCATCTTGGCAAGCCCATGACCCACCAAGTCCTGCTCTCGGTTCCAGCGCTGGCCTTTGTCCCGGCTGTCCACGCGCGCACTGGAGGCGGTTTCAAGAAAGCTCACCAGGGTGATCATCAAGGTCGGCAGGAGCAATGCGCTCAAGGTGTCCATGCCGGGCCATGCCGGCAGTGCCAAAGGTGGAAGACCCTTTGGCAAGTCTCCAATGACCCGGCCGCCGCCCGCTTCGAACCCCACCCAGTAGCTGATGAAGCCGGAGAGTACCACCAGCACCAGCACCGATGGAAACGACTTGCTAATTCGTCGGCTGACCACCAGTGCCAAATAGGATCCCATTCCGAAAAGTAAGGAAGGCCAATGAAGCTGCGGGTGATCAATCGCGTTCCCCCAATCGTTGGGCAGGCCGAGTAGCGTGAGAACTTGGGAACCGATGATCAGCAGCCCTGCCCCCTGCGTGAATGCCATCAGCACCGGGGCGTTGACAAGACTCAAAATCCATCCGGCGCGCATCAGCCCGACCGCAATTTGCAGAATGCCCGACATCAGAGCCAGCCAGGCGGCGAGCTCAATCCATCGCTGGCTCCCAGGTTCAGCCAAGCCAGACAAGGACGCGGTCACCAGCAAGCATGAAAGGGCAGTTGGTCCTACCGAAAGGCGTGGTGAAGCACTGAAGAGAACGGCAAAGAGGGCCGGCAGCAATGAGGCGTACAGTCCCGCGACCAACGGCATGCCCGCCAGCAAAGCGTAGGCAATTCCTTGGGGGACCAACATCAAGCCGACAGTGACACCGGCCAGCAGCTCACCTCTCAGAAGCGAAGGCACCGGGCGAGGCCACTGCAAGAAGGGAAGAAAGCGGGTCCAACGCATAGGAGTCTGCATGCTCAGATGCTAAGCCAAGCGACCAAGCTCTCTAGGATTATTTGATGCCACCACCAATGAAAGTCCAAACCAATGTGCCGCTGCGGCAGCAATGCGGCTGAAATGGATAGCACAACTGGAATCGCCCATCTTCTATTCGACTTTGGCCCCCGCCGGCCT
>JAWKYI010000003.1:0-486286 GCA_041396525.1 Burkholderiaceae bacterium
GCTGGCGGGCCCGGCTTATCACATTGCCAACGACAAAAACATCCGGGTTGAGGGCCAGTTGGTCGGCGTCGAAGCCTTCGATGAGATCGATACCCAAGGCTCGCAACTGATCGCTCATGGGGGGGTAGACGCCCGCGTCGCAGCCCGTGACCCGATGGCCGGCCTCCCGGGCCAGCGCGGCCAGACCGCCCATGAAAGTGCCGCAAATGCCCAGAATGTGAATATGCATTCGGCAATTCTAGGGGGAGTTGAGCGGCAAGAATTTGGGGTGAAGCGGGCGGCCGCGGGCGTGAGCTGCGACGCGCAGGCACAATCCCCCCATGCAAATGGACGCGACTCAAATGGGCGCCGAGTTGGCTGCCACGGCCGCTCGCTTGGTGGTGGACGAGGGCCTGGATTACGCGAGCGCCAAACGCCAGGCCGCGAAATTGCTGGGTCTGTCGGGGTTGCGGGTGCCCCTGCCGGACGCGGCGCTGATGGACGCGGCGGTGCGTGAACACATTGCCATCTTTTGCGCGGACACACAGCCTGGGGAGCTTCGTGCCTTGCGCGAACTGGCGCTGGTCTGGATGGATCGGTTGGAAGCGTTCACACCCTTTCTGGGGGGCGCTGTGTGGCACGGCACGGCGACGCGCCATACCGATATCCATATTCAGCTGTTTTGCGACGACCCAAAGGCCGCCGAATGGCGCCTGTTGGACAAGGGGGTGGAATTCCAGGTTGGCACCGTGACCGGCTGGAAGGGCGAGCCTGTGGATGCGTTGAGCGTGCGGGAGCGCTGCGATGCTCTGGGCCAGTGGGTGTTGGTGCACCTGCTGGTGTACGACCGCGACGACGTGCGTGGTGCGCTGAAGCCCGACGCCCAAGGCCGCAAGCCCCGGGGGAATGCTTCGGCGGTGCGCGCTTTGCTGGAAACGGATGGAAAGGATGACACGCGATGAGTGTGCAAAGGCGAACCTTGTTGGGCCTGGCGGCCGTCTCGGCCGGGGCCGCCGGGGCGGGACTGGCCTGGTGGCGCCACTCCCCCAAGGCGGTGCTATCGGAGGCGGAGCAGGGTTTCTGGGCCGCGCAACTGAATGATCCTCAGGGGCAGCCGCTGAGCCTGGCGGCGTTCCGGGGCGACCGTTGCTGGTCAACTTCTGGGCCACCTGGTGCCCACCCTGCGTGGAAGAGTTGCCCTTGCTCAATGCGTTTTACGAGGCGCACGCGGCCCGGGGCTGGCAAGTCGTGGGCCTTGCGGTCGATCAGGCCAAGGCGGTTCAAACCTTCATGCAACGCCTGCCGTTGCGCTTTCCAGTGGGCATGGCGGGTTTTGGCGGTGTGGAACTCAGCCGCACGCTGGGCAACCCGAACGGGGGGCTGCCCTTCACGGTCGTTTTTGATGCGCAAGGCGTGGTTCGGCACCAGAAGATCGGCAAGGTACACCAGGAAGATCTGGATGCCTGGGTCGGCATGGTCTGAAACGCCGATGGCCCCACGCGCCGCGTGGCCAGGCCCAAAATCGGCCCAAGTGAGGGAAAATGTGCCGATATCCAGAGAAGTCGAGTGGATATGTTCGGCGATGGGCGGTGGTCGCCGGACCTTGATTGACCTGTTACTTCGTGTACACTGCGGCACCTTGTCGGTTTGAGGGGTGAAAATTCGGCGACGTTGCCGGAAGTTTGGCCGATTTAACCGAAGTTCGATGGAGAAATCATGGATTTGAGAAAATTGAAGACGTTGATCGACCTTGTGTCCGAATCCAACGTGTCTGAGTTGGAAATCACCGAAGCCGAGGGCAAGGTCCGCATTGTCAAGAGCGCGCCTGTGAGCGCGGCGGCACCGATCACCTACAGCATGGCGCCCGCGGCGCCAGTGGGCGCGCCAGCAGTGGCGGCCGTGGCGGCTCCGGAGGCTGCGCCTGCCGCTGCACCGGCTGCAGAGGAAGGTCACACGGTGACTTCACCCATGGTCGGCACCTTCTATCGTGCGTCCAGTCCGGGTGCCAAGCCGTTTGTCGAGGTGGGCGATGCGATCAAGGAAGGCGAGACGATCTGCATCGTGGAGGCGATGAAGATTCTCAATGAGATCGAAGCCGACAAAACCGGCACCGTCACCCGCATTCTGGTGAACAACGGCGAGGCCGTGGAGTACGGTCAGCCTTTGTTCATCATCGAATAAGCGGCCGGCCCATGTTCAAGAAAATTCTGATTGCCAACCGGGGCGAGATTGCCTTGCGCATTCAGCGCGCCTGTCGGGAGATGGGCATCAAGGCGGTGATGGTGTACTCCGAGGCGGACCGGGATGCCAAGTACATCAAGCTGGCCGACGAGGCCGTTTGCATTGGCCCGGCCCAGTCGGCACAGAGCTACCTCAGCATGCCTGCCATCATTTCGGCGGCCGAAGTGACCGACGCCGAGGCGATTCACCCCGGCTACGGTTTTCTGAGCGAGAACGCCGATTTCGCCGAGCGGGTGGAGAAGAGCGGCTTCACGTTCATTGGCCCCACGCCAGAGTCCATTCGCATGATGGGTGACAAGGTGTCGGCCAAGCAGGCCATGATTCGTGCGGGCGTGCCATGTGTGCCCGGTTCGGAAGGGGCATTGCCAACCGATCCGGCCGCGATCAAGAAGGTGGCCAAGGCGATTGGTTACCCGGTGATCATCAAGGCGGCCGGCGGCGGCGGCGGCCGCGGCATGCGGGTGGTGCACACCGAGGCGGCCTTGCTGCACGCGGTTCAGACCACCAAGGCTGAGGCGGGGGCTGCATTTGGCAACCCTGAGGTTTACATGGAGAAGTACCTCCAGAACCCACGGCACGTCGAGATCCAGATTCTGGCCGACACGCACCGCAATGCGGTGTATCTGGGTGAGCGCGACTGCTCGATGCAGCGGCGCCATCAGAAGGTGATCGAAGAAGCCCCCGCGCCCGGTATTCCACGCCGCGCTATCGAGAAGATTGGTGAGCGTTGTGCCGCGGCTTGCAAGAAGATGAATTACCGCGGTGCCGGCACCTTCGAGTTCCTCTATGAAAACGGCGAGTTCTATTTCATCGAAATGAATACCCGGGTCCAGGTGGAACACCCGGTGACCGAGTGGATCAGTGGCGTGGACATCGTGCGCACCCAGATTGCGGTGGCTGCCGGCGAAAAGCTGCCCTTCACCCAGCGCCAGATCCAGCTGAAGGGGCATGCCATCGAGTGCCGAATCAACGCGGAGGACGCCTATAAATTCACGCCCTCTCCCGGTCGTATCACCACCTGGCACATGCCGGGAGGGCCGGGCGTTCGCGTGGACTCCCATGCCTATGCCAACTACTTCGTGCCGCCCAATTACGACTCGATGATTGGCAAGCTGATTGTCTATGGCGACACCCGTGAGCAGGCTTTGGCCCGCATGCGCACCGCTTTGGCAGAGACCGCCATCGAGGGCATCAAGACCAACATCCCTTTGCACCGCGAGATCATGGTCGATGCCAAATTCGTGGCAGGCGGGACCAACATCCATTACCTCGAAGAGTGGCTGTCTCAACATGAGCGCTGAAAAGCCGGAAGGTGACGCAGGCTCTTCGCTGTTTGAGCTGGTGCTGATGGCCCCGGAAGCAGCGGTTGAGATGGTGGGCGATGCACTGGTCGCGCTGGATGCCTTGAGTGTCTCGGTGGAGGATGCTGACGCCTTGACGCCGGCAGAGCAAGCCCTGTTCGGTGAGCCCGGCATGCCGCCGCCGCGCGAAGGGTGGCAGCGCTCCCGGGTGGTGGCGCTCTTTCCCAACGAGGCGGCCGCGCGCGAAGCGGCGGGGTTGCTGGCGCCGCAAGATTTTTTTGTCGGTTGTCAGGTGCTGGGGGTGCAGCCGGTGGTGGAACAGGATTGGGTGCGGTTGACACAGTCCCAGTTCGACCCGGTGGAGATCACCCCCACTTTCTGGATCGTTCCGACCTGGCATGAGCCGCCTGCCCAGGCAAAGGAGATCATCCGGCTCGATCCCGGTCTGGCCTTTGGCACAGGCACCCATCCCACCACCCGCATGTGTCTGCGCTGGACGGCACGTCAGGGCGCAAAGGGCTTGCGCGTGCTGGATTACGGCTGTGGCTCGGGCATTCTCGCCATTGGTGCGGCCAAGTTTGGCGCTGTCGAAATCGATGCCGTGGACATCGATCCGGCGGCGGTGGAGTCCACGCAGCTGAATGCGGCGGCCAACCACGTGTCCTTGAAACCCGGCCTTCCCGAGGCCGCCCAAGGGGAATACGACCTCGTCTTGGCCAACATTCTGGCCACGCCGCTCAAGGTGCTGGCGCCCCTGCTCTGCCAGCATGTGAAGCCAGGGGGGCATCTCGTGCTGGCTGGCATTCTGGCCCGTCAGGCCGAAGAGCTCCAGGCCGCTTATGCCCCTTGGCTGGCATTGTCGGTGGGCGATGAGGAAGACGGCTGGATACTGATGACGGCCCAACGGGCCTGAGGTGTGAGCGCTTGTCGCCGCGGTGCCTCGGATCGGCCTGCAGGTAGGTTCTGAGGTCTGCGGCGTGCTGCAATAATCCCGCCATGAGTTTCACCACCCGTTGCCCGGCTTGCGGAACGATGTTCAGGGTCGTTCCCGACCAACTGAAGATCTCTGACGGCTGGGTGCGCTGCGGGCATTGTTCCGACGTGTTCGACGCCATGTTGAACCTGCAGGAATCTGTTGCGCCCGCGCCACCGCAAGCCCGTCCGGCGTCAGTGCCCGCGGGGGGGGCGAAAGCGCCTGTCCCTGCGGAAACCGGTGCCCCACGGGTGGTGATCCGTCGCACGCCGATTCCCGCACCAGCCCCATCGGCGCCTCCGGCAACCGTTCCGGCCTCTCTTTCTCCGCCCTCACCACCGCCTCCGTCACCGCCACCGCCGCCATCGGTGCGGCAAGCGGCCACACAGGCCCCCGCACCGATCGAGGTCGACCCTCCGCCGTTTTCTGCGACGGTACCCATGTCGCTGGAGGGACTGGCGCCCTTGGCCGCACAGTCGACCGCTGATGTCCTGCCAAACCCCCATGCGGCTGTGGTTCCAGCCGCGCAGGCCGCTGTCCGATCAGACAAGGTGGCAGCGCCGCCGGAAGACGAATCGGCGCTGCTGCTTGGGGCTGGCGAAGCCGACGCCGATCAGTGGGACCACGATTGGTTGTTGAGCCCGAGCAACATTTCCCGGCACCGCGAGGCGGTGGAGCAGGAGCTTCGGTCGCAGGCGGGGAAAGGGGCTGGGGTGCCGCGCAAACCCCAACCGGTGGATCCCGAGTTCGAGCGAGAGTTGGGTGCGTTTGCCGGTTTGACGGGGAGCGCGAGCGTGCCACCCGCGCAGTCGCCCGAAGCGAGCCCAGCCCCGTCGCCTGCGCCCGCCCCAGTGACAACGCAAGTGAAGGAACCGGCCCCGCCGCCGTCCGCTGCCGCAGGCGAAACGCAGGTCAGGCGCTCCACTTTCGGCCCTCCGGCGCCTCCGGAGGCCGCCGGTTCGCAGTGGGCCATGTCCCAGTTGGAGGCGGACGATCCCGACAGTGGCTTCGGGGCCGAGCCCGCCGAGCCCACCTTTGTGGTGAAGGCGCGCCGCGACGCGTTCTGGCGCACGCCGGTCATGCGGGGCCTTTTGTTGCTGATGGCCATCGCATTGGGTGCGTTGCTGGGCTTGCAGTGGGCCAGCTTCGAGCGGGACCAGCTGGCTGCCCGGTATCCGGCGATGGAGTCGGCCTTGAAGACCCTGTGTGCGGTCACGGGTTGCTCCCTGTCTGCGCCCCGCCGCATCGAGGCGGTCGCGATCGACAGTTCAACGCTCACCCGCAAGCTGGGCCAGTTCTATTCGTTTGATCTGGTGGTCAAGAACAGCGAACCCATGGCGGTGGCCATGCCCGCGCTGGAGCTGAGCCTGACCGACTCCCGCGACAAGGAAATTGCCCGGCGCGTGTTCCTGCCCGAAGAGCTGCCGGGTACGCCCACGGTGGTGCCGCCGAAAGGGCGGTTGTCGGTGAGCATGCAGCTCTCGCTTTCCGAGAGCGATCTGGTCAACATGGCGGGTTACCGCGCCTTGGTTTTTTATCCCTGATTGCCATCTTCACCTTATTCGATTCTGAAAGCACCCATGACCATTCTTGTATGCGGCTCCCTGGCCTTCGACACCATCATGACCTTTGAAGGGCGCTTTGCCGAGCAGATCCTGCCCAGCCAGCTGCACATCCTCAATGTGTCGTTTCTGGTGCCGGCCTTGCGCCGCGAGTTTGGCGGTTGCGCCGGGAACATTGCCTACGGGTTGCGCCAGCTGGGTGATGAGGTGACCCCGCTGGCGGCGGTCGGCCCAGACGGGCAGGCCTATGTGGAGCGCATGACGGCGCTGGGGGTCGACACCCGGCATGTGCAGACCGTGAAAGACAGTTACACCGCGCAGGCCATGATCATGACCGACCGCGACAACAACCAGATCACCGCCTTTCATCCAGGCGCGATGTCCATGGCCCATGAAAATCCGGTGCCCGCGCGCGGCGATATCGCCTTGGCCATCATTTCGCCCGATGGCCGCGACGCCATGCTCTCGCACGCCGAGCAACTGCACGCCGCGGGCATTCCCTTCATGTTCGACCCGGGACAGGGCCTGCCCATGTTCAACGGGGAGGAACTGCGCCATTTCGTTGACCTCGCCACCTGGGTCAGCGTCAACGATTACGAGGGACAGATGCTGTGCGAGCGCACGGGGCTGGCGATGGAGGCCATCGCGCAAAAGGTCAAGGGCGTGGTGGTGACGCTGGCCGAACAGGGCTGCGACGTGTGGGAAGGTGGCCAGAAGACGCGTGTGCCGGGTGTCGAAGCGGTGGAAGTGCTGGACCCCACCGGCTGTGGCGACGCGTTCCGGGCCGCGCTGCTGCACGGTCTGGCCCAAGGCTGGTCGTTGGTCCGCTGCGCCGAGCTGGGCAACAGCATCGGCGCGACCAAGATTGCCAGCCGCGGCGGGCAGAACTACCGGTTCGCGCCCTGATCGGCTTTTGCTGCCTTCTCTGACGGCTCGGGCGGGGTGTCGGGCTCGCCCGCGACCAGCGCGGGCGGGTTGGCCAGATGAAGTGTCTGCGTGGGGAAGGCGATCTCGGCGCCGTGGCGTTCGATGATGGCCCCCACTTCGAGCAACACCGCTTGCTTGATTTCATGAAACTTCACCCAGTCGCGGGTGCGCGTGAACGTGTAGATCATGATGTCCAGCGAACTGGCGGCAAAGGCGTTGAAGTTGACGATCAGGGTCTGGTCGGTGTCGATTTCGGGGTGTTTCTCCAGGAATTGCCTGATCTCGGACACGATGGCCTCAACCTGCGCAAAATCGTCGTAGCGCAGCCCGATGGTTTCCTTGAGTCGCCGGTGGCTCATGCGCGAGGGGTTTTCCACCACGATGGTGGTGAACACCGCGTTGGGCACATAGATCGGGTTCTTGTTGAAGGCGCGGATGCGGGTGTGGCGCCAACTGATGTACTCCACCGTGCCTTCGATGCTCTTGTCGGGTGAGCGTATCCAGTCGCCGACGCTGAATGGCCTGTCCATGTAGATGGTGAGGCCGCCAAAAAAGTTGGCCAGCAAGTCCTTGGCCGCCAGACCGACCGCAATGCCGCCCACACCGCCCAAAGCGAGCAGTGCGCCCACATTGAAACCCATGGTGTGGGCCACGGTGATGGCCGCCACCACCAAGATCAGCAGGCGCGTGAGCTTGCTCAGCGCAAAGACGGTGGTCAGGTCGAACTCGTGGCCATCCTGCCTGCCCCGGGCCACGGTGCTGCTGGTGATCAGTTGCACGAATTTCCAGCCAAACCACGCCACGGCCAGCACGACGCCCACGTTGCGGGCCTGGATGACTTCTTCGGCAAGGTCGATATCTGGCCATTGGGTGAGCACCACGCGGGCAATGCCGGCCAGTGCCAGGACGGTGATCAGCAGGTGGGTCGGGCGGCGGGCCGCGGTGATCAGGGATTCGTCCCAGATGGTCTGGGTTCGCCGGGCCAGTTTGTCGAACTGGTTGTAGACCATGCGTGAAGCCTGGCTCAGCAAAAGGGCCACGACGACTATCGCCAGCACCATGGCCAGCCAGGCTTCAATGCCAAAGTTCTGGATGAAAAATTCTCGAATCGATTGCATGCGCTGGGAGGGTGATTGCGTTACTGGAAGGCCACTTCGGCGAAGCTGCGCAGTTTGCGGCTGTGCAATTGACCGGCCCCGCCGCCGCGCAGGCGTTCGACCGCCCGGATACCGATGCGCAGGTGTTGGTCGACCCGCTCACGGTAGAAGTGGTTGGCCATGCCGGGCAGTTTGATTTCGCCGTGCAATGGCTTGTCGCTCACGCAAAGCAAGGTGCCGTAGGGCACGCGGAAACGGAAACCGTTGGCGGCGATGGTGGCACTTTCCATGTCGAGCGCCACCGCGCGCGATTGTGAAAACCGGCGTTGCGGGGTGTTGTCGGGCAGCAGTTCCCAGTTGCGGTTGTCGGTGCTGGCCACGGTGCCGGTGCGCATGATGCGCTTGAGTTCGGCCGGGGGCACTTCGGTGACGTCGGCCACGGCGGCTTCCAGCGCGAGCTGGATCTCGGCCAGCGCGGGGATGGGGACCCACAGCGGCAGGTCTTCGTCGAGCACGTGGTCTTCTCGCACGTAGGCGTGGGCCAGCACGTAGTCGCCGAGTTGCTGGCTGTTGCGCAGGCCGGCGCAGTGGCCCAGCATGAGCCAGGCGTGGGGGCGCAGCACCGCGATGTGGTCGGTGATGGTTTTGGCGTTGGCCGGGCCCACGCCGATGTTGACCATGGTGATGCCGGTGCGGTCCTTGCGCATGAGGTGGTATGCCGGCATCTGTGGCAGACGGGGTGGGGCCACACCGAGCGCGTCAATGGCTTCGGGGGCAAGGCCTTGGCGGCGCGTGACGAGGTTGCCAGGCTCGACAAAGGCCACGTATTCGCTCTCGGGGTTGGCCATTTCGGCGTGGCCGAGTTTGATGAATTCGTCGATGTAGAACTGGTAGTTGGTGAACAGCACAAAGTTCTGAAACCACTCGGGCGCGGTGCCGGTGTAGTGGCGCAGGCGCTGCAGGGAGTAGTCGGTGCGCGGCGCCGTGAACAGGGCCAGTGGCTGGGCCTCGCCCGGGCGCGTGGCGTGGGTGCCGTTGGCAATGCCATCGTCCATGGCGGTGAGGTCGGGCAGGTCGAAGACGTCGCGCATCAGGGCGCGCCGCTCGGCACTGAGCTGGCCTTCCACGTGGTCGTGTTCGGCGAAGGAGAAGTGGATGGGAATGGGTTGTGTGCTGGTGCCCACTTCCAGCTCGCCGCCATGGTTGGCCAGGAGCAACTGGAACTGATCCAGCAGGTAGTCGGCGTAGAGGTCGGGCCGCGTGAGCGTGGTTTCGAATCGGCCGGGGCCGGCGACAAAGCCATAGCTCAGGCGGCTGGAGCCTTTGTGGGTCACGCTGTGCGTGTGCAGCCGCACGAAGGGGTAGCAGGCCCTCACGCGGGTCTGGCTGAAGTCTTCCCCGGCCACGAAGTCGCGCATGGCTGCGCGCAGGTGGTCGATGCTGCGCTGGTAGATGGCTTGCACCTGTTCCAGGGCGGCTTTGGCGTCGCGGTAGAAAGCAGGGGGTTTGAAATCGGGCGTTTTGTGCATGGTGGCTATTGTGGCGCCACTCCGTGACACGCCCGGCTGGCGAGCTGCGATGTGGGTGTCTTTGCCGTCTTTCGCGGGTTGCTGCGCAGTGCGCCATACTGCGCTGGTACCGAGCATGGCTGCGGGCGCGCAGGCGATGGTCACTGCGGCGGTTTGGGCCACGAGCGGTGTGAACGCTGCCCCTTGGTCGCCCGACCTTTGTTGTCCTCTCTTTGTTGTCCTCTTTGACGCCCCATTCGCCATGCCAAATGTTCAAGCCGCCCTCAAGCGCCAGCGGTCCATCCGGGGTTTGATGGTGGCGTGGGTGGCTTCGTGGGTGGCGCTACTGGCCCTGGCCGGGTGTGGTGGTGCCGACGATGCGGGAGGGGGCGGGCACCCGCGTCAGCGTGGCAGAGGGCGGTGCAATGTCTGGGAAGGGCATGAACGAGAAGGCGCTGGCCACGGTGTTGGCTGAGGGGGCCGCGCTCAATGCGCAGGAGCTGGCAGAGTGCGCGACAAGGCGGGCTTTGCCGCGCAGACCAAGGCGTGCTGGCGGCCGTGCCGGTCTACCGCTGCCAACCGCCTCACCGGCGCGCATTTCTACACCGTGAGCGCCGAAGAGCGCGACCGGGTGCGGGCCTCGCTGGCCAACATGGTCTATGAAGGGGCGTGGCGTTCGAGGCCAGCTTAGCCCGCCGCCGGGCTGAGCCCGGTGCACCGTTTTTACAACCGCCAGACGGGGGTGCATTTCTACACCATCAGCGAATCGGGCGGGCCCATGTGCAAGCGATCTGCCCCAGTTTGTCTATGAAGGGTGCCTATTACGCCAGCCTGGTGCCGGTGCGGGCTGGCGGCCGTTGAGCCGATTCTTTCTCGCAAACAAGGGGTTTCACTTCTACTCCATCAACCCGTCGGAGGTGGCATTCCTGCCGCAATACGTGGCGGAAGGGGTGGGGTACTACGTGGTGGGGATGCGCCTGCGCCGACCGAGTACGTGCGCAGCTACGGGCAATGCGCGAGGGTGACCTGGGTGTGGGGGCGGCGCTCAATGGGTGCGTGCCGTTTCCGGCAGACAACGCCTGGAACGCGGACGTGTCCGCCCTGCCGCGCGACCCGAACTCGGATGCGCTGATCGCCAGCATCGGGCTGGACCGCGGGCTGCATCCCGACTTCGGTTCGGGTACTTACAACGGTGCGCCGATCGGTATTCCCTATGTGGTGGTCAGGGCGCAGCCGCGTGTGAACATCCTCTGGACCGCCTATGGCGATGAAAGCGATCCGGGCCCTTACCCGGTGCCGGCGGGTGCGCTGATCGAAGGCGGGCCGGCAGCACGGGCGACCGCCATGTGCTGGTCATCGACCGCGACAACAACCGCCTGTACGAGCTTGGACGGGCGTTCCCCGCCGGCGATGGGAGCTGGAGCGCCGACGTGGGTGCCGTGTTCCATCTCGACAGCAACCAGGTCAGGCCGGGCGGACAGCCGGGCTGGACCAGCGCCGACGCTGCCGGGCTGCCCATTTTCCTGGCCTGGCTCGCTACGAAGAAGCGGCTCGCGGACCTGGTGGCATTCCCCATGCCTTGCGCTTTACCGTGCAGCGCAGCCGCCGGGCGCACGTGCCGCCGGCCACCCACTGGGCCTCATCCAACACCGATCCCAACTTGCCGCCCATGGGCATGCGCGTGCGCCTGAAGGCCAGCTATGTGATCCCGGCGGGCTTCAGCACCGAAACCCGGGCCTTGCTCACCGCCATGAAGACCCACGGGATGCTGGTGGCCGACAATGGCAGCAACTGGTATGTGAGTGGAGCGCCCGACCCGCGCTGGAACAACGATGTGTTGAACCGCGAGCTGGGGCAGGTTCTGGGGCGCGACTTTGAAGTGGTGCGCATGGATGGGCTGGTGCACCCTTGATGCAGCGGTGCTTGAGCTTTTCGTGTCGGGGTGTCTTGTTGTGTGGGATGTTGAAGCTTTGCGTGGGTGCCACGCCTCAGAGCTGTTTTGCCGATGCCTGATGACCTGACCTCCTTGGGTGGCGCTGCGGCGGTGTTGGCTGTGGCGCTGGGCTGTGGCTTGCTGATTGGCATCGAACGCGAGCGGCGCAAGGGCGAGGGGCCGCAGCGCGCGTTCGCCGGGCTGCGCACCTTTTCATCGACTTGTGTGATGGGGGCTGTTGCGGCGCTGACCGGCGTGGCCGGGTTGATGGTGGCGGGTGCGGCGCTGGTAGCGGCTTTGGCGACGGTGGCTTATTGGCGCGACCGCTCACGCGACCCCGGCGCCACCACGGAAGTGGCCCTGTTGCTGACCTACCTGATCGGGGTGATGTGCGCCTGGAGCCTGCCGCTGGCGGCCGCCACCGCGGTGGGCTTGACGGCCTTGCTGGCCGGGCGGGCGCCATTGCACCGGTTTGCCCGGCAGTGGCTGAGCCCGGGCGAGGTGCGCGATGGCCTTTTGTTGGCCGCCCTGGTGTTGATGGTGCTGCCCCTGGTACCCAACCGGCCATTCTGGGGGGCCGTGCTCAACCCGTATGTGATTGCGCAGCTCTTGGCCCTGTTGCTCACCGTGCAGTCGGTGGCCCACCTGTGCCGCCGCTTGTTGAGTGCGCGCGACGCCGTGGCCTTGTCGGCCTTGGCATCGGGGTTTGTTTCCAGCACGGCGACCATCGCCACCATGGGCTTGGCGGCGCGGGAGGGGCGGTCGTCGGCACGGCTCATGGCGGGCGGCGGCCTGATGTCCTGTGTGTCGACCCAGGTGCAGATGGTGCTGGTGGCGGCGGCGGTGCAGCCGGCCTGGCTGGCGCGTTTGTGGTGGCCGGCAGGGCTGGCTGCCTTGCTGGCGGCGGGCTGGGCCTGGTGGCTGTTGCAGGGCGGGGCGGGCGCGGTCTCGTCGGCTGAGCGCGGTGGGGCGGTGAACGACGGTCGCCGACCGGACGCAGCGGCGAGTGGGCCCGGCGATGGCCAAGGGCTTGGTCTGCCACCCAGCCCGCGCATCGAAGGCCTGCCGGGCGACGGCGGGGACCGGATGTTCAGCTTGCCGGGTGCGGCGGCGGTGGTGGCGTTGCTGAGTGCGATCCAGGTCGTGGTGCATGGGCTGACCCTGTGGCTGGGTGAGACCGGGCTGATCGTCGGCACCATGGTGGCCGCACTGGCCGATTTGCATGCGGCGATGGCGGCGGTGTTTGCTTCCTCGGGTTCGGGTGTTTCGGGCGCAGCCGGTTTGCCCGTGGCACTGGCCTTGATGGTCCACGCAGGCAGCAAGAGCGTGACAGCCGGGCTGGTCGGTGGACGGCGTTACCTGCTCTGGCTGGGGCCAGGTTTGTGGGCGCACACCTTGTTGTTTGTCGCGCTTCTGGTCTGGCTGGCCTGAGGTGTCTGCCGAGGCGTTTGAATCGCCTCAGCGCCAGTCCGCGGTTTTGCGCAGAACGAAAGGCTGTTCGGTGACAGCCTCGCCGGTGCTGTTGCCCGCCAACACGCGCCGCCACCCCTTGATTTCCCGGCCGCAGTTGTCGGGCGACACGTCGCCAGTCCACACCGCGTCGATGTTCGTGCCATCGGCCGATTCTTCGAGCTGAAAGCCTTGCGCGGTGGCGTCCCCCGCCACCATGGCCGTGTGGTGGTGGTCGGCCGCTTGCAGCGCGAGCGCGCCGCGCACGCTGTCGACAAATTCCGGGTGGCGGGTGAAGATGATGCTGCCGCTGGCAACCGGTTCGGCGCCCATGGAAAGGCGCCACACGCCGAGCAAGTGGGCGGGGGTGACGTCTTGCGGCGCGGGGCAGTTGGGGCTGGTCGGGCGTTCGGTGGTGGTTTGGGCGGCCAGCGGCGACCCACAGAGCGCGGCGGCCAGAAGGCTGGTGGCGAGCACGGCGCGTTGCCAAGGGGATTTGACGGAGCGTTTCATGGTTTCTCGGCGGCTTTGCTGGCCGCCTGTTCGTTGGCGCGTTGGGCAAACTCGGCGCGCAAGGCGCGCAGCTTTTCGCGAGGGTCTTCCTTGACGGTGGCTTCGTCCAGCGCCATTTCCTTGATGAATCGGCTGGGCACGCCGGCGACGGTCTCACGCCCCTTTTTGCGGCGTTTGAGCCAGCTCACGGCCAGCGTGCGCTGCGCCCGCGTGATGCCCACATACATGAGCCGCCGCTCTTCCTCCAGGCGCTGGGCGACGGCCTCTGCAGGAAGGTCCATGCTTGCTTCTTCCAGCTTGAAGGGCAGCAGGCCTTCGTTGACACCCACCAGCACCACATGGGGCCATTCCAGCCCCTTGGAGGCGTGCAGGGTTGAGAGGGTCACCACGTCTTCGTCTTTTTCCCGTTCCGACAGGGTGGAGAGCAGGGCAATGGTCTGCACCACTTCCATCAAGGTCTTGCGCTCGGTCTCCGTCCCCACCCCGGCGTCGTCCTCGACCTGGCCGCCGCAGCGCCCGGCCACCCAGTCGCAGAAATCGATCACGTTGGCCCAGCGCGCCGCAGCGACCTTTTCGTTGTCTTCGTTGTCGTTGAGGTATTGCTCGTAGCCGATGTCTTTCAGCCAGTCGTCCAGGAACTGCCGGGCGGCTTCGTGTCCCACGGTGTGGCGGGCCCGGTATTCGAGGTCGTTCACGGCGCGGCCGAATTCGTGCAGGGTGGCCACCGCGCGGGCCGGCAGGGCGGCCGGCAGCGAGTGCGAAAACAGCGCCTCAAACAGGCTGAGTTTGTACTGCGTGGCGAAGTTGCCCAGTTGCAGCAAGGTCGTGTGGCCGATGCCGCGCTTGGGGGTGGTGGCCGCCCGCATGAAGGCGGGGTCGTCGTTGTTGTTGACCAGCACGCGCAGCCAGGCGCACAGATCGCGGATTTCGGCCTTGTCGAAGAAGCTTTGACCACCCGAGACCTTGTAGGGAATCTGGGCGCGGCGCAGCGCCAGCTCGATGGGGCGGGCCATGTGGTTGGCGCGGTAGAGGACGGCGAAGTCGCGGAATTCCTTGTGTTGCGACTGGCTGCGCAGACTCTGGATGCGGGCCACGGCCCGTTCGGCTTCGTGGTCTTCGTTGTCGGCGTCCACCACCCGCACCGGTTCGCCTTCGCCCAGGTCGCTCCACAGGGTTTTGGGAAAGAGTTTGGGGTTGAGGCCGATCACGGCGTTGGCCGCGCGCAGGATGCCGCTGGTGGAGCGGTAGTTCTGCTCCAGTTTGATGACCTTGAGTTCGGGGAAGTCCTGTGGCAGTTTTCTCAGGTTGTCCAGTGTGGCGCCGCGCCAGCCATAGATCGACTGGTCGTCATCCCCCACGGCGGTGAAGCGCGCGCGCTCACCCACCAGCAGCTTGAGCAACTCGTATTGGGTGGCGTTGGTGTCCTGGTATTCGTCGACCAGCACGTGTCCCATCTTCTGCTGCCAGCGTTCCCTCACCTCGGCGTGATTGCTCAGGAGTTTCAGGGGCAGGCGAATGAGGTCGTCGAAGTCGACACTTTGGTAAGCCGTGAGCCGCTCCTCGTAGCGCGCCATGATGGTGGCCGCCACCCGCTCGTCGTCGTCTTTGGCCTGGGCCAGGCAATCCGCCGGGCTGAGCCCCTCGCCTTTCCAGGCGCTGATGGTCCATTGCCAGGCCTTGGCGGTGTTGGCGTCGGTGGTGCCGCCACAGTCCTTGAGGATGCTGGTGATGTCGTCGGTGTCCAGGATGCTGAAGTTCTTCTTCAGGCCCAGCGCTTCCCCGTCTTCGCGCAGCAGCTTGACGCCCAGCGCGTGGAAGGTGCAGATCAGCACTTTTCTGGCGTCCCGGCCCACCAGTTGCCGCGCGCGCTCGCGCATTTCTGCGGCGGCCTTGTTGGTGAAGGTGATGGCTGCGATGCGGTCTGCGGGCAGGCCGGCCTGGATCAGGCGGCCGATTTTGTGGGTGATGACCCGGGTCTTGCCGGAGCCTGCACCGGCGAGCACCAGACAGGGCCCCCCCAGGTGGTTGACGGCGTCAAGTTGGGCGAGGTTCAGGCCGGCGGACATGAGGGGAGGGCAGGGGCAAAGCCTTCAATGATACCGGGGGCGTCTTTCTTCAGTGTTTTCTTCAGGGGGTGAAAGCGCGGTCGACATCGGCCCGGTTGTGTTCATCGAGATAGATGTTCGCCGGCCTGGGTTGCCCGCCTTCAAAACAGGTCACGATCACATTGCTTCTTGGCTGGCCTTTTCGCAAGACGTCGATCGAGCAACGCCCGTACACGCTTTCAATGGTGGCCAGGAGGTTGCGGGCGTAGGCGGAATTCAGGCGCCCGTCCAGAATCAGGTTGGCCACCAGCACCGCGCCGGGTTGCAGGGGGCGGCGAAGCCCGGCCCAGAATTCGCGTGTGGCCAGGTGGCCGGGGATGGCGTTGCGCGAGCTGTAGACGTCGACCACGACGGCATCGAAGCGCTGGTCGGTGGTGGCCACAAAGTTGCGCGCGTCATCGGCCACAAACCGTCCGTTGATCGGGCCATTGAGGAAATGGGTTTCCGCAATGGCCTTGATGGCGGGGTCGATGTCGACGTAGGTGTAGTGGTTGCGAGGCTCCTGGTGCGACAGCGAGAAGCCGCCCGCGCCCAGCACCAGCACCTGCTTGTCGCGCAGCGCGAGGTCGTCCAGCAGCAGGGCGCGGATGCGTTCGATGTATGAGGCGAACCGGGGCGGATTGCTGTCGTCGATCTGGGAGGAGTGCGACTGGTTGACCCGGAAGCGGCGCCCGTTGGCGGTGTTGGCGATGGGGTCGACGCGGTATTCGGCGTACGCGGTGTCTGCGAGCACCTGCGCCACCGGCTGGTTGATCCACACCGCGAGCGCCAGCACGACCAGGTTGCCAACCCAGCCAAGCGCGCTGCGGTGGTTGAGCATCAGGGAGCCCACCACCAGGCCCACGGCCACCAGCAGCACCGCCGCGGAAACGCCCAGCCATTGCATGACCAGCAGCGACAGGCCGGTGGCGCCCAGAAACGAGCCCAGCGTCGACCAGTACAGCGCCATGCCGCTGGCCTCGCCGACGCGCTGGTGGCGCATGAGGTTGGTGAGAATGGGCACCGTCTGCCCCAGCAGCCAGGCAATCGGGCAGAGGACCGCCAGCATGTAGACAAGGTAGGCCAGTATGGCGGGGTGAACCGTGTCGAACAGGGCATTCACCGTGCCGCCGGCGAGCCCGAGCCCGGCAATGAGCGCGGCCAGCAGGAAGTTGCGCCCGACCTTGCGCGCGAAATCGGTCTGCACCCGCGCGCCGCTGGCGTAGCCCACCGCCAGGGCGAACAGGAAAAAGCCGATGGTGGGTGCGGTCACCAGAATCGAGCTGCCCACGTGAGGCACCAGGCGGCGCAGGGCGATGATCTCCGCGCCCAGCGAGCACAGGCCCTCGATGAAGATGACGACATAGATGAGCATGGGATTCGGGGTGTTTGGGCGGGGGGTGGGCCGGTGGCCGCACAATGGCGGGTCGGCGCTCGGAATGCGGGCCTGGGCTTCGTGTGTCCAAGCTGCCGCTGCAGGTCTTTCGAGCGCCTGGACCGGGCGATTTGTCGCCGATGATTGTAATGAAAAGTTCTAAATTATTGGCCGCATCGATCACAACAACGAACTTATGCTGAACATTCTCCTGGTCACCTTCCCATTCTTTGCGCTGGTGCTCGGTGGCTACCTGGCCGCGCGGCGGCGCATGTTGCCGCTGGAGGCGATTCCGGGGTTGAACGGGTTTGTGTTGTTTTTTGCACTGCCCGCGATGCTTTACCGCTTCGGCTCGACCACGCCGATTGCCCAGTTGCTCGACTTCTCGGTGGCGGGGGTCTACCTGGTGTGCGCGCTGGTGATGGTGGCGTTTGCCATCGTCTGGAGCCTGAACGAGCGCATTCGCTGGAACGATGCCTCGTTGGGCGCGCTGGTGGCCGCCTTTCCCAACACCGGGTTCATGGGGGTGCCGCTGCTGGCGGCATTGCTCGGGCCGCAGAGTGCGGGGCCGGTGATTGTGCTGATCGTGGTGGACATGGTGATCACCAGTTCGCTGTGTGTGGCGTTGTCGCAGCTCGATGGGGAGCCCGGCGAGAGCGGGCGCCACGCAATGATGGTGGCGGGCCGCAAGGCGCTGCGCGGCGTGGTGACCAACCCCATGCCCTGGGCGATTCTGCTGGGCGGGGTGGCGTCTTCGCTTTCCTTCACCTTGCCGGGCCCGGTGGAGAAAACGGTCTGGCTGCTCGCCGATGCCGCATCGCCGGTGGCCCTGTTCACCATCGGCGCGGTGCTGGCGCGCTCTCAGATCCAGTCCAACCACCCCATGCCGGTGGCGGACTACCTGCCGATCGCGCTCATGAAGCTGGTGTTGCACCCCCTGCTGGTGCTCGCGGTGGGGTTGGCGGCTGTTCGGCTGGGGGTCCCGCTGTCGAGCTTTGCGCTGACCGTCATGGTGCTGGTGGCGGCCTTGCCCAGCGCCAGCAATGTCTCGCTGCTGGCCGAGCGCCTGGGCGCCGACAACGGGCGCATCGCCCGCATCATCCTCGTGACCACGGCGGCGGCCTTCCTGAGCTTCTCAGGCGCCGTGGCGCTGCTGACCTGACGCCCCTTTCCCTTTGCCGGCCCGGGTTCGCCGGGGGCATCGCATTTCCCTATTGGATTGATGAAATCTATCAAATCGACTTCTTCATAGATGGGTCATACAGTAGGCCCATGCTTTTCAGGAAACCCTTGCCATGAACCCGTCATCCATCAACCCAACCGCCATCGAACACTGGCGCGAGCTGCTGGCCGCTCTGGCCGAGGCATTCTGACCGCCTGTTTTGACCGCCCCGTTTTCTTCTTCTTCTTCTTTCTTCTTCCCCGCTTTTCACAGGAGACCACCATGAGCCAACCCACCGCTTCCACCGCCGGCAAATGCCCCGTCATGCACGGCGCCGCCTCCACCCAGGGCACGCAATCGAACCGCGATTGGTGGCCCAATCAGCTCAACCTGTCCATCCTGCACCAGCACGCGCCCGCCTCCAACCCCATGGACCCGGACTTCGACTACGCCGAGGCCTTCAAGAAGCTCGATTTCGCTGCCCTGAAAAAAGACCTGGCCGCCCTGATGACCGACTCCCAGGACTGGTGGCCCGCCGACTGGGGTCACTACGGCGGCCTGTTCATCCGCATGGCCTGGCACAGCGCCGGAACCTACCGCACCGCCGACGGCCGTGGTGGCGCGGGCACCGGCAACCAGCGCTTTGCGCCGGTCAACAGCTGGCCAGACAACGGCAACCTCGACAAGGCGCGCCGCCTGCTCTGGCCGATCAAGCAGAAATACGGCAACGCGATCTCCTGGGCGGATTTGTTCATTCTCGCGGGCAACGTGGCCATGGAAACCATGGGGTTCAAGACCTTTGGCTTCGGTGGCGGCCGGGCTGACATCTGGCAGCCGGAAGAAGACATCTACTGGGGCGCGGAGAAAGAGTGGCTGGCCACCAGCGACAAACCCAACAGCCGCTACAGCGGCGAGCGCGACCTGGAGAACCCGCTGGCCGCCGTGCAGATGGGGCTGATCTACGTGAACCCGGAAGGCCCGGACGGCAACCCCGATCCCGTGGCTTCGGGCCGCGATGTGCGTGAGACCTTTGCCCGCATGGCCATGAACGATTACGAAACCGTGGCCCTGGTGGCCGGGGGCCACACCTTTGGCAAGGCCCACGGCGCAGGCGACCCGAAACTGGTCGGCCCGGAGCCGGAGGCCGCCCCGATGGAGACCATGGGTTTCGGCTGGATCAACCAGCACGGTTCCGGCAAAGCGGGCGACACCACCACCAGCGGCATCGAGGGCGCCTGGAAACCCAACCCCACCACCTGGGACATGGGCTACTTCAACGTGCTGTTCAAGTACGAGTGGGAACTGGTCAAGAGCCCGGCGGGTGCACACCAATGGCGCGCCAAAGACGTGGCCGACGAAGACATGGTCGTGGACGCCCACGACCCGAGCAAGAAGCACGCGCCCATGATGACCACGGCCGACCTGTCGCTGCGTTTTGACCCGGCTTACGAAAAAATCTCACGCCACTTCGCCGCCAACCCCGACGAGTTCGCCGACGCCTACGCACGCGCCTGGTTCAAGCTGACCCACCGCGACATGGGGCCCAAGAGCCTGTACCTGGGCCCCGAAGTGCCCGCAGAAGACCTGCTCTGGCAAGACCCGGTGCCCGCCGTGGACCACCCGGTGATCGATCAGGGCGACGTGGCCGACCTCAAGGCGCAGGTGTTGGCCTCGGGCCTGACGGTGAGCGAGCTGGTGGCCACCGCCTGGGCTTCGGCCTCTACCTTCCGTGGGTCCGACAAACGCGGCGGGGCGAACGGCGCGCGCATTCGGCTGGCGCCCCAGAACAACTGGGCCGTCAACGAACCCGCGCAACTCGCCAAGGTGATCACCGCGCTGGAGAGCATTCAGCAGGCCTTCAACGCCGCGCAGAAAAACGGCAAGCGCGTGTCCATGGCCGATCTGGTTGTGCTCGCTGGTTGCGCCGCCGTGGAAGCCGCGGCCAAGGCGGCCGGGCAGTCGGTTGAGGTGCCGTTCACGCCGGGCCGCACAGACGCCTCGCAAGAGCAAACCGACGTGGAAGCTTTTGAGGTGATGGAGCCCCAGGCAGACGGCTTCCGCAACTACCGCAAAAAGGCGTTCACGGTCGCACCGGAAGAAATGTTGATCGACCGCGCGCAACTGCTGACCCTGAGCGCCCCGGAGATGACCGTCCTGGTCGGGGGCTTGCGCGTGCTGGGTGCCAATGTGGGCGGCTCCACGCAAGGTGTCTTCACCGAGCGGGTGGGCCAGTTGACCAACGACTTCTTCGTCAACCTAGTCGACATGTCCACCGCCTGGAAACCCACAGGGGCCAACAGCTACGAGGGCACCGACCGCAAGACCGGCAAGCTCAAATGGACCGCAAGCCGCGTGGACCTGGCTTTTGGCTCCAACTCGCAGCTGCGCGCCCTGGCCGAGGTGTATGCCCAGAACGACGGCGCCGCGAAGTTCACCCGCGATTTCGTGGCCGCATGGAACAAGGTGATGAACCTGGACCGCTTCGACCTGTAAAAGTGATTTGGCCGCTCGCTGTTTGACATGGTTCCAGCGGCGGGGGCGAAAGCCCTCGCCGTTTTTTATTGGCGGTTGGCGGCTATGAACCCGGCGATGTCATGCGGGTTTCGACCGAGGTGGCGCCTGCCTCAGGCGCTCGATGGTTGACAGCAGGCGATTCCCAACAGCCCCGCCGCCAATCCGTTTCTTGCTCTTGTGGGGGCGTTCATCGAGTTGCTAGCGTTCTTGTTCACCTGAGCGCGCCTGGAAGCGTTTCATGGCGTCGCTGCCCCACAGGTAGGCAACAAAAAGGATCAAAAGCACCGCCATGACCGTGAATCCGGCGGCACCACGCGGCTGAGTTTGAATGGTTGCCATCGCTGTGAGCAACAGAAGCAGCGAACTCAGCCCGCACAGAACGGCCATGATGCGGGCGGCCGCCTTGCTGCCGCGCAGCACAAAAAAGAAGAGCACGGCAGCCAGCGCAAGCCACACGCCACCCACCACCACGGAAGGGGTGACGACCATCGACCAAGTCAGGTAGCCCAGGTAAATGACGGCGGCGAGAACAAGTGTGAGCGGCGGGTTCTTGAACATGAGTGGCGTGAGCGCTTGAATTCACCGGATCAGCCAGCCAAGTTGGCGCAGATTCGATGCGATGGCTTGTCAGGTGCTGTCCCCTCCGGCTTCTCCAAAGAGCTGAAACATGACATGTTTGAGCTCAAACTGATTGGCCCATCGGCCGTCAATGCCCCCGGTTTCATTTCTTTTCTCAACTTCCCACCCCTCTTCAACATCTTCGTAATACAACAACTGGCCTTCGTGCTCTGCCACCACCCAGAAAAACGTGCCAGGTCTGTCCGTCACTTCAACCTGCCAAGGAACCACGCTGATTTCCTCGAACTTCTTGCGATGGCCCGGATGAAGCATGCCTACGGCCTTATCCAACTCTTGTTGCAGGTCTTCCCGGGTCAGCGGTTCCCAATGCATGCGCTTTTTACCTAGTGTTTGAATGGTTGGATATTGACTTCATAACAAGTGAAGCCTCCTCGGCAGTCTGATCAGGAGGCAGTGAGGAGGTCCTGCTCAATGGGGTTTCTTCTTGCGGAAATCCCGATTCACAGCCAAGCCACCGATAGCACGGGCCAGACAACCGCACCACCGATCATGAACAGCCCGAGAACCGCTGCCCCATACCAGCGCACCCCTGTTTGAAGAAGAGGCGGTAACCGCCCAACGAGCTTGCTTTGCGGCTGAAGGGTTCCCCGTTGGGGGTGAAACCAGATGCAGGCGCACAACAGCGCCCAGGGCATGGCAATGGCCGGCCCGCGGCAACGCGCTGCTACGAACGCCAAGTCAGGCGGAGTCAAGGAAAGTGCGCCAAAAACGACCGCGATCGCCAGGAGCGATGCGGTAAGGAGCCACCAGCGGCGCGCGAAGAGGCGCTCATGACAAGAAGTGAAAAACGCGGAGACAAAGAACCACCCAATGTTTGAATTGAGCAGCCTGCGCGGCTTTTCGCGCAGGCTGCTGCTCGAATGATGGGTTGGGCATCTCATCAGCGCATAGCCGCATTGGTGGCAAACAAAACAATGCCGGTGGCAACAAGAGCTGCCAGCAAAATGAAGAATTTACCGGATACTCCGAGCATCCTTTTGGCAGCAACTTGGGCTTGGTTCGCATTGCGCGCCGAAACAACCGAAAGAATGACGAGTGGAACAGCAACCACGGAACCGAGCACCTCGATTACCCATAGTGTGTGCGGCATGGCGTCTGGCGAAACAGGAAAGATGTGGCCCAAGTCCAGAAGGTAAACAGCGAGATAGGAAACGCCGCAAAAGGCGGCGGGCCATAGAGCAGAGCGACGCTGTTTGAATGCGAAATAGGCAAGCGCAATGCTTCCCATTCCGAGTGAGGTGAGGAACAAGTTAAAGCTGCCGAAACCCACGGGGAGATGTGCGAGAAGTCTCTTGTCTCTATCGGTCCTCTCCGGGAACCAAGACGCCAAGCATCACTGCAGAAGCAACCAGAAGTGCGGCGACAGGCAGAGGCGAGTTATTTTTCGTCATTGGTCTTCCTCAGCAAAACACGCCCAACGCAAAGCTAACCGGGCAAGGTGACCAGGCATTGGCGCTCGGTTGAACGATCAGGTAGGCAATGCCTCATAGAACGTGGCCAAAGTAATTTACAAGAGTTATTACTTGTTGATGGCCAACCTCCGATGTCCACCAGCATGCCGGGTAAGGCATCCTGAAAGCGTCTGACCTGGAAGATCCCGCTGACTGCAGGGCACATAGTCCGTCGAGAAACCCGGATGACTTGGGGTTCCCAGAATTCCCGCAGTATCCAAGAATTCCAACGATGACATCGCTCCGACTTGTTTGCCTTTACTGCTCTGGGGAATAGTTTGTGAAGTGCAGCGCTACTTGTACCAATAGGGGCACTTTCGATTGAGGAAACAATTGCTTTGAACATGAGGATATCTTCATTGGATGGCTCCGGATTCTGTTGCTTGAGGAAAAGTGACAAATCCATAGCAGCGTAGACTAATTGGCTGTACCCTACACCACCCCATTTAAGCCGCTCAGGACGATGATATGTTGTGCAGCTGGTCCGATGAGTACAGGCCACAAATTCAGGCAGTGCCTTGCCTCGCCGCTGAAGTCATGTGCGGGTAGGTGCTGGAACACAGCATAGCTTCCCAGGGCTGATCGCCAATCTAGCCGTCTCGTTGAAAGGCTGGCAAGAAAAGCATTGCCACGACTTTCTTGCTCAACTGCCCGATCACGTGAAACAAAGCGCTCTTGCGCTTTTGCGTGATCGATTCAAGAGAGTCGAACATCACTCCTTTGGACTTGGCGTATTCAAAGTCTTCCGCTGCGATGGTTCGATCAGCGTCCCTCTTCCAGCCAGACGAAGACCAGAACGTGTTGAAGAGAATTTTCCGCTTGTCTATCCATGCCGTTTGATTAGAGATGACTAGCGTTCGCGCTCAGCGGTCGACGAAGCCGTTCGCTGCAGCAAAAGGTTAACCATCTCCACGCTCAACGCTCGCATTGAAGCCCCTCGTAGCTCCACCGACCGCCACTGTCCAAGCAGCGATCTATCTCAAAAAATTGGACCGCGGTAGGGAGCACTGCGAGAACCGCAGAGGATCAGGAACGCAAGTGTCAATCCGCGCACGGTCGGAAACTCTCGCAACATCCGAAAGGCTGCAAAACCGCCAATGGCAACTGCAGTGGACCAAGCTAGCTGCGCTTGATATCGCATGGCCCAACCATCGGGATACAGGTTGGGCAGGCCGCCTGACATCCATGCCGAGAACGCCGCACCAATCAGCAGCCACAGAGAGAGCACTGCGGCCATACCGAGTACGAGCCGCGGTAGCGCAGACCGAAATGATGAGGGTGCAGGATGCATGGTTACGAGATGGTTACCTTCGAAGCTCGGCGGGCGGCAGAAGCCGTCCCTTGCCCTGGCATGTCTCAAGGGTAAAGCACAGACATCAGCGGCCATGTCTTGTCATGGCGAGCCGAACAAATAGGTAAGCAACACTAGCGGCACCACGACGCCGAACAGAGGAGACAGTTGCTTCGAACACCAGTCCGGCTCTTTCGATAGGCCCACCGCCAGCCCATTCCTCGATCTGTACGCGCGAAACCTGCACCGTTGAATAAGAACAGCCAAAAAAACGCAAAGTAGCCGATGACGTCCACAAATCCGCTCACTCGATCTGCCTGCGCTTTAACAAATGAAAGGGACTTCCCCGTCCCGAGAGTGAGCCGCACGGTGAGGCTTGCAGTCAGCAACTGAGTGCCACGATGGAAAGCTCGAACTTTCATCAACTCACTCGTTTTCTGGACGGGAAGTCCATGTCTGCCATTGTCACCATCGGAATCGATCTCGCCAAGAACGTGTTCGCTGTTCATGGTGTGGATGCCACAGGCAAACCCGTTCTCATGAGCCCCAGCGTGCCGCGCGCAAAAACTGCCTCCAACTCATCCCGCAACGCTGGCGCCTTGCCTGATCGGGTGCCCACCACTTTGATGTGACGCTCTTCAAGGATGCGCGCCACTTTGCCAGTTGGGTCGGGCTCACGCCGCGTGAGCACCCTTCGGGTGGAGTCCCGATTCCTGGGCTCGATCTCCAAGCGTGGGGTCCGCTGACCTGCCCCCCGCCAGCCGTACCAGCCTGAAGTTAGTGAAGTCCGTCAACCACCAGAGAGAATGACGGACATGAAGAAACGGGTCACCGAGGAACAGATCATCGGCTTCCTCCAAGCAGGCCAGGAGCCGGCATGCCGATCAGAGGCTGTGTCGCACCAACGGTATGGCTTCAGCGATGCCACCTTCTACAAGTGGCGCGCCAAGTTCGGCGGCATGCAGGTCTCTGAAGCACAGCGCCTGCGCGAGCTCGAATCCGAGAACGCCAAGCTCAAACGGCTGCTGGCCGAGGCCCACCCTGGACATGCACGCCCTCAAGAGCGTTCTGGGGTAAAGCGCTAGCCCCACAGGCCAGGCGCGAGGCGATCCGGATCATGGTCAGCGAACACCATTTGTCCGAACGCCGCGCGTGCCGTCTTGTGGGGCTCTCCCGCGACAGCTACCGCCATCCGCCGCAGGCCGATCAGGCCACGCAGGATCTGCACGAGAAGATCGTGGAGATTGCGCATGTGCGCCGGCGCTTTGGCTACCGGCGCATCCACGACCTGCTGCGCCCGCAGTTTCCCGGGGTCAATCACAAGCGTGTGTACCGCCTCTACCGGCAAGCCCAACCTGGCGGTGCGCCGAAATCGCAAGAAGGGAGACCGGCGGCCCATCAACAGGCGTGCCGCTGCAACTGGCACGCACGGTCAACGGGTCTGGAGCATGGACTTCGTGAGCGACAGCCTCTCGGGCGGTCGGCGGCTGAAGTACCTCACCGTCGGCCGATGACTTCAGCCACGAGAGTGTTGAGATCGCGGTGGACTTTGGCATCTCAGGTCAGTACGTGACCCGGGTGTGGACCACGCTGCGCTGTTCCGGTGATACCACCCAGGCGGTGCGTACCGACAACGTACTAAATGCAAGAGGTGTTCCGACAAACGGCAACAGCATCGTGCACCGGTCAGGCCGCGCACAGCAGTTTGGGACGCATGCCACCGGCTCGCTTCGCCGAGCTGCATCGCCAACGCGCTGACGATGCAGCCTCAATCCCCATCAACCCCAAAACCTATCGAGGTAATCTTGAACCCGGACTTCCGCTTTTGATTGGGTACGTCTACGGGGGCGAAGGTCACCGCTATTTTCGCGTATTTTCAGCCGCAGCGCCAGGAGCGTGTTGCGAGCGGCCAAAGTGGCTGAGGGCAGCAGAGCCGAGGTGTGGTGTGCGCCGCTGGGCATTGGATGTGCAAAGTCGGTCGGGCGAACCACAAAAAGGCGGCCTGCGTGTTGGTCAACAAGCTCGCGCGTATTTGCTACGCCACGATCAGAGACAAAACGCCGTTCAGTGAAAGCGAACGGCTGAAGAAAGATCAACCGAGAAAGCTTTGTGATGCCCGCTTGAATGGCAAACCCAAGCGAACGAAGCTGTCACCAGAAAAATCGCTTCCCCTTCACCGCCACGCCGCTTGCGACAAGTTGATGGACCCGCCCATGGCTGACTGAAGCGCACCCACACCGTCTGACGTCGATAACTCTTCCGGCAGCTGCCTGCCGCGTACCGATTGGCGCGCCGGTCACGCAGGTCCCGTGCTGGCTGGACCACAACAGATTCCACCTCAGATGCCGGATATTTGAGCAGCAGGCGATTCCCCAACAGCCAAAACATCCGTCGGTTTCTTGCCCTTGTAGAGTCCATATTAGGGGTGCAGGCGGCACTGTGCTGCTGCTTCCGAAAGCGATTACTCAGAACCCCGAGTCCCGGTGTTCTTGGTAAGCAACTCTAGTACAGACTTGGAGGTTGCCAGCGATTCACCCCGCTGCTGCGAGAAGCCCGTATCTTGCGGAGAAAAGATGCACGACGCCGCATGAGCAAGGACGATATCTTGCGTGCTTCCCCCGCCGCTTCGACAAGGGCGCGGTATGTAAGCAGTGCATTCTGGCGATGACGGTTAACAACAGCGTTGTGCGTCGTGTAGTTGCGCGCTGACATGATCAGCATGTATGCGAGCACGGCGAATACGAGGATCTTGCTAGTTGCAAGCTGAATGGCTTTCGAAGAAGGTATTGGCAGGTGTCAGCCATGCCCACTTGTGAAGAAACAGGCTCGCAGCCGCGAGCCAGCGCGACGGCTCCTGCAAACTTGTATGTGTAGTTCAGCCAAGTGGCAGCAAGCGTCTCCTGTTGACTCGGCCTCACCTTTGAAGTAGCTGGCCTGCCCGAAACGCCTTGTGGACGCGACTGTGGTGCTAGCAAGGCAGCATCCGCATCTGCCTTGGCGTCGCCAAGCTGCTTGGTCAGCTTCTCCGTGATCCTTGATCATTGAATCGTCATACGGCCTGACTTTCAAGGAGACAGGTGTCGGTAATTCTTGCAACACCGTAGGCAATGAATTGCCACAACAAATCGAATGTGATTGATCTCGACGAGACTGCAGACCGCTGATCAATTGCCTTCTTGTATTGCTTGCGTTGTTCTCAGTCGCGTCGAAATCAGGATCTGCTGAAAGGTGTTGAAGTCTGCATTCGCCTGACCTTGGATCGAATTGAGCTGGCCGTCGGTGAAGTCATTGAGCGCTGTAACTGGAATGCGTTTGTAGATCTCGATGACAGCCGCAGCGTAGGCGCAGCCTCCACAAAGCTCATCTGCCTCCCGAGTCATCTTCGCGCCCAAGTGTCGCGAGGTCAAACTGCTGGACTCGACTCAGTGACTCGGTGTAAGTTTCAGTATGGATTGCGTTGCCATTCGGCACTCCTGTATCTGTTGGCGTTGGCAGTCTAGCCGCGCATCTCGTGTGCGGCCTAACGATTGTCCAGCGGTAGGCCGTGACCAGTCCATGCTCGGGCCGATTTGTTATACAGCGACCTCTGCGTCAACTCTCCATTTGATAACTTTCTAGGCGACATTTCCGCCAGCCATCGAAGTGAACTGAGACCCGTAGTCCGTTACATCGTCCGGAGGTGAAGTCGATGAACAACGTCGTCCTCCCAGAACTGAGCGAAGCACAAGAGAAGCCCGACGACTGCCGGGCTCCGGTGCCGTCGCAGACAGGTATTGTTGCCAATAGTCCTCAGGTAGCTCTTCCAAATGATGCTCAACGAAGAGGCCGATCTGCTTTCTCCCCGCTTCAGAGCCAAAAGCCTGTTTGATCGCTTCCGGCGCCTGCTTGCTTCGTTCTTCGAAAACTGACATAGCTTCCTCCCCTAAGCTGTTTTAACTGGTTGTGGCAAACATGAGATACCCACAATGGCAGTCGTTAAACAAGTCGGCCTCCCGTGCGAAAAGCAGGCTCAGTAACTTCACTTTCCGCACCTTCGATGAAGAAGGTTGGTGGAGAATCAGGTGTGAAATCAGGTGCGCGTCTTTTCTACGGTACCGCCTGCTTGCGAAGTCTGACGCTCCGGTCTCATCTGCTGGCCGCTCAAGCGTCTGCGCAACGACCGGCAATTCATCTCGATGCCCACTGTGGCCATTCGTCAGCGACCCGCTAGCGCCGCGACCCCCTTCAGCGCTTGTTCTCCGGCGCCTCAACCTGGCTTCCATCAACAGGTAGGTGTTGTAGGCGTTCATGCGGCGAAGCCGAACATGGGCATGTGTTCGAAGATTTAACAGTCGGTCTGTTTGTAGGCTTCTTCGAACGGGGTGAAGTCTTGCACCGCCGTTCCCATGGTGCTTCGCAGGAACTTGAGGTAGTCGCGGGTGATGCCGATGTCTTTTTCGGGTCGGTGGAGGCACTGCCGTGGCCCAATACTACGGCGGCCGAATCGTGGGCGAGCATCAGCTCCAGTGACTTGATCCACTGGCTGCTGTTGGCCTTGCCCACAAACGGCAGGCGCCCGTTGAAGAACAGGTCGCCGGCAAACAGCACGCGTTCCGATGGCACGTAAATGGTCAGGTCCTCGGGGGTGTGGGAGGGGCCCACGTGATCGAGTTCAAACAGCATGCCGCCGATCTTGAGCGACGTGGGGCCGTCGATCCAGGTGTCGGCCGCCACCAGCTCGGTCTTGTCGTCGATCCAGGGGGCCAGATCGGTGCGGGAGGCTTGCAGGCGCAGGCGCGCGGTGTCGGACTGCATGTATTCCTTGGCCGCCACGTGAGCGGTGATGCGCGCGCCCAGCGCCTTGAAGAACTGCAGGCCGTAGATGTGGTCGGCGTGGTAGTGGGTGAGGATCACGTCCGAAATGGGCAGCGGCGTGATTTTTCTGATTTCTGCGGTCAGGCGCTCGGCCAGCTTGGGTGAGCCCAATGCATCGATCACCACCACGCTCTCTGGCGTGACCACGAAGCCGGCGTTGGAAATGAAGTTCTGGTTTTTGGACGAGCCCAGCGCAGACAGGCCTTGCACGTAGTAGCTGTGTGGGCCCACCTGCTCGACCTTCATGGCCGGTCCGTCCGCCTCTGCCGCTTGTACGGGCCATGCCCAGGCCTGCAGCAAAAGCGCCAGCGCCAGCGCGCCATGGCGCAGGTGGGAAACAAGGGTTGTCATGAGAGGGCTCCTCGGTGTCGGTCTCGAATACATATCGCTATATCGTAGACCGCTTATTTTTGAAAGTCGACCCGCGCGGGGTCGGCCGCTGGGCGATGGCCTGGGCATGCGGTTGCCCGCAAAACCGAATGGTCATCTCGGTGCTCGTGTTTTGAAGCGCCGATTGAGCAGGCCTTAGGGCCTGTCAACACTGTTTTTCCAAGTGCGAACGTGGTGGAAACAGCGTCAATCTAGGCGCGCGACGACGGCCAGACCGGGTGTCTGGCCTAGGAGTGCAACGCCGAGTGGCGCTGTTTCCAACCTGTTCCCTTCGGGTTGCGGCCAAAAAGGCCATGCGCGGCGTTGCAAAGCCTGACCGGGGCGACACCCCGGCGGCGTTTTGGGCCTTGCGCATGGCCTTTTTGATCCGCAACGCATCTTGGAAAAATAGCGTTGACAGGCCCTAGTCTTCCAGCGCCAGACCCGACTGCTTGAGCGCGCGGCGGCGCAAGGCGTGGTCGGGCATGACCTCGGCCACCACGCTCCAGAAGTTGGCGCTGTGGTCCATGTGGCGCAGGTGGCTGAGTTCGTGCACCACCACATAGTCCACCATGTCCATCTTCAAATGGATGAGCCGCCAGTTGAGGCGGATGGTGCCGTCCACGCTGGCGCTGCCCCAGCGGGTGCCGGCGCTGGACAGGCGCAGGCGGCTGTAGGTGACGCCGAGCTGTGGGGCGAAGTGGTCCAGCCGTTCGGAGAACACGCGCTTGGCCTGGCGCATGAGCCAGGCGTGCGCCGCGTCGCGGATTTGCGCCTCGTTGGCGTTGCGGGCCACCCCCAGGCGCAGCGTGGGCAGCGGGCTCTCGGCGTCGGCGGGTTGCAGTTCGGCGTCGGCGTGGGAGGAGGTCTGCGTGGGGTCGAGGTGCAGGCGCACGCGTTCGCCCAGGTAGTCGAACCCTGCGCCATCGGCCCACACGGTTTTTGCCTGGGCCAGTTCGCCGGCGCGCTCGTGGGCCTTTTGCAGCTTTTCCAGCACCCAGCGCGATTTGTCGACCAGCAGCGCCTCGACCTCGCTCAAGGGCGACCAGCGCGGGGCGCTGACGGTGAGCCCTTCTTTGCCTATCGACAGGCCAATGGTCTTGCGCTTGCCGCGCTTGAATTCATAGGCCACCTCCACCTCGCCCAGCAAGATCAGCCGGTTGGCGCGGGGGTGGTGCCAGGCGGCCGGCTGGAACACATCAGACAGGGGCAGCGCCGGGGGGGCCGAGGCGTCGCGGGGCGCTGGAGGTGGCGTTGCCGGTGGGGAGACCTTGGGCGCAGGCGTTTGCTCGGGCCACACCGGATCCGGCCCGCCCAGGAAGTCAAACGCCATTTGCAACAACTGCTTCATGCTCGAGAAGAAATGACCCTGGGTCTCAGATCAACGATGCGAAAGGGGCGCCCCGCCAATGGATGAGGGTAAACCGAGACCACGGTGGTCTGGGCGCCGACGGTCTGGCAGCGTGGCGACCCGCTCAGCCTTGGGCGGCGGGGACTGCCGGGTAGGCCGTCGGGTCGAGGCGGTGCATTTCGCCTTCGATCCATTCTTCGACTTCTTTCATCAGTTCGTCGGGCTCGCGGCCCTGGCTCGGGATGGGTTTGCCGATCGAGAACTCCACCGTGCCCGGTGTCTTGATGAAGGCCTTGCGGGGCCAGCATTTGGCCGAGGTCACCGCGATCGGGATCACGGGCGCGCCGGTGCGGATGGCCAGCCGGGTGCCCCCGCTCTTGTAGTTGCCCCGCTGACCGCGGTCCACACGGGTGCCTTCGGGAAACATGATGACCCAGGTGCCCTGGTCGAGCAGGCGCTTGCCTTGCTGGACGACCTTGATGAAGGCGCGGGCGCCGTCGGCGCGGTCGATGTGGATCATGTCCATGCGGGCCATGGCCCAACCAAAAAACGGCACCTTCAGCAGTTCTTTTTTGAACACGAAGGCCAAGGGATGGGGCATGAGCGCGGCCATGCAGAAGGTTTCCCACAACGACTGGTGTTTCACCAGCAAGACGGCGGGGGCCTTGGCCTCGGTGGGCAGGTTCTCGAAGCCGATCACCTTGTTTTTGATGCCCAGGATCACGGTGCCGCCGTCGACCGCGAGCTTGAGCCAGCGAGCGCACATCCAGTAGGTCTGCGTGCTGTTGAGAAAAGGCGCAGCCACCATCACCGCCAGGGCCCAGGGGATCACCGTGATGGCCATGAAGAGCATGTGCAGAACGGCGCGCAGGAAATTGATGATTTTCATGGGGGTCGGGAAGTCGGGAGGGCGGCGTCGGCGATGGGGTCAGGCAGCGGCCGCCGCCTCGGGCTGCGCGAGCAGCCAGTCGGCAAAGGCGGGCAGGTCCAGGTGCACCGTGGTGCTTTTGGGCAGGCCGGCGATGGCCGCTTCGGGCACCTCGTCGCGGCCGTTGCGCAGGTGTTCGGACTGGCCGGTCAGCAGCAGGTGGGTGGGGCTCCCAGCGCGGTCGCCCGCTTGCACATGGCGCAGCGCGTTGCCGGCCACGGGCGCCGTGCTCAAGGGAATGCCAAAGCGCGCCCCAATCTGCTCGAACAGACCGGGTTCCGGCTTGCGGCAGTGGCAGGCGTCTTCGGGCGCATGGGGGCAAAAGAACACCGCTTCCACGCGGGCGCCAACGGCGGCCAGCTGGCGGTGCATCTTGGTGTGGATGGCGTTGAGCGAGGCCATGTCGAACAGCCCCCGGCCAATGCCGCTTTGGTTGGTGGCGAGCACCACGCGCCAGCCGCCCTGGTTCAACCGCGCCACCGCCTCCAGCGCGCCTGGCAAAGCCTCCCATTCGTCGGCCGAGGCCACGTAGTCGTCGCGGCTGCGGTTGAGCGTGCCGTCGCGGTCAAGAATGAGCAGTTTCATGGGGCGGCTCCAGTGGGCGGCTTGGCCGATTACGACGCAAGTCGTGAAAGGTCAGCCACTCGGTTCATGGCCTCGTGCAGGCTCTTGAGCAAGCCCAGCCGGTTGGCCTTGAGCCTGGGATCTTCCGCGTTCACCATGACACCGTCAAAAAACGCGTCAACCGGCGCCCGCAGCGCCGCGAGTGTTTGCAGGCTGGCGGTGTGGTCGCCCGCGTCGAACTGTGCGTTGGCGGTGGGCACGGTGGCCTGCATGGCCTTGAACAGGGATTTTTCAGCCGCTTCGACCAGCAGATCTTCGCTCACGGGTGCGCCTTCGCCCTCGGACTTCTTGAGGATGTTGCCGATGCGCTTGTTGGCGGCCGCCAGTGCGGGGGCTTCGGGCAGCGCGGCGAAGGCCCGCACCGCGTGGAGCCGCTGGCTCACCTCGGCCAGGCGCTGCGGTCGCAGGGCGAGCACGGCGTCGACTTCCTGGGCGCTGAACCCTTGCTCGCGAAGGCTGCCGGAGAGTCGGTCGTAGATGAAGTCCATCAGGGGGGTGCTGGCATCGGTGATCTTGTCGCCAAACGCAGGCACCGACTTCGCCACCGCCTCAGCGAGGCTGAGCGGCAGTTCTTTCTCCACCAGCATCCGAATCACGCCCAGCGCATGGCGGCGCAGCGCAAAAGGATCTTTGTCGCCGGTGGGCAGGTTGCCGATACCGAACATGCCCATCAGGGTTTCCAGCTTGTCGGCCAGCGCCACCACCACGCCGGTCATGTTGCGTGGCAACTCGTCGCCTGCGAAGCGCGGTTTGTAGTGGTCTTCGATGGCGAAGGCGATGTCTTCGGTGAGCCCGTCGTGGCGGGCGTAGTAGCCGCCCATGATGCCCTGCAGCTCGGGAAACTCGCCCACCATGTCGGTCAGCAGATCGCTCTTGGCGAGCTGGGCGGCGGTGTCGGCGCTCTGGGCCAGCACATCGCCACCGAGCTGCTGGCCAATGGCCCTGGCGATGGCGCGCACGCGCTCCACCCGTTCGCCTTGCGTGCCGAGTTTGTTGTGGTACACGACCTTGGAGAGGCCTTCCACGCGGGAGGCCAGCGTTTTCTTGCGGTCCTGGTCGAAGAAGAATTTGGCATCGGCCAGGCGCGGGCGCACCACGCGCTCGTTGCCCCCGATGACGGCGCTGGCGTCTTCGGGGCTGATGTTGCTCACCACCAGAAACTGGTTGGTGAGCTTGCCTTGCGCATCGAGCAGCGGGAAGTACTTCTGGTTGGCCTTCATCGTGAGGATGAGGCATTCCTGCGGCACATCGAGGAACTCTTTTTCGAAAGAGCAGGTGAGCACGTTGGGGCGCTCGACCAACGCGGTCACCTCGTCGAGCAGCGCATCGTCGTCGATGGCCTTGCAGCCCCCACCCACCTGGGCGGCCGCTGCGGCGAGCTGCCGCGCGATCTCGGCCTTGCGCTCGGCAAACGAGGCCAGCACCGCGCCGCTTTGCGCCAGCGTGGTGGCGTAGCTGTCGGCGTCGGGCAGCACCACGGGGTCCACCGCGGCTTCGAAGCGGTGGCCGTGGGTGGCGTTGCCGGCGGTCAGGCCCAGCGCCTTGACCGGCACCACCTGGTTGCCGTGCAGCGCCACCAGACCGTGGGCCGGGCGCACGAACTGCACGCTGGTCCAGCCGGGCTGTTCGCAGCCGCTCTCGAGCTGGTAGGTCATGACCTTGGGGATGGGCAGCTTGGCCAGCGCCTCGTTGAGCGCTTTCTGCAGGCCGGGCGCCAGCGCCACACCGGGCGCGATGCTGTCGAAGAACAGGGCTTCTGCCTTGCCGTCGGGCGCGCGCTTGAGGCTGGGCACCACCGACGCGTTTGCGCCGAGGGCGCCGAGCCGCTTGAGCAGGGCCGGGGTGGGTTGCCCGTCGGCGGTCAGGCCCACGCTCACGGGCATGAGCTTTTGCGACACCGGTTTGTCGGCCGCACGCTCGGCCACGCGGGTCACGTGCACCGCGAGTCGGCGCGGCGAGGCAAAGGGGGTGACTTCCGCGTCGTCATCGGTCAGGCCCTGGGCCTTGAGCTGGTCGGCCAGCACCTGGGCGAAGGCTTCGCCCAACTTCTTCAGCGCCTTGGGTGGCAGCTCTTCAACAAACAGTTCAACAAGCAGGTTTTGGGTGGTCATGGTGTGTTCTCCGCTCGCTCAGGCGGCCTTCTTCTTCTGCTCGGCTTTGGCCAATTCGGCCAACACCTCTTCGCTCCAGGCCTTGGGGGCCATGGGGAAGCCCAGGCGGGCGCGGCTGTCGAGGTAGCTGCGGGCGACCTTGCGCGCCAGATCGCGGATGCGGCCCATGTAGGCCGCGCGCTCGGTCACGCTGATGGCGCCCCGGGCGTCGAGCAGGTTGAAGCTGTGCGCGCTCTTCAACACCTGCTCGTAGGCGGGCAGGGCGAGTTCGGATTCGATCAGGTGGAGGGCCTGCATTTCGTGGGCGGCAAACGCGGTGAACAGGAAATCGGCGTCGGCGTGTTCGAAGTTGTAGGCGGACTGCTCCTTTTCGTTTTGCAGGTAGACATCGCCATAGCTCAGAGTGTCGGTCCATTTGAGGTTGTAGACGTTGTCCACCCCCTGCAGGTACATGGCCAGGCGCTCCAGCCCGTAGGTGATTTCGCCGGTGGCCGGTTTGCAGTCGATGCCACCCACTTGCTGGAAGTAGGTGAACTGGGTCACTTCCATGCCGTTGAGCCAGACCTCCCAGCCCAGGCCCCAGGCGCCCAGCGTGGGGTTTTCCCAGTCGTCTTCCACGAAGCGGATGTCGTTCTTCTTCAGGTCGAAGCCCAGCGCTTCCAGCGAGCCCAGGTAGAGCTCCAGGATATTGGCCGGCGCGGGCTTGAGGACCACCTGGTATTGGTAGTAGTGTTGCAGGCGGTTGGGGTTTCGCCGTAGCGGCCGTCTTTGGGGCGGCGGCTGGGCTGCACATAGGCCGCTTTCCAGGGTTCCGGGCCGAGGGCGCGTAGAAAGGTGGCGGTGTGGCTGGTGCCCGCGCCCACCTCCATGTCGATGGGCTGAAGCAAGGCGCAGCCCTGGGCGTCCCAGTAGGACTGCAATTTCAAGATGATTTGCTGAAAGGTCAACATGGTGTCGGCTTCTGCGCGGGTACCGCGAACGGTTCGCGCCAGGTGGAAAAGCGGGGAGGGGTCGCGCCCGGGCCGGGCAGGACGGAACCGTCGATTTTACGGGGCGGGATCAATCGGCGTAGTCCAGCGGCAGCGCGGTGGTGAACTTCAGTTCTTCCATGGCGAAACTGGAGCTCACGTCGGACAGTGGCACCGCCGCAATCAGGCGCTTGTAGACCGCGTCGTAGGTCTGGATGTCGGGCACCACCACCCGCAGCAGGTAGTCCACGTCGCCACCATGCGGTAGAACTCGACGATCTCGGGAATGCCCTGCACCGCCTCCCGAAGCGCCTGCAGCCATTGGGCGTTGTGCTGGTTGGTCTTGATCGCCACGAATACCGTGACCCCCAGGTTCACCTTGGCCGGGTCCACCAGCGCCACCTGTTTGCTGATGTACCCGGCTTCGCGCAGCATTTGCAGCCGACGCCAGCAGGGGGTGCTCGACAGGTTCACCGCCGCGGCCAACTCGGCCAGCGGCGTCTCGGCGTTTTCTTGCAGCAACGCCAGCAACTGGCGGTTTATGGGATCCAGTTTCCTCTTCATTGGCATTTCATGGCATTCATTGCTCAATTGTGATCTTGAATGGAGAAAATTGGCAAACCATTGCTCCGCCTGCCCGGGGATACTTTGGCTTGACTGTTTCACCATCCATTGCAAGGGCGAGCGCCATGAAAAACATCGGACTGATCGGCGGTATGAGCTGGGAATCCACCGCGTTGTATTACGAGACCATCAACCGCGAGGTGGCGCGTCGACGGGGTGGGCTCCACAGTGCGCCCATGCAGATCGCCAGCATGAACTTTCAGGACATTGCCGAGCGCCAGAAACAGGGCGACTGGCCGGGGATGGCCCGCAGCCTGGGCGAGACGGCCCGGCAACTGCAGGCGGCCGGTGCCGACTGCATCCTGATCGGCACCAACACCATGCACAAGGTGGCCTCCGAGGTGCAAGACCAGGTGGGTGTGCCGCTGCTGCACATTGCCGACGTGACGGCGCAGGCCATCCTGGCCGCCGGCCTGAGCAAAGTGGGGCTCACCGGCACACGCTTCACGATGGAAGAGGCCTTCTACAAGGATCGGCTGGCGGCCCACGGCATCGCGTGTGTGGTCCCCGAGGCGGATGAGCGCGACGAGATTCACCGCATCATCTTCAGCGAGCTGTGTCAGGGGGTGGTGAAGGCCACGTCCAAGGCCTGGTTCCTGGCTTGCATGGCGGCCCTGGCGCAGCGTGGCGCCCAAGGGGTGGTGCTGGGCTGCACCGAAATCCCCTTGTTGGTGGATCAGTCGGACACGGCGCTCCCGCTGTTCGACACCACGCGGCTGCACGCGATGGCGGCGGTGGATTTCGCCATGAACTGAGCCGCTGGGGCGCCGCCTTGGATCAGCGCCGCGGGCGCTTGGCCGAGCCGACGGTCATGTGCCAGGCCTTGGCCAGCAGCGCGAGCAGCACCAGCGCGCCGCAGATGCCCCAGACGGGCCATTGCCCGAAGGCCGAGGCCCACTGGGCATACGGGGTCAGACCCGTGCGCCCCTCTACCGTGGTCTCCAGCCTGCCCCGGGTCAGACGCGGGAGCTCTTCGGTCACATGGCCCATGTGGTCGATGGCCGCGGTGGCGCCGGTGTTGGTGGCGCGCAGCATGGGGCGGCCCAACTCCATGGCGCGCAGGCGGGAGATCTGGAGATGCTGGTCGATGGCCGTGGTGTCGCCAAACCAGGCGATGTTGCTCAGGTTGACCATCACAGTGGGCGCCTGGGATTCGTCTTTGAAAACCGCGGCGAGCTCCTCGCCGAAAAGATCCTCATAGCAGATGTTGGGCGCAATGCGCTGGTTGGCATAGTCCCAAGGCGGTTGGACCAAGGCGCCGCGGGCGAAATCACCGAGCGGGATGTGCATCAGGTCGGTGAACCAGCGGAACCAGGGGGGGATGAACTCGCCGAAGGGCACCAGGTGGTGTTTGCTGTAGCGGTAGAAGCCCGCGCCGGGGTACTTACCCCCACCCGGTTGCAGGTAGCTGCCATCGGGCGCGTCGGCCACCAGCGGCATCGCGCTGCCTGCCTTTTCGCTGGTGATCCCCCAGGCCGAGTTGGTGTAGCCGGTTTCGTACGCGCCCAACGGCAGGCCCACCAGCGCGGCCACTCGGTGGGAGGGCGGAGCGGCATCCTGTTCGGCCAGCAGGCGCAACAGCGGGCGCCAGAATGCTTCGGCAGGCAACTGCTGCGGCAGCATGGGCAGGGCGGTTTCCGGGGCCACCACGAGTTGTGGTGCGGCAGGGTCGTGGCGGTTCACGGCGACCAGGGCATCGGCTATCTGCAGCGGGTACCAGTTGAGTGCCTGTGCGACGCCGGTGCCGGTTTCGAATTTTTCGTTCTGAGGGATATTGCCTTGCAGCAACCACACGCGAAGCTCGCCGGCGGTCGATGTGTGTGCAAGCGCGGCGGCTTGCCAGCGGCCATTGAATTGAAGGCCCACCAGCAGGGCCACCAGCGCCAACGCCACCAGGGTATTGAGCAGGGCCGATTGGGGGGCTCGTTGGATCTGGCCTTGGGGCGAGCGGCGTGACCGTCCGAGCAGGCGCGCCAACAAGCCGTTGAACGCCAACGCCAGACCATAGGACAGCAGGGCCGCGACGGCCCCCATGCCATATACACCGATCCATGGCGCCAGGCCCCGCATGGTGTCGGCCTGGGCGTATCCACCGGCGCCCCAGGGGAAGCCGGTGAACCAACTGCCACGGGCCAGTTCGGCCAAGGTCCACAGGGCGGCAAACAGCAGCACCTGGCCGCCGCGCGATTGCGGCGCCAGCACCGCCATGGCCCAGGTGGCGGCGCCATACAGCAGGGCCAGCGCGGCGGCCAGCCCGAGCACGGCGGCCACCGCCATCCAGGCCGCGAGTCCGCCGTAGGTGTGCATCGAGACGAACAGCCACCAGAAGGTGCCGGCCAGCCAGCTCCAGGCGAACAGCCAGCCGCGCCAGGCGGCGTGTTGGATGCGTCTGGCGTGCAACAGACTGAGAACCAGCAAGGAGAGCGACACGATTTGCCACAGGCCGCTGGGTTGGCCGGGGGTGGTCCCGGGCAGCATCCATTCGCGGGTGGGCCAGGCCAGCGAGGCGGCTTGCAAGGCGCCGGCTGCGAGGCAGACAAAGCCCCACAGCCAGGAGGGCAAGCGGGCCGTGCGGCGCGGCGCTTGGCCGGTCAGGGGTGCGAAGCCCGAGGTGGGGTGCAGATTGCCAAAGAGGCTTCGCATAGGGCCGGTCAGGCGTCCTCGGCGTCAGGGATGGGCATCACCTTGAACCATTTGACGGCGCCGCCTTTGGTGTGCAGCACCACAAAGCGCAGGCCTTCGGCCTCGTGGATCTCACCCCGTTTGGGCACGTGGCCCATGTCGTGCGCAATCAGGCCACCGATGGTTTCGAATTCTTCTGGTGGCAGCTTCACGCCAAAGGACTCGTTGATGCGTTCGATCGGCGTGTCGCCACTCACGCGCCAGGTGCTGTCGGCCAGGGCATACACGTCGCCCTCGTCTTCGACTTCGTCGAATTCGTCTTCGATCTCGCCCACGATCTCTTCCAGCACGTCTTCGATCGTGATCAGGCCGGCCATGCGGCCGAACTCGTCGATGACGATGGCCAGGTGGTTGCGGTTGCCTCGGAACTCACGCAGCAGGTCGTTGAGGCCTTTGCTTTCGGGCACAAACGTGGCCGGTCGCAACAGAGCCCGGATGTTCAGTTCGGGGGCGCGTTGGAGCTTGAGCAGGTCCTTGGCCAGCAGAATGCCAATGATGTTTTCGCGCTCGTCTTCATAGACCGGGAAGCGGGAGTGGGCGGTGTCGATGACGATGTGCAGCAGTTCATCGTATGGGGCGTTGATGTCCAGCAGGTCCATGCGCGGCGCGGCCACCATGACATCGCCGGCCGACATGTTGGCGATGCGCATCACGCCTTCGAGCATCACCCGCGACTCGGCGTTGATGATGTCGTTGTCTTCGGCTTCGGCCAGGATGTCGATCAGCTCTGCAATCGAGTCTGGACCTGGGTGAATGAACTCTGCGAGTTTTTGCAGGAATCCACGCTTGTCTTCTTGCCGCAGGCTGCGCTGCGGCCTGGGACTGGGGGGGTTGTCGGCCACTGAGGGAATACGGTAGTTGTTACGGGACAAAGGATACCCCAAGCCCGCCGGGTATCGCAAAGCCAGCCCGCGTGTGCCAGTGCGATCCTGGGCCGTGGAGAGGTCCTAGCCGCGCTGCGCAAAGCGGCCGGGGAGCGGACCTATTCGGTCAGCGCGGTTGTCTCTGGCGCTTCGCTGCGCTCGCCTTGCAGCATGGCGAGAAACTCCCAGAACCGGCGTGCTCGCGCCTTGAGGTGGTAGTCGGTGATGGCCACCTGTTCATTGAACAGTTCGATCACCCGTGAATCGAAATTGGCCGGCGGCAAGACGAGGTGGGCCTCGCTTTCGGAGCCATCTCGCGCGATGCGGGCACCCGCCGAGCGGGCGATCTTGAGCATCGCGGTGTTCTCCGACAATGCGTGTACGAACAACTGGTTGACGCCTTGGTTGCGCGCGTGCATCACGGCCCGGCTGAACAACTGACCGCCAAAACCCCTGCTGCGGTAGCGCTGGGTCACGGAGACCCCGAACTCGGCGCAGCTCGTGAAGCTCGGGTCCACCGAGAAGGCAAGGTGGGCCATGGCGATCAGGTCGAGGCGGCGGTTGAAAATGCCGAAGAGTTCGTCGCGCTCAAAGTTGAGCTGGGCGACGTAGCGCTGAATGTGGCTGTCGGTGGCCGCATAGCCGAACCGCAGGTAGCGGTCGTGGGATGGCAAGGCCAGCAGGTGTTTTTCGATGTCGGGCAGGTGCCTTTCACCCATGGAGCGGATCGGCACCACAGATCCCGGGGCGCGGCGGGACGTCGAAGGGCCTGGGCCGTTCGGTGTCGCGGTGTGGCCTGTCTCCTGCAGGGGAGGGCGGGGTTCGTGTGGGTAGGACATGGGCTTAATGCTAGGGTTTCCCCTTGCATTTCGATAGCAATATGCGCCTGCAGACGGGGCCTTCCGATGGACGGAGTGCTTTTTGCCCCCATTTGGTGCAATTTTGTTGCGTTGCAGCAAATGGGGCGCTGGGCGGCCCGCTGCATGGTCGGGCGATTGGTCAGACCGGCATGGCGGTGGTGCTTTTGATGCGGTCCATGACGAAGCTGGTCTTGCAGTCTTGCACGCTGGGGTGCTTGAGCAGGGTGTCCATCATGAATCGCGAGTAGGCGGCCATGTCGGCCACCACCAGCCGCAGCTGGTAGTCCATTTCGCCGGTGAGGGCCACGCACTCCACCACCTCGGCCCAGGCCATCACGCTGGCCCGAAACACATCCATCGGATTGCGCTTGGCGCTCTCTGTGTGTTTTTCCAGCCGCACGTTGACATAGGCCGTCAGCCCCAGGCCCACCACTTCCGGTCGAACCAGCGCCACATAGCGGTCGATGACGCCCCCGTCTTCCAGCCGTTTGACCCGGCGCAGCACCGCGCTGGGGGACAGCCCCACCCCTTCGGCGATCTGTTCGTAGGTGGCTCGGCCGTCAGCCTGAAGGGCGCGCAAGATCTGCCGATCGAGCTTGTCGATTGCTTGCATTTCAGTGATTCTGCAGTTTTCATGCGTTTTTGGCAATTGGATCGCCCCAGAACGCAGCAATCATGACCGTTGGCGCCGATACAGTGGCAGGTCCAGCCGGGCACCTCGGCCCTCACCCCAGAGCAAATGGAGACAAGTGACCATGACCAACGCATCCAATACCGCCAATGCATGGGACAACCCCATGGGCACCGACGGCTTCGAGTTCATCGAGTACGCCGCGCCAGACCCTGTTGCCATGGGCCAGCTTTTTGAGCGCATGGGATTTCAGGCCATCGCCAGGCACCGCCACAAGGATGTGACGCTGTACCGCCAGGGTGAAGTCAACTTCATCATCAATGCCGAGCCCGACAGCTTTGCCCAGCGCTTTGCGCGCTTGCACGGGCCCAGCGTGTGCGCCATCGCGTTTCGAGTGCAGGACGCCAAGGCCGCCTATGAGCGCGCCATTGCCCAGGGCGCCTGGGGTTATGCGCAAGATGCCGGCCCGGGTGAGTTGAACATCCCGGCCATCAAGGGCATTGGCGACTCCATCATTTATTTCATTGACCGTTGGCGCGGCAAGAACGGGGCCCAGGTGGGCGACATCGGCAACATCGGCTTTTTCGATGTCGACTTCGAGCCGCTGCCCGGCGCCTCGCTCAACCCGGTCGGCCATGGTCTGACCTACATCGACCACCTCACCCACAACGTCCACCGGGGTCGCATGGATGAATGGGCCGGTTTTTACGAGCGCCTGTTCAACTTCCGCGAGGTGCGCTACTTCGACATCGAAGGCCAGGCCACGGGTGTCAAGAGCAAGGCCATGACCAGCCCTTGCGGGAAGATTCGCATCCCCATCAACGAAGAGGGCAACGACAAGGCCGGTCAGATTCAGGAGTACCTGGACCGCTACCAGGGTGAGGGCATCCAGCACATCGCCATGGGCTCGAACAACCTGTACGACACCGTGGACGCGCTCCAGATGTCGGGCGTGAAACTGCTCACCACCAGCGAGACCTACTACGAGCTGCTCGACAAGCGCATTCCGGGCCATGGAGAAGACGTCGAGGCGCTCAAGACCCGCAACATCCTGGTGGACGGAAGGCCCGGTGAATTGCTGTTGCAAATCTTCAGCGAAAACCAGCTCGGCCCCATCTTCTTCGAGTTCATTCAGCGCAAGGGCAACGAGGGATTCGGCGAGGGCAATTTCAAGGCTTTGTTTGAAACCATGGAGCTTGACCAGGTTCGCCGTGGGGTGCTGAAGTCGCCCACCCAACCCGCCTGAGACGGGAGATTCCCATGGCGGTTGAACCGGTTGTTTATGGCGCCAGCGAGCGCGCGCCGCGCGGTGACTACAGCCGCGCGCTGGACGACTACACCTGTGCCCAGAACTGGGCCAGCTACACCCCCGCCGACCACGACACCTACCGGCGGCTGTACGAGCGCCAGTCGGCGTTGTTGCCGGGGCTGGCGTGCGATGCGTTCATCGAGGCCCTGCCTTCGTTGGGTGTCAAGGACCACATTCCGCGATTTGAAGAGATCAACGAGCGCTTGAAACCAGCGACCGGCTGGGAAATCGTGGCCGTGCCGGGGTTGATCCCTGAGCGCCCGTTTTTCGAGCTGCTGGCGAACCGGCGGTTTCCGGTCACCGACTGGATCCGTCGCCCCGATGAGTTCGACTACATCGTGGAGCCCGATGTTTTTCATGACCTGTTCGGGCATGTGCCGCTGCTGTTCAACCCGGTGTTGGCCGATTACGTGCAACGCTATGGGGCAGGGGGCTTGAAGGCGCACGATCTTGGCGCGGGAGAATTGCTTTCCCGTCTGTACTGGTACACGATCGAATTTGGTCTCATGCAGCAGCCCGACGGGTTGCGCGCCTACGGCGCGGGCATCTTGAGTTCCTCGGGCGAGTTGCGCCACAGCGTGACCAGCCGCCAGCCGTTGCGCGTGGCGCTGGATCCGGTGCGCTGCATGCGCACCCGCTACAAGATCGACGACTACCAGGCCACCTATTTCGTGATCGACAGCTTCCAGCAACTCTTCGACTTCACGGCCCCGGATTTCGCACCGCTTTACGAGGCGGTTCGCGCTTCGGAGGAGATCGCACCCGGGGCCACGGTGGCCAGCGATTCCCTGATCACCCTGGGGTGAAACGCCAGCGCCACATGGGGCGCCCCGGGCACATGGCGGTTGTCGGCGCCGGGCAGCAAGGCGGAGCTGATGGGGTAGACGATGTGGTCTGCGTGGGAGTGGAAGCAGATGAAGCTTTTATAGGCTGCCCAGCCATGCAGAGCGCGCTCACGTGACGCGAGTTCGTTGAGCCAGCCGCTGCTCTGGCGCATTTGCCGACCGTTGGTCACGCGGCTCCAGCGCGCCAGCCAGGTGCCGTGGTGGGGTGATCCGATGGTGATCACCCGTCCGACGCGCTCGAGGTTGCCCGGGGCGCTGGCCAGCCAGGCCCGCGCGGCCAGGCCGCCCATGCTGTGGCACACCAGCACCGGCGGGCAGCGTCCGAGTTTCTCGGCTCTGGAAACCGCGGCTTCGATCAAGGGGATGCCCGCATCGATCGATCCGAACACCGGCTCCAGATTCACCGAGGCATATGGGATGCCAGCGCGCCGCAGCGCCTGCATCCATGGCGCCCAGAAGCCCCGGTTGCACACGAAGCCATGTATCAGCACCACCGCCCCGCCCGCAAAGACCTCGTCTGAAGGAGGCGGGTCGTCTGGCCAGTCGCGCCAGCGAAATGGCTGTCGCCAGAGAAAGATGGCGGGGGTGAATGTGGCCTCCTGCCACCACGCCGACAACCTTTGCCCCATGGTGGGATGGGGCACTGGATCGGTCCGGTTCACCCAGGCGGCCAGGGCGAACTCCAGCGCCAGCACCAGCGCGTGGCTCCAGGCACCCAGAAACAGACCCCATGTGGCCATGGTTGGCGAGTAAGGCCATGCGAGCGCCAGCCAGGCAGCGCTGACCAGCGTCCCCAAGGCCATCAGCCGCCGCTGCAGCCGCGCCAGCGCCGACCTGGCTGGCGAGGCTGCCGGGTTGGACGGAGGGGGCGGGGCGGAGGGGGCGGACATGCGTGAACTATCGCATGGGTTCGGTCGCGTTTGTGACCTTGTGCGTCACCCGTGATGCAGCGAAATTCAAGGCCCAATGCTATTCTGGCCCGTGCGGCGCAGTGGTGCCGCGACGGCCGGAGAGCCCACAACAGCAACGATGAGAGACAAAAACATGACCACGACCACCCCTTCTGATCGCCCCTGGCTGGCACAGTACCCTGCCGGTGTGCCCCATGACATCGACCCCGACGTGCATGCCTCGCTGGCCGAGCTGATCGAAGACAGCTTCAAGAAGAATGCGGCGCGCCCTGTCACGGTCTGCATGGAGACCTGGATGACCTATGGGGAGCTGGACGGCTACAGCAGGGCGCTGGGCGCCTGGTTGCAGGGGCAGGGTTTGCGACCTGGCGACAGGGTGGCCATCATGGTGCCCAATGTGCCGCAGTTCCTGGTGGCCATGGCCGCGGTGTTGAGGGCAGGATTCACGGTGGTCAATGTGAATCCGCTTTACACCGCGCGGGAACTGGAGCACCAGTTGAGGGATTCGGGTGCCAAGGCGATTGTCATTCTTGAGAATTTCGCCCACGTGCTGCAAGAGGTGATCGACCAGACCGATGTGCGCCACGTGGTGTTGACGGGGTTGGGCGACCTGCTGGGTGGGCTCAAGGGAAAGTGGATTACCTTTGCCGTGCGCCATCTGGCCAAAATGGTGCCGCCCTACAAGTTGCCGCTTGACGGCCCCGCTGGCGCGCGAACCATTGTCGGGTTTCCCTCGGCGCTGGCACAGGGCAGGGGCAAACCGTTTTCGCCCAGTCAGGCCACTCGGGAGTCCACGGCGTTTCTCCAGTACACGGGTGGGACGACCGGCCTTTCCAAAGGGGCTGTCATCACCCACCGCAACATCATTGCCGGGGTGTTGCAGGCCGAGGCGTGGTTCACGCCCGCGCTGGTCAAGGTGGGCGACATTCGCGAGAGCAACAACATTGCGGCGTTGCCGCTGTATCACATCTTTGCCCTGACGCTCAGCCTGCTGAGCATGCGCTGGGGGGCCCACATGACCCTCATCCCCAACCCGCGGGACATCCCCGGCTTTGTGAAGACCCTGAAGAAACGGCCATTTCATTTGCTGCCGGCCGTCAACACGCTTTTCAACGGTCTGCTGCAAAACGCGGATTTCCGAGCGCTCGATTTCTCTTCCCTGGCGGTGTCGCAGGCCGGGGGCATGGCAGCCACTGAAGCCACCGCCAAAGAGTGGCAAAAGGTGACCGGCTCGGCCATGATTGAAGGCTGGGGCATGAGCGAGACCTGTGCCATCGGCACCAACAACCCGGTGTCCAACACCCACTTCAGTGGCAACATCGGCTTGCCATTGCCCAGCATCCGCATAGCAATCAAGGACGACGAGGGACGAACCGTGCCTTACGGTGAGTCGGGCGAAATCTGCATCCAGGGTCCCAATGTCATGGCGGGCTATTACAACCAGCCAGAGGAGACCGCGAAGGCCTTCACACCCGATGGCTACATGCGCACTGGCGACATCGGTGAGATGGACGACCAAGGCTATACCCGCATCGTGGACCGCAAGAAGGACATGATTCTGGTGTCCGGCTTCAACGTGTTCCCCAGCGAGCTTGAGAGTGTCATCACCTCATGCCCGGGGGTGTTGGAGTGCGCTGTGGTGGGGGTGCCCGACGAGCGCCAGGGCGAGGCCATCAAGGTGTTCATCGTGCGCAGCGATCCCGCGCTCACGGCGGAAGAGGTGGGGCGCTATTGCCACGACAACCTGACTGGTTACAAGCGCCCGCAACACATCGAATTCCGGGCCGATCTGCCCAAGACCAATGTGGGCAAGATCCTGCGTCGCGCCTTGCGCGACCCGGCCTGATCGGTGGCGCTGGCGTTCAACGACCCGCCTTCGCGCGTCTGTTCCGGGGCTGGCGGGTAGCGCGAACCGCCTGCCTCAAGTCGTCTCGCCGCTTTCCTCGTCGGCGGGATGCGCCGCCGGGCTGTCTTCGCTTGCGGCCAGTTGCTGGCGCCGCGCTCTGCCGCGCTCGAGTGTGCGGTTGGCTTCGAGCACGTGCAGCCCATACATGTCGGCGAAATCGTTGAGCTTCTTCCCGCTGGCCTCGAAAGCGCGCAGCAGCGCTTCGTCTTTTGCCAGTCGCGAGGCGGCTTCATCCACCGCATCGCGGGTGATCTGGTTGACCTCTTCGTTCTTGCCGGTTACCCGCTCAAGGTAGGCGTCTCGCGAGAGGCCGGCCTGCTCGAAAGCCGTGGCAATGCGCTGTCGCAGCTTGGGTCGCAGATCGACCGGGCTTCGTGCACCGCGGCGGCGGAATACCTCGATCAACGCGTGGTGCACGTGCTCGGGCGCCAGCGCTTCGACCGCTTCGCCCGCCAGATCGTGCCGGGGCTGGCCCGATGCGACCGCCGTGAGGTAGCGGCTTGAGCGTGTGTGCAGGGCCAGCGCCGCTTTCAGGCCGTCTTTGTCAAGGTCGGGTTGGGCGGCGAGCAGGTCTTGGTAGATGCCTCTTTTGAGCGGCAAGAGGGTTTCACCAAACAGAGCGGGATAGATCTCGGCCAGTTGATCCAGCACGGGATGGTGGCGCACTTGTGCTCCGTTGCGTCCGGGCGCGGCGGGAGACGGGCCAACCCTTTCACCGCCTGCACCACGCCGCCGCTGACCTCGCTGTCCGTTCTTGGCATTTGCTTGCGGGGCTCGGGCGGCCGGAGCCGTTTGGGGTGCGGTTTGGGGTTGTGCAGAGGGGGTGTTTGACGCGGGCGCGGTGGTGTCGGTGGCGGTGGAGTCAGAAACAGAAGATGTCATGTCAACGCGGTCAGGTAGGGCAATCGATGGGTGCGGAAGCAAGGCGCCGCCAGCCCCAATCATGCCAGCCCGTGGTGGTGAGCCCTGTTGAGTGACGGGCTGACGCTTCTGAGGGTGGTTTTTCCAGGCGCTGTATTCGGGTGGGGTAGCCGAAGACTGCGTTGCGCGCCGTCCGCAGCCAGGGACGGCAAAGCACGAATGTGTGTGGGGCCGCCGCCTTACCGGCGCAGCTGTTCAAACGCACCGAACTCCCATTTGCGCATGGCCAGCACCAGGGTGTAGCCCTCTCGGTCTTTGTCTGCCAGTTTCTGGTCTGCCTGGTGTTGTTGGGAAAAGTCCTGTGCCACGCGTTGCAGGCGGTCCAGAAAGGTGGGGGCCAGTGCGCGGCTGATGGTGCCGTGAACCATGAGCAGGCCTTCGCCGTGCCCCCCGAAGCCGCCGGAGAAGTAATCGAGCACTGCGTTCTCCCGAAAGTAGTTCATCACCGCGCCGTGCTCGCGCCAGCGGAATGTCTTGGCGAGTTTGAGCCGGTATCGGTTGAGCGGGCGCAGCTCGATGATGCCAATGCGGTCAAGCTGGGCGAAGCATTTCACGCATTCGGCTTCGCTCATCCGGTAGCGGGTGGTGATCTGCTCAATGGTCCATTGGCTGAGCACACAGATGGCGGCTAGCAGAAGTTTTTTGTCGGCCACCACCGCACGCTCCTGTTCGGCGGTCATCTCAGTGAGCAGGGGTTGGGCGTCGGCCACGCGGCGTGAGAGCTCGGCGAAGTCGATCTTGAGCGCCCGGCAGATCTCGTCCACCCGCGAGAGCGCCATGTCGCCTTTGGCGAGCATGCGCTTGACGCTGGATTCGGCCATGCCCAGCGCAGAAGCGAGGTCGGCATAGGTCATCTGCGCGGATTTGAGCTCCTTCTTGATGGCAATGACGAGGTCGCTGGTGGTGCTCATGAGTATTGTTTTTTGATACTGCTGGTGTGCTGTTTCCCGACTGTATCGGAAAACTTGCCTGGTTTGGCAAGGGCCGAAACACACTGCGCCCCATTCCAATTCGTGACTTTTTTGGGGGGTCGCTCGTGTCGGCAGTGCGAAATACATCGATCAAGCGTTGTGAGCTGAGGTGGCTGGACGAAGCCATGCCTTTGACGCCCATGCAGCGGCACCTTTGCGCCAGTGGCTGGTTTGCCTTGGCCGTGTGGTTGGGCGCGGCTCTGTTTGGCCCGAGCCTGCTGGCGCTTGTCGGCCTGGAGGCATGGATGGCCAGCCACCCGCATCTCTACTCGCATGGCCACCCGTTCGTTGATGCCAGGTCTTGGCTGGGGGTGCCCAATGCACTGGATGTGTTGAGCAACCTGCCGCTGGCGTTGGCGGGGCTGTGGGGCATGGCGTTGCTGGCGAAGCGGCGCAGGCCCATGGATTTGCACAAGAACACCGGCCAAGTCTTGCGGGTGTTCTTCTTGGGCTTGATGCTGACCGCTGCGGGATCTGCTGTCTACCACTGGTCACCCAGCGTACTCGGGTTGGCGCTTGATCGGCTGGGCATGGCGGTGGCCTTTGCCGGCGTTCTGGGGCTGGCCATGGCAGAGCGCGTGGGCGCCCGCATTGCGCGCAATACCTTGATTGCTGTTCTTCTGGTTGGCGGATTGTCCGCCGTGATGCCGGTGGTGCACGGGAATGTGTTGCCCTGGGCGGTTGTGCAGTTTGGCGGCATGGCCTTCCTGGCCTGGGCGGCGTGGAGAAAGCCGCTGCCCACGGCATTGGGCGTGTCGCTGGGGAGCGTGTTGGCGCTGTACGCGATGGCCAAACTGTTTGAGACGGGTGATGCCCACGTGTTTCGTGCGCTGAACGGGCTCGTTTCCGGTCACACGCTCAAGCATCTGGCAGCAGCAGCGGCTGCCTGGCCTGTGATCCGGGCCTTGCGTGAGAATGCGCAGTCTGAGAGGGTTGCCACTCACAAATGAGCAGCCGTCTTTGCCAGGCCGACAGCACCTTTGGAGAACGCCGTACCATGACGACCAACCGCCACCACGCTCGGGGTGCGCACGATACCTCGCCCGAAACCCATGGGCAGTTTGCCTTGATGGCGCAGCGGCGCTTTGCCCCCTTTTTCTGGACCCAGTTTCTGGGTGCGGCCAACGACAACCTGTTCAAGTTCGCGTTGACCGTTCTGGTGACCTACCAGCTGCAAGTGGCGTGGCTGCCCGCGGATCTGGCGGGGCTGGTCATCGGGGCGCTGTTCATTCTGCCCTTTGTGCTGTTCTCGGCCACCAGCGGGCAACTGGCCGACAAGCTGGACCGGCGCCGGATGATCGTGTGGCTCAAGCGGGTGGAGATCGGCATCATGGCCGTGGCGGCGCTGGGTTTCTTTTTCAACAGCGTGCCGGTGCTGCTGGCCTGCATTTTTCTGATGGGGCTGCAGTCCACGGTGTTTGGTCCGGTCAAGTTTGCCTATCTGCCGCAACACCTTTCCGAGCGCGAGCTGACGGGCGGCAACGGCATGGTGGAGATGGGCACGTTTGTGGCCATTCTGCTGGGCAACGTGGCGGGCGGCCTGATCATCGCCGTGCCTGAGATCGGGGCGTACCACGTGGGCTTTGCCTGTGTGGGGCTCGCGGTGCTGGGGCGCTACGCGTCACACCACATTCCAGCATCGCCTGCGATGGACCCCGGTCTGCGGATCAACTGGAATCCACTGACTGAAACCTGGGCCAACCTGCGTCTGGCCTACCAGACCCCGGTGGTGTTTCGTTCGGTATTGGGCATCAGCTGGATGTGGTTCTTTGGGGCGGTATTCCTGAGCCTGTTTCCCGCGTTTGCCAAGAACGTGCTCCATGGCAATGAACAGGTGGCTTCGTTGTTGCTCGTGGTGTTCTCCATCGGTATTGGCACGGGATCTTTGCTGTGCGAGGTGCTCAGCCGACGCCATGTGGAGGTGGGGCTGGTGCCTTTGGGGGCGATTGGCATGAGCGTGTTTGCCGTCGACCTGTATTTCGCCACGCGGGGTCTTTCGCCAGCCGAAGGCCTTGGCCTGTCCGCCTTCCTGGCTGAGCGCGCGCATTGGCGGGTGCTGGCCGACCTGACCTTGCTCAGTCTGTTTGCCGGGCTCTACAGCGTGCCCATGTATGCGTTGATCCAGATGCGCAGCCGAGCCACGCACCGGGCCCGCATCATCGCGGCCAACAACATTCTGAACGCGCTTTTCATGATCGCCAGTGCATTGTTGGCCGGCGCGTTGCTCGATGCCGGTTTCACCATTCCGCAGATGTTCCTGTTCGTGGGTGTGGCCAATGCGGTGGTGGCGTTTTACATCTTCATGCTGGTGCCGGAATACCTGCTGCGTTTTGTCGCCTGGGTGGCCTCGCGGTTTGTCTACCGGTTCAAGGTACAAGGCGATGAGAACATCCCAACCGAAGGGGCAGCGGTGCTGGTGTGCAACCACGTGAGCTTCGTTGACGCCGTGCTGTTGATGGCGGCGAGCCCAAGGCCGATCCGGTTCCTCATGGACCACCGGATTTTCCGGGTGCCGTTGTTGGGTTGGTTGTTCAGGTTGGCCAAGGCGATTCCGGTGGCGCCGCAGCAGGAGGATCCCCAAGCCTATGAGGATGCCTTTGATGCGGCTGCCAAAGTCTTGCGCGATGGCGAATTGCTGGCCATTTTTCCAGAGGGCGCGATCACCCGCGATGGGCAGTTGCAGCCCTTCAAAGGCGGGATCATGAAGATTCTGGAACGAGCCCGGAACGAAGGGGTGGTCGCCCCGGTGATTCCGATGGCGCTCAACAACCTGTGGGGCTCCTATTTCAGCCGGGTGGAGGTGCGCAACGGCGAACACACCGCCATGGTTCGCCCATTTCGGCGTGGTTTCTTCAGCCGGGTGGGGCTGAATGTGGGCGGGGCGGTGGCGCCATCGATGGCCTCGCCCGAAGGGCTGCGCCAACAGGTGGCGACCTTGTGCGCTTGAAGGCAAAGCAGCGCAGCGGGGCAAAGGCGACACGGGGCAGTCGCCTGTGAGTCAACGCCAGACGGGCTGGCGCGGCAAGATGGCGTCGTCTGACTTCATTCACCCTGATTCACATCCACCCATGATGCACATCGAAACCCGTACTCCACCACCCGAAGGCTGCATTGACACCCAGGTCGTTGGCAATGTTCTGCTCATTGGCATCAACCGCCCCGCCAAGCGCAACGGATGGACTCCGACGATGTTCCGGCAACTCGCTGAAGCCTACACCCGGCTGGACGATGAGCCGGATTTGCGCGTGGGCGTGTTGCACGCCTTTGGTGACCATTTCACGGCCGGGCTGGACATGCCTGCGATCCAGTCGCATCTGGAGCGCGGTGAGAAGGTGGTGCCGGAGGGCTTGGTTGAGCCCCATGATTTCGGAAAGCCTGGGTACCGGCGCCGCACCAAACCGGTGGTGGCTGCGGTGAAAGGCATCTGCTTCACGGTGGGCATTGAGCTCATGCTGGGTGCCGACATCGTGGTGGCGGGCCACGAATGCCGCTTCAGCCAGAAGGAAGTTCAGCGTGGTTTGATGGCAGGTGGCGGTGCCACCTTGCGCATGGCCGAGCGTGCGGGGGTGGGCAACGCCATGTTGTTGCTGCTCACGGGCGACGAGTTCGATGCCGAGGCCGCGTTCCGTTTCAACTTTGTGCAAAAGCTGGTGCCCAACGATCAGGTGCTGACGGAGGCGCTGACCATTGCCGAGCGCATTGCGGCGCAGGCGCCTTTGGCCGTGACCGCCACGCGCTTGAACGTGATCAAGGCGGTCGAAGAGGGGCCGGCCGCCGCCGTGGCGGAGTTTCCAGCGGTGAGCGCTCGCATCTTTGCCAGTGAGGACTGGGCGGAAGGTGTGCGCTCGTTTGTGGAGAAGCGCACCGCGGTCTTCAAGGGTCGTTGAAACGCCGCCTGCTGTGCGGCGACGGGAGAGGGGGCGGCGGCGAGCGCTCGCCTGGTCAAGTGGGTTGCCCTTCTTGCCGCCGACTGGCTCCAATGTGGGCGCATGCACGCCGCATACTGTGCTGAAGGCCCCAGGCGGTCGCGCATGTCGGCGCAGCGCTGAGGGGCTTGCCACCCGTTCCCGGAGGCCCTTTGGTCAGTGCTCCCCATTCGAATGCGTTGGCGCATGCGCCGAGCTACTACGCGCGCACCGCCCACCCGACACCTGAAAGGCCGTCTTTGCGCGGCAGCGTGCAGGCCGATGTCTGCATTGTGGGCGCGGGTTACACCGGTCTGTCGGCGGGCATCGCCCTGGCCGAAGCCGGGTTGTCGGTGGTGGTGCTGGAGCAGGCCCGCGTGGGGTGGGGTGCGTCGGGGCGCAATGGGGGTCAGATCGTGCACAGCTTTTCGCGCGATATCGACGTCATCCAGCGCAACCATGGCCACGAGATGGCCACGCCTCTGGCGCACATGATGTTCGAGGGCGCGCGCGTCATTCGCGAGCGGGTGGCGCAGTACAAGATCGACTGCGATCTCAAGAATGGCGGCATCTTTGCGGCCATCAGCCCGCGCAAGGCCAAGGGCCTGGAGGCGCAAAAACGGCTGTGGGAGGCCTGTGGTCACCCGGGCATGACTTTGGTGGACACGCCCGCCGATGTGCGCCGCTGGGTCAACAGCGACCGCTACAGCGCCTTGCTGATCGATCCCACGGGGGGGCATTTCCATCCGTTGAATCTGGCATTGGGTGAGGCCGCCGCCCTGGAAAGCCTGGGCGGGCGCATTTTTGAAGACAGCGCGGTGGTGAAGATCGGGCGCGGTGAGCCGGTGGTGGTGCAGACCGCGCAAGGACAGGTCAGCGCCAGTCAGGTGATCGTGGCCTGCAACGCCTACATCGGCGATCTGGAGCCTGCGCTGGCGGCCAAATCCATGCCCTGCGGCACGCAGGTGATTGCCACCGAGCCGCTGGGGTCGCTGGCGGACGAGCTTTTGCCTTCCGACCATTGCGTGGAAGACAACAACTTTCTTCTCGATTATTTCCGCCTCACGGCAGACAAGCGCATGCTCTTTGGTGGCGGTGTGGTCTATGGTGCGCGCGACCCGAAGGAGGTGATCTCGCTGATCCGCCCGGCGATGGAGCGGGTGTTCCCGCCGCTCAAGGGGGTCAAGGTCGACTTCGGCTGGACCGGCAACTTTATGCTGACGCTCTCGCGCATGCCCCAGGTGGGCAAGCTGGCGCCCAACATTTATTACTCCCAGGGGTGCTCGGGTCACGGCATCACCTTCACCCACCTGATTAGCCGGGTGCTGGCCGAGGCCCTTCAGGGGGATGCTTCTCGGTTTGGGGCTTTTTCTCGCCTGCCCCACCACCCGTTCCCAGGTGGCCGGATGCTTCGTGTGCCATTCACCGCGATGGGGGCCATGTGGTATCAGATGCGGGATCGGTTGGGCATCTGAGCGGGCCGGGGTGGCCGCGCTTGCGAGGCAGCGGCAAGTAAGACGGTCTTGCATTGCTTTGAGCCGAATGGCGATTGCGCCTCCGGGGTGGGCGTCGTTTGGGATGTCTGCCGCCTGCTGGAGCGCGGTGGTGTTTGTGGTCAGGGGTTTGCGGGCTCTTGCAGCAGCGCCACGGCGAGTAGCCGAACGCTGTTGAGCTGCCACCCCTGCGGCGTGGCACACACGAGTAGCTTGCGGCGAGCCCATGCATCGGTGAGTGCGATGGTGCGGGTGTTGGGGTCTTGATACCGGGTGCTTGCGCTTTCGGGCATCACGGCCGCTCCCACGCCGGCGCTCACCATGCGCGCCACCGAGTCAAACCCGGTCAATCGAACCCGATGGCGCGGGATTTGACCGCTGCGGCTGGCCTGTGCCGCAAGGAAGCGGCTGAGTGCGCTTTCCCTGGGCAGACCGACCAGCGGGTGCTCCAGCAGCTCGCTGTAGGCCATGCTGCGCCGCCGCCCGATAGGCCAACTGCGGGGCAGGAGGGCGACCAGGCGGTCGTCCACCCAAGGTTGCACGACCAGCCCTGCGGTGTTCACATGGTTGGCAACAATGCCCAGATCGGCGGTTCCTCGGCGCAGCGCGTCGAGCACGGCATCGCTGGGCAATTCCAGCAATTCGACGTCCATATCGGGTGTCTTGCTCAGAAAAGCCGCCAGTCTTTGGGGCAGCGCCTCCGACATGGCTGCGGTGTTGCACAGCAGCCTGACGGTGCCGCGCAGGCCTTGGCCGAAACTGGCCATTTCCACATGCAGAGACTCGAGTTCGGCCAGCACACGGTTGCCGTTTCGTGCGAGAGTCCAGCCTGCCGGGGTGGGTCTGGCGCCTGTTTTCGACCGCTCAAGCAAGGTCATTCCGCTGGCTTGTTCCAGTGCTTTCAGCCGGGCGCTGGCCGCGGCCAGCGAGAGGTTCACCGATTCTGCAGCGGCGGTGATGGTGCCATGCTCGATGACCGCCGAGAACAGGTGAAGGTCGAAGGGGCTGAGGCGGTAGTCGACGGTGCGGCGTGGTGGTTTCATGGATCGCGATCCTACGGAAAAGGTGAAGGATGGGTAGACCGCATTGAGATGGACAGTGCCCTGGCTCTCAGAAAATCATAGGGCCATGGATGCACTGGAGCTATTGATTCTGACGGCGGTGTTTGTGGTGGCGGGCGCCGTCAAAGGCGTGACAGGCATGGGTCTTCCGACGGTGGCAATCAGCTTGCTGGGTTTGTGGATGGCGCCAGCCCAGGCTGCGGCATTGTTGGTGGTGCCTTCATTGGTCACCAATCTGATGCAGTGTCGCGGTGCTTTCCTGATGTCGCTTTTCAGGCGGTTGTGGCCCGGTTGGTTGGCCCTGGGGGCGGCCACTGTGCTGGCCCCGGCCTTCGGGGGCGACGAGTCGGGCGGAATTGCGAAGCTGTGGCTGGGAGCCGTTCTGGTGATGTATGGGGTTTGGGGTCTGTGGCGCCCGGTGTTGCCTGACCTGTCGAGTTGCAAGCGCTGGTGGTCGTTGTTGTTTGGCGGTGTGACCGGCCTGGTCACCGCCTACACGGCGGTTTTCGTGTTGCCTTGGGTGGCGTATTTGCAAGCGTTGCGAATGGGCAAAGACGAACTGGTGCAGGCTCTGGGGCTTTCCTTCACGGTGGCCACGGTGGCCCTGGCCGTGCGGTTGCAGGCTGTTTCCGCGCATGGCCCGTGGGGAGCGCAAGAGCTTGTGGCAGTGGGTGTGACACTGGTGGGTGCCTGTGGTGGCTTGAGGGTGGGGGCGCGCTTGCGCGGACGACTGGCAGGGGCTTCTTTTCAACGGTCGCTTTTTTTTGTCTTTGTGGCGCTCGGTGTGGCCAATCTTGCGCGCGCTGTGTAGAGCCGATTGCGTGGTGCCATGAATGTCCTGCCCGTGGCTGCGCTGCTGGAGAAGGCCTACCGCCTTGCCCTGGATGTGCAAGATTCAGCCGTGAGTGAGCTCAAAGAGAAGGGGGCTATGGACAAGTGGCTTTTGGTCAACGAGCTTCTGGAGCGGCTCGATGAAGCCCGGGTTGCCCTGTTTGTCGCGGACCGAGACCACCGCAACGGTCTTGAACCCAGACCGGATTTGAGTTGCCGCCGTCAGACCGGGGGCGAATTCGACGGAGAGCTGTCGGCGGAGCCTACGGGCACGGGATGCCGCCCATGTCCAGCGAAGGCGGGCGCAACAGGTCGTCGTCGATGCCCATGATCTCGCTCGCCCGTTCGATGGCGTGCCACAGTGGGGCGGGCATTTTCAGGATCTCTTCTGGCGAGCCGGCCTTGGCGATCCAGGCGCTGATCTGCTGGTGTTGTTCGGAGGTGAGCAAGGCCAGGTGCAGCATCTCGTCGATGGTTTTCATGTGAGCTTAGGTTGGGCCTGTGTGCCGGGTTGCAAGTTGGTGTCGTCGCAGCGTCTTATTGTCCACGCGGGATTCATGTGCCTTGTCCGCGGCGACTGAGCGCGCAACCGCGCGCCCGATTCACCAACCCGCCTGATGGGCGGTTCGAACACCGCGGGAGCCAGATTTTCGAATCCTGGTTCACTATTTCGATACTGGAGGTGTCAATCTGCTGCGTGAGGTCAGAAAAGTGTGCACTCCGTGGCGAGCTGCTGCCGATCATCGCGCCGTGTTCAACAACCCATTGAGGTTTACATGGCTTCTACGGCAGCAAACAAACATCTCCCATTTGGTGTGACCCGCGACACGCGGGCCTGGCAGCTCCAGGTTTGGGTCTCGTTCGGCATCGCCGTGTTCCTGTGTGCGACCGGCCTGGCGTATCTGCCGGGGGCGGCGCTGGATCGGGCGTTCATGGTGATGGGCTATGTGTTTTGTCTGTCCACGGTGTTTGTGTTGTCCAAGGCGGTGCGCGATGCGCAGAAGGCCGCCATCACAGGCGAGGTGGAAACGCCCATGTGGCGGCTGGTGGTCTGGGGCGGTTTTGGCGTGGCCATGGGGCTGACCGCCTGGGGCTTGCTGCGCATGGATGTGAACGTGACGTACCGCGCCTACCTGGGGGTGAGCTGGCTGTACCTGGTGACGTCGGCCTTCACCCTGGCCAAGACGTTGCGGGACCGCCACGAAGCCGACCTTCTGGAAGCGCAATTGCATGGTGAGCGCCTGGGGCGCAGCCAGGCGATGGCCGATCGTGCGGCGTCGGAAGCCGAGCGCGCCGACACCGCCAAGGTGGCCTAAATCCCATTGCAGTTGCGTTGGTTTGTGAATCAGGAGGAACACAGCATGTGTATCGGTTTTTTCAAGTTCAGAACGTGGGCCGCCCTCGGGGTGCTGGGTGCGGCGTTGGCAGGCAACCCCGTGTGGGCGCAAAGCGAGGTGTCTGTGATGGCGTCGGCTTTGCCTGTGGCGTCGGTGGTGGGTACGGTGTCGACCGTTGTGGGCAGCACCGCGGTGGCTGGTGCGGCCGTGAGCGCGGTGCCGGTGGCCCTGTCGGTGGCCGGCGCCACGCTGGTGGTGAAGGCGGTCGAGGTGACCGCCAGCGGCACCCTGTACCTGCTTGAGCGCGCCTCCGACGGCGCGCGGGTGAGTGTGCGGGTGGCATCCCAGGTGGCGTCTGGTGTGGCGATCGGGGTTGGGACGCTGGTGGTGGTGAGCGTGACGGCCACCGGCATTGTGCTGTCCACGGTGGGGGAGGTGCTGGCGTTCATTCCCAACGAGCTGGGCCGCGCCTTGCTTTACAACGAACAGGTGACGCGATGACTTGCCCCATTGCAGGGCGTGATCTGCCACTGGGCAGCGCCCCCGTTGCCAGCTGGTGTCGTGTCTTCCATGCACCTTTCATGAAAAACGCCGTGGCGGCCCGTCGTGGGCGTCGGGCCGCCACGCTCCTTGCCGCCGGCTTGTCGTGGCTTGGTGTTTTGCCCGCCGCGCACGCCGGGCAGGATTGTGAGGCCAAGCCGCTCACCCTGAATGCCATCACCCAGGCGATGGCCATGGCGCAACGCACATCGGCCGCGCTGGACGCGGAACACGGGCGCAGCGGTGCCCGTGTGGTGGTGTTGGCCCGGGCGGGCCAGGACCTGAGCCGGTATCGCTTGCGGTATTCGCATCTGGGGTGGGCTTACAAGACACCGGAGGGGCCTTGGCGTGTGTTGCACAAGCTCAATGCCTGCGGCACCGACACCTCGGCCTTGTACCGGCAGGGGCTGGGGGAGTTTTTCATGGACAACCCCTGGCGCTATCAGGCGGCGTGGGCGGTGGTGACGCCAAACTTGCAGGACCCGCTGTATGCGCTGGTGACCGACCCGCAGCGCAGCGTGCGCCTGAACACGCCCGCTTACAGCATGGTGAGCTACGCTTGGGGCACGCGCTACCAGCAGTCGAATCAGTGGGCCCTGGAGACCTTGGCCATGGCCGCTGAACCGGGCATCACCAGCCGCTCGCAGGCGCAGGCATGGCTGCAGTTCAAAGGCTATGAGCCCAGCGCGTTGCGCATCAACGCGTTGACGCGCCTGGGGGCGAGAATGAGCAAGGCAAATGTGGCATTTGACGACCACCCCAATGGCAAGCGATTTTCCGACCGGATCGAGACGGTCACCGTGGATTCGGTGTTTGCGTGGCTGGTGCGGGCGGGCCTGGCTTCCAATGAGCAGGTGCTGGGCTTGTGAGCGTGTGCCGGGCACGGCACGAATCGATCAATTTTGAAGAGGCATTGAACATGAGCAAATCCTTGCGATTGTCGGAAAAGTGGTTCCACCGTGGCTTGTGGCTGGTGGCATTCGTTTTTGCGTGGTTCCTGGTGGGGTTGGGCAGCACTGTGGTGGGCGACTTGCCTCGGGTCGAGCAGCGCCAACGGCTTGAGGATTTCATGGACCCTGAGAAGCGCGCGTCGGTCAACGCAGCGATTCTGGGTGCCAGACAGGCCAACAAGGCGGCGCAAGAGACGCTGGAGCAAGCGCAGTTGCAGCTGGAGACCGCGCGGGCCGACAACCGGGCCGCGCGCGAGACGTTCAGCAACTGGCTGGCCACGCGCCGTGCCACCGACCGGGCGGAGCAGGATCAGGAGCTGCTGGAGCGCACGAGGGCGCTGGATGGCTTGCGCCAGGCCGAGCGGGATGCGCAGAGCGCGGTGGAAGCACAGCGAAAAGCGGCGCTCAACGCCCGCCAGGCCGAACGCCGCTCGCAGGAGACCTTGGATGAGATGGAGGCGGGCGCGCGGGAGGCCTTGCGGGAAGCGCGGCAAGCGCAGGACCTGCGCGTGTTTCTGTACCGTCTGGCGCTGACCCTGCCTTTGCTCGTGGTGGCCGGCTGGTTGTTTGCCAAGAAGCGAAAAAGCGTTTACTGGCCTTTTGTTTGGGGCTTTATCTTCTTCGCGCTGTTTGCGTTTTTCGTGGAGCTGGTGCCGTATCTGCCGAGCTACGGTGGCTATGTGAGGTACCTGGTGGGGATCGTGCTGACTGTGGTGGGGGGGCGCTACGCAATCCAGGCCCTTCAGCGTTACCTGGAGCGGCAGAAGCAGGCCGAAGCGCTGCCTGACACCCAGCGGCGCAAGGGCATGAACTACGACCTCGCGCTGGCGCGCCTGGGCAAGAACGTGTGTCCGGGGTGCGAGCGCGGGGTGGACCTGAAGGATGGCAAGACCGACTACTGCCCCCATTGCGGCCTGTGTCTGTTTGACCATTGCCATGAATGCCAATCGCGCAAGAGTGCGTTTGCGATGTTCTGTTTCAGCTGTGGAGCGCACGCCAAGGCGGAAGACCCGTTGGCGCAGGAGGGCGGCGGGTCTGCGGCGGTTCGCACGAGCCCCGGGTCAGGCAGCACCTGACGAGCCGGGGCGTCCGGTGCGGACTCGGATGACCCTTCAGCGCGGGGACATTTCGGCGCGCACCAACGGGCGCAAAGCCCACAAGCCCAGGGCCGGTCCGATGGCCAGCCAGGGCAGCAGGTGGCCCAGGGGGGTGGATTGGCTGAGGGACACAAACAGCAGGATGCTGGCAATGGAGATGGCAAAGCCGATGCTGTTGGTCAGCGTGAGCACGCTGCCCACGGCCTGCGGCGGCGCATTGCGGGCGGTGAGGGTGGAAAACTGGGGCGAGTCCCCGGCCACCGTGATGCCCCACAGCACCAGCCAGCCGTAGAACAAGGGGGCGCTGGCGCCGAGCATCCATGGAGCAGCCAGGCAGCACAGACCGCTGGTCAAGAGCTGAGCGCCGGCCACCCGTGCGCTGCCCCATTGCTGGGCGACCCAGCCGCCCACAATGCAGCCCAGTGCGCCCGACCCCAGGGTGAAAAAGGCGGCCCAGGACAGTGCTGGCCCGTCGAGACGCGTGGCAAGAATCAGCGGCACCATGACCCACACGGTGTACAACTCCCACATGTGGCCAAAGTAGCCCAATACCGAGGCGCGCACGCGGTCGTCTGTCCACATGGTGGCCAAAGCCCGCCACTGCAGGGTGGTGACGCGGGCCTGGGCATGGGGTGGGTCGGTGGTGGCGAGGTAGAGCAGGATGCCGCCTGAGGCAGCCAATGCCGCCACACCGAGCATCAGATATGGCCAGGGAAGGGCGTGTCCGATGGCGCGCATGGCGTGGGCACTGGCCGATCCAAGCACCAACGCACCGATCAGCAGGCCCAGCGCACTTCCCAGACCTTCGGTGTACCACTGTGCAGCGATCTTCATGCCGACCGGGTAGATGCCAGCAAGAAAAAAGCCGGTCGCCACGCGCCAGGCCATCAGGGCTTCATAGTGGCGCACCATGGCCCAGGCCCCCACCGTGCAGGCCGCGCCGGCCAGAGAGCACACCAGAAAGACTCGGCGGGCGGAGAAGCGGTCGGCGATGGCGAGCAGGGCGAAGACCAGGGTTCCGAGAATGAACCCGAACTGCAGAGAGGACGTGAGGGGCCCGACCGCTGCGGGGGGCCATCCCAGCTCTTGCTGGAGGTCCGGCATGACCGCGTTCACGGCGAACCACAGGGAGGTGCCTGCGAACTGGGCGACGACGAGCGCCGGAAGGATGTGGCGGGGGACGTCGGGTTGGTTCATGGTGGGCAGCTTACCGGGGACGCATCCTGGTGAGAGCGGGTTGTGGCAATTCCTTGTTGCGCATACGGATGCCCCGGTGTGTTGCGACTGACTGTGTTGTCATTCCTTGTTCCTTTGCCATGGCACCTGTGATCATCCTGATGTCACCCTGAGGAGTGTCTGGCAAACCCGCTGTCGTTGTCAGGGTGGCTGTCTCATCCAGCGTTGCCATTGCCGCCTGAGGCGGTGCATGAGGGCCCTCGCGGAGCGCCAGGGCAGGGATGCGCGCACCTGCGCCACCAGATGGTTCTTCCATTGCCGCCACTGGGTGTAGTGGCGGGCGAACCATGGCAGGCGCATCAGCGCGGGCTGGGTCAGGCTGAACAGGTGGGCCACCAGGGCCGTGCCCAGAAACTTGGCCGCCAGTATCAGCGCGAGCCCCCAAAGGGCATGGTTCTTGTGGATCAGCCACAAGGCCGCGAGCTTGATGGGCAGCAGCGACAAGGCTGGAGCCGACATCAGGGCAAGAGCGGCATAGGGCGCAAGCCGACGGATGGCGGCGTCCAGCCAACGAAAACCGGGCCAATTCGCCACCCACGCCAGCGTTCGCCGCAAGGCTCCCAGCCCCATTCTTCGAAAAGAATGAGAAGCGCCAGGGCCCATTTGAAGGGCCAGAGCATGGCGCGCATCAGACGCTTCATGCCCTTTGCCTCACTGGGTTCAGACGCCGCGGGCGCGGTCGGCCTTGAATCGGGCCCGGAAGGCTTCGAACTGCCCGGCGTCGAGTGCTTCGCGAATCTCCCGCATGAGGTTGAGGTAGTAGTGCAGGTTGTGCACGGTGGTCAGCATGGGGCCCAGCATCTCGCCGCAGCGATCGAGGTGGTGCAGGTAGGCCCGGCTGAAGCCGTCGCGCCCGCCGTCGTCCCAGCTCACGCCGCTCTTTCCCGCGCAGGCGGTGCAGGTGCAGGTGGGGTCGAGCGGCTGGTGGTCGGTCTTGTGGCGGGCGTTGCGGATCTTCAGGTCGCCATAGCGGGTGAACAGCGTGCCGTTGCGCGCGTTGCGTGTGGGCATGACGCAATCGAACATGTCCACGCCGTCGGCCACGCCTTGCACCAGGTCTTCGGGTGTGCCCACGCCCATGAGGTAGCGGGGCTTGTTGGCCGGCAGGCGGTGGGGGTGTGCGCCATGATCTGCAGCATCTGCTCTTTGGGCTCTCCTACGCTTACGCCGCCCACGGCATAGCCGGGGAAGTCCATCTCCACCAGGGCGTCCAGGGATTCCTGGCGCAGGTGTTCGAACATGCCGCCCTGCACGATGCCGAAGAGTGCATTGGGGTTCTGCAGCCGTTCGAACTCGGCCTTGGAGCGCAGCGCCCAGCGACGGCTCATCTCCATGCTCTTGCGGGCTTCGGATTCTGTGGTGAGGTGGCCGTTGGTTTCGTAGGGAGTGCACTCGTCGAGCTGCATCACGATGTCGGAGTTCAGCCCGGTCTGGATCTGCATGCTGACCTCGGGCGAGATGAACAGTTTGTCGCCGTTGACGGGCGAGGCGAAGTGCACGCCTTCCTCGGTGATCTTGCGCATCGCGCCCAGGCTCCAGACCTGGAACCCACCGGAATCGGTGAGGATGGGCTTGTGCCACTGCTCGAACGCATGGAGTCCGCCAAAACTCTTCATCACTTCCTGTCCCGGGCGCATCCACAGGTGGAATGTGTTGCCCAGAATGATCTGGGCGCCCATCTCGTGCAGGCTGCTGGGCATGACGCCTTTGACAGTGCCATAGGTTCCCACCGGCATGAAGATCGGGGTTTCGACGACGCCGTGGTTCAGCGTGAGGCGGCCTCGGCGAGCGTGGCCTTCGGTTTTGAGCAGGTCAAATTGAAGCATGACCGATTGTCACCGAGCGGCTGAGAGCGGGGTCTGCGGCGCGATCACGATGACGGTGCGGTTGCGGTCTTCCACGATCCACAGCCTGCCTCGGCTGTCCACGGTGATGCCCGCCGGATTGCCCAGGGGACGCAAGCCGAGTACGGCTTCCCAGTCGGACACCAGGTCCTCACGTTCGCCTTCTGGCTGGCCTAGAGGACCGAGCCGCCAAGCCACGATGCGGTGGCCCTGGGCGCGGTAGCCATGCCAGACGGCCAGCAGGCGCCCGCTCCACGGCGTCTCGAGGTCGCCGGGTTTGGCCGCCGGCACCGCGAGCAGTTGCAGCGGGGCCACGTGGGCCGGCCAGGCCATGAAGGGCGCACGTGCTTCGGGCGAGGGGCACTGCACGCGCTTTTTTGCGCCTTTTCTTCCGTCGTCCAGGGCCACGTTGCGGCCCTGGGCATTGGTCACGCAATAGGGCCAGCCGTAACTGGCACCTTTGAAGAGTTCGTTGAGTTCCTCGGCCGGGGCCAGCGGATCGGTGTAGTCCACGGAGTTCTCGGCTTGCCACAGGCGTATCCGGTCGCTGGTGGTGTCGCGGGTGATGGCCAAACCGAGGGAGTTTCGCAGTCCATGCGCCCACGGCTCAAGGGTTTGGCGCTTGAAATCCGGTCCACCGAAAACCGCCTGGTACACCGCAGCGCGTGGTTGGGGGGCGGCGGTCTCGGGACAGACTGAGCCAGGCGCGTCGGTCGCAGCGCTCGGCTGTGCGCCGGAGGGGCGGCAGGCGTCCGTGGCCGAGCCGACGTTGATGTAAAGGGTGCCGGGTGGGGCAAAGACCATTTCGGTCAGGGGGTGTGCGCCGTCGTCAGGCAGGTCGCTCACCACGAGCTCGCGTTCGACCTGGCTGCTGGGGGTGCGCCAGATGGCGCCCGCTTCGCCGACATAGATCCGGCCATCGGGGCCGCGAACCAATCCATGGGGCCGGTCCAGGCCCTTGGCCAGCACCCGAACCCGTTTGGGGTCGCCGGGTTGGCCGGTGGCCCGCAGCTCGAGCAGGCGACCCTGTTTGGGCTCCCAGTTGCCCATGTCTGTGATCCAGAAGCGGTCGGGTGAGAGTTCCAGCAGGCGGCGTGGCATGCGCAAGCCGTCGCGCTCGTCGGCCACCAGCCCGGCGCACCAGCCTTCAGGTGTTTTCAGGGGCAGGCGGGGAAACCCGGCACATTGCCCTTCGGTGACATAGCCGGATGGGCTGGGAATGGCTACGGAGGAAGCTTGCGAAAAGGCCGTGCCCGGAATGGACAGGCAGGCCAGAAGGCCGGAAAAGGCCCGTAAGGGCCAGCGATAAGGGCGAGACGTCATGCGCGGAGTCTGCCAGAGATGGCATGCGCCAAGCGCGCCGCGAGACTCAGTGGGTGGCGGCGGGGGCGTCGCTGGCCGCGCTCATCTGCTGGACGGTGGCTGGCGTCTGGGCATCTGAACTGTCCCAGCCCCAGGCAAGCAACAGGGCCAGACTCAGGGACAACAACAGGGCCAGGCCCAGGCGGACAAACATCTCGATCACAAACGGCTTTCAATGCAAAACGTAGGCGATATTGTGCAGGCACGATGGTGCGAGCCGGGTTTTGGCGGGGGTTCAGGTGTTACAAAAACCAAATTTGGCACTTTTGGTGAGGTGGTGTGTGGCGATTTGGCGACCAAGGACGCAGGCAGGGCAGGCGGTAGAGCTTCGAAAAGGCGGTGTGGTGCGGGCCGTCGGTGCGGTCATCCGTTGGGCCGCAGCGAAGAATCCAACCTTGGCGTCATGGCACCAGAAGCGGTTCATGGGTCGATGGACGGACGTGGCGGCACAGGCCGACCTGGTGGAGGGTGCTGGCATCGCGCTGACACCGGGTGGGCGCAAGATTGCCTTGTTTCTGTTGAAAGGCGTGCCCTATGCGTTGGAAAACCGCTGCTCCCACGGCATGGCCACGATCGAAGATGGGTATCTCGATGGGTTTGAGGTGATCTGCACGGTTCATCTGGGCCGTTTCGATCTGCGCACGGGTGCGGCCACGGGCGCCCCCTGTACGCAGGCCATCAAGACCTGGCCGGCGCGGATTGACAACGGACGGGTGTGGGTTGCGCTGGACTGAAGGCCGTCAGATGACGGCCGAGAAGCGGTAGACGCCATCGGCCGATAGGGTGCGCCGCAGTTGCCCTGCGTGCCAAGGGCGGTGCAGGTGGGCCACGGCTTCGCCCAGGGCGAAGGTGGTCTGGTGGAGGTCGAGGGAACGGGTGAACATCACGGGGATGATGTCCATGGCGCTGCACGGTTTTTCCGCACAGGCTTGCATGACCTCGGCCAGGCGGTCGCGGTGGTGGTCTTTCAGTTGCTGGATGCGCTCGTGCAGGCCGATGAATGGTTTGCCATGGGAGGGCAGCACCAGGGTAGTGGTGGGCAAAGGCAGGTATTTTTCCAGTGAATCGAGAAACTGCGTGAGCGAATCGGCTTCGGGTTCCTGGTCGTAGACGCTCACGTTGGTGGAGATGCGCGGCAGCACCATGTCGCCGCTGATGAGGACCGACAGGTGCTCGCGGTAGAGCGCCATGTGCTCCGGCGCGTGGCCAAAGCCGCTGATGCAGCGCCAGCCGTGGCCACCGATCTGCACGGTCTGTCCGTCCATCAGGCGCCGGTATTGTGGTGGTACGGCGGGCACCAGGCTGGGGTAGTAGCTGGCCCGCTTCTTGATCTGATCCAGGCTGTCTGCATCGCGCATGCCGTGCGCGGCAAAGAAGGCTGCAGCGGCATCACCACCAAAGCCGATGGTGCTTTGGGATCCGATGCGGGCGGTGTTGAAATCGGTCGCGCTGATCCAGAGGCGGCAAGACCACTTCTCGCAGAGCCAATGCGCCAGACCGATGTGGTCGGGGTGCATGTGGGTGACGATGACGCGCAGCACAGGCAGTCCCTCCAGTGCACTGGAGAACACCTGTTCCCATTGGGCGCGCGACTCCGGGCGGTCGATGCAGCAGTCCACCACGGTCCAGCCGTCGACACCGTCGAGGTTGTCGCGCAGCAACCAGAGGTTGATGTGGTCCAACGCAAACGGCAGCGCCATGCGGATCCATTTCACACCGGGTGCCACTTCCATGGCCTGCCCGGGTTCGGGCATGGTGTCTCCAAACGGGTACTGAAGCCTGGCTTCCAGCTGGTTCTTGGTGGGTTGGGTCATGCCGGGGGCTTCCGTTAAGATGCGGTGCGAAAGAATGACGTTAACGTAAACGTCAATGTGAGATGCATTCTAGGGAGTTGTCGAACCGGCAACTGTCCGCCAGCCGACATCTCCCACCCTTGCACCGACCATCCGAGTCCATGGCCACCATACCGACCTACACCATCAGCGACCTGGCACGCGAATTCGACCTGACAACGCGGGCGATCCGGTTTTACGAAGACATGGGCCTGTTGCAGCCACAGCGCGAGGGGCCGGGCGGGCGCAACCGCGTCTACAGTGCCAGAGACCGTACCCGGCTCAAGCTGACGTTGCGCGCCAAGCGCCTGGGCCTGTCCCTCACCGAGGCCAAGGACATCATCGAGATGTACGACAGCCCGCGCGACACGGGGCCGCAGTTGCGCAAGTTTCTGGCGGTGCTGGCCGACCACAAGCGGCAACTGGAAGAGCAGATGGCCGATCTGGTGGCCAACCTCGACGAGGTGAAGGTGCACGAAAAGGAGGCGAGGGCGCTGTTGGCCAAGGTGGAAGGCGTGCGCAAGCCGTAAACTGACGGGTCTTTCCCCGCCCCCTTTCCTCTCTTCTGAGACCCCCTACGCAAAAGGACGATCATGGCGTCATTGGCAAACCTTGTTGTGGCCCTTCTGGCCTTGATCCACGTCTACATCCTGGTGCTGGAGATGTTCCTCTGGGATTCGCCCAAGGGGCGCAAGGCCTTCGGCCTCACGCCCGAGTTTTCGGCCGCAACCAAGGTTCTGGCTGCCAACCAGGGCCTGTACAACGGGTTCCTCGCCGCCGGGCTCATCTGGGGTTTGTGGCTGGGTGCCGAGGGCTTTGCCGTCAAAGTGTTCTTCTCGTCTGCATCGCGGTGGCAGGCGTGCATGGCGCTGCCACCTCCAGCCGCAAGATTTTGTTCGTCCAAGCTGTGCCTGCCTCGCTCGGTCTGTTGGCCCTGTTTCTTGCGCGGGCAGGTTGAGTTCAAGAAAAGCAAGCGTCTTTGAACGCCTGCGCACGGGATGTCAGGCGCCATCGTTAGATTTGACGTCGTCATCTGTGTCATGGTCTCTTTGCCAGATGACCTTGCCTTGGCCTGCATCGTTGATGCGCGCCACCAGCCTCGGGGCATTGTCTTCTGGCAGTTGCAGCGCGACGGCCACACCTTTGCTGTGGTGGGCTTCCAGCAGCGACGCACCGTGCGACTCCAGCTCACGCCGCAGCCAGCCCTCTAGCGCATAGGGCACTTCGCAACGCAAAATGGTCTGTCGCACCACGGGCACTTTCTCCGCAGACAGCAAAGCCTGGGCCACGCTGTCGGTGTAGGCGCGCACCAGTCCACCCGCGCCCAGTTGCACACCGCCGTAGTAGCGCACCACCGTGGCAAGCACGCCCTCCAGATCCTGGTGTCGCAGCACCTCCAGCATGGGCCTGCCAGCCGTGCCGCCCGGTTCACCGTCGTCGTTGGCGGCCGAATGCCCCCCGGCCATCAGCGCCCAGCAGACGTGGGTTGCCGTGGGGTGTTGGGCGTGCAACTCGGCCACGCGGGTCAAAGCGGACTCGCGATTGGCGCAGGGTTCGACACAGCCGATGAAACGGCTCTTTTTGATCACCAGTTCGCTGTGAACCGGGGCATTCAGGGCGTAGGACATGGGGGCTCAAGCATAGCGGCGGGCGCAGGGTTCTTTCCGCTTGGCATCGACTCCCAGCTTGGGTCATAATTGACGTTTACGTAAACGTCAACTTGTGCGCCGACTGGCGTCTGCCAATTGACCGTGTCCACGAGTACAGCGAGACAAGCCCATGAACCTGAGCCACTTTGAACCCCGGGACCCCGATTTCGTGGCACGCGTGCGTGCAAGTTTCGAGCGCCAGGCCGCGATGCGCACGCTGGGCGCCACGCTGGCGGCAGTGCGGCCAGGGCAGGTGGAAATCACCATGCCCTGGGCGGAGCCGCTGACGCAGCAACACGGTTTTCTGCATGCGGGCATGGTGTCCACCGCGCTGGACTCGGCCTGCGGCTATGCCGGGTTTTCGCTGATGCCAGTCGAGGCCGCCGTGCTCACCATCGAGTTCAAGATCAACCTGCTGGCGCCCGCGAAAGGCGAGTCGTTTCGCATGGTCGGCACCGTGGTCAAGCCCGGTCGTACGGTCACCGTTTGCGAAGGCCACGCCTATGCCATCGACGGCGACCAGGAGAAGCTGATTGCCACCATGGGCTGCACCTTGATGGCCGTGATGGGCCGAGAAGGCATCGCTGGCTGATGCCTTGGCTTTCAATTCAACCCCCCCACACTCATAGAACTCAGGAGCCTTCTTCATGAACAATTTGCCCGGCCTCAACTTCCAGCTTGGTGAGGATATCGACGCGCTGCGCGACGCGGTGCGCGAGTTTGCCCAGGCTGAAATCGCACCGCGCGCCGCCGAGATCGACCGCGATGACCAGTTTCCGATGGATTGCTGGCGCAAGATGGGCGAGTTGGGCGTGCTGGGCATTACCGTGCCCGAACAGTACGGCGGCGCCAACATGGGCTACCTGGCCCACATGGTCGCCATGGAGGAAATCAGCCGGGCCAGTGCTTCGGTGGGTCTCTCCTACGGCGCGCACAGCAACCTGTGCGTGAACCAGATCAACCGCAACGGCTCGACGCGCAAAAGCAGAAGTACCTGCCGAAGCTGATCAGCGGTGAGCACGTGGGTGCGCTGGCCATGAGCGAGCCCGGCGCCGGTTCCGATGTGATCAGCATGAAGCTCAAGGCCGAAGACAAGGGCGGCTACTACCTGCTGAACGGTAGCAAGATGTGGATCACCAATGGCCCCGACGCCGACACGCTGGTGGTCTACGCCAAGAGCGAACCCGAGATGGGCGCGCGCGGCGTGACGGCCTTCCTGATCGAGAAAGGCATGAAGGGGTTTTCCATTGCGCAGAAGCTGGACAAGCTGGGCATGCGCGGCAGCCACACCGGTGAACTCGTCTTCCAGGACGTGGAGGTGCCGGCCGAGAACATCCTGGGTGGCCTGAACAACGGTGCCAAGGTGCTCATGAGTGGCTTGGACTATGAGCGCGCGGTGCTCACTGGCGGCCCGCTGGGCATCATGCAGGCGGTGATGGACAACGTGATTCCGTACATCCACGACCGCAAGCAGTTCGGTCAGAGCATCGGGGAGTTTCAGCTGATCCAGGGCAAGGTGGCCGACATGTACACCGTGCTGCAGGCGGCGCGCTCGTTTGCCTACACCGTGGCCAAGAACCTGGACATGCTGGGCACCGAGCATGTGCGCCAGGTGCGCAAGGATTGCGCCTCGGTGATTCTCTGGACCGCTGAAAAAGCGACCTGGATGGCGGGCGAGGGCGTGCAGATCTACGGGGGCAACGGCTACATCAACGAATACCCGCTGGGCCGCCTGTGGCGCGACGCCAAGCTGTATGAGATCGGCGCCGGCACCAGCGAAATTCGCCGCATGCTGATCGGGCGGGAGCTGTTTGCCGAGACGTGCTGAAACTCGAACAAAAAGTGGGTGAATCGGCCTTGCCCGACAATGCCGTCACCTGTCGTTTTAGTCTGAACACATCATGTCATCTTCTTTGCAAGACCTCTTTGATCACAACCGCGAATGGGCTGCCCAAATGGTGCAGGAAAAGCCCACCTTCTTCACGGATCTGCTGGCCCAACAGAGCCCGCAATACATGTGGATCGGTTGCTCTGACAGCCGCGTGCCCGCCAACCAGATCACCGGGCTGGCGCCCGGCGAGGTGTTTGTTCATCGCAACGTGGCCAACGTGGTCGTGCCCACCGACCTCAATTGCCTGTCCACCATCCAGTTCGCAGTCGATCAGCTCAAGGTTCGGCACCTGATGGTGGTCGGCCATTACGGCTGCGGTGGCGTGCAGGCGGCGTTGAACGACACCCGGGTCGGCCTGGCCGATAACTGGTTGCGACACATCAAGATGTGCGCGACCGCCATGCCGATCTCATCGCGGCCACGCCTCAGCACCTGAGGGTGGAGGTCCTGTGTGAGCTCAACGCCATCGAGCAGGTGATGAACGTGGCGCAGACCACGGTGGTGCAGGATGCCTGGGGACGCGGTCAATCGCTGACGTTGCACGCCTGGGTCTACGCGCTCAGCGATGGCTTGTTGCGCGACATGCTGCTGACGGTGAGTGGCAATGGGGGCATAGAGACGGCCTACAAGGCCGCGCTCGCCGGCGTGGCGGCCAAGCGGCGCGATCAGCCCGCCTAGGCGCACGCCTTGAAACAAGAGGCCGTTCCTTGTTCCCCAGCCGACTGGACTCACCCGTTGCGCACGACATTGCCCAGGCAATGATGGACGGCTTCAACCGGCATTACAGGCTGTTTCGCACCGAGTCCGCACGCGCCAAGCACCGCTTCGAAACCTGTGACTGGCGCGGGCAGCAACGGGCGCAGCGCGATCGCATCGAGTTTTACGATTTGCGCGTCAAGGAGTGCGTCAAGCGGCTGACCAAGGAGTTTGGGGCGCAGAACCAGCCCATGGGCGTGTGGGAGCAGGTCAAGCTGCACTATATCGGGCTGCTGGTGAACCACCACCAGCCCGAGTTGGCGGAGACATTCTTCAACTCCGTGACCACCAAGATTCTGAACCGCGCCCACTTCCAGAACGATTTCATTTTTGTGCGCCCGGCGGTCTCGACGGAGTACATCGAAAACGACGAGCCCAACGCCAAGCCAACCTACCTATGTTATTACCCCAAGGCCGACACCATGTTGGCCGAGGTGGTTCAACTGGTGGGCGATTTCGATTTGCGGGTGCCGTTTGAAGACCTGGAGCGCGATGCGCGGTTGGTGCTCGCGGCGATGCTGCAGCGCTTCGACCATTCCCGGCTGCGGGCCAACTTCCAGTTTCAGGTGCTCTCCACGCTGTTCTTTCGCAACAAGGGCGCGTATATCGTGGGCAAGATCATCAATGGTTTTCAGGAAGTGCCGTTTGCGCTGCCATTGCTGCACAACGCAGGCGGAAAACTCATCATTGATGCGGCGCTGTTTGGTGAAGACGACCTCTTGCTGCTCTTCTCCTTTGCCCGCGCCTACTTCATGGTCGACATGGAGATTCCCAGCGCGTACGTGCAATTTCTGCGCGGCATGATGCCCCGAAAGCCGCGGGCGGAGTTCTACAACGCCTTGGGGCTGGCCAAGCAGGGAAAGACGCTGTTCTACCGCGACTTTCTCTTTCACATGCGGCACAGCACCGACAAGTTCCGCATTGCCCCAGGCATCAAGGGCATGGTGATGCTGGTGTTTGATCTGCCCAGCTACCCATTCGTCTTCAAAGTCATCAAAGACCATTTTCCGCCGCAAAAGGACACCACGCGCGAGCAGGTTCGCAGCAAATACCAGTTGGTCAAGCACCACGACCGTGTGGGCCGCATGGCCGACACGCTCGAGTTCTCGGGCGCGGGTTTTCCGCGTGAGCGTTTCACCGACGAACTGATTGCGGAAATCCAGCGGTTTGCGCCGAGCCAACTGGAGATCGCCGACAAGAATGGCGACGGCAACCTCGAGGTGGTGATCAAACACGTGTACATCGAGCGGCGCATGATCCCGCTCAACATCTATCTCCAGGAGGCGTTCGATGCCCTGGTGGTCGATACGCAGGACGACCGGGCCAGGGCTCAGCTGTCGCGGGCGGTGGTCGAGTATGGCAACGCCATCAAAGACCTGGTCGCGGCGAACATCTTTCCGGGTGACATGCTGTGGAAGAACTTTGGCATCACCCGCCACGGCAAGGTGGTGTTCTACGACTACGACGAGATCGAATACATCACCGACTGCAATTTCCGCCATGTGCCCGAGCCGCGCAACGAAGAGGACGAGATGTCCGACGAGGTCTGGTACCGCGTGGCCAAGGGCGACGTGTTTCCGCAGACCTTTGCGCCGTTTTTGCTGGGCAACCCCCGGGTGCGCGCGGAGTTCATGAAGCACCACGCGGATTTGCTTGAACCCGAGTTCTGGCAGCAACACAAGGAACGTATCGCGGCAGGCTACGTGCACGACGTGTTTCCCTATGAGCGTGAGCGGCGTTTTCATCAGGGCACCGCCAGTCCTGGTTGACCCATCACCTTCCCGTTTTCAATCGTTTCATTCTTTCTCAGGAGATCAACATGAATGCAGTATCCGATCCCGTTGTCATTGTGGGCGCGGCGCGCACCCCGATGGGTTCCTTTCAGAGCGATTTCGCTTCCCAGTCGGCGCACGATCTGGGGGGGGTGGCCATCAAGGCCGCGGTGACCCGTTCGGGGGTCAAGCCCGAGCTGGTGGATGAGGTGTTGTTCGGCAACTGCCTGATGGCGGGCCAAGGTCAGGCACCTGCGCGCCAGGCGGCGCTCAAAGGGGGACTGCCTTTGTCGGCCGGGGCTGTGACGTTGTCCAAAATGTGTGGCTCGGGCATGAAAGCCACCATGCTGGCGCACGACATGCTGATGGCAGGCAGCGCCACCGTGATGGTCGCGGGCGGCATGGAGAGCATGACCAATGCACCCTACCTGATGCTCAAGGGCCGTGGTGGCTACCGCATGGGGCATGACAGGATCTTCGACCACATGATGCTTGATGGCCTTGAAGACGCCTACGAACCCGGTCGCAGCATGGGCACCTTCGGCGAAGATTGCGCGGCCAAGTACCGCTTCACCCGCGAACAGCAGGACGCGTTTGCGATTGCCTCGGTGACGCGCGCCAAGGCCGCCACCGAGAGCGGCGCCTTTGCCACCGAGATCGCGCCGGTCACGGTCAAAGACCGCAGCGGCGAGCGGGTGGTGGCGGTGGACGAGGGTCCGGGCAAGGTCAAGCTCGACAAGATCCCAGGTCTCAAGCCCGCCTTCAAGAAGGACGGCACCATCACCGCGGCGAGCTCTTCTTCGATCAACGATGGCGCGGCCGCGTTGGTGCTGATGCGCGAGTCCACCGCCAAGGCCCAGGGCCTGGCGCCGTTGGCCCGCATCGTGGCCCACACCACCCACGCCCAGGAACCCAACTGGTTTGCCACCGCGCCGGTGGGTGCCACACAAAAGCTGTTGGCCAAGACCGGCTGGTCGGTGGGCGATGTGGATTTGTGGGAGATCAACGAGGCGTTTGCCGTGGTGCCCATGGCGCTGATGGCCGAGCTGAGCATTCCGCACGAAAAGGTCAATGTGAACGGTGGCGCCTGCGCCCTGGGCCACCCCATTGGTGCCAGCGGGGCTCGCATTCTGGTGACCCTGCTGCATGCGCTGAAGACCAAAGGCGGCAACAAAGGGGTTGCCACCTTGTGCATCGGTGGCGGTGAGGCCACCGCGATGGCGGTGGAGCTTCTTTGACGGCGAAGGCGCATTGCGGCGCGCGCATACATCAATCCCCATCGAGGCGAGTCACATGTTCTCTCATGTCTTTGTTGGCGTAACTGACTTTGACCGTGCTCTGCGCTTCTACAGCGGCATCATGGATGCGTTGGGGGTCGAGCTGCGCTTTTGCGAACCGGAGAAACCCTGGGCAGGCTGGCAAACCCCTGGTGGCCCGCGGCCACTGTTCCTGATTGGTCACCCCTTCGATGGCCAAGCACATGCGGTGGGCAATGGGCAGATGACAGCGTTCGCCGCGATTTCCCAGGCCCAAGTCGACGAGGCCTACCGGTTGGCCTTGTCGTTGGGCGGCCATGACGAGGGCGCGCCCGGCATGCGCACCCACTACCACGCCGACTACTACGGCGCCTATTTTCGAGATCCCGACGGCAACAAGCTGTGTGTCGTCTGTCACTCACCGGAGTCTTCATGAGCACGGTTCTGATCCTGGGCGCCTCGCGCGGCATCGGTCTGGAGCTCACGCGCCAGTACCTGGAAGCCGGTGAGCGCGTGATCGCCACCGCGCGCAGCGACGCCGATCTGGCACGGCTGCAGACCATGGGCGCCGAAACCTTGCGGGTCGATGTGGCCGACGCCACCAGCGTCAGCGGTCTGTCCTGGCAGCTCGATGGCGAGAAGCTGGACCTGGCCTTGTATGTCGCGGGTGTGATGGACCGATGCAGCGCCGCCACGCCGCCCACCCAGATCGAGTTTGATCGCGTGATGCACACCAATGTGCTGGGCGCGATGCAAGCGATTCCTCAGGTGTTGCCGTGGGTGGAAAACGCTGAAGGGGTGTTTGGTGTGCTTTCCAGCAGCATGAGCCTGATCGGGCCTGTGCCGGCGAGCAACGCCTGGCTTTATCGGGTCAGCAAGGCGGCGTTGAACATGGCCGTGAGCAGCGCCCGGTTTGACTACCCGAAAGCCCGTCTGGTGGCCCTCGACCCCGGGTGGGTGCAGACCGACATGGGCGGTGCGGATGCGCCGCTGACCTTGACACAGAGCGTGAGCGGCCTGCGGGAAGTCCTGAGTGGCATCACACCCGAAGACAACGGCCGGCTCATTCACCACGATGGTCGCCGCGCAGCGACCTGGTGATATTTCAATTCATAAACATACGAGCTAGAAAAGCATGCTGCTGACCGAAGACCAAATCATGATCCGCGACGCTGTTCGTGCCTTTGCGCAAGAACAGATCTGGCCCCACGCCGCCCGATGGGACAGGGAGCACCACTTCCCGAAAGAGGTGCACAAGGGGCTGGCTCAACTTGGAGCCTACGGCATCTGTGTGCCGGAAGATCTGGGTGGTGCGGGGCTGGACTACACCTCTCTGGCCATTGTGCTGGAAGAAATTGCCGCAGGCGACGGCGGCACCAGCACCGTGATTTCAGTGACCAACTGCCCGGTCAATGCCATCCTGATGCGCTATGGCAACGAGCAGCAGCAGGCGACATGGTTGCGGCCGCTGGCGGTGGGGGACATGTTGGGCGCGTTCTGTCTGACCGAGCCGCACGTGGGGTCGGATGCGTCGGCGCTGCGCAGCACAGCGGTCAAGCAAGGTGACGAATATGTGATCAATGGGGTGAAGCAGTTCATCACCAGCGGCAAGAATGGCGATGTGGCAATCGTGATCGCTGTCACCGACAAAGGCGCAGGGAAAAAAGGCATGAGCGCTTTCATCGTGCCCACGGCCAACCCGGGTTACATCGTCGACCGGGTGGAGGACAAGCTGGGTCAGCACAGCAGCGATACCGCTCAGATTCGCTTCGAGAACTGCCGCATTCCAGCCGAGAATCTGATTGGTAACGAAGGCGAGGGCTACAGGATTGCCTTGTCCGCGCTTGAGGGCGGGCGCATCGGCATTGCCTCGCAGGCCATCGGCATGGCGCGCAGCGCGTTGGAATGTGCGGTGACGTACGCGAAAGAGCGTGAGAGCTTCGGCCAACCCATCTTCAATCACCAGGCGGTGGGTTTTCGGCTGGCGGAAATGGCCACCCAGATTGAAGCGGCCCGGGCGCTGGTGATGCGCGCCGCGGCGTTGCGAGACGCAGGGCAGCCTTGCCTGAAGGAAGCCGCCATGGCCAAGTTGTTTGCCAGCGAAATGGCGGAGAAGGTGTGTTCAGACGCGATCCAGGTGCACGGCGGCTATGGCTATGTCAGCGATTTTCCGGTGGAGCGCATTTACAGGGACGTGCGCGTGTGCCAGATCTACGAAGGTACGAGCGACGTGCAGAAGATCATCATTCAAAGGGCGCTGTAGGCGCCATCCGCGCAGCCTGCGGTGTCCCTCCCCCTTAGGGGAACGGCGTGGGAGGCCCTGCAGTGCCGGTTTCGCGGTGCCCTTGCTTGACGGTTCCCGTGGGACGAGTAGCTGGTCGGAGGGCACGCTTAGAGTCCAGAACCCTGTCCGGCGCGAAGCGTCTGAGCCGAAGATGCGGTGGAACTGGCTTCACCGGGCCGCTCGCATCGCCCCCTGGGGGTGACGCCGCAGGCGCCGTGGGGGGTAATAATCCGGCCTATGAAAATCATTATCTTGGGCGCTGGCCGCGTGGGCGAAAGCGTCGCGGAAAGCCTGGTTTCCGAGCAGAACGACATCACCGTCATTGACCAGGATCCGGCCCGTCTGCGTCTGCTGGAAGACCGGCTTGATTTGCGGGGCGTGGTGGGCAATGGCATTCAGCCCTCGGTGCTTCAGGAGGCGGGTGCGCGCGATGCCGACATGGTGATCGCCTGTGCCGCCGCCGACGAGTCCAATCTGGTGGTGTGCAAGGTGGCGCACGACGTGTTCAATGTGCCCTCGACCATTGCGCGCCTGCGTTCGCCGGAGTTCAAGGAGGGTGATGAGCTGCTGGGCAAGAGCGGCTTCTCGGTGGACCACGTGATCTGCCCTGAAGAGTCGGTCACGCGCTACATCCACCAGCTCATCAGCTACCCCGAGGCCTTGCAGGTGGTGGAGTTCTCGCAAAAGCGGGCGTGTCTGATCGTGGTGCGCGCAGCGCACGGCGGCTCTCTGGTGGGTCACACCATTGGGGAATTCAAGGATCGCTTTCCCCATGCGCAGATGCGGGTGGTGGCGTTGTACCGCCTTGAGACGGAAATGGAAGCGACAAAAAGCACCCGCATCCTGGCTGGAGACGAACTGTTTGTGCTGGCGGACGCGCAGAAGATTCGGCCCGTGCTGGGGGCCATCCACAAAATCGACAAACCGGTCCAGCGCCTGATGATTGCGGGCGGAGGCCGGGTGGGGTTGCGTCTGGCGCGCAGCCTGGCCGGGCAGTGCGAAGTCAAAATCATCGAGCGCGACAAGCGGCGTTGCGAATACCTGGCCAGCCAGCTGCCCTCCAGCATGCTGATCCTGCACGGCGACGGGGCCGATGAAGACCTGTTGCTGGAAGAAAACGTGGGTGAAATGGACCTGTTTCTGGCCCTGACCAGCGACGACGAGGACAACATCATGTCGGCCATGCTGGCCAAGCGCTTGGGCGCAGGGCGGGTGATGTCGCTGATCAATCGCCGCGCCTACGCCGACATGATGCAGGGCAGCACCATTGATATCGCCATCTCGCCGGCGCAGACGGTCATTGGCGAACTGCTGACCCACCTGCGGCGCGGCGACGTGGCCGCGGTGCACAGCCTGCGGCGTGGCGCGGCCGAAGCGCTGGAAGGTGTGGCACGCGGCGATGTGAAGACCTCGAAACTCGTGGGTCGCCGGATCGAGGAAATCAAGCTGCCCAAAGGCACCAGGATCGGCGCCATCGTGCGTGGCAAGGGACGCGATTCGGAAGTGTTGATGCCCCACCACGACACGCTGATCCAGACCGACGACCACATCATCATCTTCATTCCCAACAAGCGCCAGGTGCGCGAGGTGGAAAAGCTCTTTCAGGTCAGCGCCACCTTTTTTGGCTGAATCTTCCACGCCATGTTCTGCCCTTTGCGCGAAGAGTTGCTGGTCTCCGCTGAGGGGACCTGTTCCCATCGCCGGCGCCAGTTTTAGCCCTATTTGTCATGTTTATGCCGTTCTTGCGGATTTTTCCCGTGCTTGGGGCGATCACCATGGTGTTTGCCCTGACCATGCTGGTGCCCATGGGCGTGTCTTTCTGGACACACGATGGTGCCCGGATGGCCTATCCCGAAGCCATGGCGGTCACGCTCCTGGCAGGGATGCTGATGCGCCTGGCGGTCAGGAAAGTCGGCAAGGACCTCGACCTGCAGGCGCGCGACGGCATTTTGCTGGTCGGTCTGTCGTGGACGCTGCTGCCCTTGTTTGCGGCCATGCCGTTGTGGCTGTACTTCGCTGAAACTCCGACCCCCTTGTCGTTCACCGATGGCTATTTCGAAGCGGTCTCGGCACTGACGACCACCGGCTCAACAGTGCTCTCGGGTCTGGATGGGCTGCCGGGCTCCATCAACCTGTGGCGCTGTTTTCTTCAATGGCTCGGGGGCATGGGCATTCTGGTGTTGGCGGTGGCAATCCTGCCCATGCTGGGCATGGGAGGCAGTCAGCTGTTTCGTGCCGAGGCGACCGGCCCCATGAAAGACGCCAAGCTCACCCCGCGAATTACCGAGACAGCCAAAGGCCTCTGGACGGTCTATTGCCTTCTTTCGGCGGCCTGTGTGCTGGGCTACTGGTTGGGGGGGATGACGCCGCTGGACGCCTGGACCCACATGTTCTCCACCTTGAGTCTGGGCGGTTTGTCGTCCCACGATGCCAGCTTTGGCTACTTCCAGTCGCCCACGCTGGAGTGGGTGGCGATCGTGTTCATGCTGCTGGCCAGTTGCAACTTTGCCCTGTATTTCGTGGCGCTGGCCAAGCGGCAGCCCTCGCGCATCTGGCACGACGCCGAATGGCGAGGCACCCTGGCGCTCTCCATCGGCGCGGGTTTGTTCGTCGCCGGACTTTTGTGGGTCAAGGGGGAGGCCACCGATCCCGGAGAGACGCTGCGCACTGCCTTGTTCAACGTGATCTCGATCTCATCGACCACCGGTTACTCCACCACCGATTACACGCTGTGGCCGGTGTTTGCGCCCATGCTCATGATCATGCTCTCCGGCGTCGCCACCAGCGCCGGCTCCACCGGCGCAGGGATCAAGATGGTTCGCATCGTGATCTTGCTCAAGCAGGCCCGGCGCGAGATGTCGCGCATCATCCATCCCAGGGCCATCAACCCGGTGACCATGGGCGGCAATGTGGTGCAAGAGCGCACCATTTTTGCGGTCTTGGGCTTCATGCTGGTCTATGGCGGTGTCATCATTGGCCTGACCATGGTGCTGCTGTTGACCGACATGCCTTTTGACACGGCGTTCACCGCCGTGGTGGCCAGTGTGAACAACATGGGCCCCGGCTTGAACGAGGTGGGACCCGCGGGCAACTACGAAGGCCTGACGGATTTCCAGACTTGGGTCTGTACCCTGGCCATGATTCTGGGCCGCCTTGAGATGCTGTCCTTCCTGGTGCTCTTCACACCTGGCTTCTGGCGAAAGTAGGCTGGCACATGTATTCCTTGCTGCCGGTTCTCAACATCTTTTCCCGGATTCTGTTCGCGTTTTCGTTTGCCTTTCTGGTGCCCTTGGCCTGGGCGTGGAGCGAAGATCATGAGCAATACCGCTTTGTCTGGGAAGGTGCGATGGTGTTGGCAGCTATCAGTGGCCTGGTGCTTTGGACCCTGACGCGGCGCCACTCGCGCGAGTTGCAAACGCGGGACGGTTTTCTGCTGGTGAACCTGGTCTGGATCGTCTTGCCGGCCTATTCGGCGATCCCGCTGATGTTCACGGTGCCTGACATCACCTGGACCAAGGCCTATTTCGAGGCCATGAGCGCCCTGACCGCCACCGGCTCGACCGCGTTGTCCGGCCTCGATGCGCTGCCCGTGTCGGTCAATGTCTGGCGGTGTTTTTTGCAGCTCGTCGGTGGGCTGGGCATCATGCTGCTTGTGGTGGCCATCCTGCCCATGCTGGGTCTGGGTGGGTACCAGCTGTACAAGGCAGAAACGCCCGGCCCCATGAAAGATGCAAAGTTCACGCCACGCATCTCGGAGACTGCGCGTGGTCTGTGGGGTGTGTATTTCGGGTTCTCCGTGGCGTGCCTGCTGGCCTATCGCTGGGCCGGCATGAGCTGGGCCGATGCCTTCATGCACATGTGCACCACCATGGGCCTGGGTGGCTTTTCCTCGCACGACGCCAGCATCGGCCACTTCGATTCACACCATGTTGAAGGGGTTGCCACGGTGTTCATGGCGCTGGCGGGCATCAGCTTCCTGCGGTATTTCATCATGTTTCGCAGCCGTTCGATCATGCCGCTGGTGCGCGACCGCGAGATTCAGACCTATGTGGTTGTTTTGCTGGCTGCCATCGGATTGATCGCCAGTTTGCTGGCGGTGCATGGGGTGACCGACGGTTTTCCCGAGGCGTTGCGCACCAGTGCCTTCCATGTGTTGTCGCTGGCGACCACGACCGGCTACGCTTCCACCGACTACACGCTCTGGCCGGTGTTTGCGCCCGTGCTTCTGATGTTTCTGGGCTGTTTCGTCTCGTGTGCCGGCTCCACGGGCGGGGGGATCAAGATGGTTCGCATGGTGCTGCTGATCAAGCAGGCGCGGCGCGAGCTGGTTCGCATCATTCATCCGCGGGTGGTGAACCCGGTGACGCTGGGTGGCACGGTGTTGCCCATGTCGGTCATGACCGCCACCTTCGGATTCATGCTGATCTACGGGGCCACCATCATGGGTCTGACCATGGTGTTGCTGTTCACAGGCCTGGACATCGTCACCGCCTTTTCAGCGGTGGTCGCCACGGTGAACAACATCGGGCCAGGGCTGGGCGATGTGGGACCAGCGAGCAATTTTGGCGTGCTCGAACCATTCCAGATCTGGGTATTGAGCTTTGCCATGCTGCTGGGGCGGCTGGAGTTGCTGTCGGTGTTGGTGCTGTTCACCTTCCGCTTTTGGCGAAAGTAGGCCGGGCATCTGTCGGGGCGGGCGTCCAGGCCTGCCTCTGGGTGTGGGGGCAGGGCGAAGAACGTTGATCAGAGCGGCCAGACCAGCAGCAGCAAGGGCATGCTCACCCCCACGACAAGCATTTCCAGGGGGATGCCCAGCTTCCAGTAGTCACCAAAGCGGAATCCCCCAGGGCCGAGGATCATGGTGTTGTTCTGGTGGCCAATGGGCGTGAGAAACGCGCAGGATGCCCCGATGGCCACGGCCATCAGAAAGGCATCCGGGTTGACACCCAGTGCGGTCGCGCTGCCGATGGCCACCGGACACATCACCGCCGCCGTGGCCGCGTTGTTCATGAGGTCGGAGAGGAACATGGTCACCAGCAACACCAGCAACAGGGCTACCGTGGCATTGCCTTGCGCCACGTTGCTCATGAGACCACGCGCGAGCAGGTCCGCGGTGCCGGTGGATTGCATGGCCGATGCAAGCGGAAATAGCGCACCCAGCAACACGATGACCGGCCAGTCCACCGCGTCGTAGAGCAGGCGCAAGGGCAGCGTGCGCAGCAGCAGCGTGAACAAGGCCCCGGCCATGAATGCCACCGACGCTGGCAGCAGCCCGGTGGCGGCCGCGACCACCGAGGCGAGCATGATCGCCGAGGCCTGAATGGCCTTGCGCTTGTTGGGAATCTGCAAGTCGCGTTCGGCCAGCGGCACACAACCGGTGTCGTTGGCGAACTCGCTGATGGCGGCCGCTGGGCCCTGCAACAGCAGAATGTCACCGGCACGCAGCGGCATGGCGCGCAGGCGGGCCACCGAACGGTTGCCCTGGCGCGAGACGGCCAGCAGGTTGAGGCCGTAGCGTGTGCCCAGCCCGATATCCTGAGCGGATCGACCCGATAGGCTTTGGCCAGGCAGGATCACCATTTCCACCAGCGCGATCTCCGCGCTCTGCGTGGGGGGCGAACTGGCCTCTTCTTTTTCTTTTTCGTCTGATGCGGTGGCGGGTTTCTCTGCGCGTTTCAACTGAGCCTCGTCGGTCTCATTTTTGTCTTCGTCTCTCTTCGTCGGTGGACCTGCCGACTCCAGCTTCAACCCGAGGTTGGACAACACGGAAGCGAGCGTGTCCGCTGCGGCTTCAATCACCAGGATGTCGCCGGCATGCAAGACGCGCTGGGGGTTGGGTGCCGTCAATCTCAAGCCGGCACGCACCATGCCCACGATCTGCGCTCCCGAGGCGTCGAGCACCTGTTCGACTTCGTGGACCCGTTTGTCTGCCGACGCACCACCTTCGAGAATGCGGACTTCGGTCAGGTAGGCACCGGTGTCAAAGCCCTCCATGCCTGCGGGCTGCCGGCGCGGGACCAGTCGCCAACCCAGCAGCGCGACGAAGGCAATGCCCACAGCCGTCACCGGCAAGCCAATTGCGGTGAAGTCGAACATGTGAAAGCTGCCTTTGCCTTCAGTCATGCTCGAGCGAAAGCCCGCCACGATCAGGTTGGGCGGGGTGCCGATCAACGTGGTCATGCCGCCCAGAATCGTGCCGAAGGCCAAGGGCATCAGCACCCTGCCAGGTGGCATCTCGAGGCGCTTGGCCACCTTGATCGCCATGGGCATGAGCAAGGCCATGGCCCCCACGTTGTTCATGAAGCCGGAGAGGGCCGCGCCCAATCCCATGAGGGCCGCCAGGCTCACCACCGGGCCTGCCTTGCCTGGCAGGGCGTAGCGCGCCATGACCTCGACGGCGCCTGAGACCTGCAGCGCCTTGCTCATGATCAGCATGCAGGCCACCGTGATCACCGCTGGATGGCCAAATCCGCTGAAGGCTTGGTCAGGGGCCACAAGCCCGCTGATCACGCAAGCCACCAAGGCCATCACGGCCACCAGGTCATGGCGCCATCGGCCCCAGAGAAAGAGGCCAACGACCGCGCCCAGGATGAGCAAGACGGCGATTTGCGCTTCGGTCATGGCGCCACAGAAGTCAGGTGTTTCATCATGAAGTCAATGTACCCGCTTCACTGGTGTGGTGCAGCCGCTTGCGGGTCCGATAATCGCTTTTCACAGGAGACGTTCATGCCCATCACCAAGAGCAGCCGAGCGCTGGTTGAAGAAGCCACCGCACAAATCACCACCTACACCGTCGACGAGGTGCGCAAGCGCCTGGCCGCTGGTGACGCCAACTTACAGGTGGTGGACATCCGCGACCCGCGTGAGCTTGAGCGCGATGGCACCGTGCCCGGAGCTTTGCTGGCGCCGCGTGGCATGTTGGAGTTCTGGGTGGATCCCGAGTCGCCATATTTCAAACCCGTATTTGGTGACGAAACCAAGGAGTTCGTGCTTTTCTGTGGCGCGGGATGGCGCAGCGCGCTGGCGGTCAAAGCGCTGCAAGACATGGGCATGACCAACGTGGCGCACTTTGATGGGGGTTTCAGCGCGTGGCTGAAGGCCGGGGCACCCACCGAAACTCTGGAAGTCCACAAGGCGCGCCACAAGGCTCGGGCCTCGTCGTGACTGGCGCCTGTCCTTGTGGGCGTTGCGGTGCCCGTGGCAAGGTGCTCCCGTATGAACTCTGTTGCGGGCGCTACATCGACGGCGGTGCGCTGGCGCCCGACGCGGAGAGCCTCATGCGCTCGCGCTACAGCGCCTTCGTGCTGGTGCGAGTGGACCATCTCCGCCACACCTGGCACCCCCGCACCTGCCCTGAGGCCTTGTCGTTGGAGTCAGGGCAGAAATGGCTGGGGCTGGAGGTGCGTGCCCACCGTGCCTTGGGTGCCGACCGGGCAGAAGTCGAATTCGTCGCCCGCTCTCGCTGCGGTGGTCGGGGCATTCGGTTGCACGAAACCAGCCGGTTCGAGCGGGTGGATGGTCGCTGGCTGTACGTGGATGGCGACCTGCATTGAACCAGCCAGACCCGACTTCGGTCGGGTGGGACTATTGATTGAAAAGTTCTACACTGCGCGGCATTCAAATCTTTCCAGGGTGGTTTCATGTGGTCTGAGCGCGTTCGGTGGTCGGTGGTGCAAGGGGTGGTGTGTCTGGCGGCCGGTGTCGGGTTGGCCGCATGTGGTGGTGGGTCTTCGGGGGACGTCCCAGAAACCACGCCGGCGCCGGTGTCCGATCAGACTGCCGGCGCGGTGCCGGATGAAATGGCCCTGGGCGCGCGATTGAATGCGGCCGAGTTGCAGCGCGCGGCTGATGGACTTGACGCCTCGTCGGCGAAGGAGGCGTCGTCTGCCTTCGCGCCCAAGGCGACAGGGGATACCCGGGTGGCGGTTTACAGGTTCTTCAATACCGCGACGGCCACCCACTTCTACACGGCCAGCGCGAGCGAGCGCGATCGCATTGTTGCTTCGCTCCCGGTGTTGCGGTATGAGGGGCCGGCGTTTTACGCCAGTGGCGCCGCGGCCACGGCCCTGAGTCCCGTCTATCGCTTCTACAACACCACCACCGGTGTTCATTTCTACACGATCAGCGAAGACGAAAAGAACAACATCATTGCGAATCTTGCCCAGTTCTCATACGAAGGGGTTGCCTACTATGCGAGCAAGGTGGCAGGGGCCGACATGCTCAAGCCACTGTTTCGCTTTTACATCTTGAGCAAAGGGGTTCATTTCTTCACTGCCAGCGCCAGTGAAGCAGACAGCATTCGGGCCAATTTGCCGGACTACCGATACGAAGGCGTGGCCTACTATGTGCCGCTGGGTCAGAGCGAAAGCGCACCAGCCAAGATCTACAAGGGCTTGGCCGCGCCGACCACGCAAGCGGCCGCACTGTCGCAAACCAGCAGCGAAGGCGCTTCCGGCTACACCTATGTGACGGACTACTTTTTCGCCAGCTTTACCCAGCAAGGTGCGATCTATTTCAACGACCAGGGGCGCCCCACCACCTATCAAACCAAAATCCTGAGCACGGCTGTCGATTCCGCGTCGGGCAAGGTGACGGCGCTGGGTGTTCAGGGAGGGCTCGGCTATGGGTACCAGGGTGATGCGACGTTTTCTGGCAATGGCGCCCAGGTGTATGCCCGTCACGTGAAGCCGACCCCGGGTGTGGGCGCCATGAGCTACGTGGCGGTGGCCGCTCCGGTGACGCAGGCCACCTACCTGACCATGCTCAACCAGCAAGGCAGCAATGGCTTTCGCTACCTGGGGCCGGTGACCTACGGTGCGAACACGAGTGCGCTGTTCGAGAAAAGCTCCCAGCGCGGTGGTCCGTTCATGTACCGCATGCTCGCCTCCAGCGGCACCGCCGCCACCTTCGAAGCCGCTGCCAACGCCCAAGGCGCAGAGGGATACGCATTCAAGGGGCCGTTGGTGGTCGGTGGCGTCAGCTATGACATCTATGCCAAAGACGGTGGTCGCTACGCGATCTACCACTACAAAACCGCTGCCATCAACGCCGCTGACAACATGGCGGCGGTGATGGCGGCGCTCAATGTGGAGGGCGCGAAAGGTTATTACTGGTTTGGACCGATGGCGTTTGGTGCGACAACCTATTCGATTTACTACAAGGGCAACTATGTGTGCCCACCATTTGGTGGTTGCTCATCGCCCGACGGGCTTTGAGAGGTCAGGCCCCAGGAGCGAAGCATGAGGTGGAGGGCATGCGGGTCCACCGGCTTTCTGATCACGAGGTAGCCCAGTTCTTCCGCCTCCAGCAGTTGGGCCGAGGCGAGCTCCCCGCTCACCATGGCGCCACTGGCATCGGGGCACCGATCCAGCAGTGACCTCAGCAGGGCGAAGCCATTCTCGCCATGGCGCAACCGCTGGTCGCAGAAAATGGCTTGTGGCGCAAAACCCTCGTCGAGCAATTGGTGTGCTTGTGGCCCCGACGCTGCCGTGCGGACCTGCAGTCCCCAGCCCGCAAACAGGGCGTTCCAGGCGCTTCGCACGGCGGCATCGTCATCGACGACGATACACCGTCCGACCAATGATTCCGGTTGTGCGCGCAGGGTCGTAGAGGTGGATTCACTTGTTGCCGACATGACGCTGGAGGAACCATGGGTGCCTTGCTCATCAATGGCTTTCAGTCGCAGCCAGAAACGTGACCCTTTGTTGATCCGGGATTGAAACCCGCTGCGTGCTTGCATCAATCGGGCGCAGCGCGCCACCACGGCCAGGCCCAACCCATGTCCCGTCGCATCCACGCGCCAAGCCTGCGCGCTGCGAACATAGGGGTCGAACAGCATCGCCTTTTCGTTCTCGGCGATGCCCATACCGGTATCCCACACTTCAATCAGCCAATCGTCGGCACGCCGCCTTGCGCTCAACAGCACTTTTCCATGGGGTGGTGTGTATCGGATGGCATTGTGTGTGAGATTGGTGAGCGTCTGATGAAGGAGGAGGGGGTCGCCCAGCACGGTTGCATTGGTCCGAGGCAATCTGATTCGCATGGAGAGCCCCGCCTGATGGGCTTGTGCACGAAGCTCGCGCCCAACCTTTTCCATGGCCGTTTGCAATGGCACGGGAACCATGTGGACGGCGCTGTGGCTGGCCTCCAGCCGGGACAGGTCCAGCAAGGAATTGAACAACTGGCTCATGGCGGCCATGCTGGTCTTTAGGTCCGCGAGCAGGGGCTTGAGGGGTTCACTTTGGTTGCGCAGTCTGATGGCTTCGACCATCAAAGACATCGCGTGCACCGGTTGTCGAAGGTCGTGGCTGGCGGTGGCAAGAAACAGGTTCTTCTCTTGAAGGGCTTCTTCTGCCATCCGCTTGGCCTCATGCAACGCCAGGTTGTGTTTGCGCGTGCGCCGGTAGAGCGTGGCCACTACGGCGCTGCCAGCGAGCAAGAGAACGAGACTGGCCGACAGGCCAATCTGTTGGGCCCGTTTCCCCTGCAGTTCGGCGTCCTTGAGGAGGTTCTCCTGCGCCAGGTGCTCGACCTCACGCTGACGTTCCTGGGCGTCGAACTGACTTTGCAGCTTGGCCACTGTTTGCTCGCGTTCAAGTTGGAACAACGCCTTGGACAACACTTGCTGTGCACGGGTTGTCTTCATCGCTGCCTCAAAGTGCCCCGCTTGTTCGTACATCCGCGACAGTTCTTCGAGCAGCACCTCTTCGGTCGCTTTCGCGCCGGCCTGATGAAGGAAATCCAGGGCTGCGTGAACTTGTTTGGCACCTTCGTTCACCTGCCCCAACCCCATCAGGGCAAAGCCCCAGTTGGCCTGGGAAAGGGCCGCACCATTCTGGTCCCCGGCCTGAAGATACCTGGATTGCGCCTGGCGCATCAAGGGCTCCGCCAACGCGTATTCCTTGCGAAGCAATTGAATGTCGCCCATGTTGTTCAGCGCCGCAGCTTCCAGAACAACCAGTCCCGAGCGTTTGGCTGTTTGCTGAGCCGACGAATAGGCGTTCATCGCGAGATCCAGATGCCCCTGCCGGGATTCCACGACCCCTTGGTTGAGTTCCAATGCGCCCAGTATTTGGAAGGCATCCAGCCGTTTGGCAAGCGGTTTGGCGTCTGCAATGGCCTGGATGGCCTCGCCGTTGTTTTTCATGGAGATGTAGATGAGCACCTGCTCGACGCGCGAACGCAACAACGATGCCTGTGACTGTCTGGGGCGCCTGCGAGCGTGCTCCATGCTTGTGAGCACGTTCTCCAGGGCCAACGCAAAGTCGCCCGTGGAGTTGTAGAGCCGCCCCATCAGAAGGTGGTAGAACCACAGGGCTTCTTCATTTTGGCTTCGCGACGCAATGGGCTGAATTTCTTTGAGCACAGCCTCAGCGCCTGCCGTGTCGCCTTCGGCGATGAGGCGGTGGGCGTGGAAGCCTTGCGCCAATACCCGGGCGGTGTCGTCGTTGTGCTCACGCGCCAGCTTCGACAACTGTTTGGCGCTCTCCTGTGCGATATCGGTGCGTCCGGTGTCGAGGGCGAGGCCGATGAGGGTGCTCAAGTAAGTGCGCCGTATTTCGAGAGACGGCGAGGCGCCGAACCTGGCCGCTTCGTCTTGCAAGTCGGTCAATGCCTGCTGGCTGTTTCTGTGCGACTGGGTCTGCAGTGCATCCAACGTTTCAAGGTCGTTGGATTGGCCTGAAACTGGCGACGTCAGGATCAGTGCCAGGCCCATGGCCACGGCCTGGGCCAGGCGGCGTCTCACGACAGATCCAGTTGGCGCCCGCGCATGGCCGCGATGGCCTCGACACGGCTGCGCACGCCCAGCTTGACCAAGATGCTGGTCACGTGTTCCTTGACGGTGCTCTCTGCAATACCGAGATCCGCGCCAATGCGCTTGTTGGGCTGACCGCGCAGCACACGCTGCAAGATGGCGCCTTGCCGTGGGGTCAAACCCAATTCTCGGGCTGTCACGGGCCACCCTCTGGAGGATGACACGCCAGAGAGTGAGTGTGGCGACTCGAAATGCTCGCCACCCGCCAGAACTGCTTTCACTGCCTCTGCAAAACGTTCAGGGGGTGCTTGTTTGGGTACATAGGCACGTGCTCCGGCCGCGCGAACCCGTTGGGTCACGGCGGGGTCGTCATCCCCGCTCACCGCAATCCAGGGCGAGTGTGGGTGCTCTTCGGACCATTGAGCGAGTTGCACCAGGCAATGTCCGCTGGCCAGCCAGACATCGGCCACCAACAACGCCGGCTCCCCTTTCTCGTGGTGCAAGTGCATCAGCGCCACCCAGTCGGTGACGACTGCGGCCGAGAGATCTGGGGCGATGGATTGCAGGAACTGGGCCATGCCACGGCCCACCAGGGGATGGTCATCGAGCACGATGGCGTAAGACGCGGCCGGATTCATGGAATAGGGGATGGGTAGGACCTCATGCTACCGCGTAAACGGACTTGGCCGGCCCCGACTTTGGTCGGGAATCGGCATCCCGGAGGCGCCTGGGCCTGGTGGCGGTGATCGGCTGAGATGCGTTGCTGCAACCCTGGCCTTGCGTGGGCCGCCAGACTCAGGTCTTTCCGCTTGTGCTCCAATTGACGCCATGAATTTTGAAGCGGTTTTGTTTGATTGCGATGGCGTGCTGGTGGACAGCGAGCCGATCACCAATGGTGTCTTGCGTGAAATGTTGTGTGAGGCCGGGTGGGCGCTTTCTGCTGTCGAGTGCGAGCGCATTTTCATTGGCAAGGCCGTGCGCGATGAGCGTGAGCGCATTGAGAAGGAAACCGGTCGGCCCCTCACCGATGCGTGGATGCAGGCGTTTTATGCGAGGCGAGACGCGCGATTGCGTGCGGAGCTGAAGACGGTGGTCGGCGCGTTGGAGGCGGTCATTGCCGCACATGATCAGGCAGCGGGGCGCATCGCCTGCGCGTCGGGGGCGGACAAGGCCAAAGTGGTCATGCAGATCGAGATGGCAGGCATGCAACCATTCTTCGAAAACCGGATCTTCAGTGGTCATGATTGCGCGAGGTCCAAGCCTGCGCCAGATGTCTATCTGGCTGCTGCCAGGCACCTGGGCGTCGATCCGGCCCGGTGCCTGGTCATTGAAGACACAGGCACTGGGGCTCGCGCGGGAGTCGCTGCCGGGGCGACGGTCTGGGGCTACTGCCCTGGCGGCCACGGGCGTGCATTTGACGGGTTGCCGGTCGACCGCATTTTTCAACGCATGGACGAGGTGGCGCAGGCACTGCGTCTGCACAACAGGGATTCGGGATGAAACGTGGATTGAAGGGACTCTTGGTTGTTGGCCTGGCGGTGGCGTTGGGCGCTTGCGGTACGGTGTCCACACCAGCCGTACAAGCCAAGCTCACTGGGCGTTCCATCACGGTGGTGAGCGTCGTGGGCGAGACTGTGAAGCTCTCCTGGCGTGGCACCACGGTTTTCAATAATGAGTTTGGCGAGGCGGCGGTGTCCGATTGGGGGTTGCGCACCCGCGTGGAAGACCGCGCGGTGGCCATGTTGGAAGATTCCAAGCGCTTTTCGCAGGTGCATCGGGCGCAAATTTCCGCGACTCGGCGCGAAGAGGCTTTGGCACAGGTGGAAGAGCTCAAGACCGGGTCTGAGCACGTGTTGCTCATCTCGCCCAACGAGTCCGGCGACAGCATTTTCGACACTTCGGTGGGTTTTGTCGGGCTGGGAGTCGCTCAGCGAAGCATCGCAAACGTGTTCCCCAAGTCGGCCGCGCATGCCTCACTCAAAGCCGACCTTATTGAGCGGGGGTCTTTTCAGCAGCGCATTCTGGCCCAATCGGTGAGCGCCAATGCCCAGCGCATACCCGGGCCCGCCCTGTTGGGTGGCCCGCGCCTCAACCCCGAGCACAGCGCAGCGGTTCGAGAGGCGTTGCGTGTGCAGGTGGATGCTGTGGTCACCAGCCTGCTGACGCAAATGGGGCTGGACGAACCCGTGGGCCGGCCTGAGGAGGCGCCAGGACCAGCGAGTGACCTACCGCAAGCCCCTGTCAAAGCGCGCAAGCCAGTGCTCCAGTCGGGCGAAGCCCGGCCATCGGCAGTGGCAGAACCGGTTCTGATAGGACCAGGCCAGCCGCTTCAAGGGCCGGCCCGCTAGGGCCTGTTCACACCCCTTTCCCTTCGGGCTGCAGCCAAAAAGGGTCATGCGCGGCGTTGCAAAACCTCGTCGGGGGAGAACCCCGGCTGCGGTTTGCGCCTTGCCCTGGGCGCGAATCCGTCGGTTTCATTTCATACAACTATCTGCGGGAGAGCACACTAGGTGATCGCGCAGAGTGGCTCCGGTATGGTGGCTCTGGCGCCTGGCAGATGACCGCTTGCAGGTGTGGGCGTGATGTAGCTGCATCCTGGCAGCGTTGAGACGGCGTGGGGGCTGCTTTCGTCCCAGTGCTTTGGGTGCGCTGGGCTTGGCCCCCACCTTCGTGACGCGCGTTGCGCTCAACTGCGAACGCGGAAGATGCCGTCGAAATAGGCGCTCAGGGCGTTGCGGGCAGTCAAGGGCAGCACGTGACCCACGTACTGGTCAGGCCGCACGACCACCATGCACCCGTTTTGCCGCTCAATACCACGCTCTCTGAAGATGTCGTGGTTGCGCTTGGTGTCCACGCAGAAGACCTTTTCATAGTCGCACAGTCCGTATCGGCCGATTGCAGGGCGCAACAGGGGGGGCATTGCCGCATGCTCCAGGTCTCGGAAGCCTTGCTGAAAGACTGCCTTGACATCGATGACCGCGTCAATGTCCTCCCCGGATTTGGTGTGGCGGCGGACCGGCGAGGAGGGGTCGTTTTGCAGCCAGTTGCAAAGTGCGGCAACCTGCCCGCCCGCCTGGCCGTTGTCATTCGCAGGCGCAAAGACGAACAGGCGAAAGCGGTTGTCGGCTTCGATGGCGTGCCCAAGTTGCATGGGCTTGGCGTCAGCCAATCGGATCACTGGCGCGGAGTGGAAGCGCTTGCCGAGACCAAAGCCTGGGGCGAGTGGTTGGTGTGTTGCCGGGCCCACCAGGCTGCTCGTAGGGTACTCGATGGTGAGGCCACAGGTGAAGGGCAGGTTGTGGACAAACTCCCTGGCCACACGCGGCAATCCATCGGTTGTTGCGCCTTGCTCTTCGCGTGCGCCCACGACGCGTGCCCATTTGTGGTCGAAGTCCACCAGCCCCTTGGCGGCTGCACGACGCTCGCCGGAATAGCTGTGCAGCAGGGCAGGTTCCGCGCGGCCGGTCAATACCGCAATGAGCTTCCATCCCAGATTGAAGGTATCGCCCATTGACACATTCATTCCCTGACCCGCCTTGGGGCTGTGGGTATGGCAAGCGTCACCTGCCAGCATCACACGTGGGAATCTGTTGGTCATTTCGGTTTCTGGAACATCGTCAAACTTGTCGGTAAGCCGGTGCCCGATTTCATAGATAGACCACCAGACAACCTCTTTCACATCCAGTTTGAATGGGCTGAAGATGCGCTTGGCCTTGGCGACGATGTCGTCGGCGCTCATGCCTCGATCTGTGGCGCGTTCGTTTTCCTCCAGTTTGTCGAGCTCGACATAGAGGCGAACCAGATGACCTCCTTCGCGAGGCAGCACCATCAGGATGCCATTGTCTTGTGAGCGAACGAACGATTTCATGCGCCAGTCGGGGAAGTCGGTCGTCGCAAGCAGGTCGATCACGCCCCACGCCTGGTGAGCAGCGTCTCCGTGCAGCGCTCCACCGATGGCTTTGCGTACGTTGGAGCGTGCGCCATCGCACCCGACTACATAGTTGGCGCGCACGTTGTGTCTTTTCCCTTCGGCCCCTGGCGTGGTGCACTCCAGCTTTGCCGTGACTGGGTACTCTGCTGCTGCAGTGTCCACGGACAGATCTGCCAGTTTCCACCCATAGTCTGGAAAGAGCCGGTTGGGTGAACGGCGCATGATGTCCAGAAACATGTCGTGAATGCGGGCCTGATTGATCAGGACATGGGGCATCTCGGAGATGACATCTGGAACATCCTGAACGCGGGCCACGCGTGTCAGGGAGCCAGCAGTTGCCTTCTCAGGTTCAGATTCGCCAGGTGCCCAAAAGGTGGTTTCATTGATCCATACCGACTCGCGCGCAACTTTTTCACCGAAACCAAAGGCTTGGAACATTTCCATCGAGCGCACGTTGATGCCATCCGCCTGGCCTTTTTCCATAGGACCGAGTTTGGGCTCCACCAACATCGTGCGGATGGAGGGGATCCGGGCGAGTTGGGCGGCCAGGCAGAGGCCGGCAGGCCCCGATCCGGCAATCAGTACGTCCACGGTTTCGGGAAGTGGATCGCCCTCCTGTCGGCGGTCCTTTGCGGGCAGGCTGACGTCGGGATCCCCGGGTTTGAAACCGTTTTGGTGGTACTGCATGGCGAGTCCTTGATGAAGCGATTTGGAATTTGGTATGTGAGCATATGATATGTACACATATGAAATCCGTCAAGACGCGTCGTTTTGCAGCGTGTTCAGGACCGTATGATCAGGCGAGATCGCACCAGAGGAAAGCAGGCATGGAAAGAACCAAGATGGCCGGGCATTTGATTCGTCGTCTGCAGCAGCAGTCGACGCAGGTGTTTCAGAGCCGCATGCAAGCAGCAGGATTCGATTTGACGTCGGTGCAGTTCGCTGCTTTGGATGCCATCGCCCAGCAGCCTGAAATTGGTCAGGCAACCCTCTCCGCGATCATTGGCTTTGACCGTGCCACCATCGGGGGGGTGATCGAACGCTTGGAAGCCAAAGGACTGATCTTGCGAGAGATCAGCGAGGTCGACCGTCGGGCACGGGTTCTTCGTTTGACCTCGCAAGGAGCCCGGCTATTGCTCAATTGCCGCCCCACTGTTGAAGCCCTCCAGCTGGACATTCTTGGTCCTTTGACGGAAGAAGAGCGCAGCCAGTTCACCGTGCTGGCCCAGCGAGCCCTAGGTTTGGTTTAACTGCGTCAACAGGGGATGGGCCGGATCATTGATGTTGAATCCACCATGCCGGTTGGTGCGAGGTGTGGCAATTATGGAAATCGAGAGAAGCACTGGAAGCACATGTATTGCACCGCCTGTCAATAGCTATGAGGCGCCAACTTGGGGTATGGCGACAGGCGTGATGAATGGTCCGCATTGCGAAGCTTCGGCGTTGGCGCCTGAGCTGGAATCAATCCCCTGTGATACGGACAACCAGTAGCCTTTGTAACCACCGCCTGGATTGTGTCCGTTGGGGTGGGTCTCATGAGTGAAATTCATCCTCCTAGAGGTGCCCATTGCCTCCATGAAGAAGGGACGAAGATTGGCCTCAATGCCTCCTCGTTCTTCCAGCGCAATCTGATAAGGTTACATGCCACCATGAGCAGTTTGTCAGCCTACCGAATGATCGGTTTGGCCCCGATTAGAATCCCCAAAGGCAGGAGTCCAAATGCCGAGAAATAGTGTTAACCACAGCATGAACCGAAGGGCGCCCTGTATCCACCACAAAGGATGCTGCCTCTTCATACAGCTGGTCACGTTGCAGAAACAATTCTCTCAGCACCCCTAGCGGATCCTCCACCTGAAGCAGCGGGCGCTTCCGATCATTTCGAAGGCGGCGAATAAGCTCTTCCGGATTTGACCTGAGGTATATACAAATGCACCGCTCCTTCAGTAGCGTTCGATTTGAAGGTGACAACACTGCCCCGCCACCTGTAGAGATGACACACCTTTCTTTAGAACACAGCTCCTCAAGTACTTTCGCCTCGATTTCTCTGAATCGGGCTTCTCCTAGACCTTCGAAAATGGACTGATCGAACAGCCTTCACGGCCCTCTACTTCGCGCATCCGAATGTAAAATTCCAGATGATAACGTTTGGCCAACTGCTTGCCAATCGTGGTTTCCCAGACCCAGGCATTCCCACCAAGGCGATCGGACATCACCAGATTATCGAGGGCTAGAAAGCGGGGTGCAAAGCTCTGGAGAGATTTGCTGGCCTTAAGATCATTGCGGCAAGCGAAGTCGAGCTTGCAGCATCCAACTCCTCGCCCGCCTCAACGGTTACCGAGAACACACGGCGCTTTGTGAATGATAGTCAAGGACAGTAACAGAAATATCGTCCATGCAGCCAGGACCAGTCATCACTGTAAACGTGGGATTTTTACCAGTGACTTCAGTTTTGCTAACCATGACGCGGTCTGGGAGCGACGACACAACTCGGTAGGGGGGGGTTCCGCCAATAATGGTCACAACGGACTCATGACCACCCGTATTTCTGCAAGTCACGTCCCCTTTTAGAGCAGTGACAGTGACACCATCTGGTGACAAGGCTATTGTAGTCGGACCAGCAGCAACATCACCACCGCCTCCGCATGAAGTCAGCGCAACAGTGCCAACAATGCACACAGCCTTGAGAGTTTCGTATTAATTGACATCGTATCTATCTCAAATGAAGGTTATCGGGTAATGCCTCGGTCGCCAATGTTCGGGGCGTAATGAAAATTAACAATTCCGATCGGCGCGAGGTCTTTCCCTTGTTCTTGAAAAGGTTGCCAACAATAGGGATGTCACCAAGCAGCGGCACTTTGGTCGTATCCTCGGTTTCCTGCTGCTCAAAAATTCCACCAATCACCACTGTGCCGCCATTTTCCACCAATACTTGAGTCTGTACATGTTTGGTATTGATGGCGATACCCGCAGCAGTGGTTTCGCCACGGCTGTCTTTATTGATATCAACATCGAGAATGATCCCACCTTCAGGCGTTATTTGTGGCGTAACTTCCAATTTCAAGTTGGCCTTTCTGAACGTCACAGCCGTTGCGCCGCTGGATGTGGCCGATTGGTAAGGAAACTCGGTGCCTTGCTCGATCAGCGCTTTGACCTGGTCCGCTGTCACAACGCGAGGACTCGAAACAATCTTGCCACGGCCGTCAGCCTCAAGCGCCGAAATCTCCAAGTTCAAGAATCGATTGGCAGCAGAGCTGAAGAGCGATACGGCGAATGCGGCGGGTGCAAAGCCACCGACACCTGCGGATGGCAAGTTCACAAAACTGGTGTTGATCGTGTTGAGCGTGTTCTCGGACTCGGTCGTGGTGCTCGACACTGCGTTGTAGCTTCCGCCAATGGCGACGCGATTCGTTCCTCCTGCGGCATAGCCCGGTTGTCCACCATTCACACCCCTCAGGTCACTTCCCCCCAGCCTCACACCGAGAGATCGTCCGAAAGTGTCATCAGCCTCAACAATGCGAGCTTCAATCAGAACCTGACGAACCGGTATATCCAACTTCGCGATCAGTTGTTGAACCTGTTCGAGCTTCGACGGAATATCGGTTACGAACAGTTGGTTTGTTCGGGGTTCTGCGATGGCACTTCCACGGTTGGAGAGCACTTTGGATCCGGATGAATCCGGGCCTGCGCCTGCACCGCCAGAAGTCAACTGAGAAACGATGTCGCTCGCCTTGGCGTAGTTGAGCTGAAAGCCTTGGGTTCTGAGCGTTTCAAGTGTTTCCAAAGATGCCTTGGCTTCAAGTTCCTGCTTCTCTCTTGCGGCGATTTCGTCCTGCGGCGCAATCCAGATCACGTTGCCGCTTTTTCGCATGCCCAAACCTTTGGCCTGCAGAATGATGTCCAGCGCTTGATCCCAAGGCACGTCCTTGAGCCGCAGCGTGACCGCCCCACTGACCGAGTCAGAAGTCACAATGTTGAAGTTGGTGAAATCGGCAATGACCTGCAAAAGTGAGCGGACTTCGATGCTCTGGAAGTTCAATGACAGTTTTTCACCGTTGTACCCAGGACCTTGGGTCAGCTTGGAGTCATCAATCTTCTTTGCGCGCACTTCCAATACAAACTGGTTGTCGCTTTGGTAGGCCGAGTGTTCCCAGTTGCCTGTCGGAGTGACGACCATGCGGACGCGATCACCAGCTTGCGTGGTGAGCACGGTCTGCACTGGGGTGCCGAAATCGGTCACGTCCAATCGGCGTCGGAGACCCTCGGGGAGGGTGGACTGCAAAAAGTCCACAACAAGATTTTTGCCTTGCTGCTTGATATCGACCCCTACCTGATTGCTGGCAAGGTCAACCACCACGCGCCCTGCGTTTTCGGGACCACGTCGGAAATCGATGTCTTTGAGGGCGGTGGAGCCTGCGCCTCCAGGCGGGGCGAAGGTTTCAGCCGTTTGGGTTTGGGCTTGGCCCGCTTCGGCGCTGTCGAGCACGAGCATCACCGTATTGCCGTCAATGCTGGCTTTGTACGATGCGGCCTTCTTGAGGTTGATGACAACGCGCGTTCGGTCACCGGCCTGCACCACGTTGGCCGACCGGAGATTGCCTTGATTCATTTCCACCAGGCTTTTTCCAACCGCATTGATGACGCCTGGAAAGTCCAGGGCAATTCTTGCTGGAGACTGAACCGTGAACCCGGCGGGCACTGACGTCAATGGCTCTGACGTTTGAATGCGAATGACCTCTGTGCCCGATTGAAGCGAACCGGTCACGGACTGAATGGCGTTTTGGGCGTGGGCAGAAAGGCTGAGAAGGGCAGCACTGGCCATGAGCACCCATTTCTTGGGCACGGCAGAACTTTCAGCGAGGTGCATTGATTTCAATTTCATTTTCATTTCGAAGTGTCCTCTTGTAACTGCAGTGCTGCCGGGCGCTCTATCCACTCCCCTGCGGCGTCCTGTGCTATTTCGCGCAAGCGAATTTCATTCTCATTGATGCCAATGATTCGCCCGTAATTCTGGCCAAGGTATTGTCCCGGTCGAACTTGATACAGCAGTGCGCCAACCTTCAGCAATGCCACCAGGCCATCTTTGCGTTGCATGGTGCCCACCATTGACATGGAGTCCAACGGGAATGCTTCGAGCGGCTCTTGCCTGCGGTTGAGCTCAGCTTCGATGAGCGCAGATTGTCGAGAGGTGACTTGCCCACTTCTCTCCAAGATGCTCGCCAATTTTCTTGACTAAATGGTTCGAGCAGTGCCTCGCTGGTGTATGGGAAAGGTTCGAACTTGCTGGGTTCTGGAATCGGTTGCACGTTGGGCTTGATGATCTCGCGCTCGTGTTGCATCCATGCGGTGAGGATTCCTGATAGTCCTCTCCTACGCATCCCCTGCAGTTGACTCAACCCCAGCACCAAGGCTGGCCAGAAAAGTACGATGCCTGCTTTCATGGCTTGGCCCCTTTCTTGGCCGTGGCACTTGCTGCTGTTCGATCTCTTCCTGATCGAGATAGCGGAAGGTCTTTGCCGTGCAATTCATGGTCAGAATGCCGTCGCGGTCTTTGAGTGGTTCCAGTGAAATGTTGTTCAAGGTCACAATCCGCGATAGGTTGGCAATGTCGGCAGCGAACAAGCCAATGTCGTGGTAGCTACCGGTCACTTTCACCGCGATGGGTAGCTCGGCATAGTATTCCTTGACAACCACATTGCCCGGGCGGAACAACTCAAACTGAAGGCTCCGCCCCAGCCCGGCCTGGTTGATATCTGACAGCAGGGCATCCATCTCTGCCTTGCTAGGCAGCTGCTTTCCAGCTGTGAGACATACTGTTGAACCTGAACCAGCTGCTTCTTCAAAGCCTCCAAGTTGACGGCCTGAACGAAGTTTTCTTGTACTCAGTTCTAAGTTGTTGCTCGGTGTTTTGTTCGGCGATCAATTCATCGTTGACATCCCAGCTGAGCCAAAACCACCAAAGACCAGCCACCACTACGGGCAAACCACCGCGAAAGCGGGTATTTCGGGAGCGATGGCCATGTGGCGGGGTTGTTTGGATCAAGTCCAGTGAACTGGCGCTTGATGCGGTCTCCGACGCTCTTGAGGTCGACATCCATGGAGGGGATAGTGCCGTAACTGGTTGCTCAGACTTTGTTCGGGAGAGCCGCAGCTTTTTCTCTGTTGCTTCACCGGATTTTGCGTTTGCGGTAGGACGCTTCAAAACCACCCGCACAGTGAAGTTCGATACCCTTCTCTGTTCACGCGCTGACACATTGGCATTGGCCGCAACGATTTCCACCAGCTCAGGCGAGCCAAGCCAATAGTCTGGCTGATCAGAGAGGTTTCGCAAGAGCTCAGAGACCCGCTCTTGCGACTGTGCGACACCAGTGAGCAGGACATTCTGGTTTTCTTGCTTCAATGAGCGAAGGTAAATGCCCTCAGGGAGGCGGCCAACCACCTCGCTCACCAAGTGGACGGGCATGTTGCGGTCCGCTTGCAGGTTTTCCACGGCCGTCTGCCTTGCTCTCAACGAAGCGATTTCAGCTTGAAGGCTGGCAATATCCTTGATCTCCGCATCCAGAATGGCCATCTGGCTCTTCAACAGGTTGTTTCGATCTTGTTGTTCGGCTATCTGGGCACTGAACCAGGTATAGACGCCCCCTGCGATACCCACGCCCAACAGCATGGAGAGCGCCAACTGGGTGTAAAACTGTTTCTTTTGTCTCTCTCGTGCCGCCTCACGGTGGGGGAGCAGGTTGATCAAAATCATTGGTAGAACCTCCGCAACGCCAAGCCAGTGGAGGTGAGGTACGACGGCGCCTCTCTTGCAATCTTCCGCGCATGGACTGTGGATGCCATTTCCATGCCGTCAAACGGATTGATGACCATGCAGGCCGATGCGGTCTGCTTGGTGACCGCCTCGGTCAAGCCCGGAATGGCGGCACTGCCACCGGCGAGCAAGATGTGGTCGACCTTGTTGTGAGGCGTGCTCGTGAAGAAAAACTGCAATGCGCGGCCTATTTCTTGAGACATGCTTTCAATGAACGGTTCGAGCACTGCGGTCCGGTAGTCGTCTGGAAGGTCGCCGGAGCGCTTTTTGGCTTCGGCTTCGTCCATTGAGAAGCCGTATTGGCGAACGATCAGCTGGGTAAGTTGCGCGCCACCAAACGCCTGATCGCGTTCGTAAAGAACGTCGTCATTCTTGATGACTTGCATGCTGGTGGTGACCGCCCCAACCTCAAACAAGGCGACCAAGGAGTCGACACCTTGGTTGGGCAGGGTTTCGATAACCCGGGCAGCAGCCATTCGGGATGCGTAGGGCTCGATGTCCAGCACCACGGGCTGAAGGCCTGCTGCTTCAGCCAGGCCTTGGCGGTCAGACACTTTCTCTTTGCGAGATGCCGCAATCAGCACTTCGGTGTCACCGACGGATGTCGCGCTGGGCCCCAGAACACAGAAGTCCAAGCTCACTTCATCCAAGGAAAACGGAATGTACTGATTGGCTTCGGATTCCACCTGGGCTTCAAGTTCCTTTTCGGACAACCCGCCAGGAAGCATGATTTTCTTGGTGATCACGGCAGAAGCGGGCAGTGCCAAGGCAGCTTGCTTGGTCTTGCTCCCGCTCTTGCGAACCACCCTTCGAATCGCGTCGGCCACTTCATCGAACTTTTCGATGTTGCCATCGGAAATCCAGCCTCGTTCAAGCGGTTCGATTGCGCACCGTTCGAGAACAAGGTCCCCGGCCCGGTTGCGGCTAAGTTCGACCAGTTTCACGCTGGATGAGCTGACGTCTATGCCCAGCAACGGAGCCGGATCACGACTGAATAACGACCCCAATGCGCTCAAGGTGGCCCCCAAAAAAAATGCAGCGCCAAGACGCGCGTAACTTAAGATTTCACTTCAATGCTAGCAGCAAGCTCCTTGCGCAGCAAAGGATTTTCACTTCTGACATGAACTGAAACGTTGTCAAAAGTATACGGACGATGGCCGCCTGCGCATGTGGACATTTCCACAGAACACGCTTTTGAGACCTCAAACTCCGCTTTGCGTTATTCGTCCAAAGTGGGCCAAACTGTTGAAACTTTTTATACTCTGGGGCTTTGGTCTCGGTAAACCGCATGCGAAAAAACGACGAAGCCCACGCCCGGCAAGGTGATGACGGCGTGTCCCAATCAGGGAGCTGGCTCTCATTGGTGTTGCGCCTTTTCGCGTGGGCAGTCGGTTTGATGGTGGCGGGTTTGTCGGCCCTGTTGCTGGGGGTGGGCATCGCACTGGCAGTCGCTTACCCCAACTTGCCAGACGTGACCGATTTGGCGGACTACCGTCCAAAGCTGCCATTGCGGGTCTACACCTCGGATGGCGTGTTGATCAGCGAGTTTGGGGAGGAGCGGCGCAATCTCTTGCCGTTCAAGGACATACCTGAGGTGATGAAGAACGCGGTGCTGGCGATTGAAGACTCGCGCTTCTTTGAGCACAGTGGAGTGGACTACCGGGGAATGGTCCGGGCTGCCTTGGCCAATTTGGGGCGTGCAAAAAGCCAAGGGGCATCGACCATCACCATGCAAGTGGCGCGAAACGTCTTTTTGTCTGCAGAGAAGAGTTACACCCGCAAAATCTACGAGGTGCTGCTGACATTCAAGCTTGAGTACTCGTTGACCAAAGAGCAGATCCTTGAGATCTACATGAACCAGATATTTCTTGGTCAGCGCGCATATGGGTTTGCGGCGGCAGCGCAGACCTACTTTGACAAGCCGTTGAAAGATGTAACTGTCGCTGAAGCGGCGATGTTGGCGGGTTTGCCGAAGGCGCCTTCTGCCTACAACCCGATCTCCAATCCCAAGCGGGCCCGCGTGCGGCAGCTTCATATCATTGATCGAATGAGGGAGAACGGTTTCATCTCGGGAGATGAAGCACAGCGCGCCAAAGATGAACCATTGAAGGTTCGTTACCAGCCTCGGGAGATTTCAGTCCACGCGGAGTACGTGGCTGAAATGGTGCGCCAGGCGATGGTGTCCCAATACGGTGAAGAGGCCTACACCCGCGGACTGATGGTGACCACAAGCTTGGTCTCAAGTGAACAACGCCTTGCGTACAAGGCGTTGCGCGATGGTGTAACGACTTACGATGCGCGCCAGCGCTACCGCGGGCCAGAAGCGTTCATCGACCTGCCCGAAGACAAACAGGCGCGCGATGATGCGATCGACGAGATTCTTGTGGACCATCCGGACAACGGCGATCTTCTGTCCGCGGTGGTATTGGAGGCCAGTCCGAGCAAGGTGGTGGTTGTGCGCCAGGATGGCGAGCCCATTGAGATTGCGGGCAAAGGCTTGAAGGCGGTTGCAAGTGGGTTGTCGCCCAAGGCGAAGTCCGAGATGCTGATTCGTCCCGGAGCCGTGGTTCGCCTGATCAAGGAGGGAGAAAAGGGCTGGCGCCTCTCCCAGGTTCCGGAAGTCGAGGCCGCTTTTGTTGCGATGGACCCGCGGAGTGGCGCGATTCGCGCGCTCGTTGGGGGCTTTGATTTTCAGAAGAACAAGTTCAACCATGCGACTCAGGCGTGGCGTCAGCCAGGCTCCAGTTTCAAGCCATTCATTTATTCGGCCGCACTGGAGCAGGGCCTGTCTCCTGCGACGGTGGTCAATGACGCACCAATGTTCTTTAGCGCTGGCGAGACCGGCGGAAAGGCCTGGGAGCCAAAGAACTACGATGGCCGCTTTGAAGGGCCTATGTCTGTGCGACGTGCATTGGCCAAATCGAAGAACCTGGTTTCGGTGCGGGTCATGCAACTGGTGGGCCCTCAGAATGCGCAGGCCTGGATTACCCGCTTTGGCTTTCAGGCCGAGCGCCATCCCCCTTACCTGACCATGGCGCTGGGGGCGGGCACGGTTACGCCATTGCAGATGGCTGCGGGCTATTCGGTGTTTGCCAATGGGGGCTATCGGACCGCGCCTACCTTGATCACGCGGGTGGTCGAGCAACGTGGCCGGGTGCTGTTCCAGGCAACCAACAACGTTGAAACGCCCGAGAACAGGGCCATCAGTGAGCGCAATGCATTTGTGGTGAGCAGCTTGCTACAAGAAGTCACCAAGACCGGTACCGCCGCGCGTGCGCAGGCAACGCTGAAACGGCGCGATCTGTTTGGCAAGACCGGTACCACCAACGATTCGGTGGATGCCTGGTTCGTGGGCTACCAGCCAACCTTGGTGGCGGCGGCGTGGGTGGGCTACGATGTGCCGCGAAACCTTGGGAGCAGGGAGACGGGAGGCGGGTTGAGCTTGCCGATCTGGATTGACTTCATGTCGCAGGCGCTCAAAGACGTCCCAGTGGCCGACTACAAGGTGCCTGCAGGCATCATGCGGGTGGGTGGTGAATGGTATTTTGAGGAATTTGGCCCAGGACGTGGCATCGAAGGGTTGGGACTGGATGATCCTTGGCCGGGAGCGCCTGAGCTGGTGGATGGCGGGCTTCACGCTCCACCGCCGGCCACGGTGGAAGACCGTCGCAGTATCTTGGACTTGTTCAGAAACTAGAGAACTTCAAGGTCAGACCAGATTGTTCGCTGGCTGCGCGGGAGAGTTGATCAAAAAACTCGCCTGCGCCTTTGGTGTCGAGCCATTGGGTGCCATCGAACCGGTAGTGGAACCCGCCAGCGCGAGCCGCCATCCAGATTTCTTGCAGGGGTTTTTGAAGGTTCACAATGATCTGGCTGCCGTTGGCAAAGGTGAGCGTGACCATGCCACCCACGCGCTGATTGTCGACGTCGGCGTCGGTGGTGTCGTTGATGCGGTCGCAGGCTTGCTCAATCGCTTGCAGGGCGGCTTCGGCGTGATTCAGGTATTCGTTGTCTGTCATTACAATGCCATCATGATGAGAACCAATACGATTCTAGGCATCTTGCGAAAGCCCGCGCGTGGCATGTTGCTACTGACAGCAATTGCGGCAAGTGTCGCCATGGTCGGTTGCGGGCAAAAAGGACCGTTGTACTTGCCCACAGCTCCCGCATCGAAAGCCAAACCCGTACAGCCCGCGGTGGAGACCACCAGCGACGTGCCGACGCCGACCGCCCGCTGAGGGTGGGTGTATGTCAGCCTGCCGCGGGGTGGCTCCGCCGCCGGTAGCTGCACGCCGACGCACAACAACGCGGTGAATAGGGTTGCGTAGACAAACACTTCCGCGAAGTCGTTTTCCGCTCCGCATCCAGAAAAAGTGCAATACGGCCAAGCCGGCAATGAGGTACACAAGGCGGTGGAGCATTTGCCAGCGCCGCCCTCCGAGCCAGCGAATGGCTCGGTTGAATGAAGTTGACGCCAGCAGCGAGAGGAGTATCCATCCCAGCATGCCCACCAGGATGAAGGGGCGCTTTCCGGTGTCAGCCACCACTTCGCCCCAATCAAAACCCTGGTCGAACCAGGCGTAGGCCAGCAGGTGCATGCTCGCATAGAAGAAAACGAACAGCCCAATCATGCGGCGCAGCCGAAGGAGGGCGGGCAAGCCTGCAATCGTTCTCAGCGGGGTGACCATCAGGACCAAGACCAAAAATCGAATGGTCCAGTCGCCCAGCGAGCGAATCAAAGCCTCAGCCGGATTGGCGCCCAGTATTTCGGCATAGGCTGCCCACATCAGCCACAGGAAAGGCAGGGAGGCGAATGCAAATACCGTCGGTTTGGTCAGCGGGTGGGTGAGCCCGTCGTTGACAACCTGGCGGAGATGCCGCTTTCCGTGCGCGTTCACAGGCTGAAAGGAGGGGGTCGTCGGCATCAGAAGTTCTTGCGCAGGTCCATGCCTGCGTAGAGTTGGCCTACCTGTGCCTCATAGCCATTAAATATCAAGGTCTTGCGGCGTTTGGCAAAAAGTCCGCCTTCCTCGCCGATCCGCCGCTCTGTCGCCTGGCTCCAGCGGGGGTGCGGTACGTCCGGATTGACGTTTGAGTAAAACCCATACTCCTGTGCGGCGGCCTTGTTCCAGGCGGTTCGGGGCTGCCTTTCGGTAAATCGGATCTTCACCAGGGATTTCGCCGATTTGAATCCGTATTTCCAAGGCACGATTAAACGCACCGGGGCACCATTCTGGTTGGGGAGAATTTCGCCATACATCCCGAACGCCAGCAGAGCAAGCGGGTGCATGGCTTCGTCCAGGCGAAGGGCCTCGATGTAGGGCCAGTCGAGCACGCCTGAACGCAGTCCAGGCATCATCTGAGGGTCCGCCATGGTGACGAACTCGACGTATTTGGCGCTACCAAGTGGCTGCACTTCCTTGATCAGTTCGTTCAGGGAGTAGCCCACCCAGGGGATCACCATGGACCACCCTTCCACGCAACGCAGGCGGTAGATGCGCTCCTCTTGAGCGCTGAGTTTGAGCAGGCTGTCGATGTCAAACGTGCGTGGCTTGCTCACCAATCCTTCGACAGCCACAGTCCAGGGTCGCGTCTTGAGGCTGTTGGCGAGTGCTGCCGGTTCGGATTTGTCGGTGCTGAACTCGTAGTAATTGTTGTAGCTGGAGGCGTCGCGGTAGCTTGTGAGCTTCTCGGCTGTCTGTGCGCCTGCAATGGTGGAAGCACTTGCATCCAGAGCGGCGAGGCGACCCGGTCGTGGCGCGAGGGCCCAGGCATCTCTACTGGCCCAAGCCGCCAATGCCGTGCCTCCGGCTCCAAGGGCCAGGGCCTGCAACCATGCGCGGCGATTCAGGTACTGGCTCGGTGGCGTGATTTCGCTGCCGATTGGGTGGACGAAGCCCGAGTCTGGCGTTTTGATGATCATGAAATGCTCCAATGGTCTCTCTGGGTCGAGTGACAAGGATCATTCTTACAAGTTTCCGGTCCTCCCTCCCTTTTTTCGAAGGGGAGCCTGGGCTCTGTCGTCAACGCTTTGACTCTGGGGGTGTTGTGAGGTCATTTGGCAGGCTATGCGCCATCGAGATCGCCGGTGGCCACATGAACAGGTAGCGGCTATTGCTGACATTTCCCAAAAGCCCGAGCCTTCAGTTTGGGGTTGTGGTCGGGCGCAACAATGTTTGACTCCTAGAGCTCACCGTAGCTGTGCAGGCCAGACAGGAACATGTTGACTCCAAGGAACGCAAAGGTTGTCACCGCAAGGCCCACCAACGCCCACCAGGCTGCCACGGTGCCGCGCAGCCCCTTCATCAGGCGCATGTGCAGCCAAGCAGCGTAGTTGAGCCACACGATCAGTGCCCAGGTCTCTTTGGGGTCCCAACTCCAGTAGCCGCCCCAGGCCTCTGCGGCCCAAAAAGCGCCGAGCACGGTTGCGATGGTGAAGAAGGCAAACCCCACCGCGATGGCCTTGTACATCACGTCGTCCAGCACTTCGAAGCTCGGCAGGCGCTCGGCAATGCGGCGTCGCCCAAACATGATGCCGCCCACGATCAGCACCGAAATGCCAAAGTACACGAACCAGTAGCTGCCGCCCTTTTCCGCCACGGAACTGCGAAAAACGATGGGTTCAAAGCACAGCACCAAGCCAAGAATCCAGAGGGGAGCGAGCTTGTACCAGCGGCTTTCTGCCGCGCTTTGTTTGATCAGATAGGCAAACGCCAGCATGGCGGCGATGGCGAAGGTGCCGTAGCCGATGAAGTTTGCGGGCACGTGCAGCTTCATCCACCAGCTTTGCAGGGCGGGGACCAGCGGCTGAATCTGGTTGGCTTCGCGAACCACGGTGTACCAAAGCAGAAAGCCCACGGCCGCGCTCACCACAAGCATCACGAAAGCACCCATGGAGCGGGTTTTGTACTGGTCTTCGTAGTACAGGTAGAAGGTGGCAGTCAGCCAGCAGAAAAGGACAAACACTTCGTAGAGGTTGCTGACCGGAATGTGACCGATGCCGACACCGATCTGGTGGCTCTCGTACCAGCGCACCATGGTCCCGATCAAAGCGAGCGTGACTGCTGCCCAGGCCAGTCGAGATCCGAGGCCTTCGAAGGTGTGTCCTGCCCGGGTGATCATGCCGATCCAGTAGAAGAGCGTGCTCATGAAGAACAGCATGCTCATCCAGAGAATGGCCGACTGGCTTGAGATGAAGTACTTGAGCATGAACACGTGATCCGCGCGGGTGAGATCCGCGGCACCTTCGGGTGTCTGGTAGAGCGAAATGGCCAGCAGAGACAGCAAGGCCACCACGACCATCAGCGCCCGCAGCGGCCGCCAGAACCAGCCCAGCCAGACCGCGCAAGGCACGGTGCCGAGGAGGATGCCTTTCTCGTAGATGTCCATGGCTGTGCCGTAGCGCATAAACGCCAAGGCTGCGCCCGCCACCACAACCACCGCAAACAGCCAGTCCCAGCTGTTGCGGCTGGCGAAGTAGCCGGGTGACAGGCGCTCGTCTGACTTGTCTCGTTTGAGCTCGATCGTCTGGGTGGCGGTATTCATGCTGACCCCTTTAGCAGTTGGGTTTTCAACTCGGCGAACTCATGGTCCGACTCCATGGTTTTGCGGTTGGACGACAAGGCCATGGTGGCCTGTGCGCCATTTTCTCCATCATTGCGGGGTGCCAGCCAGATCCAGAGGCGCCGCTCGCGCACATACAACATGGCAAACACGCCCAGAATCAGGAGGGCACAGCCCAAATACACGATGGTCTGTCCGGGTGCGCGGGCGACCTGGAAGACGCTGGCTTGCACATGGGTGAAGTCCTTGAGTTCAAACGCCATGGGTGCAGGGTACAGAAACGCGTCGCTCAGCGCGATGACCGCCGAGGTCATGAAGCGCTGGGTGGCCTCATTGCGCTCAAGCGGAGCCAGTCCGGCATTTTCCCGGCTCAGTTGCAGCAATTCAAACAGTGTGCCGTTGAGGATGCGCACCAGCACGTCGCCTGCCCGTTCTCTCTCCGCTTCTGGCACATTGGACTCCAAAAATGCCGAGACCGCTTGCAGGCCCCCCTTGATGGCAGGTTCGCCAGGTGGCGCTTTGGGCAGCGAGCCAAGGTCGGCGCCGGCAAACAAGTCGAGCGCTCGTCCTGCAGATGCTGTCAGGGCCTCGGTCAGATCGGGTCGGTCGGGCTCAACGGCGCCAGCTGCGTAGCGGGCAATAGCCGCGGCGCGCATGGCTGGGCTGGCCAGTGCGGACTGCATTCGGGTGAAACCGTCCAGACTGTCCTGATCGTCGGCTGGAATGCGCAGGTAGCGGAATGGCTCGGAAGGCGTCTCGCGCATGCCAAGGAGGTACATGCGTGCGCCATCGAGATCCATGGGCAGCATGTAGTTGTGGTATTCAACCGCTTGGCCGGAGGCGTCCCTGAGTTTGTAGCCAATGCTCGGGCCCACATTTCGCAAGGTTTTTTCCGTGCTTGATTTGTGGCCGGATCCCAACTGGCTTTCAATGGCTGAGCGCAGGTCGACGCTGCGCACGTCGGTGGCAGAACCTTGCCCGGCGAAATTCTCGACATTGATGACCCGCAAACTGGTGTATTCCAGCGTGAGCTTGTCGTCGCCATTGGTCAGCGGCGTGCTGGAGCCAATCACGCCGGTCACCTCAAAAGGCTTGACCACCCCTTTGATCGGGACAGCTTTGAGCGTCACCTTGGACCCGCCGTCGTCAAAACTCGACTGATAGATGTTGATGCCTTTGTAGCTGGCGGGGTGGTTCACCTCGACTCTCGCCGGCCGAGATTCGCCAGTTTCATTGTCGTGAATGACAATGTCGCTGGCGAACAATCTGGGCATGCCCGTGTCGTAGTACTCGACGATGAACTTTTTGAGCTCCACCGAAAAAGGCAGATCCTGAAGGATGACCCCGGTGGGCTGGCTCAGGATGGCGGTGCTGGCGGTGGTGCCTTCGGTGACCAGCAGGTTGCCACGAAAAGTCGGGTTGTTGGGCGAGAGGCGGTGTTGAGGGGGCACATCGGCGATCAGGCCGCCGCCGGTGAATGGCGTCTTGCCGTTGAACCACATCTGTGCCTTGACGATCAGGTCTCCATCCAGCAAGCCGCCCAGGCACACCAGAACGATGGCACTGTGCGCAGCGAGGTAGCCGATCTTGTTGGCAGCCCCCTTTTTTGCGGCAACCATCCAGCCCTTGCCCGCAGGAGTCTCTCGCGATTGCAGTTTGACCTTCCAGCCAGAACCCAGGAGTTGCTGCCCCATGTGGTGGGCCGCATTCTCTGGCAAATCGTCGATCACTCCTTCCGCGCGATTGGGGAAGGACCTCAGGCTCTGTTCGCGTATGTTCTCCTTGAAGGCCTTGAAGTCGCTGAAGATCTTTGGTGTATTGCGGGTGATGCACAGGCTGGTGCTGATCACGAGGAATGCCAGGATCAGCAAAAACCACCAAGCGCTATAGACGGTGAACAGTTTGGCGGTCGCAAATACGTCAGCCCAAAAGGGACCAAACTGGTTTACATAGTTGTTGAAGGGTTCGTGTTGCTTGACGACGGTACCAATGACCGAAGCGATGCAAATGACCGTCAACAGGGAAATGGCAAAGCGCATGGAGGACAGCAGCTCGACGAGCTGGCTGGCCAGGCGGGAGCCTGTTCGGATTTGCAAGCCTTCGGTGGATACGGTCATGAGGGCGTCTAGAAAACAAAAAAGGCGGGTCTGGAGAAACCCAGAACTCGCCCTGATGTGATGCTCGGTCGGCTCGGCGGTTCAATGAATATCGATGCGCCGCATTGTGCCGATAAATATTAACGTTGGCTTATATGCCCCCAGGGAGTCCGGGGGAAGCGCGGCAGTATCAGCGCAGACCAGCGATGTAGTCCGCCACGGCCTTGATTTCGCGGTCGTTCATTTTTGCCGCCACGCCGGTCATCTGGACGCTGTTGTTGCGAACGCCAGAGCGGAATGCGTTCAACTGGTTCACGGTGTAGGTGGCGTGTTGACCTGCCAAGCGGGGGTATTGGGCGGGAATGCCGGCGCCATTGGGGCTGTGGCAGCCTGCGCAGGCTGCGATCTGGCGATCAGCGATACCACCACGGTAGATGCGTTCGCCCAAGCGGACCAGATCTTTGTCTGTGGCAAAACCATTCTTGGGTTTTTGGTCGGCAAGCCAGTGTGAAATGTTGTTCATGTCCTCATCGGACAAGGCCGATGCGAACCCCTTCATGATCGCGTTTTCACGTTTGCCCGATTTGAACTCCATCAGTTGTTTGATGAGGTATTCGGGGTGTTGCGCTGCCAGCATTGGGTTTTCTGGCGTGGTTGAATTGCCGTCGGCTGCATGGCAGGCGACGCACACCTGGCCATAGGCGGCCGAACCTTTGGCCAGGTCGGGTTTGGCCGTTTCGGTTTTGGCCGCCCCGGCATGGGCGCTGAGGAGAAGGTCGCGCCGCAGCGGCGATGGCGCAAAGAAGAGAGACAGGCAATTTCATGTCGGGGTTGCGTCATTGACGACGCGTCGGTTTTTGACAAAGACGCGGTCTGCCGAGGAGGCTTTCAGACCATTAACCAAACGATTTTACAATGGCCCACCGAAAGCCCCCAATGCCCGCCCCTAAAATATCCGCCACTGTCGCCTCTGATGTCATTTCCTCTTCGTCCGGGCGGCGCGATCGGCCAGCGAAGGCCGCGGCCACGGACGTGAGCCAGCCAGACATCAAGTCCATTCATGGCTGGCTTCATACCGCACGTTTTCTCACCACGGCACCCAAGTTGGAATTTCTGCCGGATCTGGACGTGCCCGAGGTGGCGTTTGTGGGGCGGTCGAATGCCGGCAAGTCGACCTGCATCAACACCATGACGCAGCAAAAGCGCCTGGCGTTTGCGTCGAAAACCCCTGGGCGCACCCAGAGCATCAACCTGTTTGCGTTGGGCAAACAGGGGGTGACGGATGCGGTGTTGGCCGATTTGCCGGGGTATGGCTATGCGGCTGTGCCGCGCGAAGCAAAGCTCCGTTGGCAACGCGTCATGGGAAACTACCTTTTGACGCGCAAGAATCTGAAAGCGGTGGTGTTGCTTTGTGATCCTCGCCTGGGGCTCACCGAGTTGGACGAGATCCTGCTCGATGTGATTCGTCCGCGGGTTGCCGATGGCCTGAATTTCTTGATCTTGCTCACGAAGTCGGACAAGCTGACCCGAGTGGAGGCCCAGAAGGCGCTGTCCATTGCACGGCTGCAGAGCGGGGGGGGGCAGGCCCGCCTGTTCTCTGCATTGAAGCGGCAGGGTCTGGACGAGGTGGCCCACTTGCTGTGGGATTGGACCCACGGGGTTGATGCGGCCGTTCCGTTGCCCGAGGACGAAGAAGAGCCCCCTGCATTGGATTGATGCCAGGGAGGTATTCGTTGCTCGCTCAGCGCGAGTAGAACGATTTTTCTCCGGGTGGGCGGGTCTTGAAGCGTTTGTGCACCCAGTAGTACTGCTCGGGCATGGTGGCGATCATGCTCTCCAGGTGCTGGTTCATTGTCCGGGCGTCGGCGTGGGGGTCGCCTGTTGGATAGTCTTTCCAGGCGGGCATGATGGTGACCTCGTAGCCGTCGGGTGTCAGGCGGCTGACCACGGACACGACGCGTGCGCGCCCGAGTTGTGCCAGGCGGGGCAGGGTAGGCACGGTGGCGGCGGCAATGCCAAAGAACGGCACGAACAGCGAATCGGTGGGCCCCAGATCCATGTCGGGGAGGAGGTAGAGCGCCTCACCCGCGCGCAGGGCTTGAATCAGGGTGCGCAGGCTTTCGTGTTTCTCCACCAGGCGAACGGACCCATACTTCAGACGACCAGCGCGCACCCATTGGTCGATGGCCACGTTTCTTTGGCGGGCATAAAGGCTGATGAATTTGCGGGAAAAGGCCAGAGACAATGCCGCACCACCGGCATCGAGACCAACGAAGTGGGGGGCAAATATGGCCACCGCACCCTCCTCGGACAAGGCGGAGAGGTCTCCCACGAGTTTGATGCGTGATCGAACGGTGGCTTCCTTGGCGCCCCAGATCCAACCACGGTCGAGCCACGACTGGGTGAACACCACGAAATGCTGGCGGACCGCGTTGTTGCGCTCCGTCTCCGATTGCTCCGGAAAGCACAGTGCCCAGTTGGTACGGGCGATTCGCCGCCGCTTGCCGGCCACGGCGTGCAGGAAGAGGCCGACCACCCAGCCGAGGCCGCGGACCCACGACAGCGGGAGCCAGGCCAACATGTTCATGAAGCGAACGGCCATGCGCCCACTCCAGTTGGTGTGGGCGCGTACCGGGGCGGAGGGGCTCTGTGTCGGAGTGGACATGGACAAGGATTCAGGCCGACGGAGTCTGTTCGGGGGCGGGCGAAGCCGAGCCGTGTGGATTTTTGTACCGGTCGTAGGACCAGATGTACTGAGCCGGGCATTCTCGCACCAGTTCTTCCATGGCCCTGTTGATCTGTGCGGCCGCAGTCACTGCGTCTTTGCTCAGACCTCCTTCGACCTGGTAGGGGCGCACGTGAACCAGGTATCCGCGTCCCCAGGAAAGCCTCTCACCCCAGATGAGCACCATTTGAACACCCGGGGTCAGTGCGAGGCGCGCCGACAAGGTCATGGTGTAGGCCTCGCGACCGAAGAACGGTGCCCAGACACCTTGTCCATGTGGGGGCACCTGATCGGGCAGCAGGCCCACTGCTTCTCGGGTCTTGAGGGCTTTGATCAGTTGTTTGACCCCGGCGAGGGTGGTGGGCGCGGTGTGCAAATGGGGGCGTTCACGGGCGGTGGCCACCAAGTCACGTAGCCAGGGTTGTCTGGACGGCCTGTACAGCACGGTGATCGGCATGCGGTCGCCGAATCGTGCTGCCAGCGCCTGTGCCGTGATTTCGAAACAGCCGAGATGGGGGGTGAGGAAAAGCACCCCCGATCCGTGGGAAAGGGCCTGTTCGACGACGTGTTCGCCATCCCATCGAAGCTTGGTGGGGCGCCCGAGCCACATACGAGGGGTTTCGGCGAGCATCTTGCCCGACTCGCCCACCGAGGCCAGCGCGGTGCGCAATGGGAGGCCTGCCTGCGAAGCGTTGCTGAGCAACCGGCGTCGGAAACGGGGTGACAGCGCAAAGGTGGCCCATCCCACCAGCCAGCCAAACGCGTGAAGCAGTGGCAGGGGCAGGGCGGACAGGGCGCGAAAGAGGCTTTGAACAAAAAATGTCACGGCAGGTGCGGCAAGGGCTCAAGAGGGCGGCTGATTGGACGAGATGCTGGGGGTGTGGTCTGGCAGGCAAGTGGCCATGCATTAAAATCTGGAGATCGCCGAGTTATTGAACTAATTGCGGGGCGATTCACAAAATCCGCTAAAGCGTTCGCCGAACTCTGAAAGGCCGGCAACGCCGACCAACCTTCCTGGAGTTTATCTATATGGCGAACGATTTTCTTTTCACGTCTGAATCGGTTTCCGAGGGCCACCCCGACAAGGTGTCCGACCAGATTTCAGATGCCATTCTGGATGCGATTTTCAAGCAGGACCCCCTGAGTCGCGTCGCGGCCGAGACCCTGTGCAATACCGGGCTGGTGGTGCTGGCGGGTGAGATCACCACCAATGCGCATGTGGACTACATCCAGGTTGCGCGCGACACCATCAAGCGCATTGGTTACGATGACACCGCCTACGGCATTGATTACAAGGGCTGTGCGGTGATGGTCTGCTATGACAAGCAGAGCAATGACATTGCGCAGGGTGTGGACCACGCGTCTGATGACCATCTCAACATTGGTGCGGGCGACCAGGGCCTGATGTTTGGTTACGCCTGCGATGAGACGCCTGAGCTGATGCCCGCGCCCATCTATTACGCCCATCGTTTGGTCGAGCGTCAGGCGCAATTGCGCAAAGACGGCCGCCTGCCGTTCTTGCGGCCGGACGCGAAGAGTCAGGTGACAATGCGCTACGTCGATGGCAAGCCTCACAGTATCGACACTGTGGTGCTGTCAACCCAGCACACGCCGGACCAAAGCGAGACCGCTACCAAGATGAAGGCCTCGTTCAATGAGGCCATCATTGAAGAGTTGATCAAACCGGTGCTGCCCAAGGAATGGTTGCAAGACACGCGGTACCTGATCAATCCCACCGGACGTTTTGTGGTGGGTGGACCGCAAGGTGACTGCGGTTTGACCGGGCGCAAGATCATCGTGGACACCTACGGAGGAGCTTGCCCACACGGTGGCGGCGCTTTCAGCGGCAAAGACCCCAGCAAGGTGGACCGCTCGGCGGCTTACGCCGCACGCTATGTGGCCAAGAACGTGGTGGCAGCTGGCTTGGCTCGTCAGTGTCAGGTGCAGGTTGCCTATGCGATTGGGGTGGCCAAGCCGATGAACATCACCGTTTACACCGAGGGCACCGGTGTGATCCCCGATGAGAAAATCGCCGCTCTGGTCAATGAACATTTTGACCTGCGTCCCAAGGGCATCATCCAGATGCTGGATCTTCTGCGCCCTATCTACGAGAAGACGGCTGCCTATGGCCACTTTGGTCGCGAAGAGCCTGAGTTCACCTGGGAACGCACCGACAAGGCCGAGGTCTTGCGCGCAGCCGCTGGTTTGAAGTAGTCTGGAGCTGACGCAGGTGGCCGCTTGGATGTTAGCGGTCACTATCAATAAGTGTTCCCCGTCTTGCGGTGTGTGGACACGTGCTTGAGGCGAGGTGCAGGCGGCTTTGGCGTGGCGCGTGCACCGCTGGCGAGTCTCTTGAATCAAGGTTGAATTTTTGGCCTTGAACGCCGATATGGAGGGGAAACAACTTCCCTTGTACATCGCTAAGACCCGGAGCCCAACACCATGGAATCTCAAGCCCCTTCTGAATCCAGCCCTGCCATCTCTGAGCTGGAGCGACAGGTGTCCATGCGGACACAAGCGCTTCAGCTCGAGTTGGAGCAGGCGCGACAGCGATTCGAGCAGGCGCCTTGCGGTCATTTGATTCTGGACGGTGACCTGCGGGTGGTTGATGTCAATCAGACACTTCTGGACTGGCTGGGGTATCCGCGTGCCGAGTTGCTGAGCCCGGCTGTTGAGATTGGTGTGCTGGTTGATCCGGCCTGGTTCCAGATCATGCAGCCACGCCTGCAGGCCATGAAAAACCCCGGTGCGCGTGACTCCATGGAGCTTGAACTCCTGCGCAAGGACGGCAGTCAGTTCCAGGCATTGTTGAGTTGCATCGCCGTGACGGGGCCAGATGGGCAGTTTGTGCACACCCAGGCCAGTGTCGTCGACATCAATCAGCGCAAGGACACCGAGCAGCGCCTCAACGCGCACGACGGATTTTTGCAGACCATTGCCGACAGAATCCCCGTGGAGCTGGCCTATTACGACAAGGACCTGAACTGCCGATTTGCCAACCGCGCGCATGCGAACCGGTATGGCCGGGCGCCCGAGGCGATGGTGGGGGAAAACCTGAGCAACTTGTTGAGTGCAAGGCGCCTGCCCGAAATCCTGCCCCATGTGGCCGAGGCGTTGAGCGGGCAGAGTCAGACGTTTGAGTCGGAAACGGTGGATGCACAAGGCAATCGGAGTTATTTTGAGGTCCACTACATTCCGGACTTGCGCAAAGGAGTTGTTGAGGGCATCTTCATCGAGCTGCACGATGTGAGCGAGCGCCGGCGCACGGAAGAGTTTGTGCTGGAGGCCAACCGCGATCTCGAGGAGCGGGTGCGGGAACGCACCGCCGAGCTGTACCAGAGTGAGCAGCGCTACCGGCTGATGGTGGATGCGATTCAAGACCATTGCATCTACTTCGTGGACGAAAATGGGGCAGTGACGGAATGGACCGAAAGCGCCCAACGGTTGCATGGTCACACGCGCCAGCAGATGGTGGGCAAGCCCTATGAGTCGCTGTTGGCCACAGGCAATGCAGGCGAAGACGAGGTGGAGCCTTCACAGGTTCTTCGGCTGGCGAAGGCGCATGGTCAGTGGGAGACGCGTGGATGGCGTCTGCGCGACGACGGTTCGCGCTTCTGGGCCCACACAGTGATCACGGCGCTGCGCAATGAGGCGGGCGAGTTGCAGGGGCTGTCTGCCATCACACGCGACATGACCGCGGCCAAGAGTTTGGAGGACGTGATGAACGACCTCAACAAGGAGCTTGAGAAGCGCGTGGCCGAGCGCACCCAACAACTGGTGGCGGCGAACAAGGACTTGGACGTGTTCTCGCACATGGTCTCTCATGATCTGCGCGCGCCGTTGCGCCACATCTCCAGCTTCGTGACCTTGTTGCAGGAGCAATTGGGCGAGTCCGGTGATCGCCTCACGCTTCAGTACCTCAATTCAACGGCCAAGGCCAGCCGGCGCATGAGCCACATGATCGAAGGCTTGCTTGAATACGCCCGTCTCGGCCGGGTGGCGCTCGATACCCAGCCGGTGCCTTTGGCACCATTGCTGGACGGTGTGATTGCCCACCTCAAGATGGAGAACCCCGATCGCCACATTGAATGGGTGGTAGAGGAGGATCTTCCGGTGGTGCGTGGTGATGCGATGCTGCTGGCGCAGGCGTGGACCAACATGCTCAACAACGCGGTGAAATACACCCGTACCCGCGATGTCGGGCGGATTGAGGTGGGCTGGAAAGTCAACCCTGTGGGCGGGCGGACGTTCTTTGTGCGCGATAACGGCGTGGGCTTTGATCTCGAGAAGGCCCACAACCTTTTCGTGATGTTTCAGCGCCAACACCATTCGATGGATTTCGATGGTACGGGCACGGGGCTGGCGCTGTCGCAACGGATCGTCGAGCGTCATGGCGGACGCATCTGGGCGGAGACCGCACCGGACGAAGGTTGCACCTTCTACTTCACCCTGCCGTTTGAAGGGGCTGAACCGGAACTGGCTTTCCCGGCCTCGTCGATGGCGGACCTGACCTGACAGCGCTGGTGGCCTGATTCAGGCCCTGCGTGCGGCGCATGGGGAAAAGGCGCGTCGCCAGTGCCTGGAGAAGGTTTGGCGCAGCTGCTGCCCTCGCCCTCTTCTTGCCTTTCTTGATTGGCTGCGCTCAGCGCACGCGCATGCCTGCCTGGGCTCCGGGCCAAGGGTTCAAGACATAGATCCCTGGCTCGGCTTTTTCATCGCCATGGCTGGCGAGCACCATGCCTTCGCTCAGGCCGAACTTCATCTTGCGCGGCGCTGGATTGGCCACCATCACGGTGAGCTTGCCGATCAGATCCTCTGGTTTGTAGGCGCTGGCGATACCACTGAACACGTTGCGGGTCTGGCCTTCGCCCACGTCCAGCGTCAGGCGCAGCAGCTTGGTTGAACCTTCCACCGTTTCGCAATTGACGATCGCTGCGATGCGCAGATCGATTTTGGCGAAGTCGTCGATGGTGATGGTGGGCGCGATTTCTTCGCCCCCGGGCAGGGCTTTCTCGACCACTGGTGCCGGCGGCGGCTCGAAGAGGGCGTCGAGTTGTTTGACGTCCACCCGTTGCATCAGGTGTTGGTAGGCGCCAATGGTGTGGCCTGCGCCCAGAAGCTGGCTGGCATCGGCGAATGCCATGGGGCACTTTGAGGAAGGTCTCCACATTGCGGCCAAGGCCGGTAGCACGGGTTTGAGATACAAAGGAGATCAGGCGGAATGCTTCGATGCAGGTGCTGCACACGTCTTGCAAGCGCGCATCCTGATCCGGCTGTTTGGCCAGTTCCCATGGCTTGTTCTGATCGACGTAGGCGTTGACTTTGCCGGCCTGCAACATGATTTCCGGGAAGGGCTTTGCCGTATTCCCGGTCTGGTGTAGAGCGACGCCACTTCGTTGGCGATTTGCTGAATGGAGGCCAGCAGGGTGGCGCTGTCGGCCGAGGCTGCCCCCAGCTTGCCGTCAAACCGTTTGGCGATGAACCCGGCAGCGCGTGAAGCGATGTTGATGTATTTCCCCACCAGATCGCTGTTGACGCGCAGCATGAAGTCTTCCGGGTTGAAGTCCACGTCTTCGTTCTTGGCGGTGAGCTTGGCGGCGAGGTAATAGCGCAGCCATTCGGGGTTCATGCCCAGTTCGAGGTACTTCAGCGGATTCAGGCCGGTGCCCCGGCTCTTGCTCATCTTTTCACCGTTGTTGATGGTGAGGAAACCGTGCACAAAAATGGCGTTGGGGACCTTTCGCCCACTGAAATGCAGCGTGGCGGGCCAGAACAACGTGTGGAAGGTGATGATGTCCTTGCCGATGAAGTGGTATTGCTCGGTGGACGGGTCGGCCATGAAGGCGTCGTAGTCGATGCCGATCTTGCTGAAATGGTTTTTCAGCGAGGCCAGGTAACCGATGGGGGCGTCCAGCCAGACGTAGAAGTACTTTCCGGGCGCGTCTGGAATCTCGATGCCGAAGTAGGGGGCGTCGCGGCTGATGTCCCAGTCGCCCATCTTGGGCTTGCCGTCTTCGCCAGGCGCAATCCACTCGGTGATCTTGTTGAGCACTTCCGGCTGCACGGTGCCGCTGTTGGTCCATTCCTTGAGGAAGGCGATGCAGCGGGGATCCGAGAGCTTGAAGAAGAAATGGTCCGAGCTTTTCAGGACCGGGGTGGCGCCGGAGAGCGCCGAATAGGGGTTCTTCAGCTCGGTGGGGGCGTATACGGCACCACAGTTCTCGCAGTTGTCGCCATACTGGTCTTTCGCACCGCACTTGGGGCATTCGCCCTTGATGAAGCGGTCGGCCAGGAACATGTTCTTTTCCGGGTCGAAGAACTGCTCGATGGTGCGGGTTTCGATCAGGTCGTTGGCCTTGAGCGCCCGGTAGATGTCCTGGGCGAGTTCGTGGTTTTCCGGGGCGTCGGTGTTGTGCCAGTTGTCGAAACCGATGTGGAATCCATCGAGGTAGGGCTTGCGTCCCGCGGCAATGTCGGCGACGAACTGCTGAGGGGATTTGCCGGCCTTTTCGGCCGCGATCATGATTGGCGCGCCATGGGCGTCGTCGGCGCAGACGAAATGCACTTCGTGGCCCTGCATGCGCTGAAACCGCACCCAGATGTCGGCCTGGATGTACTCCATGATGTGGCCGATGTGGAAGTGGCCGTTCGCGTAGGGCAATGCGGTGGTGACAAAAAGGCGGCGTGGCTGGCTCATGGGAGGCTTTCTTTCAGGTAACCGACGATTTTAGGGCTTCGGGCCTTTTCGATGGCGACTGGACGGGCGCGGGGTGGAAACAGTCTGAACAGGCATTGGAAGTCCACAAGCACCTTGTGTGTTTGGGTCTGTGCCCCTGGCGACGGTAGACTCTGCCCGCTGATAGGACCCCTTCATTCTTGGAGATTGCACCGATGCCCGTAGATTCCACCGCGCTGTTGAATGCCTTGCAGGGGGTGGTCGACCCGAACACGGGTCAGGATTTCGTGTCCACCAAAGCCCTAACGAATCTGCGCGAGCAATACGGTGAGGTGGCGTTTGAGGTGGCCCTCGGCTACCCGGCCAAAGCCAATGGAACGCCCTGCGCGACGCGCTGGTGACGGCGGCCATGGGGTCCCTGGTGTGACCTCTGTGTCCGTGAACCTGAGCACCCACGTCATTGCCCATGCCGTGCAGCGCGGTGTGCAACTGTTGCCAGGCGTGAAGAACATCATCGCCGTGGCCTCGGGCAAAGGGGGGGTGGGCAAGAGCACCACGGCTGCCAATCTGGCCTTGGCGTTGGCGGCGGAAGGAGCCTCGGTGGGCATTCTGGACGCCGACATCTATGGCCCCAGCCAGCCGATGATGATGGGGCTGAGCGGCCGTCCGGAGTCGCTCGACGGCAAGACGATGGAGCCGCTGGTGAGCCATGGGGTTCAGGTCATTTCGATCGGGTTCCTGGTCAACAAGGACGACGCCATGGTGTGGCGCGGTCCGATGGCCACCCAGGCGCTGGAGCAGTTGCTGCGGCAGACGAACTGGAAAGACCTGGATTACCTGATTGTCGACATGCCTCCGGGCACAGGGGACATTCAACTGACGCTGTCCCAGCGTGTGCCGCTGACGGGCGCCGTGATCGTCACCACGCCGCAGGACATCGCGCTGCTCGATGCGCGCAAAGGCATCAAGATGTTTGAGAAAGTGGGGGTGCCCATTCTGGGCATCGTGGAAAACATGGCGGTGTATTGCTGCCCCAACTGCGGTCACACCGAACACATCTTTGGTGCCGATGGTGGGCGCAAGATGGCCGCAGAGTTTGAAATGGACTACCTGGGGGCCTTGCCACTGAACATGCAGATCCGCGTGCAGGCCGATGGTGGGGCGCCCACGGTGGTGTCTGAGCCCGGCGGCGAGATTGCCGGCCTATACAAGTCGGTGGCAAGGCAACTGGCGGCGAAAGTGGCTCGGCAGGCCAAGGACTTTTCGTCCAAGTTTCCCTCGATCAAGATTTCCAAGGAAACCTGAACGCTGGCCACATCTGGCCAGCCGCCGCGCGACATCACTCCTCGGTAAGAGATGTGCGGATGTGGTCGCGCAGTGGGCGCATCAGGTAGTTGATGAGGCTTCGCTCTCCAGTCTTGACAAACAGCTCCACCGGCATGCCCGCACGCACAGGCAGGTTGCCCATGGTGTGACGCCCTTCGGGTGTGAGCTCCGCGCGCAGACGGTAGTACGGCAGTTTGGACGTTTCGTCGACCAGGCGGTCGGGCGAAACCTGGGTCACCGTGGCGGGTACCCTTGGTGTGGTGTTGCGGTTGAAGGCGGAGAAGATCAGCTCGACCGGGAGGCCGGGGTGGACCGAGTCCACCAGATGAACGGGAATCTGTCCCTCGACGACCAGCGGCGCGTCCATCGGCACGATGTCCATCATGCGAAAGCCGGGCGCCACCACGCCTCCTTCGGTGAACACTGCCACATCGGCCACCACGCCATCCACCGGGGCCTTCACGAGGTTGTTGGTGACCTCGTGGTCTAGGCCTTCGAGCCGGCTGCGCAAAGCTTCGGTCTCGTTTTGAACCTGGGCCAGTTGGGTGCGCACTTCCTTCTGAAAGTCTTGCTGAATCTGGATGCGCTGCAGTTTGAGCTCGTTGGCCTGCCGCAAACCCCGGCTGAGGTTGCCCGCGTCTTCCAGCGTTGTGGCTTCCAACTGGGCAAGGTTTCGCTCCAGTTCGAGCAAGCGGTTGCGGGGCGCGTAGCCATCCTGGGCGAGGTTGCGCATGTTGTGCAATTGCTCCCGCAACAAGCTGAGCTGGCGTTCTTTTCCGTTGCGTGAAGATGCCAGGCCGGCGTTTTGGGCCTGCAGACCGGCGAGACTTTCGTCGACGGCAGCCAGTTGGCTTCGCAAGGCGGCGCGTCGGGCATTGAACAGTTGGCGCTGAATTTCCGTCACGTCGGCGACGCGTGGGTCTGCCTGGATCTCCTGCGCCTCTTGCGGAAAGGCGATGGTGCCCAGGTTGTCGCGTTCCGCGATCAGGCGTGCTTCGGTGCTTCGGGCCGTGAAATACTGGGTGCGTGTGGTTTCGGCAATCGAGCGGCTTTGTGTGCTGTCGATTTCCACCAGCACCTGCCCCGCCTTGACCCTGTCGCCTTCCTTGACGTGAATCTTCTTGATGGTGCCGCCGGATTGGTGCTGCACCGCTTTTTTGTTGCCCGCCACGGTGAGCGTTCCCGACATGGGAACGCCTTGGTCGAGTGGTGCGATGAAACCCCAGAGAAGAAAAGCCCCGAGGCCCAAGCCAATCAGCCACCAGCCCAGGCGGACCGGTGCGCTGGCGTCGGTTTGCAATGTTGGCAGGGGTGCGGGGTGCGGGGTGACACCGGTCGAGCCTGCGAAGGCTGTGGTCATTGAGGTCGTGGTCACGGTTGGGGATGGGGCTTGCCTCAGGCGGGGGTGTTTGTCGGCGGGGCGATCGAACCCGACACGTTTGCCTGCTTGTTGGGAATGGCGATCACCTGGACCGGCGGTCGCTTGGGCGCGGGGGCCGTCTTGGCGGAATTGGCAGATTTGGACAACTCGGCCAACACTTGCTCGGTTGGGCCGAACAATTGGACGATGCCGTCTTTCAGGAGCAGCAGCTTCTGGGTCACACCGATGATGTGGGGGCGGTGGGTGATGAGCACCAGGGTTTTGCCGCGCTGTTTGAGCTCGATCAGGGCTTGGACCAGCGCTTGCTCACCCGCCTCGTCCAGGTTGGCGTTCGGCTCATCGAGCACCACCAGAGCCGGATCACCGTACAGTGCACGCGCGAGTCCGATGCGCTGCTTTTGCCCGCCAGAGAGTCCGGCGCCGCCGTCCCCCAAGGGGGTGTCATAGCCTTGCGGGAAGTGCTGGATCAGATCGTGCACGCCGGCGCGCTGAGCGGCCTCGATCACCTGGTCGGCGTGGATTTCACCGAACCGCGCAATGTTCTCGCTGATGGTGCCGCTGAACAATTCGACGTCTTGGGGCAGGTAGCCGACGTGAGGGCCCAATTCGGCCTTGTTCCATTGGTAGACGTCCGATCCGTCCAGCCGCATGGCGCCAGCGACCGCAGGCCACACACCCACCAGCACCCGGGCCAGCGTCGATTTGCCCGAACCGCTGGCGCCGATCACTCCCAGGGCCTCGCCGGCCGCGAGGTTGAAACTGAGGTTGCGCAGCGCAGGGATCTGTGTGCCTGGCGGCAGCACCGTGACCGCCTCGGCCGCCACGCGGCCTTGCGGTCTGGGCAATGCCATGCGCTCGGGCCGCACCGGGTTGGCTGCCAGCAGGTCGCTCAGACGGCGGTAGGCGCTGCGGGTGCCCGACCAGCCTTTCCACATGGCAATGAGCTGGTCTACGGGCGCCAGTGCGCGCCCCATGAGGATCGAGCCAACGATCATCATGCCGGGCGTGATGCGGTTTTCCAAAGCCAGCAGGGCGCCCAGGCCAAGAATCAAGGATTGCATGGACACCCTCACGAATTTGCTGCTGGCGTTCACCAGGCTGGCCTTCTGGCTGGCCTGCGCTTGCAGTTGCAGGAAGCGCGTGTGCAGTTTGAACCACCGTGACATCAGGTTGGGCAGCATGCCCATGGCCTCGATGACCTCGGCATTGCGCAGGTTGTTGGTGGCCAGGTTGCCAGCGGCCACGGCCATCGTGTTGGCCTCGGTCAAGGGTTTGCGCGAGACCACTTCATTGACCCAGGCCAGGAGCACCAGGACCACCGTGCCCGCCAGGGCGAACAGGCCCAGGGTCCAGTCGAACAGGAAGATGACCACCAGGTAGACAGGAAACCAGGGGGCGTCGAAAAAAGCAAACATCGAGTGCCCGGTCAGGAATTGCCGAATCGTGGTCAGATCGGCCAGGGCCTGTCCCGCGTTCCCGCCGGTGCGCTTGAGGTTTTGTTCAAACGAGGCCACATAGACCCGCTGGTTGAGTTGCATGTCGAGGTGGGCGCCCACGCGAATGAGTACGTGGCTTCTCACCAGCTCCAGGGCGTTCATGAACAGGTAGGCGCCCAGCACCATCAGCGTGAGCATGGCCAGGGTGGTTTCGTTGCGGCTGGTGAGGACCCGGTCGTACACCTGCAGCATGTACAACGACGGCACCAGCATGAGCAGGTTGATGACCGCGCTGAATGCGCCCACGCTTCGGAAGGCGCTTCGGAAGGCCGCCAGCGCATGACCAATCTCGTTATCGGGCAATTTGAGGCTGGAGAACATGTGGCGTGGTTGGGTGGTTGGTTCGTGCGCGGCGGTTCGCGCGGGGGTGGCGGGGTGGGAGGCGCACGCGGGACAAAGTGGAACGTGCTGATGAGTCTGCCGGATGCGGTCAAGCGCGAAGGCGGGAGTTGGGGGCCATTTCGCCCGCTCTTTGCGTGTTTGGGGCGGCGGACGCTGGACGGGTCGCGCCAAGCCAGGCCGGTCCACGCTAAAATGCGGGGTTGAGCGAGCCGGTGCTTCCCCGGCTCGCTTTTTTTGTCCAATCCGGAAGCCATGTAGAGGAACACCATGTACAAAAACCTCGTGGCCCGGCGCGTCTGCGCCCTTCTGGCCGCCAGTTTTTCCTTCGTTTTTTCTTCCCCCCTTTCATACGCCCAGGCCCCGGCCGCTGAACCTTTGAAGGCCGCATTCGTGTATGTGGCGCCCCTGGCCGGGCCCGGCTGGGTTTATCAGCATGAGCTCGGCCGCCAGGCGGTGCAGGCGGCATTGGGTGATCGCGTTCAGACCAGCTTTGTGGAAAACGTGGCGGAGGGGGCCGATGCGGAACGCGTGATTCGCGATCTGGCCAGGCAGGGCAACCGCATCATCTTCACACCGAGCTTTGGTTACATGGAGCCCACCCTGAAAGTCGCGCGCGAGTTTCCTGAGGTGAAATTCGAGTCCGTCACCGGTTACAAGACCGCGCCCAACGTGTCAGCGGCCAATGCGCGCTACTACGAGGGCCGGTATCTGGCCGGCATAGCGGCCGGGCGCATGGCCACTCAGGCGGGGTATGTGGCGGGGTTTCCGATTCCCGAAGTGATTCAGGGGATCAACGCCTTTGCGCTGGGCATGCGATCGGTCAATCCCAAGGCCACAGTGCGCGTGGTGTTTCTCGGTGAGTGGTTCAACCCCCCGCGCGAGCGTGAAGCCGCAGTCAGCCTGATGAATCAGGGGGCAGAGGTGTTGGCGTTTCACACCGGCTCCACGGCGGTGATGGTGGCCGCCCAGGAGCACGGCAAGCTTGCGGTGGCCTACCACTCCGATATGCGCCAGGTGGCGCCCGACGCCCAGATTGTTGCGGTGACGCACTTGTGGGGCGATTACTACACCCAGCGCGTCAAGGCGGTGCTCGACGGAACGTGGAAAAGTGACCGTGTCTGGGGCGGTGTCAAGTCGGGCATGATCCGGGTGGGCGCGTTCGGCAGCAAGGTGCCCCAGGGGGTGCGCGATGAGGTGCTGGCCCGTCAGTCCGACATGGCTTCAGGCAAGCTGGCGGTTTTTGCTGCACAGCGTGATGTAAGAGACCACGAAGGGCGCGTGGTGATCCCCGCCGGGACGGCCCTGAGCGACGCCGAGATTCAGGGCATGAACTGGCTGGTGGAGGGGGTGGTCGGGCAGCTCGCCAAGTAGTTCTCGGATCGGGTGTTCGTTGGTGCGCGGGTCGGCGCACAGGCGGGTTCTTTGGTTACAGTCGTGGGGTGAACCAAAGTTACCGCGCCGCCATTCTTCGCTTCGATAGCCACCACCAGCCTGTCTTTGACGAGGACGGGTTGTTGGTGGTGGGGCCCGATGCCTCGGGCCGGCGGGTGGTCAAGGCCGTGGGTGCCCATGACCGTCTGGCGGTTGAGCATGCCGATGTTCCGGTTGAAGACTTGCGTGGTCGGATCATCTCGCCGGGTTTTGTGGACATGCATGTGCATTACGCGCAGACCGACGTGATTGGCGCGCCCGCCGACGGTCTGCTGCCCTGGCTGGAGAACTACACATTTCCCCACGAAGCGCGCTTCCACGATCCGGATTACGCGCGCGGTGTGGCGGCGTTCTTTTTCGATGAGCTGTTGCGCAATGGCGTCACCACGGCGCTCACGTTCGCCACCTCACACCCGGCTTCGGTGAATGCCGCCTTTGAGGAGGCCCGGGCACGGCGGTTGCGGTTCATGACCGGCAAGGTCTTGCAGGATCGCCACAGCCCCGATGGTGTGCGCGACTTGACGGAGCAAAGCCTCGTGGACACCGAAGAACTGATACAGCGCTGGCATGGCGTGGATCGGCTTGGTTATGCGATCACCCCCCGGTTTGCACCCACCAGCTCGCCCGAACAACTGCGTGGGGCCGGGATGCTGGCCGACAAGTACTCCGATGTGTGGGTTCAGTCGCATCTGTCTGAGAACCGCGACGAGGTGCGTTGGGTGAGCGAGCTGTTTCCAGACGCGTCCAGCTATCTGGGGGTTTATGGCGACGCTGGGTTGCTTCGCGAGCGGGCGGTATACGCCCATTGCATTCACTTGAGCGCCCAAGACCGCGCACTGATGGCGGCCTCTGGCGCGGTGGCCGCTGTGTGTCCGACCAGCAACCTGTTCCTGGGCAGTGGCTTCTTTGATTATCTGGCGGCCGATGCGGTCGGCATGCGGTATGGACTGGCCAGCGACGTGGGCGGCGGAACCAGCTTCTCGCCATTCAAGACCATGCTGGCGGCCTACAACGTGGGGCGCGAGGGACAGACCAAGCCGGGGCTGAGCCTGCTGCCTTCCCAGCTGTGGTGGCAGCACACGGCCGGGGCAGCCCAGAGCCTGGGGCTGGGCGGGGTGGTGGGCAATCTCCAGCCTGGTTGTGAGGCGGATTTTCTGGTGCTGGATCCTCAGGCCACGCCTTGCTGGCGCGCAAGACCCAGCAGACCAGCACGCTGGAAGAACTGCTGTTTGCCCTGATCGTGCTGGGTGACGACCGCCTGATCCAGCGCACCCACATCGCCTGATCGCGTCAATGCCGCTGCCTGGGTGGCGCTTTTTCAGACCCGTGGTGGCCCTACTTACAATCTCCGCCATACCCGGAGTACACCTATGAGCATCAAAAGCGACAAATGGATCCGCCGCATGGCAGAGCAGCACGGCATGATCGAGCCCTTCGAACCGGGGCAGGTGCGTCAGAACGCCGCGGGCGACCGCATCGTCAGCTATGGGACCAGCAGCTACGGCTATGACATTCGTTGCGCACCCGAGTTCAAGGTGTTCACCAACATCCACAGCACGGTGGTGGATCCCAAGAACTTCGACGAAAACAGCTTTGTCGACGTCAACAAGGATGTGTGTGTGATTCCGCCCAACAGCTTCGCGCTGGCGCGGACCATGGAGTATTTCCGCATCCCTCGCAACGTGTTGACCGTCTGCCTGGGCAAGAGCACTTACGCGCGCTGCGGCATCATCGTCAACGTCACCCCGTTTGAGCCTGAGTGGGAAGGTTATGTGACGCTGGAGTTCAGCAACACCACCCCGTTGCCTGCCAAGATCTACGCTGGCGAAGGTTGCGCGCAGGTGCTGTTCTTCGAGAGCGATAAAGACGATGTGTGCGAAACCAGCTACAAAGACCGGGGCGGCAAATACCAGGGCCAGGTGGGTGTGACGCTGCCCAAGACCTGAGCGCCTGGCCAGGCCGTGGCGTGGCTGCACGCCATTGCGACTTTTTCAAATGGCGGCCCGCCAAACCGGGCGCGGTTGGCCAAATGGCGCCCTCTGTTTGCATAATGCACCAGCCGCGGCGCCACCCTGCCCTTCGGCTTTTTGACTTGATGGCCCGAGGAGCTTGCACATGAAGTGGGAAAACAATCGACAGTCCGACAACATCGAGGATCGCCGAAACCAGCCGGGCGGCGGGGGCATGTTTGGCGGGGGTGGACGGCGCCGTGGTGGCAAAGGCATCGGCCTGGGGACGATTGCCGTTGCCTTCATCGCGGCCTGGATCTTCGGCATCAATCCCATGACCATTCTTGGGTTTCTGGGGGGCGCGGGCGATCTGATGCCCAGCCAGACCCAGAGCGCACCTGCGGGCACCACGCCGACGGGGCGACCATCCGACGAAATGGGGCGGTTCGTGGCCGCTGTCCTGGGGGGAACCGAAGACGCCTGGGGAGCCGTGTTCCGCCAAAGCGGTGCGCAATACGAGCCGCCAAGGCTGGTGATGTTTCGAGGCACCACCCAGACCGCATGCGGGCAGGGCCAGGCGGCCATGGGGCCGTTTTATTGTCCGGCCGACCGCAAGGTCTATATCGACCTGAGCTTTTACGAGACCATGAAGCGGCAACTGGGCGCCCCGGGCGATTTTGCGCAAGCCTATGTGGTGGCCCATGAGGTGGGGCACCACGTCCAGAATCTGATGGGCCTGACCGGCAAGGTCGACAGCATGCGCGGGCGCATCAGCGAGCGCGAGCAAAACGCGCTGTCGGTGCGGCTGGAGCTGCAGGCAGACTGTTTTGCGGGTATCTGGGCGCACCACAATCAGCAGAGCAAGGGAATCCTGGAGCCCGGCGATGTGGAGGAGGCCATGAATGCCGCCGCCGCCATCGGTGACGACGCCTTGCAGCGCAAGAGTCAGGGCGTGGTGGTTCCGGACAGCTTTACCCACGGGTCCAGCGAACAGCGCCAGCGCTGGTTCTACAAGGGGCTGGAAACCGGCAGTGTGCAGGCCTGCGATACCTTCAACGCACGCAGCCTTTGAGGCCGTGGGTGGGGCCCGACAAGGGCCTCACGCGGGTGAACTCGTGGGCGGATTCGGCCAAAACCGCCCAAAGTGCGACAATGCAGGGTTAATGCCTACCACTCTGCGCGCATATTTTTGGCAGCGCGCCCTGCAATGACCCAATCCTTTTCCGAACTCGCCCTTTCTCCCACCATTGCTCGCGCCGTGGCCGAAATGGGCTACGAGAACATGACGCCGATCCAGGCGCAAGCCATTCCAGTTGTTCTGGAAGGCCGCGATGTGATGGGTGCCGCCCAGACCGGGACCGGCAAAACCGCCGCTTTTTCGCTGCCCTTGCTGCAGCGCATGCTCAAACACGAAAACGCCTCCACCTCGCCGGCGCGCCACCCGGTGCGTGCGCTGGTGTTGTTGCCCACGCGCGAGCTGGCCGATCAGGTGGCCGAACAGGTCAAGCTGTACGCCAAGTACACCCAGTTGCGCAGCACGGTGGTGTTTGGTGGCATGGACATGAAGCCCCAAACCGCCGAGCTGAAGAAGGGCGTGGAGGTGTTGGTGGCCACGCCGGGTCGGTTGTTGGACCATATTGAAGCCAAGAACTGTGTCCTGAATCAGGTCGAGTATGTGGTGCTGGATGAGGCCGACCGCATGCTCGACATCGGTTTCTTGCCCGATTTGCAACGGATTCTGAGTTATCTGCCGAAGTCGCGGACCACGCTGCTTTTCTCAGCCACGTTCTCACCCGAGATCAAGCGGCTGGCCAACAGCTACCTGCAGAATCCGGTGACCATCGAGGTGGCCCGCTCCAATGCCACCGCCTCCACGGTGGAGCAGCATTTTTACCGGGTTGACGACGATGACAAGCGCGTCACCCTCAAACGGCTTTTGCTGGACCGGGGTGTGACGCAGGCCTTTGTGTTCGTCAACAGCAAACTGGGCTGCGCCCGCCTGGCCCGGTCGCTGGAGCGCGAAGGGCTGAAAACGGCTGCGCTGCATGGTGACAAGAGCCAGGATGAGCGTTTGAAGGCGTTGGAGGCTTTCAGAGCGGGGCCGTGGATCTGCTGATTTGCACCGATGTGGCCGCGCGTGGTCTGGACATCAAGGATGTGCCTGCGGTGTTCAACTTCGACATTCCTTTCAACGCAGAAGATTACGTGCACCGCATCGGCCGAACCGGAAGGGCGGGGGCCTCGGGGCTGGCTGTGTCGTTTGTGGGTGGGCGCGACACGCGCCTGGTGGGCGACCTGGAGAAGTTGCTGGGCAAGAAGATTGAGCTCGAAGCGCTGGAGCTGCAAGTTGACCGCCAGCCCGCAGGGCATTTCAACGATGGTCAACGCGTCTGGCGCCAGGACGAGGGGGGCGCGCGTCGCGAACGCCGGGAATCCCGAGGTGAGGGTCGAGGCCCGGTGGCACGCACGCCCCGCGTTCCGTCAGATCCTCTGTTTGACAAGCCGTATGAGCCCAGCAACACCAGCGAGGCGCCGCCGGCATGGGAGGCGTCGCAGCGCGGGTCTGGCGGTCGCTCGCTGTCGCCCAACATCAAGTCGCGCAAGAAGGTGCCTGCGCTGTTCAAGAGCATGCCGGTGGCCCAGGAACCCCGAGCTGAAGAGGCACCACAAAACACCGGCGTTGAAGATCCGTCTTCTGCCACTTCTTGAGGTTGGCGGCTTGTGTGTGGCTGCCTGGACTCGGCACCGCTGCTGATTGAACGACCACAGATGTGGTGACCTGTCGGCCGTTTCCTGGCCCATGGTCCATGGCCAGTGAACCATGTCAGGGTGCGGCTTCGGGCCTTCTCTTTTCCCTTCAGGCTTTCTTTTTTCCGGGCTTCTGGCTCTGTGGGCAGTTCACCTGAATGAGCTCGGCCTGACCTGGCGCGTCCAGGCGGGCCGCCGTGAGGCAGCCGCCCCACACGCAGCCGGTGTCCAGCGGCAGCACGCCTTGTGGTGCAGCCGAGCCTTTGAGGGTGGACCAGTGACCAAAGGCGATGGGTGTGCCGCGTGTGCGCCGCGCCGGCACATCGAACCAGGGCATGAACCCGGGTGGTGCGGCGGCGGCGCTGTCTTTTGTGTCGAACTCCATGGCGCCACTGACGGAACAGAATCGCAATCGGGTGAGGGCGTTGACGATGGTGCGCAGACGGTCGGCACCACGCAGGTCGTCTTGCCAGGCATTGGGGTGATTGCCATACATGTTGTGCAGGAAGACACCCCAATCGGCGCTGCGAAGCACGCTTTCCACCTCACCCGCCAATGCCAGCGTCTGTTGAAGGTCCCATTGGGGCAGCACGCCAGCGTGGACCATCAACCACCCTTGCATGTGCAACGCCATGGGGCGCATGCGCAGCCAGTCCAGGAGGGCGCTGCGGTCCGGGGCCTGCAAAATGTCGCCAAGGGTGTCGCTGCGGTGCGGCCTGCGAACGCCGTGCGCCACGGCCAGAAGGTGCAGGTCGTGGTTGCCCAGCAGGCAATGTGCGGCGCCTTCCAGGGCGATCAGGCGGCGCAAAACGGCCAGTGAATCGGGGCCTCGGTTGACCAGATCGCCCAGCAAGACGAGGGTGTCCCGGCTGGGGGAGAAATCGATTTTTTTCAGCAAACGAGCCAGGGCCTCATCGCAGCCTTGCAGGTCGCCGATCATGTAAAGTGCCATCGGGGCTTTCCGCGCGGCCGTGCCGCAACGGGCGAAAGGAGAACACAGCCCCTCATTATGGATACTCTCATCATCGTATTTCTTACCCTGCTCAATGGCGCGTTTGCCATGTCGGAGCTGGCACTGGCGTCCAGCCGCAAGGCGCGACTCACGGCCATGGCCGAAGCAGGTGACAAGGGGGCGAACACAGCGCTCAAGCTGTTGGATGACCCAACCCAGTTTCTGTCGTCGATCCAGGTGGGGATCACTTCAATTGGCATGCTCAATGGCATCGTTGGCGAGGCCGCGTTCAGTGACGACCTGTCCTTGCGTCTCCAGGCCTGGGGCATGGCCGAATCAAGCGCCGGCATCTTGGGCACGGCGGTTGTGGTGGTGGTGATCACGTTCATCACCATTGTTTTTGGTGAGTTGGTGCCCAAGCGCATCGGACAGCTTTATCCGGAGGCGGTGGCGCGCTGGGTGTCACGGCCCATGACATTTGTGGCCAAGGCGGCGCGGCCGTTTGTGTGGCTGCTCTCCCACACCACGCATGCGGTGCTGAAGCTGCTGCGCATCGACACCAATGCGGTGCAGCACGTGACCGAAGAGGAAATCAATGCCAGCCTGGAAGAGGGGGTGGATGCGGGCCTGATCGAAGAGCATGAGCACCAAATGGTGCGCAATGTGTTTCTTCTGGATGACCGGCAGCTCACTTCCATCATGGTGCCGCACTCGGAAATCGAGTGGCTCGACGCGCAGGAAACCGTGGACTCCGCGGTGCAAAAGGCCTGGGCCAAGGGGCATTCCTGGTACCCGGTGTGTCGCGACGGACTGGACGATGTGGTGGGGGTGATTCACCTGCCGTTCCTGCTGTCGCTGCAGTCCCAGGGATTGCACACCGACGAGATTCGTCAGCACGCGTTGCCGGCGGTGTTTGTTCCCGAAACGCTCACCGGCATGGAGTTGCTGGAGCAGTTCCGCATCCGGTCCACCCGCATCGTTTTTGTGGTGGACGAATATGGCGTGGTGCAGGGCGTGGTCACCCCGCTGGACATGTTGCAGGCCATCACGGGGGAGCTGTCGCCCGAGCAACCGGTGGATGCCTGGGCGATCCCCAAGGAGAACGGGTCATGGCTGGTCGATGGCGGCATGCCGGTGGCCGAACTCAAGTCGCGCTTTGCCATTGATGCCCTGCCCGACGAGGACAAGGGTCGCTACAACACCGTGGCGGGTCTGATGCAGGCGGTGGCCGGGGATCTGCTCGGATTGCAGCAATCGGTCGAATGTGCGGGCTGGCGGTTTGAAGTGCTGGCGCTGGAGGGGCGGCGCATCGATCAGGTCTTGATCACGCCATTGCCTGCCGAAGCGATTGACGAGGACTGAACCTCAGGTGTGACTGCCTGGGCGGTGCTCGAAGAGCCAGTCCTTGAAGGCCAGCGTGGCGGCAGACAGGCGCTTCCCTCGTGGGTAGACCACATGCCAGCGCCGGATCAATGGGAAACCCTTGACATCGAGCTGCACCAGTTCGCCCAGGGCCAGCTCCGAGACCACGGTGGTGGCCGACAACACGGCCAGACCGAGACCGCCGGCCACGGTTTGCTTGATGGCCTCGTTGCTCCCCACCTCGAGGCGGGTCTTGAGCTGTATGCCTTTTTCCGAGAAGAAGCGTTCGGCGGTGAGGCGGGTGCCCGAGCCCGGTTCGCGCAATATGAACGGCTCACCGGCCAGGCGCTCGGGCGCGATTCGCCTTTTCCCAGCGAGCGGGTGGTCGGGTGGTGCGACCAGAACGAGTGGGTTGTCGGCAAAGTCCTCGCAGACCAGATCGAGGTTGTCCGGTGGCTGGCCCATGATGTAGAGATCGTCTAGGTTGTTGGCCACGCGCTGCAGCAGGTTTTCGCGGTTGCCAACGACCATGGCCACCTCGATGCCCGGATGGGCGGCGCAGAAACCACCCAATAGCTTGGGCACGGTGTACTTGACGGTGGTCAGGATGGCCAGTTTGAAGTGGCCACGTTCCACACCCTGCAAGGCAGACAGGTCTTGCGAGAGCTGCTCCATGCGCGTTTCGATATCGGCGCAGGCCTCGGCGAGCGTGGCGCCGGCCGCCGTGAGGAAGATCTTTTTGCCGAGTTGTTCGAACAGCGGTTGCCCCAGCGTCTCCGACAGCTGTTTGACCTGCAGCGAAAGGGTGGGGGGGGAGAGGTGCAGCGCTTCGGCCGCCCTGGCGAAGCTGTTGTGTTGCGCGACCGCATGAAAAATGCGCAATTGATGCAAGGTGGCGTGGCGCAGGTTCATGGTCGCGATGGTGAAAAAGATAGATAAAAATAAAAGATCACGATCAATATATTTTACTTTTATTTATTTTCATCGCCGTCAACAATTTGCTCCAGTTCAGGTGATTGCGTTCACGAAACCTTCGCCCAGAAGGCGCAAGCGCTGCCCTGATCTTGATCCGATCACCACACACAGGAGCAAGCCCGAATGGCCACGAAAACCTACAACGCCGGCGTCAAGGAATACCGCAGCACCTATTGGGAGCCGCAATACGCGGTCAAAGACACCGACATCCTCGCCGTCTTCAAGATCACGCCCCAACCCGGTGTGGACCGTGAAGAGGTGGCGGCTGCCGTGGCAGCCGAGTCGTCCACCGGCACCTGGACCACGGTCTGGACCGACCTGCTCACCGACCTGGACTACTACAAGGGACGCGCGTACCGGATTGAGGACGTGCCGGGTGACGACACCTGCTTCTATGCCTTCGTGGCCTACCCAATGGACCTGTTCGAAGAGGGCTCGGTCGTCAATGTGCTGACCTCGCTGGTGGGCAATGTGTTTGGCTTCAAGGCCTTGCGTGCCCTGCGTCTGGAGGATGTGCGTTTCCCGATCGCCTATGTGAAGACCTGCGGCGGGCCACCCCACGGGATCCAGGTCGAGCGCGACATCATGAACAAGTACGGCCGCCCGATGCTGGGCTGCACCATCAAGCCCAAGCTCGGCCTGTCGGGCAAGAACTACGGCCGCGCGGTGTATGAATGCCTGCGTGGTGCTGGACTTCACCAAGGACGACGAGAACGTCAACAGCCAGCCGTTCATGCGGTGGCGCCAGCGTTTCGACTTCGTGCAGGAGGCCATCGAGAAGGCTGAGCGCGAGACCGTAGAACGAAAGGCCACTACCTGGAATGTCACCGCGCCGACGCCCGAAAGATGTACAAGCGCGCCGAGTACGCGAAGAACTCGGCTCCCGATGCATATGCACGACTACCTGACCGGTGGCCTGTGCGCCAACACGGGTCTGGCGAACTGGTGTCGCGACAACGGCATGCTGCTGCACATCCACCGCGCGAGCCGCCGTGCTCGACCGCAACCCGCACCACGGCATCCACTTCCGCGTGCTGACCAAGGTGCTGGCGGCTCTCAGGTGGTGACCACCTGCACTCTGGGACGGTGGTGGGCAAGCTCGAAGGCGACCGCGCGTCCACGCTGGTTGGATCGACATCATGCGCGACAGCTTCATCAAGGAAGACCGTTCGCGCGGCATCTTCTTCGACCAGGTTTTGGCTCCATGCCGGGTGTGATGCCTGTGGCCTCGGGTGGTATCCATGTGTGGCACATGCCCGCGCTGGTGAACATCTTTGGCGATGACTCGGTGCTGCAGTTCGGTGGCGGCACGCTGGGCCACCCCTGGGGCAACGCCGCCGGTGCGGCGGCCAACCGCGTGGCGCTGGAGGCTTGCGTCAAGGCGCGCAACGAGGGCACGGCGGTGGAGAAAGAGGGCAAGACCGTGTTGATGGATGCTGCCAAGCACTCGCCCGAACTGAAGATCGCCAGGAAACCTGGAAAGAGATCAAGTTCGAGTTTGACACGGTGGACAAGCTCGACATCGCCCACAAGTGATTCGGTCGAGTTTGATCCATGACTTTGTTGCAAGCCCTTGCCGTGCCTTCCGCACTGTCGGCGGTCTTGCTCCGCGTCCTGAGTCGAACTTGACCGGTTCGGACGCAGCACCACTTCTTTAAGGACAACACCATGAGCATGCAGGACTACCACAGCCGCCTTTCCGCCCCGCCAGCCGCAAATTCGAAACCTTCTCCTACTTGCCAGCCATGAGCGCCGACGAGATTCGCAAGCGGGTGGCGTACATCGTGAGCAAAGGCTGGGACCCCGCCATCGAACACATCGAACCGCAATACCTGATGGACTCCTATTGGTACATGTTGGAAGCTGCCGATGTTTGGCGAGACCGACGTCGACCACATCCTGGCAGAGTGCGAAGCCTGTCACAAGGCCAACCCGGACAACCATGTGCGCCTGATCGGCTACAACAACTTTTCGCAGTCGCAAGGCGCGAGCATGGTCATCTACCGCGGCAAAACTGTTTAACCCCCGCGCCGCCTGCGGCGTCACCCCAGGGGGCGATGCCTGTGGCCTGGCAAAGCCAAGCATCAGACCCACCCCCATCGCTTGCCCACGTTGTGTGGCCGCTCCGCCCCTCAAGGGGCGGAGCCAACGCCCGGCGGAGCCAGTTCTGCGGCATCTCTGGCGACATACACAGGCTCCGCCGTTCGGTGCAGGCCAACGAGACATCGGAGACACCATGAGCGACACCCTAGACGCCTACCGCGTCGCCGAACAACCCTACCGCCCGGTGGCCGACGGATTGAGCTGTTCGAGGCGGCCTACCGGTGCGCATGCCCGTGATGCTCAAGGGCCCCACCGGCTGCGGCAAGACACGCTTCGTCGAACACATGGCCTGGAAGCTCGGCAAGCCGCTGATCACCGTGGCCTGCAACGAAGACATGACGGCGTCCGACCTGGTCGGCCGCTTTCTGCTCGACGCCAACGGCACCCGCTGGGCAGGATGGACCGCTGGCGACCGCCGACGCCACGGCGCCATTTGCTATCTCGACGAAGTGGTGGAGGCGCGGCAGGACACCACCGTGGTGATCCACCCGCTGACCGACAACCGCCGCGTGCTGCCGCTGGAGAAGAAGGGCGAACTCATCAAGGCCCACCCGGACTTTCAGATCGTCATCTCGTACAACCCGGGCTACCAGAGTCTGATGAAGGACCTCAAGCAGTCCACCAAGCAGCGCTTTGGCGCGCTCGACTTCAACTACCCCGACCACGTGATCGAGGCCGAGATCGTCGCGCACGAAACCGGCGTCGGCGCCGACGTGGCGGACAAGCTGGTCGGCATCGCCGAGCGGGCCCGCAACCTCAAGGGCCACGGCCTGGACGAAGGCATCTCCACCCGCATGCTGATCTACGCGGGCAGCCTGATTGCCCAGCAAGTGCCAGCGCAGGCGGCCTGCCGCGTGGCCCTGGTGCGCCCGATCACCGACGACCCGGACATGCGCGACGCCCTGGACGCCGCCGTGGCCACGTTTTTTTGACCACCCCGCGCCGCCTTCGGCCTCACCCCCCAGGGGGCGACGCTGGCGGCCCGGCAAAGCCGGTTCCGCGGCGTCCTGGAATGGGGTGCTGGCGGGCAGTGATTTGTCGTCACCCGCGAGGAGCCTTCTGTCATGAGTGTTCATCTTGAAGACCACGCCGAGTGGATCGATCAGCTGGGGCCGGCCTCGCGCGAGCTGCTGGAGCACAGCTGGTCCGACGCCACCAAGGTGTTCTCGGCCCGTGGTCTTGACAACTATGTGAAGGGTGCGGCCGCGCTGCGCGGCCTGGGCCGGGGTGATGAGCTGGTCAACGCCTGGATCGACGGCGCACCGCAGGTGGCCAAGGAAGTGGGCGAAGACGTGGTGGGTGAGCTCGCCACCAGCGCGCTCATGCTCGCGTCCAAGACTTCTGGGTCGGTGATTGAGCTGGTGCTGGCCACCGCCCCGACGGCGGCGCGGCGCCTGGCCGATGGCGCGCTGTTCCTTCAGTATCTGCAGTTCCTCAACACCCTGGTGGCGCAGGCACCGCGCGGTCTGCGACCCATGCTCGGCCAGCTCGACGCGCTGTTCGGCCAGCTCACGCTCGGCGGCCTGCGGCGCTGGGCCACCTGGGGGGCGCAGGCGCACCGTACCAACTACGAAGAGCAGATCGCCTACTTCGGGCTGCAGTCCAAGGAATCCCTGGCCATGCTCCAGAAGGAGCGCAAGGGCACGCTGCTGGTGGATGTGCAGCGGCGCATCAACATGTACTTTCCTGCGCGCTCTGGGGCCGCGACTTTTCATGCGCCCCACCGCCGGTGACTTTGAAACGCGCGAGGGTTACCGGCCTTTCATCGAGGACTACTTCATCCACCTCGACGCCTACGACGCGGTCGAAGGCAACGCCGGCACAGTCGATGCCACCGAGCTCTACCGCGCCGCAGCCGCGCACGCGGCGCGCACGTGGTGTTCACCCGCCAGCCGATCTCGGCCGAGTCGCTGAACCCTGGCAGATCGGTGATCGGTTTGATCGAAGACGCGCGCATCGAGGCGCTGGCGCTGGCGCGCTTTCCCGGCCTGCGTCCGCTCTGGGCGAACCTGCACACCGCGACCGCTTCGCAGGCCGCCACCGCCGGTGACTGGCTGAATCGCCTGGCGCGCGCGCTGCTCGATCCGGCCTACGACGACGCGCACCCCTGGATCGCCCAGGGCCGCGCGCTGCTGGCCGAGGCGCTGCCGCGCATCCAGGCCGACCGGCACGACAACACCGTGTCCTGGGACATCGGCGTGCAACTGGCGCACAGCTACCGCGAACTGACGCAGGGCCCGGCGTTCCAGCCGCGCACCGACCTGCAGACCGCGGCCTACCGCGACGACAACCGCTATTTCTGGGCCTTCGACGGCTTCGACGTCGAGCACAGCATCGCCGCCGGCTACCAACCGACGCAGCCTGTGCGCAAGCGGTCGACCTGATGGCGTTCGTCAACGAGCTCGACGTGGAAACCGCGGGCGACGACGCGCAGGAGGTCTGGGTGCTGGGCACCGAACTTTTCCCTACGAAGACTTGGGTGTGTCCTACAACGAGGCGAGGGCCGCGAGCCGGTGCTGCCGCCGGTGCACTACGGCGAGTGGGACCACATGATCCAGCTCGAACGCCCGGCCTGGGCCACGGTGCAGGAGCGCCGGCCCACGGCGGGAGATGCGGGCGTGATCGACGGCATCCTGGCCAACACCGGCGCCTGATCGGCCGCATGAAGCACATTCTCGACGCGATGCAGCCGCAGGGCGTGCAGCGCATCCGCAAGCTCGAGGATGGCGACGAGATCGACCTCAACGCGGCGCTGGCCTCGCTGACCGATCTGCGCATGGGCCGCCAGCCCGACCCCCGCATCATGATGCGCAGCGTGCGCAAGACGCGCGATATTCTCCGTTCTTGTCTTGCTCGACCTCTCACATTCGACCAACGACAAAGTCCAGAGCCCCCACGCTCCGCCGCTGAGCGGGTCGCTGCCCCCCGAGGGGCTGGCTCGCCCCGGGGGCGGCCTGGCGAGCGAGCCGAGGGCCAGGAGCAAACCGTGCTCGACCTCACGCGCTCGGCCTGTGCGCTGCTGGCCGACGCGATCCAGAAGGTGGGCGACCCGTTTGCCATCCACGGCTTCGTCCGACGGGCGCCACGACGTGCACTACTGGCGCTTCAAGGATTTCAACCAGCCCTACGACGACCTGGCCAAGGCGCGCCTGGCGGGCATGGAAGCAGCTCTCGACCCGCATGGGCGCGGCGATCCGCCACGCCACAGCCGCGCTCAAGGCACAGCGCAGCAGCAAGAAGCTGCTGCTGGTCATCACCGACGGCGAGCCGGCCGACGTCGACGTGCGCGACCCGCGGTACCTGCGGCACGACACGAAGAAGGCGGTGGAAGAGGCCGGCCGAAACGGCGTGACGACCTACTGCATGAGTCTGGACACGCGCCGATCAGTACGTCAGCCGCATCTTCGGCGCGCGCAACTACCTGGTGGTCGACAAGGTGGAGCGGCTGCCCGAGAAGTTGCCAGTGCTGTACGCCGGATTGACGAGGTGATTCCTGTGAGCATGATTCACAGCCGCACGTCCACCTATGCCGGGTTGGACCAGGAAGAGAACCATGGCATGACGATGACCGGTCGTGCCATTCGCGACGCCTGGGTTTTCGGCTTGCTGTCTGAGGGCGACAGCTTCGCGGGCAAACTGCGGGCGAGCTGCAGACCTGTTGCGCGGGTGCACCTGGCTTGGGAGCCGCACGGCCAGTTGCCCAGCCATTTGCCGCCCGATTTGGCCAAGCGCCATGCGCGCATCCATGGAGAAGCGATTCGCTGCGCCAAGGCGGGTGGCTGGAGCGCGGCGTTGGGGGATGACGATTAGGGCCTGTTCACACTGTCTTTCCTAGTGCGAAAGGGGCGCAAACAACGCCAATCTGGGCGGGGACGACGGTCAGACTGGGCGTCTGACCTAGAGTGCAACGACGAGTGGCGTTGTTTGCACCCTTTCCTTCAGTTGCAGCCAAAAGGTCATGCAGCGGCGTTGCAAACCTCGCCGGGGAGAACCCGGCCGCGTTTTGCGCCTTGCGCATGGCCTTTTTGATCTGCAACGCATCTCGGAAAAATAGTGTGAACAGGCCCTAGCGCCTGCTCACCCGTTTCCTCGCTCTTCGGTGCAATATCCCATCCGGTGAGGGCAATGCGCCGGTTGGCAACCGGGCTGCGCTGGGGTTTCACCCTGTGGTGGCTGTGGGCAGGCGGTTGCCGCTGCGTGGTGAGGCTTTGGTGGACAAGGTGCCGAAGAGGTCTTTGGGTTGGACAGCGATGGCACCAGTGCGGTGCGCTGGCCCAGGCCCATGGCCTGTGCGGTTTCAAACATGAACTGCAGTGCGGAGAAGTCTTCAAGGGCAAAGCCGACCGAATCGAACACGGTGACCTGGGCCGGATTGTCGCGGCCCTTCTTTGAGCCGAGCAGAACCTGCCACAACTCTGTGACCGGAAAGTCCTTTGGCTTGTGCTGGATCTCGCCTTCGATGCGCGACTGCGGCTCGTACTCCACGAACACCTTTGCCTCGTCAAGAATGGCGCCGTGCAGTTCGGTCTTGCCGGGACAATCGCCGCCCACGGCGTTGATGTGCATGCCCGGTTGAACCATGGCCGGGGTGAGTATCAGTGCATTGCACTTGTCGGCGGTGACCGTGGTCACGATGTCTGCGCTGCGCACCGCCTCGGCCGCACTGCGACAGATCACGACCTTCAGGCCACTGCTTGAAGATTGGTCACCAGCTTGTAGGTGGCCTCAGGGTCGATGTCGAACACTCGCAAAGTGGTGATACCGACCAGACGCTGGAACGCCAGTGCTGGAACTGCTTTGCGCGCGTTGCCGATCAGTGCCATGATCCGGCTGGTCGGGCGCGCCAGCGTTTTGGCGGCCAGACGGACATGGCCGCCGTGCGCAGGGCGGTGGTCAAGGTGAGTTCGCTCCAGGAACAGCGGGGCGCCGGTGTCCACGTCGGCCAGCACGCCAAAGGCCATCACCGTGGACAGACCGATGGCGGCGTTGCCAGGGTGGCCGTTGACGTATTTGAAGCTGTAGCGGTGGGCGTCGGAGACGGGCATGAGGCTCGATCACGCCGCCTTTGAGTGGTTGGCCACTCGGGCGCTTTGCTGAAATCGGGCCAGCGCTTGAAATTCTTCGATCTGGCTTGCCATGCCGGCCAGGCAATCGGCCAAGCCCTTGCGGCGAACGAGTTCGACCGCCTCCGGCGCGCTGAGGTACAGGGTGCCGGCGGTTCGGAATGGGGTGAGGTCGTGGGCGTTCATGGAGAAGGGTGCGAGCAAGGCTGAGGGTGGGTTCAGTGTGCGCCTTGGCAGGAACAATGAAAAGCGTCAAGAAAGTTGCGATTCGATAGAAAACTGATCAAAATGACAGACGTCATTGCCGTTTTGATCGAAGTCGGCCCATGGATGAACTCGACCACCAGCTCATCGGACTGCTGCGCCACAACGCACGGCTGGCCGTGGCGGATCTTGCCCACAAGCTCAAGGTGTCCCGTGGAACGGTGACCAACCGACTGCGCAAACTGGAGGATGGGCAGGTCATCGTGGGTTACACGGTGCGCCTCAAGCCTCGAGGCCGAGCCCGAGCGCGTTCGCGCATGGATTCGATCGAGGTGGAGGGCAACCGCATGCGCGAGGTGATCGCAAGTCTGTTGGGTGAGCCATGTGTGGCAGCGCTGCACGACACCAATGGCCGCTGGGACTTGCTGGCCGAACTGGAGGTGGGCTCGATGAAAGAGCTGTCCGATGTGTTGGAGCGGGTGCGGCTCATCGAGGCATTCGAAGCTCGGAGACGAGCATCCATCTGGCGACCTACCGTTGAGCGGGTCTGGCCCAGGGCTGCCCGGGCTCAGCGTTGGTCTATCCGCCACCGGGTCCGCCCCGCCCCGTCGCCCCGATTGCAGGCCGCGAATGCGCGTGCAGGGGCGAAGGGCGTGGGCGATGGATGAGCCTCGGGCAAGTCCACTGCCAAAGGTCTCGTTACTTCGGTCGTCGCTGTCGTCGGGGGCATCGTTGGCGTCGTCGGCCCCGCGACCGCGGCGCATGTGACCCACGGCGTCGTCGGTGCCACGGCCCTGTCCAGCCATTGAAGAGACCATCTGTCCGTCGCGACCCGGGTTGTCGTCTCCATTGCGGGCGCGGTCGCGTCCGCTGACATGGCCATCGGCGTGGTGGCCTGGGCCATCATCGGCGCCCCGGCCGCGCCGACCACCGTCGCTGCTGGCCCCGGTTGACCCCGAGCCGGCGCCGGCGCCGGTGCCGGTGGTGCTGGCGCCGCGCCCCGTCGTCACCGCCGCGACCGCGGCCGCGGCCCTTGCCACCGTCTGAGCTGCTGTTGCCACCAGATGAGGAAGAGGAAGAGGAAGAGGAATTGCCTTTGGCATCGCCACCACGGCCCTTGCCTGAGCCACCATGGGACGACGAGGACGACGAGGACGACGAGGACGACGAGTTGCCTTTGCTGTCGCCACCGCGGCCTTTGCCCGACTGGCCGTCCTTGGCGAGTGCGGCACCGGAAGCCAGGCCCAGGGCCATGACGGCAACTAGGGTGGCCAGAGAGGTCTTTTTGAAGCTGATCATGGTGATCTCCTGAAGTGAATGGGTCGATGGACTGTGTGGTTGTGTGAATATTTCCCACGCAGGTTTGCAGTGTGCGTGGGAAAATATCCCTCGTCAAGAAGATGTGAGAAAATTTCCCACGTAAAGTGTTAGAGTTCGTTTCAACCGCCCAAACCCCAACCCGATTCCCATTCGGTTGTTGCAACAGACCCCGCCTCACCATGCCTTCGCCGCGCCCTTCCGACACCAAGCTGCCTGGTCCCGGCGACCCTCCAGGTGGTCCGCCGGCGGCGGTGGTGGGGGCATTGCGCAAACTGTTGCGGCCCTTGGTCCGTTTGATGTTGGCCCAGGGCATCACCTACCCGTACCTTGCGGATCTGCTCAAGGGCTTGTTTGTGGAGGTCGCCGACCGCCACTTCCGACTGGACGACAAGCCCCCGACCGACAGCCGGGTGAGCCTGGTCAGCGGTGTGCACCGCAAGGATGTGAGCCGTTTGCGGGGGGCGGCGCAAGAGGCTGCGCCGGCCGCTTCGTCGGTGGTGCCCTTGGGTGCGCAACTGGTGGCGCAGTGGATGGGCAACCCGCGCTATTGCCTGCCCGACGGGCAACCCAGGCCACTGCCCCGGCTCGTCAGCGAGGGGGGCGACCTTTCGTTCGAGGCGCTGGTGTCGGGTGTGAGCAGCGACATCCGCTCACGCGTGGTGCTGGATGAATGGCTGCGCCAGGGCCTGGCCCGCCTGGACGAGGCGGGCCATGTCTGCTTGAACACGGGTGCCTTCGTGCCCTCTGCAGACGCACAGGAGAAAGCCTATTACCTGGGCCTCAACCTGCATGACCACGCCGCCGCTGCGGTGCACAACGTGCTGGGCGGCCAGCCTCCCTTCATGGAGCGCAGCGTGCACTACCGGGGCCTGACGCCCGCCTCCATCCAGAGCTTGCAGCAGTTGGCCCATGAGATGGGCATGCAAACCCTGTTGGCCGTCAACAAGGCGGCCATGGCCGCCGAGGCCGAAGACCGTGAGATTGCCAGCACCGCGGGCAGCGCGTTGCCCGACCAGCGCTTCACCTTGGGGGTCTATTTCTACGCTGCTCCCGCTGCAGACGACGAACCACAAAGCCCGCCAGAGGGAAAAGGGCGTGGGCAATGAGCGCGCGATTGATCGGGCTTTTGCGGCAAATCGGCTGGCTGTTGCCCGCGTTGTGGCTGGCGGGGTGTGGGCAGGTGCCCCATGGCGAGCGCGCGGCAGACCCGGCGGCGCAAGCGTGTACGCACCCTTCAATGACCAACCCTTTTGGGGGTGGGCTGGGCGGTACCGGCGCACCGCGCTTGGGTGCGGCGGATCCGGGCGGCATTGGCGGCACGGGCGCGCCACAGGTATCCCGCGCCGACCCGGGGGGCATCGGAGGCACCGGCCAGGTGGCATCCGGAGGTGGCCTGGGAGGCACGGGCATTGTGGGGGTGGTCACGGGCTTCTCCAGTATTTGCGTCAATGGGCTGCGGGTGACCTACGAACCCGACGCCCCCGTCTGGCGCGATGGGCGCCATGCCGACCCGGGCGAGCTGGCGGTCGGGCAGGTGGTGGCCTTGCAGGCGGCCCGACAGGGCGGGGGCCTGCGTGCGCAGCGCATTGAGGTGCTGGACGCGGTGGTGGGACCGGTTGCCGCGATCAATGCGAAGACCGGGCATCTGGCGCTGGTGGGGCAGATTGCGCAGGCGCAGGAGCCAGGCGACTTGGCCGGCATGGCGGTGGGTGACTGGGTCCGGGTCAGCGGCTTGACGCGGGCCGACGGTGTGATCCGGGCCACCCGCGTGCAACGCGCAGCGCCGGGGCTGGCCTGGCTTAGGGGGCGGGTGACGCAGCTCAGCGGGGTGGCATTCAGGGTGGGGGCGACCCGCATCGATGGCCGCCGGTTGAAATGGCTGGCCGACCTGTCTGAGGGGCAGGAGGTGGTGCTCAAGGGGCAATGGAATGGGCAGGTCTTTGACGCCGAAGCGGGCACCCTGGAGCCCACCAAGGCCCTGATTCAAGGCAGCCGGGCGGTGGTGTTGGAAGGCTATGTGCAGCGCGTGAAGGGCTCCGAAGTCGATCTCGACTACGCCCGGCTCACACTGAGCCAGCGTTTGAGGGTGGCGGGTGGCCAGCAAGGCGATTTGCGGGTGGGGCAGAAGGTGCAGGTGCACGGGCGCCTGGGTGCGGACGCCGTGGTTGAGGTGGACCACCTGCAATTTCTCCGCGAGGTCCGCCGTGGCGACAGCGCCAATCGGCGCGCGGACGCCAAGACCAGCCAGGACGACGCTGAGGCCGGTGAGCGCGACGATTCGGATGATTCGGCGAGCGAGAGCAGCCGAGGTTCGACTGCTGTCCGCACGGACGACAGCGGAAGAGGTCGCGGGCGGGGCCGCGGCCGCGGAGACAACGGCGGCAGTGGATCATCTGGCAGCGGGTCATCTGGCAGCGGATCGTCTGGCAGCGGGTCGTCTGGCAGTGGGTCATCTGGCAGCGGATCGTCTGGCAGTGGGTCGTCTGGCAGCGGGTCGTCTGGCAGCGGATCGTCTGGCAGCGGATCGTCTGGCAGTGGGTCGTCCGGTGGGGGCGATGGTGGCCGTGGTCGTGGCCGTGGGCGCGGAGGGCGTTGAGCGCCGGAATCACAGGCTTCTGCGGGAGGTGCTTCAGGCAGGGGGGGCGGACATAGCTGTCCACCACGCGGGCAACAGGCGCCGAACCGGCGCCTGCGCGAAGCGGTCGTCCATCAGCCACACCGTCCCCCGGTCCGTCTCGCTGCGGATCACGCGGCCGGCGGCTTGCACCACTTTTTGTAGGCCGGGGTAGAGGTAGGCGTAGTCATAGCCGCGGCCAAAGCGCTGTTGAAGGCGGGCGCGCATCTGCTCATTGACCGGGTTGATCTGCGGCAGGCCCAGGGTGGCGATGAAGGCGCCGATGAGGCGTTGGCCGGGAAGGTCGATGCCTTCGCCGAAGGCGCCGCCGAGCACCGCAAAGCCAATGCCCTGGCTGGTGTCGGTAAACCGGGCGATGAACGCTTCGCGGTCGGGTTCGGTCATGCCGCGTGATTGGGACCAGGTGGGTACAAAGCGGTGGCGTTCCTGCAATCGGTCGAGGGCTTGTTGCAGGTAGTCGAAGCTGCTGAAAAACGCGAGGTAGTTGCCGGGCTCGGTGTCAAACTGCTGTGCCATCACATCGGCCATCGGTGTGAGCGAAGCCAGGCGGTCTTTCCAGCGGGTGGAGATGTGAGGCGTCACGCGCACTTGCAACTGCTCGGCCGCAAAAGGCGAGGGCACTTCCAGGCGGGTGGTGTTGTCGGGCAGGCCGAGCATGTCGGCCGCATAGTCCATGGGCGCGAGGGTGGCGGAAAACAGGGTGGCGCTGTGGGCTGTGGCCCATCGGTCTTCCAGCAGGGGCGCGGGCACGATGTTTCGCAAGGTGATGGTGGGCTGGCTGGGTTTGCCGGGCTTGTTGGAGCCCCACGCATCTCGCGAAAGGTCGCACAAACTGTGGTCGCCAAAGCTCTCGGCCACGCGTTGAAAGTGCAGTGCATCGAACCACCAGTTTTGCAGCGCGCCGGCGGCGTCCTGCGGGTGGTTGGCGAAATGTTCGCCGATGGCGTAGGTGGTTTCCTGCAGCGCTTCGATCCATTCGCCGGGCAGCTCAGGCAACACTTCGTAGGTTTCGATGTGCTCCTTGGCCAGCTTGCCCCATTGGCGGTGCAGCTTGTCCAGCGGTTTTTTCAGACCGGGTGGTGCGCTCTGGCGCAGCGTGTGGAAGGCACCGGGTTCCATGGCGGCGCTGTGCATGAGGCGGCTGCGTTCGATGAGGTTGTGGGCTTCGTCGATGAGCAGGCTCACGCGCCATTCGTTGGCTTCGGTGAGTGCGTGCCACGCGGCGCCGTGGTCGAAATAGTGGTTGAAATCGCCCACCAGCACATCGCTCCAGCGGACCATTTCCTGACCCAGGTAGTAGGGGCAGACCTGGTGATGCAACGCCGTCTCCCGCAGCGTGGTCTTGTCCATCCAGCGCAGCTCGGCGGCGGCGGCGCGGGCGTGGGGCAGGCGGTCGTAAAAGCCTTGCGCGAGTGGACATGAGGCGCCGTGGCAGGCTTTGTCGGGGTGTTCGCAGGCTTTGTCGCGTGCCACGCGCTCAAGCACCCGGATCTGCCCGGTGGTGTTGAGGCGCTGAAGGGCGTCCAGGGCGAGTTGCCGGCCGGGGGTCTTGGCGGTGAGGTAGAAAACCTTGTCGATGGCCTGTGCGGGCGCGGCCTTGAGGGCGCCAAAAAGCGTGGCCAGGGTTTTGCCAATGCCGGTGGGCGCCTGCGCCATCACGGTGCGTTCGCCCGCGATGGCCCGGCCCTGGGCGCGGTACACGGTTTCGGTCAGCTTGCGCTGGCCGGGGCGGAAATCGGTGAACGGGAAGGTCAGGTCGCGCAGCGCAGCGTCGCGCGTCAGGCGGTGCGCCGTTTGCTGCCGCGCCCAGCCGATAGCGCTGGCACAGTGTTTCGAAATGGGCGCGCAAATCGCTGGCGGTCTGCGTCTCGGTGAGCAGAGTTTCTTCTTCGGAGTCGATGTTGAAGTACACCAGCGCAACTTCGATGCGATCAATGGACAGCTGCTGACAGAGCATCCAGCCGTATACCCGGGCTTGCGCCCAATGCAGGGCGCGGTGGTTGGCCGGAATCAGCGCGGCATCGCCGCGGTGGGTCTTGATTTCTTCCACCCGCTTGGCATAGGGATCAAACCCATCGGCGCGGCCTGACACGGTGAGCTCTTCAAAGCGCGCACCCAGGGGCAATTCGCGCTGGTAGCCGCCGCGCGGCGGCCGGTGACGGTGGTGTGGCCGGCCACGCCTTCGGCCCCGCTGGGCGAGGGCGTGAACCGCAAGTCCAGGTCACCCTCTTTGGCCGCGAATTCGCACAGCGCGCGCACGGCCACGGCGGTGTGTGGGGCATCACCAGGCAATGATTGGCTGGAGCCGGAGGGTGGTGGATTCGGGGAGGCGGTCAAGGTGTTCAACGGGGTCGAGCTCGCTGGCATGATGCCACCATGGAACAGCCTCCCAAACACGCGCCACCGGCTCTCACCCGCCAGCACCACCGGCGCCTGCGCGATCTGTACCGATCCGCGGGCTGGCCTTGCCAGGACATGCTGGAGGTGGAGCTGCTGGCGGCAGGACAGATTGAGCGGGTGCGTTCGAGTGAGGGGCATGAGACGCTGCGCGTGACCGACGCGGGCATTGCCACGCTGGCGCGGGTGTTTGCCAGCAACAAGGCGGCGCGTTCGCCGCATGAGGATCTGGTGGAACGGGTGGCGCTGGAGATGACGCGGGGCGGGCGGCTGGCCTGGCGCGGGCTGATGCTGCGGGTGGCCTTGCCCAAGGCATTGTTGCTTGGCGAGCTGGAGGAGCCGGTGCCTGTGCCAGCGCCGGTGGCGCAGGGGCTGGCGCTGGACGACGGCTCTGAGCCGCCGCCCGCGGCGCCGGACCACGCCTGGTGCATGGCCATGCCCGATGTGTTCTCGATTCGCCGCACGTCGGTGGAGGCCTACCTGGAGCCGGTGGTGCATGAGATCAAGGTGAGCCGTGCCGATTTGCTGGGCGACTTGAAGCGGCCAGCCAAGCGCGCGGCCTACCTGGGGATGGCGGGCGCGTGTTGGTATGTGCTGGGGCAGGACGCGCGGGGCCGGGCGATCGGGGCACCCGATGAGGTGCCGCCCGAGTGCGGGGTGATGCTGGTGGAGGGCGGGGCGCTCAGGGTGGCGCGGGAAGCGCCGCGGCGGGCGGTGGCGCAACTGCCTTTCCACGTGTGGATGGCCCTGGCCAAGGCAGGGCCGGCCGTGCGCGAAGAGGAGCGAACCCAGGCCCGCTGGTGAGGGCCACTCAGGCGGGGCTTTGGAGGAACAAGGCCGCCACGAGGTCGGACTGGGTGACCATGCCCACGACCTGACCACGTTCGTTGGTCACCGGCATGTGGTGCAGGCCGCCGTCTGAAAAGCCCGGCACCAGGTCGGCGATGGGTTGCTCGGGGGCTGCGGTGCGCACGCGCCGCGTCATGATCTGTTCAACCCGGCGGGCTGTGCTCATGCGTGGCAACTGGTTGGGCACCGGGGCGCTCTGGCCGATGAAGAAGTCGTGCAGGGAGACGATGCCCACAAGCGATCCGTCGGGCGCGGTCACCGGGAGGGCCTTGATGCGGTGGTGGGCAAGGCGCTGCCAGGCAAGGTCGACCGAGTCGGCGGGGCCCACGGTGACGACGTCGCGGGACATGATGTCCTGGCAGCGCACGGCCTGCCATTGGCGCTGTCGGGCGGCCAGTTGTGTGCGCATGACCAGGTCTTCGAGGTCGTCGCGGTCGATGTCCAGCAGTTCACCAAATGAGGCCAGGGCCGCATCGAGGTCTTCCTTCCGGGGGCCGATGCGCTGGCTGGGCAAAGGGTCTTGGGTGGCGTGGGGGTGGCGCTGGGGGTGGCCGTGGTGCGGGTAGCGGCGGCCCAGGAGGTTGTTGAAACCCAGGGCGAGCAGCAACATGAGCGCCGAATCAAAGGCCACTGGCCAGATCACGAACCCAAAACCCAGTTGCTCGATGGCCGGGCCACCGAGCACGGCGGTCAGTGCCACGGCGCCGCCCGGGGGGTGCAGGCACCGCGCTGCGAACATCAGGGCGATCGCAATGGCTGCGGCCAGCGCGGCAACCGGGCCGCTGCTGCCCAACCATTGCAGACAGGCAATCCCGACCGCGGCGGCGATGGCGTTGCCTCCCAGGATGGACCAGGGCTGGGCCAGCGGACTGGCCGGCACGGCAAACAGAAGCACCGCCGAGGCACCCATGGGCGCGATGAACCATGGGTTGGCCGAGCCCAATGCCTGATGGCTGATCCATTCGGTGATGAGCAGGCCCAAACCGGCGCCCAGGCTGCCCAGCCAGAGGTCGCGGGGACCGCTGTTGAGTGGGGCGGGATAGAAGCTGCGCAACCAGTTCAGGATCGGGCTTGGGTGCCGGGGGTGTTGGGGCATGTTTGCACCAAATTGGGGCGAATTCGCCATGGTAGCAGCGTCCTGCGCAGGGCCAGCGGGCGGCGTTTGCGCACCGCCTTTGACAAAGATCAGATTCACTTAAGTTTCGGCTTTCTACAATGTGAATCATTCGCATTTGCAGTCTTCCAACATGAGCCCTCAAACCCTCAATCAGGCGCCTTTGCGCCAGTGGCACCGCGTGGCTGCCCACAGCGCGCACCACCCGCGTTTGCTGGAACTGGGGTTTCTGCCGCTGGAGAACGTGCGGGTGTTGCAGCGCAGCTGGTTCAAAAAGGGGGCGTTGGTGGTGCAGGTGGGCGATGCGGTGTTTGGGTTGCGGCCCGACGAGGCACAGCAGATCGAGGTCACCCTGTGAGCGCGGCCGCGGTGGACATCAGTGGCCTGGCGCAGCGGCGTCTGGCCTTGCTGGGCAACCCCAATTGCGGCAAGACCGCGCTGTTCAACCGGCTGACGGGCAGCCAGCAAAAGGTGGCCAACTACGCCGGGGTCACCGTCGAGCTCAAACGCGGGCTGATGAAGACGGCCGCCGGACGCTCGGTCACCGTCATTGATTTGCCTGGCACTTACAGCCTGAACGCCAGCAGCCAGGATGAGGCGGTGGCCTGTGCCGTGGTGTTGGGGCAGAGCCTGCGTGAGAAGGCGCCAGACCTCACGGCGGTGGTGATCGACGCCACGCGCTTGCGCCGCGGGCTGCGGCTGGCAGCGGCGCTCAAGCGTCTGGGTGTGCCCATGGTGGTGTTGCTCAACATGATGGACCGCGTGCGGGCCCAGGGGCGTGAGCTGGATGTGGCACGGCTTGGACAGGTGATGGCTGTGCCTGTGGTGGAGGCCACCGGCATCTCTGCCGAAGGGACCGAGGGCCTGCGCCAGTTGCTGGACAACAGCGATGTGTGGTCGCAGCCCCGTGCGGAGGTGTCTTCGGTGCACCAGAGCGCCGACGCGGTGCGCGCGGACGACGCGCAGGCGCAGGCCTGGCTGCAGGCCGCCGGGCTGGACCAGCCCATGAAGGCGCACGCCTGGTCGCGCCGTCTCGATGGCTGGTTGTTGCAGCCGGTCATCGGTGTGGCGGTGTTGCTGGTGTTGCTGTTCCTGATTTTCCAGGCGGTGTTTGCCTGGGCAGAGTGGCCGATGGGGCTGATCGAGAGCGCCACGGCCTGGGTGGGCGACGGGGTGGACAGCCTGCTGCCAGCCGGGCTGCTCAAGAGCCTGCTGATTGACGGGGTGATTGCTGGCGTGGGGGGCGTGGTGGTTTTCTTGCCGCAGATCCTGATCCTGTTCTTCTTCATCTTGGTGATGGAGGAGTCGGGTTACCTGCCGCGCGCGGCCTTGTTGCTGGACCGCCTGATGGGCAGCCTGGGGCTGTCTGGGCGCGCCTTCATTCCATTGCTTTCCAGCTTTGCCTGCGCCATTCCCGGCATCATGGCCGCACGCACGATTTCGGACCGCCGCACCAAGTGGGTCACGGTGTTCATCGCGCCGCTGATGACCTGCTCGGCGCGTTTGCCGGTGTATGCGCTGCTGATTGGTGCGTTCATCCCGGCGCGCACGGTGTATGGGCTGAGTCTGCCGGGGTTGGTGCTTTTTGGTCTGTATGTGATGGGGATTGTGTCGGCCATCGTGGTGGCCTGGGTGCTCAAGCTCTGGCGCGGCGCGGGTGAGCCGGTGCAACTGATGATGGAGCTGCCCGATTACCACTGGCCGCGCGCCAAAGATGTGGCGATCGGGTTGTGGCAGCGTGCCAGCATCTTCTTGCGCAATGTGGGCGGCATCATCCTTTCGCTGACGGTCATCCTGTGGTTTCTGTCGACCTTTCCGCAACCGCCTGCAGGCTTCCAGGGCAGCCCCATCGAATACAGCTTCGCCGGGCGCATCGGTCAGGCTTTGGCGGGTGTGTTTGAGCCCATCGGGTTCAACTGGCAGATCGCGGTGGCGCTGATTCCCGGTCTGGCCGCGCGTGAGGTGATGGTCGCTGCGCTGGGCACTGTGTATGCCTTGTCGCAAACAGGCGATGACGTGGGCTCGGCGCTGGCGCCTTTGATTGCCGCCAACTGGTCGCTGGCCACCGGCCTGTCGTTGCTGGTCTGGTTTGTCTTCGCGCCGCAGTGCCTGGCAACCCTGGCCGTGGTGCGCAAGGAGATGGGCGGCTGGCTGATGCCGGTGGGCATGGCCGTGTTTCTGTTTTCGTTGGCGTACGCGGCTTCGTTTGTGACGTACCGGCTCGTTCTGGGCATGGGAGGTTTGGGATGAACTACGACCTGATGGCCGTGTTGTTGGTGGGTGCCCTGGCCGTGGGTTTTCTGGTGCGCCGATACTGGCGAGCAAGCAAGGGCAAGGCGCCGGCCTGTGGCAACTGCAACAACTGCGTGTGCGACGACTGACCTGAGTCGTGCGCGCAAGCCTGCGCAAGGAGAGGGGCCTGCGCAGGGCGGCGCCGCGGCGCTGTGGCGACCCAGTCCGATCCGCCTGAGCTGCCCATCGCACGCTGGTGGCGTGCTCGCGAGGCACCCGTTTTGTTTTGCATCGCAGTCCAACCGGGGGCCACGCTCTTCGCTCTCCTGACGCCCTTGGGTTGGCGAAAAATCCATGAAAACGAGAAAAACCCTTTGAAAATTAGGCGTTTCTCCGATTCCCTTGGCGTGTCACATAGGAATCAACTTGAGGGTTTACCCCTTGTTTTTAATTCCACTCTGCAGTCTATAGTTGTGAAAAACAGGTCTTTGGCCTGCCGCAGCAACGGGCTTTTCCAGCCCCACCAGAGGTGGAATCAGAGTGGACATATTTCTTCAACAGGTGCTCAACGGCCTGACCCTGGGCGGCATCTACAGCCTGGTGGCCCTGGGGCTGACGCTGGTCTACGGCATTCTCCATGTGCCCAACTTCGCGCACGGGGCGTTTTACATGGTGGGTGCCTTTGTGGCCCTCAAGCTCATGACGGGCTGGGAGCTGAACTACTGGATCGCCATGATCGGGGCGGCCGGTGTGGTGGCGGTGATCGCGGCGCTGTCGGAGCGGCTGGTGTTCCATCCGCTGCGCCACGCTTCGGGCCTGCACCCGATGATCGCGGCGATCGGGCTCTTGCTCACGCTGGAGGCGGGCGCCCAGGCCCTGTGGGGGGCCGATTTCCTGCGCATGCCCACGCCGTTCAACGGCATCGTTGAAATTGCCGGTGTCACCGCGCCGGTGCAGCGGCTGATGATCATCGTGGGCGCGTTTGCGCTGATGGCGGTGTTGCAGCTGTTCCTGACCCGCACCGTGGCCGGATCCACCATCGTGGCGATGGCGCAAAACCGCGATGGCGCGTCGCTGGTGGGGATCGATGCCAACCGGGTGGCCATGCTCACCTTTGCCATTTCCGGCATGCTGGCCGCCGTGGCCGCCACCTTGTATGCGCCGATCAATCTGGTCTATCCGGCCATGGGGCATCTGGTCATCACCAAGGCCTTCGTGATCATCATCCTGGGCGGCATGGGCAGCGTGCCCGGGGCGATTGCCGGGGGGCTGATCATCGGTTTTGCCGAGTCGTTCGGGTCGTTCTACATCTCCACCGACTACAAGGACATCATCTCGTTTGTCTTGCTCGTGGTCATTCTTTCGCTGCGCCCCCAGGGCCTGTTCACCAACGGAGCCCGCTGACCATGAAATTCCTTGAAGGCCGACTCGGCTGGTGGCTGTTGATTGCCGCCGGCGTGGCATTTCCTTTTCTCGCCGGCAACGACTACCACCTCACCGTGATGTCGACCGCCTACATCTTCGCCATCGCGACCATCGGGCTCAACCTCATCACCGGCTACACCGGCCAGTTCAACCTGGCCCACGCGGGTTTCATGGCGGTGGGCGCCTACACCCTGGGCATCCTCACGGTCGATTACGAGGTGCATTTCTGGGTGGCTTTCGCGCTCTCGGGCGTGGTCACCGTGTTGGTGGGCTTGCCGCTGGGCTGGGTGTCGTTGCGCCTCAAAGGCCACTATTTCTCGATCTTCACGCTGTGCGTGGGCACCATCCTCTACCTGGTGATCGAAAAATGGGAGGGCCTCACCCACGGCACCGTGGGCCTGATCGGCATTCCTGGCCCCACACCCATCGGGCCGCTCACCTTCGATACGCCCACCAAGCTGTATTACCTGGTGCTGTTTTTTCTGGTGGTGGGCGTTTGGGTCATGCGGCGCATCGTCAACTCGCTCATGGGCCGTACCTTCATGGCGATCCGCAACGGCGATGACCTGGCCGAGGCCCTGGGGGTCAACCTCATGCGCAACAAGCTCATCGCCTTCCTGTTGTCGGTGCTGTATGCCGGGCTGGCCGGTGGGCTGTATGCGGGCTTTGTGCGCTTCCTGGGTCCCGATCTCGCGGGCGCGGCCCATGCATTCGACATGACCATGTTCATGATCATCGGCGGGCTGGGCACCTTGCTGGGCCCGCTGCTGGGAGCGTTGCTGGTGCCCTGGATCACGCAGTACATGCAGTTTCTGCAGGAGTTCCGCTTCCTCATCTTCGGGCCGATCCTGATCGTGCTGGTGATCTTCGTGCCGCACGGCATCGTGGGCACCTGGTTGGGCTGGCGCGCGCGCCGTGCTTCGGCAGCGGATGCGGCCGCCGAGAAACCGGCCGGCAGTGCCAAGGAGTCTTCACGTGCTTGAGATCGAACACCTCACCAAACGCTTTGGTGGCAACACCGCGGTCAACAAGGTCAGCACCTCCATCGAAAAGGGCAAGATCAACGCGATCATCGGCCCCAACGGCGCAGGCAAGACCACCTTCTTCAACCTCATCAGCGGGGTGCACCGCCCCAGCGAAGGCACCATCACTTTCGAAGGCCGCGACATCACGACGCTTCGCACCGACCAGGTGGCGCGCCTGGGCATTGCCCGCACTTTCCAGACAACAACCCTGTTCGACATGGCCACCGTGCTCGACAACCTGATCGTGGGCCACCGGCTTCGCACGCAATCGGGCTTGTGGGATGTGATCGTGGGATCCCAGCGATTGAAGGAAGAGGAGCGCGTGTGCCGGGAAAAGGCGCGAGAAGCGCTCGATTTCGTGGGCCTGTCGCACCTGGAAAACCGCATGGCCGGTGATGTGACGCAGGAAGAGCGCAAACGCGTGGCGTTTGCCCTGGCGCTGGCCACCGCGCCCAAACTGCTGCTCCTTGACGAGCCCGCGGGCGGGGTCAACCCGGAAGAAACGCTGGGCCTGGCCGAATTGATCAAGAAGATGGTCAAGCACGGCCTGACGGTCTGCCTGATCGAACACAAGATGGACATGATCATGAGTCTGGCCGACAAGATTCTGGTGCTCAGCTACGGCGAGAAGATCGCCGAGGGAACGCCTGCCGAGGTGCGCGCCAACCCGGCGGTGATCGACGCCTACCTGGGGAGCGACCATGCTGACGTTTGACAACGTGTCGCTGTCCTACGGCAGCTTTCGCGCGCTCGACGGCGTCACCATGCACGCCGACGCGGGTGAGTTGGTGGTTTTGCTGGGGGCCAACGGCGCCGGAAAGAGCTCGATCTTTCTCACCGCCAGCGGTATCCACAAGGCCGCCGGTGGCAGCATCCGTTCGGGCAACACCGAGCTGGTGGGCATGAAGCCTTCGCAGATCGTGGGCCATGGCCTGGTGCAGTGCCCCGAAGGCCGCAAGCTGTTTCCGCAGATGTCGGTGCTGAAGAACCTGATGCTGGGCGCGTATGTGCACCGCAGCGACAAGGCGGGCAACCGCCAGCGGCTGGAAGAGGTGCTCGCGCTGTTCCCGATTCTGGATGAGAAGAAGGACGACGCGGCCGGCTCGCTCAGCGGCGGACAGCAACAGATGGTGGCCATTGGCCGCGCCATGATGGGTCGGCCCAAGGTGCTGTTGCTCGATGAGCCCTCCCTGGGTCTGGCACCGCTGGTGGTCAAGCAGGTGTTTGAGGTGGTGCAGCGCATCAACAAGGCCGGCACCACGGTGCTGCTGGCCGAGCAGAACGCGTATGCCGCCCTCAAGATTGCCAACCGCGCCTACGTCATGGAGCGCGGCCGCATCGTGCTTGAAGGCGACCGCGACAGCCTGATGAACAACGAAGCCGTTCGCCGTGCGTACATCGGCGCCTGATCCCGCAGGCGCCCCCGTTTCTTCCCCGCCCTCGACTCAATCCAACAGGAGACATTCATGACCCTCATCAGAAGACAGTTCACCCAAATCGCTGGCGCACTCGCGCTGGGCGGCATGCTCTTTTCCGCGCCGGTGTGGGCGCAGGAAGTCGTGAAAATCGGCTACTCGGGGCCTTTGAGCGGCGGCGCCGCGCAATACGGCAAGAACACCCTGGACGGGCTGAAGTTCGCGGTCGACGAACTCAACGCGAGCGGCTTCGAGGTGGCTGGCAAGAAGGTGACTTTTGAGGTGGTCGCGCTGGACGACAAATACAACCCGGCCGAAACCGCCATCAACTTCCAGCGCCTGGTGCAAGAGAGCAAAACCCCGGTGGTGATGTGCCCGCACTCGGGTGGTGGTTTTGCGATCCAGACCACCAACGAGCAAACCAAGGCCCTGCTGTTGTCATACACCAGCGTGCCCCAGATCACCGCCCGTGGCAACAAGCTCACCCTGCGCATCCCGCCCGAGTTCACCACCTATGTGCCCGCGTTCGTGGCGCACGCCATGGGCAAGTTCGGCAAGAACGTGGCCATTGCCAATGCCGACCATGATTACGCCAAGGCCTGGACCAAGGCCTTTGTGCCGGCCTGGGAGGCCGCGGGTGGCAAGGTGGTGGCCGAGAACCCCATGAGCTACAACAAGTCGACAGACTTCTACAGCGGTGTGAGCAAGGCGCTGGCGTCCAAGCCCGATGTGCTGTTCATCGGCGGCGCCTCGGAGCCCACCGCGCTGGTGGCCAAGCAGGCGCGGGAGCTGGGTTTCAAGGGTGGCTTCGTCATCATCGACCAGGCCAAGATGGACCAGATGAAGCCGATTCTGGGTGGCTATGGCCCACTGGAAGGCGCCATCGGGGTGTTGCCGCTGGTGGATGACACCAACCCGTCTGCGGTGGACTTCACCCAGCGCTGGCTCAAGGTCTACCCAGGCCGCGACCCCGCCTCCGAGATGTCGCTGAACTACACCGCCATGATGGCCACGGCCCAGGCGATGAAGCTGGCCGGGACCACCACCGATGCGGTGGCGATCCGAGCCAATCTGGACAAGGCCATGAAGAGCCTGCCGGTCAACTGGAACCCCAACGGGCTGGATGGTGTGGACGCCAAGGGCGGCTCGATGGCCGACACCCGTGTGGCGGTGATCGAAGGCGGTAAAGTCAAGGAGGTCAAGCTGAGCACGCTGGCCAAGTAAGCGGCCGGCCAAGTCAACAGAGCGTTGACCACCGCCGCCCTTGCGGGCGCCGGTGGTTTTTTTCTTGAGGGGCCTCGGTCGGGGCTGGTGCCTTGCCCGGCGGGTTGAAGTGGCCCGTCGCGTTCAGGAAAGGGGTTGTGCGATGGTGTTGCGTCCGTTGATGGATGGGCTGCAGTTTCCCGAAGCGCCACGCTGGCATGAGGGGCGCCTGTGGTTCTCCGATTTCTTTCGCCGCGAGGTGATTGCGCTGGCGCCCGATGGCAAATCGGAGGTGCAACTGCAGCTCGACGACAGCCCCAGTGGCCTGGGTTGGCGCCCCGATGGCACCCTGTTGCTGGTCTCGATGCACGAGCAGCGGGTGCTCGCCTGGGATGGCAAGCGCCTGTCGCTGGTGGCCGGGTTGGCGGGTCTGGTGGGCGGGCCTTGCAACGACATGGTCGTGGACGCGCAGGGGCGGGCGTATGTGGGCAACTTCGGCTTCGACCTCTATGCGCGGGAAGAACCCCGCCCGACCCACCTCATGCGCGTGGACCCGGACGGCCGGGTGCACCGGGTGGCCGACGAGCTCTGGTTTCCCAACGGGATGGCCATCGCCGCCGATGGCCGCACGCTCATCGTGGCCGAGACCCTGCGCCATCGGCTCACCGCATTCGACATCGGAGAAGACGGCAGCCTTGATCGGCGGCGGGTGTTTGCCGAGCTGCCCGGCGTGTTCCCCGACGGTTTGTGCCTGGATGCGCAAGGCGCGGTGTGGGTGGCCGACGCACGCGGCTATGCCGTGTTGCGTGTCTTTGAGGGCCGGGGCGAAGTGCTGCGCTTGTCAACGGGCGAGAATCAGGGCTACGCTTGCGCGCTGGGCGGCCCCGATGGGCGAACCCTGTTTGTGTGCACCGCGCCCGGTGTGGGTCCCAAGGCAGGCGGTTTGCGCCGCGGCCGCATCGAAATCACCACGGTGGGCGTGGCGGGCATGGGCCACGCCTGAGTCCGATCCTCGACCGCCCTTCAACCGCCGGCCTGCGTGGCGCAGGCCACTTACGGAGCACGATTCACATGACCATCTGGCTGGTGCGCCATGGTGAAACCGAACTGAACGCGGCGCGCATTCTGCAGCCCGCCGATACCCCGCTCTCGAGCCATGGCATGCGGCAGGCGCAAGCCTTGGCCGAGCGCCTCGCCTGTGAGCCGTTGGCGGGCATCCTGAGCAGCGATTTGCCGCGCGCCTTGCAGACCGCGCAGTGTGTGGCCGAGCGCACCGGCTTGCCGTTGCAGACCTCGCCGTTGCTGCACGAGCGCAACTTCGGCGACTGGCGCGGGCAACCCTATGACAGCCTGCACACAGACCCGCTGGGCATGAGCGCAGCGCCGCCCGGCGGTGAGTCGGCGGCGGTGTTTGGACAGCGTTGTCGGCAGGCGTTTGCTCAGATGCTCGACGCTCAGCGCGCATTGGGCGGGGCGCTGGTGGTGGTGACCCACGGGTTGGTGATTCGGGCGTTGCTGGCCGGGTTGCCGCCCCAGGCCCACTCGGAGAGCGCCTGGCCGCGCCTGGGCAACACCTCGCGGACCGTGATCGATGCCTCGCCGCCGCACACGCTGCGCCGTCTCAACTGCACGCTGCACCTCGGTGGGCGGCTCCAGGAGCGCCCCGACAGCCTGAGTGGGGGGTGAGTCCGGCGGGAGGTTCTGTCGCCGCGCTGGCTATCTGGTGTTTCGGACCCCGGGTACTTGGCGCACCGGGCGCCCCCGGCCATGGCGGGGTTCAAGGCGGCGTGGTGGCCAGCGGCAGCGGATCGATGGCTGGGAAACCGCCCAGTCCGTCCGGCCAGGGCGTGAGGATGTCAAAGCCGGTTTCGGTGACCGCCACCATGTGCTCCCACTGCGCCGAGAGTGAGCGGTCGCGGGTGACCACCGTCCAGCCGTCGTGTAGTTCGCGGGTTTCCGGGCGGCCCGCGTTGATCATCGGTTCCACGGTGAACACCATGCCCGGCTCCAGTCGCAGACCCTTGCCGGGCTGACCATAGTGCAAGACCTGCGGCGCGTCGTGGTAGACCTGTCCGATGCCATGGCCGCAGTATTCCCGCACCACGCTGAAACCCGCCGCCTGTGCCACCGACTGAATGGCGTGTCCCACGTCGCCCAGCGTGGCGCCCGGGCGAACCTGCCGGATGCCCGCGCGCATGGCCTCGTAGGTGGTGTGCACCAGTTGCAAGGCCAGGGGGCTGGGTTGACCCACGAAGAACATGCGGCTGGTGTCGCCATACCAGCCGCTTTTGAGCAGCGCCACGTCGATGTTGATGATGTCGCCGTCCTTGAGGGGGCGGTCGGATGGGATGCCGTGGCAGACCACATGGTTGACGGATGCACAGATGGTCTTGGGGAAGCCGTGGTAGCCGATGTTGGCGGGGATGGCCCTCAGCGTCTCGACGATGTGGTCATGGCAAAGCCGGTCAAGCTCGTTGGTGGTCACGCCCGGTTTCACGTGGGGCGCCACCATGCGCAACACATCGGCGGCCAGTTGCCCGGCCTGGCGCGCCATCTCGATTTCCGCAAGCGTCTTGAGGTGGGGGGGTTGTGCGCTCCTCATGCGGGCATCTCCCATGCCCCTCGGGCGCACCCAAGGTGGCGTTCGGGCGGGTGTTGGCCTCTGTGGTGCGGCGCCGGGTTCCTGCTTGTGCCCATGACGTCCTGGTGTTGGCTGGGGATGGGTGGCATGGTAGCAAGGGCGCGGCGGCAAGGGGTGCGCGGGTGTTCCCTTAGCCGCCTGGGTCGCACAGCAGCTGGATCCGCAGGAAACCAGTCTGGCCGGGAGCGGTTGCCCGGTGCCCGGGATGGCGTTTGCGCCAGTGTCCCATCCCCCACCGGTCTGCTTGCCGCGCTGCAAGGGTTGGCCGCCACTGCGATCGGCTCATCGCGACAGCGGTGGATCGGCGTTGAGCACGGAGGCAGAAGGCCGCATCGCCGGCCCCCTTGGCGTGGCTGGACCGGCGTAGGTGCGGCGCTTCAGCCCATCACCGTCATCGCTTTGGACGGACGGTGTGTGCCGAAGAGACCAAACCAGGTTGTTCGTCCGGCCTGGGCAAGGTGCTCAGTTCGCAGCCGCGGCGCTGGTGTGCTGCCCGATCTGTTCCTGGGCGGTGGCGATGGCCTTGGATTTGGCGTCAGGGCCCATGGCCACGCCTTCGGCGTACACGAAGCGCACATCGGTGATGCCAAAGAAACCCATGACCGTCTGCAGGTAGGTCTCCTGGTGCTCCATGGCCCGACCGGCCTCGCTGGTGGAATACATGCCACCGCGGGTCAGCGCAACGATCACGGTCTTGCCGCCCGCCAGTCCCTTGGGGCCTTGCTCGGTGTAAGTGAAGGTGCGCCCTGCCTGGGCCACGCGGTCGATCCAGGCCTTGAGCTGGCTGGGAACGGTGAAGTTGTACAGGGGCGCACCAATGACGACCACGTCGGCGGCGAGAAACTGGCTCACCAATTTCTCGGACAGCGCGTTTTCCTGGCGCTGGATGTCGGTGGTGGCGTCCTGGCCCGTGCGAAAGCCCAGCGCATCGGCGCTGAGGTGAGGCGGGGTTTGCGCGGCGAGGTCGAGGTAGTCGACTTCGGTGCCAGGGTGGCCGGCTTGCCACGACTTGACGGCCTGAGCGGTCAGCTGGCGGGAGACGGATTGTTCGCCGGTGATGGCGGAGTCGATGTGAAGGAGTTTCATGACACGGTTTGTTTGGTTGAAAACAGGGCAATTGACTGGCGGAAGAATGGCGCCGGCGAGCGCATGGGCCCTGAGCCTGGCGAAGTTCCACGGGAAGAGTCTAAAACTGGTGTGAATTGTTGATAAGCCGCCAATTTCAGGACATATTGTTCTAAAAATAGGACAATGAATGGGTGCCGAAGCGCGGCGCTGATCTGTGGAGACCCCAATGCAAGACCTCAATGACATGTTGCTGTTTGCGGAGGTGGTCGAGCGTGGGGGCTTCGCGGCGGCGGGCCGTGCGCTGGGGTTGCCGAAGTCGCGCCTGTCGCGCCGGGTGGCGGGGCTGGAAGCGCAGATGGGGGTGCGGCTGTTGCAGCGCACCACGCGCAAGCTCTCGCTGACCGAAGTGGGCGAGACCTTTTTGCGCCACTGCCAGGCGATGCGCGAGGCGGCCCAGGCCGCCGCCGATGCCGTGGTCCACGCCCAGGCAGAGCCCCGCGGCACGATTCGTGTGGTCTGCCCGGTGACCCTGGCGCAAACCGTGCTCGCCGATGCCATGCCCATCTACCTGGCGCGTTACCCGCGGGTTCGGGTGGAGATGGAGGTGAACAACCGCGTGGTGGACCTGGTCAAGGAGGGTGTGGACGTGGCCCTGCGGGTGCGGTCTTCACTGGAAGAAAGCGGCAGCCTGGTGATCAAGCGGCTGGACAATACCCAGGCCATGCTGGTGGCCAGTCCGGCGCTTCTGGAGCGGCATGGCGGATTGGTTTCCCTCAACAGCCTGGAGGCCGTGAGCGAGCTCGACAGCGTGGCGATGTCGGCCGCCGATGGCCAGCTCGGTCTGGCGTTGACCCATGTGGATGGACGGCAAGGCGTGTTGCGCCTTCGCCCGCGCTTCGTGGCGGACGATTTGCTCACCTTGCGGCAGGCGGTGCTCGGAGGCAGCGGCATGACCTGGCTGCCGGAGTACATGTGTGAAGAGGCGCTGCGCGATGGGCGGCTGGTGCGCTTGCTGCCCGATTGGAAGCGCCCGGCCGGGGTGGTTCACGCCGTTTTCCCTTCGCGCCGCGGACTCTCGCCCGCGGTGCGCAGCTTCCTGGATTTTCTGGCCGAGTTCGTGCCCCTGGGCAGTCGCGCGCTTCAAATGTCGCCGGTTTGAAGACCGTCGCGCCAGCGCCTCAACCGCGCGTGCGCCACTCGCCGGGGCTCACGCCGGTCCAGCCTTTGAAGGCCCGAATGAAGCTTTTTTCGTTGCGAAACCCCACCGCCTGCGCCACTTGTTTGAGCGGTCGCTGGCTGCGCTGCAGCAGCTCCATGGCACGCTCGCGCCGCACCTGGTCTTTGATGCCCTGCAGCGTGGCCCCTTCGTTGTGCAGTTGCCGATGCAGGCTTCTGGCAGACAGGTTGAGCAGTGCGGCCAGATCGGTGGCGTTGCGCGATTGCTCGGGCAGGTCGTTGAGCGCCATGCGGACACGCTGCACCAGCAGGCGGTCGCGCCGATAGGCGTGCACCGTGAGAGGCAGGGCGTGTTGCAGCATCTGGTTCATGGCGGTTTCGTCTCGCCGGATGGGCAAGGCGAGGTAGCGCGCGTCGAAGTGCAGCGCGGCAAAGGGTGCTCCGAACGTGCAAGGGCCGTCGAACAACACCGCGTAGGCGTCGACGTGGTCGGGTGGTGCAAACGGGAACTGCGCGCCTTGCAAGGGAATGCGCGAGTCCACCAGCCAGCAGGCAAAACCCAGGATGTTGCGCAGAACCGAGACCACGCAGAACTCGCCGGGTGCCGCAGACAGGGCGTCGGGGCGCAGTTCGATGCTCGCCAGACCCTGTTGCTCCGGGGCGTTGACACTCAGGGCGATGTCGCGTGTGAGCAGGCTGTGGTGGCGGCACCAGCGTTTGAGCGCCCGACCTAGGGTGGGTGCCGAGAGTGAAGCGCGCGCGAGCATGCCGTAGCTGCCCCAGGGCAGCGCGCGGCTGAAGCAGCCCAGGGCCTCGTCGTCGAGCTCGCGCATGGCCGCATCGGAGACAGTCTCCATTTGAGCCGCGGTGATGCGGGCATCGGGTTGGTGAACAAGGGATGGCGCAATTTGTGCCTTTTTCAGGGCCTGTTGGGGTGACAGGCCGCGCCGTTCATAGGCCGTGACCATGGCCGCCACGTACGCCATGGGCGTTCGAGCCGGTGAGCTGCCGGGCGGGGCTTTCGGTGAGGCAGGTTTGTGGGTGGTTGGCATCAAAGAAGTTTGCCTTTGTGTGGCGCAATATGCAACCTGACTGGCACCCCTTGGGCGGTGCATGGCCCTATGCTTGCAGGGGAGCACCCGGGCTGCCATGCTTGGGTGCAAGCTTTCAGAGGAGACAAACCGATGAGCCAAGCCCCCACCACTGCGGCCCACTTGCAGCGCAGCCACGCGCAGGGTGCCACCGAGGTGCCTTTGATCGAGCAGACCATCGGTGCCTTTTTTGACACCATGGTGGCGCGCCAACCCGATCACGAGGCGCTGGTGAGCTTGCACCAGGGGCGCCGATACACCTACCTCGGTCTGAAAACCGAGGCGCGCCGCCTGGCCAGCGCCTTGTTGCGGCAGGGGCTCTCGCCGGGTGACCGGGTGGGCATCTGGTCGCACAACAACGCCGAGTGGGTGTTGATGCAACTGGCCACGGCCGAGGTCGGCCTGGTGCTGGTGAACATCAACCCGGCCTACCGCACGGCAGAAGTCGAGTACGCGCTCAACAAGGTGGGCTGCAAGCTGTTGGTCACCATGGCGCGCTTCAAGACCAGCGACTATTTGGGCATGTTGCGCGAGCTGGCGCCGGAGTGGGCGCACGGCACCGCCGGGGCACTGGAGGCGCAGCAACTGCCTCAACTCCAAACGGTGGTCTGGATCGACCAACCCGGGGAGGGCATTGAAGAGCCGGGATTGATGCGCTTTTCCGATTTGCTGGCGCGCGGCGACGCGGCCGATCCGCGGTTGGACGCGGTGGCTGCCACGCTCCAGGCCACCGATCCGATCAACATCCAGTTCACCAGCGGCACCACCGGTTTTCCCAAGGGCGCGACGCTGACGCACCGCAACATCCTCAACAACGGCTTTTTCATCGGCGAGTGCATGAAGCTCACGCCGGATGACCGGCTGTGCATCCCGGTGCCGCTGTACCACTGCTTTGGCATGGTGCTGGGCAACCTGGCCTGTTTCACCCATGGCTCGACCATCGTCTACCCGAACGACGGCTTCGATCCGCTGACCGTGCTGCAGGCGGTGCAGGATGAACGGTGCACTGGTTTGCACGGCGTGCCCACCATGTTCATCGCCGAACTGGACCATCCGCGCTTCAAGGAATTCGACCTCTCCACGCTGCGCACCGGCATCATGGCCGGCTCACCGTGCCCGATCGAGGTGATGAAGCGCGTGGTCAGCGACATGCACCTGTCCGAGATCACCATCGCCTACGGCATGACCGAGACCAGCCCGGTGAGCTGCCAGAGCAGCACCGACACGCCGCTGGACAAGCGCGTGGCGACCGTGGGCACGGTGCAGCCGCATCTGGAGGTCAAGATCATCGACGCCGACAGCGGCGAGACCGTGGCGCCGGGCGTGTCGGGCGAACTCTGCACGCGCGGCTATTCGGTGATGCACGGCTACTGGGGCGACGAAGCCAGGACGAAGGAGGCGATCGACGCCGAAGGCTGGATGCACACCGGCGACCTCGCCACCATGGACGCCGAGGGCTATGTCAACATCGTCGGTCGCATCAAGGACATGGTGATCCGCGGCGGCGAGAACATCTACCCGCGCGAGATCGAAGAGTTCCTCTACCGCATGCCGCAGGTGCAGGACGTGCAGGTCGTCGGCCTGCCGGATCAGAAATACGGTGAGGAGCTGTGTGCCTGGATCATCGCCAAGCCCGGGCAGGCGCTGGACGAAGACGCGGTGCGCGCCTTCTGCAAGGGCCAGATTGCCCACTACAAGGTGCCGCGTTACATCCGTTTCGTGGACGCGTTTCCGATGACGGTGACGGGCAAGATCCAGAAGTTCAAGATCCGTGACGCCATGAAGGACCAACTCGGCCTGGCCGAAGACAAGACCGCATGACACGAGCATCCCCCCTGCGCCGCTTCGTGTCTTCCCCCGGTGGGGGACCCCGCCTGTGGCCCGGCGAAGCCGGCTCCACGGCGAGTGCCGGCCAGTGCGCCCGAACCTCTCTGATTTGAGTAATTGACATGACGATCCTCGACACCAAACTCAACGCCCGTTCCGCCGAATTCCAGGCCAATGCCGCCGCCATGAAGGCGGTGGTGGACGACCTGAAGGCGCAGATCGAGAAGGCCACCTTCGGCGGCGGCGAAGCCGCCCGCGCCAAGCACACCGCGCGTGGCAAGCTGCTGCCGCGAGACCGGGTGCAGATGTTGCTCGATCCGGGCACGCCCTTTCTGGAACTCAGCCCGCTGGCCGCGCTCAACATGTACCCCGACCGCGATGGCAGCGACAGCGCGCCCTGCGCCGGCGTGATCACCGGGATCGGCCGTGTCAGCGGCGTGGACTGCCTGATCGTCTGCAACGACGCCACCGTCAAGGGCGGCACCTACTACCCGATGACGGTGAAGAAACACCTGCGGGCGCAGGAGGTGGCGATGCAGAACAACCTGACCTGCATCTACCTGGTGGACTCGGGCGGCGCCAACCTGCCGAACCAGGACGACGTGTTTCCCGACCGCGAGCACTTTGGCCGTATCTTCTACAACCAGGCCAACATGAGCGCCAACGGCATTGCGCAGATCGCGGTGGTGATGGGCTCGTGCACCGCGGGCGGTGCCTGATGTGCCGGCGGATGAGCGACGAGACCATCATCGTCAAGAACCAGGGCACCATTTTCTGGGTGGCCCGCCGCTGGTGAAGGCGGCGATCGGCGAAATCGTGAGCGCCGAGGACCCGGGCGGCGGGTGATGTGCACACGCGCTCCTCGGGTGTGGCCGATCACCTGGCGCAGAACGACGCCCATGCGATTGCGCTGGCGCGCCAGGCCGTGGCCACGCTGAACCGCCGCAAGGAAGTACGCAGAGGCTGCGCGAGCCGGTGCCGCCGAAGTACGCAACCGAAGAGCTCTATGGCGGATCCCGACTGACACGCGCGCCCTACGACGTGCGCGAGATCATCGCGCGCATCGTCGATGGCAGCGAGTTCCATGAGTTCAAGCAGCGCTACGGTGCCACCCTGGTCTGCGGTTTCGCTCCACATCGAAGGCATGCCGAGTGGGCATCGTGGCCAACAATGGTAAAGTTGTTCTCCGAGCGCCCAGAAAGGCGCGCATTTCATCGAGCTGTGCTGCCAGCGCAAGGTGCCGCTGGTCTTTCTGCAGAACATCACCGGTTTCATGGTCGGCAAGAAATACGAAAGCGAAGGCATTGCGCGCCATGGCGCCAAGATGGTGACGGCGGTGGCGACGGCGCAGGTGCCGAAATTCACCGTGATCATCGGCGGCAGCTACGGCGCGGGCAACTACGGCATGTGTGGCCGTGCCTTATTCGCCGCGCTTCCTCTGGATGTGGCCCAACGCGCGCATTTCGGTCATGGGCGGCGAACAGGCCGCCAGCGTGCTGGCCACGGTGCGCCGCGATGGCATCGAAGCCAAGAGCGCCGAGGAGGAGGTCACCTTCAAGCAGCCGTTGCTCGACCAGTTCGCCCACCAGTCGCACCCCTATTACGCCAGCGCGCGGCTGTGGGACGACGGCGTGATCGACCCGGCCGACACGCGCCGTGTGCTGGGGCTGGCGCTGTCGGCCACGCTCAACCAGCCCATTGGCGAGCCGAAATTCGGCGTGTTCCGGATGAGCATGAATCCTCCCGCAAGCGCTCGCGTCACCCCCCCCCCCCCCGCGCGGGCGCAGTCGCGGCCCGGCGAAGCCGGTTCTGCGGCTGCCTCGACCTGCGGGATGCGGTTTCTGATGTCATTTGTTGCGAGTAGCCCTTGAACCCCACGCCTACTCATCTCGCTGGCGCGCTACAACCTGTGGGCCACGCAGCGGCTGCTGACGCGATCGCCCTTGTCGGACGATGATTACCGCCGCGACATGGGTCTGTTTTTCAAGAGCATCCACGGCACGCTGAACCACCTGCTGGTCGGCGAACACCTGATCTGGTTTCGGCGGTTTGCCGAAGGTGTGTGCCGCCCAAGGAATCGCTGGACCGGGAGGCGGAGCCCGACCGGCAGCGATTGGCGAAGGCATTGCTGGACGGGGCGGCACGGTGGGAGCCGTTGATCCAGGGCTGGCCAAGCGAGCGGTTCGATGGCCAGCTCAGCTACACCACCATGCGCGGCACGCCGGCCAGCCTGCCGTTCGCCGCCACGCTGGGTCATGTGTTCAACCACGGCACCCACCACCGGGGCCAGATCACCGCCGCACTGACCGCCCTCGGTCAGCCCGGCCCGGATCTGGACTGGGTGGGTTTGCTGCAGGCGCAGCAAGCCGCGCGAGCGGGCCGTTGATGGCAGCAACCCCCAAGAACGGAGACAACCCATGAGCCGCACCGTTTATGACAACCCCGACCACGACCTGCTGCGCGAGCAGGTGGCGCGCTTTCTGGCCCGCGAGGTCGAGCCCCATGCGGCCGCTTGGGAAGAGAGCGGCATGGTGCCGCGAGACGTGCTGCGCCGCATGGGGCAGGCGGGTTTGCTGGGCATTGCTTTCGAGAGCGAACACGGCGGTGGTGACGCCGACGCGCTGACCAACCTGGTGTTCGCCGAGGCCTTGTCGCAATCGACCTTTGCCGGCTTCATCATCACCGTGCTGGTGCACACCGACATGGCCGGGCCGCATCTGCACCACGCGGGCAACGCGGCGCAGAAGGCGAAGTACCTGCGCAAGGTGACTTCGGGCGAGATGATCACGGCGGTCGGCATCACCGAGCCGGGCGCGGGCTCCGACGTGGCGGGCATCCGCACCACCGCCAAACGCGTGAATGATGGCGAAGGCGACGCCTGGGTGCTCAACGGCACCAAGATGTTCATCACCAACGGCGTGCACGCCGATCTGTATTTCATCGCCGCCAAGACCGGCAGCGCGCGCCACGACATGACCATGTTCATCGTCGAAAAAGGCACGCCTGGTTTCAGCGTGGGCCGTTCGCTCAAGAAGACCGGCTGGCTCTCCAGCGACACGGCCGAGCTGGTGCTCGACAACGTGCGCATCCCGGCAGAGAACGTGTTGGGCGAGGAGGGCAAGGGCTTTTATTCGGTGATGAAGAATTTTTCAGACCGAGCGCATCGCCCTGGCCGCCATGGCTGTCGGCCACTGCACCCAGGCGATCCGGCTCACGCTGGACCATGTGCGCCAGCGCCAGGCCTTCGGCGCCACGCTGTGGGACAAGCAGACCATCCGGCAACGCTCAGTTCGCTGGACGCCAAGACCCGCGCCGCGCGCCAGTTCATGTACCACTGCGCCTGGAGCGCGACCCAGGGTCACGACATCGTGCAGGAGGTCTCCATGCTCAAGGCGCTGACCGGTGAGCTGGTCAACGAGGTGGTGCAGACCTGCCAGCAGTTCCACGGCGGCATGGGTTTCATGCGCGAGACGCCGATCGAGCGGCTGTGGCGCGACGCGCGCGTGCTGGCCATTGGCGGCGGCGCGACCGAGGTGATGCTGGAGGAAGTGGCGAAGCGGTATTGAATGGAGTGGAACAGCCCTCACGCGCTGCGCGCGACCCCCTCAAGGGGGCGACACCAGCGGCCCGGCGGAGCCGGTTCCGCGGTGTCACTGGACATGCGCACGCAGAGGTGGTTGATGACGAATGAGGTTTTGAAATGAACAATGTGCTTGATGTGTCCCGCCCCGCGCCCCATGTGGCACATGTGTGGCTGAACCGACCTGAGGTGCGCAACGCCTTCAACGACGAGGTGATCGCGGCGCTCACCACCACGTTTGCCGACCTGTCCGCCGACGATTCGCTGCGCGTCGTCGTGCTGGGCGCGCACGGCAAGGCCTTCTGCGCCGGCGCCGACCTCAACTGGATGAAGGCCATGGCCGGTTACAGCTGGGAGGAGAACCGCGCCGATGCGCAGCGCCTGGCCGACATGCTGTGGACGCTGGATCAGTGCCCGGTGCCCATCGTGGGCCGCCTTCAGGGCGATTGCTATGCGGGCGGCATGGGGCTGGCGGCGGTGTGCGACGTGCTGGTGGCGTGGAGGCGCGACCTCTGTCTGTCCGAAGCGCGCCTGGGGCTGTTGCCCGCCACCATCAGCTCCTGCAGGTGGTCCGGGCGCTCGGTCAGCAGGCTCGCGGCCGCCAGCATGGTCACGGCCGAGCGCTTCAGCGCCGTGCGCGCCCACGCGCTGGGCATGGTGCACGAGCTGGCCACGCCCGAAACGCTGGATGAGAAAGTGAACGAACTGGTGAACCTGCTGGTGGCCAACGGGCCACAGGCCACGCGCGCCTCAGCGGCTGGTGCAAGACGTGGGCGGTCAGGCCATCACCGAAGCCTTGCGTGCCGAGACCGCGCGTCGCATCGCCGACATCCGCGCCAGCGAGGAAGGCCGCGAAGGGGTGCAGAGCTTCCTCAACAAGCGGTCTGCGGCCTGGCTGACCTGATGGGTGGCGAACGATGGCGGCGAGTGAAACAGGTTTATGGGATGCGCTGGTGTGGCGTGGTTGCACGGCATGGATCCACCTGGGAACAGGTGTGGTGAACGACATGGGTGGCCAGGTGGGCGCGGGCGTGGCCCAGGCCGTCTCAACGCTGGACATGCCCAGCCTGCTGGCGCTGGCCGCCGCACTGGCCAGCGGTTTTCGCCTGTACGCGGTGGTGTTTCTGGTGGCGGGCCGGGGCGCTGGACTGGTTGCCACTGCCGGAGGGTTTGCAGGTGCTGCAACACCCCGCCATGTTGATGGCCAGCGGGCTCATGTTGTTCATGGAGTTTTTTGCGGACAAGATTCCTGGTCTGGATTCGATCTGGGATTTGCTCAACAGCGTGGTGCGCATCCCGGCGGGTGCGGCGCTGGCGGCCGGTGCCCTGGGAGCCGACGGCACCACCATGGCACTGGTGGGCGCGCTGCTGGGCGGCAGCCTGGCCGCCACCTCGCAAGCGGCCAAGACCACCACGCGCGCGGCCATCAACACCTCGCCCGAGCCTTTCTCCAACATAGGCATGAGCCTGCTGGAAGACGGCCTGGTGGTGGGCATCGTCTGGCTGGCCACCAACCATCCGGTGGCGTTTGGCAGCTTGCTGGTGATTGCGGTCGTGCTGGATGTGGATCGTCACCTGGATGTTGTTCAGTTTTTGCGCGCGGCCATCCGGCGCCTGGGCGCCTTGTTGGGTGGTCGTGCACCCGAGGGCGCCTGAATGGATGCCTGCGCTTGTGTGTGTTTCCGGCCTGATCGTCAGGCGGGGTCCGTCGAAATTTTCTGCCCAATGAAAGGCCAGACATGTTCCAGAAAATCCTGATCGCCAACCGTGGCGAGATCGCCTGCCGCGTGGCAGCCACCGCCCGCCGCATGGGCGTGCGCACCGTGGCGGTGTACTCCGACGCCGATGCCGATGCCAAGCACGTTGCTGCGTGTGATGAAGCCGTGTACGTGGGGGGCAGCGCGCCCAAGGAAAGCTACTTGCAATGGGAGCGGATTCTTCAGGCCGCGAAGGACACCGGTGCTCAGGCCATTCACCCGGGCTACGGTTTCCTGAGCGAGAACGAGGCTTTTGCCGATGCTTGCGCGAAAGCCGGGCTGGTTTTCATTGGGCCCCCTTCGTCGGCGATTCAGGCCATGGGGCTCAAGGCGGAGTCCAAACGTCTGATGGAGCAGGCTGGGGTGCCGCTGGTGCCCGGCTACCACGGCGAAGACCAGGACCCGGCGCTGTTGCAGCGCGAGGCGGACCGGATTGGCTACCCGGTGCTGATCAAGGCCAGTGCGGGCGGTGGCGGCAAGGGCATGCGCGCGGTGGACAAGGCCGAGGATTTCGCCGCCGCATTGGCGAGCTGTCAGCGCGAGGCGCGCAACAGCTTCGGCAGCGACGCGGTGTTGATCGAAAAATACGTGCAGCGTCCCCGCCATATCGAGATTCAGGTCTTCGGCGATGCGCAAGGCAACTGCGTATACCTGTTCGAGCGCGACTGCTCTGTGCAGCGGCGCCACCAGAAAGTGCTCGAAGAGGCGCCTGCGCCGGGTATGACCGAGGAGCTGCGGGCCCAGATGGGCGCTGCGGCGGTGGCGGCAGCCAAGTCGGTGAATTACGTCGGCGCGGGCACGGTGGAGTTCATCGTGGAGCAGCCCGGCGGCTACGACAACCCGCAAGACATGAAGTTCTACTTCATGGAAATGAACACGCGGCTGCAGGTCGAACACCCGGTCACCGAGGCCATCACCGGGCTGGACCTGGTCGAGTGGCAACTGCGCGTGGCTGCCGGTGAACCGCCGCCATTGAAGCAGGATGCGCTGCGCATCCGGGGCCATGCGATCGAAGCGCGCATTTGCGCCGAAACGCCCGACAACCAGTTTCTGCCCGCCACCGGGCGGCTGGATGTGTACCGAAAGCCCGCCTGTGCCGCGTTTGAGCGCGCGATATACGGCTCCGGCGGGATGTGCAGGACGATGGTGCGCGCGAGGGCGATGCCATCAGTCCAGCCCATGATTCCAGTGTGGCCGCTTCTCATCGCACGGCGACACCCGCGAGCAAGCCCTGGCGCGCCTGGACGCGGCACTGGCCCAGACGCGCATCGTCGGCCTTTCGACCAACGTGCAGTTCTTGCGCCATGTGGTGGGCAGCGCCGCCTTCGCCGGTGCGCAGCTCGATACCGCGCCGATTGTTCGTGAAGCGCCAGCGCTGTCGGATCAGGACAAGGTGGGTCGCCCCTTGGCGGTGGCGGCGGCCGTCGCGCAAACCCTGCTGACCGAGCGTGCGCAGGCCGGCACCGATCCGTTTTCCCGAACCGATGGCTGGCGGCTCCTTTGGCCTGACGGCAGCGCCGGTTTGACTTCGAATACCGCGGCGAAGCTTTTGCAAGCCACGCTGACCCATTCCACGATGGGGCTTTTGCAACTGGCCGTGGGGCCTGAGCCATCCGTCTGGCGTTTGCCGCCCGGCCGAGCGACAGCGGCTGCCTGATGGACCTGAGCTTCGCCGGCCAGCGCCAGACCGTGCAGACCTGGCAGCGCGATGAGTTGGTGCACGTCTTTTGTGATCTTGGGGCCACCGTCATCACCGAAATCGACGCACTGGCCCACGCGGGTGAAGCTGCGGCCGAAGGTGGGCGCCTCACCGCGCCGATGCCGGGCAAGGTGGTGTCGTTCGCCGTGAAGGCCGGGGAAGCGGTGAAGAAGGGGCAGCCGCTGGCGGTGATGGAGGCCATGAAGATGGAACACACCATTGCCGCACCGAAGCCGACGGCACGGTGGCCGAACTGCTGTTTGCCCCAGGAGATCAGGTGGCCGAAGGCGCGGAGCTGTTGAAATTGCAAACCCCGTGACAAGGCGCCGTTCCAATAGCCACTAAGCTTCGCGCATGAACATTTCTTTTTGCTGTACCGATACCAAAGCCGACCCCTGGCTCGAAGGCCTGCGCGCAACCTTTCCCGACGATTCCGTGGCCGTCTGGCGCCTGGCGCGCCCCCGGCCGACTACGCCGTGGTCTGGGCACCGCCCCAGCAGTTTCTGGATGAGCAGCAGGGGCTGAAGGCCCTTTTCAATATCGGCGCGGGCGTGGACGCGTTGCTGCAGCTGCGCCTGCCTGCGGGCGCGAAGGTGGTGAGGCTGGACGATGCGGGCATGTCGGTGCAGATGGCCGAATACGTGTGCCATGCGGTGATTCGCCATTTCCGCGAGTTCGATGGCTACGAGGCTGATGTGCGGGCGGGCAAGTGGTCGTTTCGCCGCCTGCGCAACCGGCTGGATTTTCCGGATCGGCGTTCTTGGGCTGGGGGTGCCGGTGATCGGGTGGCCAGGGCCTTGCGCGTGTTCGAGTTCCCAGCACGGTTGGAGCCGCAGTAGTGTGTCCATCGACGGCGTGACAACCTCCATCACGGGGCCGATGGCCTGCACGCTTTTTGTCGCAGTGCCGTGCTGGTCAACCTGCTGCCCTCACCGACGAGACACGCGATTTGCTCAACCGCGACACCTTGGGCCTGCTCAAGCCGGAGGGCTATGTCATCAACGTGGCGCGCGGTGCCCACCCTCGTGGACAACGACCTGATCGAGCTGATCGACAGCGGCCATCTGGCTGGCGCCACGCTGGATGTGTTCCGCGTTGAGCCCCTGCCTGCCAGCCACGCGTTCTGGCGCCACCCCAAGATCCATGTCACCCCCCACACCTCGGCGCGCACCTTGCGCAGCGAGAGCATTGCCCAGATTGCTGGCAAAATTGCCGCCCTGGAACGAGGCGAAACGGTGGCCGGTGTGGTGGACCCGGTGCGTGGGTACTGACATGACACCTCCCGTCGCTGCTCGCTGTGTGCAATCGCACGCGTCTCCAAAGGGGCCATGCACGCTGCCTGCTGTTGCTGGCGGTGTTTGGTGAAAAATTCCCGCACCCAAACAGAGATCATCATGAGTGCCATTCCTTCCCGAGTCCAACTGATCGACGTCGGCCCGCGCGACGGCCTGCAAAACGAGAAACAGCCCGTGCCGTCATCGGTGAAGATCGAGCTGGTGCAGACCGTTTGCAAGCCGCTGGCCTCAGGAAATCGAGGTCACCAGTTACGTGTCGCTTCCCGGCGGTGCCGTAGATGGCCGACAACCACGAGGTCATGTCGGGTCTGCGCCGCCAGGTCGGTGTGCGCTATTCGGTGCTCACACCCAACATGAAGGGCTTCGAGTCCGCGCTGGCAGACAAACCCGATGAGATCGTGGTGTTTGGTGCGGCCAGTGAAGCGTTCAGCCAGAAGAACATCAATTGCTCCATCGCCGAGAGCATCGAGCGCTTCGCGCCCGTGGTCCAGGCAGCGAAGGCGGCGGGCATTGCGGTGCGGGGGGCCATGAGTTGCACCGTGGGTTGCCCCTACGAGGGCGATGTCGCACCCGAGCGCGTGGCCTATCTGGCCGGCCTGATGAAGGGCATCGGGGTGCAGCGCGTCGATGTGGCCGACACCATCGGGGTGGGGACACCGCGGCGTGTGCAGGCGGCAATCGAGGCCACCCTGACCCACTTCGGCATTGACGAGGTGTCGGGCCACTTTCACGACACCTATGGGCAGGCGCTCTCCAACACGCTGGCTGCGCTGGAACTGGGAATCTGTAACTTCCAGTCGTCGGTCGCGGGTCTGGGCGGTTGTCCTTATGCCAAAGGGGCCACGGGCAATGTGGCCACCGAAGACGTGGTGTACCTGCTGCATGGCATGGGCATCGAAACCGGCATCGACCTTGACGCGCTGGTCGATGCGGGCGATTTCATCAGCCAACACCTCGACCGTCCCACCGGCTCGCGGGTGGCGCGGGCATTGATGGCTAAAGGAAGGGTTGACACATGGACGCGCATGTCTGGTGGGCATTTTTGCGGCCTCGTGGCTGATTTCGTTGTCGCCCGGCTCGGCCGCGGTGCTGTCACTGGGGCAAGGGTTGGCCTATGGGGTGCGCCCCGCCAGCGTGACCATTGCCGGCATGGGGCTCGGGCTGGCGCTGGTGTTGCTGGTGGCAGGGGCAGGCGTGGGCGCCTTGCTGCTGGCCTCCAGCGTGGCGTTCACGGTGGTCAAGGCCCTCGGGGCCGCCTACCTGATTTGGTTGGGCTGGCGGCAATGGACCGCGCCGGTCACGCCAGGGGATGCCGCGCTTGATTTGCCGTCTGTGCAGGCATCGACATTCACGCGCGCTGTGCCTCGCGTGCGTGAGCGGTTCTTGACCGGCTTTCTCACCAATGCCACCAATCCCAAAGGCATCGTGTTCATGGTGGCGGTGTTGCCGCAGTTCATCGATCCCCATCGTCCCTTGTGGTTGCAGTTGTTGCTTGATGAAGTGACCTCGGTGGGTGTGGAGGTAGGTGATGCACGGTTGGCGCTTTTCTGGCCTCCCGCGCGCAACGTTGGTTGTCGACGGCGAAGCGCGACGTCAGCAGAACCGGGTGTTCGGCGGGGTGCTGATGGCCATGGGGGCGGCCTTGATGATGGTCAAGCGGGCGGCGGGTTGACTCGGCGCTTCACGGGTCCATTGCAGGCGGGCTAACATCACGCGATGACAGCAGAACAATCAACATCGGTGCAGGCCCTACCGGCGGGCATGGTGCGCGTGGGCGATGCACTGCGCAACCTGGGCCATGCGCACGAGCCCGTGATGCTCAATGACGCAGCCCGCACCGCCCAACAAGCCGCAGACGCGCTGGGTGTGTCGCTCGGACAGATCGCCAAGAGCATCATCTTTCGGCGCAAGAGCGACGATGCGGCCGTGCTGGTGGTGACCTCTGGCGACCTGCGTGTGGACGAAAAGAAGGTTCAGGCTCTGGTGTGCACCGAGGGTGGCAAGCTGGGCCGGGCGGACGCCGACTTTGTCAAGAGCAAAACCGGCTTCTCGATTGGCGGTGTCTCACCTGTGGCCCATGCCACGCCCCCCGTCACCCTCATCGACGAGGCCCTGTTCCGCTTCGATGTGATCTGGGCCGCGGCGGGCCATCCCCATGGCGTGTTCCGTTTGACGCCAACCGAGCTTCAGCGCCTGACGGGTGCCCCGGTGCACGCGGTGACCGTTGCCCCGAGCGAGGGCTGATGACGCAGCGGCCGCTGATCAACCTGCACGATGCACAGGCCCACCACGGGGGCGGCGGCGTGCCATCGCCCTGTGTCTCGATCTGTGAGCTCGATGTGGCGCGCAGCCGCTGCAAGGGGTGCTACCGAACCCTGCAGGAAATCGCGGCCTGGGGGACGCTGAGCGATGCCGACAAGCGCGTGGTCTGGGAGAGGATCGAAGACCGCCAACGCCACCCCGATGCCTGGAGCACCCCATGAGCGAAGCGCCGCGAGCCCACGTGCACGAGATTCAGTTTTTCTACGACCCGATCTCGCCCTATGCCTATCTGGCCTTCGAGCGCCTGCCGTCGGTGTTGCTGGGGCATTCGGTGCAGGTGGTGTACCGCCCGGTGCTGTTTGCCGCCTTGCTCAAGGCAAACAAGCAGCTTGGTCCGGCGGAAATCCCCGGCAAGCGCGACTGGACCTATAGGCAGGTGCAGTGGCTCGCCCACCACCACGGCGTGGCGCTCGATCTGCCGGCGGCGCATCCCTTCAACCCGCTGGCCCTGTTGCGCCTGGGATTGGCCTGCGCCCGGTCCGAGGCGCCGGGTGAGACCAACCGCTATGTCACCGAGCAGCTGTTCCACCATGTGTGGCGAGGCGGGGACGACGCCACCGACCCGGGGCGGCTGAAAGCCTTGCAGGCGCGGCTGGAAGACCACATGGCGCAATGCCGACGCACGTGGTTGGCGCCCGATGGTGACGAGGTCAAACAACGCCTGCGCCACAACACCGACGCGGCCCTTCAGCTCGGGGTGTTTGGCGTGCCCACGCTTGTGCTGGATGGTTTGTGCTTCTGGGGCCAAGATGGGCTGGAGATGCTTCGCGCCTACCTTGATGGCGATGCCTGGTTTCAGTCCGGTGGCTGGGCAGCGGCAGCCAGTCTGCCAACGGGTGTGCAGCGCAAGACCTGATGCCTGAATCGGGCGGGGCAGGCGCCTGCGCTCAATCGCGCGTATCCGGCTCCGGGCGCGCGGTTCGGCAGGCCGCCCGGCGCAGGTGCGGCCAGCGTGCACCTTAGGTCAGTGCCTCGCCGAGCTGCTCCATGCAGTTCGCCAGCCAGTTGCCAGGCAGGTTGCCAGTCTTGATGTGTGAGACCCGGTAGGTGCCGTCCACGAGCTCCAGGTGAGCCATTCCTTTTTGCCACATCAGCCAAGCCAGCCAGGCACATTGGTGGGCGGTGACCAGCTGGCCTGCTGGCGCGGTGAGCAATGCGGTCAGGGGGGTGGGGTCTGAGATCAGCACGCTGTCATCGCCCAGCGGGTCGGCATTCAGCACCTCGGCCAGGACCTGCAGCGCTGGCGCGCCATCCTGGGTCGGACCCCAGGTCTCCAGCCAGTGGCGCAGGTGCGCAGCAATGGCCACCCCGCGCTGGGCTTCGGCCTGAAGCAAGTCGGCATGCTCCCAGTGCTGCCAGTTCACGCCGGGCTCGGCGCTTTTGCAGGTCAGGGCACTTTGGGCAAACTGGAACAGGGCCGCTTCGTGCGACTCGTTTTGCACGGCTGCGCTCAACATCAGCAGCGAAGCCATGCGGTTGGAGAGCAGCAGGCTTTGTCGAACGATGATCTTTTCGTGCAGGAGCTCGTCGCGTTCCAGGCGCAGGGCAAAGAGGTCAAGCGCGTTCCTCAGGTCGGTGCGCAGGTGGTCCAGCTCCCAAGGCTTGTTGATGTAGCGAAAGATCTCCCCCGAGTTGATCGCCTCTACCGCATCGCCGATGTCGGAGTAGGCGGTGGTCAGCATCCTGACGATGCGCGGGTGGTTCTCGCGGGCGTAGCGCAGGAGTTCGTTGCCCAGTTCACCCGGCATGCGCTGGTCGGTCACCAGCACCGCGATGTCAGCGGCATGGCCGCAGCACCGCTCTGCCTTCTTCCACCGAGCTGGCCACCAGCACCGGTGCCATCGAACTCACCAGACGATCGAAATATTTCAGCGACATCGCTTCGTCGTCAACATACAGAATTTTCTTGGGTGCGTTCATAGCCGTTCCTTGTGGGGTTCATCACAGGCGTTGGGGAAATACAGCGACACCACCGCGCCCTCTCCAAGCGTGGATTGGACCCCCATGGTGCCGCCCAGCGTCGTCATCACGCGCTGACAAAAGACGAGACCCATGCCTGTGCCGTCGATGTCGGAGGAGGTGGTTGCCTCGCGGCTCAGGCGGTCCAGAATTTCTGGCGAGATGCCAGGACCGTTGTCCCGCACGCCGATCAGTGGTTGGGTCGGCCTGCCTGGGGCGGCAGCGCTGCGCGCAAGCACCATCTCCAGCATTGGCTCGGGCGGTGGTGATGAGCGCAGGGCAAGAACGGCATTCTTGACCAGCGTGCAAAGCACCAGAAACAGCAGATCGCGTGAACCAGGGAGATCAAAATCTTCGCTGACCTCACAGCGTACCCACCGTGCCTCGTCCGCGTCAAATGGGTATTGCTGCCGCACCGACAGAATCAGGTCGCTGGCCTTCGTCGAATCGGCGTGATCGCCTTGCCCGGTGGCATGGGCCGACTTGAGGAAATTGGTGATCAGCGCTTGCGCAAAATCGGCGCCGCGCTGTGCGGTCTCGATCATGGCCAGCACTTCGCCGCTTTTGCGTCGTTGCGGCGGCTCAGGGGTTCCCCCACCCGGGCTGTCCATGTGGCGGTCTTTCATGGCCGCGAGGTAGCTGCGAACCGTGGCCAGTGGGGCCGACGCTTCGTGGGCAAGAAAGCCCAGTGTTTCACGCAGCGTGAATTCGCGGGAGTCGATCAGATGGCGATCGGCCACCCGTCGCTGGCTGTTTCTCAGTGCCGTGCGCAGCGCCTGCCGGATCAGCGGCTCGTTCAGCGGTTTTTCGAGGATTTGCTCGACCTGGCCCTGGTTGATGGCGTCCATGGCCACCGCCTTGTCGGCGTAGGCCGAGATCAACAGACGGGAGATGTGCGGGTAGGCGTTGCGGATTTCTTTGAGCAGCTCGACCCCATTGCGCCCGGGCATGCGGTAGTCGGTCATGACCACCGCGATCTCCTGGGACCGTGCCTCCACCAATGCCAGCGCCTGATCGACCCCTTCGGCGGTCAGCACCGTGAACTCGTCGGCGAAGAGGCGAGAGAACCATTTGCAGGCCTGTGGCTCGTCATCGACCAGCAAGACAGCCATCGGCACCTGGCCGGCCGTTGGCGGCAAGGCGGGGGGGGTGGCTGCGCTGCCCATTTATGCCCTCGCCAGGTCAAATGTGAACTCGGTCCACGCACCCGGTTCGCTTTGCACTTCCAGTGTGCTGCCGTGGCGCTGGACGATGGAATAGCTCATGCTCAAACCCAGCCCCAGCCCGGAGCCCACTTCCCGGGTGGTGAAGAATGGTTCGAACACCCTTGAAATCACCTCTTCGGCAATGCCAAGGCCATTGTCGCGAATGGACAGATGCAGTCGTTTTTCCATGGGCTCCACCCGCACGTCAATGCGGGGCTGCTCCCTCTTTGCCGCATGCACGGCGTGCGCCGCGTTGCTGAACAGGTTGATCAGTACGCCAATGATGGCCGGCTCGTCGCCGATCACATGGCTGTCCTGGGGGACATCGACCGAAACCTGTATTCCCTTGAGGTCGAATCCGGCCAGGCGAAGGGCCGAACGCACGGCGCTTTCCAGCAAAAACGGACGTTCACCATCCTGGCTGGGGGTCTGGTAGGCAAACGTCTTGAGGTCTGACACGATGTTGCGCACCCGTTCCAGGCCTTCGCGGGCATCTTGCAGGCTCTCCAGCAACAAGTCATCGGACCGGGTGGTGGGCAGCGACAACCCCATGTTGATGGCCATCAGGCTGTAGTTCACCGGATTGTTCACTTCATGCATCAACCCGGCAGACAGCGTACCAATGGCCGCCATCTTTTCGCGCTGAATCAGCTGGCCCTTGACTTCGGCCAGCGTGCGGTTGATTTTCTCGAGAGCGGCGTTCTTTTCAATGACCTGCCTTTGCAGGGCAAACATGTTGAATCGACTTCGTTCGTTGAAATAGGTGCAGAAAGAACTGATGGTGGCCGAGAAAAGGATAAAAAGGGAAACGCCTGAGAACTTGTCGATGTCCTGCAGTCCGTTGGGATGAAGGATGCACGCCAACGTGTAGAGAAGGTAGGTGAAAAGGCCAAAGGCCAGGCTCTCGAAAAAGGTGATGGGCAGGATGATGCCGGTCGCATACAAGGCCAGATGCAGTCCCACAAAATAGATGGAGTTCTCTCCATCGGTCATCCAGATCATCCAGGAGATCATCATTTGTGGCAGCGCAAGCCACATCAGCGTCAGGGGTCTGACCCAGCGCAGTCCGATCGGCGCCCTCAGGGTGATGAGGATGAGCGCTGTCAGCGCAGCCACAATGAACCGTGCTGGCGCGAGTTGACTGAAAGCGTCCGGATACAGCACCTTGTCCAGACCCAGGCCTCCCAGCACCAGGATGATCGAAACCACGGCGCCTGCCTTGCTGAACGCGAGGCGGAACTCGCTCAGTTCCAGGTGGTAGAGCGACTGGGGAGACGGATTCACGACCGGTGCGGTGTTTTCAGGTGGCATGGGGGGCGCGGAACTCCGCAAAAATATTCACGCCAGTTTCGTCTGTGTAGATGCGGGTCTCTTCGCGGTCCTTCGGAAGAACCGCCTCCATTGACGCCTCGTCCCGGTAGATGAGATGCCACTCCAACAAGTGCTCCATCACGTTCTTTTGGGGGTTGTCGGAGTGAACATTGGTCACCAGGACCGAGCCCCCGGGACGGGTCCGAGTCAGGAAGAAATCCAGAAGGCGAGAGCAAACCTTGTCTGTCAGATAGTCGAACAGGCCTGCGCAGTAGACAAGATCGAAGCAGTCGTGCTGAAGACCATCATCTTGTTTGGAGGCTCTCTTCAGGAGCTTTTGCACGGATTCGTGGACATACGTGACGCTGACAGCGTGCCCGCCCTGGTTCGAGGCCTTTTCGATGCACTCCCGGGTGTAGTTGAGCGTAGGCTCGCTGAAGTCAAGCAGCGTGAACTCAAGGCAGCTGGCGTTGGGGTCGGCTGCGATGAAACGCTGCACCTCGACCGCTGGTCCACAGGCAATGTTGAGCACCCGAAACTTGCGCCCCTCGGCCTTGGCGGTGGCCGCCGCTCCACTGAGGTGCCTGACGAGGATGTCGATGCGGTTTCTGTGCGCCTGGGCAACGGCTGCCTTGAGAAAAAAGGCGTTGATGATCTGAAAGTAGGTGTTGCTGCCTTGCTGTGGATCGCTCAGGATCTGGTTGACCATCTCGTAGTCACCCGCGTACCCGAGGGGTTTGGTGAAGGTCCGAAAGACAAATGGCGCTCGCAAGATGAGAGGGTGTAGCGCATTCTGGGCAAAGCTTCGGTGGGCGATTGCGTCTTCGGGGGCACACGCTTGCCCTCTTCTTCGAGCCGCACAAAGTACTCTGCCCCCTTGCGCGATGGGCTCAGCCAGCTCATTGAAAATGTCGGCCCGTATGCGTCCGTCCTCTTCGCGGGGCAGCATCGTCGCAATTTCGGACTGGTCGATCCACCTGGCCGTGTCGGAGAGAAAGGAGCGAAACTCGCTGATCACCACCTGGTAGCTCTCGCGGATTCGGAAACGGCTTTCCCAGTCCGCCACAAATCGCTCTGCCTGATCTCGCACCTGGCTCAGGTCGCCGGCTGCATTGTTCAGGTCGGACCACTCGTCGATCAACGCGACCGAGATGACCGCCATCAACCCTGTGTTGAGCAGACTGACGATGACGGCTTTGCCAGAGTAGATGCACTGCTCACCCGACCTCACCGTGAGGTCATCGAGCACTTCGCTGACCTGCACAATGGAATCCGGGTTGTAAACCTCCATCACCAGGGAGCGGCGTTGAACACCTGTCAACGTGCCTCGGGCGGTTTCCCTTGGCTGGTTCGAAAGGTGACGACGGGATTGAAAGGGCGTTGCAGTTGCACGGCTCAAGCACAGTTGGTGGCAAGAAGGCGAATCTCTGGTCGCTCGTCTGTGTTTTCCCAACCGGGAGTGTATTCAATTGTGTAGAACATCAGCCCCAGCAACGTGCACATTGAAACGATAGTCTAGAAAAATTTGCTGGCCGAAGCCCAGATCGCAAGTTTCTCCCCCTTGGGTTTCTTCGCTTTATATCCCATGCGGCCAAAGGTACCTAGGACGGTGATGACAACGGGTGAAATCTTGATGCCGCGCAAGCGCTGATGTGCTGGCTCGCACTAAGATGACCGAGGCTGGTTGTTGTGTGGTCGCTTTTGGCTGCACCTTGGCCGAACATCTTGTTGTTGAAGGAGACCACCATGTTCAAGAAAATTCTCGTCCCCACCGATGGATCGTCCTTGGCCACGGCCGCGGCCACCATGGCCGCCCGGCTCGCCAAGGCACAAGGCGGGCAGGTCGTCGGGGTCTACGTGATCGATCCGTTTCCCTTCATTGGCATCGGTGATGCCTCCGCAGTGGCATTGCAGTCCTATATGACGGAGGCTCGCAGGGCCGCCACCCAGGCGCTGGATGCCGTGGGCAAGATCTGTGAGGCTGAGGGGGCGCCGTTCGTGGGCGACACGATCGAGCGCAATGTGGTGCACGAGGGCATTGTTGAGACCGCCACGGCAGAGGGCTGCGACCTGATCGTGATGGGCTCTCACGGCCGCCAGGGTGTCAAGGCGCTGTTGTTGGGGAGCGTGGCCCACAAGGTGCTGGTGCACGCGCCGGTGCCTGTGCTGACAGTCAAAGGTTAACGCGGCGGCCCTGGATGGGGTCGACTTTATGCAACAAATCGCGGGGTTTTGGTAACGACTTTTAACGATTTGTGATGGCCAGACGGTTACATTGTTTCAACATGAAAACGCTGTCAACTCGTCTCGTTGTCGGACTGGCCGTCTGGTCGCGCCTGCGGGGCGTGCCGGCGGCGCGTGCCGGTTCGCTGCTGGTCTTGGTGGGTGCACTCGCCGCCTGCGGCGGAGGCTCTGATGGTGGCAGCGCTGCGACAGCGGTCGCACAAAGCGGTATGGTCGGTGCGGTGGCGTCGTCCGGGGCTCAGCAGCTCCTTGTGGAACAGCAGGGCTCCGAGTCTGGTTCGGATGAGGTGGCGGCGCCCGGGGCGTGGGTGGTCATCCAAGCCGAAGGGGTACCGCCAGTGACCGGCAAGGCCGCCCTGGCCAATTCGCCCACCACTCAGGCCGACGCGGTGCGATTGGCCAACCAGACCACCTTTGGCGCCAACGAAGCGACGGTGGCACAGATCCGTCAGCAGGGCGCTGTGGTCTGGGTGGCTCGGCAAATGGCCACCGTCCGCTCCAATCGCGGCAGCGTCCGGCCTGAAGTGACACGGCTATCCCCGCCGCCGGCCAACGCGTTCGGCATGAGAAAGATCGCCCTGGCGAACGACGAAGTGCTGGCTGTTTCTCGGTTCACGCGGGGTGGATCAGGTGCTGTCGACCAGTTCACCAACAGCACGGGCGATTTTTGCGATCCCATTGGCCCCAACTGTTGGCGCGACTGGTCGTCTTCCACGCCTTTGCTGTGGGATTTCTACCGCCACGCTGTGGAGTCTCCCGATCAGTTGCGTCAGAGGGTGGGGTTTGCGGCCCAACAGATCCTGGTGGTTTCCAACCTGGAAGTTTCTGGCACCTACGGGTTGCGCACTACTACAACGCCTTGTATGACCAGGCGTTCGGGAACTATCGGGACGTGTTGCGCAAGGTGACGTTGTCGCCGGTGATGGGGTCCTACCTCAACAACGTGAACAACGACAAGTCGGCACCGAACGAGAATTTCGCCCGGGAACTGCTGCAACTGTTTGCCTTGGGCACCTGCGAGCTCAACGCCGATGGCACGCTCAAAGGGGGCAATTGCACGCCCACTTATGACAACGAGACGGTGCGCAACTACGCTTATGCGCTGACCGGTTGGACTTACCCCGCCGGCGGGGCGACACCCTGGGGTTGCTGGCCCCGAGGCGCCAACTGCAAATACTACGGCGGCGACATGGTGCCGGTGGCCGCTTTCCACGACACAGCCGCCCGACCGCTGCTGTCGGGCGTGACGCTGGGCAGCGGCAGCAGCGCACCCCAGGCGCTGGAAGTGGTGCTGGACAGTCTGATGGCCCACCCCAACATGGCCCCTTTCGTGGGGCGCCAGCTCATCCAGCATCTGGTGACAAGCAACCCTTCGCCTGCCTACGTGCAGCGGGTGGCCGGGGCTTTCAATGCCGGGCGCTACCAGAGCTTTGGCCGGGGCGTGCGGGGCGACATGATTGCCACGGTGGCCGCGGTCCTGCTGGATGCCGAGGCGCGCTCTTCCAGCCCCTCAGTCAATGCGGGCCGGTTGCGCGAACCGGCGCAGTTCTTTGCCGGGGTGCTGCGTGCGCTCAATGGGCGCACCGATGGCGAGGCCCTGGGCTGGTGGTGGGGCGAGGAACTGCGGCAGCATGTGTTCCGTTCGCCGTCGGTGTTCAACTTCTACCCGCCCGACTACCCGGTGGCCGGTACCTCGCTGGTGGGGCCTGCCTTTGCACTGCACAGCACCAACGCCGCGTTGCAAAGGGTCAACTACGTCAACTACCTGGTGTTCTGGAATGGGTCGGCGCCCAGCGCTAGTGTGCCGGGGGCCCTGGGAACGAGGGTCGATCTCAGCGCCTTCGTGGCAGATGCCGACGACCCTGGCCGATTGGTTGACCGACTGGCGTTGTTGGCGCTGGGCGAAGTCCTGCCGGGTGCGGCCCGGTCGGTGGTGATCAATGCGGTTGAAGGTTATACCCAGCAGAACAATGGCTCGGCCTTCCGCCTGAACCGTGTTCGACAGGCCGCCTACCTGATTTTCTCGTCCCCTCAATACCAGATCGTGCGGTGATGTCCATGACTGCCAAACAGATGAATCGACGTCGGTTGCTGCAGTGGGGTGGTGGCGCGCTGGCGGGTGCGCTGGGCGCTGGCAGCGTCTCGCTCATGGCGCCCAGGATGGCCCGTGCCCAGTCGGGCTACAAGGCGTTGGTCTGCCTTTTCCTATATGGCGGCAACGACGGCACCAACACGGTGGTGCCCACCGACGCTTCGCGTCACAACCAATACGCCAATGTGCGGGGTGCTCTGGCATTGCCACGTGCCAGTCTGGTTGGGCTGGCTGGCACCGACTACGGCCTGCACCCGGCCATGTCGGCGCTGGCACCCGTCTGGTCGTCGGGCGCGCTGGCACCTGTCTTCAACCTGGGGCCGTTGTATGCCCCGCTGACCAAAGCGCAGTACCGGAGTGCGCCGCCATCGTCGCCCTTGGTGCCCGACAGTCTGTTCTCCCATTCGGATCAGCAGGTGCTGTGGGAGACCTCAGGCAGCGATGCGTTGGCGCGAACGGGTTGGGGTGGGCGCGCGGTCGCCACACTCAATGCCGGCTCCCCGGTGATTTCCGTTGGAGGCAATGCGCGGTTTGGTTCGTCGTCGCTGGTGTCTCCTTTGGTTCTGCCTGGACCGGGCGCCGACTTCGGCCTGTCGGGTTTGGGCGACGATTGGGACCCGGTGGTGAGGCGCAAGGCGGCCTTGTCGGCACTGTATGGTCAGACACAGACCAGCATCTTGGGCGAGGTCTACGCCTCGCACCAGCGCGAAGCGATGGCCGTGGCCGATCGCTTGGGTGGGTTGATCAAGGTATTGCCTCGCGACGGGGTGTCGACCCAGATTGATGCCGCATTTGCCCCTTTGACCAACGCGCAGGGGGCGTTGTCGACGCGCCTGGGTGGGCAGTTGTATCAGGTGGCCAAGCTGATAGAGGGGCGCGTCACCGTTCAGGGCTCAAGACACATCTTTTTTGCGCAGATGGGTGGATTTGATACCCATGGGGAACAGATCAGCACCGACAGCCAGAGTGGCACCCATGCGCGCCTGTTGAAAGAACTGGGGGATGCCATGGCCTGCTTCCAGGCGGCCATGGTCGCGCTCGGGCTTGATGACCAGGTGACCCTGTTTACCCAAAGCGACTTTGGTCGCACCTTCGCCCCCAACAGCAGCACCGGTACCGACCATGCCTGGGGCAATCACCATCTGGTGATGGGCGGGGCCGTCAACGGCCGTGCCACCTACGGGACGTACCCGGAGCTGGTGCTGGGTGGCAACGATGACGTGGGCGTGGACTCCTGGGAGCGCCAAGGGCGCTGGATACCGCGCCTCAGTGTGGACCAGTACGCGGCAACGCTGTTGCGCTGGCTGGGCGCCAGCGAAAGTGAGTTGGACAACATCCTGCCGAATCTGGCCAATTTCGGCAGCGCGCGCAACGTGGGTTTTCTCTGACGGACGCAGGTGCGCGCGTTGGGGGCGCGTCCCCGCAAGTGCGCGCCGGGCTCGGCGCGCGGTTCAATTGGGTCAACGCCGGAATTTGCCTGAAGGTCCGATGATCGAGTAGTCCGAGTAGTTCAGGCCTGTGTGGTCATTGCTGGAGTAGTCCACACTCAGGCCACCCAGGTCATAGGGCTGCAGGGTCTCCAGCGCCTTGACCAGCCGTTCACGCGTGGGGCTGGCGCCCGCCCGACGCAAACCCTCCACCAGCACCTTGGCCGCTGCATAGCCCTCCAGCATGGCGGGGCTGAGCTCGATGCCCTTGGCCTTGGCCAGTTTGCGCGCTTCGTTCACCATGGGGTAGTCTGCGGTGCGCACCCCAGGATAGACCTGCGAGACGATCACACCGCGCCCAAACTCGCCCAGGCTCTTGATGAAGCCGGAGGACGCGTTGTTGGACAAGGTGGCGACCTGCGCCACCGATTTGGCTTCGCGCAGCGCTTTCACGCCGTTGGATACGGAGGTGCCTGAGCCGAACCAGAGCACCGATTGCACCTTGGCCTTGAGCAGGGCGGGAATGATTTCGTCGAAGTTGGGTTTTGACCGGTCGGCCGGGATCACGACAGAGGGGTCGTACCCGGCCTTGGTGAAGCCGGCCAGCGCACCTTGCAGCGCGTCACGGCCGAAGGAGTCGTCCGCATGCACGATGCCCACGCTGGCGGGCCCGAGCGCGGTCAGGAACTCGGCGAGGTTCTTGGCTTCTTGCTGGTAGGTGGCCCGCACGTTGAACAGCGACTTTTGCACCGGCTCGTGCATCACCATGGCGCCGGTCGAAGGGCCCACCAGTGGCACGCCGGTTTTCTCCAGCAAGGGGAAGAGCGATTGGGTATGTGGCGTGCCCCGGGTCAGGAACAGCGAGAGCACTTTTTTCTCTTCAACCAGAATCTGGCCGTTTTCCGCGGCTTTCTTGGGGTCGAACTGGTCATCCAGCGAAATGAGTTCAATTTTTTCGCCATTGACGCCTCCCTTGGCGTTGATCGAATCAAAGTAGAGCTTGGCCCCTTCGGTGGTTTCCTTGACGCCGGCGGCCACTGGTCCGGAAAAACCAGCCGTTTGTCCGATCAGAATCTCCGCGTGCGCAACGCTCATGAGCAAAGCGAGGGACGCGCCCAAACCCCAGATTTTGATTTTGTGCAATGGAATCTCCTGTAGTTGCGGAGTCAGTGTAGCGACGAAACTTGAAGCGCCTATTGGGGGTTTCACGCGCCCGGAACACCCTCGAAAGGCAAGGTGGTGAGCTCTTCCCTAGAATGTTTTGCCCTCATCATTGAAAGTCTTCTGCATGTCTGAAGGATGGATCCGTATTCGCGGTGCGCGCCAGCACAACCTCAAGAATCTTGATATCGACATCCGCACTGGCGAATTGACCGTGTTTACCGGGCCCAGTGGGTCCGGTAAATCCAGTCTGGTTTTCGATACGCTGTTTGCCGAAGGGCAGCGACGCTACGTGGAGACCTTCAGTGCCTACGCACGTCAGTTCCTCGACCGCATGGACAAACCCGCTGTGGACAGGGTGGACGGGGTCCCGCCGGCCATTGCCATCGACCAGACCAACCCCGTTCGTTCCTCGCGTTCGACCGTGGGCACGATGACCGAGCTCAACGACCATTTGAAGTTGCTCTTTGCGCGCGGGGCCAACCTCTTTGACCGCGAGACGGCGCAACCGGTCTCACACGATTCGCCTGAAACCATTTTTGCTGAACTCAAGCGGCGCGCCGAGGCCTCGGGCGATCCGCGCCTGGTGGTGACCTTTCCGGTCGAGTTGCCTGCCAGCACCACGCCTGAAGAGGTGGAGCAGTGGTTGTCGGCCAGTGGCTACACGCGGGTGCAGGCCGAGCGGGTGGTGCAGCGCGCGCCATCGGACATCGCGACCGCCAAGACCAAGCCCTCGGCGCGGGCGAAAAAGGGAGGCGAGGTGGAGGCGGCGGTCAAGGTGCTGGACGTGGTGGCAGACCGCTTCCGCGTGGGAACGGCCGAGCCGGCGCGGGTGATGGAGGCCATCGAAGCGGGGCTCAAGCGCGGTGGCGGCAAGCTGATGGTGTATGTGCTGGGCGAGGAGGGGGCGCAGCCCGATATCTGGCGCTTCTCCACCGGGTTGCATTGCCCGGAGAGCGATATCCGCTACAGCGAGCCCGCACCTTCCATGTTTTCCTTCAATTCGGCGGTGGGGGCTTGTGAGGCCTGTCGCGGGTTTGGGCGGGTGATCGGGGTGGACTATGGGCTGGTGGTGCCCAACGACAAGCTCACGCTGCGTGGTGGGGCCATCAAGGTGTTTCAGACGCCCGCCTGGAAAGAGGCGCAGGACGATCTGATGCGCCACGCCGAGGCCGCCGGCATTCCGCGCGACACGCCCTGGAACAAGCTCACGCCAGAACAGCAGCATTGGGTGAAGGCGGGGTCGCCCAACTGGAATGGCAAATGGAACCAGCAGTGGTTCGGTGTGGCGCGGTTTTTCGAATACCTGGAGAGCAAGGCCTACAAGATGCACATCCGGGTGCTGCTGTCCAAGTACCGCAGCTACACCGAATGCCCCACCTGCCATGGCGCCCGTTTGAAGACAGACAGCCTGTTGTGGCGCATCGGCACAAAGGCACAGGCCGACGCGGTGTTGCCTGCGGACAAGCGCTACTTGCCGGCCGGGGTGAATTGGTCGCGCGTGCAGCTGGAGGCGCTGCCCGGCTTGTGCCTGCACGACCTGATGCTGTTGCCGCTGGACAGGCTGCGCACGTTTTTTGGCTCACTGGCTGACACCCTGGTACCGACCGGCACCGACCCGAGCGGCCAGGCCCAGGCGCTCAAGCTGCTGTTTGAAGAGATCAATACCCGCCTGCGCTACCTCTGCGATGTGGGCATTGGCTACCTCACGCTGGACCGCCAGAGCCGCACGCTCAGCGGCGGCGAAGTGCAGCGCATCAACCTCACCACGGCGCTGGGCACTTCGCTGGTCAACACCTTGTTTGTGCTCGACGAGCCCAGCATCGGGCTGCACCCCCGCGACATGACCCGCATCAACAGCGCGATGCTGCGCCTGCGCGACGCGGGCAACACGCTGGTGGTGGTGGAGCACGATCCGGCGGTGATGCTGGCCGCCGACCGTCTGATTGACATGGGGCCGGGCCCGGGTGAACGCGGTGGGCAGATCGTGTTTGACGGCACGCCCGAGGCCATTCGCGACGCGGACACGCTGACCGGTGCTTACCTCGGCGCGCGCAAGCAGGTGGGCATGGGCTTCAAGCGCATGGTGACCGACAGCACGCCTCGCCTGATTCTGGAGGGCGCGCGTGAGCACAACCTGAAGAATGTGACGGTGGACATCCCGTTGCAGCGGCTGGTGGTGGTGACCGGGGTGTCGGGCTCGGGCAAGTCCAGCCTGGTCCAGGATGTCCTGGCGCCGGCCTTGTTGCGCCACTTTGGCAAGTCCACCGATTCGCCGGGCGCGCACGACCGCCTCCTTGGGGCGGACTATCTCAGCGAGGTGGTGTTCGTGGACCAGTCGCCGATCGGCAAGACGGCCCGCTCCAACCCGGTGAGCTATGTGGGGGCGTGGGACGCGATTCGCGCAATATTTGCCGACGCGCCGCTGTCGCGCCAGCGCAGCTACACCGCCAGCAAGTTCAGTTTCAACGGCGGTGATGGCCGTTGCCCGACCTGCGGTGGCTCGGGCTTTGAACATGTGGAGATGCAGTTTCTGAGCGATGTGTACCTGCGTTGCCCGGACTGCGACGGCAAACGCTACCGCCCGGAGGTGCTGGAGGTGCAGATCGAGCGCGACGGGCGCTGGATGAATGTGGCCGATGTGCTCGACCTCACCGTGAGCGAAGCAGCCCATCTGTTCCGCAACGACCGCGAGGCGATTCGCGCGTTGCAGCCGATCGTGGACGTGGGGCTGGAATATGTGAAGCTCGGTCAGCCGGTGCCCACGCTGTCTGGCGGCGAGGCGCAGCGCCTCAAACTGGCGGGCTTCCTCGCCTCGGCGGCCAAGTCGGCCACGGCAAGCAAACAAAGCCTGGCCCGCAAGGGAACGCTGTTTCTGTTTGACGAACCCACGACCGGCTTGCACTTTGACGACATCGCCAAACTCATGCGCAGTCTGCGCCGACTGCTGGAGGCGGGGCATTCGCTGGTGGTCATCGAGCACAACCTGGACGTGATCCGCTCGGCCGACTGGCTGATCGATCTCGGACCCGAAGGGGGTGACGCGGGCGGGTTGATCGTGGCCGAGGGGCCGCCGGAGGAGGTGCGCAAACACGCCACCAGCCACACCGCCCACTCGCTGCGCGAATACGCACTGGCCATGGGGGAGCTGCATATGGTCGGCGAGACCAGGGCGAGCGATCAGTGGATGCCTGCCCGCGCCGCCAAGGCGGTTGCCCGGCCTGCGGCAGAGAACAGCAATGCCATTCGCATCGTCAATGCCAAGGAACACAACCTGAAGAACCTGAGCGTGGACATTCCGCGCGGCCGGTTCAACGTGATCTCCGGGGTGAGCGGCTCGGGCAAATCCACGCTGGCATTCGACATCCTGTTCAACGAAGGCCAGCGGCGTTACCTGGAGAGCTTGAATGCCTATGCCCGCAGCATCGTCCAGCCAGCCGGGCGGCCCGAAGTCGACGCCGTGTATGGTATCCCGCCCACCGTCGCCATCGAGCAGCGCTTATCGCGCGGTGGTCGCAAATCCACCGTGGGGACCACCACCGAAGTCTGGCATTTTTTGCGTTTGCTGTATGTGAAGCTGGGCACGCAACATTGTGTGCACGACGGCGCGGCGGTGATGCCGCAAAGTCCCGAGAGCATCGCAGCGGCGATTCTGCAGCGATACAAAGGGCAGCACATTGGCCTTCTGGCGCCGCTGGTGATCAACCGCAAGGGCGTTTACACCGAGCTGGCCGATTGGGCCCGCCCGCGTGGCCACACCCATTTGCGTGTGGATGGGGAGTTCCTGCCCACCACCGGCTTCCCCGCATCGACCGGTTCAAGGAGCACACCATCGAGCTGCCCGTTGCGGACGGCCTGGTGAGTCCCGATCAGGAGGCCTGGCTGCGCAGCCAACTCACCAAGGCGCTGGAGATCGGCAAGGGCCAGGTGCATGTGCTGAGCGAGATGCAAGGGCTGGCCGAGGCCATGGCCGTGGGGCGGCCCACCGCCGGGATCGGGCGTGTGGAGGTGTTTTCCACCACGCGCGCCTGCCCGGTGTGCGCCACCAGCTACCCCGAACTCGACCCCCGCCTGTTCTCCTACAACAGCAAGCACGGCTGGTGTCCCGACTGTGTTGGCACGGGTCTGGCCTTGACCCGCGAACAGCGCAAGGCCATGGACGACTCGGTGCGCGACGACAAGGAGAAAGGCCGCGAGCAGAGCTTTGCCGAGCCGGAGGTCGACGTGGCGGACGACGCGGTTTGCCCCACCTGTGAAGGCACGCGGCTGAACGCCCAGGCGCGGGCCGTGCGCTTTGGTGGCATGGCGATCACGGCGGTGGCCAGGCTCTCGGTGTCGGAAGTGAGGGCTTGGGTGCAGGGGCTCCGAGAGACCGCTGCGCTCAGCCAGCGCGAGGCTGACATTGCGCGCGACCTGCTGCCCGAGATCGAAAGCCGCCTGGCTTTTCTTGAAGAGGTGGGGCTGAATTACCTCACGCTGGACCGTGGTGCGCCCACCCTCAGCGGCGGCGAGGCTCAGCGCATCCGCCTGGCCGCGCAACTGGGCAGCAACCTGCAAGGTGTCTGTTATGTGCTCGATGAGCCGACCATCGGCCTGCACGCGCGCGACAACGCCATCTTGCTCAACGCACTGCACAAGCTGGGCGACATGGGCAACACGCTGGTGGTGGTCGAGCATGACGAGGACACCATTCGCCGCGCCGACCACATCATCGACATTGGCCCCAGCGCGGGCAAGCGCGGCGGCCGGGTGGTGGCGCAAGGCACCGTGGCCGATCTGTCGGCCAATGCCGATTCGGCCACCGGCCGCTACCTGTTGCATGCGATGAAGCACCCTCTGCAGCCGCGCCGTGAGGTGGTGGCATCGCCATTGGCCGATGGCGTCGCCCAGCCGGATCACCCGCCGGCGTCGTCCAGACGGGGTGCGGGTGCGACAGACGGAACCGGGCTTGCCGAGGCAGGGCCGAGCCGCCAGAGCCATTGGCTTGGCGTCAAAGGGGCTCACCTCCACAACCTCAAGCAACTCGATGTGGCCGTGCCACTGCAGCGCCTGGTGGTGGTCACAGGGGTCTCCGGCTCTGGCAAATCCACCTTCGCGCGCGACGTGTTGCTCACCAATGTGGCTGAGGCCGTTGGCCGACGCAGCACGGCCGCCGGGCGCCAGGCCTGGGACAAGGGCGAGCGCCCGGCGTGGGTCGGGTGCGACAGGGTGTTGGGCACGGAGGTGGTCGACCGGGTGCTGGAAGTGGACCAGACCCCCATTGGCAAAACGCCGCGCAGCTGTCCGGCCACCTACATCGGCTTCTGGGACACGGTGCGCAAGCTGTTTGCCGACACGCTGGAAGCAAAGGCGCGCGGCTATGCCGCTGGCCGGTTCAGCTTCAACACGGGCGAGGGCCGTTGTCCGGCCTGTGAGGGGCAGGGCATGCGCACCATCGAGATGAGCTTCCTGCCGGATGTGAAAGTGCCGTGCGAGGTGTGTCATGGCGCCCGTTTCAATCCCGAGACGCTGGCGGTGACCTGGAAGGGCAAGAGCATCGGCGACGTGCTGCAAATGGAGGTTGATGAAGCCGTTGCCTTCTTCGCTTCGATGCCCCAGATCGCGCATCCGCTGCAGTTGCTCAAGGACGTCGGGCTGGGCTATCTGACCTTGGGGCAGCCTTCGCCCACCCTGTCTGGCGGGGAAGCCCAGCGGATCAAGCTGGTGACCGAGCTCAGCAAGGTGCGCGACGATGTGGGTCGCCGGGGGCAGAAGGCGCCCCACACCCTGTACGTGCTGGACGAACCCACGGTGGGCTTGCACATGGCCGACGTGGAGAAGCTCATTCGGGTGCTGCACCGCCTGGTGGATGGGGGGCACAGCGTGGTCGTGATCGAGCACGATCTGGATGTGATGGCCGAGGCCGACTGGATCATTGATCTGGGGCCGGAGGGCGGCTCGGGTGGCGGCCAGGTGGTGGCGGCAGCGGCACCGCCCGATGTGGTTCGCCTGGGCACCCACACTGGACGCGTGCTGGGGCCTGTTCTGGCGCGATGAAAGCGGGGATCGCGTGGCCTTGAAGACCTCTCAGAACAACACGCGGGCCGGTGCGGGTGCCGCGGTGTTGACACTGTTCGCGGTGGCATGGAATGGGATCGTCTGGGGCCTGCTGATGCCCGAGCGCGGGCCCCCCATCTGGTTCAAGGGGCTGTTTGTGTTGGCCGGCGTGTTGGTGGCGGTGGGTGCGGTCGTTTCCTGGCGCCACCGGATTCGCGGTGGCGGTGCGAGCCTGGGTTTGGCGCAGGATCCTGTGCCCCACGGGGTGCCGACCGCGGTCAGCTTCCATTTGCGCAAGCCGCAGCCCATGCAGAACTGGACGCTCGATGTGCTCCTGGAGACCAGCCAGGGCCCGCAGAGTGGTTTTGGCCGGGTCTGGGAGACGAGCCTTCCGGTGTCCGCCGTGCCATCGGTGGTGGCCGGGGAAATTCTCGTGCAGGAACTGAGCGCCGAGGTCACGCTGCCGGCCGATTTGCCCAGCACCCAGGACAAGGACCACCGGGCCGAGCTGGTGCTCAAAGGAAATGGTCTGAGTTGGCGATTTGCGATTGAGACGCGCCCGGGAACCGCCAGCGAACTGGCGTTTCACAGCGATGCGCCTTCCTTGGGCTCCGTGCCGACACCTTCCCGCGGTGAAAAGGACAGCCTTGGTGAGCGGTGGAATGCGAGGAAGACCGATGCGCGGCAGGGTGGCCAATCGCCCAAGATCCGCCGCGTGGTGCACCTGCTTGGCTGGGTCTTCTTCGCCTGGTTGGCGTTGGACTTTTCGCAATCCTTCTTGCGCAAGGTGCCCGAGCTCGGGCGGCTGGTGAGCCAGTATTGGCCGGGGCGGACCGTATCGGATCCAGCCAGGGTCGGTGTTGCCGAGGCAGAAAAAGAGGTTGGCCCGGCCTGGATGAACTCCGAGCCGTTTCCCATCACGGTCACCAACTGGCTCACCGATGGCTGGCGCTACCGCGCCCATCTGCAGGCCACGGGCCAACTGGAGCAGGGGCGTTTGCGTGTGCGCATCGAGCGCCTGTCCATCATGCCCGTGGGCCCCTGCAACGGGAGTACCGATTGCCGCATCACGCAGGTGGGGCTGCTCCTCAGCCACGATGCGGGTGGCCACTTCAACGTCCTGGCGCAAAGTGAACACCTTCCCTGGGCGGTGGACCTGGCGCAGGTGCACCTCGCCCAACGCACGGGCGGTGAATGGGTGTTGACGCTGCCGCCGGAATTGCCGTCGGGCGATGTGCGACTCAAGCTGGTGGTGCAGGGCGAGAAAAACGATCCCAAGACCGGGAAGGTGGGGCCGTTCTGGGTCTACCCGTCCGACGGCAACCATCTGGCGCTTCGGGACGCGGTGGTGCAGGCCGCCGGGCGGCATTCGGGGAATCGGGCGAGTGCGTGTGAGCTGGTGGACTCGTTGCAGGCAGTGGTTCGGGCCGGTTGTGAGGCTCGGTTGAACGAGCTGCTGCAGCGGGATTCCGGTTTTGACCAGGCATCGCTCGACGCTGCGCTGGTGGACGCGGTGTTGCATTTCAACGAGGTTGCCGTGCCACACCTGCTGGCGGCAGGGGCCAGCCCCGATGCCAGAGACCCGAGCAACCCCAGCCACACCGCGCTGACCTGCGCGGCGGCGGGCAACGAGCTGTTGGCGATGCAGGCGCTGGTGGAGGCCGGGGCCCAGGTGAACCACCGCGAGGTCAGCCAAGACCAACAAATCATCACGCCATTGACCCTGGCGCTCAAGCGCGATTCGGCCGCTGCAGTGGCCTATCTGCTGAAAGCCGGGGCTGTGTGGCGCGATCTGGACCTCAATGGTTGGACGGTGATGCACATCGCCGCTTTTGAAGGGGCGACGGACAGCCTGCAGGTGCTCGCGGCTGCCGGTGGGGACGTCAACCAAAGGGCGCGTGGGTATCGGAACCAGACCGCCTTTCACACCGCGCTTCAATACGCGCCGCAAGCCACCATCGCGAGCATGTTGGGTGCGGGTGCCGATGTTCGCCTGGCTGATGATCAGGGAGAAGATGCTTGCGGTTGGGCCCGGTACTTCCAGCGGTCACCGGCGATCCAGGGGCTGGTGTGTCGTCCGTGAGCCTGGCTGGCGCAACCGGGTGGCCGGGTTTTTCGCGGGCTTTCCGATGACGCCACCCGACCGACAGGTCATTCACATCCACCCCGCCGCGCCATCCAAACCCGCGACGGGCGGCGCTTGCAACGGTTGTGGCATCTGCTGTCTGGCCGAGCCTTGTCCGCTGGGGCAACTCATTTCACGCAAGCGCGTTGGCACTTGCCATGCACTGAGATGGTCGGCGGAGGAGGCGCTATACCGGTGTGGTGCGATGGTGGACGCCGAAGGGGTGTTGGGGGGTCGCTGGCGTTGGGCCGCGCCCATGCTGAGGCGCTTGGCCAAACGCTGGATTGCGGCAGGCATCGGCTGCGACGCCTCGTTGGAAGACCCGCGCGCCGGTTGATGTCTGGTGCCCGGCGGGGCGTCCTGTCACGGCGTCAGACCAGGCCGACGGCGCGCAGGATCAACCCCAACCCCAACAGGGCCAGAACGATCAGTACCGCGGTTCGGAAGGCCTGCGGCGCCAGACGGCGGCCGATCCGTTGCCCGATGCGCACGCCCACGGCCACCAGCACCAAGCCACAGGCAGATACCGCCACCACCTCCAGCGTCATCAGGCCCGTGAGTCCCAGGCCAAGGAACATGGCCACACTTGACAGGGTGAACGACTGGTTGCTGGCTTGCAGGAAGCGTTCGCGCGCCAGGTCCAGCGAGAGCAGATAGGGAATCAGCGGCATGACCTGGGAACCGGTCAGGCCGTTCACAAAGCCTGTCAGGGCACCAATTGCTGGCTCCAGTTTGCGGGTTCGCTTTTCATCGAGTCGGAAGCGGGCATTGGACAGGGCAAAGCCCACGTAGACCATCAACACCGCACCGAGCACGGCTGCGGCAGTTTCACTGTGAATGCGTGTCAGCACCCACAGGCCCGCGAACACCGACCCCGCCGCGCAGGTCAGCATGGGCCAGAAACGTCGAAAACTGGCGGTGAAGCCGGTGGTGCTGGTCATCACCACCACGTTGGAAGCCACCGACGGTATCAGGGCCAGCGGCAGCGCGTCCTTCAGACCGAAGGCCAGGGTCAGTATCGGCAGGCAGGTGGACGAGTAGCCCATGCCCGTGGTGCCCTTGACCAGCGCGGCCACCAGGTACGCCGCGGCGATGGTGGACAACTGGGAGGGGGAAAAAGTGTCCAGCAGAAACATGGTGTCGAGTTGGCAGGTGGTCTGAGCGCTGTTGTTGCGGCGATTGTGCTGCTGCGGGCCTTGCTGACGGGCTTGGGGCATCGGGCGAGTCCCGATGGGAGCAGACGACAGGTGGCTGTGGCAAATGCACAGGTGACGCGCCACCACAAGGGTTGTTGGTACGATGGAAGTTTGTGATTTGCGCCGAGCCCCTTCTCCGCGATGTGGGGCACATGGGCGCGGGTCGAATTCAACCTTCATCAACCAAGAGACAGCATGCAAGAGCTTTTCAAGTTTTATATCAACGGTGCCTGGGTCGCGCCGCAAGAGACCCTGCGCCCACACGATGTGATCGACCCCTCGACCGAGGCCGTGGCAGCGCGCATCGCACTGGGTTCCGCGGCCGATGTGGATGCGGCCGTCAAAGCGGCCCAAACCGCCTTCGCTACCTACTCCCAGACCACCGTGCAAGAGCGTGTGGCGTTGCTTGAACGCGTGGTCGAGGAATACATGAAGCGCTTCGCCGACATTGCGAGCGCCATTTCGGTCGAGATGGGCGCGCCCGCCGGGCTGGCCAAGTCCGCCCAGGCGGGCATCGGCCTGGCGCATGTGAAGACGGCACTGGCCGTGCTCAAGAACTACGCGTTTGAAGAGCCGCGTGGCACGACCCTGCTGCGCAAAGAGCCCATTGGCGTGTGCGGTTTCATCACGCCCTGGAACTGGCCGACCAACCAGGTGATGTGCAAGGTGGCGCCTGCCCTGGCGACGGGTTGCACCATGGTGCTCAAGCCCTCCGAGATGGCGCCGCTGTCGGCCCAGATCCTGGCCGAGGTCATGGACGCCGCCGGTGTGCCGGCGGGCGTGTTCAACATGATCAATGGCGACGGGCCGGGTGTCGGGTCGGCCATTGCGGCGCATCCGGGTATCGATCTGGTGTCGTTCACCGGGTCGACCCGCGCGGGCATTGCGGTGGCGCAGGCCGCTGCACCCACGGTCAAGCGGGTGCACCAGGAACTTGGCGGCAAGTCGCCCAACATCATCCTGCCCGATGCCGACATCGCCAAGGCGGTGACCGGGGGTGTGCGTTCGGTGATGAACAATTCGGGTCAGTCGTGCAACGCGCCCACGCGCATGCTGGTGCCCAACGCCAAAATGCCCGAGGCGCTGGCCGCCGCCAAGGCCGCGGCCGAGAAGACCACCGTGGGTGCGCCCGACAGCGGTGCGGTGATCGGGCCTGTGGTGTCCGGTGCGCAATGGAACAAGATCCAGGGCCTGATCCAGAAAGGCCTCGACGAAGGCGCGACCCTGGTGGCGGGTGGCCTGGGGCGTCCAGAGGGGCTGGACAAGGGCTATTTTGTCAAGCCCACGGTGTTGGCCAATGTGACCAACCAGATGACGGTCGCCCGGGAAGAGATCTTTGGCCCGGTGCTCGTGATCATCGGCTACGACACGCTCGACGAAGCGGTGGCCATTGCCAACGACACACCCTATGGTCTGGCGGCCTATGTGTCGGGTACCGACACCGCCACCTTGCACAGCGTGGCCAACCGGCTGCGTGCAGGGCAGGTGAACCTCAACAGCGCGGCGGTGGACATGATGGCGCCCTTTGGCGGCTTCAAACAGTCGGGCAATGGCCGTGAGTGGGGTGACGTGGCCTTTGGCGAGTTCCTGGAAACCAAGGCGGTGCTGGGGCACGCCCCTGCCACCGCCTGACCTGGGCGGACCACCACGCAGGGTGAGGTTGGCGCGGGACACAATCGGGCGATGTCGCTGATCTGGCCGTTGCCCGCGTTGTTGACCTGGTCCCTGGCCTGGGGGGCCTACCTCGGGCTGGATTGGTTGGGGGCGTCTGGCTTCCTGGCGTTTGCCCTCGCACTGCTGGTGTCCGCTGGGTTGGCCTGGCGTGGAACCACCCCGTGGCGCCGTGTCTTCATGGTGGCCGGGTTCCCGCTGTCGCTGGTGGCCAGCGGGGCAGCCGCGGGCCTGCCGGCCTGGGCCTGGCTTCTGCCCCTGGCCTTGTTGCTGCTCCTCTACCCGCTCAACGCTTGGCAGGACGCGCCGCTCTTCCCCACGCCTTTGACCGCATTGGACGGCTTGCAGGCGCGTGTTCCGCTGCGCCCGGGCGCCAAGGTGGTGGACGCCGGGTGCGGGCTGGGGGCGGGGTTGCTGGCCCTGCGGCGCGTGTACCCGGCGGCTGAATTGCATGGCCTTGAGTGGAGCTGGCCGCTGGCGGTGGCGTGTGCACTGCGTGCGTGCGCCGGGCCGACATCTGGTCGAGTGATTGGTCTGCCTATGACATGGTGTACCTGTTTCAGCGCGTCGGGAAAGCATGGCCAGGGCCATGGACAAAGCCGAAAAGGAACTGGCTTCGGGCAACTGGCTGGTGAGCCTGGAGTTCGAGGCCAGCGGATACAAGCCCAGCGCCAAGCTGCAGACTGTGGCAGGCAAGCCGCTCTGGCTGTATCAGGCGCCTTTCCAGCGGCGCTGAAGACTGGCCGGGCGACCGGCTCGGTTTGCCGTTCGGCAGAAACTTGCGCCGGATCAAATACAGGGCGAAGGCGCAGGCTTAACATGAACCATTGCGCATATTTAAATGTATGGAGTGTTCATGGACTGGGTCACCTGGATTGAGCGTTGGGGCGAGCCAACCGTGCTGGCGTTCTGTGGCTTGGTGGCGGGCCTGGGATTTGGCTTCTTCGCCCAGCGCTCGCGCTTTTGCCTGCGTGCGGCGGTGATCGAGTTCTGGCACGGGAAATTTGGTGACAAGCTCACCGTGTGGCTGTTGTCGTTCGGTGCGGCCATTGTGGGTGTGCAGATGCTGATCATCTTTGGGTGGCTGGATGTGAGCACGGCGCGCCAGATCGCTGCGCGGGGCAGCCTCTCGGGCGCGCTCATCGGTGGCCTGATCTTTGGTGTGGGGATGGTGATGACCCGCGGTTGCGCCAGCCGCCTGCTGGTGTTGTCGGCCAATGGCAACCTGCGCGCCCTGCTGTCCGGTCTGGTGTTTGCGGTCACGGCACAGGCGTCGCTCGCGGGCGCCTTGTCGCCCTTGCGGGCGGTGATCTCGGGTTGGTGGGTGGTCGATGGCGGTCCCTCGCGCAGTTTGCTGGCCCAACTGGGGGTGGGTCCCTGGGATGGGCTGGTGATGGCCTTTGTGTGGCTGGTGACGGCGCTCTTTTTTGCCTACTACAGCGGCTGGTCGTTCTGGAAATGGGCTGGCGGGCTGGGCACGGGCATCATGGTCGCCGTGGCCTGGGCGTTGAGCTACCAAGTGATGAACAACTCCTTCGAGCCGGTGCAGATCCAGGGCCTGACCTTCAGTGGTCCATCGGCCGACTGGCTGATGCGCGTCCTGGCCGAGCCCGGTGAGCCTTGGAGCTTCGGCCTGGGGCTGATGCCCGGCGTCTTTCTCGGGTCTTTTGTGGGCGCCCTGGTGGGGGGTGATCTCAAGCTGGAAGGGTTCAACGGGGCTTACACCATGCCGCGCTACATCGTCGGCGCCATCCTGATGGGCTTTGGCTCCATGTTGGCGGGCGGCTGTGCGGTGGGCGCTGGCATGACTGGCGGCGCCATTTTTGCGGTGACCGCCTGGATCACCCTGGGCGGCATGTGGGTTGGCGGCGGCTTGGCCGACTTTGTGCTCGATCGTCCGCGCGGGGTGGCGCGGCCCGTCGCCGTTGCGGCGCCCTCGTCAACCGCGCCCTGAATCAGGCCCGGCCTTGGTGCCGCCAGAGGAGCCAGCAGCCGACGCCGGCCACCCCCATCAGGAGCGCTGGAAACCCCAGGACCGGCGCCCACTGAAGTGCTGCGGCGCCCACGGCCGGCGCCAGCACACCCCCCAGGGTGTACGACAACACCAGCACGGCGGTGCTGTTGACCAGCGTGATGCCCTGTTCGCGAGAGCCGATGTCGATCATGACCATGGTGTAAAGACAGCCGCCGGCGCCACCCCAGACGAAAGCCACCGGCGCTGCCAGCCAGGGGATGCCGGCGACCACCGGGATCAGCAAGGTGGCCAGCAATGTGGCGGCAGCGCAGCCTTTCATGACCAGACGGCGCGCGGCAAAGGCATCGCCAAAGCGTTGCTGGGGGTGGTGGGCCATGTGGTCGGCCAGCAGGCCGGCGGGCAACATGGTCAGGGCGCTGCCCAGGCCGCTGCTGGAGACCAGCAGCGCTGCGGCCGCGGCGGCCAGACCCAGCGATACGCCATAGAGCGGGAGAATGCTGGTGATGCCGCTTTCAAAGAAGCCGCTGACCAGCCCGATGGCCATGGTCAGCGGATGGGCCCGCAGGGCATGCCAGACGCCGCTCAGACCCACCTTGGCATCGTGCAGGTCGGGTGCGGTGGGCAGGGCAGGAATGAGCAGGCTCCAGCACAGGCCGATGGCACTCAGTGCCAGCGCCAGCCACATCACATCCGCATTCTGCGCACCGATCCAGGCCAACAGGGCCGGGCCGATCACGAAGGTCATACCCACCATGGTTTCGAAAAAACCAATGGCGCGCCCGCGCTGAACCGGGGGAGCGAACTCGGCGACCACCGCCTCAGCCAAAACCCAGCGCAGGCCAGAAGCCATGCCGGCCACGAAATTGAACGCAAACCACCAGGGGAGAGAAGGGGTGAGCACAAAGCCGCTGATCGCCAGCACTGGCACCACAGCAGCCAGCCACAGCGTGGGGCGCCGCCCCAGTTGCCGTGTCAAGGCGGAAGCGAATGGCGTCATGACAAACACGCCCACCCAGCCGATGGCGGCAAACAGGCCCGCCACCGATGTGGTGACGCCTTGGCTGTTCAGGCGCAGGATGAGGTAGGGCGTCAGCATGAAGTACGCCACCAGCTCGCAGAAGGTGGAACCGAAAATGGCCAAGAGGCCCACGCGCGCTTGCCGGGGGGAAGGCGTGGGTCCGTCGGGGGCTGACAGAAATGGTGCTGGCGAGGGGTGGTTCATCGACTTTGTCTGGTCGCCAGCAGGGCGTCCACCATTTCGGCAAACCCGGCGCCTCGCGTGCCTTGGGTGACATAGCGTGGCAAGTGCTCCAGCCGGTCCACGAAATCCGCCACGTTGGCCACGCCGATGCTGTGGGGAAAATGGGCGAACATGCGCGCATCGTTGGTGGAGTCCCCGATGTAGACCCAGTGGGTCAGCTCCTCGTCGATGTCGCGGTTCAGGTGTTCGCGCACGACCCAGCGGGCGCCGGCCAACTTGTCGTGGTTGCCCACCCAGCCGTTGATGTGAATGGAACTCACCGTGGCGTTGAGTCCTCCCTGGCGCATCAGCGCCACGACCCGATGGATGTCCGCTGCGTCAAGGTGAGCAAACTCGCTGTGGTCGATGGCGATGTCGGTTTCCCGCCCGGGGCTGTCGGTGGCCAGCCGCGCATGGGGCATTGCCTCCAGAATGCCTTGCGCCACCGCCTGGAGGTGGCGTTGATTGGCCGCCCGGATGGGGCCGTCCTGCAAATAGCGCTTGACCAACTGCCCATCGGGGCCGCGGGACAGGGCGACCGCCCCGTTTTCCGCCACGATGGCATTGACTGGCCAGCGCAGGGCAAACGCCTCGCTCCAGCCCGCTGGGCGGCCCGTGATGGCAAAGACGGGCAGTCCGGCGGCTCGAAGTCGGTGCAGGCAGCCAGGGCGTCGTCTCCGATCGCCCCATCGGTGGTCAGCGTGTCGTCGATGTCGGTCAGCACGCCGCGCACACCGGCGCGGTCATCAGGCGACCAGCGGGAAAGGGGAAGCAAGGCCATAAATGGGCGGCAGTTTCGCACACCAAGCAGCCCCGCTTTGGTAGAATGGGCAATCCGAGGAGCGTTGCAGCGTCCCCCCCAAATCGATTGGCGTGGGGCGTGAGGCTCGGAACACCATTGCAACGACGCTCATCCACTTCGCGTGCGATGGGCTTTTTTCGCCCGGAGTTGCCCGCCAAGTGGTTCTTCAACTGTATCTGGAGCGAACACCATGAACGCACGCACACCCAACTCCCCCACACTGGCCAACCCGGCCGACTGCGCCATTGCCGACATCGGTCTGGCCGACTGGGGCCGCCGCGAGATCAAGATCGCGGAAACCGAAATGCCTGGCCTGATGGCCATCCGGCAAGAATTCGCGGCCAAGCAGCCGTTGAAGGGCGCGCGCATCACCGGGTCGCTGCACATGACCATTCAGACCGCGGTGCTGATCGAGACCCTGCAGGCTTTGGGTGCGCAGGTGCGCTGGGCCTCCTGCAACATCTTCTCCACCCAGGACCACGCCGCCGCGGCGATCGCCGCCAGTGGCACGCCGGTGTTTGCCATCAAGGGCGAGTCTTTGAAGGACTACTGGGATTACACCCACAACATCTTCGAATTCGGCGCCGCCAACACCGAGGGCGAAGGCCCCAACATGATCCTGGACGACGGTGGTGATGCCACCGTGCTGATGCACCTGGGCAAGCGCGCCGAGAAGGATTTGTCGGTGCTGGACAAACCCGGCAGCGAAGAAGAGACCATCCTGTTTGCCGCCATCAAGGCCAAACTGGCCGTCGACTCCACCTGGTACAGCCGCAAGAGCGCCCAGATCATTGGCGTGACCGAAGAAACCACCACCGGTGTGCACCGCCTCAACGAAATGAGCGCCAGGGCACCCTGATGTTCCGTGCCATCAACGTCAACGACTCGGTCACCAAGTCCAAGTTCGACAACCTCTACGGCTGCCGCGAATCGTTGGTCGATGGCATCAAGCGCGCCACCGACGTGATGATCGCCGGCAAGGTCGCCGTGGTCTGCGGCTATGGTGACGTGGGCAAGGGCTCGGCCCAGGCCTTGCGCGCCTTGAGCGCCCAGGTCTGGGTGACCGAGATCGACCCCATCAACGCCCTGCAGGCCGCGATGGAAGGTTTCAAGGTCGTGACCATGGAGTGGGCCGCCGACAAGGCCGACATATTCGTGACCACCACCGGCAACCGCGACGTGATCACCTACGAACACATGGCCGCGATGAAGGACCAGTCCATCGTCTGCAACATCGGTCACTTCGACAACGAGATCCAGGTCGCCAAACTCGAAGCCAACTGCCAGTGGGAAGAAATCAAGCCCCAGGTCGATCACGTGATCTTCCCCGACGGCAAGAAGATCATTCTGCTGGCCAAGGGCCGTCTGGTGAACCTGGGTTGCGGCACCGGCCACCCCAGCTTCGTGATGTCGAACTCGTTTGCCAACCAGACGATTGCGCAGATCGAGCTGTTCTGCCACTCCGAGGGCTATGACGTGGGCAAGGTCTATGTCCTGCCCAAGCACCTGGACGAGAAAGTGGCGCGTCTGCACCTGATGAAAGTCGGCGCCATGCTGACCGAGCTGTCGGACGAACAGGCTGCCTACATCGGCGTGCCCAAGCAGGGCCCGTACAAGCCCGACACCTACCGTTATTGATCGACCCGCCGCGCTATGCGCATCCCCGTCGAGTGGGGGCGGCGCTGGCGGGTCGGGGTCTGTCTGTGACGTTCCACCGTGCGTGCCGACCAATTGCTTGTTGAGCGCGGCTTGGCCGCGTCTCGCTCACAGGCCCAGCGGCTGATTGCTGCGGGGTTCAATGGCGCCTGCCCGGTGGGGCTTGGAGGCCAGTGGGCAAGAACGGCGAAGACCTGGTCGAAGCGGTTGAGCTGCAGGTGTTGGACAACGCCGAAACCCGCTATGTCTCGCGGGGTGGGTTGAAGCTGGAAGGGGCTTTGAACCACACCGGCTTGACGGTGGTGGGCAAGCGTTGCCTGGACGTGGGCCAAAGCACCGGCGGTTTCACCGACTGCTTGCTTCCAGCGCGGAGCGCATGAGGTGGTGGGGGTCGACGTGGGCCAAGGTCAGTTGCATCCGCGTTTGCGGGCCGATGCGCGCGTGCGCTGCATCGAGAAATGCAACGCCCGTGAACTGACACAAGAGGCCTTGCCTGCTGCGTCGGACGGGGACCATGGGTTTGACCTGGTGGTGGGTGACTTGTCGTTCATTTCACAAACGCTGGTCTGGCCGGCCGTGGTGCCATTGCTTCGAGGCGGCGGCGATCTTCTGATGCTGGTCAAGCCGCAGTTTGAACTGCAGCCCGAACACATCGGCAAAGGCGGGCTGGTCAAGGATGCCGCAAGCCTCGCCCTGGTGCGCGATCGAATCGGTCGGGCCTGCGACACCAACGGGCTGACCTTGTGCGGCTATTTTGAAAGCGCCATCACCGGGGGTGATGGCAACCGTGAATTTTTTGTGTGGGCGCGGCGTGAAGCCTGAGCGCCCCTACCGAGGGGTTTCCATGACATTGCCCATCAGCATTGAGTTTTTTCCGCCCAAGACGCCCGAGGGCGCCGAGAAGCTGCGCGGCGTGCGCCAGCGGCTCTACGGTTTGCGGCCACAGTTCTGCTCGGTCACCTATGGGGCCGGCGGCTCCACCCAACAGGGCACGTTCGACACGGTGCGAGAGATTTTGGCGGAGGGAGCAGACGCTGCCTCCCACTTCTCCTGCATCGGTGCGACCAAGGCCAGCGTACGAGAGGAGCTGGCATTGCTCAAGTCGATGGGTGTGAAGCGGCTGGTGGCCTTGCGTGGTGACCTGCCCAGCGGTTACGGGCTCGGTGGCGAGTTTCACCACGCCAGCGATCTCGTCGCTTTCATTCGTGAGGCGACTGGTCAGGACTTTCACATCGAAGTGGCCGCCTATCCCGAGGTGCACCCTCAGGCGCGCTCGCCCGAGGCCGATCTCAAGGCTTTTGCCACCAAGGTCAGGGCCGGCGCCGACTCTGCCATCACTCAGTATTTCTTCAATGCGGATGCCTATTTCCGATTTGTGGATGATGCCCGCCGCCAGGGCGTTGAAGTCCCGATCGTGCCGGGCATCATGCCGATCACCAGCAGCGCACAGCTGTTGCGGTTTTCCGACGCTTGCGGTGCCGAGATTCCGCGCTTCGTGCGCCTTCGTCTGCAGTCCTTTGGCGACGACACGGCATCCATCAAGGCGTTTGGCCTGGACGTGGTCTCACGCTTGTGCGAGCGGTTGGTCAAGGGCGGCGCACCCGGTTTGCACTTTTACTCCATGAACCAGAGCGAGGCGACGGTGAAGCTCGTGGAGCGACTGAAGGCTTAGGGCCTGTCAACACCATTTTTCCAAGATGCGTTGCCGATCAAAAAGACCATGCGCAAGGCGCAAGGCGCAGCCGGGGTGTCGCCCCGGCCAGGCTTTGCAACACCGCGCATGGCATTTTTGGCCGCAACCCGAAGGGAACAGGTTGGAAACAGCGCCACTCGGTGTTGCACTCCTAGGCCAGGCACCCGGTCTGGCTGTCGTCGCGCGCCTGGATTGACGCTGTTTCCACCCCGTTCGCACTTGGAAAAATGGTGTGAACAGGCCCTGGTTCGCCCAGGTGTTGCTGTTGCTGATCGGGTCAGCGGCGGTGAGGCGGGCGGACAGGTGTTGCGTGTGGTCAAAGACGTTGCAGTTGGCTTCGAGGACGCCGCTGTGGCTTCGGGTAAGGTGGCGATCAGGCTGTTTTCTGACCGCATTCGAGACTTCGCCATGAAGAACCTGCACCGTTGTGACCCCAGTTGGACCCTGCGACTTCGCCTGGTGGCTGCGGGCGTTGTTCTTGGCGCGCTGGCCGCTTGTGCGTCCAGCCCAACCCCGGATTCGCCGTCGCTCGGCCCCGCACCCGCACCTGGTGCACAGGCTTCATCCGAAAAGCCGGCGGTGCCGGTCGATCCGGCTGCCCTCATTGACGAGGCCGAGCCGGACCCGATTGGCGTCTTGTCGCGCCGTCTGGAGAGTCCGCCGCCTGAAGCACCTGCTGTGGCTGGCGAGGAACAGATTGGCGAAGGCATGGCGTCCTTTTACGGGCGCAAGTTCCATGGGCGCCGAACCGCCAGCGGTGAACGCTTCGATATGAGCGACTTCACGGCCGCCCACCGCTCATTGCCTTTTGGTACCAAGGTCAGGGTGCGCAACCTGCGCAATGGCAAGGAGGTGGTGGTTCGCATCAACGACCGGGGGCCTTTCAAGAAGGGTCGGGTGATCGACGTCAGCCGCGCCGCGGCCGAAGCGCTGGGCATGGTGGGACGTGGGCTCGCGCGTGTCGAGTTGCTGCGAGAATGACGGGTGCTTCACAAACCCCCTGAGGAGACTTTTCATGAAGATTGAGACGATTGCCGTCCACGGCGGCTACAGCCCCGACCCGAGCACCAAAGCCGTGGCGGTGCCGATCTACCAGACCGTCGCCTATGCCTTTGACAACACCCAGCACGGCGCCGATCTGTTTGACCTGAAGGTGCCGGGCAACATCTACAGCCGCATCATGAACCCCACCAACGGTGTGCTCGAAGCGCGCCTGGCGGCAATGGAGGGTGGTGTGGCTTCGCTGGTGGTGGCATCGGGCATGGCGGCGATCACCGCGGCCATTCAGACCATCGCCGAGGCGGGTGACAACATCGTCTCCAGTTCGCGCCTCTATGGTGGTACTTACAACCTCTTTGCCCACACATTTCCCCAAATGGGCATTGCCGTGCGCTTTGCCGACCCAGCCGATCCAGCCGCCTTTGCCGCGTTGATCGACGACCGCACCAAGGCGGTGTTTTGCGAGTCCATTGGCAACCCGCTGGGCAATGTGACCGACATCGGCGCCCTGGCCGACGTGGCCCACGTCGGCGGCGTGCCACTGATCGTGGACAACACCGTGCCCAGCCCCTACCTCTGCCGCCCGTTTGAGCATGGCGCCGACATCGTGGTGCATTCGCTCACCAAGTACATCGGTGGGCACGGCACCACCATTGGGGGCGCCATCGTTGACAGCGGCAAGTTCCCCTGGGCGGAGCACAAGGCGCGTTTCAAGCGCCTGAACGAGCCAGATGTCAGCTACCACGGCGTGGTCTACACCGAAGCCCTGGGCCCGGCCGCCTACATTGGTCGTGCCCGCGTGGTCCCGCTGCGCAACATGGGGGCCGCGCTGTCGCCCACGAACGCCTTCCAGTTGCTCCAGGGCATGGAGACCCTGCCGCTGCGCATGGACCGCATTTGCGACAACGCCCTGCAGATCGCCACGCATCTGAAGAACCACCCCAAGGTCGGCTGGGTGAACTACGCCGGCTTGCCCGATCACGCTTCGAACCCGCTGGTGAAGAAGTACATGGGCGGCAAGGCCTCGGGCATCATCAGCTTTGGCCTCAAGTCTGAAGACGCCATCGCCGCAGGCACGCGGTTCCAGGACGCCCTGCAACTCTTCACCCGCCTGGTCAACATCGGGGACGCCAAATCGCTGGCTTGCCACCCCGCCACGACCACCCATCGCCAGCTCAACCCGGAAGAGCTGGCCAAGGCGGGCGTGAGCCCCGACATGGTTCGCCTGTCGATCGGCATCGAGCACATCGACGACCTGATGGAAGATCTGAACCAGGCGCTCGACAAGGTCTGATGCGGGGCTTGCGGCGCTGGGCCGGCGGCATTCTGACCCTGGCGGCTGTGTTGTACGGGCTTGCCTGCGCCGGCCTGTACGCCCAGCAAAGACAGCTGATCTATCACCCGCGGCCCGCGCGCGTGGACACGCCTGGCATTCGGCTGCGGGTGGACGGCGCTGAACTCCAGATTTCCGTCCTGAAACGCGAGGGGCCCCAGGCGCTGTTGTACTTCGGTGGCAACGGCGAAGATGTGTCGAGCAGCCTCGACGATCTGGGGCGCTGGTTTCCCGCGCACTCGGTGTATGCCATGCACTACCGTGGCTATGGCAAGAGCTCGGGCGAACCTTCCGAGGCGGCGTTGCACGCCGATGCGCAAGCGCTGTGGGAAAGGGTCCGTGGCGCCCATGACCGCATCACCGTGATGGGGCGCAGTCTGGGGAGCGGGGTGGCCGTTCGCCTGGCCAGCACCCAGCCAGATGTCGAGCGGTTGGTGCTTGTGACGCCGTATGACAGTCTGACCGCCGTGGCGGCCGATGCCTATCCCTGGGTTCCGGTTCGCTTGCTGCTGAAAGACCGTTTTGAATCGGTCGTCTGGGCGCCCCAACTCGCGATGCCGATCACGGTGATCTCGGCCTCTGACGACCGGGTGATTGGGCGTCGACACACCCAAACCCTGGTCGACCACATGCCTCGAAACCAGGTCCGCTGGGTCGAAATCGCTGGCGCCGGGCACAACGATCTGCATTCCAGGGCGGCCTTTGCCAAGGCGCTGAAGCCGTCAGCGCCCTGAGACGCTAAGCGCCGTGCCGCAGTGCGCCCTTCAAAGGGTGGGCGGTATCCAGTTCAAGGGCCCGTACCAGGCCCGGGAAGCCTGTTTGGTGTTGTTGCTGTCGGTCATCAGCGCCACGCCTTCGAGGCGTTCGGGAGGGTGTCCGAACGCGGTCTCGAAATCGGCCGCCATGTCCCGTTCGAAGTCGACCCATCGACCCAGCTTGGTCTCGCCTGATTCGATCACCATGGTCTTGATGCGTGAGGTGCGCGCGTGTGAGATCACCGTGCCGACCGGGTAGCGATGATCCCAGACGTACATCAGCGTGGCGAAGGGCAGCGGCTCGCCGGTGAGGGTTTGCATGAGTTCGGAGAGCAGGTTGTCCCGGGCAGAAAACCCCGAGCGGTCGCCACCAAACTGGAGAATCACCCGGACCACGGCATCGTCGAGATGCCGGTCGGCCAGGTCGGAGTGCGGATTGAGTTCGTCCACAAACCAGGAAAACCGCAATTGGCCCATGCGGGGGCCCTGAACCGCCAGCGGTAAGCGCACCAGGCTGTCGCCACGCTCGCTGAACGCCATCAGTGCGGGTCTGCCCGCATGGCTGACGGGCAGGTAGTCCGATTCAGGGCGGGTGCCGATGCCCTGGTGTTTCCATTGCATGTCCAGACTGGGGACGGGCAGTGCATTGCCCTTGGCCCAGGCGGAGGCATTGAGGATGGCGTCGCCTGCCAGGTCAGGCGCCGAAGCGCACCCCGCCAGTGCGGAGGCCACCGCCAGGCCGCTCAGGCAGCTTCGCAGCCAGGGCAGGCGGACCAGCAGGGGCAGGCGTGGGGTGATTTGGGGGGGCATGGGTCGCGATCATAGCGGCGCCCGGCCCATTTTTTTTGAAGCCGTAAGGGCGCTGGGCCGCGCCCGCCTCAGCGCTCGTCGAAACTCACCGTGAGCTTGTCGCTGGTTGGCTTGGCCTGGCAACTCAGGACAAAGCCTTTTTCCGTTTCCCAGGGCTCCAGGGTGAAGTTCTTGGTCATTGCCACACTGCCTTCTACCACCTTGGCGCGGCAGGTGCAGCAGACGCCGCCTCGGCACGACCAGGGCAGGTCCAGGCCAGCGTTGAGCGCCACATCGAGCACGTGTTCGTCTTTGCCCATGCGCAGCGGGTGTGTCTTGCCGTCGAGCACGACGGTGAGTGCCACTTCACCATCCTCCTTCACGGCGGGATGGCCCAGGACCACCGCCTTGCGCTGCTCGGGCGACAGGCTCTCCAGCACGGGGGAGGTGAAACGCTCGGTGTGGATGCGATCGGGCCTCACCCCCGCATCCAGCAAGGCCTTTTCCGTGTCGTCGATCATGGCCTGTGGGCCGCAAACGAACACCTCGTCCATGCTGGCCACGGGCAGCAAGGCTGCCATGATCTCGCGCACCTTGTCGCCATTGATGCGGCCTTCCAGCAGTGGCACTTCCTGCGCCTGACGCGACAGCACATGAATCAGCGTCAACCGGTCCGGATAGCGGTCTTTGAGATCCTGCAGGGCTTCGTTGAACATCACGCTGTCCATGCGGCGGTTGCCATAGACCAGCGTGAATTTGGCGCTGTCCGAACCTTCCAGGGTGCTGGCCATGATGGAGAGGATGGGGGTGATGCCCGATCCGGCCGCAAAGCCCACGCGGTGCAAGGCGCGGGGCTTGTGCACGGTGAAACGCCCGTCGGGCGGCATCACCTCCAGGCCGTCGCCAGCTTTGAGTTGTGTGGCTGCCCAGTTGGAGAACACCCCGCCTTCAACTGGTCGAATGCCCAGCGTCAGTTCGCCCTGGCGGGTGAACAGGCTTTCCGCACTGCTGATGGAGTAGCTGCGGCGCACGTCCTGGTTGTTGATCTGCGCGCGCACGGTCAGGAACTGGCCCGGCTTGAACGCGAACGCGGCGCGCTGTTCTGGCGGCACCGCCAGCGTGATGGCGACCGCACCAGCGGCCTCCGGGGCAATGCGGACGATGGGCAAGGTGTGAAAGCGGGTGGAAGAAGTCAACTTGGGGCTCCGTTGAAATGGTGGCATTTCGAGCTGGTCAGCCACGGCTGGCAAGCGTTCAGGCGGGTGCTGTTCGGGTGGGCTGGTATCGGTGCTGGCCTGTCCGTAGACCCCTCAGTAGGGCTTGAAATAGTCGAAGGGTTCGAGACAGTCCAGACAGCGGTACAGCGCTTTGCAGGCGGTTGAGCCAAATGGCGAGGTTTCGGTGGTGTTGTTTGATCCGCATTGGGGACACGCGACCTGCTCTGGGCGGGTCGATTGGCGGCTGAAACGGACCGTGCCCTGGTTGGGGGGCGCATCGGCGCAATGGGGTGGCGCAATGCCATAGGCGCGCAATTTGTCGCGGGCGGCTTCAGTCATCCAGTCGGTGGTCCAGGCTGGGGTGAGCTGGGTGACGATTCGAACCGGTGTGTCAAAGGTTTGCAGGGCGGCGCGGATGTCGTCTTCGATCTGGCCCATGGCGGGACAGCCGCTGTAGGTGGGTGTGATGACCACCTCAATGGCGCCGTCGACGGCTTCGCGCACACCGCGCAGAATGCCCAGCTCGCTGAGCGAAACCACAGGAATCTCCGGGTCGCTCAAATGGGCCAGGGCTGCCTCGACCGCACCCAGCGCGGTCGGAGAAAGGGCTTGGGCCATTACCAAACGCCTTGCGGGTGGGCTCTGGCCAGACTCTGCATCTCGGCCAGCAGAAAACCCAGGTGCTCCGAGTGGATGCCCAGATGCCCCTGGTGGACATAGCCCTGGTGGGGCGGGGTATCGCTGCGGCGCAGCGTGGCTTCATCGAGGGTCTCGTTGACGATGGCGTTCCAGTCGTCGCGCAAGTCGCTGGTGCGGGTGCCTGTGCCGTTGGCGAGGGCCGCTTCTTCGGCCGCGTGGCCCGCCAGCCAGAACGATTCGCAGTAGGGGAGCAAGTGGTCCAGCGCCGCTTGCGCCCGGCGATGCGACTCCTCGGTGCCATCGCCCAGGCGCACCAGCCAGTCGCTGGCGTGGCTCAGGTGGTAGCGCACCTCCTTGTGCGACTTGGCCGCGATGCCGGCCAGTTGCCCGTCGGCCGAGCCCTGCAGCTTTTCCCAGATCAGGACCATCAGTGCGCTCACCAGAAAGTTGCGCGCAATCGTGACGGCGTAGTCGCGCTCGGCCAGTGCGTAGCCCACCAGTGGCCCATGGTGAGGCAGCTCCATCAGCGTGTGGCAGCGAAATTCGGCGGTGTCTCGGAAATAGGCCAGCGTGTCTTCGGTGATCAGGCCATTGACCCGCGCGCCTTGCAGATGCGCGAAGCGTTTGCCCAGCGACGCATCGGCGTTGATCAGCTCGGCTGCGTGCTGGTAGAGCAGGCGGGCCTGCCCGATCAAGTCAAGGCTGTTGTTGGCCAGGGCCAGGTCTTCTTCCAGGATGGGGCCGTGACCACACCATTCGGCGTTGCGTTGCCCCAGGACCAGCGCGTTGTCGGCCAGGTGCAGCAGGTAGTCGACCGGGGCGTTGGTGCGGTCCGCCATCACATGTGCCCCACTTTGTCTGGGAGTTGATAGAACGTGGGGTGGCGATACACCTTGTCGGCGGCGGGATCGAAGAAGCTGTCTTTGCTGTCGGGCTCGCTGCAGGTGATCGAGGCGGACGGCACCACCCAGATGCTCACGCCTTCCTGGCGGCGTGTGTAGACATCGCGGGCCATCTGCAGCGCGTGACGCGCGTCGCTGGCGTGCAGGCTGCCGCAATGCTTGTGCTCCAGGCCCTGTTTGCTGCGCACAAAGACCTCCCAAAGAGGCCATTCCTTGAGGGTGGCTGGTGGGGTGTTCATCAAAATACCTCCGTCTGTCAAATTGCGGTGAGCGCTTGTTTGGGTTGGCTTGGCACTGGACTCATGCCACCGCCTTCTGTTGCCGGTTCTGTTGTTTGCGGGCATGGGCCAAGGCGGCATCGCGCACCCATTGGCCCTGTTCGTGTGCCTTGACCCGGGTGGCCAGGCGCTCCTTGTTGCACGGGCCGTGGCCGTTGACCGTGGCCCAGAACTCCTCCCAGTCGATGGCGCCATGGTCGTAGTGGCCTCGCTCGGCGTTCCATTTCAGATCGGGATCGGGCAGGGTCACCCCCAATACCTCGGCCTGCGGCACCGTGGCGTCGATGAACTTCTGGCGCAGGTCGTCGTTGGAGATGCGCTTGATGCCCCATCGCATGCCCTGCGCGCTGTTGGGGCTGTCTGCGTCGGGTGGACCGAACATCGCCAGGCATTTCCACCAATACCGGTTGACGGCGTCCTGCACCATGGCTTTTTGCTCTGGGGTGCCCTGTTGCATCATGACCAGAAGCCCTTCATAGCCTTGGCGCTGATGAAAGCTCTCTTCCTTGCAGACCCGGATCATGGCCCGCGCATAGGGACCATAGGAGCAGCGGCACAGGGAATCTGGTTCATGATGGCCGCGCCATCCACCAGCCAGCCGATCACCCCCACATCGGCCCAGTTGAGGGTGGGGTAGTTGAAGATGGAGCTGTACTTGGCGCGGCCTGAGTGCAGGCCATCCAGCATCTGGTCACGGCTGGTGCCCAATGTTTCGGCGGCGGAATACAGGTACAGGCCATGCCCGCCTTCGTCCTGCACTTTCGCGATCAGGATGGCCTTGCGCTTGAGGCTTGGGGCGCGGCTGATCCAGTTGCCTTCGGGCAGCATGCCCACGATCTCGCTGTGCGCATGCTGGCTGATCTGGCGCACCAGCGTCTTGCGGTAGGCCTCCGGCATCCAGTCGCGCGGTTCGATCTTGCCATCGGCATCGATCACCGCGTCAAAGTGGGTCTGAAGGCCTCGTCCGCCGCGCTCAGCGGCTGAACCACCGCCTTGGGCCCTGGCTTGGCTTCGTTGTCGGCGTTGGAAAAAGATTGTGTGTACATGCGGTTCTCTGCGACGGCGCAGGCCGTCTCGCATCAAGAAAACCGCAGTGTATCGAATTAACCGACCAAGCGGTTGGTTAATTCTGGCCTCTGAGATCGGGGTTTTTACCGAGGCCGGCGCTGCTATCCACCAACCTCTAGAGTCTGTCCTTTGCCACGACCCCGCCCCAGCACCTGGAGCAATTGGGGCAAAGCTTTGAAGCTGGGTCTTCAGCGTGTGGGGGGGATTGACGACAAACATGCCGCTGGCCGTCAGGCCGGGGCGGTCATCAGGCCCGTGGCTGGGGTCTTGACCGATGGACAGGGTGGCGTGCAGCCAGGGGCGCTGGGCCTGGTTGCTCAGTGTTTTCAATCGCCGCGGCAGATCGTGGGCCTCGGGCCGGGGAATGATGGGGTACCAAACGAGAAAGCACCCTGTGGGAAAGCGCTTCACAGAGCTTTGTATGCAAGTGCTCACTTTTGCGTAGTCGCTCTTTATCTCGTAGCTCGGATCAATCAGCACCACCGCCCGCCGGGAGCCGGTCGCCGAGGGTGGCGGGGGAAGAAGCGGTTGCAGGCCCGAAAAGCCATCCTGCCGGGTCACAGTGATGGTGCGGCCGGCCTCTAGCTGAGCCACATTGCCATCCAGCGCTTTTCCATCGGTGGGGTGCAGTTCGAACAGCTTCAGCCGGTCACGCGATGTGTGGCGCATCATCGACTGCATGACAAAGGGCGAACCGGGGTAGATCCGCAGCGCGCCCGACGGGTTGAAGCTGGCCACCAAATCCAGATAGTCATCGATCGCATCGGCCGCCGCGGCCGCCGGTGCAGCCCCCTCTGCCCGAAAGGCCGCCATCAGCTTCACCACACCATCCTTGGCTTCGCCACCGGTTTCGGTGTAGTCGCCATCCAGCCGATACAACCCAGCACCCGCGTGGGTGTCCACCAGGGTGATGCTGGGTTCTTTTTGCATCAGGTGGCGCAGGGTTGCCATCAGGGTGATGTGTTTGAGCACATCGGCATGGTTGCCAGCGTGGAAAGCGTGTCGGTAACTGAACATGGTGGTTCGATGGTAGCGCTGTTGCAACCACCAACCCACAAAAACTTGCCCGACGGCGCTCCAATTTCGTACAATGGAGGGCTTCGCAGCGAAAAGCATGGCTCCGCGTCGAAGTCTTGTGTGTGGCGGTGAATGGGGAAACCCGGTCGGCCGAGGCACACATGGTCCCCACCTAAGAGGTTTCCAGCAGAGAAACACCGACCGTGGAAAAGAGCCGCCAAACCCTCTACTCAGAGAAAACTCATGACCAAAACGTTCAGCGCAAAACCCGCTGACGTGAAGCACGAGTGGTTTGTGATTGACGCAACCGACAAGGTTCTCGGACGGGTCGCCAGTGAAGTGGCCCTCCGTCTGCGCGGCAAACACAAGGCCATTTACACGCCTCACGTCGACACCGGTGACTTCATCGTCATCATCAACGCATCCAAGATCCGCGTGACCGGCACCAAGTCCATCGACAAGGTGTACTACCGTCACTCGGGTTACCCAGGCGGCATTTATGCCACCAACTTCCGTGACATGCAGGCCAAGCACCCAGGCCGCGCACTCGAGAAGGCCGTTAAGGGCATGTTGCCCAAGGGCCCGCTCGGCTACGCCATGATCAAGAAGCTCAAGGTGTATGGTGGTGCCGAGCATCCCCACACCGCCCAACAGCCGCAAGTGCTGGAAATCTAAAGGAGCCTTGCCATGATTGGTGAATGGAACAATGGCACCGGCCGTCGCAAATCGAGCGTCGCCCGTGTGTTTCTGAAAAAGGGCTCCGGCCAGATCATCGTGAACGGCAAGGATATTCAGGCCTACTTCGGCCGTGAAACCTCCATCATGATCGCCAAGCAACCCCTGATGTTGACCAACCACGCCGAGACCTTCGACGTGATGGTGAATGTTCATGGCGGTGGCGAATCCGGCCAGGCTGGCGCGGTTCGCCACGGTATCACCCGTGCCCTGATCGACTACGACGCCACGCTCAAATCCGAGCTGTCGCAAGCCGGTTACGTCACCCGTGACGCCCGCGAAGTCGAACGTAAGAAAGTCGGCCTGCGTTCCGCACGCCGCCGCAAGCAGTTCAGCAAGCGTTAATCGCGCCGAACAGACTTGTCGAAAAAACCGCCTTCAAGCTCGTCTTGGGGCGGTTTTTGCTTTCTGGTTTTTGACAAAGCAGCAACGATCAAACAATGAAATTCCGTCTGTGGCGCAGAAGGATGTCGGTCAGCGTGCCGCGCATGTCTGTGCGCAACTCGACGCCGTGGCCGCTCCGGTGGTTGCTCGGGGCATTGGTGCTTGGGTTTTCCGGGGCGTTGGCGCTGTGGGCATTCGAGTTCGGCAAGGAGATCGCCGGGCTGGATCGCAACGCCAAAGAGGAGCTTGAGGCGTTGCGTGTTGAGGCCAACAACCTGCGCCAGGCGCTGACTCAAGCCCAGTCCGTGGCCAATACGTCAGAGAGCCTGCTGACGGCTGAGAAGGCTGCCCAGGAACAACTGGCCTTGCAGATTCGCCAATTGCAGCTGGACAACCTGTCCCTTCGGAGCGACCTGGGGTTTTTTGAGCGCCTCATACCAGGCTCTGGCAACGGGAATTTGAACATTCGAGGCCTGCAGGTTGAGCGGCTCAACCCGGTCCAGATCAAATGGCAGGTGCTGTTGATCCAGGCTTCCAAGAATGCACCCGACTTCAAGGGGCAACTGGAAATCACTTTCAGTGGCACCAGCGCCGGTCAACCCTGGACCCAAAAGCAGGCGCCGCAACCGCAAGCGGTATTGATCAAGGGCTATCTGCGCCAGGAAGGATTTCTGGATATTCCGCCGCAGACCGTGGTAAAAACCGTGACGGCTAAAATTTATCAGGGACGAGAGGTCAAAGCGCTCTACACAATCAAGTTGTGAAGGACAGGCGTGCCTCAACGCTTCAGGAGAACCCATCCCATGCTAGGTAAGAAGAAACAACCCCCCATCAAGAGCCTGATTGCGCAAGGCACACGCATCGAAGGCAATGTGCTGTTCGGCGATGGGCTGAGGATCGATGGCGATGTGGTGGGCGATATTCGCGCCAGTGACGAGCAGCCCAGCATCCTTGTGGTGAGTGAGTTGGCCAGCGTGACCGGCCAGATTCACGCTGATCACGTCATCATCAATGGCCACGTCAAGGGGCCGGTCCTGGCCTCCAACCTGCTTGAACTGCAACCCAAGGCCCGGATTGAAGGCGATGTGTCGTACCGCGCTCTGGAAATGCACCAGGGGGCCACCATCTCCGGTCAGCTCAAGCCGATGGTGGGTGTTGACGCCGAAGACAAACCCACACTGAAACTGGCGGCAAACAACAGCTGAGCGCATACCCGAGTTATTTGCTATACCATTGGGGCATTGAGTCGCCGGTCGGCGACTTGCGCGCAGGTTCTGCGCGCTGAACCCAAAGCCCCAACCGAGGCCGTATTGATATGAACGCCGTTGCAGACACCACCCCCACCGAAATGCCCGCGCCCCTCGTCTTTACCGACAGCGCCGCAGCGAAAGTCGCCGATCTGGTTGCCGAGGAAGGCAATCCGGATCTGAAGTTGCGGGTGTTTGTGCAAGGCGGTGGTTGTTCCGGCTTTCAGTACGGATTCACCTTTGACGAAGTGGTCAATGATGACGACACGACCATGACCAAGAACGGGGTGTCCTTGTTGATTGACGCCATGAGCTACCAGTATCTGGTGGGCGCCGAGATTGATTACAAGGAAGATTTGGAGGGTGCGCAGTTCGTGATCAAGAACCCGAACGCGACCACCACCTGTGGTTGTGGTTCGAGTTTCAGCGTCTGAACTCGGCCTGATACCAAAAGAAGAGCGCCCCAAGGGGCGCTCTTCTTTTGGTGGTGGGTCTTCCATGCCAATCCCGGCATGGGCGAACACACGGCATCGGAGCGCGCTATTGGGCGCTGGCTTGCTGAATGCTGCTGGCGGCGTCGAGTTGCTGGCGCTGCACCTGTGCAACGGCGTCAAAGCTGTTGCGCAATGCAGGGTTGATGGGGATGCTCTCACTGTTGCGTGCGACCTCAAGGGGGTCCTGGTGCACGCCGCGGTCTTTGAACTCAAGGTGCAGGTGCGGGCCTGTGGAGCGGCCGGTGGTGCCCACCGCCCCGATGAACTCGCCTTGCTCCACGCGTTCACCGCGCTTGACGTCGATGCGGCTCAGGTGGGCGTACAGCGTTGATTTGTTGTTGCGGTGAGAAATCTCGATCACGTTGCCATAGCCGCCGCGCCACCCGGCAAAGGTCACCACGCCATCGCCGATCGTGCGCACAGGCGTCCCCGTGGGGGCTGCGTAGTCAACGCCCAGGTGGGCCTTTTGGCGACCCAGGATGGGGTGAAAGCGCATGCCATAGCCACTGCTGACCCGGGAAAACTGCAGCGGAGAAGTCAGGAAATCCTTGCGTGAGCTTTGACCGTCAAAGCCATAGAATGCGCCTTTCTTGCCCTCTTCCTGGAACCACACGGCCTCGTGTTTCCGGCCATCGTTGATGAACTCGGCGCTGAGCACGCGCCCGGCACGCACCGGCTCGCCATCTGCCTCCAGGCTTTCGTACACCACATTGAAGCGATCGCCCTTGCGAAGGTCGCGGCGGAAGTCGATGTCGGAGCTGAAGATTTCAGCCAGTTGCACCGCAATGCTGTCGGGCAGGTTGGCGCTGTCCGTCGCCGCAAAGAGAGAGCTCTGAATCACCCCGCTGGCCACCCGGGAAGACACTGTCAGATCCTCGGTGCTGGTTTGGCTGGCGAAGGTCTGTCCCTGCCGCTCAACCGATAGCCGCATGAATTGGCGCTCGTCGTCGGGAAGCCAGCGCGCATTCAGCTTGAGCAGTTGGCCGTGTTCGTCCGTCTCAACCGACACCAGCTTGCCCGCCGAGCGGCCATCAAAAAGCAGGCGCATGCCATCCAGCTTGCGCAACTCCTCCTGAGCCTGGGGGTCGCGCACGCCCAAGCGAATCAGCAGGCTTTGGGTGGTGTCATCACGGCGCACCGTGTCGCTGCGGTAGAGATTGAGGGACGCCGACGGAGACAGTTGAAGCTCGGGCAAGGCGTTCAGCGTCAGGGGCTCGTAGACCTGTGTCACTGGCAGGTCGGCCGCGTCGGGCATCATGGGCGAGATGCCAAATGCGGTGACGCCGGTGCCGAGAAGCACTGCGCCGATTCCACCGAACACGCGTTTGGGGTGCCGCGTCAGGCTGCTGCCGATGGCTTGCACGATCTGGGCCATCGCCAGGAGAGGTTGGTTGTTCAAGATCCGGTTCCGTAGGTGTGCGCCATAAAGCTCGGGCGCGAGGCTTTTTGGGAGGCGACGGCAACCGGCAAAGTTCCCATCGATTGAGACCGCCCAAAGCGCGCTTTTCCTGTTGTCTGCCCCTTGACCACTAAAATTGGGGCATATCCGGTCAAGTATAGCGTTCTGCCCATTTTCCGCACCATGATTTCCCCTATGAATTCGAAACAAAACGAAGCTTCAGGCACGCAGAAGGACGGGGCGGCAGACACCCCCATGACCGATGGTGTCAAGGCCGCATTGGCGGTCACGCTGCGCGGCTGTGACGAACTGATTCCACAAGCGGACTGGGTTCGCAAGCTGGCCCGTTCCGAGGCCACCGGCGTACCACTTCGAATCAAGCTGGGTTTGGACCCCACCGCGCCCGACATTCACATTGGCCACACCGTCGTTCTGAACAAGATGCGGCAGTTGCAAGATCTGGGCCATCAGGTCATTTTTCTGATCGGCGACTTCACCAGCCTGATTGGCGACCCTTCGGGGCGCAACAGCACCCGGCCACCGCTCACCCCCGAGCAGATCAAGGCCAACGCCGAGACCTATTACCGCCAGGCGAGTCTGGTGCTGGATCCCGCAAAGACCGAGATTCGCTACAACAGCGAGTGGAGCGAACCGCTGGGCGCTGCGGGAATGATTCACCTGGCGGCCAAGTACACCGTGGCCCGCATGATGGAGCGCAACGACTTTCACGACCGTTTTCACGCCAACACGCCCATCAGCGTGCACGAGTTCCTCTATCCCCTGATGCAGGGCTATGACTCGGTGGCCCTCAAGGCCGATCTGGAGTTGGGTGGGACGGATCAGAAGTTCAACCTTCTGATGGGGCGCCACCTGCAGGCGGAGTATGGGCAGGAACCCCAGTGCATCTTGACCATGCCTTTGCTCGAAGGTCTGGATGGGGTGGACAAGATGTCCAAGAGCAAGAACAACTACATCGGTATCACCGAGCCGGCGAACACCATGTTTGCCAAGGTGCTGAGCATTTCCGATGAGCTGATGTGGCGTTGGTACACCCTGCTGTCGTTTGAGTCGATGGAGCGCATCGAGCAGTTGAAGCAGGCGGTGGCCGACGGCCGGAATCCCAAGGACGTGAAAGTGGCACTGGCCAAGGAGATCACGGCGCGGTTTCACAGCAAGGCCGCTGCAGACTCGGCCGAACAGGATTTCATCAACCGCAGCAAGGGCGGCATACCCGACGACTTGCCAGAGGTTTCTCTGTCGGGAGCGCCGATGGCCCTGGGTGCCCTGCTCAAGGCGGCGGGACTCGCCGCATCGAGCAGCGAGGGGAACCGCCTGATCGATGGCGGCGGCGTCCGGGTGGACAGCGTGGTGGTCAGCGACAAAGGCCTGAAACTGGAGGCGGGGGTGCATGTGGTGCAGGTGGGCAAGCGGAAATTTGCCCGGGTGACGCTCGCATGAGCTTGCGGCTCGTCCGCTTTCTCACGCCGCAGCGCCTGTTGATGGCGTCGGTGGCGGTGGCGATGATCACCATCGCCCTCAAGACGCTGGCCTGGTACATCACCGACTCGGTCGGCCTGCTGTCTGACGCCATGGAATCGCTGGTGAATCTGGCCAGTGCGGTGTTTGGCCTGGTGATGGTGACCATTGCGGCGCGACCGGCCGATGACGACCACCCCTATGGCCACCACAAGGCCGAGTATTTTTCTTCGGGTTTCGAGGGTGTTCTCATCATCGTGGCGGCGCTGGGGATCGTCTGGGCGGCCGCGCATCGCTTGTGGGACCCGCAGCCCATCGAGCAGGTGGGTTGGGGTCTGGCGCTGTCGATTGGCAGTTCCGCCCTCAATGGTTTGCTGGCCTGGGTGATGTTCGGTGCGGCGAAGGCGCACCGCTCGATTGCGCTGGAGGCAGACGCCAAACACCTGGTGACCGATGTGTGGACGTCTGCGGGTGTGGTGCTGGGCATTGCGCTGGTGCATGTGACCGGTTGGCTGTGGCTCGATCCGGTGGTGGCCATCGGCGTGGCCATGAACATCTTGCGCGAGGGGGTTCACCTGATGTGGCGCTCCTCGCAGGGGCTGATGGATGAGGCGGTGGAACCGGAGATCATGCAGACCATTCAGGACACCCTCTCGGGTTTTTCCCATCGGCGGGGTGCGGTGGAGATCATCCGTTTCGATCATGTGAGTACCCGCAAGGCCGGGCAGCGGCGTTTTGTCGACCTGCACATGCACATGCCGGCGTCATGGACGCTGGGCCGTGCGGCGGCGGTGCGCGCCAGCGTGGAGCAGGCGTTGATGAGTGCGGTGCCGGGCTTGCGGGCCACCATTCAGCTGTTGCCCAGCGATGTGGAGGCGCACTTTGACGACGAGCGAGACCTGATTTGATCGCCCTGTTGCAGCGCGTCAGCGAAGCCCGTGTAGAGGTGGACGGCGAGGTTGTCGGCGCCATCGACGCGGGCCTTTTGGTGTTCCTCTGTGCCGAGCCCGATGACTCTGAGGCGCTTGCGCAGAAGATGCTGGCCAAGATTCTCAAGATGCGGGTGTTCGCCGATGCCGAGGGCAAGATGAACCGCAGTGTTCAGGATGTCGAGGGGGGCCTCTTGCTGGTGAGTCAGTTCACCTTGGCCGCCGATACGCGCAGCGGCAACCGGCCTGGGTTCTCCGGCGCTGCGCCACCCGCGCTGGGTAAGGCTTTGTTTGACCATTTTGTGGCGTTGGCCCGTGCACAGCATGGCCGGGTGGCCACCGGGCGATTTGCCGCCGATATGAAGGTCCATCTGGTCAACGATGGCCCCATTACCATTCCACTGCAACTGCGCTGACCGGCTCGCCTGTCTGGAAGGCAGCCAAGGCGTTTGCGGCTCCCCTTTTTTCTCCCTCTTTCCTGATCTGCGAGATTGTTTCAATGAAGCTGAGCGTTGTTTATCCAGACTCGGTACAAGCGCTGGCGGCGGACTGCGTGCTGGGCGGGTTCGAGTTGGGTTGGCCGTTGCCAGCACCGCAGGGCTCCTGGCCGGTGCAGCAGGTGGCCACACCGCTGTTGACGCAGGGCCCCTCGCCGTTGCGCGAGGCTTGGCTGGTGGATGGGCCATTGGTCGCGGGCAACACCGACGGCGTGACCTGGCGGCGGTGCGACGGCTTGATGTTTGGCGTGATTCAGATGCCAGAACCTGTTGTGGCGCAGGACCCCGATGGATCGCCTTTGCGGGAAGTCACAGAGCAGATCTATCGCCGCATATTTGGCTTGCTGGACGCGCAAGGGATGCCACATCTGTGGCGGGTCTGGAACTACTTGCCCGACATTCACGGACAGCAATCGGGGCTGGAGCGCTACCGCCAGTTCAACATGGGGCGCGGCGATGCCTTTGAACACTGTGCTCGCAGCGTGACCGAGCAGGTGCCGGCCGCCTGTGCGCTGGGGGTGGCAGGAGGGCCGTTGACGGTGGCCTTTTTGTGCGGCATGACCCCATTGCACCCCATCGAGAATCCCCGACAGGTCAGTGCCTACCGCTATCCCCGCGACTATGGCCCCCGCAGTCCGACTTTCTCTCGCGCAGCTCTGGCGCGTTGGGGCGCACAGGAGTTGTTCTTTGTTTCAGGCACGGCGAGCATTGTGGGACACGAAAGCGTGCACCGTGGCGACGTGGTGGCCCAGACGCAAGAAACGTTGAACAACATCGAGGCCTTGCTTGGTGAAGCTGCCGTTCGCAGCCATCTGGGACCCACGGAGGTGGCTGCGCTGAGCTTTCGGGCTTACGTGCGCCACGAGGCCGATGTGGGGTTGGTGCGGCAGGTGGTGGTTGATCGTCTGGGGACGGTACCGGTGCAGTACGTGCAGGCCGACATCTGTCGGGAGGAACTGCTGGTGGAGATCGAGGCGTTCGGGTTGCGCGGCGACTGATCGCAGGAGAAGGCCGGGCGGCGGCGCGCGCAGGCCCTAGTTGCGCGCACCGTAGGGGTCGGGCCAACCCAGTCGGGTCAACAGCGCGGTTTCGTGGGCTTCCATGGCCTGTGCGTCTGCTTCGCTGGTCTCGTGATCCCAGCCCTGGGCGTGCAGCGCGCCGTGCACCAGCAGGTGGGCGTAGTGCTGGGTGAGCGGGATCGAGAGTTCTTCTGCCTCTCGCGCCACCACTGGCGCGCACAACACGAGATCGGCCATCACCACGGGTTCTGTCGCGTAGTCGAAGGTCAGCACGTTGGTGGGGTAGTCCTTGTGACGGTAGGCCTTGTTGAGCGCCTGCCCCTCTTCGGCGTCGACGATGCGCACCGTGATTTCACCCTCGCTTTGCAGCGCGTGGCGCAGGCAGCGGTGGACGAAGTGGCGCTTGAGCGCGGCGCGGTGAGGGGCTGCGTTTGACAGGTCGCCAAACTGCAGGGAGAGGCTGAGCGAGGGCAGGGCCATGGCGTCAGGACTTTCTGGCTGCGCGGGCGCGCTTGACCGGGGGTGTTGTTTCATCGGCGCCGGGTGACCGGGCTTCGTAGGCATCGACAATGCGGGCCACCAGGGGGTGGCGCACCACGTCGGCGCTTGTCAGGCGGGACATGGCAATGCCATTCACGCGCTTGAGCACCCGCTCGGCGTCGATGAGACCGGAGAGTTGCGTGCGGGGAAGGTCGATCTGGCTGACGTCGCCCGTGACCACGGCCTTGGAGCCAAAGCCGATCCGCGTCAGGAACATCTTCATTTGCTCGGGCGTGGTGTTTTGCGCCTCGTCGAGGATGACAAAGGCGTGGTTCAGGGTGCGTCCACGCATGAAGGCCAGTGGGGCAATTTCGATCTGTTGCCGCTCGAAGGCCTTCATCACCTTGTCGTAGCCCATGAGGTCGTACAGCGCGTCGTACAGGGGGCGCAGATACGGGTCGACCTTCTGCCCCAGGTCACCGGGCAGAAAGCCCAGCTTTTCGCCGGCTTCGACCGCGGGGCGGGTGAGCACGATGCGTTGCACGGCGCTCCGCTCCAGGGCGTCCACGGCGCAAGCCACGGCCAGGTAGGTCTTGCCGGTGCCGGCCGGGCCGATGCCGAAGGTGATGTCGTGGCTGGCCATGTTCTCCAGGTAGCGGGCCTGGGCCGGGGTGCGCCCTTTCACTTCGCCGCGTCGGGTCTGCATGGCCAGCGCGTCTTCGCCCATGGCGGGCAGGGCGGTGTTGCCGCTGAGCATGAGTTGCACGGTTTCGGCCGGGATAGGTTTCTTGGCCATCTCATACAGCGCTTGCAAGACCTCCAGCGCCTGATTGGCCTTTGCCTTGGGGCCTTCGATGCGGAACTGTTCGAAGCGGTGCGCCACCTTGACCTGCAGCCCCGCCTCGATGCTCCGGATGTGGCTGTCCATGGGGCCGCAGAGGTGGCCCATGCGGGCGTTGTCGGGCGGAGAGAAGTTGTGTCTGATGATCAAACTGATAATCCAGGTAGACGCTGAACAAAGGAATCCCGCAATGATAGGCAAGTTGACCGGCACGCTGCTGGAAAAGAACCCCCCGCAAATCCTGATCGATTGCCATGGGGTGGGCTACGAGGTGGATGTGCCCATGAGCACCTTCTACAACCTGCCGGCGGTGGGCGAGCGGGTGTCGTTGCTGACGCATTTCGTGGTGCGCGAAGACGCCCAGATTCTGTATGGGTTTGGCAGCGCGGGCGAGCGCGAGGCGTTCCGGCAGTTGGTCCGGATCAGCGGTGTTGGCCCGCGCACGGCGCTTTCGGTGCTTTCCGGCATGAGCGTGGCCGACCTCGCCCAGGCGGTGAGCGCGCAGGACAGTGCCCGCGTGGTCAAGGTGCCCGGCATTGGCAAGAAGACCGCTGAGCGCCTGTTGCTCGAACTCAAAGGCAAACTGGGTGCCGACCTGGGCAGACACAGCGGGGCTGCTGGCGCGGTCGATGCAGGCAGCGACATTCAGCAAGCGCTGATGGCCCTGGGCTACAGCGAAAAGGATGCGGCGCTGGCGCTCAAGGCGCTGCCCCAGGACGTGGGGGTGAGCGAGGGCATCAAGCTGGCACTGAAATCACTGGCCAAGTAGCCCCCCCAGCTCACGCCGCGTCATGCCCAGGGGGCTGCTTACATGGCTTCGCGCACCAGGCGACCGTTGAGCGCCTGGGTGGGGCGCGCGTTCATGGGGTACAGGTGGGTGAAGAGCTTGAGTTGCTCCCGGCTGACGGTCATGGGTTGCTTCATCACGATCCACAGCACGCCTTCGGTGCAGGGGGGCGTGGTGAGTGAGCCGATGAACTGGTAGTAGCGCTGATCGGTGGGCAGCAGCTGGTTCATGTCGAGCAACCCGGCGGGCAGGCCCACGCGGTCGCCGATGTCCAGCGGCATGCGGGTCCAGACCTGGTCGATCAGCGGGTTGGCCGCGCCGGGATCGATCAGCACCGCCACCACGGCCAGTTGGCCTTCTTCGTTTTTGTGCACCAGGTGGGCCACCATGGAAAAGCCTTTGTAATTCACGCGCTCTTCGGCAGGGTGGTGGAAGTGGAACTGCACCAGTTTGTAGGCAGAGCCGCGCACGTACAGCGTGTTGTGGCCAGCCAGGTCCACCTGCACGGTGTGGCCGTTGTTGACCACGCTGCCGCCGCCGGGGGTGTAGTCGAATTTCAGCACCTCGGCAGGACCCACCATGGTGTCGGTTTCCAGAATGTGGACCGGGGATTGGCGTTTGCCCGTGGCGCAGGTGCTGAACTCTGGTTTCAGATTGGCCCAGTTTTGAGGGCCGTTGGGCCCTTCGTGGCTCCAGTGGGCTTCTTCATGTGGACCGGCTGCCGGCGCATGGGTTTCTGGCGCCGCATGGCCGCTGAGTGCGGCCGCGCGCGCCCGGATGTAGTCGCGGCTGGCTCTGGGGGAGACCTTTGCCGGAGGGGCTTTGTGTGCGTCCGAGCTGGCATGGCCCTCGTTGGACGGCGTGGCGTGGGGGCTGGTGGCGGCGATGACGTGATCGCCCACCCGAAGAGAGACCTGCCCCACTTTGCCGGCGTGTTTGTCGATCACAGCCTTCAGCCGGCTGATGGTGTCTTGGCCGCCACCCTGGGTGGCCGGGGCCGGACCGTTCGCGGCGGCGTGTGCCGCGGGCGCCCGGGCCGCCTGGGGGGCTGGCGCATGTGCGACGGGCTCGGCGCTGTGTGTGTCGTTGTGTGCGTCGTGGCTTTGGGCCCAGGACGGGTTGGTGCCGAGCACCAACAGGCTGCCCAGGGCGAGGGTCAGCGGGTGGTGTGGCAGAAGGCGAAGGGGTTTCATGGTGGCAGTCCTGAGTCGGTGCGGCCAAGGGTGGGCCATGGCACCGGGTTTGGGCTGTTTATCGGCGGTTTGGCCTTGCAACTTGAGCGTTGGCAGTCTGGAGCCCGATCAAGCCGCGATCGGAGCAACGGTGGGGCAGTACCAGGCAACAGGGTTGTATAGTTCTTCTCGCCCCTCGCACCGAGCGGGGATCTGCACCCAATCGAGCCTGCCGTGACCATTCAAACCGACGATTTCGCGCCCGCACCACGCATGGTTTCGCCTGCTGCTGTCTCACCCAAGGAAGAAGCGATTGAACGGGCCCTGCGGCCCAAACTGCTGGACGAATACGTGGGGCAGGCCAAGGTGCGTGAGCAACTGGAGATCTTCATCGGGGCGGCGCGCAAGCGCCGGGAGGCCCTTGACCATGTTTTGCTGTTCGGGCCGCCGGGGCTGGGCAAAACCACGCTGTCGCACATCATTGCCCAGGAATTGGGCGTGAATCTGCGCCAGACCAGCGGCCCCGTGCTGGAGAAACCCAAGGACCTGGCGGCCCTGCTGACCAACCTCGAACCCAACGATGTGCTGTTCATCGACGAGATCCACCGGTTGTCTCCGGTGGTCGAGGAGATCTCTACCCTGCGCTGGAGGACTACCAGATCGACATCATGATTGGCGAGGGCCCCGCCGCGCGCAGCATCAAGCTCGACCTGCAGCCGTTCACGCTGGTGGGCGCCACCACGCGCGCGCCGGCATGCTGACCAATCCGCTTGCGCGACCGGTTTTGGCATCGTGGCCCGACTGGAGTTCTACACGGCCGAGGAGCTCGGTCGCATTGTCAAGCGCAGTGCGGGTCTCCTGAATGCACCCGCCGAGCCCGAGGGCGCCTTCGAGATCGCACGCCGTTCCCGCGGCACACCGCGCATTGCCAACCGGTTGTTGCGCCGTGTGCGCGATTACGCCGATGTGAAAGGCGATGGCCGCATCACCGCAGACATTGCCAGCCGTGCGCTGACCATGTTGGATGTGGACCCGCAGGGTTTCGACATCATGGACCGCAAGCTGCTGGAGGCGGTGATTCACCGTTTCGATGGGGTCCCCTGTCAGGCTGGACAACATCGCGGCGAGCATCGGTGAGGAGCGCGACACCATTGAAGATGTGATCGAGCCGTACCTGATTCAGCAGGGCTATCTGCAACGCACACCGAGGGGGCGCATCGCCACCCTGGCGGCCTACCGGCACCTTGGAGTAGCGCCCCCTCAGTCGGGCGATCAGTTGTTTGCTGACGGGTAGGTGGCCCGAGCTTCAGGCGGTTTCGGCCCGTTTGTCTTGCCGCTTGAGCTGGGTCTGGACAGAGCAGAGCAGAGCAAGGGGCTGCACCGTTTCGCCGGCTTGGCCTCAGCCCAGTGCGCCCCGTGCGTCGATGGCGATGACACGTTCAACCAGCCCGTGGGTCAGGCCACCGCGCACGCCGATGTACACGTCATGCAAGTTGACGGTGGGGTCGCAATGCCCGGGAATCAGCCACACGGTCTCGCCCAGCGGGGGCAGATTGGCCGTGTCGTGGATGGGGTGAAGCAGGCCGTGCTCGTCACCGCCATTGGCAAACCTGAGGTGGGGTGGCTGCGCAACCAGTGGCAGGCCGCTGTCGATGGCGTGGCTCTTGTGTCCCGCGTCGCACACCGCATGGGTCTGCGCCCGGCTCATCACCTGCGACTTGACCCACAGTGCATGCTCGAAAGTGGGTGCGTCCGGATCGCCGTGGTTGGCGGCGTAATCGGCATCCATGAACAGATAGGAGCCCACTTGCAGCTCGCCCCACAGCCCGCTGCGGGCTTCGCGAACAAAAGTGCCGGTGCCCGCGCCAGTGACCAGCGGGACCTCGATGCCGCCCTCTTGCAGCACCTTGACGGTCTCTCGCACCGCCGTGCTTGCTGAAGACAGGGCCGCATGGCGTTGCTCGGGCGTGCGCAGGTGTTGGGCGCCGCCGTGGTAGGCCTGCAGGCCGGCAAAACGCAGGGCGGGTTGCTCAACAATCTGCCGTGCCAGCGCGAGGGCGGCTTGTGGGTGTGGCACGCCGCATCGGTGTTGGCCGGCATCGATTTCGACAAAGACGTCCAGGGCCTGCGGGCGGTGAACTTGGGCTTGTTGCAACGCCTGCACCAGGCGTTGCACGCCCAAGGGGCTGTCCACCGCAATGGCGAAGCGGCTGGTGGCGGCTTTCGCAGCCAGCGCCAGGCGGGTCAGTTTGGCCGGGTCGATCACCTCGTTGGTGATATAGATGTCGCTCACGCCTTGTTGTGCCAGGGCCAGCGCTTCATCGATTTTCTGAACGCACACGCCCACCGCGCCATGCGCCATTTGAAGCCTGGCCAGCTCCGCACTTTTGTGGGTTTTGGCGTGGGGTCGCAGGCGCTGGCCATGGGTTTTGGCGAAGTCGGCCATGCGCAGGATGTTGCGCTCCATGGCGTCCAGGTCGATCACCAGGGCGGTGTGTGTCGATGGCGCTGACAGGCCGCCCGATGGCTTCCCGAGCGCGGGTTTCAGCAAGGCGGGCGGGCATGGGGCTGGCGTCAGGTTGAGGACTCATCGCGCGTGGAACCGCGGTCTCGGTCTGGAGGTGTCCCGTGTCGGCCCAGCCGACCAGGCTCAGCCCTTCGGGCGACCACAGCAGCCGGTTGATGGCGGTGTTGGTCAGTTCCCAGGTGCGTGGGGCCTGCAGGTCCAGCCGTGTGGCCGCGCGGTAGAGGATGTCGAGCACCCCCATGCGCCACCACCCAGAATCTGTTCTCCTGGGTGGCGTGCCGCCAGTTCGGTCACACTGGCCACCACACGGGACCGAAGATCGGTGAGCGATTCGCCCAGGGGGGGCGCAAAGTCCGGTTCGCGCTTGCGCCAGGCCAGGGTTTCCTGGGGAATCGGGTCTCCAGGGTTTTCCATGTCTGGCCCTCAAACGCGCCAAAACTGCGCTCGCGCAGGCCTGGTGGTGCGCCACCGGCAGCCGATGGTGACGGGCCACCGCCTCGGCGGTGGCTGCGCCCGAATCAGGTCACTCGAATAGCAGGCGGCGAAAGATTCTTCCCTGAGCGCCAGACCGAGCTGGACAGCTTGCCACTGCCCATGGTCGTTGAGGGGAATGTCTGTGTGGCCCTGAATGCGGGTTTCGCGGTTCCAGTCGGTTTCACCGTGGCGCACGGCAACAATGCGGGTGGCGTGCAAAGCGCTTCCTGTTCTGAAGTGAAGAAATAAGTACCGAAATACCTGTCGCCACTGTATCGCGTTGCTCCAACGCCGCAAGTGGAGGGGAAAAAGGCCCCAGATGCGGTCGCCGCGTCAGGCCATCAGGCGTCAGAATGACAAGCTGCATCAGGACCGTTTCTTGTGAACGACAAAAACGCTTCCGCGTCATTTTTCGACTTCTTGCCCATTGGCGCCTATCGCATTGGTGCCGATGGGCGGCTGCTGCGCGCCAATCCGGCCTTGGTCGAGATGAATGGCTACACACGCGAAGCCGAACTGCTGGCCAGCCTCAAGGATGTTGCTCAGGAGTGGTACGTCGACCCCGGTCAGCGCCAGGCGTTTTGGCATGTGCTCGAGCGCGATGGTTTTGTTCGGGGCATGTTGTACGAGGTGTACCGCCACCGAACGAGAGAGAAATCTGGGTCAGGGGGCATGCCCATGTGGTGCGCGATGCCCAGGGGCAGACCCTTTACTATGAGGGCACGGTGGAGGACATCACCGAGCACATGCGCGTTCAGGAGGCTCTGCGCCGCAGCGAAGAGCAGTTGAGGTTGATCACGAGCCAGATCCCGGGCATGGTGTATGTGATTCATCTGGATCGGCAGGGAAGCGCACCTATCGCTTTGTAGAGCCCGGGCGTTCGCGATCTCTACGGGCTGGCGCCGGAAGCGGTCTTGCAAGATGCGGAGATTGTGGCCCGTTACCGGCATCCGGAAGATGTTCGCCAGCTGGAGCTCGACCTTGACGGCTTGGCGCAAACCCCAGGACCTCTGGGCGGAGAGTTCCGCATCGTGTTGGCGGACGGGGAGGTGAAGTGGCTGTTGCGCCGTTCCACCGTGGTGTCCAGTGACGCCGCAGGGCAGTTGCGTGTGGGGGTGTTGCTCGATGTCACCGACCGCAAGCGGGCACAGGAGGCCCTGTCGGAAAGCGAAGCCTTGTGGCGCTTGGCACTGGAGAGCGCCGGCGATGGTGTGGGACTGGAATCTGGTGACCGGCGAAGAGTTCGTGTCGATCGCATCAAAACGATGTTCGGGTTTGGCGACGAAGACCTGGACGGTACTTTCAAGGGCTGGATGGCCGCACCCACCCAGACGACGTGGCCCAGATGGACCGCGACCGTCGGGACCACTTTGAAGAACGCACACCGCTGTACCGCAATGAGCACCGGGTGCAGTGCAAGGACGGCTCATGGAAGTGGGTTTTGTCGCGGGGTTTGGTGATCGCCCGCGATGAACACAGGCGGCCGCTGCGCATGGTGGGTACCCATGCCGACATCACTGAGCTGAAGGTGGCCGAGGTGCAGCGGCATGCGCTTGAAGCGCAGTTGCGGGAGGCGCAAAAACTGGAGGCCATCGGGACGCTGGCCGGTGGTGTGGCCCACGACTTCAACAACTTGTTGGCGGTGATTCTGGGCAATCTGACGTTGGCCCGCGAAGACGTGGGGCCGGGTCATCCGGCGCTGGAGAGCCTGGACGAGATCAACCGCGCGTCGGTGCGGGCCCGCCACCTGGTTCAGCAGATTCTGGCGTTCAGCCGGCGCCAGACCCAGGAACTCAAGTTGCAGGCGTTGCAGCCCCTGGTGGAGGAGGCACTGACGATGTTGCGGGCGTTGCTGCCGATCGGTGTGCGCCAGACCACAAGCATGACGCCGGAGTCGTTGCTGGTCCTGGCCGATGCCACCCAGATTCAGCAGGTGCTGATGAATCTGTGCACCAACGCCTGGCAGGCTATGGACGGCCGCAGTGGGCAGATCGTGGTGGGTTTGGAGCCGGTCGCGGTCGATTCGGGGCAGGGGAGCCAGCTGGGCGGCTTGCCGGCGGGCGACTATGCGTGCCTGAGTGTGACCGATGACGGCCCTGGCATGGATGAGGCCACGCAACAGCGCATTTTTGAGCCCTTCTTCACCACCAAGGCGCCGGGCGATGGCACAGGCCTGGGCCTGGCAGTGGTGCACGGTATTGTGAAAGCGCACCGGGGGGCAATCCGGGTTCGAAGCGCGCCGGGCGAAGGTGCGCGGTTCGAGGTTTACCTGCCCAGCTTGCCCGCAGATCTGGTGGACGACACCGCGCCCGAAGCACGGCCAACCGCGCGAGCGCCAGCGACCTTCAAGGCGCGCCATGTGGTCTACATCGACGACTACGAAGCGATGGTCTTCCTGGTAGGGCGGCTCTTGCGCAAGCGCGGCTATCAGGTCAGCACCTTTACGTCTGGTGAAGATGCGGTGGCCTGGCTGAAGGATGACGCCGGCGATGTGGATATCGTCGTGACCGATCAGAACATGCCGGGCATGTCAGGCATCGAGGTCGCCCAGGCGGTGCGCCGCATGCGTCCTGGTCTGCGCACGGTGCTGATCAGCGGGCGCGTGAGCGAAGAGTTGCTGGCACAGGCCGCCGAGGTGGGGGTGTGCCACGTGATGGAAAAGCAAGACAGCATGGCCGAGCTTGGCGATGCTGTCGCCGGCTTGCTGGACTCGCTGGCGATCTAGGGCCTGTTCGGTGGACGCTCTGCTCGTCGGGCGGGGTCCGGTGGGTCAGCGCGGCACGTCGAGGTTGATCTGGCGCATGCCCTTGGGTGGCGAGGGAAACCCTTCCAGCGCGGCGCTGATCATCGCGCGCCACAGCTCAGGGGTGCTGTTCCACCGGCCATCGTGTGCAGCGCTGGTTTCGTAGACCACGCGGCCGCTGGCCGCATCGCGGATCACGATCGCCACGCGGCGCTGGTAGTAGGGCATTTCCGTGCGCATCAGCCAGGGGCTCCAGATGATGCCGCTGCCGCCACTGCCGACGCCCACATTGATCTGGCCAAACCAACCATAGCGGCTCTCGTACCAGGGGTCTTCCCAGGGCGCGCGCGGCAAGCGAACCCCGCTGCCCGTGATCTCCACTGCCCAGCGGGCAGCGGCGGGGTCGGTGGACAGCGTCCAGCCCAACGGCTGGAAGGCATCCTGCGCCCATTGTTCAAGCTGATCGGTGGATTGGGCGGCCGATCCAGAGGATTGGGAGGGCAGGCGTTCGAACCGGTAGGTCTGCGGTGGCGCCGGCACCTGGGTGCTGCTGCCATCGGTCCAGCGGGGAAAGCTCTCGACCTGGTTGTCCACGCGGTACACGCTGGCGCATGCGCTCAGCGCGAAAGCGCAAAAAACGGCGAGCAGGGAAGGCAGAAGACGGTGTTGCGCGGCATGTGCCATGGGGGACTCCTGAATGGCGGCGCGGACTCGGGTTCAGTGGCGCGCCGCTCAATGGGTGGCGATGGGTATGACTGCGCGGGGTGCGTTTTCGTTCCCGTTCCCGGCGGCATCGGCCCAGCGATCCAGCTCGGCCATCGGTGCCTGGGGGGCTGGATCGGGTTTGATCTCGGATTCTTCGTCGAAAGCCCGGTCGCCATCGGCGCTGGGTTGCCCAGTGGCCTTGATGGTCTGAAAAGGGTGCAGTTGGCGGTCCATCAGATGGCTGGGCACCACGTTTTGGAGCGACGAAAACATGTTCTCCAGGCGCCCTGGAAACTTCTTGTCCCACTCACGCAGCATGTTGCCGACCTGTTTGCGCTGCAGGTTTTCCTGGCTGCCGCACAGCGTGCAGGGGATGATGGGGAACTGGCGCACCTCGGCCCAGCGGGTGAGGTCTTTTTCCGCCACGTAGGCCATGGGTCGGATCACCACATGGCGGCCGTCGTCACTCACCAGTTTGGGCGGCATGCCCTTGAGCTTGGCGCCAAAGAACATGTTGAGCAATAGGGTCTGGAGGATGTCGTCGCGGTGGTGCCCCAACGCGATCTTGGTGGCGCCGAGTTCGCTGGCCACGCGGTACAGAATGCCGCGGCGCAGCCTTGAGCACAGGCTGCACAAGGTCTTGCCCTCTGGAATCACGCGCTTGACGATGGAGTAGGTGTCCTGGTTTTCGATGTGGTACTTCACCCCCAGCTTGCTCAGGTAGGCAGGCAGCACTTCCTCTGGAAAACCGGGTTGCTTCTGGTCGAGGTTGACCACGATGAGCTCGAAGTGCACCGGGGCCCGCGCCTGCAGCTTGAGCAGGATGTCGAGCATGCCGTAGCTGTCTTTCCCTCCCGACAGGCAGACCATCACCCGGTCGCCTTCTTCGATCATGTTGTAGTCGACGATGGCCCGACCCACCTCCCGGCAAAGGCGTTTTTCCAGCTTGTGGTTTTCGTGGTGGGTCTTGTCGGTGTTCATGGGGGGCCTTTGGTCAAAGCGGGTTGGTGCGGCGGGTGTGCTGGTGGCTCACCACTGGCCGCTTTCCATGCGGATGGCGACTTCGCAGTCCTCGAATATTTCCAGCTTGGCGATCTTCACCCGCACACCCTGCACGCCCGGCAGTTGCAAGAGCCTTCGGGTCAGCTTGCCAATCAGGCTTTCCAGCAGGTCGACGTGTTCAGCGGTGCACTCGTCGATGATGATCTGCCGCACCTTGCGGTAGTCGAGCACATTGCTGATGTCTTCGTCGTGTGGGCGCAGGGGCTGGGTGCCCTGGTTGAGCTCCGCATCAACCTGAATGGGTTGAGGCCCCTGGCGCTCCTCGTCCAGGATGCCCAGGTTGGCGTTGAAACGCAGCCCGCTGAGGGTGAGGATCTGGGTTCCCGCTTGGGGGGATGGCGCGGAGTTCATGGCGTGGGGGCGCTGCCTGGCATCAGCGAAAAGTCGCGCTCGAAGCGCATGAGGTGTTGACCGCCGTCGACGAGCAGGGTGGTGCCCGTGATGGAGGGGTTGGTCAGCGCAAACAGCACGGTGGCAGCGACGTCTTGGGGGTGGACGAGCGGCCCAGCGGGGATTGTTTGTGTAGTTCGGCAAACTGCTGTTCGTTCAGCAGGTGGCTGGTCAGGGTGAGGCCAGGGGCGACGCCAACCACCCGGACCTGTGGTGCCAGGGCAAGCGCCAGCATGGTGTTGGCGGCCTCGAGCGCCGCCTTGGACAGCGTATAGCTGAAGAAGTCGGGGTTCATGTTCCACAGCTTCTGATCGAGCAGGTTGACCACCACCCCTTGCCGGTCCGAGTCGATGGGCTCGGTCAGGTGGCGGTGCAAGCCTTGGGCCAGCAGCACCGCCGCGCCCGTGTTGGCCCGCCAGTGGGTTTCCATGGCCTGGAAGCTGAAGGTCTGGGCACTGTCGTTTTCGAAAGTCGAGGCGCTGTTGATGACCGCATCGATGGCGCCAAAGTGGGCCACCACCGCCGGCAGCAAGGCCCGCACGCTGGCTTCGTCGTTCAGATCGGCAAAAAAAGCCTGGGCGCCTGCGGGCCGGCCATTGAGCGCGCGGCACTCCTGGGCGGTCTGCTCGGCCTCCCTGGCGGAGTGGCGGTGGTGCACCGCCACGTTCCAGCCCGCGCCCGCCAGGGCCAGCGCGATCTCGCGGCCCAGGCGCTTTCCCGCGCCCGTGACCAGCGCGGTGCGCGGTGCAGCGGGGGGGTGTGTGGGCGGGGGAAGGGTCATGGGAGACAATGGGCGGGTGAACACCGAATCTGTGAGCGAACCCTCAATTTTAGCGAGCGCCCTGTTGCAGCGGGTGAAAGAGGCCATAGCGGCCAATGGCGGCTGGCTGCCTTTTGACCGTTTCATGGCCATGGCGTTGTACCAACCGGGGCTGGGGTATTACGCCAATGCCACGCCCAAATTTGGCCATTTGCCGCAGGGCGTGCAAGGCCAAGGCAGCGATTTCGTCACGGCGCCAGAATTGACCCCCCTGTTTGGACAGACGCTGGCGCGCCAGGTGGCGCAGGCACTGGCGGCGACAGACACCGATGAGGTCTGGGAGTTTGGTGCAGGCAATGGTTCGCTGGCTCTCCATCTGCTCAACGCCCTCGCGGCCATGGGTCGGCCGGTGCGGCAATACACCATCGTCGACCTGTCGGGCACTTTGCGGGAGCGACAAGCCGCCACGCTGGCCGCTCACGCCGACAAGCTGCGCTGGCTCGATGCCCTGCCCGATACCATGGCCGGTGTGGTCGTGGGCAACGAGGTGCTCGATGCCATGCCGGTTCAGTTGCTCAGCCGGGTGGCCGGAAAGTGGCACGAGCGAGGCGTGGCGCTGGGCGAGGATGGTGCCTTGCGGTGGGCCGACCGGGAGACCGCGTTGCGCCCGCCGTTGGACATTGAGGGGCCGCACGATTACCTGACCGAAATCCATCCGCAGGCGGAGGCCTTTGTGCGCACCCTGGCCGATCGCCTGGTGCGCGGGGCGGCCTTCTTTGTCGACTACGGCTTTCCCGAGTCGGAGTATTTCCACCCGCAGCGGCACATGGGCACCCTGATCTGTCACCGCGCCCACACCACCGACCACGAGCCCCTGGAAGACCTTGGGCAGAAGGACATCACGGCCCACGTCAACTTCACCGGTGTGGCGCTGGCTGCGCAGGACGCAGGCATGACCGTGCTGGGATACACCAGCCAGGGCCGTTTTCTCATCAATTGCGGCTTGTTGGAGGTGGCCGCGGGGGCTGGGGCGCGCGAGAATGCCATGATGCAAAAGCTGATCAACGAGCACGAAATGGGCGAGCTTTTTAAGGTATTGGCGTTTGCCCCTCCGACTAGTACCGAGGGCTGGGATCCTCTGGGCTTTTCGGCTGGCGACCGCACGCATCGACTCTGAGAGACGCCCATGATCCGGTGGATGCTCGTCATTTTTCTTGCGCTGGTCCTGATCAGCTGGGTGACGCCGCTTTTACAGAAACTGGGGCTGGGCCGGCTGCCCGGAGACTTCCGGTTCAGGGCCTTTGGCCGCGAATGGTTCATTCCGCTGACCACGACGATCATTTTGAGCTTTCTGGTGAGCCTGATCGGTCAGGTGATCTAGGGCCTGTTCGCACTATTTTTTCGAGATGCGTTGCGGCCAAAAAGGTCATGCGCGGCGTTGCAAAACCTCGCCGGGGGAGAACCCCGGCTGCGTTTTGCGCCTTGCGCATGGCCTTTTGATCTGCAACCCGAAGGGAAAGAGGTGCAAGTAACGCCACTCGTCGTTGCGCTCCCAGGTCAGACGCCCAGTCTGACCGTCGTCCCGCGCCCAGATTGGCGTTGTTTGCGCCCCTTTCGCACTCGGAAAATGGTGTGAACAGGCCCTAGCGTTTTGGCCCCCAAAGGGGTCAGCGGAGTGCATTTGAAGATACCCCTTGGGGTGTCTTGAAAATCCGTCGATCGGTGTCAGATGGGGATGAGTTTTGAGGAGTCCCGAAACCATGAGCGCCGATTCACTGCATATCGTCTGTCCCCACTGCCACACCACCAACCGCCTCGCCAAATCGGCCATGAGCGCTTCGCCCGATTGCGGCAAGTGCCACCGCCCGCTGTTTGACGGCCACCCGGCTGCCCTGGACGAAGCCGCATTTGAAAAGCATGTCGCGCGCTCCCAGGTGCCGGTGCTGGTCGACTTCTGGGCACCCTGGTGCGGCCCTTGCCGGATGATGGCGCCCGCGTTTGAGCAGGCCGCCAAGACCCTGGAGCCCGGCATGCGCCTGGCCAAGGTGAACACCGAAGAGGCGCAGCAGCTGGGTGCCCGGCTCAATATCCGCAGCATCCCGACCCTGGCCTTGTTCGTCAACGGGCGGGAGGTGGCCCGACAGCCTGGTGCCATGGGGGCTGCGGACATCGTTCGCTGGGCGCAGGCCCAGATGGCCGGCGCGCGCTGAGCGCGCGCGGCGCGGCCGACGCCCTGGACCGCGTTCAGCCCGTGGTGAGCTGCTGCAGCGGGAAGGCGGGCGCCTTGCCCTGCCGATCCTGCCCCGCGTAAAGGGTGATGTGGGGGAAGGGTATTTCGATGCCCTCCTGATCGAAGGCGATCTTGAGGCGTTTGAGGTATTCCCGCTTCACGCCCCACTGCTGCTGGGCCACGCAGCGAATGCGGCACCGGATGACGACGGCCGAGTCGTCCCAACGGTCCACGCCGGCAATTTCGAGGTCGTCTTCAATGCGTGGCGCAAACGCTGGGTCGGCGCGCAGCGTGGCGGCCACCTTTTGCATCACGGCCATGACCTCGTCCAGGTCTTCGCGGTAGGCCACACCGATCTCGAACACCGCGTTGCCAAACCCGCGGGTCATGTTGACCACCGTGGTGATCTGCCCGTTGGGCACGTAGTGCACGCTGCCTTCGTAGTCCCGCAACTGCACGAACCGCAAGGTGATCTGCTCCACGGTGCCAGTGTGGCCGTCGACCTGCACCACGTCGCCTTGGCGGATCTGGTTCTCCAGCAACAGGAAGAAGCCGGTCACAAAATCCTTGACCAGACTTTGTGCCCCAAAGCCCACCGCCAGTCCGACGACTCCGGCAGCACCCAGAATCGGCGCGACCGACACCCCCAGCTCAGACAGTGCCAGCATCACCGCGATCAGGCTGATGACCACCGAAGCCAGATAGCGCGCCACACGGGACAGCGTCTCCGCCCGTTTGTTGAACTCCGCATCGTTGACCCGGGCCGCCACCCGCTGACGCAGGCCATTGATCATTCGACGCGCCACCATCAGCGCCACCCAGGCAATGATCAGAATGGCGGCGACGCGCATGGCGGTGAAAGCGAGGGCGTCCCAGGTGCCCAGCCATTGGGTCAGTTTGGTGATTGTGTCTTGCTTGTTCAAGAAGCTGGCTCCTTTGCTTGTGGATGGTTTTCGGTGGTGGAGGACCGCCGCAGCGGACGGTGCCTCACGGGGGGCGCCGCAGACACCCATGGTCGGGAAGCGGCCGGTGGATCAACACCGTTGTCCCGACCGTGCGCCACGGCAGCAGCAGCGTGCCCGCAACGGTTTGCATCGCTGTCGCCGGCCATCGGGTGGCGAATGAAGGTTGTGCGCGACAGGTGTTGCGTGGGTGCGGTGCCTTGACGGGATCAAAGGTTGCGCACTCACGAAGAGCCTCGGAAGTTAGCAGACTTCCAGCAGCCCTGTCGCGGGCATGGGCTCTGAACAGCCTGCGTAACTCAGCCGAGTTCAGGGGCCTTCAGCGCATCAACGCGCGCGCTGTGGATGGCCTGCGCGATCTGGGTGCCCGAATGGCCTCTTTGAATGGCCTGCCGGGCGATTTTCGCGGTGTCCACCGCCAACACGGTTTGCAGGGCGGTGCCAAGGCGCGCCGCCTGGGGGTAGGGTGCCTCTTCAAAACCCAGTCGGCCGCGCGCATCGCATTCACAGGCTTGCAGTACCTGTTCAAACCGTTGCGGCCGTCGCAGGGCGTCGCAGCGTTCCAGCAAGCGCAGAGTGGCGGCCTCGTTGAGCTCGCCGCTTCGATGCACGTGGCCGTGTTCGCGCGCGACCACGTCTGCCAGTTCACGGCATTCCTTGGGCACACGCCAGCGCTCGCCGAGTTTGCGTTGGAGGTCGGCGCTGCGCGCTTCATGGCCGTGGTGGCGGGGCAGGATGTCGGGTGGCGTGGTGCCTTTGCCGAGGTCGTGGCACAGGCAGGCGTAGCGGACAGCCAGAGGCGATTGCAGCCGGGCCGACATGTCCAGCACCATCATTGCGTGCACGCCGGTGTCGATCTCGGGGTGGTATTCGGCCCGTTGCGGCACACCCCAGAGGCGATCGACTTCCGGCAACAGGCGCACCAGCGCACCGCAGGCACGCAGCACCTCGAACATGCGGCTGGGTCGTTGCTCCATCAAACCGCGCGAGAGTTCTTGCCAAACCCGCTCGGCGACCAGGTGATCGGCCTCGCCTTCTTTCACCATGGCACACATCAGTTCCATGGTCTCTGGCGCCACGGAGAAATCGGGGAAGCGGGCGGCAAAGCGCGCCAGCCGCAGGATGCGCACCGGGTCTTCCGCAAAGGCCTCCGTCACATGGCGCAGCGTGCGGGATTGCAGATCGCGTTGCCCGCCGTGCGGATCGATGAGGGTGGCGTTGGCCGGGTCGGCGGCTTCGTCTGCCGCCACGGCCATGGCGTTGATGGTGAGGTCGCGCCGGGCGAGGTCGTCTTGCAGCGTGACGCCGGGTGCTGCGTGGAACGCGAAGCCGTGGTACCCGGGCGCGGTCTTGCGCTCGGTCCGGGCCAGGGCGTATTCCTCGTGGGTCTCGGGATGAAGAAACACAGGAAAGTCCTGGCCCACGGGTGTGAAGCCCGCGTCCAGCATGGCTCGTGGGTCTGCCCCCACCACCACCCAGTCGCGGTCGCCCTGAGGTGGCACCGCCTTGGCCGCTTTCGCCAGCAAAGCGTCGCGCACTGCGCCGCCAACAAGGTAGATCTCCATGGTCCTTGAGTGAGCCCTGCCGGTGTCAGCGCCCCAGCCGGTAGGGTTCTTCAAAGTCGAGGAAATCGTGCTCGGCCAGCGCGCCCTCAATCCAGGCCCGCACGCCGGGCAGTGCGGCCACCCGTTCCACATAGCCCGCCAGATCGGCTGGCAACGGAAGCCCGTAGGTCTTCAGCCGCATGCAGATGGGGGCGTAGAACGCATCGGCGATGCTGAACGCACCAAACAGGAGGGGTGCGCTGCCATCGGGCATGCGCTCCGGCTGCGCGGCCAGCAACTCGCCCCACATGCCGCACAGCCGGGCCACGTCGGCGCGAACGCCCGCCTGGTCGCGCCAGATCAGCCGCCCCACATCCGGCAGGGACGCCTCGATGTTCATGGGGCAGTGGCCGCGCAGGGCGCCGAACCCGCTGTGCAGCTCGGCGCACACGCTGCGGGCGCGAGCACGGGCCTGTGCGTCGGTGGGCCACAGTGCCTTCTCGGGGAAGCGCTCGGCAAGGTATTCGGCAATGGCCAGCGTGTCCCAGACGGTGAAGCCGTCGTCCTCCAGCACCGGCACCTTGCCCACGGGGTTGACGCCCTGAAGCGACTTCTTGAACTTCGAGTCCGCGCCGAAGGAGTCGAAACGCAGCATGACCTCCTCAAAGGGAATGCCCGCTTGTTTGAGCAGCACCCAGGGTCGCATGGACCAGGATGAATAGTTCTTGTTGCCGATGTAAAGCTTCAGTGCCATGGGGAAACTCCAGAAAGGGACTGAATCGTAAGGCGGTGTCGGTCCGGGATTGATGCTCAAAAAAGCGCGGTTTGATGCCTGGGCCACCACCCGCCGGAGCCGACGGCACACGCCGACCGCGGGCAGGCGCAAGGCTCAGGCGTAGCGTTCGAGGATGCGTGTTGACCGTTCCACCTCGCGCAGGGTGTCGCCACCCTTGTCGGTGTCGGAGACCGCCTCCATCACCGAGCACGCCATCATGCGATAGAACGCCTTGTCCATGGCTTTGCGGGCCGCAGACATTTGCTGCGCCACGTCTTCACAGGGGCGGCCTTGCTCCACCATGTCGATCAGTCCCCGGACCTGTCCCTCAATGCGCTTGAGCCGATTGACCACATCGCGTTGGTGTTCCGAGCGGTAGGTGGACGCGGTGGTTGCGCTGGCGGCGGCGGTTTTTTTTGCAGCAGTCTTGCGCGCGGTGGCGCCTGCGGAAGAAGTGGTGGCCATGGGGAATCCTGTGAATCGTTATGGCCGCCAGTTTGCCAAAAAATCTGCCGCGATGCCGGTCGTCTGTCTCCTGTATTCCAGAAGAGTTCTTTAATTACCCTACCCCTAGGGTAGTCACCAATGACGCGACAACCCGCCTCGGCTAACTTTGCCCATGGGGTGGTTGGGGGTTGTCCGCCACCGGCCATTGTTCATTCGCGCACACACAAAGGAAGTACCCATGCATTTCATCAAACGCATTTCACTGGGCCTGGCACTGGCTGGCAGCCTGTTCGCGCTGGGCGGTTGCGGCACCATCTCCACCATGGGCAAGCTGGAGGACGGCGCGGGCGCGGAGGCCTCGCGCATGTGGGATCGCTGGATCGAAGGCGACGGTGACATTGCCGTGGCCACCACCTGGGAGCGCAAGGTCAAACCCGGACTCACCGGGGCGGATGTGGAGGAAATCCTCAAGCTGGTGGCCGTGGAACGCAACATGCGCGATGTGGGCACGCTGCCGCTGTCCAAGGAACTTGAAGCGCGTTCGGGGAAAAAGGAAAAGCTCCTCACGGTGTATTCCTTCTGCAGCCCAGGTACCGCGCGGCGCATGGTCGATTTCAGCCCCCATATGGCCGCCTACCTGCCTTGCCGCGTGAGTCTGGTCGAGCACGACGATGGCTCTCTGTGGCTCTACACCCTGAACATGGACATGATGGTCAAGATGGGTCGCAAGCTCCCCTCGCCGCTGAAGGAAGAGGCGTGGGCGGTGCGCGAAACCATCTGGCAAATGATGGAAAGGGCCTCCACCGGCGCGTTCTGAACCCACCTTTCCCGACCACGGGCGCAAGCCCGGAATTCAACGAAAAGAACTGAGGAGACAAACACATGAAGCACACCCGCAGCGCTCTGCGCATGGCGACTCTGTTGGCGATGGGCAGCGCCGGGCTGTCAGCCCACGCCACCGACGGCTACTTCCCACACGGCTTCGGCCTCAAAGCAAAGGGCATGGGTGGCGCGGCCACCGCCATGGCGCAAGACGGCTTTGCCGGGGCCAACAACCCGGCTGCCTCGGCATTTGCGGGCAATCGGCTGGAGGTGGGGGCCGATGTGTTCATGCCCGACCGGGAGATGTCGCGCACAGGCACGGGTGGCATGCTGGATGTCAAGGTGCGCAGTGACAAGCGCGCTTTCCTGGTGCCGGAGTTGGGCTACAACCGCACCGTCTCCGACAGCCTGTCGTTTGGTGTGACCGCCTACGGCAACGGGGGCATGAACACCACCTACCCGGGCGGGCAGTTCAACTGCGGCCAAGGCCTCGCCAACGCCCTGTGTGGGCAGGGCACCCTGGGGGTGGACCTGATGCAGCTGGTGGTGGCCCCATCCATGGCCTTCAAGTTCAATGAGCGCCACAGCGTGGGGTTGGCGCCGTTGCTGGTGTTCCAGATGTTCAAGGCATCTGGTCTGGAGGGCTTCTCGCCGATGTCGGTGGACGCCAGCCGTCTCTCGGGCAGCGGCTACGACACCAGCCAGGGCGTGGGCGTCAGGCTGGGCTACATGGGGCAGTTGTCTGACGCGGTGAGTCTGGGGCTGTCGTATTCGCCCAAGATCAACATGAGCCGCTTCGAGGACTATGCGGGCCTGTTTGCCAATCACGGCGATTTCGACATCCCCGCCAACGCCACCGTGGGCCTCGCGATCAAAGCCAGCCCGGCGGTGACGTTGGCGGCCGACTACCAACGCATCGACTACGGCAAGGTGCCTGCCATCGGCAATCCTGCCAACGCAGGGCCGCTGGGCGGATCGCCTGGTGGCGGGTTTGGCTGGCGCAACATCAACGTGTTCAAGTTGGGCGTGCAGTGGGAGATGAGCCCGAAGGTGACCTTGCGCGCTGGCTACAACCGCAGCGACAACCCGGTGACCAGCGCCAACATCACGCCCAATGTGATCGCACCGGGCGTCATGACCTCGCACTACACACTGGGCGCCACCTACGCCATGTCACCCACCTCGGAACTCACCTGGGCCCTGATGTACGCGCCCCGCGAGCGGGTGAGTGGGCCTTCCATGCTGGCAGGCACCGAGTCGGTGAGCATGCGGCAGACCTCGATCGGGCTTCAGTGGGGCATGAGGTTCTGAACTGGTCTTGGGATTTTCTGCGAAACCTGGAGGTTTCACTCTTGACCGCCGGTGCCCTCGGGCCCGGCGGCTTTTTTTTATGCCTGCGCGCCGAGGTAGCCCGGCGCCACGCTGTGCACGCTGGCCGGGCGAATGCCCAGCAAATCGAGACCGGGCAACTGGCCGCTGCTGACGTTGTCCACGGCCATGGCCGCCAGGTTGTCGCGGCTCATCAGGGGTTCGCCAGGCGCCAGCTCCATCAGCCACGCCTGCAGGCCGCCCAGTGCCTTGGGCAGGGGGATGACGGGACGTTGGCGGCTGCCGTGGCGCCCGGCCAGGCGCACCAGATCGGCCAGGGTCAGAACCTCGGGGCCGGCGCACTCGATGACGGGGGATGGTGGGGTGCGTGCCAACGCGTTCACCACAGCCTGGGCCACGTCTTCCACCCAGACCGGTTGAAAGCGCGCCTGGGCGCAAGCCAGTGGCACCACAGGAAAGAGCGCTTGCAGCCGGGCAAACAGGTTGAGGAAACGGTCGCCTTGCCCAAAGACCACGCTGGGTCGCAGGATGGTCAGGTCAAGCCGCGCCTGTTGCAGCACCTGCTCGCCCCGCGCCTTGCTGCGCTGGTACATCGAGGGCCCGTCGGGCGCCACCCCCAGCGCACTCACATGCACCAGGCGCTTTACGTTGCTGGCCACACAGGTGCGTGCAAGCTTCTCTGGCAGGGCCACATGGGTGTGTTCAAAGCGGGCTTCATCACCATGCAGGATGGCGACCAGGTTCACCACGGCGCTGTGCCCTGGCAACAAACGCATGAGTTCGGCTTCTTGGTGCACATCGGCTTGCACGACCGAGAGCCGCGGCAGGTGTTGGATGGGCTTGGCGTGGTGGGTGCGCCGGGTAGGCACGGTGATGGCGTGGCCGGCGCGCTGCAATTTTTCGCACACGTGGCGGCCCAGAAAACCCGTGCCGCCCAGCACCAGTGTTCGATTCACTGTTGGCACCATCGGGGCTCACTGCAGTTCGGCGTCCACCGCCACCTTGGCGGGCGCCGGGGTGACGACGCCCAGGCGCGCGCGCAGTGATTGGGGTTGCCCGGTGAGCAAGGCGGCGTAGCTGGTGGTGTTGGCCAGCACTTGCTTGACGTAGTCTCGCGTTTCCTCGAAGGGTATGTTCTCGGTCCAGATCTCGCCAGCCAGGGTGGGCCCTTCGCGCCATTTGCGTGGGCGGCCCGGACCGGCGTTGTAGGCGGCTGCGGCCAGGGGCATGGACCCTTCAAAACTGTCCAGGGCGAGCTTGAGGTAGGCGGTGCCGATGTGGATGTTGGTGTCGCGCTCATTGATCTGTCCGGGTCGGAAGTTGGTCAGGCCGATCTTTCTTGCTGTCCAGCGCGCGGTGGCCGGCATCACCTGCATCAATCCCGAGGCACCCACGCCCGAGCGCGCGCTGACGACAAAACGGCTTTCCTGTCGGATCAGACCGTACACGTACGCCGGATCCAGGTCGATGGTGCGGGCGCGCTCCGTCACCTGGGTCAGGTAGGGCGTGGGGAAGCGCTGCTGGAAGTTCAACTGGTCCTTGGTGCGGGCGCTGGTGTTGATGCAACGGTCCCACAGGCTGCGCTCGCAGGCAAGCTGGGCCATGGCGAGCAGCTCTCGGTCACTGAGGTCGACCGCGTTGTGCAGGGCCACCGTGTAGTGCCATTCGCGCACGCCCTCGCTTCTGAGGCCGAGGTCGAAGGAGGCCAGGGCGCGCTGTATGCCCGGATCGCTTTGCGCCGCGCGCATCTCTTCGGCGGTTACCGCCGGCGGCAACGCCGGCAGACCAATGGAGCGTCCCAGTTCTTCCAGCGCAAGTTGTTCGTAGAACCCGTTGGGTGAGGCGATCGAGGCATAGAGCACCTGGGCCTGCATGGCCGCATCGGGCGCCTTGAGCGCCTGAAGGCTGCGGGCGCGCCAGTAGATCCAGGTGGGCTCGCTGCGCTGCGCCGATGGCATGGCGGCAATGGCTTCCAGGACCGCGCCCCATTGCCCGGCACGCATCCCGGCCCGCGCTTTCCATGCGAGCTGCTCCGGGCTCATTGAGCGGTCCTGTCCCTTGGCAAAAAGCGCAAGCGCCTCGGGGTCCAGCGCCTTGGCGGCCCGCATGCCCAGGGATCCCCAGGCCCAGCTCAGTTCTTCGTCGGTGAGCTGTACCGACCAGCGCTTGCGCTGCAAAGCCTGAATGGCCGCTGGCAGATCCTGGGCGCCCAGCCGCACGATGGCCAGGGTCACCAGCTCCTTGGTGCGCGGGCGAATGGCGGTGATTTTGTCGTCGAGGTAGGCACCGGGGTCCTTGAAGATGTCGGCGGCGATCCTGGCCCACTCGGGGTTGAGCAAGCCAATGGCCTGCAGGGCTGCCTCGGGTTTGTTGGCCTCGGCGGTCAGGCGTGCGCGCATCCAGGCGGATTCACGCGGCATGTGTCCGCTGTCGAGAAAGGCCTTGGCCGCCGTGGCGCAGCCGTCGTCCGCGTCGCGTTGTTGCAGCCAACGGTCGGCTGTCTGTTGGGCGGCCTCCGCCGCAGGAACGCGCTTGGCCGCGGCGTCAAGCATGAGTCCGTAGCACTGCACCTGTCGGTCGTCGTTCATGCGAAAGAGCGGGCGCTCGGCTTCGAAGTTGCCCCAGTCGTGGCTTTTGCCGAGCTGGAGCAGCCAATCGTTTCGCAGGCGGTCTTCCCAATAGCTGCCCGCCATGCGCGAGAGCGTGCCTCGGATGAGGGCGGGGGGGGTGGTCTCCAGTTGGGGCTTGGTGGCCCAGTAGAGGGCCAGCGGCTCAAGCACATGCCCCCGCATCGCCGGCAGCAAGGCGTTCAGCCGGTCGGTGTCGCGTCTGGCGAATGCGTCGCGCATTTCCAGCAGTGTGGCGTCGGCGCGGCGGTCCTGCGCCCAGGCGGCGCCTTGGAGCGCCAGCGCGGCCATAATGGTTGCGAGACTGCGTTTCATGTTCCCTTGCTGGGTTCTTTCCCAAATCATGCGTTGATTATGGACACCAAAAAATCGCTCGAAGGCCAACTGGCGGCTACCCCTGATGCGAGTGGGCTCAAACAGGCCTGGCGCAAGCAACTGATAGAGAAACGGCAAAACCTGGCGGACCGCGCTTGGCGCAATGAGCTGTTGCAACGGGTGTTGCGTTTCTGGTTGATTGACCGGCCTGACGCGGTGATCGGCGCCTACTGGCCCATCAAGGGAGAGTTCGATCCGCTGCCGGCCCTGTTTCGCTGGCAGGAGGCAGGGTTGGAGGAGGATGCCAAGAGCGCGCAGCGCCACCGCAAGATCGGTTTGCCGGTGGTGAACAAGGTTGACAAAACACTCACCTTTTACACCTGGTATCCCGGGTGCCCGATGGAGGAAGACGCCTACGGCATTCCCAAGCCTAAAGACACCGAGGTGGTGGAGCCCACATTGATCTTCGTGCCTTGCGTCGGCTACGGGCCGGGCGGTTACCGCCTGGGCTATGGCGGTGGGTTTTATGACCGCACGCTGGCCAGCCTGCAGCCCAAGCCCTTCACTGTGGGCCTGGGTTACGACTTTTCCTGGCTGCCCGATCTGCAGCCCGAGCCGCACGATGTGCCCCTGGATGCGATTCTCTCCGACACCGGCACGGTCTGGCCGATGAAGTGACGCCGAGGGGCCGGCGCCATGTGGTGGCCTGGCTCCGCTTTTCTGGTTGAAACCGGCTCTCGACCAGCGCTCTTTGGCGTGGCGTGGTGCGGGCGGTCAGGGGTGCTCGGCGTTGGCGTGTATCTCGGTGATGCGCTTTTCGTGTTTCACGATGTAGATGCCGCTGCCCACGATGATGGCCGCACCCAGCCAGGTGTGGGCCTCGGGCAGCGTTGCCCAGACCAGCCAGTCCAGCCCAACGCCCCACGCCAGCGCTGTGTATTCAAACGGCGCCACTGCAGAGGCTTGTCCATGGCGAAACGCCTCGGTGATCGCGAGCTGGCCCGCAAAGCCCGTCATGCCCAGTGCGATCAGCAACGGGGCTTCGCTCAGCGGGACATGCACCCAATGGGGCGCAGCCAGTGCGCCAGCGCCCAGCGCCACGATCACCATCATCCAGAGAATCATGCTTTCGGTGGAGTCGGTTCGGCTGGACAGGCGCCCCGCGATGGCCGCCACCGCGTAGCAGGTGGCCGCGCCGAGAATGGCCAGACCCCCTGTGGTGGCCAGACCTTGCTGAAGGTCCTGTCCCTGCGGCTGCAATGCGATCAGCACCCCGACAAAGCCGATGGCGATGGCCCACCAGTGGGCCGGGGGGACGCGTTCATGCAGCACGACCACCGACAGGGCGGTGATGATCAGCGGCGCGATGAAGAACAAGGTGTAGGCGGCCGAAAGGGGCAGTTCCCGCACACCCAAGGTGAACAGCGAGAGCATGACGATGCCGAGCACGCCGCGCAGCACATGCAAGGGCCAGCGGATGCGCCAGACGGTGTGCCAGGCGCGGCGCACGCTGATGTAACCCAATACCAGCGGGAGCCCGCACAAAGCGCGCAGTGTGGCGATCTGCAGTGCGGGGTATCGCGCTGACAGGGCTTTGAGCACGCCATCCATCAACGCGAAGCAGCCCACCGCGATCACCATGGCGACGATGCTGCGCAGGTTGCTTTGGGGGTTGGCGTGGGCGTTGGCGGTGGACATGGTGGGCGAGAAAGAAAGTTCGAAATGCCGGAAAGCGCAAGAATTGGGCGGGTTGGCGGGAGACGCCAGCCGCGGGTGGGGTCTGCAGGCCGTTGTGTGGGCGGTTGAGATCGGCACGACCGCCCACCAGCGATATCAATCGATGTGGTCCACCGTGTCGGGGTCGGGAACCTCGCCAATGGCTTCGCGGGTGGCGGCCGCCTCGCGCATCAGCCAGTCGGAGAATGCCTTGACCTCGGGGCGTTCGGTGCCTCGTGGGGTTCTCATCATCCAGTAGGCCAGGGGTGAGTCCATGCGCGCGTGGGGCAGTGCCTCCACCAGGTCGCCGTTGGCCAGGCTTTGAGCCACAAGGGGCATGCGCGCCAGCGCCACGCCCTGGCCGGTGAGCGCGGCTTGCACGATCTGGTGGGCGTAGTTGAAGTAAAGCCAGCGCTTGGGAGAAAACTTGGGCTTGTCTTTGTTGCTGCGCGACTTGCTGCCCGCTGCCGCGCCTTCCTGGGTGGCGGCGAAGGTGTCAAGCCAGCGCTGCCAGGTCAGCCATTCGAGGTGCCGTGTGCGGTGTGCGTCACCGGCTTCAATGAGCGTGTGGTGGGCCAGGTCCCCGATCTGCGCCAGCGGCTTGTCACGCAGCAGCCAGGGGCTGATCACCGGTGTCAGTTGCTCGCCGAAGAGCCGCACCGCATTGGCCGGGACCGAGGATGGCACGGCGTAGCGCAAGGCCAGATCCACATCGGAGGTGGAGAGGTCAAGTGCTGCGTCTGACGCATCAATCCGGATGTCGATGTCGGGGTGTTGCTGTTGGAATGCTTCCATGCGCGGAATCAGCCACATGGAGGCAAACGACGCCCAGGTGGTGATGGCCACGCTCTTGCGGCCCGCGCTTTGCCGAATCTGCCTCACGGCCGCGTCGATGCGTTCGAGCGCCGCGCCGGTGGCCCGCAGCAGGTGCGTGCCGGCGCTGGTGAGTTCCACAGCGCGTGTGTGGCGCAGGAAGAGGGCTGTTCCCACTTCATCTTCCAGGGCCTGAATCTGGCGACTGACCGCGCTTTGGGTGAGCGACATCTCTTCAGCCGCAGCGCGAAAGTTGAGGTGGCGGGCCACGGCGTCAAACGCGCGCAAATGGCCTGCGGAAATCGGGCGGCTGCGGGGATGGCTGACGGGTATGGACATTGGGAAGGTGTGTGCATTGATGCGGTACGCGAATCAATAGCTTAACCCCATTTCATTGGACCTGGCGCGCTCATGGCGAGAAGATGGAGGCCAGTCAGATCGCAATTCAGGAGAACGCCGTGTCTGTATCCAAACCCATCCTTTTCTCGTCAAGCACGTTGGCCGGCGCATGGTCTTTGCGCTCGGGAAGCGTCATGAGCCTGCATCCTGGCCGCGCTTCGTTGTTGCGGATTGCGCAGGGCACTGCCTGGGTGACGGTCGGTGCACCCGATGGTGGTACGCCCGAGGCCTGCGGCGACTTCTTTCTGCATTCGGGCCAGGCGCTCTGTGTGCCGGCCGGCGCTCGGGTCGTGCTGGAGGCGGAAGGTCGCTGTGGCGGGCTCGGAGCGCTGCGGTTTGACTGGGGCGAACAGCCCACGTCAATGGGGCGGTTTGCACAGGCGCTGGCCCGACCCACGGGTGAACTGAAGGTCGCGCTGCGCCAGGTGCGGCTGGCATTGGTCGAGATCTTCAAAGGATTGCAGGCCTATGTGGGTTCGCTGGCAGGCGCGCGGCGCAGCAGGGCAGCACCGTACCTGGTGGCACCACACCGGCCCTGATAAGGCCATCAGGAGCGGGGCCGTGTCTTGGCGGCACTCCGTTTGCGTGGCGCCGACACGGGCTTGCGGGCGGCAATCGCGGCCTCGAGGGCAAGCCTGGCCCAGGGGGCCATCAGCGCGGGCGACTCCATGGCCTCCTCGGGCGGCGTGTGGTACTGCACCTGAATCGTCTTGCCCTTGGCTTGGTACTCAAAGGGCCGTCCGCCTGCGGCCAGCCAGCGCGGCGCTGTTTCTTTGTTGGTCTTGAGATAGAGGGTGTCACCGAGAACAAGCGCGATGTTCATGCCTTCCACGCCAATGCCCCAGCCGCCAAACATGCGTTTGGGTTCGCAATGGCCTGCGCTGGCCAGCAGCTCGCATGCGTAGAGCACATAGGGGTCGGTGACGGCTTTGACCATGGGGTGGATGTTACGGTGCATCGGGTCCGCCCTCAAGCGGGCCCGGCGCCAGCGGTGGGACAATGCCGCTCATGGCCCGACCCAAATCCGCTTTCCACGACCTCAAGCGCGAAGAAATTCTGGAGGTTGCTGCGCAGTGCTTTGCGCGGCAGAGTTTCCCCGCGGCGACCATGAACGATATCGCTGCTGCCTGCGGGACCAGCAAAGCGCGCCTCTATCACTATTACGAAAGCAAGGAAGCCATTTTGCTGGACCTGCTTGACCGCTACACCCAGCGTTTGCTGGCGTTGATCGGTGAGGCCGAGGCGCGGGCGCAGCGCAAGAACCTGAGCGAGCGCGAGGCGCTTTATGAGTTGGTGCGCGCTTTTCTGGCGGAATACGAGAACTCCGCCACCCGCCATGTGGCGCTGGTGTCCGACACCAAGTTTCTGGGCGACGCCCAACGCGAGTTGATCGTGAACCGCCAGCGCGACGTGGTGGCGGCGTTTACCCGTTTTCTCAAGCGTGCCTACCCGACGCGCGTGACCGCGGCCAACCAGACCGCGCTGACCATGATGCTCTTTGGCATGATCAACTGGACGTTCACCTGGCTGCGCCCCGGTGGCCCCATGAGTTATGCGGCGTTTGCCGATGAGGTGGTGGCGGTTCTGGAGGGTGGGCTGGGGCATGGCTGACGCCATGCACCCCCGCATTCTGGGGTGGTTTGGCGTTTACGGATGCGTAATCCGTTTCGATTAGGTAAAATTCAGGAAATCGCGATACCGCGCTCACCCACCACAGGAGATGATGCTCATGAGCAAAGCCTTTGCTTCGCAGGCCGATCTGGAAGACAAGAAGATCACGTTTGAACAACTGAGCCCCCATTGCTGGGCCTACACGGCCGAGGGCGACCCCAACTCCGGCGTCATCATCGGTGAAAAGTACATCATGGTCAGCGACGCCACCGCCACGCCGGCCATGGCGCGAGACCTGATTGCGCAGATCCGCAAGATCAGCGACAAGCCGATCAAATACGTGCTGCTGACCCATTACCACGCGGTGCGCGTGCTGGGGGCCAGCGCCTATGTGGCCGAGGGCGCCACCGAAGTGATCGCCAGCCGTGGCACCTACGAGCTCATTGTCGAGCGCGGTGCGCAGGACATGCAAAGCGAGATGGAGCGTTTCCCGCGCCTGTTCCGTGGTGCCGACAGCGTGCCCGGTCTCACCTGGCCGACCATGGTGATCGGCGATGGTCAGCCGGGTCGCCAGGGCAGCCTGGAGATCGATCTGGGTGGTGTGAAGGTGCAGATCTGGCACCCCGGTGCGGGTCACACCCGCGGTGACACGATTGCCTGGGTGGAGTCGGAGAAGGTGCTGTTCTCAGGCGATCTCGTGGAATACGAGGCCGGCGTCTACACCGGCGATGCCCAGCTCGAAGAGTGGCCTGCCACCCTGGAGGCCCTGCGCGACCTCAAGGCGGAGTTCATCGTGCCCGGCCGCGGCGAGGCGATGAAGGGGAACGCCAACGTGAACAAGGCGCTCGATTACACGCAGCGCTGGGTGACCACCCTGTTCCAGGCAGGCAAGGAAGCCGCCGCGGGCAACATGGATCTCAAGGAGGCGATGGCCCACACCCGCAAGAGCATGGACCCGGTGTTTGGCCATGTGTTCATCTATGAACACTGCCTGCCGTTTGATGTCAGTCGTGCTTCCGACGAGGCCAAGGGCATCAAGAATCCGCGCATCTGGACGGCCGAGCGAGACAAGGAAATGTGGGCCGCGCTGCAGGGTTGATTGACGGCAGGCTTCCCCACCCAACAAAAAACCCCGCATCGCGGGGTTTTTTGTTGGGTGCCCGGTGGGCCGGGGCAAACCAGTGGGGGCTCTGGGACAACCGGAGGCCCTATTTGGTGGTGGCGGTTGTACTTTCCGACGAAGAGTCTGACCCGCTGGAGTCGGTGCTTGATTCAGTGTCCGTACCCGTACCCGTGTCTGCGTCTGTGCCAGACCCCGTGGTGGTGTCGGAGTTGGTGTCGTCGTTTGGTGTGGTCGTACCGCTTTTTGTCACTGTGACCGTTTCCATGGTTTCGCCCACCCGGCCAGCGCTGTCGATCACCCGCAGGGTCACTTCATAGGTGCCCTCTTTTTCATAGGTGTGGGTGGTGGTTTCGCCGCTGCCCTTGGTCCCATCACCAAAGGTCCAGCGGTAGCTCACCGCCACCGTGTCTTCCGGAATGTTCGAGACGATGGTGCCAGAGCCGTCGAACGTGACCTCTTCGCCGACCACCGCCGCGGTGGGGGAAATGTCGAGCACGGGAATGGGGATGCACCCGGCCAGTGAAAACAGCAGGGCGCCTGCGGCCAGCAGTTTGAACAGGGGTGTGGTCACGCCAGAGGCGCGACCGGTAAGGAAAGCGGTTGCTGTCATTGTTGGAATCCCTTTGGAGATGGCAGGGCCGGCCGAAGCGGGTCCTTGTTGGCCCTATTGTGCCTGCTGCGGCCATGCTCGCCAATGGAGAAGACAGCCTTGTGACAAAGCCTTTCAAACGGGGCATTGGCGCGCCGCTTGTCTGCGGCCGACTGTGCAATCAGTCGACCAGTGACGACAGGAACTGTTTGAGCTCGGGCGTCTGGGGCTTGCCAAAGAGTTCAGCGGGCGGGCCCATTTCGTGCACCCTGCCCTGGTGCATGAAGATCACGCGGTTGCTCACCTTGCGCGCGAAGCTCATTTCGTGGGTCACCATCAGCAAAGTCATGCCCTCGTTGGCCAGCGACTCCACCACGCGCAGCACCTCGCCCACCAGTTCGGGGTCGAGGGCCGAGGTGATCTCATCGCAAAGCAGCACACTGGGTTCCATCGCCAGCGCGCGGGCAATCGCCACCCTCTGCATCTGGCCACCCGACAGCTGATCGGGGAAGGCATCGAATTTTTCCCCCAGCCCCACGCGGGTGAGCAACTCGCGCGCTTTGGCTTCGCCGGCTGCCGGGGCGGTCTTCTTCACCAGGCCGGGCGCCAGCATGACGTTCTTGCCCACCGACAGATGGGGGAACAGGTTGAAGCTTTGGAAGATCATGCCCACGTGCTGGCGAAGCGCGCGCATGGCCGCGGCGTTGCCGTGCAGCAGGGGCTGACCGTCAACGCTGAGCGAGCCCGACTGGAACTCTTCCAGACCGTTGATGCAACGAAGCAGGGTGCTCTTGCCGGAGCCGCTTTTACCGATGATGGCGATCACTTCGCCCGGTGCCACTTGCAGGTCAATGCCTTTGAGCACCTCGTTGTTGCCGTAGGACTTGCGCAGTTGGTGAATGTCGACGATGGGGGTGGCAGGGGTGGTCATGCGAATGGCCCTTTGGGAATGGTGATCGAGACGAAGGGGGCGCCGATGACGCGCGAATCCCTTGTGCCATGGCGATGGCGCGGCTGTGCTTTGTCGGGACGGCGGTCAGCGGGCCACATTGAGCTTGCGCTCCAGGTTGCGCGCATACAGGCTCACGGGGAAGCACAGCGCGAAGTACAACAGCGCCACGAAGCTGTAGACCAGAAACGGCTTGAAGGTGGCGTTGGTGATCATGGTGCCGGCCTTGGTCAGTTCCACAAAGCCGATCACCGAGGCCAGCGCGGTGCCTTTGATGACCTGCACGAGAAAGCCCACCGTTGGCGCGATCGCGATGCGCGTGGCCTGCGGCAGGATGATGTGGCGCAGTTGTTCACCAAAATTCAGCGCCAGGCTCTGCGCGGCTTCCCACTGACCCCTGGGAATGGAGGCCACGCAGCCGCGCCAGATCTCCACCAGGAAGGCGCTCGTGTAGAGGGTGAGCGCCACCGCAGCGGCGGTCCATGCGGAGGTTTCGAAGCCAAACAGCGCCAGACCAAAATAGGCCAGAAACAGCTGCATGAGCAGCGGCGTGCCTTGAAACAGCTGCACGTAGGCCGCAATGGCGGTTTCCGCGCCGGGCCAGCGCGCGGTTCGCGCCACCAGCAAGGCCAGGCCAACAATGCCACCGCCCACGAAGGCGATCAGAGAAAGCGCCACCGTCCAGCGGGTAGCGAGCAGCAGAATGCGCAGGATGTCCCACAAGGAAAAGTCAACCACGGCGTCATCCAAACAGGAATCGGGGGCCTGCCCAGTTGAGCAGGCTGCGCACGCCGATGGACAGCGCCAGGTAGATCGCCGTGGCCACGATGAAGGCCTCGAAGGCGCGGAAATTGCGGCTCTGGATCAGGTTGGCCGCGTAGCTCAGCTCTTCGGTGGAGATCTGGCCACAAACCGCGGAGCCCAGCATGACGATGATGATCTGGCTGGTCAGGGCCGGCCAGACCTTTTTGAACGCCGGTGGCAGCACCACATGGCGAGAGGTCTGCACCTTGGACAGGGCCAGGCTGGCGGCGGCCTCGAACTGACCCCGGGGCGTGGCTTCGATGCCCGCGCGGATGATCTCGGCCGAATAGGCGCCCAGGTTGATCACCATGGCGATCACCGAAGCGGTCTCCGGCGTGAGCTTCACACCCGCGGCCGGCAGCCCGAAAAACACGAAGAACAGCTGCACGATGAAGGGCGTGTTGCGGATCAGCTCCACATAGGTGCCCACCAGCCAGCGCAGCCACAGCGGGCCGCTGCTGCGCGCCCAGGCGCAGAGCGTACCCACCAACAGGCCGATCGCGGTGGACACCACGGTCAGGCCGAGCGTCCAGGCCACCCCTGTGACCAGGATCGGCCATTGCGCCAGGACGGCGCCGAAGTCGAGTTCGATCAGCATGTGGGTTCCCGCTCTGTGTGGGTTGCCTTATTCGGGCAACTGGCCAGCCGGGCGGCCCAACCACTTCTTGGCCATCGCGTCGATGTCACCCGAGGTCTTGGCCGCGGCGATGATTTCGTTCACCTTGGTGCGCAGCGCGTCCTCGCCCTTGGCCACGCCGATGAAGTTGGGGCTGTCTTTGAGCAGCAGCTTGTACTCGGCACCCAGTTGCGGGTTGCGGGCCATCATGTTGCCCGCCACCGAAGCGCCCGTGGCGATGAGCTCCACCTGACCCGAGATGAAGGCCGAGACGGTGGCGTTGTTGTCTTCGAAGCGCTTGATGTTGGCGCTGGCCGGCGCCACCTTGGTGAGCTCCTGGTCTTCGATGGCGCCGCGGGTCACGCCCACGGTCTTGCCGGCCAGGTCGTCAAAGCCCTTGATCGACAGCGTCTTTGATGCAAAGACGGCCTGGAAGAAGGGAGAGTAGGCGGCGGTGAAGTCGATGACCTTGGCGCGCTCGGGGTTCTTGCCCAGCGTGGAGATGACGAGATCCGCCTTCTTTGTCTGCAGGTAGGGGATGCGGTTGGCGCTGGTCACGGGGACCAGCTCGGCTTTCACGCCCAGCTTGCTGGCGATGTAGCCGGCCATTTCCACGTCCAGTCCCTGGGGTTGCAGGTCGGTGCCGACGAAGCCGTAGGGCGGGAAGTCGGTGGGAATGGCAATCTTGATGACCTTCGCTTTCATCACGTCGTCGAGCGCCGACTGGGCATGGGCTGCGCCGACGGTGGTCAGGGCGAGGGCTGCAAGGCCGGCGGCGATGAACTGGCGTTTGGTGGTGGTCGTGGTCATAGCAAGGCTCCTAGGTAGGTTTCGGGTGGGGAAGGGTTGGGAGAGGTTTTGGTCTTGGCACGCGCTGTGCCCGAGGCGGGCGCGGGGCGGTCCCTGATCGGGGCGAGGGCTTCGCGCAACTGCGCGATCGGATCGGCGGGGGCGCTCAGGCGCAGTGCGGCCTGAACCTGCCCGATGTGGGCCTGCATGAGCTGCTCGGCCAGATCGGTGTCGCCGCGCTCGAGCGCATCGACGATCTCGCCGTGTTCGCGGCACGACTGCACCGCGTCGTGGGTGGACTGGTAGAGCATGGCGATGAGCGTGGTGCGGGCGGTGAAGTCGCGCAGGGTGTCGGCGAGCAACTGGTTGCCCAGGCATTCCGCCAGGCACACGTGGAAGTCGCCCAGGAGGTAGCTGCGTTGTCCCACGTCGGTGCCCTTGAGGGCCGCCCGTTCTTGTTTGAGGTGTTGCCGCAGCTTGCCGATGGCGCTCTTGTCCATCGGGCTCGCCTGGCGGATCAGGCCCATTTCGATGATGCGCCGCGCTTCGAAGGCTTCGCGGGCTTCTTCGTGGGAAGGCTGCACCACGTACCAGCCGCGCCGTGAACTCACGGTGACGATGCCTTTGGCGGCCAGGCGCATCAGGGCCTCGCGCACCTGAGTGCGGCTGCATTCGAACAGAATGGACAGCGCCTGCTCACCCAGGCGGGCCCCGGCTCGAGGCGCTGCGCCAGGACGGCTTCAATGATGCGTTGGGCGATGTCGGTTGAACTGACCACGGCGTGTTTCCTTTGTGGTCAAGGCAATGCGAATTCCGTGCCAACGTATGGCAGCTTGGTATACAAGACATGAGCACCACGGAGGTGCAATATGGCCGTGTGGGAGAACGCGGCCTGCCCCGGTGCGCACCGGGACGGCGTGGCGTGCGCCGATGTGGTGCCTCCTTGCGAGGCGGGGTCAGCGCCGCCGGGTCAAAGCGAAGGGATCAGCGAGGCGAAATCGCTTTCGTAGCGTTTGAGCGTTTTCACCGCGTGTTCGCGCTGTGCCGGGCTGGTGGTGTTGTGCAGCAGGGCAAACTGCTGGCAGCCCTCGTCAATTCGCGCGGCCTGGTAAGTGGCATAGGCGGCGACGGGCGACTGCATCACCCGCGCATGCCAGTCTTGCAGCAGGTGGTGGGCCTGGTCGGGCCGTGCCTGGGCCTGGCGCAGGCTGGCCATCAGGTCTTCGTGGCGGCGCTGGCGCTCGGCCTGCCAGCGCTTGGGGTCGAGGTCGCTGCGCTGGGTCAGCTCGGTGAGCAGCGTCCGCTGGGGTTTGGAAAGACCGCCGTACAGGTCCTCGTAGCGGTCAACCGCTTTGTCCACCCGTCGCTCAAGCTTGTCGGCGTCGGAGCCGCTCAGCCATTCCTCTTCAAATTTCTCATTGCTGCGCTGGTGTTTGCTGGCGAGGGCCTTGAACTGGGGCGCTTGCAGGGTCAGCGCCAGTTGAGTGAGGGGTGCGAGTGCGCGCTCGGCACCGCGCAGGTAGGCCTGGCGAATCGCATCAAACTGGGTGCAGGCCTGTTCGGCTGTGATGTCCTGGCGCGCCATGGCTTGCCATTGCTGAAGGCGCACCACGTATTGGGGCAACTCCTCGGTGCGGTGCCATTGGAAGAATCGCTCCAGGTCCTGCTTGAATGGTGCGGCCTGTTCGGCTTGCAGGTCGAGGTGGTCGTTGAACCAGAAGTAGGCCAGGTGCGGCGCCTGGTGGTACGCAAGCTTGAGCGTGCTGCAGCCGGTCACCACCAGGACCGTGGTCAACACCACTGCCGAGCCCGTCACCCGGCGCAGTGCGCGCGCGATAATCGCCCGAGCGCCGCGCGACCGCGTGGCATCGGATTGGACAACGGGGCCCGGAGTGGCCGCAGGAAAGGTGTGCATGTCGTTCCCTGTGGATGTGGTGGTGATGGCAGCGGGCAAAGGCACGCGCATGAAGAGCAGCAAGCCCAAAGTGTTGCACCGTTTGGGCGGGCGTGCATTGGCGCAGCATGTGATTGACACGGCCGTCGGGGTATCGGCGCGCTCGGTGGTGGTGGTGACGGGGCATGGTGCCGAGTTGGTTGAGGGCGGGTTGACCGCGCAACCCGGCACCACGCTGAAGTACGTGCGCCAGGAGCCGCAACTGGGCACCGGGCATGCGGTGCAGCAGGCGCTGCCCGCGCTGACGGACGATGGTGTGACGCTGGTGCTGTCGGGCGATGTGCCGCTGATGCAAGTTGCCACCTTGCAGGCCTTGCTCGCAGCCTGTGGGGGAACCCAGCTGGCGCTGTTGACGCTCTCGCTGGACGACCCCACGGGATATGGCCGCATTGTTCGGGACTCCACCGGGGCGGTCAAAGCCATCGTCGAGCAAAAGGACGCTTTGCCGCATCAGTTGGCCATTCAGGAAATCTACAGCGGCATCATGGCCGTGCCCACGCGTCTGCTGCGTGGTTGGCTGGCGCGGCTGGACAACCAGAACGCCCAGGCCGAGTACTACCTGACCGATGTGGTGAAGTTTGCCGTCTCCGATGGGGCCACCGTGGTGGCACACCAGATCACCGATGCGGTGGAAGTGGCCGGGGTGAACAGCCCGGCCCAGCTTGCCGAGCTGGAGCGCGCCTATCAACGCCGGGTGGCCGCTGCACTGATGGCCGAGGGTGTGCGCTTGGCAGATCCGGCGCGGCTCGATGTGCGCGGCACGCTGACCTGCGGCACCGATGTCGAGATCGATGTCAACGCCATCTTTGAAGGGCGCGTGCACCTGGGCAACAGCGTTCGTGTGGGCGCCAACTGCGTGATCGCCAACGCCACCATCGCCGAGGGCGCGGTGATTCACCCGTTCAGCCACATCGATGGCGAAAAGCTGGGGGTGAGCGTGGGCGCAGGTGCCTTGGTTGGTCCCTATGCGCGGCTGCGGCCTGGGGCGCAACTGGGCGCGGAGGTACACATCGGCAATTTTGTCGAGGTGAAGAACTCGGTACTGGCCGACGGCGCCAAGGCCAACCACCTGACCTACATCGGCGACGCCACCGTGGGCGAGCGGGTGAACGTGGGCGCGGGCACCATCACCGCCAATTACGATGGCGCCAACAAACACCGCACCGTGATTGAGGCAGACGTGCACATCGGCAGCAACAGCGTGCTGGTGGCGCCGGTGACGATCGGGGCGGGGGGCACGGTGGGGGCCGGTTCGGTGATCAGCCGCGACACGCCGCCGGGCAGCTTGGCCGTGGCTCGCGGCCGGCCGGTGGTAATCCCCAACTGGAGCCGCCCGGCCAAGAAGTCGTCTTGATCAGGATGCTGTTCCGAGGGCGTTGAAGGCGCCACTGCGCAAGCGCTTGGCGCTCAGACCATGGCTTCAAGTGCAGCGCAAAAGAAAAAGCCCTGAGCGGTTGCTCAGGGCTTTTTCTTTTCTTTTGTTCGCCCAGTCAGCAGGGCTCAGGCGCGGCTGCGGACCGTGGGAGGGCGTTGCCGCGAGCTGCGGTCGATTTCGTCGATCTCCAGGCCCATGACACCGCTCAGGCCCATCACCTCTGATTCGCGGAAACCCGTGCTGGGGGCGAGCTGGTCGAACTCGGAAAACTTGGATTCCAGTTGCTGGCGCACGCTGTCGGCCGGGTCGTTCTCGCCCTTGGGTTTGGGTTGGGGCAGGGCGGCCAGATCGAGCTGCTTGCGGAAGTCGTTAGGCGACGGCATGCGGTGGATGCCATTCTTCAGGAACACAAAACGCACGCCAGCGGTCTTGAGAATGCGGTTCTTGAGTTTGACCTTGTGGGTTTTGGCCTTGGCGTCGCTGAGGTGGTACTGCTCGATGTCGAAGGCAAACACCGGGCGACCGTCGGGGTTGCACACGACGAAGTCCACCTGTTGGCCTTCGAGGCGCTGCATGGCGCGCTTGCGGTCGTTGGAGCGGCGCACCGAAAGCATGGAGCTGAGCTTGACCTGGGGCAGCACCACCTGGCCAGGAAAGGTGTCGTGCAGATAGGTCAGCATGCTGGCGTGCTCGGGCACCATGATGCGTTCGGGGGTGTAGCGGTCATCACGGCCAGTGGATGTTTGACCGTAGCGGCGATAGGCCCAAAAGCCCAGCCCCACCAGTGCGACCAGCGCGACAACGATGAGGATCCACATAGATGACATGCAACAACTCCTTGGTCACTTGAACTTTTTGTAACCGGCCATTTTAGGGTCGACGTAAACCAAATGGATGCATCAAACGGATTGTTACGACGAAATTGCCACTTTTGGCATCAACCGGTGGCGATTCTGGGATCGAACTTGCTGCGTTTAACGCTGAAAAATGCCTTTACGTTACGCACATTCGCGTCGCTGGTAAAGAGCCGCTGCGTGAGCGCCAGGTGGCTGGGCATGTCTGGCGTGTGCACCACCAGCATGAAATCGGGCCCGGGCGAGACGCGGTAACACTGTTGCACGGCCGGGTCGGCCACCGCGCGCTGTTCGAATGCGTCCAGCTGCTCGGCCCCTTGGCGCTCCAGGGTGATCTCGACCAGCGCCGTGAGGCCATGGCCCAGGTGTTCGGCCAGCCGTTCCGGTTGCAGCAGGGCCACCTGACGCTCGATCAGGCCTTCGTCGCGCAGGCGCTTGATGCGGCGCAGCGCGGTGGGCGCAGACACGTGGGCCAACTGGGCAATTTCCTGGTTGCTGCGCGCGGCATCGGTTTGCAGCAGATCCAGCAAGCGGCGGTCGGTGTCGTCGAGAATCATTTCATAAAATAAATAAATATGATCGATTATTTCAATCAATGTGATTCATGAAATTTTCGCTCATATTATCTCAATCATCAACCATTCATTTCTTTGTCTTCCCGATAGCATGCCCCCATCAACAACCGAGTGAGGTACTCTATGTGTGGCATCGTGGCAGGGGTTTCGGGGCGCGACATCGTGCCTGTGCTGGTTCAGGGTTTGCAGCGGCTGGAATACCGCGGCTATGACTCCTGTGGGGTGGCGGTGCACGCGGGGGGCTTGAAGCGCGCCCGCAGCACCTCGCGCGTGGCCGAACTGATTCAGCAGGTGCAGGCAGACCAGATCGCCAGCGGCACCGCGATTGCCCACACCCGCTGGGCCACCCACGGAGCCCCCGCGGTGCACAACGCCCACCCGCATTTCAGCCACGGCACCACCCCCGATGGCGCCGGGCATGTGGCCCTGGTGCACAACGGCATCATCGAGAACCACGATGAATTGCGGGCGGCCCTTCAAGCCAAAGGCTATGTGTTCGAGAGCCAGACCGACACGGAAGTCATTGCCCACCTGATCGACTCGCTCTACGAAGGCGATGTGTTTGCGGCGCTGCAGGCCGCGGTGGCGCAGCTGCACGGCGCGTTTGCGCTCGCGGTGTTTCACAAAGACGAACCCCACCGCGTGGTGGGCGCTCGCTCGGGCTCACCGCTGGTGCTGGGCGTGGGCAACCTGGATGGCGCGGCAAGTGCCGAACACTTTCTCGCCAGCGATGCCATGGCGTTGGCTGGGGTGACCGATCAGATCGTGTACCTGGAAGAGGGCGATCTGGTGGACCTGCAATTGGGGCGCTATTGGGTGACCAATGCGCAGGGGCGCCCCTATGAACCTGCAGAGCGCCCGGTGAAAACCGTGTTGGCCCACAGCGGCGCGGCGGAGCTGGGGCCTTATCGCCACTACATGCAAAAGGAAATCTTCGAGCAGCCGCGCGCCATTGGCGACACGCTGGAAGGCGTGGAGGCGATCACGCCCGAACTCTTTGGCGACGGCGCCTACCGCGTGTTCAAAGACATCGACAACGTTTTGATCCTGGCGTGTGGAACCAGCTATTACAGCGGCTGCGCGGCCAAATACTGGCTGGAGTCCATTGCCCGAATCCCGACCCAGGTGGAAGTGGCCAGCGAATACCGCTACCGCACCAGCGTGCCCAACCCGCGCACCCTGGTGGTCACCATCTCGCAAAGCGGAGAAACCGCCGACACGCTCGCGGCCCTGCGACACGCGCAGGGGCTGGGCATGAAACACTCGCTGACCATCTGCAACGTGGCCACCAGCGCGATGGTGCGCGAATGCGCGCTGGCCTACATCACCCGCGCCGGCGTTGAAATCGGCGTGGCTTCCACCAAGGCCTTCACCACCCAGCTCGCCGGCCTCTTTCTGCTCACGCTGGCGCTGGCCCAGGTGCGCGGCACGATCACCGAGGCGCAAGAAGCCGATCACCTCAAAGCCATGCGCCACCTGCCGGTGGCCTTGCAAGCGGTGTTGGCGCTGGAGCCGCAGGTGATCCAGTGGGCGGAAGACTTTGCGCGCATGGACAACGCCCTGTTCCTCGGCCGTGGGCTGCATTACCCGATTGCGCTGGAAGGCGCCCTGAAGCTCAAGGAAATCAGCTACATCCACGCCGAGGCCTACCCTGCCGGAGAACTCAAACACGGCCCCCTGGCCCTGGTGACCAGCGCCATGCCCGTGGTCACCGTGGCGCCCAACGACACGCTGCTGGAAAAGCTCAAGAGCAACATGCAGGAAGTGCGCGCGCGCGGCGGGGTGTTGTATGTGTTGGCCGACGGCGATACCCGCATCAAGCGGGAAGAAGGCATCAACGTGATCCGCATGCCCGAGCACTACGGCGCCCTCAGCCCCATCCTCCACGTGGTGCCGCTGCAGCTGCTGGCCTACCACACGGCACTGGCCAAGGGCACCGATGTGGACAAGCCGCGCAACCTCGCCAAGTCGGTGACAGTGGAGTGAGCGTGGTTGGCCTCAGCTCATTTGATCTTGACAATTAAAGTCGAAAACGCGTTATTAAAGTCGAAAACAGATTTGGGTGCACGTCCTCATTAAAGGTGGGTACTGCATGGAGTATCTGTTTGCGGTGAGTGGTTGAAGTCCCCTCGCTTTCCTGTGCCAGTCAGAAGTAGAGGTTGGGGAATTGTTTCACACGGTCCACTTGTAGTAGGTCGGCTCACTGATGCCGTGCTTCCTGCACGTCTCACCAACCTTCGCGCCCATCTCGACCTCCTTGAGGATGCCGACTATCTGCGCTTCGCTGAATCTGGATTTCTTCATGTAGAGACTCCGTTGGGTGGATTCTCTACTCCCGGGTGGCTCAGGTTTTCAAGGGGACTTCACTCGGCCAGATGAACGCGCAACAGAGCGAAATCGACCTTCAATCCAACCTTGCAAGTCTGAAGTCACCGCCGTCTGAAAGCAAGTGCATCAACTCGCGCTGAGGCGGGTGTTATGCAGACCTTCCTGAGTAGCGCGCAGCGATGCTCACATTCAGCCAATTCAGAACCCGCCAACTGAACAAGATTTTGCAACGTAGGAGCAAGCTTCCCCTCGTTCGTTTCCAGCCCGGCGGCCCAACAAAAAATAGACGTATTGAGAATACACCGAAGAAAAGAATGAATAGTGAAATCTTGTGCCGTACAGGCTTCCAAGCGCTTATTTAACAGCCGGAACTGCCATTATGCTTCGACAATAGAATGGAATTCCTGTTTAACACCTTGCCGATAATCAGGGCTGTGATTACGACAAGTAATTGCACTACAACCAACAGTCCAAGAGCCCAAGAATGACGCTCCCCCACGTCTGCCGCATCTTCTACAAGCGCATAGTCCAATAGAGCGCCATACAGAACCTGAATCAGCGCAGCCATACCGAACGATAGTAGGTTAAATATAGCATTTTTGAATGCGACGTTATCACCGGGATTATTGGTAGCTATGCATGAAAACACTAGCATTCCAGAAACACCGAAGAAGGAAAACAATGTCCATGAAACTACCCCGTTAGGGTTGAATACGACGATATACGACTGGATCGCAATATGGAGCAGCAAAAAACCGTACGTAACACTCTCCAAACTGGCTCCAAAATTAGAGAGGCGATTTGCAACAAATCCAATGAATAGAGATCCTACAATAGTGGAAATCGACATCCAAAATAGACCTAACCCCACCGAGTGAGAGCTCATCCCCAATGATTCCGAGAACCATATTCCGGCCCACAACCCCTGGAATGACGAGGCCACACCAAGCGAAAGCGCAGCTGGAACTGCGACAGTGCGAAATATTGGATCTCTCGCCGCAAGAATCAAGCTCGATACTTTAAAAGGCGGGGCCTTGGCGCCAGAGCGCGCAGGGACAGAAATCCATATTGCAGACCATGCGACACAGATGAAAATCGCCAATACAAGATAGGACAAGGCCCAACCAAAGTTCTCAGATAGGGCCGCTGCAGGCGTTGTCGCCAGTATTCCCCCAATTGCCCCGCCTCCAAGGATCAATCCATTGCCCATGGGCACCTTTCGTAAAGGCACCCACTCACTAACTCCTTTGAATGCAGCCATCAAGCAAGCTGACATTCCTACCCCAAGCAAGAGCCGCCCTAAGAAGAGCATGGAGAAATCTGTAGCCAAGTAACAAAGAATCGCTCCAATGGATGCGATCGGCAGCAGAAAAAGTTGCAATTTCCTCGGCCCGACCTTGTCAAGCAATACACCAAATGGGAGCTGAAATAGCAAAAATGCAATATAAAACGATGCAGTAATGACTCCTAGCGATGCCTCGCTGAGACTCATGTCCGAACGCATGCTATCGCCTAAGACCCCATTTACAGTTCTCGAAAGGTCGGACACCAAAAAGGCGAGCCCTAACGCGCCAATTGCCTTGATTTTCAAGTCGAAGCTCCGCGCGGGCTACAAATTGCCAACGAAAGCGTTGCATCTACATCCTGATCGTGAAGAATGTCTACCTCAAAATAGCGGGATAGCTCCTCTCTAAGGATTTCGATCGGTGGTCGCCGCGCGACGTTGGCCAAGAATATCCCCCTTCTCGATGTTCAACCCGGCTGCCACATTCGCAGGGGTGCTCTTTATCAACGAGTAGACTTCAATTTGGCACCTTGTTCTATCGTATTGATATAAATCCAGGAGCTCATCTCGCCTCAAACCAAGCTTGCTCAATACGGCCATCCGCATTCTGTCATCAGAATACTTTTCGAATTCATTCATTACGAAATCGCCATCTATTGAAGAGCGGTAGGTATCTGTCCCTATGATCACTAAATCGTTAGAAGTTAGATCGGGGTGAGAAAGAATTTCTGCGACATCTTCAACCGAAAAGTTTCCATAGTTATTTCCCAAAAACAGGACTAGTTGAACTTCCGATGGTCGCCGATCAAGATCAGTATCTCTAAACTCCTCAAATCGAATACATCGCTCCGACCAAGAGATACCAGTTGAGAAGAAGTTGTTGCGATTCATCTCTAGCATGCTTGGGCTGCCATCAATGCATGTGTATCTGACAGGTGTTCCTTGGCGAATCAAATTCTCCGCGATATTTAGTGCTCTGAGACCATCCCCACCACCAACATCAATCAAATGAACTGCTTGTCTACATGACGCTATGCTCTTCAGAACGGAGCTACCTTTTAGAAGGATGCCCTCAGATTGCGAGGTTGGAAGATTTTCTTTGTTCATGATAGCCAGATATCGCCTCCTCTGTCATGTAAAAGAGTCTAGATGGGATGGCAAGCACGCTCTTTCCATAGGTTTCAAGTAGGCAGCTCGGGAAGCGCTTTTCGTCATCGGAGGCCCGCGAGCCGGCCTTTTGTCGGTTTATGCTCGAGATTAGTTCTGAAACGAAGTTCATTTGCCCCCCTCCACATTCCCAATATCCTGAGTCTGTGCCCTTCCATTTGACAGGACTTCGTAAAAGATCCTGTTCATGGTTTCATTCAAGGGAATCTCTCTTAGCATAGCATTCATCTTCTGTCTCACCCCACTACTATCCTGATCAACAAGTGCGAGACGGAAAATGACAGAGAGAAATTTGCTTAGCTCTTCGCTCCGACCGTAGGGTAATATTCCATTCGGCTCGTGCAAGATTCCGACGATATCTTCGATCCCAGAACTAACAACTTTTTCGATATCGGGCGACGTGGAGACATTGGTATTAAAAACGGGCCGATAGGGGTTATTATGTTCCGATTCTTGTCCCATGAGCGCGCTGGATATGATCTTTGCGATGAGGGGCGCCATAAGTACACCATTTCGGTATGTTCCCGTTCCTATAAATACATTTGGATTGGTAGTTTGTCCTACAAGAGGGGTTCTAGATGTGGCTATCGGTCTGAACCCAAATTTGCTTTCGATAATCTTTGCTCGCCTTAGCTCTGTATTTATTTGATGGATAGCCTGATCAAATAGGATGTGTAGCTCACCCACTTCAATTGAAGCCTCGGAAACATGATCCGTTCCAAAGAAGTTAGTCGCTCCGAGATATATACATCCATTCTCTCGCGGTACAACATGGGCTCCACATGCGAACGCCCTATTCGGCGTCCGGATAGTGCTCAGAATCGGCTCGTCCGATTGAACTAGGGTGCTGACTCCCTTGCCAAAGTATATGCTTGGAAGGCAAACTTTCTCTACGATATCTTTGGACAGAATACCAAGACTCCTTGAGCCAGCAGCGATCACCACTTTTGCAGCACGATAGGAGTCTTCTGACCCAGCTGCAATAATTTCCCCCTCACTCTCCCTCACCTTTTGTATCTCGTCATCAATCACAGTAATAGTTGAGCAGGTACTAGCAAAGGCTTGAAGCGCCGCGGTAATCCCCCCGAAATGCATCGGGCTGAGAAGTAGATTCATGCGGTCATGGCCAACCGCTGTTTGGGGGTGATTCCGCCCAAGGCCATGTTTGGGCGTTCATGGTTGTACATCCACATCCAGTTGGTGGCGTACAGCCTGACCTCATCGAGGTCACTCCAATGGTACTGTGACAACCATTCGTAGCGCACCGTCCGGTTGAACCGCTCCACGTAGGCGTTCTGCTGCGGCTTGCCCGGCTGGATGTATTCGAACCGAATGCCCCACTCATCGGCCCAGCGCCGCACCGTCTCGCTGATGTTCTCCGGTCCGTTGTCGCAACGTATCACCTCGGGCTTGCCGCGCCAACCGATGATCTGCCTCAGCGCTCTGATCACCCGATCCGAGGGCAGCGAGAAGTCCACCTCAATGCCCAGCGCCTCGCGGTTGAAATCATCGATGACGTTGAACAGCCGGAAGCTGCGTCCATCTTCCAACTGGTCATGCATGAAGTCCATGGACCAGACCTGGTTGTGTTTCAGGGGCACAGCCAAAGGCTCGGGCTTTTCTCTGGCCAGCCGCTTGCGTGGCTTGATGCGCAGGTTCAGCTCCAGCTCCCGGTAGATGCGGTAAACCCGCTTGTGATTCCAGCCAAAGCGCTTGACGTTGCGCAGATACAGGAAGCACAGCCCGAAACCCCAGTTGCGGTGGTTGTCCGTGAGCTTGAGCAGCCAGTCGGCGATCCCTTGGTTCTCTTCGCTGGTCTTGGCTTGGTACCGGAAACACGATTGACTCACCGTAAACGCTTGGCAGGCTACCCTGATGGACAGCCCACGCTCTTGCACCGCACGTCTGGCCATCTCACGCCGGCGAGATGGCCTCACCACTTTTTTGCGAGTGCCTCGGCCACGATGTCGGCTTTGATCTTCTCTTCGACGTACATCTTCTTGAGCCGCCGGTTCTCTTCCTCAAGCTCTTTCATACGGGCCATGAGGGAGGCATCCATCCCGCCGAACTTGGCCCGCCACTTGTAAAACGTGGCCACGCTGATGCCCAGTTCGCGGCAGACCTCGGGCACCGACATTCCGGCCTCCACCCGCTTGAGCGCCTCCATGATCTGGCTGTCCGTAAACCTTGACTTCTTCATGTAGAAATTCTCCTTCGAAAACTTCTACTTCTCGCCCCTGTGGTTTTTCGGGGGGATTACCCTACCCCGCGCTGGTGGGCAACGACATCGGCTGCGGCATGGCGCTGTGGCAGACCGACCTGAAGGCCGCTTCGGTGAGCCTGGACAAGCTGGAGCGCCGTGTGGGCAACATCGACGGCCCGATGGACGAGGAGGCTTCCCGGGCGCAGGCGATGGCGGCGCACGGCGTGGTCGCTGGCGCACACGATGCTTCGCTGGGCACCATTGGCGGGGGCAACCACTTCGCGGAGTTCCAGCAGGTGGACACGGTGTTCGACGCCGGCGCGCTGAGCGCGCTGGGGCTGGATGCCAAGCGCTTGCTGCTGTTGGTGCACACCGGTTCGCGCGGGCTGGGCGAGCGCATCCTGCGCCAGCATGTCGATGCGGTGGGGCATGCGGGCCTGGACGCCGAGACGTCCGAGGCCGCGGATTATCTGGCGCGCCATGGCGAAGCCTTGCGGTGGGCGCACTGCAACCGCCAGTTGGTGGCGCAGCGGCTGCTGGGCAACGTGCGCGGAGCGGGGCGCTGTGTGCTGGATGTGCACCACAACTTCCTGGCGCCCGCGCTCATCGACGGGCAGGCCGGGTGGCTGCACCGCAAGGGCGCAACGCCTTCGGACGCCGGGCCGGTGCTGATCCCTGGTTCGCGCGGGGACCACAGCTACCTGGTGCGCCCCTTGCGCCTGTGCCACGACACCTTGCTGTCGCTGGCTCACGGTGCGGGGCGCAAGTGGGTGCGCTCGGCCTGCAAGGACCGGCTGCACAAGCTGATGACGCCCGCGCAGATGGGCCGCACGGCGCTGGGCAGCCGCGTGATCTGCAACGACCGGCAGCTGATCTACGAAGAAGCGCCGCAGGCCTACAAGGGCATCGACAGCGTGGTGCAGGCCCTGGTGGGCACCGGGCTGGTCGAGTTGCTGGCGCGCACCCGGCCGGTGTTGACCTACAAGACGCGAGGGGGGTGTTGCGAATGATCCTCCTGCAACTGACGGCCAACACCGGTCCCGAAGAATGCTGCCTGGCGGTGCGCAAGGCGCTGGCGCGGCTGTTGAGCGAGTGCGAGCAGGCCGGCGTGCGCACCGAGCTGCTCGAACACGTGCCGGGCGAGGTGCCGGGCAACCAACGCTCCGTTTTGTTGTCGCTGGAAGGGGCGCAGGCCGCGGACGTGGCTTCCCGCTGGTGTGGCAGCGTGCAATGGGTCTGCCCCAGCCCCTACCGGCCAGGGCACCGCCGCAAGAACTGGTTCATCGGTGGTGAGGCGTTTGAAACCGAGACACCCGATGCGGGAGGGGAACTGCGCGAGCAGGACATCCGCTTTGAGGCCCTCCGCGCCAGCGGGCCGGGCGGACAACACGTCAACAAGACCGACTCGGCGGTGCGCGCGACGCACCTGCCGAGCGGGCTGAGCGTGAAGGTGCAAACCGAGCGCAGCCAACACGCCAACAAACGGCTGGCGAAGGCCCTGCTGGCGCACAAGCTGGCGGCGCTGGCCCAGGGGGAAGAGCGGGCCGCGCGCAACCGGCGCTGGCGGCAACACCATGGGGTGGCCCGCGGCAATGCGGCCCGCACCTTTGTGGGGGAGCGCTTCATCGAGCGTCTGCCTGTGACCTGACTGGCTGTGCTGGCGGCGGTGGGCGGTTCGTGCCTGCGTCTGCTGCGTTGGGTGCGGTCGTTCTCACAAACGTTCAAGACAGCCGCCTCAGCCCTTTCCAGAATGTGCGGAAACCAATGAAAGGAGCGAACAGCATGGCAATCGGTTTTCTGGGTTTGGGGGTGATGGGGCATCCGATGGCGTTGAACCTGGCGCGCTCGGGCCAGCCGCTGGTGGTGTGGAACCGCTCACCCGCGCGAACGGAAGCCCTGCAGGCGGCGGGCGCCGTGGTGGCCAGCAGCGTGGATGCGCTGTTTGACCAGACCGAAACGGTGATCCTGATGCTGGCCAACGGGCGCGTGATCGACGCGGTGCTGGGGCGGGGCACACCCGCGTTTGCTGCCCGGGTGAAGGGCCACACCCTGGTGCCCATGGGCACCACCTCGCCGGCGTATTCCCGCGGCCTGTGTGCGGAGGTGGTGGCGGCGCAGGGGCGTTATGTCGAGGCGCCGGTGTCGGGCTCGCGGGTGCCGGCGGAATCGGCGGAGCTGGTGGCCATGGTGGCTGGCGACGAGCCGGAGGTGGCGCGGGTGCGGGAGCTGATCGGGCCCATGTGCAAGGCGTCGTTTGCGTGCGGCGCCGTGCCCAACGCGCTGTCGATGAAGCTCTCGGTCAACCTGTTTCTCATCACCATGGTGGCGGGCCTGGCCGAGGCCACCCACTTTGCGCAGGAAAACGGCGTGGACCTGGCGCAGTTCCGTGCGGTGCTGGAGGCCGGCCCGATGGCCAGCAGCGTGGCGCGCATGAAGCTGCCCAAGCTGGTGCAGCGGGACTTTTCCGTGCAGGCGTCGATTGGCGATGTGTTGATGAACGCTCAATTGATTGCCGATGCCGCCCGCCAGGCCGCGCTGTCGTCGCCTTTGCTGGATGCGGCGTTGGCGCTTTTCAGCGAGACCCAGTCCCGAGGTTGGGGTCATGAGGACATGGCCGCGGTGTTGCGCGCGTTGGAGGCGCGCACCGCAACCCTGGCCTCGCCGCGCGGGCCCGCTTGAGGTCGCGTGAGCGCTTGGTGCTCCTGGGCCTGCGCGCTGGGGATTGGGGGTTGAGGGCTCAGCCTGTGTGAAGGGCCTGCCCGGGCAACATTGAAGTCCACCGCCCGGGCGTGATGCCATAGGCGCGTTTGAAGTGGCGTGAAAAATGGCTTTGGTCGGCGAAGCCGGCGTCGGCTGCCGCCTGTGCAATGGGCATCCCCTGGCTCAACAGCTGCTGGGCGCGGGCGAGCTGGCGGCAGGTGCGAAAGCGGCTGGGGCTGGTGCCGAACGCGGCCCGGAATTGCCGCGCCAGCGTCCACCGGTCCAGGCCGCTCAACCGCTCAAGCTCGGCCATGGCGGGGCGCGCAGCCGGGTCTTGGGCGATGCGGTCGCGCACGTCCTGTAGGGCCTTGGCCGCCAGCGCGGAGGGCTGCGGCGAGGGTTCTCCGCCCAATTGGGTCAGCCAGCGCGCCACCGTTTCGATCAGGTCCAGCTGGGCCAGGCTGTCTAGTTCGTCTTCCTGGTGCCAGATGTGGCGGTCGGCGGGCAAGGCGAAGCGGTTCAGGTCGACCACTGGCTGGGCCACGAACGGCAAGCCCGAAGTGAGGGGGGTGAGCAGGGCCGGGTCGATATGGACCATGCGATAGGCGAAGCCCGCGTCGGTGGCAGCGCGTCCGTCGTGCAGCTCGTCGGGGTGCAGGATGTGGCATTGTCCCGGCAGGCAGTTCCAGGTGCTGCCGCGAAAGCGGAAACGCTGCACGCCGGCGAGCGTGAGGCCGATGGCGTAGGTGTCGTGTCGGTGGGGTGAGAAAGCGGTGCGCTGAAGCCGCACCTCCATGCGCTCGATGCCCGGCGCACCGTTGCCTGTCACGACGCCTTCGGTCGTGATCGCATGTGGGTGGGTGGGCAGGGCAGGGGTCAACAGCGAATCCTCGGCGCGTGGGTCTTCTCCGATTCTCAGGTTTTCCGGTGATTTGTGCAGCGAGCTTTCCAGTGCGCTGACGATGGCGCTCAGGCGCGACGCCTCAGGGCGTCAACGTGCGATGGCAGGCGTCTGAACTTCTAGATTGCGGGCCTCTTCGCCCAGTGCCTGATCTGGCGCCCTGGCCTGGCCTGGCGCGGCCTCCTGCGCCAGGGTCGGGTGGCGCTCGACGGGTGGTGCCAGGGCTTCGCGCACCCCGAACTCGCGCAACGGCGCGCCGTCTTGCACCAGCGCCACGCGCTGGCCATCCTTGCTCAGGCGAAAGCCCTGCACGGCATCGCCATGGGCGTGGGTCTGCGCGTGGCTGACGGCCGCGGCGGCCACGCGGTCGATCTGATCTTCTACCATGCCCAGGCGGCGCAGGCCGGGGCCCAACTGATCGCTGGCTTGCTGGCGCAGCTGCGCCTGCTCGGGGGTGGGTTCGGCCGGGGCCGCTTGCGGGTCTCGCGTGGCCTGCACCACCGGCTCCTTCAGGCCGCGCTCGTGCATGGCCGCACGCACGGCACCCAGGTGCCCACTGTCGCGCCAGAGTTCATTCAGGCCGTCCTCCACCCGCCGGGCCTGGCGATGTTCGGCCAGCACCTTGGGCCAGCCCTGGTCGAGGTTCTGTCGGGAATCCTTGTTGGCCATCAGCGCCTGCACCTGGCGCTGATCCTGGGCAACTTCGCCTGAATACTGCTGATGGCGGGCGAGCAGTTGCTCATCGCTCAGGGCCCGGTAGTTGTCCAGCGGCTCGTGTTGCAGCGCGCGGGGGTACTTCTCGTTGACCGCGTCGCTGAACGCACCGCGCACCGCTTCGTTGGGTCGTTTGCCCGCATCGATGTGGCGGTCCAATGCGTCTTCGACATCGTCTTTGTCCACATCGGGGATGCGCTGGTGAATCTGCTCCCACAACTGGTCGATCAGGGCGCGGCCGTCGAAGTAACGGTTGTTGCGCTCGGCTTCCTGGTTGAAGGCCGCGCTGGCTTTGTCAAGGTCGCCCTGAATGCGAGCCCGTTCGGCAGGGGCGGTGGCCTCGGACAGGTCTTCCTTCAGGCCGTTGACTTCGCGCAGCAACCGGCCTTCGCGGGAAAAATAGTCGTAGCCCAACTGGCCCGCCTCGCGCCCGAGGTATTTGCTGAACTGCTGCAGGCGCGACTCCTCGTAGAGCTTTTCCGCACCATAGGCTGCCGCCCCGCCCGTGGCCAACCCACCGACCACCGGGCCCACCGGCCCCGTCACAGGACTCGTCAGCGCGCCCGCGGCCGCGCCGGGGATGGCGCCCACCGTGGCGGCCGCACCGGTCACCACGGTTTTCGTGGCCTGGTTGGCCGATTCTTCAGACCCGCGCACCCATTGCTCGCGGGTGGACCGGGCGGTGTCGATGGCCGCGTCCACCTGGTTCTTGGCATCGTAGGCGCCATAGAGCGTGCTGGCGACGCCTGCCGCCTTGATGGCGGGGCGAACCGCGCGAGCGCCGCCGACCTCGTTGTGCAGCCGCTGCACGCCTTGTTCAACCTGCTGCGCCTGCCGTTCTTCCAGCAGATGGCCCGTTGTCTCAGGCCCCAGCCGCTCGTTGGGCACGCGCTGTGGCAACTCACGGTGCCACTGCCGTTGCGCGTCGGTGCCGCGGTGCAGGTCGCCAAGCCGCTCCTGGGTCAGGCGTCCCGCCCGGGCTTCTTCCAGGGCCCTGCCGGCCGACGCTTGTGGGGCGGTGCGGGAGTCGAAATGCAGGTTGCCTTCGCGGTCATAGACCCGGATAGGCACCCCGGTCTGTTTGGCGACATCATCCAGTGCGCCTGGCAGCTGCTGGTAGACCTCTGTGCGGATGTGTTCCGGAACGTAGCGGCCAAAGGCATCTCGGTCCAGACCGCTGGCAAATCGGGCATCGACGCCGAGCTCGCTTTCAAATCGGTGGGTAGCCAGGGCACGTATCTCGACCTCATAGCCTTCGCTCAACAGGCTCTTGATGACATCCGCCTTGGGCATCGTCCCATCGATGATGATGTTCTTTCTTTGAGCGATGGCGTCCGCGCGAAGCTCCTTGGCCCACTGACTTGCATCGGCGTGGGTATGGTCGGCCCAGGTGTATGGATAGCGTTCTTTGAGAAGATTGAAATCGGGGTGGAGGCGCCGCAGTTCGTCGGGATCGATCACGATGGCCTGGTCTTTCAGGTCTGCCAATGCGTTGTCAGCAACGGTCCCTTTGCCAGCGCCTGGCTGCCCTGCCAAAACAATGGCCTTGGGTCGGGCCTGAGACGGTACTTCTCTGTAGCCTGCATTGCCCAGGATGTGGTCTGCCAGAACGCGGGCGTGGTCCGGGTGCAGGTTCTCTTTGGGATCCGACATGGCGCTCGCTCCGGTTACTCAAAGAAGGAGCGCAGTTCTCGAATCCCGATCCGGCGGGTCACGGTGTAGGAGTGGTCTATCTGATGAAACTTAGCTCTTTCCGATTCGGTTCTTTCGTCATCTCCATCAGATTCGGCCTTTCGAAGGCGTGTAAGGGCTTGTACTGAGGCCTTTTCCAGGGTGCCGTCCAGCACCCAGATCGCTTTCTCAAATTGATCTGTCAACTGCGCTTTGGTCATCCCTGCGTTGCGCCCCACGGTTTGAAGACCTCTTTGCAGTTCAGCGACCACCTCAGGGTGGTCTTTGAGCGCATCCTGAAGCACTTGCGGGACTGGCGGGTGTTCGGCGATTGTGGTGTTCATGTGGGTTCCTCTGGCATGCGCGCCTTGTGCGACGATCCGATTTCAAATGGCCTCTGCGCAGGCGGTGGGGATTTTGTCGGTAGCTTTAGTTTGTTGAGTTTGCAGGTGTTGGGTGCTGAAGGGAGCCATGGTGCGCCATTCTCATTCAATCAAAGAACGCGCCGAGCTCGTCAAGGCTGCGTTTGACCTGCTGGATACAGCTGAACATCAGCAGCCTCTTTTCCTTGGCCTTTTCCGCCTCGGTGGTGTTCCCTGAGGCTTCAGCGCTTTTGATCGCCTGGGCGGCATCGATGGCAAAGCGGGTCAACGCGCCTTCGAGTGCGCCGATGGCGAATTCAAATTGGTCTGTTCTTTGGGCCTTGCTCATGCCGGGATGGCGGCCGACCGTCTTGAGCCGGTTTTGCAGTTCGGCAACCACCTCGGGATGGGCCTTGAGTGCGTCCCGAAGCTTCTGTGGGACCGGCGGGTGTTCAGTGAAGGGGGTGTGCATATGACCTCTACTGGGGTGAGCGCTTGGTGTGAGGCCGCGTCTTCGGATGGCCTCTGCGGCGGCGGGTGTTTCTTTAGTACCTTTAGTTTAAAGATATTTGTTGGCATTGTTTGCCGCAGGGCGCCCAGGTGACTCAAGTGTCAAGTGCGTGGCTGGGAGGTCGATACAAGGGGTAAACACGATCAAAGACTGAAAGGATCCCACCCATGGACATGTCCGTTTCTCCCGCCTTGCTGGTCGATCGCGTGGCGCAAATGCGCGAGGGCGCTGTCGAGCAGCAGGTGCAGATTCAGGTCTTGAAAGAGGCCATGCAGACACAGGCCTCTGCCGCCACCGCGTTGCTCAATGCGGTGCCCTCACCCCTGCCGTTGGCCGACGGTGGCTCGGTGGGCACCCAGGTCAATGCCCTGGTGTAGCCACGTCAGGCATTGAGGCCAGCCACAGCGCTCGCTGCCCGTGTGTCGCTTGCGCTGGCATTGTTTTTTTGTTACCTCCTTGCGACCTGTTTGTCCCCCCGTTGAGGGTTGTGGCAGGCATTGGCGCGGACAAAAAATGGGCCACGCAGAAGGCCATTGGTGTTGGCGTGCTGGTGAACGTTGGTGGCTTGCTGGTTGCGCCCGTTTGCGCGGGGCGACGACGGCGGCGGGGGCCGCCCGGCAGCGCGCACCAAGGGGGAGTTCATCATGTCCTTGCAGGCACTTTTCATCGCATCCTGGGAGCGGGGTGGGGGCAGTTGGGTGGCGCGCCACGGCTTGACCGGCGCGCAGTATCAGTTGGCGTTCGACACCTATGTGAAGCAGGGCTTTCGCCTGCGCACCGTGAGTGGCTACAGCGTCGGCGGCAAGACGCGCTACGCCGCCATCTGGGACAAGGTCTCGGGGCCCGCCTGGGCGGCACGGCATGGCCTGACTGGCGCCCAATACCAAAGCGCGTTTGACGACCTGGTCAGGAAGGGCTACCGGCGGAAGGTGGTGAGCGGCTACTCGGTGGGCGCCAGTGCGCGTTTCGCGGGGATCTGGGAGAAGTCGGCCGGACCGGAATGGACCGCCCGCCACGGGTTGACTGGCGCCCAGTACCAGCAGGTGTTTGACCAGCAAGTCAAAGCGGGCTTGCGGCTTTGCTGGGTGTCGGTGTACGCCGAAGGCGGACAGGCGCGCTACGCGGCGCTGTGGGAGAAATCGTCCGGGCCGGCCTGGGTCGCGCGGCACGGCATGGAGGAAACGGCTTTTCGCGTCGCCGCTCAGGGCTTTGCGGCGCAGGGCTACGACCTTGTGTGTGGCAATGCGGTCTCGCTCGGCGGCAAGGACTTTTATGCAGCGCTTTGGCAGAAGAAGGCTGCCGCCAGCGTGATGCACCACGGCATGACCGGTCCCACTTACCAGATCAAGTTCGACGACCTCGTCGCCCAGGGGTGGCGTCCTGTGTTCGTGGCGGGCTATGCCGGGGCAGATCCGGTGGATGTGGTGCTTCGCTTCCCGATTCGGCACAGCAGCAGTCCCAATGGTGCTGGGCCGGTGTCGCGGCCAGTGTGTCGCGCTATTACGTGCCTTCCACCACCTGGACGCAGTGCCGCATCGCCAATCAGCAGTGGGGGCGCACCGATTGCTGTGGGTCGGGTGCCAGTGGTGCTTGCAACAACCCGTCGGTGCTGGGCACCGCCTTGACCACGGTCGGCCATTTCGACCGCCAGACCTCGGCCCAGGAATCCTTGCAAACGCTGGAGGGTGAACTGGTGGCTGGGCGCCCTTTGTGCATCCGCGTGGGCTGGTCGGGCGGCGGTGGACACTTCGTGGTGGCTTCGGGCATCGAAGACGACGGTTTTGTCTGGGTGTCGGACCCTGGTGGTGGAACCACCGCCCTGGTCGACTACGACACCCTGCGCACCAATTACCGTGGGTCCGGCACGTGGACACACAGCTATTTCACCGAGGCCTGAGGGCCTCACACCGGGAGAATCAACATGCCCATCGAAATGCCTGAAATGCCGGCGGCCGTTGCCGCCGCACTGACCAACGGCTTGCCCAGGTTTGCAGTGGCGGCAAGTCCGCCGGCGGAAAACGTGGCGGCCGCCCTGGTGGCCCGCCCCAGTCTCGGCCGTGGGGGCAAGACCATTGCCCGTTCTGTGGAAGCCGCCCTCGCCCAAGGGGCCGCCGCCGGGGTGGGCGCTCCCGTGGTGGTGATGGGGTTGAAAGAGTTGTCCGAGGGAAAGAGTCCGCGCAAGGCCACGGCAAGCCTTTGGGTGCAATGGTTGCCCGCCGTCGAGCGGGGCAAGCGTGCCATGGCGGAGGTGGACCAGCGCACCGGCCGACTGACGGCGGTGCTCGAAGGTGCTGAAGTGAAGTCCCTGGCACGGCGCGTGGAGGGCCTCGGATCGGCACGTCAATCGGCGGCCAAGCGGCAGGTGTTGTCGGTGATCCGGGTACCGGCGCTGCACCTGAATGCCATTTGGCTGCAGGGCGAGCCCGACAACGGGGCGGACGATGTGGTGATCCCTGACGACGGCCCCATCGCCCCCTTGGTGCCTGGTCAGCGCTATTCGCTGGCGGAGTTTCTGAAGGTGGTCAAGGGCATGGCCACCGAGAGAATGGCCAACACCCGGGGCGACATGGGTGGCTGATGAAGACAGTGGCGGCTAGGGCCGCCGCAGCATGTGCGCGGCCAGCACGCTGGCCAGCAGCACCAGCACGCTGCCCGCCAGTGCGGTGAATTGCAGTGCGCTCGTGAACGCGGCCTGCGCTGCCCCCACCAGCACCTGGGCTGCGTCAGGCGGCATATGGTTGGCGGCTTCAAGCGCACCGCCGAGCGTGCTTTCGGCCTGTGCAGGCACCTCGGCCAAGCCGGCGTTGCCCAAGCGATGGCGGTAGATCAGCGTACCGGCGCTGCCAAACAGCGCGATGCCCAGCGCACCGCTGAACTCCGACGCCGTCTCGGCGATGGCCGATGCGGCGCCGGCCCGCTCGGGCGGGGCCGAAGTGATGATCTGTTCGGTGCCCACCGCGAAGACCGGTGCCATGCCCAGGCTCACCACAATCATGCCCGCCACCAACACGCCCAGTGCCTGTGGGCCATCGGCCGCCACCATCAGCAGCATGCCTGCTGCGGCGGCCGCCAGGCCCCAGACCAAGACGGGGCCTGGACCGAATCGCGATGCCATCCGGGGTGCCAGCACCATCGAGCCCAGAACGAACCCCGCAGCCCAAGGCACCGTGGCCCAGCCGGCCTGCAAGGGCGAGAGCATGAGCACCATCTGGAGGTGCTGCGCAATGAAAATATAGACGCCGAACATGGCCAGACACGACAGGGCGTAGGCGACGATGGCGGTGCGGAAAGCGGGGATGGTGAACAGGCGCAGTTCGAGCAGCGGATAGGCGATCTCGCGCTGACGCCGCACGAAGGCCACGCCCAGCAAGACGCCGGTGGCCAGCAGCCCCAGGCGCGCCACGCTCGGGCCGGCCTCGGCCATGGCCTTTATGGCGTAGATCGTGGTCAGCACGGCCGCGAGGGACAGCAACACACTGACGCCGTCGATGCGGCCTGCGTTGTCATCCCGGTACTCGGGCAGGAGCCTCGGACCCACCAACAACAACAGCACCATCACCGGCACCGCCGGCAAGAACACCGATCCCCACCAGAAATGCTCCAGCAGCCATCCGCCCACCAGCGGGCCGACCGCGCTGCCCACCGAGAACGCTGTGATCCACACGCCGATGGCGAACTGCCGTTGCGTCTCATCGTGAAACATGTTGCGGATCAGTGAGAGCGTGGAGGGCGCCAGCGTGGCACCGGCGATGCCCAACAGCGCCCGCAGGGCAATCAGTTCACCGGGCGTGCGCGCAAAGGCGGCCAGCACCGAGGCCGCGGCAAAGAAGGCGGCGCCGACCAACAGCAGGCGGCGGCGCCCGATGCGGTCGCCCAGGGTGCCCATGGTGATCAGGAACCCCGCAACCAGAAAGCCATAGATGTCGATGATCCACAGCAATTGCGAAGCGCTGGGCGCCAGCGCCCGGCTGAGCGCAGGCACCGCCAGGTTGAGCACGGTCAAGTCCATTGCATAGACCAGGCAGGGCAGGGCGATCACGGCCAGCCCCCACCATTCGCGCGGGGTGGCGGACGGAGGTGGTGGATGGGCTTGTGATGCTGATGGGGTGATGTAGGGCGGCACCCAAGGAGTGTCGCACCGACAGCCCCCTTTCTTACAGTCTGGTTGCCGCTGGGCATTTGGCGGTTGCCCGGGAGGCGCCGGGGTGTTTCGGTATGTTCGCCCCGCGGGGTGGCTTTACCAGCTCACTTCGCGGTCGGGGGTGGCACTGATGCGGTGGGCGGTGAGGTCGGCGCCTTCGTACTCTTCTTCCTGGGTCAGGCGGATGCCGGTGGTGGCTTTGAGCGCGCCATAAACCACCAGGCCACCGAGGGCGGCCCAGGCCACGCCCATGGCCGTGCCCAAGAACTGGGCCATGAAACTCACGCCGCCCAAGCCACCGAAGGCATGCTGACCGAAGATGCCCGCGGCAATGCCACCCCAGGTGCCACACAGACCGTGCAAGGGCCACACGCCAAGCACGTCGTCGATCTTCCAGCGGTTTTGCGTGAGGGTGAACATCCACACAAACAGACCGCCAGCCACCGCGCCCACGGCGAGCGCGCCCAGCGGGTGCATCACGTCGGAGCCGGCGCAGACCGCCACCAGGCCAGCGAGTGGGCCGTTGTGCACAAAGCCTGGGTCGTTCTTGCCTGCCAATAAGGCGGCCAGGGTGCCGCCCACCATGGCCATCAGCGAGTTCACGGCCACCAGGCCCGAGATGTTCTCCAGGCGTTGTGCGCTCATCACATTGAAGCCGAACCAACCCACACAAAGAATCCATGCGCCCAGTGCGAGGAAAGGAATGCTCGACGGCGGGTGGGCCGACATGCCGCCATCCTTGCGGTAGCGGTTGGCGCGCGCGCCCAGCAAAAGCACCGCTGGCAGGGCGATCCAGCCACCCACAGCGTGCACCACCACAGAGCCGGCAAAGTCATGAAAGGCTTCGCCGGTGGCAGTGCGGATCCAGTCCTGCACGCCGAAATGGCCATTCCAGGCGATGCCTTCGAAGAAGGGGTAAACGAAGCCGACGATCACCGCGGTGGCGATGAGTTGGGGCCAGAATTTGGCGCGTTCGGCGATGCCTCCCGAGATGATGGCGGGGATGGCCGCGGCAAAGGTGAGCAGGAAAAGAACTTCACCAGTTCGTAGCCGTTGTGCAGGGCCAACTGGTCGGCACCGATGAAGAAGTGGGTTCCGTAGGCCACGCCGTAGCCCACCACAAAATAGGCGATGGTGGAGACCGAAAAGTCCACCAGGATCTTGACCAGGGCATTGACCTGGTTCTTTTTGCGTACCGTGCCGAGCTCAAGAAAGGCAAAGCCGGCGTGCATCGCCAGCACCATGATGCCTCCGAGCAAGATGAACAGGGCATCTGCGCCCTGTTTTAGTGCGTCCATGGGTATTCTCCGTGCGGTTGGTTTGTTTTTTGGTGCATTTGAACCGCCGATTTGGTGTGCATCGGACGATTTGCACCGTGATCTAGCAAAAATCGCACCAGATTAGAGATCGTTGTGGGGTATTGGTGCGCCTGGAACCGATGTGGTGCAGCGGATGGTGTGATGGGCACGCGCATGGCGGGCGAAAAAAAACCACCCGAAGGTGGTTTTCTGGTGCGAAGTGGGGCTCAACTGCAGGAGACACTGCCGCAACCACTCATCGAGGCAGGTCGAACCTTGCTCGGGTCGGCCAGGGTCTCGGTTTCCGAGTCAAACCCGACCGATTTCAGGTGCAGGGCGAGTCCGGCGTCCATGCTGGCCGCATGTTGAGGGAACCACTCCACCAGCGCTTCGGCCAGGCGCGTGATGATTTCCGGGTCGTCCTTCTCGTAGTGCGGGATGACCGCGCGCATGGTTTCCAGAATCGTGGCGTGGTGTGAGGCGTGGCAGTTGTCTTCGGAAAAACCGGTGGCCAGCATCCAGCGTTCTTCCTGGGCGAAATGCTCGACCGTGTGGTCCAGAAAGGTGCGGTACAGCGGCAGCTGCTGGTCTTGCGGTGTCTTGAGCAACTGGTTGAGCATGACCACGAACTCTTCGTGGGTGTGGTCCATGCGGGCGTCGCCGGTTTCGAGCTGGGTCGTCCAGTTCAGGCCGGCAGCCAGGGGGGCAGATTGTGGGGAGGTGGTGGCTTGTTCCATAGCCTCGCACTGTAGCGCGAAGCGGCGGCAAAGACTTGACGCGCATCAAGACGGGTTGGCCTATGGTCTGACAGCGCCAGGAAATCGATCAGGGATCTGGAGGCAGCCATGGGCTTTTGTCGACGCCGTCAAGGGCGGGTTTCCCCACTGAGTGAGTTTCTCGGGTGGTGCGAGGCGATCCGAATATTGGAGTGGACGCTGTTCGTCTGCCTTGCTTCGATGGCGGCATCGATACCCAGCGAGACGTTTTGCAGCATTTTTGCTGGGTGTACTCTTGCCCGGCATCGCCATGGGCGCGCGCCGCCTGCACGACATCGGCAAAAGCGGCTGGTGGCAGTTGCTCGGACTGATCCCGCTGCTCGGTTGGCTGGTGTTGCTTTACTGGGCGGTGCACCCCAGTGAGGACGACAACGATTTCGGCCCCAAGCCCTGAAGGCCTTCAGGCCTTCTTGGGCAGTTCGCCGGTCAACATCTGCTGCATGGCTTCCTGAACTTCTGCGCTGGCCAGTGCGACCGGCAGTTGGCGCAGCAAAGGATTGCGCAGGTGCTCATTGAGGTAGAAGGTGTCGGCGCAGACATCCTGCAGTGGGTCGTAGCCTTCCAGGGACTTCAACTGGCCTTGTGACAGGCGTTCACCCAGACGGGCGCACAGGTACGACAGGGCCTGGCGAGCGGTTTCCACGGTGTCGCTGGCGGTGGGTGGTGTGATCAACAATCGGTCGATGGACCTGACACCCTCGACGAGCGCTTCTGGCAAGCCCCAGGTGTTCATCAGCAGGCCGCCAATTTCGCCTGCACTCAGGCGCATGACCTCCTGCTCACGCTTGGCCCGTTCCAGGCGGCCCAGCGCCAGCCAGTCGTTCAGGACCGAGGGTGGCATGAGCGAAGCGGCCGACAAGTGGCCCACAAATCCCAGCACCACCTGCGTCGACAGGGCACCCTGGTCGGGCAGGTTGAGTGCCTTGCCCAGGCGCACGCTCAACTCGCTGGCGATGGCACTGGCGCGCCAGATGCCGTCAAAGGCCTTTTGCGACGTGGCCAAGCGGGGTTTGAAGGCTTCGGCCAGCATGTATTGCACGCAGATGTTGCGCACGGTGTTCATGCCGAGGAATGTGACGGCCTGACCTATGCCGGTGACTGGCTTGTGGAGGCCGTAGAAGGGGGCGTTCACCGTGGACAGGACTTTGGCGGTGATCAGCGGCTCGCCCATGACCAGTTCACCGAGTTCGATCGATCCGGCGCGCGCCACGAATTCCGGGGACAGGATTTTCTGCAAGGAGTGGGGAGGGCGCGGAATGCCCTTGATGGCTTCGAGCAGCTTTTCGCGGTTTGGGTTGTCAAGGTCCTGCACCTTCATCCAGCGAAATTCGGCCAGTTCGGGTGGTATGTTGGCCGGTGGCTGGATCGCTGCTGTCTGGTCCGCAGCCGGTGATCCTGGCACAGCAGGTCCCGCCTTGGGTGCGCCCGTGGGGGCGAGGCCGGCCTTGAGCACCGGCTGTGCGGCCACTGCGCGGTTGCTGGCAGAAGGGCGCCGAAAGGCCCACCAGGCAAGGGCAATCGCGCACAGGGCGGCGACCAGGATCATCATGATTGACACGGTGGGCACTCCATTGAAAGGGAAGGGTCACGTCGGGCGCGTGAACCGGGCTCCCCTTTGCATCGGCTTTTTCAGGCCGGTCTTGAGCGCAATCTTGTGTCTGATTCGATGGCGAAGGCAGAGCTGGCGATTTGGGGTTCGTTGGTCAGGCCAGCCGCTGGCGGTGGCGTTTGATCTGGGCCTGCACCTGGGTCGGGGCGGTGCCACCCAGGGTGTTGCGCGCGTTGAGGCTGCCGCGCAGGCTCAGGCACTCGTACACATCTTTTTCGATGGCTGAGTTGAAGCCTTGAAGCACAGTCAGGGGCAGCTCGGAAAGGTCGCAGTTGTGCGTCACGGCGGCCTTGACCGCGTGGGCCACGCACTCGTGTGCATCGCGGAAGGGCAGCCCTTTTTTCACGAGGTAGTCGGCCAGATCGGTGGCGGTGGCATAGCCCTTCTTGGCCGCTTCCTCCATGGCGATGGCGTTGACGGTGATGCCGCCTTCCTTCTGACCTGTCTGGGCATTGGCCTGGCCCCCCACCATCTCACAGAAGATGCGCAAGGTGTCCTTGAGGGTATCGACCGTGTCGAACAGGGGTTCCTTGTCTTCCTGGTTGTCCTTGTTGTAGGCCAAAGGCTGGCCTTTCATCAGGGTGATCAGGCTCACGAGATGGCCGACCACCCGACCCGTCTTGCCGCGCGCGAGCTCGGGCACATCGGGGTTCTTCTTCTGCGGCATGATGGACGAACCGGTGGTGAACCGATCGGCAATTTTCACGAAGCCGAAGTTCTGGCTCATCCACAGAATGAGCTCTTCCGAGAATCGGCTGATGTGCACCATGCACAGGCTGGCGGCGGAGGAGAATTCGATGGCGAAATCACGGTCGCTCACCCCGTCCAGGCTGTTTTGGCAAATTTGGGGCTCGCCACTTTCGTCCACCATGCCCAGGCTGCGGGCGACGCGGGCACGGTCCAGCGGGTAGGTGGTGCCAGCCAAGGCCGCGGAGCCCAGGGGCAGGCGGTTGGTGCGGCGGCGCACATCGGCCATGCGCTCGGCATCGCGGGCGAACATCTCCACATAGGCCAGCAGGTGGTGGGCAAAGCTCACCGGCTGGGCCACTTGCAGGTGGGTGAAGCCGGGCAGAATCACGTCGACGTTCTTCTCGGCCACATCGATCAGCGCGGTTTGGAGCTCCTTGAGCAAGTCGATGATCAGGTCGATTTCGTCTCGCAGCCAGAGCCGCACATCGGTGGCCACCTGGTCGTTGCGCGAGCGCCCGGTGTGCAGGCGTTTGCCGGCATCGCCGACGATTTGCGTGAGACGGGCTTCGATGTTGAGGTGAACGTCTTCCAGATCAAGCTTCCAGTCGAACGATCCGGCTTCGATTTCCGAGCGCACTTGAGCAAGACCGCGCTCGATCTCGGCCCGGTCGGCCTGGCTGATGATGTTTTGCGCGGCCAGCATCTCGGCGTGGGCCAGGCTGCCGGTGATGTCGGCCCGCCACAGGCGCTGGTCGAAGAACACGCTGGCGGTGTAGCGCTTGACCAGTTCGCTCATGGGCTCTGAGAATAGGGCGGACCAGGCTTCGGATTTTTTGTCGAGTTGGTTGGTGGACATGCGTTTGCCAAGGCTGGGAAAACAGGGCCGGGCACCAGGAATGGCGTCGGGGGCGGCGGGTTCTGGGGGGGCACGCGCACAATTTGTGCGCGGTCATTTGTGCGCAAGACCGGCGCACTGATTACAGTGCGAGCCATGCAAGACTCTCGAATTTTATCGGCCTTCCAGGATCTGGCCCCCGCATCGGGCTTGCGGCCCTTGCAGGAGATGCCTGCGCTGCTGCCCGAGCGCGAGCTGATTTTCGACACCTGCCAGGTGGGTGTGGTGTTGCGTGCGGTGCTGTTTGTGGAGGCGATTGTCTGTGTCGCTGCGCTTTTTGGCGCCGCCAGCCTGCTGGGGTGGGTGGGCCAGATGGCGCTGCTCACCGGTGCGGCGCTGCCTGCGGTGCTGGCCTGGTTGTTGGCGGTGTGCTCGCTCAAGCGCGTTCTGGGGCAGTGGCCGATGGCGGTCCAGACGGGGGTGGGCGTGGTTCTGGGCGGGTTGAGCAGTTTTTACGGGTTTGGTCTGCTGGTCTGGATGGGCTTGGTGGGCACGGAGCCCTGGCTGGCCGCGTCGGTGGCCGGGATGCTGGTGGCGGCTGTGTTGGTGACTGCGCTCATCTGGCGCACCAAGGCGCGTGCGCCTGCGGGCACCACCGCTCGGTTGGCCGAGCTGCAGGCGCGCATTCGGCCGCATTTCCTGTTCAACACGCTCAACAGCGCCATTGCGCTGGTGCGGGAAGAGCCGGCGAAAGCCGAGAGCCTGCTGGAGGACCTGAGCGAGTTGTTTCGCCATGCGCTGGCGGACTCCCAGGAGGCGGTGCCCTTGAGGCAGGAACTGGAGCTGGCGCGCCACTACCTGGCGATTGAGCAGGTGCGCTTTGGCGAGCGGTTGCAGATCGAGTGGAGCATCGACGAAAAGGCCTCTGGGGCCAAGCTGCCGCCACTGATCTTGCAACCATTGGTGGAAAACGCGGTCAAGCATGGGGTGGAGCCCAGTCCGACTGGCGCGGTGGTGCGCATCAGCACGCAGCGACGGGGTTCGGTGGTGGTGATCAAGGTGACCAACACCGTTCCGGCGGGCAGTGGGGTGAAAGGCAATGGGCTCGCGCTCGACAATGTTCGGCAACGACTGGCACTGCTGCACGACATGCGAGGCCAGTTCCAGAGTGCCTTGGTGGACAACATATTTCAGGTTCGACTGGAAATACCGTTATAAGTTGGGTTGGTGCCTGGCGCGGTGGTTCCGGTGCCGAGGGAGTGAAACATGGGATTGAAAGTTCTGATCGTTGACGACGAGACACTGGCACGCTCGAGGCTGCGCACCTTGCTGGGCGATTGCGTGGAGCCGCGTGTCGATGCCATCGGCGAGGCGGCCAACGCGGTGCAGGCGATGGAGCTTGCCCAACGGGGGGTGTTCGATCTGGTCTTGCTTGACATTCGCATGCCGGGTGTGGATGGCATGACGCTGGCAGGCGCCTTGCGCAAGCTGCCCACGCCGCCACATGTCATCTTTGTCACGGCGCACGCCGAGCACGCGGTGCAGGCCTTTGAACTGGAGGCGGTGGACTACCTCACCAAGCCCGTTCGGCTGGAACGTTTGGCGCAGGCTTTGCAGAAGGTGGAGAAACTGCAGGTTTTCTCTGGCAATGCCGAGGTCAATAGCGCCGTGGAGTGTCTGGTGATCCAGGAGCGGGGACGCAGTGAGCGCGTGCCGCTGACCGATGTGGTCTACCTGAAGGCCGAGCTCAAGTACATCACGGTGCGCACCCTGGACCGGGAACACATTTACGACGGTGCCTTGAGCGATCTGGAGCAAAAATACGGCCATCTGTTTGTGCGGGTTCACCGCAATGCGCTGGTGGCGCCTGCGGGTGCGGGCGGTGGAGAAGGTGGTGGACCCGGTGGATGGGGAAGGCTGGGTGGTGCGACTGGATGGCGGACGAGCGGCTTTCGGTGTCGCGGTGCGCCAGCTGCCGGCGGTGCGAGAAGCGCCGATGAGCTGACCCGCCAGGCCTTGTCACGGAGAACGTTTGATGGGCATCGAACTGAGCAAGGAAGATCGCCAGCAGGCCATTGCGTCCATTGAGCGTTATTTTCGCGATGAGCGTGATGAGAAGATCGGCAACCTGGCGGCGGGCGCTCTGCTGGGCTTCTTTCTGGAAGAGATTGGCCCCAGTGTGTACAACCGTGGTGTGACTGACGCACAGGAGCGTCTCCAGGCGCGTGTCTCCGAGCTGGATTTCGAGGTCCACGAAGACGAATTCGGCTATTGGCCGAAGCGCGACAAGGCCACCAAGCGACGGAGTTGATGCGCGGGCAACCGGAAGCCCGAGGCGGGTTGAATGGGGCTTGAACCCGTATCCGTCCAACCCGGGCGCAGGGCAAAGCCTTACCGCGACGATGCCGCCGGGAACTCGGCCGCCTCCACCAGAAAACGCACGCGCCGTTGACCCTGCCATTCGTCGGCGTCGAGCCTGAAGGCCAGTTTCACGCGCTCTGGAAGCGGCTCGGTGTGGCCAAACCAGATGCCGTCCACCGGGTCGCCCTGGTGCTTCATTTTCAGCGCCAGGTGTTTTTCGCCCACCAGGCGCTGGCTCACGATTTGCACTTCTTCACAAAACACCGGGGGTGCAAAGCCCTGTCCCCAGACCTCCTTGTGGAGCGTGTCCACCAGGTCGGTGCGCCGGTATTGTTTGTCCAGTGCGCCATCGGCTTCCATGCGGCGCTCCAGGGTGGCGGCATCGAGCCATTCGTGGGCCACGCGCTGCAGGACAGCCTCGAAGGTGTCCAGGTGTTCCTCCTCGATGGTGCAGCCAGCGGCCATGGCGTGGCCACCAAAGCGCAGAAGGACGCCGGGGTGGCGCTTGGCCACGAGGTCGAGCGCATCGCGCAGGTGAAATCCGGGGATGGAGCGCCCCGAGCCCTTGAGCTCGTGCTCTTTTCCCTCTGCGCCGCTGGCGGCAAAGACGAAGGTGGGCCGATGCAGTTTGTCTTTCAGGCGTGAGGCAACGATGCCCACCACGCCTTCGTGGAAGTCGGGGTCGAAGACCACCAGCGCGGGCGGAGGCTCTTCCGAGTCATCGAACATTTCTTCGGCCATGGCCAGCGCCTGATCGCGCATGTCGCCTTCGATGGCCTTGCGCTCGCGGTTGATGCCGTCCAGCGTGCGCGCGAGTTCGTCGGCGCGCAGGGCGTCGTCGGTGGCCAGACATTCGATGCCCAGCGTCATGTCGGCCAGGCGACCGGCCGCATTGAGCCGGGGGCCCAGGGCAAAGCCGAAGTCGAAGGCGGTGGCTGCCTCGGCGCGCCGGGCGGCCACCTGAAACAGCGCGGCCATGCCGGGTGGCATGGCGCCCGCGCGCACACGGCGCAAGCCCTGCGCCACCAGCCGGCGGTTGTTGGCGTCAAGCTTGACGACGTCGGCCACAGTGCCCAGGGCCACCAGGGGCAACAGGGAGTCGACCTTGGGCTGGGGAACGGGGTTGTTGGCGCCGGATGTTGCAGCAGCGCCCTCCCCAGGGCGCGCTTCATAGACGCCGCGCTCGCGCAGTTCGGCCCGCAGCGCGAGCAACACATAGAACATCACGCCCACGCCGGCGATGGATTTGCTTTCAAAGTTGCAGCCCGGTTGATTCGGGTTGACGATGATGCAGTCTTCCGGCAGCACGGTTTGCCCATCTCTGAGGGCCGGCAGGTGGTGATCGGTCACGATCACCTGCAGACCCAGTTCGCGCGCAGCGCGCACCCCTTCCAGGCTGGCAATGCCGTTGTCCACCGTCACGAGCACGTCGGCCCCCGCTTCTTTTACCCGCCGGGCGATGGCAGGTGTGAGGCCATAGCCGTCGCTGACGCGGTCGGGCACCAGGTAGCTTGCGCCGGCATGGCCCAGGGCGGCACCCAGCATGCGCAGGCCGCGAAGGCCCACCGCGCAGGCGGTGGCGCCATCGCAGTCGTAGTCGGCCACGATGCAGATGCGCTTGCCCGCGCTCATGGCGTCGGCCAGCGCCTGGGCGGCTTGCGCGGCGCCCTTCATATCGGTGGGGGGGATGAGCCGGCCAAGGGATTCGTCCAGTTCCTCGGTGCGGGTGATGCCGCGCGCGGCGAAAAGGCGGGCCAGCAGGGGGTGCAGCCCCCCTTGTTCGAGGGTCCAGGCTGCGCGGGGTGGCACGTCGCGGGTGGTGATCTTCATAGAGTGTCGAGTTGTTTCCAGGCAGGCGTCTTGCCTCGCAGGGTCTGGCCCAGGCGCGTGAGCAGACCCTTGGGCGTGGCATTGTGCCAAGTGATGGCGTGTCTTTCACCGCACAGGGTGAGGCTGACCGATTGCCCCCGCTGCGCTTTTGCAAGCAGCGGGGTCATGTGGTCGCGTTCGAGCTGGTCCCAGGCCTGGCGCCAGGCTGCCCAGTTGCCCTGCAGGGCGGGCAGGCGCAGCATGTCGCACACGGTGGGGACCGTGCCGCCGGGGATGGTCGGATGGTCCAGGACGCCGGCGCCATGCACCCAGAAGCCATTGATGATGGGCTGGCGGCTGGCTTCGCGCTCGTCGTTGACCGGGTGGGTGTAGAAGAGCATCTGCGCTTCGCTTTGAAGCCGCTTGACCAACTGGGCGCCTGCGTTGTCGGGCTGGTCCTGCGGTGTCCAGTCAGCCACCGAACGACCGGTTACGCGGTCCAGGCTGGCGCACACGAGGTGGCGCAGCGGCTCGCCCAATGCGCGCCAACGGTGGGCGCTTTCAAACTGCAACTGGATCCCGTCTTCCTGGCAGTAGGGCGCCAGGGCATCGAAAAGGGCGCGGGACTGACGGGGGTCGAGCGCCAGCGAGTCGGGGCCTTGCAGGGAGACATGGTCCATGCCGACCTGGAAATGGCAGGGGGTGAACCACGCTTGCGGCAGGTGGGGTGTGTCGCTGCGGGCTGCGGCCCAGGGGATGGTGCCGTCGTCGTGCAGACCCAGGCCCAGGGCGTGGGCGAGTACGCGTTCGTGGGGCGGGGTCAGCTCCAGGTCGTCGCCATCAAGGCGCGTGCCCTGGCTCAGTTCGCCCAGCAAGGCGCTGAGCGACGGCAGGGGCATGTCGGGCAGCAGCGCACGGCACTCGGGCGCACTGGCGGCCGCGAAGGGAACCAGGAGGTGGGAGTCGGACTCCATCGTCGGGTTGGGAGCGGGCATGGCTTGATTGTCAGGGATGCCACAATCGCCGTTGGTATTTTCTCGCCAAGCATGCAAACACCTTACGAACTCATTCTCGGTTGGCGCTACACGCGCGCTGGCCGCGCCACGCGGCGCAACGGTTTCATTTCTTTCATCTCGGGCGTGTCCATGCTGGGCATTGCGCTCGGGGTGGCTGCGCTCATCATCGTGTTGTCCGTGATGAACGGGTTTCAGAAAGAGGTGCGCGATCGCATGCTGAGCGTGTTGGCGCATGTGGAGGTGTTTGAGCCTTATGGGCAGGCCATACCCCAGCTGGACCTGACCATGGCCAGCATCGAGCGCCATCCGGAGGTGGTCGGGGTCGCACCCTTTGTGGGCGCGCAGGCCCTGATTGCGCGCGGCGAAGACATGAAAGGGGCCCTGGTCCGAGGCATTGACCCAGCGCTGGAACCCAGGGTGACCGATCTGGCCGCCGATCTGTCCAAGACGCTGTTGCCCCAACTGGTGCCAGGGTCGTTTGGCGTGATCCTCGGCGAGGAGCTGGCGCGCAGCCTGGGTGTGGTCGCGGGCGACACGGTGACGCTGATCGCGCCCAGCGGGCAGGTCACGCCCGCGGGTGTGATTCCGCGCGTGCGCCAGATGCATGTGGTGGGAACCTTCAACTCCGGGCATTTTGAATACGACTCGGCTTTGGCGCTGATGCACATGGACGATGCCGCGCGCATTTTTCGCGTGGAAGGCCCAACAGGCGTGCGCGTGAAGATCAAAGACCTGCACCAGGCCCACGAAGTGGCCATCTCGATTGCCGGCGATCTGGATCCGGGCCTGCGGGTGACCGACTGGACGCGCCAGAACCGCACCTGGTTTGCCGCCGTGCAGCTCGAAAAGCGCATGATGTTCATCATCCTGACGCTCATCGTGGCGGTGGCGGCGTTCAACCTGGTGTCCACGCTGGTCATGACGGTGACCGACAAGCGCGCCGATATCGCCATCTTGCGCACCTTGGGGGCGAGCCCCAAGAGCATCATGGGCGTGTTCATGGTGCAAGGGGCGATGGTGGGCGTGATCGGTACCGGCCTGGGGCTTTTGCTGGGGCTTGGCGTGGCGTTCAACATCGACACCATCGTGCCAGCCATTGAGCACGCCTTGCGCACAAGCTTTCTCCCCAAGGACATCTACCTCATCAGCCGCATGCCCAGCGATCCCCAGCGCGCCGACATCCTGCCGATCGCCATCATTTCGCTCGTGTTGTCTTTCGTGGCCACGATCTACCCGAGCTGGCGCGCCAGCCGTGTGAACCCGGCGGAAGCCCTTCGATACGAGTGACCGTGATGGCGATGAATCATTCAGTTGTTCTGCAGGCCACTGGCCTGACCAAGCGTTTCTCCGAGGGTCGTCTGGATGTGACGGTGTTGCAGGGGGTGGACCTGACCGTGCACCCGGGCGAAGCCGTGGCGATTGTGGGCGCGTCGGGTTCGGGCAAGAGCACCTTGCTCCACCTGCTCGGGGGGCTGGATGCGCCCACCAGCGGCCATGTGCAGTTGATGGGGCAGGGCATGGCTGGGCTGAGCGCTGCCCAGCAGGGCGCGTTGCGCAATCAGCACCTGGGCTTTGTCTACCAGTTTCACCACCTGCTGCCGGAGTTCAGCGCTGTGGACAACGTGGCCATGCCCTTGTGGATTCGTCGCCTGCCCCGGGACGCTGCGGCGCGTCAGGCCGAAACGGTGCTCAAGCGCGTGGGCATGGGCGAGCGGCTGCACCACCGGCCCGCCGAGCTGTCTGGTGGCGAGCGTCAGCGGGTGGCGATTGCGCGGGCATTGGTGACCCAGCCGGCATGTGTGCTGGCGGACGAGCCCACGGGCAACCTCGACCGTTCCACGGCCGATGGGGTGTTTGAGCTCATGATGGCTCTGGCCAGGGAGCAGGGCACCGCTTTTGTGGTGGTGACCCACGATGAGGCGCTTGCGGGCCGATGTGCCCGCATGCTGCGCCTGACCAAGGGCATTCTGACGGCGGCCTGAGCGGCGGCGCGAGGGTTTCAGCGCCCGAGCCCGTGTTTGAGCTGGCGCAGCAGGATCATGACCTGATTGGATCCGTGCCGGTAGGTGGTGCTCATCACCTGCACGGCCTTGGCTTTGTCGCCAGCCTGGGCCAGTGCCAGCACCGTGGAGGCCTGAACGTGGAAGAACTGGTGACGGGCCACCAGCACGGAGAAGGCGGGGTACTTGCCCAGCCGCTTTTTGCCCGGGCCGTGCAGCCATTTGCCCAGTTCGCACTGGTCGTCCTTGCAAACCTGCTGCGGTTCGAGCCGTTCGGTCGATGTGCCATCCAGCACGTTTTGAAGGCGGATCTTCCAGTTTTCATGGGCCGAGATCGCGGTGTCAATGTCGATCTCCGCCAACACGGCCTGAACCGACGCTGCGTCCAGTGTGTAGGCACTGTCGCCCTTGCCAGATGCCTGGGTGTCGGATTCGGGTTGGTCGGGGCGGAAGAAGCGGCTGAAGAATCCCATGGCAGTAGACCTTGTGCCGCCTGAGCGGCTTGCGGGTTGTTGGTCGCACCGGTCAATGAGAATCATTTGGTGCGAATATGCGCATCATATTAAATAAAAGCGCAAGCAAATACCGACCTTGTGGGCATCCTGGGGCGATTTGATCGGGACCGGCTGCTTCGCGTCCGCCTAGGGCCTGTTCACACTATTTTCCGAGTGCGAAAGGGGCGCAGACAACGCCAATCCAGGCGCGAGACGACGGTCAGACTGGGCGTCTGACCCAAGAGCGCAACGACGAGTGGCGTTGTTTGCGCCCCTTTCCCTTCGGCTTGCAGCCAAAAAGGACATGCGCGGCGGTGCAAAACCTCGCCGGGGGAGACCCCCGTCTGCGTTTTGCGCCTTGCGCTTGGCCTGTTTGATCTGCAACGCCTCTCGGAGAAACGGTGTGAACAGGCCCTAGAGGCACCAGCGTGGCGCCTACCTGAGCAACGAAAAGCGCAATGGTTGTTCCAACCCCTGGGCGTGAATCAGCAGGGTATCGCCCTGGCGTTCGAACCGCGTGGCCTTTTGAAGTGCCCCCAGGTAGTCGCGCTCCTGGGTCATCGCTTCGCCCATGCAAGCCATCTTGGTGCTGACCATGTTGCCAAAGCTCAGGTGGTCTCCTTTCACCGCGACCGCGCCGCTGAAGCGGTTGCACGATCCATGGCCTGCCGCGCGACCCACCTCGGGAAACGCCAGCGAAGCCAGGGATTTCGCCATCACGGGTTGCGTGCCGATGGCCTGCAATTGCCATTCGGTGCCCCACAACGGTTTGGCGGCTTCGGGGCTGAGTGCGGCCGAGTTGGCGCAGGCCTGCAGGCCCAGCCAGATTGGGGCGGCCAGCCACAGCGTGGGACGGCGGCCGAGGGAGCGCAAGAAGTGGTGAATCGGTGTGGTCAAGGGCCTCTCCTGAAGGTTATCTCGCGGGAACAATGGGGTGCCGACCTCGGGACGGCACAATGCGCGTTATACCTCCATGTGGATCGATACCCATTGCCATCTTGATGCCCCCGAGTTCGGCGCAGACCATGCGCTGGCCGTGCGCGCTCGCGGTTTGGCGGCCCGTCTCGGGGTAGAGCGGTGTGTGATCCCTGCCGTCGAGGCGGCCAATTTTGAGGTCGTGCGACGGCTGGCCCACCAACTGGGCGACGCCTATGCGCTGGGCATCCATCCTCTGTTTGTGCCTCGGGCGCAAGAGGCGGATCTGCAGACCCTGGATGCTGCGCTGGCTGAATACGCGTCGGACCCGCGCTTGGTGGCGGTGGGGGAGGTCGGTCTCGATTTTTTTGTCCCGGCATTGTGCGAGCCAGCCATGCGCGAGCGCCAGACGTTTTTCTATCGCGAACAATTGCGGTTGGCGCGCAAGTACGGTTTGCCGGTGATTCTGCATGTGCGCCGCAGCGCCGACATGCTGCTCAAGCATCTGCGAGAGGTGGAAGTCCCGGGGGGCATTGCGCATGCCTTCAATGGCAGCGATCAGCAAGCCCGGCGCTTTCTTGATCTGGGCTTCAAGCTGGGTTTTGGCGGCGCCTGCACTTTTGAGCCGGCCAGACAATTGCGCGCCCTGGCCGCGACCCTGCCGCTGACGGCGCTGGTCATGGAGACCGACTCACCCGACATTCCACCCCGTTGGCTTTACGCCACCGCGGCCCAGCGGGCTGAAGGTCGCGCGCAAGGACAGAACACGCCTGCCGAGCTCCCCCGCATCGCGGCGGTGGTGGCTGAATTGCGGGGCATGCCGGTGGCGGCGTTGGCGCAGGCGACCAGCGACAACGCGCGGCTGGCTTTACCCAAGCTCGTGGGGCTCCAGTGAATCGCCTGCAGGGCCTGGCGCCGGTTGTCGATCGCCGCACCCGGCTGGTCGTTCTGGGAAGCTTTCCGGGTGTGGCGTCGCTCCGGGCGCAGCGCTATTACGACCACCCGCGCAACCAGTTCTGGCGGATTCTGGGGGCGTTGTGGGGCATCCCATCGCTGCATGAGCTCGCCTATGAAGCGCGTCTGGCTTTCATGCAGGCGCGGGGTCTGGGCCTGTGGGATGTGTATGGCGCCTGCGAGCGCGAGGGCAGTCTGGATGCCGACATTCGTCGAGGGGAACTCAACGATTTTGGTTGGCTGCAGACCCAATGTCCGGCGCTGCGGGCCGTGGCGCACAACGGGGGTGAGAGCCACCGGCACGCGAAGCACACCGAGAAGATGGGGTGGGCGGTTTACAAGCTGCCGTCGACGAGCCCGGCCAACGCAAGTTGGTCCTTTGATCGCAAGCTGGCCGCTTGGCGGGCGGTGTTTGAGACCGAGGGGCTGCTGGCGGCACAGCAGGAGCCCGGCCCATTTAGGGCCAGGACCTGATCACACGCTGCGGTGGGCCACGGGGGTTTCCGGCACGGGGTAGCCCGCAGCCCCAAAGGTTTCAACCACCGCCTTGTGGGTGTCAAAGTAGACCTGCCAGTAGTGGTCGTTGTGGGTGTAAGGCCGCACGCACAGTTTGGGGCCTTCCGGGGTGAACTCCAGGATTTCGATGTCGGGCGCAGGGCTGCTCTTGACGTTCGGGATGGCGGCGATGACCGGCCGCAGGCGGGCGATGGCGTCCTGGGCGTCGACCGAATTGGCGACCTTGGCCACGCAGTCCACCCGGCGGAACGGTTCGGCGCTGAAGTTCTGGATGTTGTCGGAAAAGACCTTGTTGTTGCCCACAATCGTTTTCACGTTGTCCAGGGTGACGATGGTGGTGGCAAACAGGCCCAGCTCCTGCACGGTGCCCGTGGTGCCGCCGGCACTGATGAAGTCGCCCACGTTGTAGGGGCGCAGCACCTGCAGAAACAGGCCCGCAGCGAAGTTGCCCAACATGCCACTCCAGGCGGCGCCAATGGCCAGGCCGGCGCCGGCAAGCAGGGCTGCAAATGAGGTGGTCTGGATGCCGAAGATGCCCAGAATCCCCAGCACCAGCACCATGGTGAGCACCACCGAGATGATGGACTTGAGGTAGTGGGTCAGCGTGGCGTCGAGTTGCTTGCCCCGCTCCAGCGCCTTGCCGGCCATGGCCACGACCAGCGCGATCAGCCAACGGCCCACGATCCATGCGGCCACGGCCCCCAGGATCTTCAAGGCAAAGTCCACGCCCTGCGTGGACAGGAAAGTCAGGACAGCTTCCATGTTCATAATGAATCCTTTTTCTGATCAGGCAATCAAACCCATGCAGTGTGGCCACGACGGTGACGTTTTCTTCCCAAACCCAGGCGCGGCAAAGCGCTCTTGCGTGCCCTTGTTGTCGCCTGCGTTGCGCGATGGCTGCATGGGTGTGAAAAGATGAAAGCGGGCGCCAATGCGCAGGCCCGCCGCAGAACTGGACCGCAGACCCTGCCAGAGGTCACGATGTCCGAAGACGGGGAGGTGCGGTTCCTCCACCTGGGCACCGAGTGGATTCAGGGCTCGATGATCATCGACGACCCGTTCGCCATCGAGCTGGACTACGTGCAGCGCATGATGGCCTGGTTGCTGTTTGTCCAACCGGATACGGTGACCAAGCGGCGCGCAATGCAACTGGGTCTGGGGTCTGCGGCATTGACCAAGTTCTGTTTCAAAGCCTGCCGCATGGACACAACCGCCATTGAAATCAACCCTCAGGTGTTGGCCGCGTGCCGAGGCTGGTTCAAGTTGCCGCCCGACAGCGCGCGGCTGAGGGTTGTCCTGGCCGATGCGGGACAGGAGATCCGCAGTCCGGCGTACACCGGTTTGATCGACGCGCTGCAGGTGGATCTGTACGACCACGAGGCGGCTGCACCGGTGCTGGACAGCCCCGATTTCTACGCGGATTGCCGCTCGGTGTTGACCGACGACGGCGCAATGACGGTCAACCTGTTTGGCCGCGACGCGTCCTACGAGCGCTCCTTGCAGAGCATTTGTACGGCTTTCGGCCGCGACGCGGTGTGGGCCTTCAAACCCACCCGGGAAGGCAATACCATTGTGCTGGCCCAGCGAACCGCTGACCGGCCCACACGCATGCAATTGCTTGCAAGGGCGGAAGAAGTGCATTCGCGCTGGGGCCTGCCGGCCGTGAAGTGGCTGCGCATTCTCAAACCCGTCGCCTGAGTTTCTTTCGAGATCGAGTCATGAAAACCTCCAGCAAAAACGCGGCGCCTGGCAAGGCCCTCAGGAACCCGCACCAGGGACCGCTTGACTGGCGCACCTTGGTCGAATGGTTGCTGAAAGACGGGGTGATCTCCGATAACGAGGCCGCGCGCACGATTGCCCGCTGTGCCTCGGCCCACAGCGCCCAGCACCCGGTGCAGCGACTGGCCGTGGTGGGCATGGCGCGGGCCTCTGATGGGCATGTGCTGGACGCCGAAACCCTCACGCAGTGGCTGGCGCAGCGCAGCGACCTCGAGTATTTCCGCATCGACCCGCTCAAGGTCGATGTGGGCAAGGTGGCCGATGTGATGAGTGCCGCCTATGCCGAGCGCCACAAGGTGTTGCCGGTGCAGGTGGGGGTGGCCGAAGTGGTGGTCGCCACGGCCGAGCCATTCGTTCGCGACTGGATCCCGGAGGTCGAGCGGCAAACCCGCAAGAGCGTGAGGCTGGTGTTGTCCAGCCCGCAGGATGTCGCGAGGTATACCGGCGAGTTTTTCGCCCTGGCCAAGTCGGTGCGCGCAGCGAACAAGCTCGGCGGTGGCCAGGCGGGTTTTGGCAGTTTCGAGCAGTTGGTGGAGCTGGGCAAGACCAACAAGCAGCTCGATGCCAACGACCAGCACGTGGTGCAGGTGGTGGATTGGCTGTGGCAATACGCGTTTGACCAGCGCGCCAGCGACATCCACCTCGAGCCCCGCCGCGAGCAGGGGGTGATCCGCTTCCGCATTGACGGGGTCCTCCACCCGGTCTACCAGATGCCGATCGGGGTGATGAACGCCATGAGTGCGCGCATCAAGCTGCTCGGGCGCATGGACGTGGTGGAAAAGCGCCGCCCGCAGGATGGGCGCATCAAGACCATCCGTCATGGGCCAGGGGGCTCGCGCAGCGATGAGGTGGAAATGCGTTTGTCCACTTTGCCCACGGCCTTTGGCGAAAAAATGGTGATGCGGATCTTTGATCCGGAAGCGACCGTGAAGGACCTCAGTGCGCTGGGCTTTGCCTCTCATGACGCCACCCGCTGGGAGAGCCTGATGCGCAAGCCCCACGGCATTGTTCTCGTGACCGGGCCCACGGGCTCGGGCAAGACGACCACGCTCTATGCCACGCTCAAGCGGCTGGCCACCGAAGAGGTCAATGTGAGCACGGTGGAAGACCCGATCGAGATGATCGAACCGTCGTTCAACCAGACCCAGGTGCAGACCCACCTCGACCTGGATTTTGCGCAGGGCCTGCGGGCGCTGATGCGCCAGGATCCGGACATCATCATGGTGGGCGAGGTGCGCGACCTGCCCACCGCCGAGATGGCCGTGCAGGCGGCGCTGACAGGTCACCTGGTGTTCACCACCCTGCACACCAACGACGCGCCATCGGCCATCATGCGCCTGATGGAGCTGGGGGTCCCGCCCTACCTGATCAATGCCACGGTGCTGGGGGTGCTGGCCCAGCGACTGGTGCGCACCCTGTGCCCGACCTGCAAGACGCTGGAGGACGAGGAAACCACCGAGCGCTCCCGCGAGGCGCTGGCCGAGATGGTCAAACCCTGGAAGGTTTCAGGGAACTATCGCCCCTACCAGGCCGTTGGCTGTGTGGAGTGCCGCATGACCGGATTTCGTGGGCGCATGGGGCTGTACGAGCTGCTCACCATTTCGGAAAGCTTCAAGGACAAGGTCACGCGCGAGCCACTTCTCGAACCCTTGCGCAAGCAGGCCATTGCAGATGGCATGCGCCCTTTGCGCCTGGCGGGTGCGGCTCGGGTGGCCGAAGGCAGCACCACCATGGACGAGGTTCTGGCCACGACGCCGCCACTGAGCTGATTGAAGGCATTTCCTACAAATGTTGCGCATTGACTTATATTTGGTGCTGATCGATTGACTTTTCTCAACGCACAGAGCCCCTAGGCATGATTCCTATCAAATCCGACTCGGCCTGGCGTGGCACCGCTGATTGCCGCGCCTGCGGCATTCGCGACATGGTGCTGTTTGCCGATCTGCATGAGGACGACTTCAATCTGATTCATGCCCCGATCGACGACCTCGAGCTGGGAGCGAACCAGCCGCTGGTGCGCATGGGTGAAACCGCCACCTCGCTCTACACGCTGCGTGCCGGCATGATCAAGCTGGTGCGCAACACGGTTGATGGCCGACAGCGGATCGTTCGGGTGCTGCGGGTCGGTGATGTTGTGGGGCTGGAGGCGCTCATGGGACCCACCTACGACTCCGATGCGATCGCGTTGACACCCATCAAGGTATGCCGTTTGCCGCTGCAAGTGATCCAGCGTCTGAACCGGGAGACTCCCCGGCTGCACCAGCGCCTGCTGGAGAAGTGGCACCGCAGTCTGAAGGAGGCCGACGACTGGTTGGCCGATCTGAACTTTGGCAATGCGCGCCAGCGCGTGGCCGGCATGATTCTGAAGATGCGTTCTTCGGGCGACGCCTCCACCGTGTCGCTGTTCTCCAGAGAAGACATGGGCGCCATGCTCGATCTGAAGCTGGAGACGGTCAGCCGCACCATCAATGCCTTTGTGCGCGAGGGGCTGATCGAACCGCTGGATCGCATGGGGCGGGTGTATCGCGTCTTGGACGCCGAGCGCCTGGCGCAGCCCAAGGGCTGAATCCAAAGAGCCCCGGCGACAGCGGGGCCTTGGCCAGCGCCCGATAATCGGGTCGATGTCTTCCTCTCCCTCCGCCTCTGTTTCCTTGCCCGTCCCCTCGCTTGCCTCCGGCCTCATGCTGGCAGCGGCGGGGTCGATTGCTTTCAGTGGCAAAGCCATCATCGTGAAGCTGGCATACCGTTACGGCGTTGATGCGGTCACGCTGATCATGCTGCGCATGCTGTTTGCCTTGCCCCTGTTCCTGGCTTTGGCCTGGTGGGCCAGCAGAGGGAAAGCGCCGCTGGGTCGTGGCGACTGGCTGGGCGTGATCGGTTTGGGTTTCACTGGCTATTACCTGGCCAGCTACCTGGACTTCTGGGGGCTCCAGTACATCAGCGCCAGTCTGGAGCGACTGATTCTGTACCTCAACCCCACCCTGGTGCTGGTGCTGGGCTTGTTGGTTTACAAGCGGCGCATCACGCGCTTGCAAGCCGTGGCCATGGGCGTGAGCTACGGTGGCGTGTTGGTGGTGTTTGGCCATGAGGCTGGCTTGCAGGGGCCCGAGGCGGCCAAGGGTGCGCTGCTGGTGTTCCTCAGTGCCTTGAGCTACGCCGTGTATCTGCTCTACAGCGGGGAGATGGTCAAGCGGCTGGGGTCGCTGCGTCTGGTGGGGCTGGCCACCAGCGTGGCCTGCATATTTGTGTTGGTGCAGTTTGCGCTGATGCGACCGTTGAACACTGCCTTTCAGGTGGCCCCCGAAGTCATTCAGCTCTCGGTGCTCAATGCGGTTGCCTGCACCTTCGCCCCGGTGCTGATGGTGATGATGGGGGTTGAGCGTCTGGGCGCTGGTCTGGCGGCTCAGACCGGCATGATTGGCCCGATGTCCACGATTCTGATGGGGGTTGTGATTCTGGGTGAACCGTTCAACGGCTGGATCGTGGTGGGTACGGTGCTGGTCATGGGCGGGGTGTTTCTGGTGACGCGCTTCGGGCGAACGCCGGGCAAATGAACAAGGTGGGAGACGGGCATGGATCTGGGTATCAAAGGCAGGTGGGCGTTGGTGTGTGGTGCAAGCAAAGGTCTCGGGCTGGGTTGCGCCCGGGCGCTGGCGGGCGAGGGGGTGAACGTGGTCATCGTGGCGCGCGGTGCGGACGGTCTGGCGAGTGCCGCTGAAGGCCTGCGCGCAGGTGCACCGGGTGTGGACGTGATTCCGGTGGTCGCCGACATCACCACCCCGGAAGGCCGGGCCCTGGCGCTGGATGCGCCGGGTGGGCCTGGCCAGGCGTTTGACATCGTGGTCACGAACGCCGGGGGGCCCCGCCGGGGGATTTTCGCGGCTGGGACCGCGACATGTGGGTCAAAGCGCTGGACGCCAACATGATCACCCCCATCGAGCTCATCAGGGCCACCGTGGATGGCATGGCCCAGCGCGGCTTTGGCCGCATCGTCAACATCACCAGCAGCGCGGTCAAGGCACCGATCGACATACTGGGCTTGTCCAACGGGCGCGCAGCGGCTTGACGGGCTTTGTGGCGGGTGTCTCGCGCAGCGGCCTGGCGGCCCAGGGCGTGACCATCAACAACTTGCTGCCGGGCGCCTTTGACACCGACCGCTTGAAAGTGACATTTCAAGGGGCCGCCACGAAAACGGGCAAGCCGATAGAGGACTTGATGGATGCCCGGCGCCAGACCATTCCGGCGCGCCGGTTTGGCCACCCCGACGAGTTCGGGGCGATCTGCGCCTTTCTTTGCAGCGTGCACGCGGGCTACATGACGGGCCAGAACGTGTTGGCCGACGGCGGTGCCTACCCCGGCACTTACTGAGCGGCGTTTGACAGCGCGGGCGGTCGGCGGGCGAGCCAGTCGCCGATCAGGGTTTCGTAAGCGGCGGCCCAGCGCAGCAACTGCGCATCGGCCCGCGGGCGTGCGATGAGTTGCAGGCCCATGGGCCAGCGTCCACTGGCATCAAAGCCGCTGGGCACGCTGATGCTGGGCGCACCGGCGAGGGTGGCGTAGATGGTGCATTCCATCCAGCGGTGGTAGGTGTCCATGTTTCGCCCGGCAATGCTGGCTGGCCAGCGCTGCGCCACGGGAAACGGCCACACCCGGGCCGCCGGCAGGGCGATGACATCCACCACCTCAAACTGGCGGAGCAGGGCGTGAAGAAAGGCGGTGCGTGCCTGGCTGGCTTTTTCAAACTGGGCGAACGTGAGTTGCAACCCCTGATCGTGCTCCCACAAAGCCTCCGGTTTGAGCTGTTCCCTGGCACCGGGCAGGGCGAGCACCGCCCCGATGCGTGAGCTGGTGAGGGCCTGGCGCCAGACCAGCCAGGTTCGCCAGACCGATTCGGGTCGAAGCCGGGCCGCATGGGCGTGACGTGGGCTCCAGCGTGGGCCATGCGGGCCAGACCTTCTTCGCAGGCCGCTGCCACGCCCGGCTCCAGCGCCAGGTGGCCATCCAGATCGCCCATCCAGCCCACCCGCAGGCCTTTGAGCGCTTCGGGGCCGCCGGGCAATTGATCGGCCAGCGTGGACAACGCCGGTTCGCTCCACGACAACGGCGCCTGGGGCTCAAAGCCCGATTGGGTGGCGAGCAGGCGGGTCAGGTCACCCACCTGACGCGCCAAAGGGCCTTCGGTGCCCAACTGGCTGAGCCACGCGTCGGCCTGTGGTCCCATGGGCACCAGTCCCTGGCTTGGGCGCATGCCAAACAGGTTGTGCCAGGCGGCCGGGTTGCGCAGCGAGCCCATGAAGTCCGAGCCGTCGGCCACCGGGAGCATGTGCAGCGCCAAGGCAGCGCAGGCGCCACCGCTGCTGCCGCCCGCCGAAACCGAAGCATCCCAGGCGTTGCGGGTGGTGCCGAAAAGGTCGTTGAAGGTGTGGGAGCCCAGACCAAACTCCGGCACATTGGTTTTGCCCACCACGATCGCGCCCACCGCCCGCAGGCGAGAGGTCATGAAACCATCGCGGGGGCGATGTTGCGCGCCAGGGGCGGCAACCCAACGTGGTGGGCAGGCCTTTGGCCGCCGCTGTGTCTTTGATGGCCAGGGAATGCCATGCAGCCAGCCTCGGGACGTCCCCGACGCCAGTGCCTTGTCGGCTTCGCGGGCTTCCTCCAACAGGGCCTGTTCAGGCCTCAGATTCACCAAGGCGTTGTGGTGGGGGTTGAGCCGTGACCATTGCTTCAGGTAGGCCTGCATCACCTCGGCGCAACCGACCTTTCGGGCGTGGATGGTGCGCGAGAGTTCACTGGCATTGAGGTCGGTGATGTCGGTCATGGTCAGGTGGGGTGGTGGCGCTGATGCGGCCATCTTAGGGCCACCTGCAGAGAGCGTTGGTCGCTGCCAGGGCATGGTGGGGGCAGGTCACCCCAGTTTGATGCCCACCTGGGTGATTCGCTGCCCCTCCATGGCGCGCACACTCAACTCCGCGGCGCCCAGCGCGGCGCAGTCGCCCACCACCGGGGGCGATTCAGCTCGCTGCGCAGCCATGCGCCAGCACTTTGTCCTGAGTCCGCTGGCACTGGCAGGCCATAGAACGTGCACAGGTCGATCAGCGGGTTTGTGCGGGCACCATGAAATCCCCGAAGACTTCGCGGGCTTCTGCGGCGTCGGCGGGGTCGGGCAGGCACACCCCGAGCTTGCGCGCACTCCAGGCGATGGTGGAGCCTTGCAAGAGCAGCGAGGTGATCACCACCACGAAGGCAACATTGAAAAACGGTGTGCGCCATGCACGCCGGCCATCACAGGGAACACCGCCAGCACAATGGGCACCGCGCCGCGCAGCCCCACCCAGGAGACAAACGCTATTTCATTGTTGGCGAAGCGCATGGGCTTGAGGCAGATCCAGATTGACAGCGGGCGGGCAATCAGCATCAACACCAGTGACACCCCCAAGGCCGGCCAGAGGGTGCGCATGATTTCACTCGGGGTGACCAGCAGGCCCAGCAGCAGGAACATGCCTGCCTGGGACAGCCAGGCGTAGCCATCCATGGCCGACAACGCGGGTCGGACCTGCTTTCGAGCCCGATTGCCGGCGATCACACCCATGGCATAAACCGCCAGAAACCCCGAACCGCCCAGCCATGTGGTGCCTGCATAGACGGCCAATCCGCCTGAGACGATCAGCAAGGCCCGTATGCCACCGCCGCCGTCGGGACCGCGGCCCAGGCGGGTCAGCAACCAGGCCAGGCCGAATCCGCAGGCCGTGCCCAGTACCGCGCCCCAACCCAACTGGTGCAGCAGGGCGATCAGCAGGGGGGCCAGGTCCAGTTCGGCTCCCGTTGGGGGAATCGCGGAGGCTGCCAGGGCAATGCCGATCAGGCTGAGTGTGAGAAAGACCGCCATGGGGTCGTTCATGCCCGACTCGATCTCAAGCGTGGCCGCCACGCGTTCGTTGAGGGTGACGCCGGATGATTTGAGCAGCGAAAACACCGCGGCCGCGTCGGTGGAGCCCACGATGGCACCGACCAGCAAGGCCAGAGGCCAGCTCAGTGCCAGCAGGAAATGGGCGGCCACGGCGGTCAGGGCCGTGCACAGCATCACCCCCACGGTCGCCAGCCACAGTGCCGGCTTCAGACCCGTGCGGAAAGTGGCCACCTCGGTGCGCAGACCGCCATCGAGCAGAATCACTGCCAGTGCCACGTTCCCAACCCAGAAACTCAACCGGAAGTCGTCGAAGACCAGTCCGCCCGGGCCGTCCACGCCAGCCAGGGTGCCGATGACGAGAAACACCAGCAGGAAAGAGAACCCTGCTCGCGCAGAGAAAACGCCAGCCAACACGCTGATGAACACCAACGCGGCGGCTGCAAACAAGGGCAGGGTGAGGAAATCGAGAGACAAAGCCATGATGCTTCGACGTTATCAGGAAACGTGCCAGCCCTTTGTGGCCGGGGCTTGCCGGGGCACGGTTACGATCGGGAGCCCCGCCATCATCGAAGTGTAGGCGGGCCGACTTGAACCCGCCCCCGGGATTCTGCACCCCTCCGCCTGGGTGCTGGCATCCCGTTCGCTTCTTTTTTTTGGTGCCTCCCATGAGCCAGTTGCCCGCCTGTCCCCGCTGCCAATCGACCTTCGTCTATGAGGACGGGGCTTTGCTGGTTTGCCCGGAGTGTGCCCACGAATGGTCGGCTTTGGCCGCTGAGGCAGACGATGTGGAAGAAGCTGCCCTCGTGGTCAAGGACGCGCACGGCGCGACGCTGGTTGATGGCGACGCAGTGGTTCTGGTCAAGGACCTGAAGATCAAAGGGTCGTCGGCGGTGGTGAAAGTGGGCACCAAGGTCAAAGGCATACGATTGGTTCAGGGCGACCACAACATTGATTGCAAGATCCCGGGGTTTGGCGCAATGCAGCTAAAGTCCGAGTTTGTGAAACGAGCCTGAATGCGGCCACCGCCTGGGCCGTTGCCAATGGACGAGCCCCACGCCTGAAGAAACATGCGCCCCATTCCGATCACGATCCTGCTGCTGACATGCAGCAATGTGTTCATGACCTTCGCCTGGTATGCCCATTTGAAGGAGCTATCGCAGAAGCCCTGGATCATCGCCGCGCTGGTGAGCTGGGGCATCGCGTTTTTTGAGTACGTGCTCCAGGTGCCTGCCAACCGGATCGGATTCACCGTGCTGAGTGTGGCGCAGTTGAAGATTCTTCAGGAGGTCATCACCCTGTCGGTGTTTGTGCCGTTCGCCTTTTTCTATCTCAAGGAACCCCTCAAGCTGGACTACCTCTGGGCCGGTCTGTGCATTCTGGGGGCGGTCTATTTCATCTTCTTCGCAGCCGTTGGGGTGGTGCCTGAGCCGAGGCGTGCAGCGGCTTGGCTGGAGCGATCTTGCTGGCGGGGTGTGGGATTTGTGCCGAAAGGCGGTGTCGTGGTTGGCGGATCGCCCCAAGGGTGTCCGACCGCGCTTTGACCGGGGCTGGCGCTCGAAATACCAAATAGCTACGATGTGTCCAGACCACGCCCGAGGTGGGTGCGGTTGTTTATCTACTCCAGGAGCATTCAAATGGCAGGTTGGTTTGAGCTGAGCAAGAGCAAAGACGGTCAGTTCCGGTTTGTACTCAAGGCGGGCAATGCCGAGACGGTATTGACCAGCGAGTTGTACAAGTCGAAACGCGCGGCAGAAAACGGCATTGCCTCCGTGCAGAACAACTGCACCAACGAGGCGCGCTATGAACGCAAGACCGCGTCCAATGGCAAGGCCTTTTTCAACCTCAAGGCGGGCAACCACCAGGTGATCGGGTCAAGTCAGATGTATGCGTCCGAGGCCTCACGGGAGAATGGGATCGCCAGCGTGAAGACCAATGGCGTGTCGAAGACGGTGAAGGTGAGTGTCTGATCATTCGGCTCAACGTCGGGCAGGCAGGCATTTGTGCATGTGGGCCTGCTTGCCACCCCCGCGCACCTGTGCGCTCCGCCACTGGCGCCATGGCGCGGGTTGTGGGGTTGGGTGATGAATGAAGACGAGTTCCGCCAACTCGCGGCAACACAAGACATCCGCGAAGTTGAGTTCAAAGACTACCCGCCGAATCTGGATGGGCCATTGCACACGCACGACTTTTCCGTGATGCTTTGGGTGGAGCGCGGCGAGTTTTCTTTGGTGTGCGAGGATGGCGTCAAGGTATACCGCCCTGGCGAGCGCTGTGAGCTGGCTGCCAGGGTGCGTCATGCCGAGCGCACCGGCGAGCGGGGAGCGCGGGTGTTGCTGGGCAAACGGCCGGATTGAGTGCTTGCGGCCTGCCAGGGGTGTGGGCGGGTTTGATCCATCGCATGGACAGGGGTGCCATGGCCTTAACATACTGGGGCTCATGGCGACCACCACACACGCTTTCCAGTCAGAAATGTCCGTGGCCGAAGGTGCCGGCGATCCCGTCTTCGTGGCACGGGGGCTGACCAAGGTCTATGGGGAGGGTTCGACCGCCGTCCAGGCGTTGCGCGGCGTCGACCTGGACATCGCCAGAGGTGAGTTCGTGGTCTTGCTCGGTGCCTCGGGCAGCGGCAAATCGACCTTGCTCAACATCCGGGGCGGGCTCGCCAGCGCCACCAGCGGCAGCGCGCGGTGGCTGCACAACGGGCAGGTGCACGAACTGATTGGCGCAGGGGACGCGGAACTCACCCGCTACCGGCGCGAGCACGTGGGGTTTGTCTTTCAGTTCTACAACCTGATTCCCAGCCTGACGGCACGCGAAAACGTCTCGCTGGTGACCGACTTGGCGGAAGACCCGATGGATGCCGAGGCGGCCTTGGCGTTGGTGGGGCTGGGCGAGCGCGTGAACCATTTCATTTCCCAGCTCTCAGGCGGTGAACAGCAGCGGGTGGCCATTGCCCGGGCCATCGCCAAACGTCCCGCGGTGCTTCTTTGCGATGAACCCACGGGTGCGCTGGACAGCACCACGGGGGTGATGGTGTTGCAAGCGATCGAGCGGGTGAATCGCGAGCTGGGCACCACCACGGTGGTGATCACCCACAACGCCCCCATTGCCGACATGGCCGATCGCGTGCTGCGTTTGGGTGACGGCCAGATCGTCGAGACCGTGAACGCCTACAAATTGCCGGCCTCGGCCTTCACTGGTGATGAATGCGTTGCGTTGTGGTGCATCAGGCGCTTCTCGCGGCGAACACCGGTTGTGGTTGAGGTTGCGGGGTGGAGTTGTCTGATGGGTGTCAAGGCGCTCCACATCAAGCTTTGGCGTGATCTGGTGCGCCTGCGTGCGCAGGTGTTCACCATCGCGCTGGTGGTGGCGATCGGCGTGGCCGGGTTTGCGGGCATGCTGTCGGTGCATGCTTCGCTGAAAGCCTCGCGCGACGCCTTTTATCGCGACAACCGCTTTGCCGATGTGTTCGCCGGTGTCAAGCGCGCGCCCGCCCATCTTCGGCAGGCCCTGGCGGCGATTGAAGGGGTCGGCGAAGTGCAGTTGAGCGTCGCCATGGATGCACAGATCGCCTTGCCTGGGGTGGTGCCGCCTGTGACCGGGCGGTTCATCGGACTTGACCTGGGTCGTGTGCATTCCGATCGTCAGAACCTCAACGAACTGTCGCTGAAGAGTGGACGTTGGCCGGAGCGGGCCAGGCAGCTTGAGGCGTTGGTGAGTGACCGATTTGCGGCTGCCCGGGGCCTCAAACCAGGTGATGTCGTTCAAGCCATTCTCAATGGCCGCCTTGAGCGGGTTCATATTGCCGGTACCGCTGTCACGCCGGAATATGTGTTTGCTTCGCAAGGGACGGCGCCCGACGACGCGTTCTACGGCATCTGGTGGATCGATGACGAGCGCATGGCCAGTGCCTTTGACATGCAAGGGGCATTCAATCAGGTCGCACTGAGCGTGGTGCCTGGGGTGCCGCAGGCGCGGGTGATCGAACAGGTGGACCGCCTGCTGGATGCCTACGGCGCACTGGGCGCGGTGGGTCGCGACAAGCAGCTCTCCAGCAAGCTCTGTGAACGACGAGCGGGCCAGCTCTTTGCAGGCACGGGAACGGTGCTTCCTTCGATTTTCCTGGTGGTGGCCATGTTCATCCTGAATGTGGTGTTGAGCCGCCAGGTCGCCACGCAGCGCGGTCAGATCGCCGCACTCAAGGCGCTGGGATACACGGACGGGGCCATTGCATGGCACTACATTCAGTTTGCCTTTCTGATCGCGGGCATGGGTGTCTTTGCGGGTCTGGGCATGAGCGTGGCCATCGGTTATGGCATGTTGAGCCTGTATGACGGTGGTTTTTCGCTTCAACAGCCTCGACTATGTGACCGCACCCTGGCTGGTGGTCGCCTCGTTGTCCATCGCGGCGGCCGCCGCCGCGCTGGGCACCTGGAGCGCCATCCGATCGGGTCGTTCCTCGGCTGCGCCTGCCCAGGCCATGCCGCTGCCGCCTGCCCCACCCGCTACCGCGCAACCCTGGTTGAGAGCGCATCGGACTTGGGCGCTGGGTGAGCACTGGCGCGCTGATGGTCATGCGCAACTTGAGCGGCGACCGCTTCGCGCAGCATTCACGGTGGCGGGTGTGGCCATGGCGGTGGCGCTGCAGATATCGGGCGCCTTCTGGTTTGATGCGATTGCTCACATCATGGACGTGCAGTACAGGCGTGTGCAGCAAGGGATGCTGGTGAACTTTCACCGTCCGGTGCCACTGACGGCTGCGCGCGATTCAAGCGCCTGCCCGGGGTCATCGACGCCGAACCCTACCGGACCGAGATGGTGCGCATCAGGTTCGAGGGGCATACGGTGGACACGGGCATGATGGGGTTGCAGCGTGATGCGCGCCTTTACCGGCTGATCGACGGGCAGCGCGGTGTCGTGGGCATGCCAGAGCGCGGCGTGGTGTTGTCCGCCATGCCGCGCGAGATCGGAAAGCCCGTGTGGGCGACCGGGACGCTGGAGTTTCGGCTGTGGAACCAGACCCGAGCCGAGGTCGAGGTGGCTGACATTGCCCAAACCATGTTTGGCAAGCTGGTCTATATGTCCCTGCCAGCCGACGAACCGGCTCGCGCGCGATGGCGATGGGGTGGCCGATGCCGCGATGCAGATCGACCCTTGGCCATGGACGCTTCGGGCTGCGGTCAAGGCCGCGCCGGGCATCAACTCGGTGTTTGACAAAGCGTCGTCCATGGAGAGAAGCTTTGACTGAACCACTTCCGCAACATGGGGGTGTTCAGCACGATTCTTGACGGTTTGCCAGGCCATGGCGGTGGGCATTGTCTACAACTCCGCGCCGCGCATCTCGCTCGGAGCGGGCCTGGGAACTGGCTGGTTTGCGGGTTTTGGGCATTGACCCGCGCAGAGGTATCGGTCTTGCTGTTGGCCGAGCTGGGCGCCGAGCTGCTGCTGGCGTTGCCTCTGGGGGCCTTTGCTGGTTGGGCTTTGGCCTGCTCATGATGTCGCTGATGGCGTCGGATGCGATCGACTTCCCTGTGGTGATCGAGCGTGCAGCACATACGCCGCCTCTGCGGCCTTCATCGTGCTGGCTGCGGGCGTGGTCAGCGCTTTGCTGGTGCGTCGGAAGATCGACCACCTTGATCTGGTTTCTGTATTGAAGGTACGCGAATGACGAACGATGCAATGCCGAGCAAACGACGCTGGCGCCGTCCCTTGGTCGTGACCGCTGGCGCGTTGGCGCTTGCCGCGCTGGTGTGGCGGGTCTACCAGCCCAGGCCGTTGGTGGTGGAGGTGGGTGAAGTGGGTGTGGGCCGCTTTGAACAGGCGATCGAAGAGGACGGTCAGTTGCGTCTGAAGAGCCGCTATGTGATTGCCGCGCCGACACCGCCGAGTTGCAGCGGCCCACGCTCAAGGGGAAGGATGCCGTGAAGGTCGGTGACGTGGTCGCGGTGCTTCAACCCGTCGCGCCGCAACTGATCGATGCGCACCCGCCAGATGCTTGTCGAGCGCGTGGGCAGGCCAACGCGGCCCGCCAGGCCGCTGGCGCGCGCGCGGCGCCTGAAGACGGCGCTGGCCCAGGCCGATCTGGAGGCCGAGCGCGCAAGGCAGTTGGCCAAAGAGGGCTTTGTTGCGGCCTCGGCGCGGGATCAGGCGGTGTTGCCCAGCGCGCGGCCCAGCAGGCGCTGGTCGCGGGCAGGCCGAGCTGGGGCGGCCGAATTTGCGTGGCCGAAGCAAAAGCCGCGTTGGGGCGGGCCGACCCTGCCGGACAAGCCCAGTCGGTGGGGTTGTGGTCGATCAGGAGCCCGGTGAACGGACGGGTGCTCAAGCTGCCTTTGGAGAGCACAGCGCCGGTGAGCCCCGGGCAGACTCTGATGGAGCTTGGGGATGTCAGCGCCTTGGAGGCGGTGATTGATGTGTTGTCCAACGAGGTGGTGGGGGTCCAATCGGGGCGTCGGTGCAGCTTCACTGGGCGGCGGCAGTGCGCCTTTGGTCGGGCGGGCTGATGTGTTGAGCCGGTGGCGTTCACCAGCCCCGCTGGGCATTGAAGAACAGCGCGTCAACGTCGTTGTGGCGGTGGAGGGTGGGCCGTCGGTGCTGCAAGGGCTGGGCGACGGCTATCGCGTTGATGCACACATCGTCACGCAGGCGCACGACGGCGCCTTGCTTGCCCCCAGTGCTGCGCTGGTCCGTGATGGCAGCGCCTGGCGCGTGTTTGTGGTCGACGGTGGGCGCGCTCATGCAAGGGGGGTCAGTCTGCTGACCGCAACTGCAGAGACGCCTGGATTCAGGAGGGCTTGAAAGCGGGCGAGTCCGTGGTGCTTTATCCCGGGACCATGGTGGGCGAGGGCAGGCGGTGAAGGTGGTGTCGAAGTAGGGGCCGCGGCGGGCATCGCGGCGGTGCGCATGTGGGGCATCGCGCCGCTGGGCCGCCCTTGCCGGCCCACGGCTGTCCAATGGTTGGCCCGTATCATTGATCGCAGGCGGCTCGACGCGAAACGGCGTCCGGCGGTGTGTTCCAGCGGTTCGAAATGCCAACTGTTCATTGCGCCGCGGGCTGGGGCCTGCTGGCCGCCTACTGCTTGGTGTTTTGTTCGCCCTATGGATCGTCAATCCCCATGGATTACCGCGCAACCCTCTTTTACACCCCTTCCCTGGTGCGCCAGTCGGTGTGGGCATTCTGGCGTCGCACAGTGGGCATTACCTTGTCGCTCACGCAACTGCTGCTCACCGCTTATCTGGTGGTCGTGATTCGGGAGGGCAACATTGGTTGGCTGGTGGGGGTGTTTGGCACGCTGGTGGCCCTGGGCTATGCGTACCTTGTGGCGTTGTTCGTCGTGCGGTGGCGTTTGGGCATGGCTTCGTTGAGGGCCATGGGTTCACCCGAGGCCACACTGGAATTCAACGAGGAGGGATTCAGTCTGCGTTCGGGTGCGGGGCAGATGGGGTTGCCCTGGCGCAGCGTGCGAGAAGTCTGGTGCTATCCGGGCTACTGGATGTTGCTGATTTCGCCCTCCCAATACCTCACCATTCCGCTGGACAACCTCTCCATGTCCATGCAGGACGCCATGCTGGCCTTTGTGCGCGCGCATGGGGGGCGGACACGATAGCCCTCGGGGCGAGTCCACCTGGCATCCTTGTCCAGTGTGAACACCGGCCAGCGATGGGATGCCCTTTGCGCCGTGGGCGCAACGCGGACGCGCTTGTGTGGCAAGGCACTGAAGGATGTGGGGCGGGGATGTGCGAACGAAAACCCCGTTGAATCCACCGGGATTGAGTTCAATCGACTGCCCATGGTCCAGAATTGTTGGGTCGAATGGTTGCCTCAGATCCCGTCAGTCTCGGCGGACAAAGGGCCGTTCGCCACATTCAGGAGACAAACTTGTTCAGTCATGTCATGGTGGGCGCTTCCGACATCGAGCGCTCCAAAGAGTTTTACGATGCGGTTCTTGGGGTGCTGGGTGTGGGCGAGCCCTTTCGCAATGTCTCCAAGACGGGGCACACGCGCCTTTTTTACCGCCACGATGGCGGAACCTTCTGCATCAGTGAACCCATTAACGGTGATGCGGCCTGCGGCGCCAACGGCGGCACCATCGGCTTCAAGTGTGCGTCACCTGAACAGGTGAAAGCGTTTCATGACGTGGCGGTGGCGCAGGGTGGCCAGTCGATTGAAGATCCGCCAGGCCTGCGCGAGGGCTCCATGGGGGCGATGTACCTCTCCTATGTGCGCGATCTGGATGGCAACAAACTGTGTGCCCTCTATCGCCCAGCGCCACCCGCCTGACCAAGCCGAAGGGCGACGAACCATTCGGCGCCTTGCCAGTCAAGCGGGCCGCCAATGGGCATCTTGTGAAAGCACATGAGTGACCGCGTGATCGGTTTGGCTGGACTCCACTGACGCCGTATGAGCGAACCTCGCTGGCGGTTGGCGGCCTTTCTCTTTGTGCTTGTCGATCAGTCCTCCGCTGATGGGTTTGCGGGCACCGCCTGTCCGTCCTGGCCCTCGGCGAAAGTCAATGTGGGTAGGCTTTCTTTCTCATCTGGTTTCAAACCATAATCAAGAACGATTGGTTTTAGAGACAAAGGATTTCGCAATGAGTTTCAGGTGGCTTTTCTCGTGCTTGTTGATGTTGGCATCAGCCGCATACGGTGGCGATCAGGGCGTCACACCCACTGAAATTCGATTGGGATCTTCACAGGTGTTGAGTGGTCCTTTGGGACCGCAGACCATTCAGTATGGCGAGGGGGCCCGTCTGCTGTTTGATTCGGTGAACGCTGCTGGTGGGATCCATGGGCGCAAGATCGCGTTCACCAACCTTGACGACGGCTTTGACGTCAAACGCGCGCTGGAGAACACGCGCAAACTGGTTGAACAAGACAAGGTTTTCATGATGTTCAACAGCACCGGCACTGCCCAGTCCGCGGCCGTCTTGCCCTTCCTGAAAGAATCCAAGACCATACTTTTTGGCCCGGTGACTGGTGCCTCGAGCTTGAGGGACACGTTCAACCCGTATGTGTTTCACGTGCGGGCCAGCTATGCGACCGAATCGGCCCACATGTTGTCGCAGCTCAAGCGCATCGGAATGACCCGAGTGGCCGTGATCTACCAGGATGATGGGTTTGGCAAGGCTTTGCTGGCCGAGGTCAAGAAGGCGTCCAATGCCGAGGGGTTGCCGCTGGTGGCCGAGGTCGCTGCCGATCCAAAGGCCACCGACCTGTCTGCGCAGGCTGCGGAGCTGGCCAAAGCGGATCCTCAAGCGGTGATTCTGGGCACCGCGGGGTTGACGTTCACCAACATCGTCAAGGCCGTGCAGGCGACCAACGCGCATCCGGTTTTTTACGGTTTCTCTGTGGCGAGTCTGGATCTGATCAACCACGAACTCAAAGACAAGGCGCGGGGCATCATTCTCGCGCAGATCATGCCCTCGCTGCGCAACACCACCATTCCTGTGGTCGTTGAATACCTCAAGCTCCTCAAAGCCAAGTCGCCCAAGGCGGTGCCTTCGGCGTCTCAGTTCGAGGGGTTTGTGCATGCAAGGCTGCTGGTCGAAGGCCTTCGACGCACCGGCCGTGATCTGACCACCGAGTCTTTCATTCAGACCATGGAGGGAACGAAGGAAATCGCTTTCGGTCGCTTCACCGCAGAGTACTCCCCGCAGTCCCACAACGGCTCCAGTTATGTCGAGCTGGCAATCATCGATTCCCAGGGGCGTCTGCGGTATTGAGCGGGGATTGGCCACCGCTCGTGGGCGGTGGTGGCGGCAAACCAAGGCGCCTGCGTGGGGCCTGGCCTTGATCGGGGCACGGTGCGCGGGATTGTCGGTTTCTTGCGTGCCGGCTCCATTTGGCTTTTTTGTTGTCTGGCAGGGCCACCGCCTCTGGCATTTTCCAGACCGAGCCTGGTGGGGCGCTGTCTGGCACACCAGGGGCGGACGGCCGCGGGTGGACCTGGCGCGCAGACCTGGCTGGGTTCCACGCCATCAACGTAAAAAAGGGCTGCCTTAAGCAACCCTTTTTTCCCTTTTTTGTTGGAACAGGCGTTCGGTATGCTCAGTTGGAAAACGCGGCGATGCCGGTGATGGCGCGGCCCAGGATGAGGGCGCACATCGTGGGTGCCTTCGCAGGTGCTGACGAATCACAAGATGGCGGTGCCACCCCGTATTCGTCGCTGATGCCGTTGCCACCCATCATGCTGCGGCTCATGCGCGCGACGTCGAGTGCCTTGCCGCAGCTGTTGCGCTGGAGGATGCTGGCAGATCTCGGATTGGCGGCCGTGCCTTCGTCTTTCATCCGGCCCAGGCGCAAACAGCCCTAGCCCAGGCTGGATCTCGGTGAGCATGTCGGCCAGCTCTTCTGACCACAGGTTGGCGGCCAGCGGGCGCTTCTCTGAACCGTTACGGTCCATCATATTGGCGGGCGCGGAAGCAGCAGTCTTCCGCGGCGCCCAGTGCGCCCTAGGCGAGCTGGGGCGCGCGCTGTTCAGGCAGGTGAATGGGCCCTTCGCCGCGTACATCGGGGAACGCGCTTTCTTCCGCACAAACACTTTCGTCCATGACGATTTCGCTGGTATGCTGGCGCGCAGGCCCACCTGCCGTGCACGGCAGGCGCAGACAGCCTTTCCAGCCTTTTTCCAGAAATGAACCCACGGATCTGGCCGCCACGTCCTTTGGCCCAGACCACGAACACATCGGCGATCGGGCTGTTGGTGATCTACATCTTGGCGCCGCTCAGGCTTGTAGCCGCCGTCGACCTTCTTGGCGCGGGTGATCATAAGCGCCAGGGTCGCCGTGGTTGGGTCGGGTCAGACCAGGCCAGCCGATCCATTCACCGGTGGCCAGCTTGGGAGGTATTTTTGTTTCTGGCTTCTGAGCTAAACTCGTTGATCGGCACCATGACGAGCGAACTTTGCATCGTCATCATCGACCGGTAGCCGGAGTCCACGCGCTCGACCGCGCGCAACCAGGCCATAGCACACATAGTTCAGGCCGGCGCCGCCGTATTGCTCGGGGATGGTGGGGCCCAGCAGGCTCCAGTTCGCCCATCTCGCGGAAGATGGCCACGTCGGTGGTTTCGTTGCGGAAGGCGAGTTGCACGCGAGGCAACAGCTTTTCCTGGCAATAGGCGCGGGCGGCGTCCTGCACCTGGCGCTCATCGTCGGTGAGCTGGTCGGACAGGTGAAACGGATCTTCCCAGTTGAAGCGGGCTTTGGATGAAGAGGCCATGGAGAGCAGTGTCTCCGGATGTGTAGAAAGAACGGTGTCTCAGGCAATTGTCGGTTTTTGATAAATAGCTGTCTAATATTGATTGTCGATTCATCAATATAAAATTCATATCCATGGAGTTTCGCCACCTGCGTTGCTTTGCCGCGTTGGCCGAGGAGTTGCACTTCGGCCGCGCGGCCCAGCGTCTGGCCATGACGCAGCCGCCACTTTCGCTGAATATCCAGCAACTGGAGGCGTCGGTGGGCGCGCGACTGTTTGAGCGCAACAGCCGAGGGGTGAGCTTGACGGCGGCGGGCGAGGCTTTCCTGCCCAAGGCCTTGGCTCTGCTGGTGCAAGCGGCGGCGGCGGCGCGGGAGGCGCGCGATGTGGGGCAGGGGCTGGCGGGCCAGCTGCAGATTGGCTTTGCCGGCACGGTGCTGTACCGGGGTTTGCCGCAAATGCTGCGTGATTTCTCGGCGGCGAATCCGCGCCATTGCTGGTGTTGCACGAGCTCAGCTCGGCAGAGCAATTGGCCGATCTGGTGCACGACCGGCTCGACATCGGCTTTGTGCACACCACCCGTGTGCCCGCGAGGCTTTTCGCAAATCCTGGTGTCGAGCCAGCCGTTTGTGGCGTGTCTGCCCGCAAGCCATGTGCTGGCGGGCGGAGCGGCTTTGGCGCTGGCACAACTGGCCGGCGAGCCTTTTGCCATCGTGACCCGTGCCGTCTCGCCCGACTACCACGACCGCATCGTTGCCGCCTGCACCGACGCCGGGTTTGAGCCGGCTTGGGCCTTTGAGTTGCGCCACTGGCTGAGCGTGGTCTCTGTCATCGCCCAGGGCCTGGGTGTCGGCCTGGTGCCGGCGGCCTTGCAGCAGGCGGGTTTGCCGGGGGTGGTCTTCGTCCCGTTGAAGCAGACGCTGGCGCCTTACGACACGCATTGCCTGTGGCGAACGGAACGCGCCGTTAAGATAATGGCGCTGGGAGCAAGGCTCTTTCATTGACAAGGTGCGCGAGGTCGCGGCGCCAGCGGCCTGACCTGTTCGCTTCCCACGGGCGATGGGCGCTTCACGGGCCGATGCGGGATTTCAGGAAGTCAGCGACCGCGCGCACGCGGCGCGGCAGGTAGGCGCGCGAGGGATACAAGAGCCAGGCTGCGCTGTCGAAGGAAGAGGCGGTCACCTCGTGATCGGGGAACAGGTCGATCAGCCGCCCTGAAGAGACGTCTTGCTCGACCAGCCAGTGGCCCAATAGCACGGGGCCCAGGCCGTCCAATGCGGCCTGGCGCAGGGCCAGTGCCGACGACGCCACCAGCCAGCCCTTCACATCGACTGCATTCTCGAAGCCCGCGGCATCGCGGAACGTCCAGCGCGTGCGAAATCCCGGCATCGGGAAACGCAGGCAATCGTGTCGTGCCAGGTCGGCAGGGGTTGAGGGATGGCCGTGTCGTTTCAGATAGGCAGGACCAGGCACACGCGGTAGCGCATTCGCGCGAGTCGGTAGCCGATGAGCGAAGAATCGGTGGGTGGGCCCAGACGGATCGCCAGGTCGATCCGGTCGGCAACGATGTCTTTCACGGCGTCCGAGAGCAGCAGCTCGACCTCCAGCCGGGATGCAACTCATGCAGCTCAGGCAGGAGCGGGACACCAGCCTGCCCGAAAGCGACCGTGGTGGTCAATCTGACCGTGCCTGAATCTCTGCATGCCCATGGCGACTTCGTCGCGGCGCGTTCCGCTGGTCGAGCGCCCCCCCGAATTTACCGTGGTAGGGTATGTCGCTCAGCGACAGCTGCCGCGATGCGTTGCAGCAGTCGCACGCCGAGTTCCGCTTCCAGCGCTGACACGGCACGGGACACCATGGAGGGCGCCAAATCGAGCCGGCGCGCGGCTTGGGCAAAGCTGCCGCGGTGAACCACTTCGACAAATGTTCGGAGTTGCTGGATGTCCATGGCCACGCACTGTAGTACAGCACGGCGAACCATGTAGGCGTTCGATGCAAATCCAGCATCGCTGCGTTGCTCGCCAGTGGCTGGTTCTTCGACCCGGTGCCGGGAAGAATGGGCCACCTGTTCAGAAAGGAAGCCACATGTCTCAAACTTCGCCACCCACCCTTCTTCGCATCGACTCCAGCGCGCGTGTCGACGGATCCCACAGCCGCCAACTGGCCGACTGGGCACAAGCTGCGTGGCAGGCAGCCCATCCCGGCGGAGAGCTGATCCGGCGCGACCTGACCACGCAGCCCATCGGTCACATCCAGGCCGCCACCATCCAGGGCTTCTATACGCCCGATGCGCAGATGACGCCAGAGACGCGTGCCGCCCTGGCCCAGTCGGATGAACTCATCGCACTATAGCGCACACGCTGCTGATCTCTGCGCCGATCTACAACCGGTGCCCCCGGCGCTCAAGGCCGGATCGATCAGGTGGTGCGCATCAACCGCACATTCCGGTTTGACGGCCAGGCTTTGAAGGGCTGGGGTTAAACAGCCGCGTGTGGTGCTGGCACTCGCCTACGGTGCTCGGGTTGGCGCAGGCCCCATGGCCGGACTCGATCACCTCCGGCCTTATCTCACCTCGCTGTTCCAGTTTCTGGGCATGACGGATGTGCGCGTGTTGACCGCAGAGGCAACGACGGCCGACGCCAACACGGTGAGCAGTTCTCTGGCTGCCGCGAAGGCGCAGGTGCACAAGCTGTTCGCTCAGGAGGCGACGGTCACCTGAAGCTCAAGGGCCGCTGGCAGCTGGGTTCATTCGGATGGCGCTGTTCACCGCGCTGGGCGTGCGGTGCGGCGCATCCGCTGCGAAGGCTGTAAGAACCCACGGCCACATCCGACCCAGGTTTGTGCGACAGTTGATCGCAACGCACAAAGTGGAGCGCCGAGGCGCTGGAAAGGATGACAGGATGGAAACACTGGTTTTGGGTGGTGGCTGCTTTTGGTACCGAGTCGGTTTACAAGGTTGTCAAAGGCGTGACCGATGTGGAGTCGGGCTACAGCAACGGTCAGGAAACAGCGCCCAGCTACGAAATGGTCTGCACCGGGCGCACCGGCTGCAATGAGGTGGTGAAGCTGGACTACGACCCGGCCCAGATCAGCACGCGCGAGATTTCGAAATTTTCAGGATCCACGACCCGACCACGCTCAACTGCCAGGGCAACGACACGGGCACCCAATACCGCAGCGGCATCTACTACAACGCCCCAGCAGCAAACGGCGCAGGCCCTGATCGACGAGCTCACCCAAGACAACGCCTTCGGCAGCCCGATCGCGGACCGAGCTGGAGCCGCTGGCCCACTCTCGCCGAGGAATACCACACCAGGACTTCTTCGAGCGCAACCCGAACCAGGGCTACTGCATGGCCGTGGCCGCGCCCAAGGTGGCGAAGTTTCGCAAGACGTTTGCGCGGTTGGCGAAGTAGGGGCCTATGGTCTTCCCCTTGATTGATGGCAATGTGATTGACGAAACAATCAAACGCTGCGCGGTCGTCGCCTTTTAGGAAGATGGCTGATCCCGCTACATCTAAAGTGATTGCTCGACTCGCTCAGGCAGACGATCTGGCGGCGGTGCTGTGTCTCTACAAAGAGCTGCGCCCCGCTGATCCAGAACTCTCCGCCGAGCGGGCTGCTGCGCTTTGGCGAAGTGACCGATGGCAGGCGCTCCGTCGTCGTTGTGGTGGAAGTGGGCGGAAGCGTTGTCGCTACGTGCATGCTCGCATTGATCGCGAACCTCGCCAGCGACGGACGGCAAATTTGGGTTGATCGAACACGTGATCACGGCCGAGGCGTTTCGCCAGAGAGGTCTGGCGCTTGCGTTTGCACTTGAGTGGGCTTGGGATGTTCCTTGTTGCAAGGTCCTTTTGTTGTCCGGGACACAAAGGCACGAAGCGCATCGTCTGTATCAAGCGGTAGGGTTCTGTGGTGATGTTGAAAAGGGATTTGTGATCAAGGCACCGCTCTCCACCTGAAGAAATCGAGGGCGATCCGTGCCGCCCGCTGTTGGCATTGACCGTCTCGATCTGCCTTGTCAGGCTTGCGAGGTTCGGGCTTGGCTTTGCTGGCGCGGTTCCACACCGGCTGCAGTGCTTCAGCGAGCCGTTGCGCTGCCAATCAAGAGCGCCGCCAACGGTGGCTTTTCTGCCATCGTTGGCGGGGTTGCGCCGAAGGCGATGGTGGATATCAGTGCACGTGTGGCGTTTCGGCGAGCGCCACGGATGGCACCGGCTGGGAATGCGCTGTTGTGCACATTGATGTAGAAGTTCTGCGGATTTTTGAGGATGCGCTGGACGATGCCGGCTTCCTTGGTGGGGAACTTGCCTTCGGTGGATTCGCTGATGCAGTCGCCCGCCTGGCCGTTTTGCGGCCAGGCCAGCGCGGCCACCACCGGGCCATTGCTGCCGGCGGCGCCTTCGTGGATGTGTGCGGCCCGGCCGTTGCCTGGTGCCTCAGTCAGTTCGGCCAGTTTGTCGTTCACCACGAGGGCGTAGCACAGCGTGCCCTTGTTTTGTTCGCCGTCGATGCCGAAAACGGTGGCGTGACCACGCGCGTTGGGGTCCCCCACCATCATGCCTTTCTTGGCGGCATCGCTGCCCACTTCTTCCACGCCAACCAGATGGGTTTCCAGCACGGGGTTGAGGTGGCCCGCGTGGGCCGCGGGAGTTCCGCCAGACGCATGCCAGACCGAGCAAACCGAACTGGCGATGGAAATGAGTTGCTTTTTGAGTGTCATGGTGTGATCTCCAGGTTGGTGAATGACAAGCGGCACCCGTGTCAGAGGAGTGCCTCTTCCTCTACGCGGTGATCTCCCGTTTGGATTCAAGTTTCCGGAGATTTTTTCAATGCCCGTATCCGACCCTGGGCGGGGGCGGGAGTCCAAAGCCCATGGTGGCGGGGCTGCTCGTGAAGGCGCTCCTTTTTTTTGAATGGGTGCGCGGTTTAGGATGTGGCCCGGCACCGCCCTTGGTGCATGACCCGTTGTTGAGGCCGTTCTCGGGAGCCCCATGCCATCACTTGTTTTTGTTTACGGAACCTTGAAAGAGGGTTTTCCCAATTTCCACCTCAACCCGGGGCGGCGCGTGCCGGGCACCTTCCGCACGCGCCAGCCATTCCCGTTCTACGTCGTTCAACTGCCCATCGAAGACCGGGCGCCCTGGCTGGTCAACAACCCAGGGGAGGGCGTGCCAGTGGTCGGGCAGGTGTTTGAGGTGGATGCCGCCACCCTGGAGGCGATGGATGCATTTGAGGAGGTGGGCTTGCCCACCGGTTATGTGCGTGTCGAGCTTGAACTGCTGCCGGCGGGCGATTCGGGGACAGGGGCCGATGCGGTGCGCGCCCATGTGTACATGAAAGAGTACCGATGGTCAGATTGTCTGGCCGTGGAGGGGCCTTTTGCGGAGTACACAACCGAGCTGGCGCTGGGGTATCGGCTGGAGCAGCCATAGCGCGCACGCTGTCAACGGTGGCGCCATCCCCAGGCTGGGGGAGCGTTTGGCGTGTTTCAAGCAGTGTCTTACCATTTTCACTTCGTCTGCCTGCGCGCGAGCGCCGAAAGGTCACGCATGGAAACCGTCTATCTGCCACTGCAATGGGCACCCTCCAACCTGAACCAGCCGATCTTGCCCAATTGGTCGTTCAACCTGTTCAATGTGAACATGGGGGCATCGACCAACGCGGCCATCGAGCGTGGAAGCCTTGCAAACCGTGGGCAGCTACGGCAGCAGCGCTTGGGGCATCTGGCGGGAGGTGCATTTGAGGCCGTCATTGGCAACCTGCATCTGTTGCCGGGTTGTGGAAGCCGAAGGGACGCGTTGCGCGTCTTTCTGGGTGATGTGGCGGAAACTTTTGTTCGCAGGATCACAGCACGCGCACGCCTGACGTATGGCTTGGTCGGGCGGGCGTGTGTCTTGGCTGGGGTTTTCTGGGGTGGCGGGCGCTGTGTTGGCGCTCGCCAGCCCGGGCGTCTTCAGAAGGGCAGGCCCACGTAGTTCTCTGCCAGCGATCCCAGCGCTTTCTCCGAGGACAGCAGGTATTCCAGATCGGTTTGCTGGAGCTTCTGGTCGTAGCTGATGGCGTCGGGGAAGGTGTGGAGCATGGTGGTCATCCACCATGAGAAGCGCTGTGCTTTCCAGACCCTGGCGAGCGCCTTGGCCGAGTAGTTGTCCAGCCCCGTGCTGTCGCCTTGCTGGTAGTGCTGGAGCATGGCGTGGTAGAGGTAGTAGATGTCGGAGGCTGCGCTGTTGAGGCCCCGGGCGCCGGTGGGTGGCACGATGTGGGCGGCGTCACCGGCAAGAAAGAGCTTGCCGTAGCGCATCGGTTCGGCCACGAAGGAGCGCAGCGGCGCAATCGATTTTTCGATCGATGGGCCGGTCACCAACTTGGCCGCCACTTCGGCGGGAAGCCGCCGCTTGAGTTCGGCCCAGAAGGCATCGTCGGACCAGTCCTCCACGCTGTCGGTCAGCGGCACCTGGATGTAGTAGCGGCTGAGCACCTGGGAGCGCAGCGAAAGGGCGAACCTGGCACGGTGTTTGGTGTACACCAGCTCGGGGGAGACGGGTGGGGTGCGCGAGAGGACGCCCAACCAGCCAAATGGATACACCTTTTCGTACTCGGTGATTTTATCTTTGGGAATGGATTTGCGGCTGACGCCGTGAAAACCATCGGCGCCGATGACGAAATCGCAATCGATGCGAACGATCTCGTCGCCATTGCGGTAGGTCACGTAGGGTTGATCGCTGGTGAGGTCGTGCGGCTGCACGTCTTCCGCGTTGTGGATCACCACGCCGTTCATGCGGTCGCGGGCCTCGTAGAGGTCGCGGGTGAGCTCGGTCTGGCCATAGACCACCACCGAACTGCCGCCGCTGTGCTTGTGCAGGTCCACCCGGTCGAGTTGGCCTTCGTGGGCGATGAAGAAGCCTTCATGGATTTCGCCTTCGCGGTCCATGCGCTCACCGCATTGGGCCTCGCGCATGAGCTCGGCAAAACCGTGCTCCAGCACACCGGCCCGGATGCGGCCCAAGACGTATTCGCGGCTTTGCCGCTCCAGCACGATGGTGTCGATGCCCTTGAGGTGCAAGAGCTGGGAAAGCATGAGGCCCGATGGGCCGCCGCCGATGATGCAAACGCTGGTTTTCATGGATGTCTCCTCAGGGGGGTTGAAGGAAGCGCGGTGGTCCGCTGCTGGGCAGTGTGCCGGCCGGGCGGTTATTCCGGAATGGCTGCATGTATCCAAAACTTGTACGATTCGAACATGCAAGAACAAGACGGCATCCTTATCGCTCACGGCCTGTTTGGCGAATCGGCCCAGTTGCCGGACGTGATGCATTGCGAGACGATTGCCGCCCGTTCGGCCCTGCATGGCTGGGAGCTGGCGCCGCATCGCCATGGCAAGCTGCACCAGGTGCTGTTGCTGCAGCGAGTAAGCCGGGGTGGCCCATCTTGAGGGCCGCAAGGTGGCGCTGGCGCCCATGAGCCTGGTCAACGCCGCCAGGGACGTGCACGCTTTTACTTTGATCCTGCCACTGAGGGGTTCGTCGTGACCCTGGCCGACGAAATGTTGGACGCGATGCTCGCCGGGGCTGGGGACGCGCCGTCTGCTCGGGCGCAGCTTGCCGGGCCATTTGAGGTGCTGACGCGGTGATGCGCCAGATCTGGCAGGGAGTTCAGTGCGCTTGAAGAGGCGAGGGCGCTGGTGCTTCGCGGTCTGGGGAGAGATTTTGCTGGGACTGGTGGCGCGTTTGGGGGAATGAGGGTGCGCCAGTGGAAGCGGGTGCTGCCGAGTCGGCTCAGATGCGGCGCTTCGAACGCCTGATCGAGGCCCACTTTTTGGAGCATTGGCGGGTGGCGGATTACGCAGATGCGCTGGGCATGTCACCCACCCACCTGAAGCCGGCATCGCTCTTCGGCTGCCACCGGTGGAGCCGGCCTCGCGTCTGATCGACGCACGTAAGGGTCTTCAGAGGCCCGCCGCAACCTGGCCTATACCACCCTTGGGGTCTCCACCATTGCCTATGCCCTGGGGTTTGCCGATCCGGCGCATTTCAGCCGTGTTTTTTCCCGCGCCACCGGGCTTTCGCCCAGGGCCTTTCGCCAGCGCGTGGCACACTGAACCTGGCGACGGCTCAGGCGGGGCGGGCCTTCAGCGTGGCGCAGGCGCGGCTCACAACACGATCACCGCCAGACCGGCCATCACCAGCACCGGCGCCCAGCTTCCAGGGGGCAGGCTCGCCCAGCGCCAGGGCGGAGGCGCTCATGCCAAAGACGGGCACGAGCAAGGCCATGGGCGTGACCAGGGCCGCCGGGTGGCGCGAGAGCAGCCAGTTCCACGCGGCGAATCCGAACAGGAGTTGCCCACGGCTTCGCCAGCCACCGCTGGCCCAGGTGAGGGCGCTGGCGCCTTGCAAGGTTTGCCACAACTCGCTTGGCGTTCCCTCGAGCAGGCAGGAGAGGGCGAACAGGGGTGGCACCGCAAAGAGGCTGCTCCAGACCACAAAGTGCAGCATGTTCACCTGGCCAATGCTCTTGACCACGACGTTGGCGCAGGCCCAGAAGAACCCGGCCAGCAACACCAGCCCCAGCCCCAAGGCGGTGACCGAGGCGTTCAGGTGAAGGGCAATCACGCCCAGACCCGCAACGGCGAGCAAGAGGCCCACCACCTGGTAAGCGCGCACCTTCTCTCCCATGAGCATCAGCGACAAACCGATGGTGAAGAACACCTGTAGCTGCACAACCAGCGAGGCCAGGCCAGGGGGAGATGTTGCTGCGAATGGCGAGAAAGAGCAGGCCAAACTGTCCCACGCCCAGCAGGACGCCAAAGGCGCCATCTTAGCCAGGGGCCTTGGGCCGGGGCATGAACAGCAGCCAGCAAGGCCGAGAGGGCGGAAGCGCAGGGTGGCGAACAAAGGGCGGTATTATCCAGACCGCGCGGATCACCACGAAGTTGGTGCCCCAGACAAAGACGACGGCCAGCGAGAGAAGGAGGTGGGACAGGGGCAAAGGTCTGGAACGCTGAATGAATGGTCGATTGGGGCCTGTTGATACCATTTTTCCGACACGCGTTGCAGATCAAAAAGGCCATGCGCAAGGCGGAAAACGCAGCCGGGGTCTTCTCCCGGCACAGTTTTGCAGCGCCGCGCATGGCCGCTTTTGGCTGGAACGCAAAGGGAAAGGGGTGGACACCACGCCACTCGTTGTTGCGCTCCTAGTGTGCTGTCCCGCAAATGGTTGCATGAAATGAAACCGACGGATTCGCACCCAGGGCAAGGCGCAAACCGCAGTGATAGCTCGTGCTATCGCGAGGATTTGCAACGCCGCCGTGGGTGTGAAGGCGAGGTTTCATGTGCCAGTGATTTGTGGGACAGCACACCAGATCAGACACCCTGTCTGACCGTCGCCCCACGCACAGATTGCCGTGGTTTGCGCCCCTCGGAGTCGGAAAAATGGTGTCAACGGGTCTTAGCTTAACCGAGATTCCCACCCCGGTCGTGTTCATCCCATGGCGTGCAGCCGCCCTTCGGCAAAGCGCCATTGACGGTGGGTGGCGTTTCGCGCCAGGTCGGCGTCGTGGCTGACCAGAAGCATGGCGCAGTTGGTGTCGGCCATGGCATTGCACAGGGCCGCCATGGTTTCCTTCTGGGTCAGCGCATCCAGGCGCGAGGTGGGCTCGTCGGCGAAGACAAATGCGGGCTGGAGCAGCATGGTGCGCAGGATGGCCAGGCGTTGCAGTTCGCCGCCCGATACCTCGGAAGGCAGCCGGTCCAGAAGCGCTTCGGCCAGGCGCAGACGCCTGAGCCATGGCCCGATGGGGGCGGTGTTCAGCCGGTGCAGACGCAACAGATCCCGGATGCCGCGGCGGATGGTCTGCCCCGGTGCAAAGGAGGCAATCGGGTCCTGGTACAGCTTCTGGAAACGCCAGGGAGGCACACCAGGCTGGCGAACGATGCGACCCTGCTGGGCCCCAAGGGCGCCGACCAAGAGGTTGCCCAGCGTGGTCTTGCCGCAGCCACTTGGGCCGATCACGGCGACCCAATCGCCCTTGCCGACGGAAAAGCTGGTGTCCTGGATGACGCTCCTATCGCCGAACCGCACGCTCACTTGTTCAGCAGCGATGACCTTTTGTCCGTTCTCCTGGGTATGAGGATGGGACATCGTTGGCCAGCGCCTTGGCTGTGCGGCGATGAGCTCTTGTGTGTAGGGGTGTTTCGGTGCCGTGAGCACGCTGGCAACGTCGCCGGTTTCGACGATGCTGCCCTGGTGCATCACCGCCACGCGTCCACCCAGTCGCAGCGCCAGGTCCAGGTCATGCGTGATCGTCAGCAGCGCCTGCCCCTGGCGCTGGGCGTTGGCCAGGAGCTGAGCCACCTGCTCGCAGGCACCAGCATCCAGCCCCTTGGTGGGCTCGTCGGCCAACAGCACGCGCGCATCGCTCTGGCTGGCGCAGGCCACGCCCACGCGCTGTGCCATGCCCCCCGAAATCTGGTGCAGCCACTGCCGACCAGCGTGGGCGAGGCCCAGCGCGGCGAGGTGGTGGTCGGCCTGCTCCAGCGCGGCTGACCAGCGGCGGCCAGCGGCGTAGCGGCCCGCTTCGGCCACCTGTGTGCGCAGGCGCATCACCGGGTTGAGCGCGGTCCAGGGCTCCTGCGGCAGCATCACGATCTGCGTGCCCCACAGGGGCTGCGTGAGCGCGCGTTGTCCGTTGGTCTCGCGGTTGGCGATCTGCACCTGGCCGCTGGCCTGCATGACATCGGGCAGGGTGCCCATGATGGCTTGGGCCAGCAGCGATTTGCCGGCGCCGGATTCGCCCACCAGCGTGAGCCGTTCGCCTGCCCGGAGCTCGAAATTGCAGCCTTGCAACAGTGTCCGACCTTCAGGTGCGGAGCGGCCAGGTCGCAGGCGGATGCCCAGGTCCTTTACCTGCAGCACCGTGTCGCCCAGGGATGGTGGTTGGCCGGTGTTCATGTGGGGACTCCGTGGTGGATATCGTCGGCCGCGCGGCCGACAAGGGCCTGCAGCGCGCCGATCACCAGCACCAGCGCCACCACCGGCGCGCCGAGCAACCAGGGCGCATCGTAGTAGTAGGGCAAGGCTTCGGTCATCATCAGGCCCAGTTCGGCCTGGGGCGGTCGCAGGCCAACGCTGATGAAGCCCAGCGCAGCAATCGCCAGAACGGCCGTGGCCACGGCGTAGGCCCAAAGTCGGGCCAGCACGCCGGCCACCGGGCGCAGCACATACCACCACGCGATGTAGGCTGGACCAAACCCAAGCAGGCGCGCGGCCTGCACCGGTTGCCCCAGCAGGGCCGAGCGCGTGTGAGAGCGCATGAGGCGGAAAAACTCCACCCAGGCGGTGAGCACCAGACCGCTGTAGATGGCCCACTTCTGACCCGGCGCAATTGCGGCGATCAACAGCACCCACAGCAGGCCCGGAATGGATGCCACCGCATCTGCCGCGACCGATAGGGCGCGGTCCACCCAGCCGCCCCTCGCCGCGGCGAACAGACCGAGTGCACTGCCCAGGGCCACGGCCAGCCCCGCTGAGGCCAGCGCGAGGCCGAGCGAGGTGCGCAGGCCTTCGCCCAGGCGGGCGAGTTGGTCGCGGCCCAGGTGGTCGGTACCCAACCAGTGCACGGCATTGGGCGGTTGCAGGCTGGCCAAAAGGTCTTGGGTGTGCGGGTCGGGCGCCAAGCCCGGGGTGAGGACTGCGGTGAGCGCGATCAGAGCGAGCAGGCCGAAAGAAACAAGGGTCGCGGGGTTCATGGGGTGGGCTCCACTGCGGGCATGGATGGGGTGGTGCTGGCGACGGGCCGGCGGTGCGGCGCCAGTGCGTCTGCCAGGCGCGGGTCCAGCGCGTGCAGCAGCAAGTCCACCGCGCCGCTGAGCAGGACAAAGAGCAGGGCCATGGTGACCGCCGTGCCCTGGACCATGGGCACATCGCGCGCGACGACAGCATGCACCAGCGCATGGCCGATACCGGGCCAGGCGAACAGGGTTTCGACCACCACCATGCCTTCGATCAGCAGCACCAGTTGCACGCCGGCGTAGGCCAGCGTGGCCAGCAGGACCTGGGGCAGCGCGTGGCGCCACAAGGCGGTGCGAAGCGGCAGGCCCTTGACCTGGGCGAACTCGAAGGCCTCGGAGCGCAGCAGCTTCAGCGCTGCATCGCGCACCACTTGGGTGAAGCCGGGGCACAGCGCCAGGGCCAGCGTCAGTGCGGGGAGCACCACATGGTTTGCTTCCTCGTGGCCGGCGACCGGAAACCAGCCCAGCTCCACTGCCAGCAGCGTGGACAGCGCCACCCCCATGAGGAAGGATGGGCTGGCGCGAAGCACGGTATTGAGCGAGTCGATGGTGTGGCGCAGCCAGCCGTCAGGGCGCAGGGCGGTCAGTATGCCCAACGAGAGGCCCAGCAGCAGCGCCAGGGACCAGGCCACCAGGGACAGCCAAACGGTGTGACCCAACTGCACCGCGAGCAGCGAAACCACCGTGTCCCCGAGCACCATGGAGCGGCCCAGATCGCCCCGCGCCATTTGTGTCAGCCATTCAGCCCAACGCACGGGAGCCGGTCGGTCCAGGCCGAGTTCGGCGCGCACCGATTCCGCGATCTCGGTGTTGACCACGTCGTAGCCGTAGCGGCCGGCGGCGATCCGGTAGGCCGAATCGCCAGGCAGCGACTCGGCCATGACGAAGCACAGCGTGCCCACGGCCAGCAGCACGAACACCGCCTGCAGCAGCAGGCGCGATAGCAGCCGACCCGGCATCACGCAGCCCAGCCCATGCGGCTGATGCGGTAACTGCGCTCCAGCGGGTCCACGCTCACGTTCGTCAGGCGGGCGCTGGCGGTTGTCGAATGCTGGTATTTCAGGTCACCGGTATCACCGGCAGTTCGGCTTGCAGCACGGCGGCGATGGGCGCCGCGCAGCGCGGAACGGCGCTTGGGATCGACAGCGGCGCTCATGTCGGTCAGGGCCCGACTGACCTGGGCGCTGTGCCAGCCCATCGCGCCCCAGTCGCCACCCTTGGGTCCGGAAGTCCTGCAGCAAGATGCCCAGCGGGTCGGGCACCAGGCCGTAGTTGCGCGCCACCAGGGCCAGTTCCAGCGAGCCGTTCTGGTGTCCGCCAGGAATCTCGCTGGAGTTGCCACGCTCACGGCCATGTCGATGCCCACGCCTTGAACTGGGCCTGGATCGCCGTGGCCATGGGCGGCAGTTCGGGCCGGTCGAAGGTGCGCAGCGTCAGGCGGAAGGGCTCGCCGCCCTTGTTGCGCAGCACGCCATTGCTGCCCGGGTGCCAGCCTGCTTCGCGCAGCAGGGCGCGTGATGTTTCGAGGTTTTGCATCAACGGGGCCAGACCGGGCACATGCCATTCGGCCACGATGGGCGGAAACAGCTGATTGGCCGCGGCTTCGGGCGCTCGCATCAGCGCGGTGGCCATGCCGGTGCGGTCCAATGCCAGGCTGAGGGCGCGGCGCACCCGCAGGTCGGCCAGGAACCGGTGGCCGGCGTTGACCTTGATGTAGATGGTGCGCGGCATGGGTAAGCGATGCAGCTGGAGTTGGCGGTTGGCGCGCAGGCGCCCGTAGCTCACGGGGTCGTGGGTGAAGACCAGGTCGGCCTGGCCCGACAAAGCCATCATGCCGCGCGTCTCGCCGCGCGAGGCACCCAGATAGTCCACCATCTCGATCACCGGCTTGCGACCGTCGAAGCCTTCGAAGCGGCGCGTGCGCAGGGACTGCGGCGCATTGACTTCGACAACCTGGTAGGGCCCCGAACCGATGATCTGTCGCACGCTGCCGTCGGCCGCATACGATGCGGGCGCCAGGACCAGCGTGCTGTTGTGCGCCAGGAAGGCCGGCAGCGCACTGAAAGGCCTGGACAGCCGGAGCACCACTTCGCTACCCTGTGCGGTGACTTGCTGTGCGCCTGTGCTGCGCAACAGTCCTGGCTGGGCGAGCGCCCGTTGCAGGCTGGCGGCCACGGCTTCTGCCGTGACCTGCGTGTTGTCGTGGAAGCGCGCCGTGGGACGGATGCCGAAGCGCCACTCCAGGCCGTCGGCCGAGGTGCTCCAACGGTTGGCAAGACCCCTGGTGAGCAAGCCTTTGTCGTCGACTTCCACCAAAGTCTCCGCGACCTCCAGGCGCGTGAATATGTGGCCCGTCTTGGACGGATCGAGGGTCATCACCTCCCAGGGCGAAACCACCTTGAGTGATCTGGCGTTCTGTGGCTGGGCGAGCAAGGGCAGGCTGGTGGACAGGGCGGCCAGGACAGGAGCGGTTTTCAGCAGGCTTCGGCGGGTGGGGTTCGGACGTTGCATGTTGGTAGAAATTGAAAGACATCAATTGAGAATCATTCCTGATAAACAGGGAGTAACCGAGACCTGTAAAGGGGGGCAGGTCGGGCCCCGCGCGTGGCCGTTCAGGCGTGCTGTGGTGTGGATTCCCACTGCGGGAACGGGTCGGGCAGCTCGGCCCAGCTTGCGAGGCCTTTGCGACCTTCGGTGTAGGTCAGGTGCGTGGCCTTCCAGGCCTGTTCAATGGCGGCGCGGTCCAGGTGGCGACCGATGAACACCACCTCGTTGAGGCGGTCGCCCCAGGGCTCTTTCCAACGCTCTTCGATGGCCTGGCGCTGTGGCGAACCGTTGGGCGGCCAACGGTCGCGTGGCGCACTGGCCCACCACCGGCCCACCGGCTCGTGGGTGGCCGTGTTGCCGGCGCGCGAGTAGCTCACCACCCACTGCGGCCGGCTGGCCAACCAGACGCAGCCCTTGGCTCGGATGAGGCCGGGCAGGGGTTGGTCCATGAAGGAGGAGAAGCGCCAGGGGTGCAGGGGTTCGCGGCTGCGCAGTACGAAGCTCTCGATGCCATAGGCTTCGGTTTCGGGCGTGTGCTGGCCTTCCAGTTCGCGAGCCCAACCGGGCATCGCGCAGGCGCGCTCCAGGTCGAACCGGCCCGTGCCCAGGATCTGTCCGAGCGGCACTTGACCGTGGTCGGCGTAGACGATGTCGGCGACCGGGTTCAGCGCCTTGACCACGGCGGTGACCTCGTCGCGCCGGGTCGCATCCACGGTGTCGATCTTGTTGACGACCACCACATCCGCAAACTCGATCTGCTCTGTGAGCAGGGAGGCCAGTCTGCGGTTGTCCTCGGGACCGGCGGTTTCGCCGCGTTGCTCCAACAGGTCGGTGCTGGTGAAGTCGGCCAGCAGGTTGAGCGCGTCCACCACGGTGACCATGGTGTCGATGCGCGCCACTTGGTTGAGCGACTCGCCCGCCTCGTCTTCAAAGTCAAAGGTGGCCGCCACCGGCATGGGTTCTCCGATGCCGGTGGACTCGATCAGCAGGTAGTCGAAACGGCCCTCGGCCGCGAGCTTGCGCACTTCGAGCAGCAGGTCTTCGCGCAGCGTGCAACATATGCAGCCATTGCTCATCTCGACCATCTTCTCTTCGGTGCGCGAGAGCGCCGCGCCCGCGTTTTCGGCCCCATGCGCGATCAGCGAGGCGTCGATGTTGACCTCGCTCATGTCGTTGACGATCACCGCCACGCGCAGACCGTCGCGGTTGGCCAGCACGTGATTGAGCAAAGTGGTTTTGCCGGCGCCCAGAAAGCCCGAGAGCACGGTCACAGGCAGGCGGCGGTCGGTCCGTGCGGTGGTCGAAAAACCCACGTCGTCCTCCTTACAGGCCCTTGATGGCCTGGGTCAGCGCGGCTGTGTTGGAGCGCATCATGTCCAGGTAGGTGGCGGCAGGCCCTTTGCTGTCGGACAGCGCGTCGGAGAACAGCTCGCCTGCTGGCTTGACGCCGGTCTCTCGTCCGATTTGTGCGATCAGGCGCGGATCGGAGATGCTCTCGACGAACAGCGCCTTGATCTTTTCCTTCTTGATCTGGCGCACCAGTTGCGCCACGCCTTTTGCGGACGCTTCGCTCTCGGTGCTCACGCCCTGTGGCGCCAGAAACGACACGCCATACTCTTTGGCGTAGTAGCCGAACGCGTCGTGCGAGGTGATGACCTTGCGCTGTGTGGCCGGAATTGCGGCCCACTCGGCTCGGATGTCGGTGTCCAATGCTTTCAGTTTGGCGGCGTACGCTGCCGCATTCCTCTGGTAGGTCTCGCAACCGGTCTCGTCGGCAGCGCACAGACCTTTGGCGATATTGCCCACGAAGACCATGGCGTTGGGCACGCTCTGCCAGGCGTGCGGGTCGACTTCCTCGTGCTCATGTCCATGCCCCTTGTCGCCGTGTTCGTGGTGCTCATCCTCGGCTTCGAGGGGTTTGATGCCTTCGCTGACAACCACATGCCGACCCTGGTATTTGGCCGTCTTGAGGAGGCGATCCATCCATCCCTCAAAGCCCAGGCCATTGGCGAACACGATCTGTGCTTGCCCGACCTGCTTGGCCTGCGATGGTTTTGGCTGGAACACATGGGCGTCACCTCCGGGCCCAACCAGAACGCTCACGCTTACGCGCTCGCCACCGACTTCCCGCACCATATCGCCCAGGATGCTGAAGCTGGCAACGGCGTTCACCGGCGGGTTGGTTGGCGCATTCTGTGCCTGAAGTGTCGGGCAGCACGCGAATGCGGCCGCAGTGATGGCTGAAGTCAGGAGTCGGCGGCGAAGGGGTGTATTCACGGAAGGGTTCCTTTCCTTGGTGTGGTGGGTTGAGATGCGTGAAAAAGTGGTTGGCGGCGCAGTGCGCCGCGCGGGCCGAGCAACATGGAGAACAGGTAGGCCGCACCCAGGCTGAGCACAATGACGGGGCTGGTGGGTAGATCAAAGTGGTAGGACAGCAGCAGACCACTCACGCAGGCGGCCATGGCCAGTGCGGTGGACAGCAGCAGCAAAGGGCCGAGGCGGTTGACCCAAAAATGCGCCGTGGCGGCGGGCAGCACCATGATGCCCACGGCCATCAGGGTGCCCAGCGCGTGAAAGCCGGCCACCAGGTTGATGATCAGCAGGCCAAGAAAGCCATAGTGGGCCACCGGGCTCCATCGGCTGACCTGGCGCAGAAAGGCCGGATCCATGCACTCGAGCACCAGCGGGCGGTACAGCACTCCCAGAGCCAGCAGCGTGGTGGCGCAAATCGACCACAAAAGCGACAGCGCCGACGCGTCGAGCGCGAGGACTGTGCCGAACAGCACATGCAGCAAATCCACGCTGTTGCCGCGCACGGACACGATCAGCACGCCCAGCGACAGCGACAGCAGATAGAACGCGGCCAGGCTGGTGTCTTCGCGCAGCGCGGTGTTGCGCGACACCAGGCCCGAGCCCACGGCCACCACGAGGCCGGCCATGATGCCTCCCAGGGTCATGGCGGTGAGTGAGAGCCCGGCCACCAGGTAGCCAATGGCTGCGCCGGGCAGGATCGCGTGGGCCATGGCATCGCCGGTCAGGCTCATGCGGCGCAGCATCAGAAAGACCCCGATGGGGGCGGCGCTCAGCGACAGCGCCAGGCAGCCCAGCAGCGCATTGCGCATGAAGCCAAACTCCACCAATGGCCCCAGCAAGGGGTTGGTGACCCATGTGCTCAGGACGTTCAGGGGCAGGGGATCGCTCATGTGACGAGCTCCCCGGTCATGCCGTGAGCAGGGAGCGCCGGCTGAGCGGCTTTCCCGCAGACCGCCTCGGCGGTCGTACCCTGTTGCCTGGTTGAGCCACTGGGTGCAATGGGCTCGCGTTGGGCCCGGGCCCAATTGGCCTCGTTCAACACCTCGGCGGTCGGTCCAAAGGCCACAAGTTCTCGGGCCAGCATCAGGGTCAGCGGGAAGTGTTCTCGCACCTGTGTGAGGTTGTGCAGTGCCACGATCACGGTTTTTCCCTGCGCGTGCCATTGGTGCAGCAACGACAGCAGGTCGGCGCTGGTGGGGCCGTCGACCGCGGCAAAAGGCTCGTCGAGCAACACCACAGGCGCATCCTGAAGGATCAGGCGCGCGAACAGCGCGCGTTGCATCTGGCCGCCAGAGAGCGCGTTCAGGCTGCGTGACTCGAACCCGCCAAGACCCACCGATGCCAACGCATCGGCACACAGCTGGCGGTGCGCCGCGGTGAACCAGCCCAGCGCGCCGGTGCGGTGCCACAGGCCCGCGGCGACCATGCGCCTGACATCGGTCGGAAAGCTGGTGTCCAGGCTGGTGTGTTGGTCAAGCCAGGCAACGCGTTGTTCGGCCAGCCCGGTCACCTGTCCGCTGGTGGGGGGCAGCGCCCCCGCCAACGCCTTGATCAACGACGATTTGCCGGCCCCATTGGGCCCCACCAGCGCCACCAGCGATCCGGGGGCGATGCGCGCGCTGACCTGATGCAGGGCCACCTGTTCTCGGTAGGCCACTGTCAGGGCGTTGAGCGTGATGGCCTGAGGCGTCGGGACTGGGGGCATGCGGATCGGGATGTCGGGATTTGGAGGGCGGAAACAGCGAACGGGGAACGGCTACACTCTTGCAACTGAATTGCGTTAACGCGGTGGGCGATATTAACGCAACTTTGTTGCAATAATGGAGGCCATGCCCATGTCTGTTCGGTCCGTCAAAGAAAACGCTGTGGTGCCGGCCCACATCCAGACCCGTCTGGAAGCCGCTGGCATGCGCCGCACCCTGGCCACACGGGCCGTGCTGGGCCTGTTTCTGGCCGATCCGGTGGGCACCTTGAGTCACGCCCAGGCCTTGTCATCGCTCCAGGCGCGTGGGCTGGCGATCAACCGCGTCACCCTGTACCGCCTGCTGGACCGCTTGGCGGCTTGCGGCGTGTTGCGTCGTCACGCCGACGACGGGGCGCGCACCTGGCGCTTTGGCTTGGCCAATGCCGAAACGGACTTTGCCCCACGCTTTGAGTGCGACGCCTGTCACCGGGAGTTCCAGTTGCTGGAAGCGAGTGGGGTGACCCAGGCCGTGGCCAGCGAGCTGTTTGAAACGCTGGCCAAACTTGGGCACCTCGGCGAGCGCGTGGACGTGGCCATTCATGGCGTCTGTGCGCAATGCGTGCCGACAGCAGACGCTTTGTCCGGACGCCGGCCGTGATTCAGACCCGCCAGCTTACCTACGCCTATCCCGAAGGCCCACTGATGCACTTTGACGATGTGTCGGTGCCGCAGGGTGGCACGCTGCTGCTGCAAGGCCCCTCGGGCAGCGGCAAGTCCACCTGGCTGGCGCTGGCCGCCGGCCTGCTCGCGGGTCAGCGCGGGGAGCTCAGTGTGGCGGGGCAGCGGGTGGGGGATCTGCGGGGGGGCGAGCGCGATCGGTGGCGCGCCCGTTGCCTGGGCTATCTGCCACAAAAACTCTATCTGAGCGATTCACTCAGCGTGAGCGAGAACCTCGCGCTGGTGTACTTCGCCAGCGGCCTGCCGGTGGATCGGGCGGCCATTGCCCGCGCACTCGACTTGCAGGGGCGGGGTGGTCTGGGGAAGCGCAAACCAGCGCAACTCTCCGGAGGTCAGGCGCAGCGGGTTGCCCTGGCGCGCGCCTTGTTGCTGCGCCCACAGGTCTTGCTGGTGGACGAACCCACGGCCAGCCTGGACGACGCGGCCTGTGAGCGCGCAATGGCACTGCTGCAGCATGCGGCCTCCCGGACCGGTGCCACATTGGTGATCGCCACCCACGATGCCCGCCTGGTTCGGGGACTGAGCTCCGCGCAGAAGCTGGCCTTTGCGGGCCCACCTGTTGTGCAAGAGGGGGACGCGTGACCATCCCCGGCCTTGCATGGCGCTACCTGTGGTCGCGCCCGCTCACGACGCTTCTCAACCTGCTGTTGCTCACGTTGGCGCTGGCCTCGATGGCTTTTGTTCTGATCGCCAGGCAGCAGGTGGATCGGGCGTTCGAGCGGGATCTGCGGGGCATCGATGCCGTCGTGGGCGCCAAGGGCAGTCCGATGCAACTGATCTTGTCCGGCGTGTTTCACCTGGACGCACCGCCAGGCAATATTTCGCTGGACGACTTCAAACGGCTCCAGTCCTTGCCGCAGGTGGCACAGGTGATACCGCTGAGCCTGGGCGATAACGTGGAGGGTTTCCGCCTGGTGGGCACCACTCCGGAGTACATCAACCACTACGGCGCCAGACTGGTCGACGGCCGAATCTGGGGCGAACCGATGCAGGCTGTCCTGGGCGCACAGGTGGCGCGCGCCACAGGCCTGGCGTTGGGTGACACGTTTGTGGGCAGCCATGGTCTGGGCGTTGGCGGTGCCGAGCATGGAAACATGCCCTATACCGTGGTGGGTGTGCTCAAACCGTGCGGCTGCGTGCTCGACCGGCTGGCGCTTACGGCCACCGAATCGGTGTGGCGGGTGCACGACGACATGCATGCCACACCCGACATGGACGAGGAAGACCGCGCAGCGATCGCAGCCGATCGAGAGATCACGATGGCGCTCGTGCGCTACCGAAGTCCGCTGGCCACCGTTGCCTTTCCCCGCTACATCAATACCGAGACCGACATGCAAGCGGCTTCGCCCGCCATTGAGGTCTCGCGTTTGTTGGCGATGGTGGGCGTGGGAGCGCGTGTTCTGCAGTGGCTGGGCACGGTGTTGCTCGCCGTGGCGGCGCTGTCGGTGTTCATCGCGCTGTGGAGCGCGGTGCGTGAGCGCCGTGCCGATCTGGCGATGCTGCGCATGCTCGGGGCTTCGCCGTTGAAAGTGGGCGCGCTGCTGTTGTGTGAGTCGCTCTGGCTGGCAACGATTGCCTGCGTGTTGGGCCTGCTGGCCGCGCACGGGCTCACGGCCTTGCTGGCCGCCCTGGCCATGGCTGAGCAGTCGCTGGCGATCCCCGCGTGGCAATGGACACCCGAGCAGGCCTGGGTGCCTGCACTGGCCTTGCTGGTGGCACTTCTGGCGGCTTTGCTGCCTGCACTGAGCGCCTACAGGGTTGAAGTGACCCTGTTGTTGAATGGAAGATGAAGAAAGAAAGGTGAAATTGATGAAAGCGATGAAAGCAACTGCTTGTTTGTTGGCGCTGTCGGCGTTGTGGTCCTCGGTCGCGCTGGCCCAGCACACCCCTGAGGAAATCAAGAAAGACGTCGCCCGCCACCGGGCCATGGCCGCCGCCCATGAGGCCGCAGCCCAGTGTCTGGAGGCCGGCAAAGGGGAAAAAATGTGTGTCGCCGAACTGCAAAAAGCCTGCAAAGGGCTGGCGATTGGCAAGTTCTGCGGCATGAAACACGCACACTGACCAAGAGAGGGCTCGCGCGATGAAGCGGAGAATTGTTTGCCATGCCCTTGCCTTGGGCGGGGGGCTGTTGTGTTCGCCCTGGACTGGGGCACAGGTACTGAGCTCTCCGATGGGAACGCCTCCCGCAGGGGCAGGTCAGGGGCCGGGTGTGCACGGGGCCAACAGCCCGTTTCCGCCATTGGTGCCGCGCGCAGACATCGTCCCTTGGTCGCTGTTGACCGATGTCTCGGTGAAGTTCCAGAAACCCCGTATCGTCACCACTTTTCCGCCTGCGGTGCGCGAGTTGCACCGCACCACGATCAAGGTGCAGGGGTTCATGACGCCCCTGGAGCCAGGTACCGAACACACCCATGTCCTCCTGCTCTCCGTGCCGCCCACTTGTCCGTTTTGCGTGCCGGGCGGTGCCGAAAGCATGGTCGAAGTGCGCACGCGGCGAGCGGTGAAGTTCACCCAGAACGCGCTCGTGTTGCAGGGGCGGTTCGAGGTGCTGGAGCAGGATCCGCAAGGGCTTTACTACCGCATGACTGACGCGCGCGTGGTGAAGTGAGCGCCCGGGCCGCGTCTCAGGCCCCGCACCTGGCTATTTTTTTTGGTTGTCAACGCACCGTTGAAAAATGGTGTCAACAGGCCCTAAACCCCGGTGCCCTGCCGGGATGCACCCGGCGCGATACCATCGATGCGTGAACATCACCGACCACCCCGTTGTTGCGTCATTGACGCCTGTCTTCATCCTGATCGGTCTGGGTTATCTGGCGGGCAAGCGCCGCTGGGTTCGAGACGCCGCTGTCAAGGACCTATCCAATCTGGTATTTCTGCTGCTGATTCCGGCGTTGCTGTTTCGCACCATGAGCACGGTGCATGTGGAAATGCTGGATCTGCGGCCTCTGGCGGCTTACTTTCTGGCGGCGCTGTTGTTGCTGGCCGGCCTGATCTTTGGCGGGGCTTTGATCGCCGCAGTGTGGTCATGGCGCTGGGTGGCGTGTTTTCGAACCTGGTGATGATCGGCATCACCGTGGTGCAACTGGCCTACGGCAAGCCAGCCCTGGTGACGCTGCTGACCATCGTGTCGGTGCACGCCATCATTTTGCTGACCGTCACCACCATCGTGCTGGAACTGGCGGTGGCCAATGAGAACAGAGCGCTGGTGTGGAGCCGCCCCACCTGCTCGTGACCACCTGGTCGGCCTTCAAGAATGCGCTGATTCACCCGATCCGCTGCCCATCATCAGCGGCCTGTTGTTTGCGCAAACCGGCTGGACGCTGCCCGTGGTGGTGGACAAACCTCTGATGCTGCTGGGCAGCGCGTTCGGCCCCATTGCCCTGGTGCTCGTGGGCGTGACTATGGCGACCACCTCGCTCGGTGGGCATCTGCGACCGGCCTTTTGGATTGCGGCCTCGAAGAACCTGTTGCTACCCTTGATGGTGGGCATCAGTGCCTGGCTGTTCGGCATCACCGGCTTGCCACTGACCGTGATGGTGGTGGCGGCCGCCATGCCCATGGGCGCCAATGTGTTCATGTTTGCCCAGCGTTACGAGGTGGCGCAGGAGCTCACCACCGCAGGCATGGTGCTGTCGACCGGGCTGGCGCTGTTCACGCTGTCGCTCGTGATGCTTGTGATGTCCTGGATCAACTAGTGTGCTCTCCCACAAATAACTTGCATATGAAACCTCGCCTTCACACCCATGGCGGCGTTGCAAATCCTCGCGATAGCACGAGCTATCACTGCGGTTTGCGCCTTGCCCTGGGCGCGAATCCATCGGCCTCATTTCATGCAACTATTTGCGGGACAGCTCACTAGGCCTGTATCCACCTCGTTCGCACTTGGAAAAAGGTGTTACTTGCCTGCGCGTTGCCACTGTCGTCACGCCCTCCGTGGGCAGCTTTGGCGGCTCGGCAAAGCCGGAGCTGTTAACCCCGGGGCGGGGACCCATCCGCGCCAACAGCGGCCACTCGGCGCGGGCCGGGGGCACTATTGGCTGATCTTGCGGGCTTCTTCCACCTGGTACTCGAAGTAGCGTTGCACCCCAAATGCGAGGCTGCCCATGAACGCGATGGTGCCGGTGAGCAACGCGAGCACCAGGGCACCGATGGTCAGCCAGTTGGTCGCGCCCGCAGGGGCCTCGTCGTCGAGGCCGGGGTTGAACCAGCGGTTCCACCTGGGCCGGTCGCTCAGGGCATAGACGATACCCGCCAGGCACGCGGCGGCAATGCTGATGCCCAGGAACGGTATCAGGACCCAGGAGAGCTTGTCGTCCAGGCCATATTGCTGAACCCGTTCCACGCCCCACCAACCAAGTGCCGCCGAGATGGGGTGCAACCAGCCGATCCAGTCGCCCAGGCCGCGCAGGTAGAAACGGTGCACCCCCATGCTGCCAAGCAGCACCGCCAGCCAGGCAGCCAGCGTTTTGTTTTTGGGCGGTGTGGCTGAAGTCGACATTGTGGTGTGGGTCATGGGGTTGCGCCAGGTTCGACGGGTGGGGTGGATGCACCGAATCCCAGGGACTTTTGCATCAGGACGATGTCCAGCCAACGCTCGAATTTCCAGCCGCAGTTGGGGATCACGCCCGCTGGCTCAAACCCGGAGCGCCCTGTGCACGCCGATCGATCCTGCGTTGTTCGAGTCCCCGATGACCGCCATGACCTTGCGCACACCGGCGCGCTCCAGGGCCGCCATCAACTCGGCCAGCAGTGCGCGGCCAAGGCCTTTGCCCGCCGCGTCGGGCGCCATGTAGATGGAATCCTCGCAGGAAAAGCGGTAGGCGGGACGCGGTTTGAACCAGTTGGCGTAGGCAAAACCGAGTACCTGGCCTGCGTCCTCGACCACCAGCCAGGGCAAGCCTTTGCCCAACACATCGGCTCTCCTGGCGGCCATGTCTGTCTCGGAAGGCGGGGTGGTTTCAAAGGTCCCGGTGCCGTGCAGCACATGGTGGCTGTAAATGCGGGTGATGGCAGGCAGGTCCTGTTCAGTGCTTGGGCGGATGGTGGACATGGGAGGGGCGGAAAGGTGAAGGGTTTGCACAGAGGCTGACGAGATTCTCACCCATGAGTTTCGCTGCCGCTGCATGAGGGCTATAATCGCGGGTTTTGTGGCGTTTCGCTGGCCGGGTGGTCAGTCGTGTGTCTCAAGCGCTGCAATGAAACGGATTGAGGCTGGATCGCTTGAAAGCGAATCCGGCGGCGATCCGGCGAGGCATCAATGGTGTTGCCTCTCCACCCGAAGGATAAATCATGGTCGTCATTCGACTCTCTCGCGGCGGTTCCAAAGCCCGTCCTTTCTACAACATCGTGGTTGCTGACAAGCGCAACCGTCGCGATGGCCGCTTCATCGAGCGCATTGGTTTCTACAACCCCATGGCCCGCGGAGCCGAAGAGCCTCTGCGCCTGGCCATGGATCGCCTGACCTACTGGACCGGCGTGGGTGCCGAGCCATCGGACACGGTGGCCCGCCTGATCAAGCAAGCCGCCAAGAGCGCCGCTCCTGCAGCCTGATCGCTGAAAGCCCTGTTGGTGGGGCAGGTCGATGCCGAAAGCATCGATGGCCCACTTGGAACGCCTCATGAATGACCGCTGTTTCATAGCTTCGTCTCTGCCTGACGACGCTGTCGAATTGGGCCGGATTCAGGAGGCGTTCGGCATCAAGGGCTGGGTTCGCATTCATCCCCACAGCGCCGATACCGATGCGCTGTTTGCCGCCAACGAGTGGCATCTTCAACCACCCGAGCCCCGGTTCGCGCGTGGTTTTTCTGCTTTTACCGGGGTGGTTTCTGTCCATGTGGCCGAAATCAAGGCCCACGCCGACGGCATCGTGGCCCGGCTGGAAGGCCTGGATGACCGCAATGGCGCAGAAGCGCTGAAAGGTGTGCGCATCCATGTGTCGCGCAGCGTGTTTCCCGAAACGCCCGATGGCGAGTACTACTGGGTTGACCTGATCGGGCTTCGCGTGGTCAACCGGGAAGGGATCGAGATGGGTATCGTGCGCGATCTCATGCCCACAGGACCCAATTCGGTGCTGGTGCTGGAGTACACCGAAACGCTGGATGGCAAGACACGCACGCAGGAGCGGATGATCCCGTTTGTGGATGCCTATGTCGACAAGGTCGACCAGCAGGCCAAGCTGATCACTGTGGACTGGGGCCTCGACTACTGATTTTTGGGCGCTGGCTCGGCCGCGCAACCGGGGCATTCGATTCGGCATCAGGGTGGCTTTCCAGTGTCGCGGAGGCGCCCATCGGCCTATCGGGTTTCTCGCTCGCCATCGAGGACAGACCGAAGCAACCCGGTTCGATGGGTGTTGACCCCCTGCGCAGGTCCCAGGATGTGCGAGGGGTGACATTTGAGGGATGGCCTTGTCGAGCTCGAAGGTCGGCCCCGGGTTGCCTGCCCCGATGCTGGAGAATACTCCGATGCGTTTTGACGTCATCACTCTTTTCCCCGAGTTGTTCGAGCCCTTTTTCAGGAGCGGCATCACGCGCCGTGCGTTCGAGTCCCGGCTGGTTGATGTGCGTTTGTGGAACCCGCGCGACCATGCCCCGGGTAACTACCGGCGGGTTGACGACCGACCTTTTGGTGGTGGCCCTGGAATGGTGATGATGGCTGAGCCTCTGTGGCGCTGCCTGCAGGCCATTCGTGTCGATCGCGGCGAGCCCCCGCAGGCCCAGGCACCCCTGGTGCTGTTTTCTCCCATTGGCGATCGACTGGACCACACCATGGCTTCTGAGTGGTCAACCAGTGCGGGCGCCGTTTTGCTGTGTGGCCGCTACGAAGGGGTTGATCAACGCTTCATTGATGCCTGCGTGGACCGGCAGATCAGCCTCGGCGATTTTGTGCTGTCGGGGGGCGAAATCGCCGCTTTGGCTTTGCTCGACTCGGTGGCCCGGCTCATGCCGGGCGTGCTCGGCGATGAAGGCAGTCACCAGCAAGACAGCTTCCATCCATCGCTCAGTGGTTTGCTCGATTGCCCCCATCACACGCGTCCCGAGGTCTGGAATGGGCCGCAAGGGGCGGTGCGTGTGCCGGAAGTGTTGCTGGGTGGGCATCATGAACGCATCCAGCGTTATCGCCGCGAGCAGAGCCTTCGGCTGTCGCAGGCGCTGCGCCCTGAGCTGGTGGTTCGCGCCCGAGCGGACGGACAGCTGACGTCGGCAGACGAAACTTTCCTCAAATCGCTGAAAAAGCTATAATGAGAGGCTTTTCGATCCTCTGACCGGCCGCCGCGACCGGGCCACTCCGCTGTTCAAGCCTCTTTGGGGGCGGGTTCAGGACAGGGGCCTTGCCGGATTCGCGGCCTTTAGTGCAGCGCGGGCATGATCGTGAATAGTGGAAATCATGAACCTTATCCAGACCCTTGAGCAAGAAGAAATTGCTCGCTTGAACAAAGACATTCCAGCGTTTGCGCCCGGTGACACGGTGATCGTGAGCGTGAACGTGGTTGAAGGCACGCGCAAGCGGACACAGGCTTACGAAGGTGTGGTGATCGCTCGCCGCAACCGCGGCCTGAACTCCAGCTTCATCGTGCGCAAGATCTCCAACGGCGAGGGCGTCGAGCGCACCTTCCCGCTGTACAGCCCCCGCATTGCCAAGATCGAAGTGAAGCGTCGTGGTGCCGTGCGCCGTGCGAAGCTGTACTACCTGCGCGAGCGCAGCGGCAAGTCGGCACGCATCAAGGAAAAGCTGGGCGCGTAAGCGCTCGGAAGTGGCCAAGCCACTGCCCTTGCGAAAAGCCGCTCTATGAGCGGCTTTTTTGTTTTGTGTGACCCGTCCTGCCAGAGGTTGACACCTTTTCAAGCAAGAAAAGGCATGTCAAATGGAATCAGGTACGAAGCGAACGCAGCGGGATTACACGCTGGCTTTTAAGCTGGCGGTGGTCGAACAAGTAGAAAAAGGCGAACTGAGCTACAAGCAGGCTCAGGTTCGATATGGGATACAGGGACGCTCGACGGTGCTGGTGTGGTTGCGAAAGCATGGTCGCCTTGGCTGGGGGCATGAGGCATCATGTGCAGCCATGCCCACAGACAAATCTCCCTCAAAGCTCACACCCGAACAGCAGATCAAGGCGCTGGAAGCTCAATTGCGCGAGGCCACTGAGAAGGCGCAGCTGTTTGAAGCGATGCTTGACGTGTTGAAGAAGGACTACGGGGTACGCGTTGTAAAAAAGCCTTTGGGCAAGTCCTCTCGCAACAGCTCGTCCAAGGGCTGAGCGTGACGAGGGCTTGCCGCCACATGGGTGTGAGCCGTCAGGCGTATTACCAGGGCAAAGATCGCCTTGTTCAGCGAGAGCGAAGAGCCCAGGAGGTCGTGCAATGGGTTTGCCAGTGGCGACTGCGTCAACCCCGGCTGGGAACCCGCAAGCTGCACTACTTGCTCTCTGAGCCCATGAAGCAAGCGGGAATCAGGCTCGGTCGGGATGCGCTGTTTGACGTTCTTCGCAACGCAGGGATGCTGGTGCGCGCCAGAAGGGCGTACCACAAGACCACGAATAGCCATCATCGCTTTCGCCGCCACCCCAACTTGCTCAAGGCGGGGGAGCAGCAGGTGTGCGCCAAGGCCAGTGAGCAGGTGTGGGTGGCCGACATCACCTATTTGCCGACGGCGAACAGGTTCGTCTACTTGAGCCTGATCACGGATGCCTATTCGCGCAAGATTGTGGGCTGGCACGTACACGCAAGCCTTCAAACCGAGGAGGTGGCGCAGGCATTGAGAATGGCCCTGCGGGCACGTCAAAGCGATCAGGCCTTGGTTCACCATTCGGACAGAGGCATTCAGTATTGTTCGACGTACTACCAGGATCTGAACAGGCGCCATGGCCTGCGCTGCTCAATGACCGATGGCTACGACTGCTACCAGAACGCGCTGGCTGAGCGGGTGAACGGCATCCTCAAGTGCGAGTTACTGCTGCAACGTCCGGCCGACCTGGAGCAGGCCAGGCAGATGGTGAAAGAGTCCATCCAGATCTACAACTTGGAGCGACCTCATCTATCGCTGAAAATGCAAACGCCCGATGCGGTGCATCGGGCGTCATTGGCCGGAGTCAGCCGGCTAAATTCACCGGCATCGTGGAGGCATGCCATTGTTCATGTCGAAACCTGTATCTGGAAGGTATCTGTCGTTCGCGGGAGCGAGGAGGAGATTGGAATTCTGCGAGCTCAAGATATCAGTGTGCGGGAGATAGCTCGTCGTATTGGTCGAAGCCCCTCAACGTTTCGCGTGAGTTGACGCGCGCAACGCTGCGACCCGCAGTGGCAAGGTCGAGTATCGGGCGTCAGTCGCGCAGCTGGAAGTCCGATCTGGCGCCAGAAGGGCCCAAGCCTGCCAAGCTTTGTGACGAACCAGCGTTTGCGCTGACTATGTCCAAGACCGCCCGGAGGGCAAGATCCGCGATGCCCAAGGGCGGGAGGTGGCTGACCCTCGACAGGCCCTTCTCATCGGCCGCGTCAGCTCCTCATCGCGGTGACCGCAAATGGGTCAATGGCTGGTCGCCAGAGCAGATTGCAACCGCTTGCAGATCGATCTCCCTGATGATTCGTCCATGCGCATCTCCTCACGAAGCCATCTATCAGGCGCTCTATATCCAGGGCAGAGGCGCCGCCTCAAGCGTGAGCTTGTGAGCTACCCGTACAGGGCGAGCTTTGCGCACCCCACGGGCCAGGTCCCAAGCCAAGGCATGGGCACATGTCAGTGAAGAGGTGATGATCTCCAGTCGCCCTGCTGAGATAGAAGATCGTGCGGTGCCCGGTCACTGGGAGGGGGACCTGATCATCGGCCTGGACAGGTCGGTTATTGGCGGCACGCTGGTGGAACGATCAAGCTGTTTCACCATGCCTTTCTCGTGCACCTGCTGCGCGAAAGGCTATGGACTAACGCCTCGAAACAAAGAATGGTCCTGCGCTGGCGGGTTACGGAGCCATCACCATGGCCAACGCCCTAAAAGAACAGTGGCGAAGCTGCCTACCCAGCTTTGGCAGTCATTGACGTGGGATCGTGGCAAGGAGTTGTCAGACCATGCACGGTTCACCATTGAGTCCGGGGTGAAAGTCTTCTTTGCCGATCCTCGCAACGTCCATGGCAACGCGGTACGAACGAGAACAAACACGAATACGGGCCATCATGCTTTCGCCGCCAGTACTTCCCCAAGGGCAAACGACCTTCTCGGTGGAGCGAGCACGAGATTCGCCGTGGCACTGACCTTGAACAACAGGCCACGCAAGACGTTGGGTTGGAAGACTCGGCAGAGGTGCTGAATGACTACCTTAAAATCGGCTGACCAACCCGAAAGTTGCGATCAGGACCGGTTGACCATTCGACAGAGGCATTCAGTATTGTTCGACGTACTACCAGGATCTGAACAGGCGCCATGGCCTGCGCTGCTCAATGACCGATGGCTACGACTGCTACCAGAACGCGCTGGCTGAGCGGGTGAACGGCATCCTCAAGTGCGAGTTACTGCTGCAACGTCCGGCCGACCTGGAGCAGGCCAGGCAGATGGTGAAAGAGTCCATCCAGATCTACAACTTGGAGCGACCTCATCTATCGCTGAAAATGCAAACGCCCGATGCGGTGCATCGGGCGTCATTGGCCGGAGTCAGCCGGCTAAATTCACCCTCCCGGGTGTCAACCTAATTCAGGACGGGTCAGTGGTTTGGCCCCACTGCGGGGCAGGTGTTCGGCGTCGCAAAGCGGGCAGCGCTGGATCGCCATGTCGCTTAAGCTCGCCCCATGTCCAAACCGCTCCCGCAATTCGATCCCCGGACCGTTCCCGTGTTGCCCGCGATGTTTGGCGAGGCCCTTTTGCCAGCGCACCCGGAGCGCCTCACCGCGCAAGGTCTTCGTCGACTTTTTGCCGAGCCTCCGGCGTGGGTGCCCGAGCTGTCACGAGAGAAACGTTTTGGCGAACGCCCGCCCGTGCAGGCGGCGGTTTTGCTGCCCGTGGTGGTTCGCCCGCGTCTCACATTGCTGTTGACCCAGCGCTCAGCACACCTGGCCAGCCATGCAGGTCAGATTGCCTTGCCGGGGGGCAAGCTGGATGCTGGCGATGCCGATGCGGTGGCGGCGGCCCTGCGCGAGACACGCGAGGAGGTGGGTATCGAGCCAGAGCGGATCGAAGTCTTGGGAACTTTGCCCGAGTACACCACTGGAACGGCGTTTGTGATCACACCGGTGGTGGGGCTGGTGTCACCAGGGTTCGAATTGCAGCCGAATCCGGGCGAAGTGGATGAGGTCTTCGAGGTGCCCCTCGACTTCCTCATGGACCCTGTCAATCATCGCCGCCACGCTTGGGATTGGGAAGGAACCGTGCGGGAGTGGTATTCCATGCCCTACCAGGAGGCGGCAGGCCAGGAGCGGTTTATCTGGGGGGCCACAGCGGGCATGTTGAGGAACTTCTACCGTTTCCTGACTGCCTGACATGGGTGATCTTTCTTCGATGGCGGGCCGCCCCACTATGATTGCCCCATGAGTTTCTTTGCCATATTGATTGCCCTGCTATTGGAGCAAGCCCGGCCGCTGGCCTATGACAACGTCGTGCACAGCGCTCTCAGGGCCTGGGCGCGCCTTGTGCGGCGCAACCTGGACGCGGGTGAGACCATCCAGGGCTGGATGGCCTGGGCGCTGGCGGCCGGGGTGCCAGCCCTTTTGTCCGCGCTGGTTTACTGGGCACTTTGGCGCTTCAGCGCGGTGTTGGCTTTTGTGTGGCTGGTTGCCGTGTTGTATGTGACAGTCGGCTTTCGGCAGTTCAGTCACCACTTCACGGATATCCGACAAGCGCTGGAGACAGGGGATGAGCGCGGCGCCAGGGAAAAACTGGCCAAGTGGTTGCGCGTCGAGGCCGCCAGCCTTCCGCGTACCGAGTTGCTGCGTCAGGTGATCGAGCAGGCGGTGTTGGCCGCCCACCGGCATGTTTTCGGTGTGCTGACCTGCTTCGGTATTTTCTGGGTGCTTGGCATGGGCCCGTTTGGCGCTATTTTCTACCGCATGGTGGAGTACCTTTCCCGCAATTGGCGTGAACGTCCTGATGGCACGCCCAGCGAGGCCATGCGGCAGGCTGCGAAGCATGGTTGGCATGCCGTGGATTTCCTGCCTGCGCGGGTGACCGCTCTGGGCTTCGCCATTGTGGGGAATTTTGAAGAGTCGGTGGCCACTTGGCGAGGCGAAGCGGCACAGTTTGGCCCAGGTAACGATGGTGTGCTGCTGGCCGCGACGTCGGGGGCTTTGGGGGTGCGCTTGAACCAGACGGTCGATGCAGGGGATTTCACAGACAGCGAGCTTGCGGCTGCGCGAACGGAACCCCAGATATCTCACTTGGCCAGCGCGGTGGGGCTGGTCTGGCGCAGCGTGGTGCTTTGGATGCTGCTGCTGGTCCTGCTTACCCTGGCACGCTGGCAGGGTTGACCACCTTTATGGTGGGCTGAACAAAAAAGGCCTGCGAATCGCAGGCCTTTTGGGTGCAGTGGGGCAACAATGGCCTCAGGCAAACTCAGCCAGGACCTTGCGCATCTTCTTCATGGCCGCCACTTCGATCTGGCGCACGCGCTCGGCGCTCACGCCATATTCTGCGGCCAGCTCGTGCAGCGTCATGCCGCCCGAACCGTCGTCGTTGACCTTCAGCCAGCGCTCGGTCACGATGCGGCGCGAACGCTCGTCGAGTTCGCTCATGGCGTTGGCAATACCTTCCGTGGCCAAGACATCGCGCTGGGCCGACTCCATCATGGCGGTGGGCTCGTGGCTGGCGTCTGCCAGGAATGCGATCGGTCCGAAGCGATCTTCTCCATCGTCGGCGGGGCTTGGATCGAGAACCACGTCACCGCCCGACATGCGCGTTTCCATTTCGCGCACTTCCTCGGGTTTGACGTTGAGGTCCTTGGCCACTATGTCGATCTCTTCGTCGGAGAACGCTTCGCGGTGGGTCTCGCCATCAAGCGCTTCCGAGCGGAAACCCTGTTTCTTGGAGCGGAGGTTGAAGAAGAGCTTGCGCTGGGCCTTTGTCGTGGCCATCTTCACCATGCGCCAGTTTTTCAGCACGTACTCGTGAATCTCTGCCTTGATCCAGTGCATGGCGTAGCTCACCAGACGCACGCCCTGATCGGGATCGAAGCGCTTGACGGCTTTCATCAGGCCCACATTGCCTTCCTGGATGAGGTCGCCATGGGGCAAGCCGTAGCCCAGGTACTGCCGGGCGATGGATACCACCAGACGCAAATGGGACATCACCAGCTGACCGGCGGCTTCGATGTCGTTGTCGTCGCGCAGCCGGCGCGCCGCCTTCTGCTCTTCCTCAAGGGTGAGCATGGGCATGCGGTTGACCGCAGAGATGTAGGCGTCAAGGTTGCCCAGCGATGGCAGGGTAAGCGAGCGGTTCGACCACGGGCTGGCCACGGCCAGTGCGCCTATGGGCAAAGCGGTTGTAGTGAGTGCAGTAGACATCTGGATAACCCTCCTCAGGTCTGTATGCAAATATGTTAGCACTCTCTGTGATTGAGTGCTAAGGAGAAGGTTCCTTGAACTTTTCGCGGCTGCGCAGCCGCATCTGTTGAAGCCTTGTGATACGCAGGCCATGGCATGGCCCACAAGACTGCATCCATTCCGGCAGGGAAAGGGTATTCCTTAAGCGCATGAATTCATTGGATAAATTTCGTTTTTTGGGGGTGTCGTTTCCCTGGTGTGGATGGTTTGCCTGTTTTGCCCTAGGTGGAATGGCGCCGGCTTCTTTGACACCTTGCCGCAGTCAGGTCGCAGCGCTGCCATCTAGAGCGTCACCTCTTCAGGGGTGAATGTCACCACGCTGGCCCGAAATTCGTGGTCTGGGGCGTCCCACGCATTGATGCCGCCAATCCTCCTGGCGCGCCGGAGCACGTTGGTGCCGCAGTGGATCTGGCCGTCTCCGAGGTGGTAGGCCCAGGTGTCGATGAAGTGCAGTTGGGCACCGAGTTCTTCCGCCACGGCAGCGGTCCACAGTTCAAAGAGATCGACCATGCCGTCGTTCACCACGATTTGCGAGAACGTGTCTTTGAGCTGTCCGTTGGAAGCGAAACGCCGGCCATTGGGCCGAATCAGGTGTTGATCCAGTTCGGCTTCGCTGGCACCTGGGAAGCTGTCCTTGAACGCGGCAACGACATCATCCTGGGTGGTCATGCCACCGTAGGAGGCGCGAATGATCCCGTTGGGTGATGACATCAGGTAAGCGGGTGGGGCTTTCATCACCCAGTAGATCTCGCGCGTCATGCGCCGCCGTGCGACAAGCCGGGCGCCGACCCGGTCGCGCACGCTGCGAGGCATGTCCACAGCTTCCATCGCCGCTCGCACCACCTGGATGGCATCGTCTCTTCGCATCCGGGGGCCATAGGGCTTGGGCACCATCAGATGGCCGTTGAGCACCTGCATGTTGGCCATGTCGGGGACGAAGGCAGAGGTCTTGTGCCAGGCATGGCGGCGGCGAAATGCGGTGGTGTTGTCGATTCGGTCGAACAAGACCGGGATGGGGAGCAGGTTGGTTCCGGTTTCGTTGCTGAGTGTGGCTCGGCTGGCGGCGAGTACCGTTTCATCAAGGGTGTCATTGACTGAGTTGCCCCCATTGTCGCGCTCACAAAAAAGGAGCTCGGCGGGGCTGATGTCGGCCAGGTAGTGGCGAGTGGGGCCCTCGCCAGGCACATAGCCTATGCGGTGGATATTGATCCCATTGCCGCCACCACTGACGTGGTAGGCGAGCTTGAGGTAGATGCTGGGTGGCTCCAGAATGTCGGCCACGGTGCCCGGTGTGGATGGGGAATGGACATGTCGCCACAATTTGCCGCGGAGCAGGCGGGTGACCGGGTGGTTGCCTTCCGACATCAGCCGCGAGAGCACGCCGGAAGGGCGGCGTGGGCCGGGGGTGGTGTTGGGGTGGTCGGCCGGCAGCCCTGAGCGGTACAGGGCGTCGGCCTCGCGCAGCAGGCACATCGCGGCGGCGCAAGAGGCGTGGACAACGGAGAATCCTGTGCGCGCATGGGGCACGACCGCCATCACTTCGTCAACATGCCCCACCTTCAACCAGGTGGTGTCGATTTCCACAATGGGTTGCTTTTTCTGTTTGGCCAGGAGCCGAAGCAGGTCCGGGTCGACGAAGTCGCCACCTGTGTCGGGGTCGGTGGCATTGCCGATGATGATTTTCCCCAGCGGTGCGCCTCTGACGGGCGGCGTGGACTCGATGTTGCCGCCGTAGTTGGCTGAGCTGTGCATTTGAAGACCTCTTGCCACCAGACGCCGCGCGGTGTCGGCTGGCAAGGACACGCGTTGACCGGCAATGGTGGAGACGAAGTGGGCCGAGTCGCCAGAGCCGGTGACGGTGTAGTCGGCCGTCGCCGCGCGAACCATCTGGTTGGCCGCTTCAGCGAGGCCGTTGAGCATGTCGGCCCGTTCTTGTGGCGCATCGCTTGTTGCGGTGGCCATCGTTTCCTGCAGCCGACGCAGGGTGGCACCCATGTTGCGCACGGTGTCCACGAAATCACCAGTCGCGCGAGCGGCCCAGGGTTGGCCCGAGAGCGCGCCGTAGCGGTCCAGCCGGTCTGCCACGTCGGTCAGCCGCAACGCGCCGAATGCCCAATCGCGCATGGTCCTGAAGTCGACTCGGAGAACGCCACCGTCCGAGGTGTTGACGACGATCACGCGGTCCCAGAGATCGATGAACAGGCCCAGGTCGCGTGAGCGGAAGTGGCTGTTGACGAAGTCTTCCAGGTTGTTGGTGGTGGTGTCGATGGTGTTGTTGTGCCGCAGCCTGGGGAGGTGCAGGACGATCTCCCGGGTTTGCCGCGGGCCTTGCACGCTGCCGTGCTGGTATTGGTCCTGAAGCCAGATGTCGCCGCCCGAGAGGCTTGGGTCAACGTCCACCAGCGGCACGCGGGCGGCTGCGGCCGCGTGCCACATGTCGTGGTAGGACGGCCAGTTGTAGCCATCGTTGACCATGTAGAGCCGCCGCGCGGTGGTGGTTCGATCGTCGAGAATGACCGGCGCCACGGTGAATCGGCCGTGGTCTTCAACATGGGTTTGTGCCTGTGCGTCTTCCCTGAGCAGGGTCAGCTCGAAGCGGCTTTCTTCCCGGGCATCGGGTTGGTAGCGCAGTTCGAGGCCCGACAGGCGGCCGAAGGCGGCACCGGCGATGCTGCGCACTTGCAGTGTCAGGTTGAGCACGCCCGAGGCCGGAGGGTTGGGCAGTTCGTATTCTTCAGGTGCTCCGAGCCGGTGGGGCACGATGCGCCCGTCGGCAGTGGACAGTCGCACCCGCGTGTGCATGACCCCGGAACAGTGGATGCGCAGCCGTTCACCCGCCGCGAGGGCGCCTGCGGCGACGCGCACGCGAAGGGGCAGGAGTTCGTCGTCCCGGGAGAACGCCGTGGCGATGTCGTAGTCGGCCTGCGGTGTGTCGCCGGAAGTCGGTCGCATGGGCAGGGCGCGCCTGTCTGCGTCGAAGTTGGCCACCACGATGGCGCCTGGCCATTCCAGGCGTGAGGCGCGTTCGAAGGCGTTTTCGCTCAGGCGGCCATCGCGATCGAAGTCTGCATGGAGCTCGATACCTGGCATGGTGGTCTGCGTTCAGTTCGAGGCTTCCACCCAAGACCCGTCGTCCTGCTTTTCCCAGGTGGGCAACGCATCGTCTGCGCGCAGCTTGACCAGTGTGGTCGGCACCCGGACTTCCCAGGGCTCGCCGACCGGAATCTCTGCGCCCGGGCGGCCAAGCCGCTCGGCCAGTTCGTCGGCGATGGGCAGGTAGGTGGCGTCCGAGATGGCGGGCAGGCTGCCCCCGAACCAGGGTTCACCAAACAGCCGGAAATGGTCGACGGCTTCGGTGAAGCCGGGTCGGATCGGGATCTGCACGCGCACGAAGCCCGCCTTCAGAAAGGCCTGGAACTCGGCGTCGTCATCTTCGATCACGATTCGATCGAGCCAGTTGCTCTTTCTGCCCCAGAAGTAGGCGTAGGGCACCCAGGATAGGTTTTCCCATTCGAAGGCCTGCTCGAAGAAGCGCACATAGGCCCCTTCCTGGGCGGCCTGGACGAAATTGATCTGTGGCAGGCCGGCCGCCCCGGTGTCGATCGCATCGAACAGGTCGTAGTGCTGCAGGGTGAGCGCAGAGATCGACAGGCGTTTGATTTCGTCGATCATGAGTGCGCGATTGCGGGCGTCCGAGCCTGAGGGCAACTCGTCGGGCGCTTCTGCCTGCAGCTCCGCAAGCTTCGCTTCGTATTCGGAGAGCCTTGCGCGGTAGGCCTGGACCAGTTTCGCATGGGTTTCTGCGCGCCACAGGTCGACTGCGCGCTCGGTGCTTTCACAGATCACTTCGATGGCGACGGCGATGTCGCCCACGCGATCGGTCACGATGGCAAATGGCACAGCGCCGCTTTCTTCGTCCAGGGCGGTCGACCAGACCCACGATGAGCCGGACCGCCATTGGTGGGAGCGTTGTCCGATCACGGCGCTGATGGACCAGTCGTCCCATACCGCCACGACCGCCCCGACGGTGGCCCTGATGGCCTGGTAGCCGTCCGGGATCTTGATCCGGGTGGAGTTGGTGAATTCCTGGTTTTCGTCTTCGCCTCCGGTGTTGAAGTCATAGGACTCGGTGACGTAGGGCTCGGGTGGTGGCTTGACGTCGGTGGCACCGTAGAGGCTGATGTAGGTCTGGTAATTGTTTTCGGTGAGTTGGGCGGGCGTGATTTCGAATGCCGGCGGTTTTTCCAGCTCGACGGCCGCCGACCGGCGGCTTCGAAAGGCCTCCATCAACAGCGCTGCGGGCTCAGGAATCATGATGTCGTACACGGTGCGGGGTCCGTAGTTGAAGACTTGTGCTTCGTAGACCTTGGAAACCCACTGGTAAACGCCAGAGACATGGCCAGTACCGGCCGTGTTGTCGAAGGTGTGCTGGTCGGTCTCCTCGACTTCACGGGTGACGCGGCGGGTTTCTCTGGTCAGCACGCGCTCGGTGATGCGCTCGGTGGCCTTCTGGGTCACGGTGCGCGCAGTCTCGGATGCGGCGCGTTCGGATTCCTGGGTTTTGCGTTGCCACGATGCCTCGACGGAGGCCCGGAACTCGACCGTCGGCCCGTAGCTGGCTTTGATTGAGGCCGAACCTTTGACGCCCACTTCTTCCTGAAGCGCGGTTTCGCTCTCGCGCCGAACTTCAAAGCGGTCGGTGGTTTCCAGCGAGTTTTCCTTGCTGGTTTCGATCTCGCGCTCGGTCAGTGTGATGACCTCGGTTTCGAGACGGGTGCGGAAAATGCGGTCTTTGCGCTCCCCTTTGAGCACGTTGGCAATGTGGGAGACCTCCGCGCCCTCGTACCCCTTGAGTTGCTGTTTGACGATCAAGAGGTCCATGACGCCAGCGGGCTGGATGTCTGCGTGGGTGGTGGGCACGCCTGAGAGGTTGGGGAAGATGAGGTCTGGCAGGTGGTTCAGCAGTACATCAGGTTGCAGCGCGTACAACTGTGGAACGGGCGAAGAGGTGATGGCCACGGTGGTTTTGCCCACGGTACGGAAGGTCTTCTGACCAATTGGCTGGATCAGCGCTTGCGCCTGTCCATGGATCTCTTGCAAGACCGCGGAGAGCTTCGAGACGGAGCGGGCGATCGGCTCGGTTGGGTCGAGCCCCAGTTCTTTCATGACGGTGGTGGTCTCCTGTGTCAGCTTGCCGACGGCTTGCTTGCCCAGCCGCAATCCAATGAGGCCTGCGACCACTGGCTTGAAGTCCGGTGACCCGCTCAGGGCGATCCGCGTGCCCCGTGAGACTTGCACGGTGGGTTCCGCGCCGTTCAGGTTGTCGAGGCTGAAGTTGGCCATCGCACCTTTGACGATGGCCGAGGAGCCGATGTTGATCTGGTTGTGGGCTGCTTCGGGTGTCCGTGTGACGTCTGCGGCCGAGACCATCAAGGTGGCGCGCAACGCGGCCTGGCGGATGGCCAGTTCCTGTGTGAACACCGCTTCGGGCCGCACCTTGGCAGAGGGCAGTCGGGCGTCGAATGCTTCCTGTGGTGTGAACGAGTAGCCGCCTGGCCGTATGGCCCGCAGTTCCTTCAGTGCGGCCTCGTAGCGTTTGAAACGGTCCGCAAGGTTTTTCAGCGTTTCAGTTACTTTGCCCGGCTTGGGGCGCGGTGGGGCCGGCGGTCGGGTGGGCAGCACCGACCCGGGTACCTGGAGTCCCTGGCGATGCACCCTGACCAGTTCCCCATGATCGGTCGGAAATTCGCTGTCGGACTTGAAGCGAGCAATCAGTTCAATGACGCGCAGCACCGCAGCCAGGCGTCTGAGGGGGCGCTTGTGATCTGCAGGAGACATCTTGATCGCGAGGATGCTGTCTTTCAAGGCTGGCACGCGGGAGGTGACGGCATTGGCTGCGGCAAATGCCACGGGATCGGCCCCCAGCGTGGCGGTCAGGGCGGCACTCAGTTCGGCGCGCTGGAACACGCCCTTTTCGATCAGGATGTCGATGGCAGTCGATGCCTGTTCCAACGCTGCCAGCGCCGGAACGCTGGACACACTGGCGATGAATGTGGGGGAGGCGATGTATGAGGCTGCGAGTGCGTGCAACTGTGACCGCCGGTTGGGTCCGTTGGGAATGGCACCGGCGCTGTTTTGGAAGGTGGTTGAGGTGGTCAGGTCAATGACCGTGATTTCATCTTCGTTGCGGTTGGGTTCGCGGACGATGTTGAAGCGAAACAGGGATTCCATGGCGAAATGCTCCTTGGGTGAACGGTTGTTCAGATCAATCCAGGTGGATGTGATTTCCGATTCAGGGGAGGTCATGATGCGATTGTTTTTCTGAAATGACACCATCTACCGTCCCCAATCATGGGTAGGCATTGCGTCGTGGGCCCTGGGGCAATTCACGTCCTGCGCCCCACGTGCCGCCACTGGGCTTCATCGCAATTCAGGCCGCGGGCGCCGCCGCGGCTGGGGGTGTCGCAAGGAGCGCTTCCTCGCGCCCCGCTTCCAATGTGCTCAGGGGCAGTTTTCGCTTTTTTCGCTTCTCATCGGGATGAAATCCGATTTGCGCTTCGATGTCGCCTGTTTGAAGGAATTTCCAATTGATGCAGTATTGACGAATTGAAGCAATGGGTTCGATTGGGAGGGCGTATTTAATTTCACCAGGTGATTCTGTTTTTCGCTTGAGGCTGCGTTGATTTGCATCTTCGGTGTCGGTGGTCATTGAGGCGCCCGCAATCGAAGCGCAATGTCTGCGGCCCAGCGTCCTGTGCCAATGAGACTTTGCGCGGTGCGCAGGAAAGCAATGAAGGGCTTTCCCGCTGCAGGACCTGAAACCGCGGGCGCAGCCGAGACACCTTTGGCTCAAAGGGCGGGCCGCTGGGCGGTGCTAAGCTGCCGCCCATGTTTCCGGCGTCCGCTGTTCCCCGTCTGATCTGCTTCAACAAGCCCTATGGCGTTTTGAGCCAGTTCACGCCCGAAGGGCGCTGGCGGGGGCTGAAGGAATTCATCGCGTTGCCTGGGGTCTACGTGGCCGGGCGGCTGGACGCCGACAGCGAAGGCTTGTTGCTGCTGACCAGCGACGGCAAGCTGCAGGCCCGCATCAGCCACCCGCGCCACAAGATGGCCAAGACTTATTGGGTGCAGGTGGAGGGTGTGCCTGATGAGGCGGCGCTGACCTTGTTGCGCCGCGGGGTGCCGCTCAAGGATGGTGTGACCCGTCCGGCTGAGGTGCGGGTTTTTGTGCCGCCAGAGTGGTTGTGGGAGCGCGACCCGCCGGTGCGTTTTCGTCAGTCCATTCCCACCAGTTGGCTTGAATTGACCATCACCGAAGGACGCAACCGCCAGGTGCGGCGCATGACCGCAACCGTGGGCTTCCCCACACTGCGGCTGATTCGCGCTGCGATTGGGCCGCACCATGTGCGTGGTCTGCCGCAGGGCGAATGGCGGGCCTGTGATCCGGGCATGTGAGGTGCGTTGTTTTGAGCCCTGCTAATCTGTGGGTGACGGGGCGTTGACCGGGTGGCAGCCCCAGTCAATAAATGGGTCCATTTGCTGAGCGTAGGCGAAGGGTTTTTTTATGTTGTCTGAACAGCTTGCACGTTCTTCTGTTGTGCCGGGTGGCATGTCCAGGCGTTGGCTGATGTCCGTAGCGGGCGGGTTGGTCGCCGGAGCCTTGCTTGGGGCAGCACCGTCGGTGGGCGCACAACCAAAGGCCTGGCCAAGCCAGCCGTTGAAATTGGTGGTGGGTTTTCCTGCCGGTTCTTCGCCCGACCTGATGGCGCGCACGCTGGCAGAACCGCTCGCGCAGGCGCTGGGGCAACCGGTGGTGGTGGACAACCGACCAGGCGCAGGCGGCAACATCGCTGCGGCCCAGGTGGCCCGAGCCACGGATGACCACACACTCGGATTGATGATCAATGGCAACCTGACCATTGCCAAGATTCTCAACCCGGCGACCCCTTATGACCCGCTGAAAGACCTGACACCGGTGTCGCTGATCGCGGTCGCGCCACTGGTTTTGACAGCGCCCGCGAGCGCGCCCGCCAGTGCCGTGGATTTCCTGGTGGCGGCCAAGGCCTCGGGCGATACCTGGAACTATGGGTCACCCGGGGTGGGCACGGTGGGCCACCTGGGCATGGAACTGATCAAGTCGCTCACCGGCATGCATCCGATGCACGTGCCGTACAAAGGCAATCCGGCGGTGATCGCCGGCATGATGGGCGGCGAGGTGCAGATGGCCCTGCTGCCACCTGGTTTGGCGATGGCGCAGGTGGGCGCTGGCAAGTTGCGCGCGGTGGGGGTCACCTCGGCGGGGCGCAGCAGTGTGGTGCCAGAAGTGCCCTCCTTGAGTGAGGCAGGCGTCAAAGGTCTGGAGCTGGAGATCTGGAATGCGGTGGCGGCACCCAATCGGTTGCCCAAAACCCATGTGGCCAGACTGGCCCAGGCCCTGACCGAGATTGTTCGCCGTCCCGAGGTGCGCGATCGCATCGTGGCACAAGGTTGGCAAGCGGTGGGCACTTCTCCGGAGGGGCTGGCCAATCGCATTCAGAAGGACACCGCCACCATGACGCAGGTCATCGAGCGCACCGGCGCGGCCAGACGCTAGGGCTTGCACCGCTCGCGCAATGACCCGGGGCGGGCGTCCAGAAAGCGGGCCATGGATCGGAGCTCGTCGTCAAGCGCCGTGGGATAAGCTGTTTCTGTCGGGGCATGGCCCTGGACGTATCCCAACTCGGCGTCGAGCTGACCTTCGTTGACTGAGAGGTTGGCCCAGCCAATCACGTTGGCGCGCCAGAGCAATGGCATCGCGTAGTAGCCGCGCACCCGTTTGGCCGCCGGTGTGTAGGCTTCAAAACGGTAGGCCCAACCCCACAGGCGCTCAAAGCGGTCGCGGTCCCAGACCACCGGGTCGAATGGGGCGAGCAGGCGGACTTGTTCGTCGGTGCGCCAGCGGGATGAGTTGGGGTTCTCCCCCTCGGGCCAATGCCAGACCACGCCTTCGATCACTGTCTGGGGCAGGCGCGCTCGCGCGCGGTGAAAGGCCGCATTCAACAAGGCATGCCATTGCGGTGTGGCGTGTCTGAGCAGGCCCACGACCTGGCGCAGCCCCGGTGTGGGCAGGGGCGCGTAGAGTGCCACCAACAGGTCGACCATGGCGTCGAGCGTTGCCTCGGGGTTTTCGTGCGCAGGCTGAGGATGTCGGATGGCGTACAGGCGGGTGCCGCTGCGGCGCCCACACACCCGCAGCAAGCCGCGGTAATGCATGTCATCGAGCAGGTGCGTGCTGGCCTTCGAGCGGCCTCCGAAGCCATTGGTCGCGTGGCCATGAGCGAAGTGCGCATCCACCGCTTTCGGGTGCGTTGAGCCGTTTTGCTCCACGAAATGCCAGACGTCGGCGGCCTGTTGCCAGCGCTCGGCACTCCAGACGTGTCGCGCCGTGCGCGGATGGAGCAGGGCGTGGACCTTGGGGGTGACGAAACCGTAGTTGATGAAGAAGTCTTCTTCGATATCCAGCTCGGGGTAGCTGCGCTCGAGGTCGCCCACCCGGTAGTGGCGCACGCGGTGTCGAAGGGTGAGGTCCTGGGCCCGCGCCGGCGAGCGGATGGGGTCGGCCTGCACAAAGGCCATGCGGTGGAGGGCTTTGCGCAGCGTGGTGGGCGAGAAGAGGCTGCGCACCACTGCGTAGCGTCTCATGTCATTGATTGATGGGGTGCGCATGGGGGCATCATGCCGCAGATGCCGGCGAGGAGTCGGTGTCGGGTTTTTACAAGACGGCCCAGGCTTTCAACTCTAGAGTGGTCTTTTTTTTTGGAGATGCCATGAAACTGGGATACACGATTCTCTATGTGGACGACGTTCGCCAAACGGCAGACTTTTACGCGCGGGCCTTTGGCTTGCAGGCGAAGTTTGTCCATGAGGCAGGTGACTTTGCCGAAATGGACACCGGCTCTACTTCTCTGGCGTTTTGTGCAAATGCGTTGTTGCGCAAGATGGGGAAGTCGCCGGTGCGCCCGCAGGCCGACGCGCCGTGTTTCGAGATCGCGTTTGTGACGAACGATGTGCCTGGCGCCTTGCAGCGGGCGCTGGACGCGGGCTGCCGCCAGATGCAGGCGCCCGAGACCATGAGCTGGGGGCAGACAGTGGCTTATGTTGCCGATATCAATGGCTTTCTGGTCGAGATTTGTTCGCCAATGGCCTGAGCGCAAGAAGATCCTTGCATGGTTCATGTCTTGCCTGAAAGCGGCTTGAGCCGCCAACCGGACGAATTTTTCAGGTGGGGCGGGTGCTGCAGCGCCTCAGTTGGCAGCTCCCGCGCTTTCATTCCCGAAACCGGGCTCGTTCAACAGGTACAGCAATGAACTTCGTTGTTGCAACTGGCCCGGTGACACGCCGAGCCAGCACCGGATGTCTCGGCTCAAGAGCGCCTGATCGGCAAAACCCTGGGCACAGGCGACATCTGCCAGGGCGCCCGCCGGACCGTGGCTCAGGGCGCGTGCGGTCTGGCGCAGCCGCGCCAGGCGTTTCCAGTAGACCGGTGCCCTGCCTGTGGCTGGTTTCAGCAACCGCTGCAGTGTTCGTTCACTCACGCCGAGTTGCGCCGTGGCCGCCTGGACTGTGCGTTCTGCACTGAGTGCCTGCAGCGCTTCGACGACCCGGGCATCGAGCCAAACAGCGGCCTCAATTTGAGCCAGGAGCGAGGGCGTGTCGTCGAGTTCCTGACCACACACGGATGCAATGAGCCTGTCACGGTCGATCTGGGCGCCCGCTCTCATGCGAAAGCCCACATAGCGTTGCCCCTGCGGTGCAGCGATCCAAGTGGAACGGTCCATCAGGTTTGATACCGTCCATTGCGGTGCCTGGCCTGGTGCCTGATGACCAATCAGATCCAGGCAGCCATCGGGCACCACCCATGAACCACCCGCCCCGCTGCTGGTGTGGCGCCAGATGCTCAGCAATGCACCGTCCGGAGGGGGCATCGGACTGGGCTCTTCGCGCCTAGAGCACCTCGCTGGCAAAGTCGGCCAGGCGTGAGCGCTCACCGCGCGCCAGCGTGATGTGGCCGCCGTGTGGCCAGCCCTTGAAGCGGTCCACCGCATAGGTCAGGCCAGAGGAGCCCTCGGTGAGGTAGGGCGTGTCGATCTGAGCCAGGTTGCCCATGCAGATGATCTTGGTGCCCGGGCCCGCGCGGGTGATCAGCGTTTTCATCTGCTTGGGCGTCAGGTTCTGTGCCTCGTCGATGATCACGTACTTGTTCATGAAGGTGCGCCCGCGCATGAAATTCATGCTCTTGACCTTGATGCGGCTTCGGATCAGTTCGTTGGTCGCTGCCCGGCCCCATTCACCCGCATTGCCGCCGTCGCCTTTGGCCAGGAACTCGAGGTTGTCGTCCAGCGCACCCATCCATGGGCCCATCTTTTCCTCCTCAGTCCCAGGCAGGAAACCGATGTCCTCGCCCACGCTGACCGTGGCTCGGGTCATGATGATCTCGGTGTAGCGGCGTTCGTCGAGTACCTGCGTCAGGCCGCTGGCCAGGGCCATCAGGGTCTTGCCGGTGCCGGCCGTACCGGTCAGGGTCACGAAGTCGACTTCGGGATCCAGCAACAGGTTGAGCGCAAAGTTCTGTTCGCGGTTGCGGCTGGTCACGCCCCACACCGAGTTCTTCAGGTGGGTGAAGTCCTTGAGCGTCTTGAGCACCGCGGTCTTGTCGCGGATTTCGGTCACCCGGGCATACAAGGAGGGTTCGCCTGGGGCCTCGAAATAGACGAACTGGTTGATGTAGAACTGGTTCACCACCGGGCCACTCACGCGGTAGAAGGTGTGGCTGCCGCTTTGCCAGCTCTCGACGGTCTTGCTCTGCCGGGTCCAGAAGTCTTGCGGCAAGGCCAGGGCGCCGGCATACAGCAGTTCGCCGTCCTCCAGGGTTTTGTCGTTTTCGTAGTCTTCGGCGGCCAGTCCCAGTGCGCGCGCCTTGACGCGCATGTTGATGTCCTTGGAAACCAGGATCACCTCGCGCGTCGGGTGCTTGTCTGACAGCGCCTGCACCACGCCGAGAATCTGGTTGTCGGCCTTGCCTTGGGGGAGACTGCTGGGCAAAGTGGCGTCGAGTGGCTCCGTCTGAAAATAGAGCATGCCGCGCGCGGCCTGATGGCCAGTGACCGACAACTTGATGCCCTTGGCCATGTCGCCGCCTTGCTGAGCCACCAGCGCGTCGAGGGTCCGGCTGGTCTGGCGGCCATTGCGGGCGACTTCGGTCATGCCCTTTTTGTGGCCATCGAGTTCTTCAAGCACGATCATCGGCAGGAAGATGTCGTGCTCCTCAAAGCGGAACAGGCTGGTGGGGTCGTGCAGCAAGACGTTGGTGTCGAGCACGAACAGGCGCGCATTGCCATTGGTCGCTGCTTTGCGGCTGCTTCTGCTGGCGCTCTTGACCGGTTTGGCCTGGGGCGCTGAGGCGGCTGCCTTGCCCTGCCGGGGAGGCGCTACGGGTTCCGGGCTGGGCACAGGGACCGTTCGTGCGGTCGGTTGGGTTGCGCGCGTGAGCGCTGTTTTGGTCAGTGGGCTGTCCGTCTTTTTGCTTCTGGAGCGGCTGCGTGCGCTGGGGCGCGCCTCGACCGCTGCACCCGCAGCCGATGAACGCTGTTGCGGCGCGGGTGCTGGCTCGGCTTCCACGTCTTGGGGAAACTCGCTGGTTGCTTTGAGGTTGTATGCCTCTGAGGACAGAAGTGCGGCGCGTTTGGTGGGGGCGGGAGGCAGTGGCATGTGGGCTCTGGTGGCTCAGCGAGAGGCTGAAAAAGAAAAAGCCGCCGGGAAAACCGGGCGGCTTGGCGGGCAGCAAGGTTTGCTGCTCGGATGGGGGACAGAAAAAGAGGGCGCTGGGTAGCTGCCGTGGGTCATGAATTCATTATGCATGAGTCATGAGGCCCCTTTCCCGACCGGTGCAGCGGTTGTGCAACGATGGCACAACCTGCTGTCGTCAGGCCTTCTTGTTCAGCGCCTTGACGGCTTTCAACACCGCTTCCACGTGGCCAGGCACTTTCAGGCCGCGCCATTCGGCCACGAGCACGCCGTCGGGGCCGATCAGGAAGGTGCTGCGCTCGATGCCTTTGACTTTCTTGCCGTACATGATCTTGTTTTTGACCACGCCAAACATGTGGCACATCTTCTCTTCGGTATCTGCGATCAGTTCGAAGGGAAGCTCCAGCTTGGCCTTGAAGCTGTCATGGGAAGCCATGTTGTCGCGCGAGACGCCAAAGACCTCCGCACCCGCCTTGACAAAATCCTTGTACTTGTCGCGGAACTGCATGGCTTCGGTGGTGCAACCGGGGGTGTTGTCTTTGGGGTAAAAATACAAGACGATGGTCTGGCCCAGATGAGTCTGGTTGCTGACTTTGACGTCACCGGTGGCCATGGACTCGAATTCTGGGATGGGTTTATTGACAACGACTGCCATACTGCGTGGACCCCTGACGTAAGTTGGTGGAAATTCGTTGGCCGCGCGCCCCAGTTGATGCGAATCAAATGAATTCCTTTGACTGACAGTGTCGGGCAAAGGTGCGGGGCGGGATCAATCGGTTATTTTAACCTGAAGGGGCTGAATTAGCCAGACTTGGCGTCCGATGCCCTGCATCTGGGTCGTGGAATCAATCGCCAATGATGAGGGCGGCAATCACGCGGCGCCCTTCAGCCACCAATATATTGAAGGTCCTGCACGCGGCCGCGGTGTCCATGGTCTCGACGCCAACCCGCGCGTTGATCAGGCTTTTGGTGAGGGAGGGGTGGGCAAAACGCAGCCGTTGTCCGCTGCCAAAGAGAACCAGCTCAGGAGGCTCTGGCATGAGGCTGGGCAGTGACTCGAAGTGGTCGCCCTGGAGGGTTTCGAAGCGCTCGCAATCCCACGGTTGGACCTGCCCTGACGAGGTCAGGATCAGGCTGCTGTGGTGGCGCTCGCCGCCGATGGCCACCCAACCTTCGCCGATGGCGGTGATGCTGATGGCGTCGGGCTTGTCTGCGTGAAACTTCATGGATTTGGCTGGGTGTCCGCGCGGAAGAGCACAGATTGAACTGTGGTCAAATTGAGGGCTTGTCTGTGCGCGGGCAGCGTCAAATATAGCGTCTCTGCGTCTTGACCCACGCTTTTCGTCCATTTCACCGCTCCCTGGAGGGCATTTGAAACCGATTCAGAAATCGGCCAAGCTGGCCAACGTGCTCTACGACGTTCGCGGTCCCATTGTGGACGCGGCGAAGAAGATGGAAGACGAAGGGCAAAAGATCATCAAGCTCAACATCGGCAATCTGGCGGTGTTTGGCTTTGACGCGCCTGAGGAAATCCAGCAGGACATGATCCGCAACCTGCCGGACTCGGCGGGTTATTCGGACAGCAAGGGCATTTTTGCGGCGCGCAAGGCGGTGATGCACGAGACGCAGCGGCAGGGTATCCCGGGTGTGACGCTGGACGATATCTATCTGGGCAATGGCGCGAGCGACCTGATCGTGACGGCGACCAACGCGCTGCTTGACGAGGGTGACGAGCTCCTGGTGCCCGCGCCCGACTACCCGCTGTGGACGGCGGCCACCAGCCTGTCGGGTGGTCAACCCATCCACTACCGGTGCGACGAGGACAATGGCTGGGCGCCCAACCTGGAGGACATGCGCAGCAAGATCACGCCGCGCACCAAGGGCATCGTGGTGATCAACCCCAACAACCCCACCGGGGCCATTTATCCTGACGCGATTCTGCAAGGGATTGTCGATCTGGCCCGCGAGCACGGCCTGGTGCTGCTGGCCGATGAGGTGTACGACAAGGTGCTTTACGGTGGCGCCAAACACACGCCGATTGCCAGCCTGAGCGCCGATGTGCTCACCCTGACCTTCAACTCGTTGAGCAAGGCCTACCGGTCTTGTGGCTACCGCGCAGGCTGGATGGTGGTCTCGGGTGCCAAGGAGGCGGCTGCAGATTACATCGAAGGCCTGAACATGCTGGCCAACATCAAGCTGGGTTCGAATGTGCCTGGCCAATGGGCGATTCAAACGGCGCTGGGGGGCTATCAAAGCATCAATGATCTGGTGTGTGAAGGGGGGCGTCTGCGCCGCCAGCGCGATCTGGCCTATGAGCTCATCACCGCGATTCCCGGTGTGAGCTGCGTCAAGCCGGATGCCGCGCTGTACATGTTTCCCAAACTCGATCCGGTGATGTACCCGATTGCGGACGATCGCCAGTTCTTCATGGAGCTCTTGAAGGAAACACGGGTGATGCTGGTGCAAGGCTCGGGTTTCAACTACCCGGACAATCAGCATTTCCGGATCGTGTTCCTGCCGCATGAAGACGACCTGCGCGAGGCCATCGCGCGCGTGGCTCGGTTCCTCGAGGGCTGGCGCAAGCGCCACGGAAGCTGAGGCGGGCATGGATAGGCGGCATTTTTGGCATCAATGACCGCCGGCCGGCCCGCTACCATGGGTGAGTATTTTGTTGGGGCGTCGAGAGGCGCCATTGTTGACTTTAGAGAGTGATCGTTTTATGAACCCCATCCAAGTGGGCCTGCTGGGCATCGGCACCGTGGGCAGTGGCACGTTTGAAGTGCTCAAGCGCAACCAGGAAGAGATTCGCCGCCGCGCGGGGCGTGGCATCGAGATCACCATGGTGGCCGACCTGGATGTGGCCAGGGCCCGGAGCATTGTTGGTGCGGATGTGACGGTCGTGAACGACGCCCGTGCGGTGATTGCCAACCCCGATATCGACATCGTGATCGAGTTGATCGGCGGCTATGGCATTGCCAAAACTCTGGTACTTGAGGCCATTGCCGCAGGCAAACACGTGGTGACGGCCAACAAGGCCTTGCTGGCCGTGCACGGCACCGAGATTTTTGCTGCCGCCCACGCCAAGGGGGTGATGGTGGCGTTTGAGGCGGCGGTGGCGGGGGGCATTCCCATCATCAAGGCCCTGCGGGAGGGGCTTACCGCCAATCGGATCGAATGGCTGGCGGGCATCATCAATGGCACGACCAACTTCATCCTGTCGGAGATGCGCGACAAGGGGCTCGATTTTGATAGCGTGCTCAAGGAAGCTCAGCGGCTGGGCTATGCGGAGGCCGATCCGACTTTCGACATTGAAGGTGTGGACGCCGCGCACAAGGTGACGCTCATGAGCGCCATTGCGTTTGGCATTCCTGTGCAATTCGAAAAAGCGTATGTGGAAGGCATCACCCAACTGGCAGGCATCGACATCAAGTACGCCGAGCAGTTGGGCTATCGCATCAAGCTTCTGGGCATCACTAAGCGGACCGACAAAGGGGTCGAGTTGCGTGTGCACCCCAGCCTGGTGCCCTCAAAGCGCTTGCTGGCGAACGTGGAAGGGGCGATGAATGCGGTGCTCGTCCAGGGCGACGCCGTGGGGGCCACGCTGTACTACGGCAAAGGTGCGGGCAGCGAGCCCACGGCGAGCGCGGTGGTGGCCGATCTGGTGGACATCACGCGCTTGCACACCGCCGATCCGCTCAACCGTGTGCCGCATCTGGCCTTCCAGCCCGATGCGATGAGCGAGTTGGTCGTGCTGCCGATGAGCGAGGTGGTCACGAGTTTCTATCTTCGTTTGCGGGTGGCCGATGAGGCGGGTGTGCTGACCAAGGTGACCGGGCTTCTGGCCGCCGCTGGCATCAGCATCGACGCGGTGCTGCAGCGCGAGGCCGATCAGGTGGGAGGTGAAGGTGCCACCTCGACCGACCTCATCATCCTCACCCACGATGTGCGCGAGGGCACGATGAACGATGCCATCGCCCAGATGCAGGCCTTGCCCTCGGTGCTGGCGCCGATCACCCGCATCCGCAAGGAAGAGCTGAACTGATGTGCGCTCGGGGCGTCGGCCGGTGAGCTCGCGCCCCCATTTGCTGCCATTTGCCGGGCTTTCGGCGAGTTATTTCGCGCACATTGGGTTCTTCAACCCTTACCTGCCGCTGTGGTTGAAGGAACTCGGTTTCGGGCTGGTCGCCATCAGCCTGCTCACTTCGGTGCAGTCGGCCACCCGCCTGTTTGCGCCTTACGCCTGGGGCACCTTGAGCGACCGCACCGGTGAGCGTGTGCGGCTGCTGCGCTACGGTGCCACGGCGGCGCTGGTAATTTCCTTTGGACTGTGGATGCCGCTGGGTGGTGTGGCGATGTTCTTTGTGTTGCTGCTGATGTTCACGCACACCAGCGCCATGATGCCTATGAGTGAGGCGGCCCTGGCCCATCTGGTGAGCCAGGGTGGTGCGTTTGACGCACGGCGCTATGGGCGGGTGCGGTTGTGGGGATCGCTGGGATTTCTCGCCACGGTGGTGGCCGCCGGGTGGTGGTTCGAGCGTTTTGGCATGGGGCATTTCCCGCTCTGGACCGCGGTGACGCTTCTCGCGGTGGTGGTCAGCGTCTGGTGCCTGCCCGATGGCAAGGAGCCGGTTCATCCGGTTGAGGTCCATCCGAACATGGGGCCCATCTTGCGACAGCCTGCGGTGCGGTGGTTCTTTGCGGCGGTGTTTTTTCACGTGCTGTCGCACATCTTCATTTACGTCTTCTTTTCGCTGTACCTTGATTCGCTGGGATACAGCAAAGCCGTGATCGGGATGCTGTGGGCCGTCTCGGTGGTCATCGAGATCGTCTGGTTCCTGACACAAGGCCGGTGGTTGCCCCGGATGTCGCTGACGGCTTGGCTGGTGTTGGCGTCGGCGCTGATGGTGTTGCGCATGGGAATCACGGCTGGTCTGCCCTGGGTCTGGCCACTGTTGTTGTTGGCGCAGGCTCTTCACGCGATCACGTTTGCGGCCCACCACTCGGTTTGCATTGCATTGCTGTCACACCATTTTCCGGGGCGGCTCAGGGGGCGTGGGCAGGCACTGTACACGGTGGTCGGGTACGGGTTGCCAGGGGTGTTGGGCGGATTGGGGGGAGGTCTGTTGAGTTCGGCGCAAGGGCTGTCGAGTGTGTTTTGGTTCGCCGGTGCGTGTGCCTTCGTGGCGACCAGCTGCGCCTGGCGTCTGTTGCGCTTGACACGCCCACCCGGCCAGTTGTGAGGATGGTGGGGTGCGGTCTGCGGGGTCTGGCCCAGGGGGGGTGGTGAGGGGATCTCGCCTTCCTCTGACGATTGACCTTTGCCTTTGCCTTTGCAGGGTGACTGTCTCCAGCGCGACCCGGATTCGCTTCAGGCGGGGCGATTGGACGCCACTGCCTGCCGGCTTAGGGTTAACCCCTTTCTGCCCCGCTTGTCTGCGGTATACCCTGCTTTGAAGCCAGCAGCATGAGGCCGCTGAGCCTGTCGACGAAGAAGAGGAGCCCCCTATGATGAACCTGACCGTCAATGGTCAAGCGGCGTCGGTGGATGCCGAGCCTGACATGCCCTTGTTGTGGGCCATACGAGAAGACCTTCAACTGACTGGCACCAAGTTCGGTTGCGGCATGGCATTGTGTGGAGCCTGCACGGTGCACCTGGATGGCCAGGCCGTTCGGTCTTGCACGACACCGATGTCAGCGGCAGCGGGAAAAAGGTCACCACCATCGAGTTCATGGGCAATACCCCCGCGGGCAAGGCGGTGCAGGCCGCCTGGGTGAAGCACGACGTACCTCAGTGTGGATACTGCCAGTCGGGACAGATCATGAGTGCCACCGCCTTGTTGGCGGGCAATGCGAAGCCGAGCGATGCTGACATCGACAACGCGATGAGTGGCAACATTTGCCGGTGTGGCACTTACAACCAGATCAAGGCCGCCATCAAGGATGCCGCGGCGGCGTTGAAGGCGGGGGGGTGATCATGAACGAGCAACACACGCCTTTGGTGGATGCCCCGCAAGGGGCTACGCGACGCGGTTTCATGGTGGGCGCGGGCGCGCGCTGGTGGTGGGCTTTGTCGTACCGCACAGCGGCCGTGCGCGCGCCGCTGCGGGCACCTCTTTCACGCCCAATGCATGGCTGCGCATCACGCCAGACAACCGCATCACCGTGATCTGTGGCTCTTCGGAGATGGGGCAGGGTGTTTTGACCGCCATTCCCCAACTGATGGCTGAAGAACTCGACGCCGACTGGGCTTTGGTGTCGGTCGAACAGGCACCGGTGAGCGCGGCATTCAACAACCCGGCCTTTGGCATGCAGGCCACGGGAGGTTCCACCACGGTGCGTGGTCACTGGGATGTGATCCGTCAGGCCGGGGCCACCGCTCGGGCGATGCTGGTGGCAGCGGCGGCCGAGCAATGGAAGGTGCCCGCCAGCGAGTGCCGTACGGCGCTGGGCCAAGTGATTCACAGCAGTGGCAAGCGGGTGAGCTATGGGGCGCTGGCCGAGGCGGCCAGTCGTCAAAAAGCACCTGAGAAGGTGGCGCTGAAGGACCCGAAGACGTTCACCATCATCGGGCAGCGCAAGAAGCGGCTCGACACGCTGGGCAAGACCAACGGCAGCGCGAAATACGGCATCGATGTGAATCTGCCGGGCATGATGGTGGCGGTGATGGCGCGCGCGCCTTTGCCGGGTGCGAAGGTGGTCAAGGTCGATGACAGCGCGGCCAAGGCGGTCAAAGGAGTGAAGCAGGTGATCACCTTGCCCAGTGGGGTGGCGGTGCTGGCTTCCGGCTATTGGGCTGCCAAGAAAGGGCGCGACGCGCTGAAGGTGGACTGGGATCTTGGGGCCAACACCGGTCTGTCGTCAGAGAAGGTCACGGCCATGTTGACCGAGGGTGCGTCCAAGCCTGGCGCGGTGGCCAAGCAGGAGGGCGCAGCCGGTGCCAAGGCCGAGCGCATGGTGGAGGCCACTTACGAAGCGCCTTATCTGGCCCATGCCTGCATGGAGCCGATGAACTGCACCGCCTGGGTGAGGCCAGAGGGTGTCGAGATCTGGGCCGGCACACAGAGCCAGGGCCCTGTGCAAGGCATTCTCAGCCAGGTGGCCACGGTCGATCCGGGCAAGGTCAAGGTCAATACGATGATGCTGGGTGGCGGTTTTGGTCGGCGTTTTGCGCCCGATTTTGTGATTGATGCCACCTTGCTGTCCAAAATGAGCGGGGCGCCGGTCAAGTTGATCTACACCCGAGAAGACGACATGGCGGCCGGCTTTTATCGCCCCGCGTCGGTGGCGAAGTTCATACTGGGGGCTGGATGCGCAGGGGCAGCCACGCTGCTGAAAGTCGGGGTGGGCACGCCTTCCATCAGCGGCAGCCTCGGGCTTCATGAAGATCCCGAAAGTGGTGTGGACAGCTTCGCCATGGAGGGCATTGCCGATCACCCCTATGACATGGCGAACCAGCGCATCGACTTTGGCCGCCAGGAGCCCGGTCCGAACGTCTGGTTCTGGCGCTCTGTGGGGCATTCTCAGAACATCTTCTTCATGGAGGGCTTCATCGACGAGATGGCGGCGGCGGCTGGCAAGGACCCGTTCGAGTTCCGCCGCGCCATGCTTGGCAAGCAACCGCGCTACAAGCAGGTGCTGGAGGTGGCGGCCGAGAAAGCCGGCTGGGGGTCTCCGTTGCCCGCGGGCGTGTATCGGGGCATTGCGGTGGCTCAGAGCTTTGGCAGCTATGTGGCCGAGGTTGCCGAGGTTTCGGTGGGGCAGGACGGCACACCGAAAGTCCATCGCGTGGTGGCGGCGGTCGATTGCGGCATGACCGTCAATCCGACCATCATCGAGCGCCAGATTGAAGGGGCCATTGTTTATGGCTTGTCTGCCGCCCTGTACGGCAAGATCACCTTGAAGGATGGTCGTGTGGAGCAGAGCAACTTTCACGACTACCCCGTCTTGCGCGCCAATGAAATGCCCAAGGTGGAGGTGCATATCGTGGCCAGCACCGAGAAGCCGGGGGGCATTGGCGAGCCGGGCACGCCCCCGATCGCGCCGGCTGTGGCCAATGCGTTGTTCGCTGCCACGGGCAAGCGTCTGCGCAGCCTGCCGTTTGATTTCGCGCAGTTGAAGAAGGCCTGAAGACGCCGGCGCCACATGCCCCACTCGATCGGGCCGAGCGCGGGTCGGGATCAGGTCCGGGTGTCGAGCAGGGTGCCGAGGATCTCGTCTTCGGCCTGGACCGACTTCAGGTTGGCCGCGAAGTTGTAGACGGCGGTGCGTTGCGCGACCAGGTCTTGCGCCAGATGCCGAAAGCCGCTGCCATCGGACGAAGCCACAGGACCATCGGGCACGACTTGGGTGATCACGCCCGCACCACCCGGCGCGGGCGTTTGCGTGACCGCCCGCCGCTGGAACTCCGGGGTCTGGCTGTTGGCCACATTGTGTGCCGAGGTGTCGAGTTGCAGCTGGGCGGCGCGCATGCCGCTCAGGCCCGTGATGGATAAGGACATTGGGGGCTGGCAGGTGGGTTGGTGGCCGGAATGCCGGGTGATCCCATGGGGATCGGCATGGAGCCCAGGCACTTTAGCCTTGGGAAGTTGCCGGCCGACCGACGGCAAGCCCCATCACGGCCTTGAGCTGGACAGTGTCAGGTCTATGGGGCCGTACCAGGCCGCCACCGTTGCGCCCGAGTTGTTGGAGTCGGTCATCAGGCTCAGGCCGATCATGGCGCCTGGGTCTTCCCCGAAAGCCAGGCGGAAGTCGGCCTCGACATCGCGGTCGAAATCCACCCATTGGTTCAGGCGCTGAGGACCCGATTCGACGACGATCTGGCGGATGCGGTCGGTGTAGGGGTTGGAGATCACGGTGCCCGCCGGGTAGCGGCTGTCCCACACATACATGATGGAGGCGTAGGGCATTGGCTTGCCTGCGATCAGGCTGGAGAGCTCCGAGACGATGTGGTCCCGCGCGGCCCACTTGCCGTTGAACCTGTCGCCGGCAAAACTCAGCACGAGGCGGGCCACCGCGTCGTCTTCGCCTTTCTTGCCCAGGTCGAATGTGGGGTTCAGGGCTGGCACGAACCAGGAAAACCGGAAGCGCTTGGGCAGGGCGCCGGGCGGCGGGGTCAGGGCCAGGCTGAGGGTGCTGTTGGAGCCGTTGGCCAAGGCTTTGACGGCCGGGCGACCCTCGAACTCGGTGGCCGAGTACGCGGTGGGCTTGCGCTTCACGAATGTCTGGTGCTCCCAGCGTGTGGAAGTGGAGGTGCCACCGATGTGGTTGCTGGCCTGCCAGGCCGACCCTTCGACGATGGCGGTGGGTTGAGGCGGCGCAGTTTGGTCGTCCGCGCGCCCGTTGCCCGGAGCGGTGCTGCTGCAGGCCACCAGGACACCAAGCGAAAGGACGGTCAGGGCGGTGGCGTGGGCAAGGCGTTGCAGCATGTCAAAAGGAGAAAACAAGCGGTGGTGCGGCGGGCGAGAGGCCCTGGAGAAAAAAGCTTGGTCGAAAACCGGGGCCTATTTTGCACGCGACGCCAAGTGTTTGTTGGTATCGAATTGTGTGCGAGGTGAACCTGGGCTTCAGGTTTCGGTGCCTGACCTGGCGTCGGGTGATTGACGCAGAAGTGGTCTGCGAAAGGGGTTGAACCCGGTGACCAGCGCGCAGGCCAGCAAGACCAGCGTGCCGCCGACGAAGACGCCGGTTGACAGCGCCTCGCCCAGGAAAATGTGACCCCAGGTGACCCCGAACACTGGCACCAGGAACACGGGGCTCATCGCGGCCACGGGCGAGACATGCCGGATGATGCGCAGGTGTGCCCAATAGGCCAGCCCGGAGGTGACCACGCCCATGACGGCCACTGCGCCCATGGCGGACCAGGTGAAGTGGGCCGTGGGCAGGCTCCACAGGGCGCCGGGAAGGACCAAGGTCATCGCGGCAGCATGGATGCCTGCTGCGATGGCCAAGGGTTGCATGCGAGTGGTGGCGCGCTTCATCAATGGGGTCGACAGCCCATAGCAGGCAGACGCGGTGAGACAGGCCAGGGCGGCGGCGATGGTGGCGTTGTTCAGGGTGACCGGGCCGAGCTGCAGAATCAACGCGACGCCAGCAAAACCCATCAGGCAGCCCAGGAGCTTTTGGGTGGTCAGCGTGTCCTCCTTCATCCAGGAGGAAGACAGTGTTCCAAACACCACGGCCGTGGTGTTGAGCAAAGCGCTGTAGCCCGCGGGCAGCCGCAACGCCGCCCAGGCGTAGAAGAGAAACGGCACGGCCACCGACAGCGCCCCCAACAGCAGCAGTTCGCGCCAGTAAGTCCAGGGCCAGTGGTGTTTGAGCGCTCGCATCAATAGCACCAAGGTCAGTGTGGCCAGGCCCACGCGCAAGCCTGCGAGCACCTGGGGGCCGAAGACCGGACTGGAGATGCGGATGAAGAGAAACGAGGCTCCCCACAGGGCGGACAGACCGACGAGCTGGAGGAAGTGGCGGGTTTGCACCTGCTGATCGTGGGGCTGCGCCGAGCGTGACGGAAGGGGCGGCCGTTGCCGTACCGACTCAGTTGGCGGCGGTGGCTTTGCGCACCAATGCGTCCACCGCCATTCGATAGCCGTCGGTGCCGAAGCCCACCACGATGCCTGCGGCCGCGGGCGAGATGTAGGAGTGGTGGCGGAATGCTTCCCGTGCATGCACGTTGGAGATATGGACTTCCACAACGGGCAAGGGTTTGACGCCCTGGATGGCATCAAAAAGTGCCACGGAGGTGTGGGTGAAGGCGCCGGGGTTGAAAACCACGCCGATCAGTTCGCCGGCGGCAAAGCGTTGGCCAGCGGCGTGGATCTGGTCGATGAGTGCCCCTTCGTGGTTGCTCTGAAAGCACTCCGCCTGGTAGCCCAGTGACCTGGCCTGGGAGGTGAAGTCTGACTCCAGGTTGGCCAGCGTGGTGGCGCCATACACGCCTGGTTCGCGGGTGCCAAGCAGGTTGAGGTTGGGGCCGTTGAGCAACAGGATGGTTTTCATGGCTTGTCGGGGTGAAGGTGCAGGCGCACAGCTTAAACCAATGGGGTCTCCGAGTCGGTCGGTGGCGGCGCCAGGGCACGAAGGGTTTGCGTCCCGGCCCACTGGGCCCCGGGCTGCAGCAAGAGAGGTGAGCCGATCAGTGCGGCTTCCACGCAGAGAAAGTGGTCGTGGCCGGTATCGGGCAGGTCGGCCAGCGCTTGGGCGCCCTCGGGGCCCGGGTTCCACACCACAGTGTCTGGCCAGCCTTGCTGGGTGGTTTCCATTTGCCCACCTGGCCAGCTGAGGTGCAATGGCTGCTGTGTCCCGAAATAGATGCGGTCGATGGCTTGGTCGATGTGCAACGCGCCGCCTGGCGCCCGGCACGGTGCATTCGCCTGCAAGGCGTCTTCGTAGGTGAGGCCTTCCAGTCCTCGCAACGCCATGGCACCCAGGGGGCCGGCTGCGGAAGTAGGTGTGCAAGGCCGCTGAAGGCCAGGGCTGGACATCGGTGTTGCGGATGGTCAGGCGCAGCGCAAGTTGGCCGGGGCTGAGTGTGGCGGTGAGTTCGCAGCGAAAATGGTGGGACCACAGGGCCGGGCTTTCTGGAGACTCGCAGAGCACCAAGGTCGCAGACACACTATCCCCTTCGCCATGCTGCGCTGCCAGAAACTGCCAGGGCAGGTTGCGCGCGAAGCCGTGGCGAACCCAAGGTCCCCTGGCCGAAAACTGGGGAAAGATCACAGGTGCGCCGCCGCGCACCGCACTGCTCCCCTGCAGGTCGGATAGCGGACTCAGGTACAGCCGTTCGCGGCCTGCGGCGTCGATCCACGAGACGACCTGTCCGCCGCGCAGCAGCACGGTGGCGCTGCCGGCATTTGGCTGGTGGATCTGGATGGCCTGGGCGCCTCGGTAGGTGATGGGGGTGCAGTGGGGCGGCATCGTGGGTTTCACGCTGGACATTTCTGGAGAATTCTGGACTTTTCAAACCAGCGGGACAGCGAGCGCTTGAATCACCGGGCGGGTATCGGGCCTCACCCCGCGCCACCAATGAAAGGCCTCGGCGGCTTGCTCGACCAGCATGCCCACGCCGTCGGCCAGGCGGCTCGCGCCCGCGGCGCGTGCCTGTTTCAGAAATGGGGTGAGTCCTTTGCCGTAAACCATGTCGTAGGCCAGGGCGCCATCGGCAAATACGGCAGGCGCCAGCGGCAGGTTGGCCTCGGACAGGCCGGTCGAGGTGGCATTGATCACGACATCGAAGGCTTCGTCGCCGAGATCGTCATAGCCGCCGGTCTGCAATGCGGCCAGGCCGGCGAAATCTCGGGCGAGTTGGTGGGCAGTCTCAGCGGTGCGGTTGGCGATCGCCAGGTGCGCGGGTTTTTGCCGGGCGATGGGCAGGATGGCGCCGCGCGTGGCGCCTCCAGCACCGCAGATCAGTACCCGTTTGCCCGCCAGCGGTGAGCCCAGGTTTTGTTGGATGTCGTTCACCAGGCCTGTGCCATCGAAGTTCTCTGCCCAGACGCGTTCGCCGTCGAACTTCAGGGCGTTGGCCGCGCCGGCCAGGCGCGCGCTCTCCATGGGGTCGGTGGCCAGCTCGTAGGCCTGGAGCTTGAAAGGCAAGGTGACGTTCACACCCAAACCACCATTGGCGCGAAAGGCTTGCACCGTGGCCGCGAAACCGTCGAGCGGCGCTTCAATGGCGGTGTAGGCCAGATTCTGGCGAGTCGCTTGGGCGAACAGGCTATGTATCAGGGGCGATTTGCTGTGGGCAATGGGGTGGCCGAGAACGGCGTAGTGGTCTGTCATTTGCGGGCTGTGGAGCGGGTATGGCGACTCAAGCGGACGAAAGGGCATTGTCGCGCAAGGCCATTGCGCACACCGGGTTTTCTGCGCTGGGGCGACACAACGCCTCGCCTGTCGGGCTTACCATGCGCAAATGACTACTTCGCTCAAAATCGATTTTGTTTCCGATGTTTCCTGCCCATGGTGCGCCGTGGGGCTTGGCGCCCTGGAAATCGCCCTGGGGCGGTTGCGCACGGACGTGGCTGCCGATATTCATTTCCAGCCTTTTGAGCTGAACCCGCAGATGGGGCCGGAGGGCCAGGACGTGGGCGAACACCTCACCGAAAAGTACGGCTCCACCCCCGAACAACAAGCCCAGATTCGGGAAACCATTCGCCAGCGCGGGGCGGAAGTGGGGTTCGAGTTCAACCCCGACGGGCGGGGGCGGGTGTGGAACACCTTCGATGCCCATCGGTTGCTCCATTGGGCCGATGAGGAGGGTGCGCCGGGACAGCAAGCCGCGCTGAAGAAGGCGTTGCTCAAAGCCTGCCACGGCCGCGCGCAAAACATGTCTTCTCATGCGTTGCTGGCCGATGTGGCCGAGTCGGTGGGGCTCGATCGTGGGCGGGCGCAGGCGATTCTGGCCAGCGACGAATTTGCCGCACAGGTGCGCGAGCGGCAGCAGTTCTACGCCCAGGCGGGCATCCGCTCGGTGCCGGCCATCATCATCAATGACAGGCACCTGATCTCTGGCGGTCAGCCGGCCGAGGTATTCGAGCAGGCGCTGAGGCAGATTGTCGCGGGCGAATGAGGCCAGCGGGCGAGCCCGGCATGTTTTTTTCATCATGAGGTCCGATCTTGAGCGCTGATTCCCAACCCACCCGTTTCGGCAGCGGCCACGCCGTACGCCGCTTGGAAGATGACAGCCTGCTGGCCGGTGCTGGTCGATTCACGGATGACCTGCGCCTTGAGCGCCAGGCGCATCTGGTGTTTGTCCGCTCGCCCCGTCCCCATGCGGACATTCGCTCCATCGACGTGGAGGCGGCCACAAGCATGCCGGGGTCCTGGGGTGCTCACCGGCGCGGACCTGGTGACGGCCGGGGTCAAACCCGCTGCCGGGCGCTGCGGGCTTCAAGCGCGCCGATGGCTCGGACAGCGCCTCGCCACCCCGCAGGGCCCTGGCGCATCAGCGGGTCCGCTTCGTGGGTGAGCCGGTTGCTGCGGTGGTGGCGGAGTCTTTGCAGCAGGCGCGGGACGCGGCTGAGGCCGTGATGGTGGACTATGAAGACTTGCCGATGGTGGTCGACCTTGCGGGCGCCACCGCCGACGGGGCCCCGCTGTTGTGCGACGAAGCCACCGGCAATGTCGCCGCAGAGATGCGCCATGGCAGTGAGGACGCCATGGCGGCCGCCTTGGCCAATGCGCATCATGTGGTCAAGCTGGACATCACCAATCAGCGCGTGGTGGCGCTGACCCTGGAGCCACGCTCGGTGTCGGCCGACTTTGATGCCGCCAATGACCACCTCACCATCCGGATGAGCACGCAGATGCCCTCGGGCGTGCGCGATGCCGTCTGCGGTGCGATCAGACTGGAGAAGGAGCGGGTTCGCGTGGTCGTGGGTGATGTGGGTGGCGGCTTCGGCATGAAGACCGGGGCCTACCCCGAAGACATTGCTGTGGCCTATGCGGCGCAGGCCTTGCGACGACCGGTGAAGTGGGTGGCCGACCGCAGCGAGGAGTTTGTCTCCTCGACGCATGGGCGGGATATCGAGTCGCACGCCGAGCTCGCCCTGGACGCGAACGGCAGGATTCTCGGTTTGCGGGTGAGGTCGCTGGCCAATGTGGGTGCCTACGCCACCGGGACGGGCGTGGCGATCCAGTTGTTGATCGGGCCCTGGGTGCAGACCAGCGTTTACGACATCCAGACCATCGACTTCCATTTCAAGGCCGTGCTGACCAACACGGCGCCCACCGGCGCATACCGCGGAGCGGGTCGTCCCGAGGCGATCTTCAACATGGAGCGCCTCATGGACGAAGCCGCGCGCCAGATCGGGCTGGACCGGGTCGAGTTGCGGCGGCGCAATTTCATCCGGCCGGAGCAGATGCCCTACAAGAACCCGATGGGGCAGGTGTACGACTCAGGCAAGTTCGAATCCATCATGGACCTGGGCCTGGCTCAGGCAGACTGGTCGGGATTTGAATCCCGGGCCGTGGCCTCGGCGGCTTCTGGAAAGTACCGAGGTCTTGGCCTGGCGACTTTTCTGGAGTGGACGGGTGGCAACGTGTTTGAGGAGCGTGTCACCGTGGCCATCAAAGCCGATGTCGAGGGTGGGGACGGCGGTGTCATTGAGATTTTCTCTGCGGTCAATGCCATGGGCCAGGGCATTGCCACCTCGCTGGCCCAACTGGCGGTCGATGCCTTTGGCGTGCCCATCGAGAAGGTGCGGGTGGTGCTGGGCGATACCGACCGTGGCGATGGCTTTGGCAGCGCCGGTTCCCGCTCGTTGTTCACTGGCGGTTCGGCGGTGCGCATCGGTGCAGAGCGCACGATTGACAAGGCCCGCCAGCTCGCCGCCCAGGAGCTGGAGGCGGCGCCAGGCGATGTTGTGTATGCCAACGGCAGCTTCACGGTGGCTGGCACCGACTTGACGCTTGACCTTTTTGCGTTGGCAGGCAAGCAGCCGGAGAACGAGATCTTCATGGAGTCGACCAGCGCGGTGGCCGGCCCGTCGTGGCCCAATGGGTGCCATGTGTGCGAGGTCGAGGTGGACCCGGCCACCGGCGAGGTGGGGGTGGTTGCGTACAGCTCGGTCAACGACGTGGGTCGGGTGGTCAATCCGATGATCGTGCGAGGGCAGCTGGAAGGGGGTGCGGTGCAGGGTATCGGCCAAGCCTTGTGCGAACACATGGTGTACGACGTCGAGACGGGCCAGCCGATCACGGGCAGCCTGATGGACTACGCTGCCCCGCGTGCCGATGTGATCTCAGCCATGTTTCGCATGGAGGTCGATGAGTCGACACCTTGCCAGAACAACCCGTTGGGCGTGAAGGGCGTTGGGGAACTGGGTACCATTGGTGCGACGCCGGCCATTGTCAACGCGGTGGCCGACGCGTTTGCGCGCAATGGCCTCGCCAGTCAGGCGCCGCATCTGCAAATGCCGTTGAGCCCGGCCCGGGTGTGGCAGGCGATGCAGCCCTGAGTCAAACGGCGCGCTCCGCTCTCGTTGCGTAGCCACCATCGCCTTTTCGGACGGTGTGGCCTGACTGGGCACCGCCGCTGGTTTTGCGGCCAGTGGCGGCGTTTGACGTCCGCCGACACCAGCTTTACCTCTCCATTGCTTTGCCATGACAGATCACATTGAGTTTGAGACAGAGCGCCTGCGGTTGCGCCAGTGGACCGCTGGCGATCGCGAGCCCTTCGCAGCCCTGAACGCCGACCCTCAGGTCATGGCGTGCTTTCCCTCGCGGCTCACACGCGAGCAAAGCGATGCGCTGGCCGATCGCTGCGAAGGGCTGATACGTGAGCGTGGCTGGGGCTTCTGGGCCGCCGAGCTGAAGCAGACCGGGGCGTTCATCGGCTTTGTCGGTCTGAATGTGCCATCGCCTGAATTGCCTTTTTCGCCTTGTGTGGAGGTGGGGTGGCGCCTGGCATTTGCATATTGGGGGCGTGGTCTGGCGTGCGAAGCGGCGCGGGGTGCGCTCTCCATGGGTTTCGGGCGTCTGGGTCTGGAGGAAATCGTGTCTTTCACGGCCCTTGCCAATGAGCGGTCTCGTGCGGTAATGGAGCGCCTTCACATGATGCCTTCCGGCAGTTTCGATCACCCTTTGGTGCCGCAGGGCAATGAGCTTCGCCGACATTGCCTGTATCGGCTCCCGCGCGCGAATTTCGAGGCACTGGCCGGGGAGACGAGGTCCGGGACCGGTCTGTCCCAGGCATGATCAATACCCATCAGGGCGTTTGCAGGACAGGCCTGCGGCCCCTCCCTGTCAGGGTGCGAGGCGTTCCCGCAGCCAAGTCCCGGCTTCCGGGTCTTGCCGGGTGTAGCGCAGGCGGTCGTGCAAACGGCTCTTGCGCCCTTGCCAGAATTCCCAGGTGTCGGGCGTGAGGCGGTAGCCTCCCCAGTGGGGCGGGCGGGGTGGTTTGAGCAGGAACTGCGCGCCGTACTTGGCTGCGTTGGCCACGAGAACGCTGCGGCCCTCGATCACCTGGCTTTGTGGGCTGGCCCATGCGCCGATGCGGCTGTCGAGGGGGCGGCTGTGAAAGTAGGCATCGCTCTCGGCCTCGCTGACCTTTTCCACCACGCCCTGGATGCGAACCACGCGCTCCAGTTCGACCCAGTGAAACTGCAGCGCAGCAAAGGGGTTGCCGGCGAGCTCCTGCCCCTTGCGGCTGGTGTAGTTGGTGTACCAGACGATGCCGCGCTCGTCGTAGCCTTTGATCAATACGATGCGGGTGCTGGGGCGGAGGTCGGAACCCACGGTGGCCAGCGTCATGGCGTTGGGCTCGGGGACCTCGCTCTGAATGGCTTCTTTGAGCCATTGGTCGAATTGCTTCATCGGATCGGCCTGGGAGGCGGATTCGCTCAGTTCTGCCTTTTCGTAGCTTTTGCGCAGGTCGGCGATGTTGGTCATGGGATCAGTATATGCAGCGGATGGCGAGGACGTTCGAGCCGGGTCAATGCTTGGGCGCGTTCAGTTGCAGCAGGCGGTCCAGTGCGCGGTCTTCAATGCCGTGGGCGCGCAGGCCGTGCAGGGTCTGGCGGGCGTAATCGAGGGTGCTGCCGTAGCGGCCTCGCGCATGAGAAAAGATGTGCTGGTACTGCTCGGGGCTGAGCTCTCCAGTGAAGCTCGGGCTTCGCCGCGACAGGGTGAACGCCAACGCCGTCACCGGGCCATGGGTGGTCTGGCAGTGCACCCACTTGGGGTCATACACGGGATTGGGCATTTCCCGAGCCCACAGCGTGGGCATCATGGCCTCAACGTCATCGTGGGGCAGGCGCAGGGCCAAGCCCTGGCAGCTTCCGCCGGCCATGAGCGCAAACACGAGGCCCGGCTGCTCTGGGGTACCTCGATTGACGCGGCTCCACATCTTGAGACAACGGTGATAGCCTGCCACCCGCGCCATGCGCTGTTCGGCGGCCTGAAACTCCGGGCGCCACACCAGCGACGCATAGCCGAACACCCACAGGTCCGCATGGGGGCCTTGGCTTCGCCACTCGGCCAGCGTGTCACGCATCATCTGAGCGCCATCGCGATGGGCGGGGTCCCAGGGGTTGCGTTCGAGGCCTTCGGCGTGGGCAAGGCGGTTGTCAGGTGGGCGCATCTACAATTGTGGGTTGTCTGCCGTGTTGCCAGTCGATGCGTGCGAGGCAGAAGTGATGTTTCCTATTATTTCTCACGGAGTGTGCCCCATGTCTTCCCAAGATAACGACCAAGACAACCGCGTGGTTGCGGTGGTCTTGATTTCCACCATTTTGTTGGCTGTGGGCCTGGCCCTGGGCATGGGTATTTACAAGGCGCGCCAGGGCGGTGCCAAGGACACGGGTGCGGCAAACAGTGGCGCTGCCGTGGCCATGGCACCTGGCAGCGAACACAGTGGTGATGGGCACGGCGCCACCGAGGGTGCTGCGATGGAAGCACATGGTTCGGGTGAAGCCGATGCTGCGGCAACCGTGGGTGCATCGGGTGACGGAGCTTCCTCGGGGAATGCTGCCCCTGGTGCCGGTTCTGAGGCTGCGGCTGCCGCGCCGGCGGTTTCGGCCGATGAAGCCAGCATCGTGATGGAGAACGGCGTGGTGAAGTTCTACTTTGCCTCGGGCAAGGCCGATCTGGCGCCGGGTGCGCTGGCGGCGCTGGGCGACGCGATTGCCGCAGCCAAGGGTGGCAAGCGTCTCGTGTTGTCGGGATTTCACGATTCAACGGGCAGTGCCGCTTTGAACGCCGAGCTGGCCAAGAAGCGCGCCATGGCCGTGCGCGATGCACTGTTGGGAGCCGGTGTGCCGGAGTCGGCCATGGAACTCAAGAAGCCTGAAGAGACCACAGGCTCGGGCAGTGCCGCGGAAGCGCGCCGCGTGGAAGTCACGATCGTCGAGTAAGCCCGCAACAGGGGCATGCCTGTTGTCTTGCCCTCACAAGGCCCACGAAAAAGCCCGGTTTGACCGGGCTTTTTCGTGGGCGCAAGCGGGTGACGCTCAGCGCAGTCCCGCTCCTTCGGCATTCTCGGCCCGCTGGATAAGCTCGATCTTGTAGCTGATTGCCGTGTTTGTCATCATTTTTGAATGTTTTATAAATCAACAGCTTATTGAGTACATGGCGGCTGAGAAACGCCTCAGAAGCACTCACAGACGCCACAGAATGGCGGCTGAAACTCGATCAGATCATGCGATGATCCATCTCGTTGACACGATGGAGATTGTGGCATGGCAAAACCCAGACTGAAGCCATCCGGGAAGTGGGAAATAGGGCTGAGGCACCCATCGCTCCCGAACGGGCGCAAATACTTCACCTTCGACACCGAGGCCGAGGCCATTGCCTACGGGCAGCAGTGGAAGCTGATGAAGCACGCGGACATCCCGCCGCCGGCAGAACTGACTGCCCCCACTTCCCCCGGCGACGGTGTGCGCTTGTTGCGCATTCTTGGTGAGTGGTCTGACAGCGGCTTCGCGGCGCCTTCGCAAATTCTCACGCTCAAGACGCTGACGCTCGAGGTGGGTTCGGTTCGGTTCTCGGACGCCAATTACAAGTGGCTGACCGGTTATCTCCGTTCCCTGAAGGTGGAGAAAAACCTCTCCCCTTCGTCCATCAAGCACCGCATTCAGGCGCTGAGCCGGGCCATTGACGAGTACCTGCGGAACAACGTGAACGTCAAGATCAGCAACCCTGTGAAATTGCTGCCCAAGGGCTACTCGACTTATACCGACGTCGATGCCCAGATGGTGAAAGCCAAGGAGGCAAGGTGAAGGTGAACGTGGCGCGCGACAGGCGCCTGCTGCCAGGGGAGCACGAGAAGATCGTGGCGGTGCTGTCGGGCTATGAGCGGCCGGATCGCTCGCGTGGCCTCGAACTCAAGGGCGGCGATGCGCTACTGACCTTGTACCTGCTGATCCTGAACACGGGACTACGGCTCAGGGAAGCTTACACCCTGACGAGGGGCCAGATTGACATGGAGAACAAGGTGCTCCATGCCATGGAGACCAAACAGTGGCGTGGAAAGATTTCTTATCGGGATGTCCCGATGCGCCCCGAAGTGCATCAGGCGTTGTCCTCGTACTTTGCATCGCGGCCGCCGATTGAACCCGTGCGCATGTCTTCCCATTCTCCTCCACGAAGAAGGGATCGAGGAAGGAAAAAGGGCTTGGTGCGTACCAGTCAACGACTGTCATTCCGTTTCAGGATCGCTTTCGAACACATGGATATCGTGGGTCTCCATAGACACGACCTCAGACACGAAGCGACCTGCCGATGGCTGGAGCTGAAGACAAAGACGGGCGCGATATGTTCCGTCTGGAGGAACTGAACAAGATCATGGGATGGAAGCCGGGTTCGGTGATGGCCCAACGCTATACCAGCTTCAGGGGCGTGGACCTTGCGCAAAGGCTTTTTGGCCGGCACCGGCACCGGCACCGGCACCGGCACTGGTAGTGGTGGAGGCGTCTGCCGGCGCGGCCCGAGCAGGACGTCTGGGCGCAGGACCGACTTGCGTTGAGGTCCTGGCGCCGCTCTTCCGCCTCTTTCCGGGCGCTCGGCGATGTAGGCCAGCAGGTCGGCTTTCGTAGATCCAGCCGCGACCGAATTTCATCCCTGGTAGCTCGCCGCTTCGGGTGAGCTCCTCTATTCGCTGCTCGGTGCAGTGCGGGAGTTCGGCGCACTGTTCGGCGTTGATCGTCTCGGCGGTCATGTTGCGCCGCCGTTCTGATGGTGCTCGTGGCTCTCGCTCACATCGAGGAGTCACCCTTTGCCACCCAAGGCCTATCTTCGATTTTGTGGTGCACATCGTTTTCGCCGTAACCGGTGACTTCGGCGAAAGGCTTGATCAGCCCCCACTGGTCTAGATTACACATGGAGTCCTCCCGACATGACTGCCATGGGGTTCAGTCACTCCATTGCCTCGACAACATCGGACGACTTGGCCGACGCCAATGGAGTCTTGCGTTTGGCATGCACTCGCCTGAATCCACGGTCCCTGGCCATGAAGGCCTCCAGCATGTGCGGGATCAGCGTCGCCGCATCGACCGCCTCGCCATAGGTCTGCGCGTGCAGCGCGGCGTAGCGATCCAGCTCCGCCTTCAAGGTGGCAGAGCATGAGAAGGTCAGCTTGACGCTCTCAGTCTTGGGCAGTGGCCCCAAGCGAAGTTGTCGGTTCGTGCTCATCGCGGCACCCCACGGACGAAAAACAGCGGCTGGTAGGGCCGCAGGACCAGGTCGCGGTTGACGATGACGCGCATGGGCAAGCCCGGTCGAGCTGTCAACGTCGGCTGGATGTTCAGGTTGCGGCGGGTCACCTCCTGGCCGATCTGGTTCACGCTGTCCTGCAGGCTGTCGCGCCCGGCGATCACGATGCGGTTGCCGTCCTGCCGGTTCTCGGGTGCGGCCAGCTCGGCGCCGATGCCCAGAAGCGAGGTCAGCGCGGCGCCCGCAAAGACGCGATCCCAGTGCCAGTTCACGCCGTCTTCGAGTCCAGCCCGGCCAGCGGGGTCCGATCCCACCAGGTTGTCCAGCGTCAGCGAGGACGTGTCGGGCAGGATGACACGGTTCCATACCACTTGGACACGGCTCTGACCAAAGCTCACCTGGTTGTTGTAGCGGCCGAGGATGCGCGAGCCCTGGGGGATCAGCAGGTGTTTGCCGGTGGCGGTGTCGTAGACCGGCTCTGTGACCGTGGCGATCACGTCGCCAGGCAGATCGGACTGGATGCCTGTGACCAAGGCACCAGCGATCACGGTGCCAGCTATGACCTGGTACGGCGAGGCGGGCAGTTGCAGAGATCCGGAATTGCGTGTTTCCGTGGAACCGGATTTCTGGAAAGCCTCCTTTTGGTCTTGCCGGTTTTGTGCAGTGGTGGCGTCGGCGCTGCCGGCCTGCGCTGGCGTGGACGTCAGGCCAGCCGCCATCGGGTCGACGCTAGCTAGGTTGCTCGATGTCGTGCTGGTGGTGCCGGGCGCTGCAGCAGTTTGTGAAGCAGCGGCAGCGCGCTGCCCACCACTGCGAAAGAACACCGACGCAGTGGCTGCCTGCTCGGCTTCCTTGCGCCGGGCATCACGCTCCGATGCAGCCGGGTCGTGTCCCGGTGGCGAATAGCTCGGCACCACCGGCTGTTGTGACTTGACGATAGCCGGCCCCAGATCGCCGGGTAAGGGTGGCCCGAGTTCGGGCACGGCCGCGGGTAGCGGTGGTGGCAGTTTCGAATAGTCGGCGGGCAACTTCCCCAGTCCTTCGGAGCGCGACACTCGATCCACGTTGAACAGTTCAGCGGGATCGTTTGCCTCGCGGCGCGCCTTGGGCTGAAGGGACCACACAGTCGCACCCAGAACCCCCAAGGCCAGCAGGCCTGCCAGCAGCGCGAGGCTGCGGCGATTCAGGCGGGTCACCGGTTGCGGCTGCGCCCGCAAGGCAACCGACTCGGGTGATACCTTGGCCGCTGCGGGGCGGCCACTGGCACTCGATGGGGTGGAATCGTTCGTGGCCATGCTCAGTCCTTCCGAGCGGTGGGCGGCACACCGTCCGTGCGCTCGATGCGGACCACGTCGCCCTTGTCGGCGCCCAGCCGCAACTCGGCGCGCCGAACAGGCGATCGACGATGTAGTAAGGCGAGCGGAAGCGGTAGTTCACCAACTGTCCATCGCCCTGCGCACCGATGACGAACAGCGGCGGCAACTCGCCCTGCGCAATGCCGGCCGGGAACTGGATGTAGACCTTCTCGCCATCGTCAAAGGCCCGCAGCGGCTTCCAGGGCGGCGTGCTGCCGCTGATCGCGTAGCAGAAGCGGATGCGCTCCAGCGACAGCCCTGCGTCCACCGGCGCTGCGGTCTGGGCGGCCTGGGCCTGCCGCTGCAAAGCCAGCATGCGGTCCTTGGGGTAGTCCCAGGACACCGACGCCATCCAGGCTTTTTCGGTGGAAGTCAGCTCGATCAGGTAGGTGCGGCGGTTGGTGGTGACGACCAGGTTGGTTTTCAGGCCCGTGCGCACCGGCTTGACCAGCACGTTCACACGCAGCGCATCGCCAGAGCCGCTGGACGTGTCGCCCGACCCAGCGCACCGTGTCGCCGGCTGCCACGGTCACCAACTCTTCCCCGGCCTGTAGCGAGATCACCGTCACGCGGCCCGGCGCGGCGTAGACTTGGTACAACGCACCGTCGGTATAGGGCCAGACTTGGATGGCGTTGACGTAGCCTTCCCGCGTGGGCGCCACCCGGGCTTCTGCGTTGGCACGCGACACCCGCAGCCGCTCGTCGGTCGGCTCGGGCGCTGGCGGCTTGTCCTGTGCTTCCGGCAACGGCTTCATCTGGGCCGGCATGGGCAGCACCTGCGGCACGGCGACAACCGCCACGGGCGTGGGCGGTTCGGGCAGCGGCTGGGCCATCACCGGCTCGTCCAACGGGATCACCGGTGGCGGTACGCCCTGCGATGCGCAACCCGCCAGGGTGGCCGCAATGGCAAAGGCGGTCAGCAAATGGCTCGAATTGAGACTCTGGGTTTTCATGGCTTGGTTCCTTCGTTCGCATCCAGCTCGCGGCTCCAGGACAGGCCGTTGACGTAGATGCCCAGGGGGTTCTTGCGCAGACGCTGTTCGGTGCGCGGCGTCTGCAGCACGGTGGAGATCACGGCAGTCCACCGCTCGGTGCCGGCCGGCGCGCCGTTGACGTAGCGCTGTTCGGTCCAGCGCACGTTGAACGAGGCGTCGCTGGCGCGGACCACGCTGGTGATCTGCACCGTCACCGACTCCTTGCCCACCCTCACGAACGGATCGTTGGTGCGGGCGTACTCGTTGAGCACGGCGGCTCCGCGGTCGGTCGTGTAGTCGTAGGCGTCCAGCCAGTTCTGCCGCACCACGATCGGGTCGATAGACAGCGAACGCACCAGTGTCACGAAGCGGGCCAGGTGGTGCGCGATCTGCGCATCACCGGGGCGGTAGGGCGAGGCGGCTTCTCCGACGGTTCGCACCTGGCCGGTCTGGTCCACCTCCACCACGTAGGGCGTGACGATGGACTGCGCTGAGCGCCAGACCAGGCCACCGGCCATCAGCAGCGCCAGCGACAGGCAACCGAAGGCCATGAGACGCCAGTTCCGTGCCTGCACGCGGGCTGAGCCAATGCGTTTGTCCCAGGCCTGTGCGGCCGATTGGTAGGGGGTGGCAGGCTGCGGCGTGTCGGCGTAGCGCACCTGCGGTCGTTTGAATCGCATGCGGGGTTCTCCTCAGGAATCCGAATCACGAAGGCTTGGACCACTGCCCGAGCCACCGCCATCGCCACCGCGCAGGGTGTGTGCGGCCGTCGTGGCGGCATGACCGATCTGTTGGCGCCGGCGCATGTGCTGCGCCCAGGCCGGCTCGTTGGCGGGTACCGATGTGGTTGAGCTCGACATGGCCGATTCGGCGCCCGATGCAGCAGCAGGCGCAGCGGCTTCCGTCACGAAACCTGACACCTTGTCTTTCACGGCCTTGGCGCCGTCGGCCAGCTTCTGACTCGCGGCGCTGGCACTCGTACGGGCCACATTGGCCATGCCCGCACCAGCGGCGCGCAGCGGCCCGCCTGAGGATGCGGCGGCGCCTGCTTCGTAGGCCGACCTCGCGCCTGCGGCAAGACCACTGACCGAACGGGCCGCCGATGCGCCACCACCAATCGCAGCGCGTGCTGCACCCGGGGCCATGCGTGCACCGGCAGCCACAGCCGCACCGGCACCGGCCACGGCAGCGCCCCCTGCAACAGCCAGTCCCGTGGCGCCGAGCACCGTGCCAGCTGCAGCGCCCGCACCCAGTTGCGGAGCGCCGGACACCAGGCCAGTCGCGATGCCGGGTCCGAAGATGCCCAGCCCGAGCAGGGACAGCGACGCCAGCATCACCACCAGCGCGTGATCGATGGACGGCTCGGCCGGTGCAGTGTGGAACTGCGAGAACAGACCCGCTCCGATACCCACGATCACCGCGAGCACCAGCACCTTGATGCCCGAGGACACCACATTGCCCAGCACCTTCTCGGCAAGGAAGGTGGTCTTGTTCCACAAGGCAAAGGGCACCAGAACGAAGCCCGCCAGCGTGGTGAGCTTGAATTCGATCAGAGTCACGAAGAGCTGCACGGCCAGCACGAAGAAACTCACGATGACCGTAAGCCAGGCCAGGAACAGCACCACGATGGGGGCGATGTTGATGAACACCTCCGGGAAGCCCGAGAGGTCGTTGATCTGCTGCAGGATGGGCGCCGCCGCATCGATGCCGGCCTTGGCCAGATGACCGGGCTGCAGGAAGGTGGCCAGGCTCATGCCTGATCCACTGGCCTGCAGGCCCAACCCGGCAAACAGAGCGGAACACAATGCCCGACAGGCTGTTGAAGTTGCCGATGATGTAGGCGAAAGCGCCGACATAGAGCACCTTGCGCAGCAACCGGGCCAGCACGTCCTCGCCCTGGCCGGTGGCGTGGCCCATGGCCCAGAACAGTCCGGCCAGGGTCATGTCGATGGCCACCAGTGTGGCGGTGAGGAAGGCGACCTCGCGTTCTAGCGAAGCCCGAGTCGATGTAGGTGGAGAAGGCGTTCAGGAAGCGGTCGATGACGGCGACGTCGTCCATGGCAGGGCCTCCGGTGCTTCAGTGGCCGTGAAGCTCACGCCCTGCGGCGTAGCCAGTGCCGCTGCTCAATGAATCGGCGCGTCACCTCACGGCCGCGCTCGATGGCGGCGGCCTGCCGGGCCAGCTCCAGCGAGGCGGCGCGGTCCTGCGTAAGCATCAGCTGCTGCGACTGGATGGACTGCTTGGCCTGCAGGGCCAACAGCTGGTTGGTCGCCTGCATGGCCTGCTAGGCGCCGGTCGCCGACTGGCTCTGGCTCACCAGGTCGGCCAGCACGCCTTCGTCCAGACTCAGGTTCTGCGACACCTGGGCCTGCATCTGCATGGCGGTCTGTAGGCCGCTCAGCGTGTTCTTCCATCGCTGGTGCGTCCTGGAACATCTGGTTGCCGCTCACGGTGGCGGCGTACTGCTCAGGGTAGAGGCGGGCGAACTCGGTGTTGAGGTGCGACACCTGATAGGCCAGACCCTGGGCCTGAGCGATCAGTTGCCGTTGGTCGTGTCCAGCGTCGAACGCAGGCGGTTGACCACGTTGAATGGCAGGCTGGCCAGGTTGCGCGCCTGGTTGATCAGCATCTGCGCCTCGTTCTGCAACTGGCGGATCTGGTTGTTGATCTGCTCCAGCGTGCGTGCGGCCGTCATGGTGTTCTGTACCAGATTGACCGGGTCCAGCACGATGTCACCCACGCCGAACAGCGCGTGCGCGGGTTGCATGGCGCCCAAGGTCAGCGCGGCAGTGGTGGCCAGCGCGACGAGGCGGGGTTGAAAGAGCGAAGTGGTGCACGAAGGCTCATGGCGTTTCTCCTGAAGGTCGGGCATGCCCGGGGTGGTGATGGGGGTGTTGGTGGAAGAGATCGGCGGCCCAGTCCAAGCCACGGCGGCGCAGCCAGGCAGGGGCGAAGCCCTCGGACGGGCAGGTGGCCAGCACTTCGTCGATCCGCCGCTGGTCCTGCGGCGAGGAGGCTCCGGCAAAGGCCAGAGGCACGTGGCCGAGGTCCAGATCGAACAGGCGGTTGCCCAGCCGGGATTGGTAGTAGTAGTCGCGCTTGGGCACGGCGGTGGCCACGATCTCGATCTGCCGCCGGTTCAGGCCGAAGGCCTCGTAGACTGAGCGCACCTGCGGCTCGGTGGCCTGCGGGTTGGGCAGGAAGATGCGGCTCGCACAGCTTTCCACGATGGCCGGCGCGATGCTCGACCTCTGGATGTCGGCCAGGCTCTGCGTGGCGAACAGCACCGACACGTTCTTTTTGCGCAGTGTCTTGAGCCACTGGCGGATGCGCGCTGAGAACACGGGATCGTCCAGGAACAGCCAGGATTCGTCAAGCATCAGCAGGGTGGGCGCACCGTCGAAACGGGCCTCGAAGCGTGCGAACAGGTAGCCGAGCACGGCCATCACAGCCGCGCGGCTGCCCATCAGCTCTTCCATCTCGAAACACTGAACGGCGGCCGCGCCCAGCCGGTCGTGATCGGCGTCCAGCAGCTTGCCGTGGGCGCCGCCCAGCACGTAGGGCGCGAGCGCCTGGCGCAATGCGTTGGACTGGAGCAGTACCGACAGACCGGTGAGCGTGCGCTGCTCGCGCGGCGCGCCGGCCAGGCTGCCCAGCGCGGACCAGATCGCCGCCTTCTCGTCCGGCCCCACGGCCACGCCCTCGTGCACCAGCCGGCCTTCGACCCACTCGGCGGCCCAGCTGCGGTAGCCCTCCTGGTCGATACCCGCCAGCGGCTGGAAGGCGATGTCGCCGTCGTGTCCCAGGTCGTAGTGCTCACCGCCCAGGCCCAGCACCGTGGCGCGCATCGAACGGCCCATATCGAACGCAAAGATGCGCGAGCCGGGGTAGCGCCGGAACTGCAGGGCCAGCAAGGCCAGAAGCACCGACTTGCCCATGCCCGTCGGCCCCACTACCAGTGTGTGGCCGACGTCGCCCACGTGGGTCACCAGCCGGAAGGGCGTTGAGCCCTCGGTGCGGGTCACGACCAGCGGCGGGCCGTCCAGGTGCCGGTTGCGCTCTGGCCCGGCCCACACGGCCGAGACCGGCATCAGGTGCGCAAGGTTCAGCGTGGAGACGATGGGCTGGCGCACGTTGGCGTACGCATTGCCCGGGATCGACGACAGCCAGGCTTCCACGGCGTTCAGTGTCTCGGGGATGGTGACGAAGCCGCGGCCCTGGATCACCCGCTCGGCCATGCGCAGCTTTTCATCGGCGGCGGTGGCGTCGCTATCGAGCACGGTGAGCGTGGCGGTCACGTAGCCAAAAGCCACCTGGTCACTACCCAGCTCCTGCAGGGCCGCGTCGGCATCGGCGGCCTTGTTGCCTGCGTCGGTGTCCACCAGCGGCGACTCTTGCTGGAACAGCGTCTCGCGCAGCAGGGCGATCACGTTCTTGCGCTTGGCGAACCACTGGCGGCGCAGGCGGCCCAGCTCCTTCTCAGCCTCGGCCTTGTCCATGCACAGGAAGCGCGTGGACCAGCGGTAGCCGAAGCCCAGCCGGTTCAGGTCGTCCAGCACGCCAGGCCAGGTGGACGTGGGAAACCCGCGCACCGTGGCCACCCGCAGATGCGCGTCACCCAGCATGGGCGCCAGACCACCCAGCAGCGGGGCATCGGCCAGCAGCGCATCGAGGTGGAACGGCACCTCGGGAACGGCCACCGGGTACGCACGTGGCGACACCGTGGCGTGCAGGTAGCTCAGCGTGTCGGCGTCCTGCAGCCAGGCGAGCTCGGGCATCACGCCGTCGAGCAGGTCGAACACCCGGTCGGTTTCGGCGATGAAGGCACCCAGTCGTTCGCGCCAGTCCACACCGGTGCTGGCCCGGTTTTCGTAGAGCAGGTTGGCGGCCCGAGCGTGCGACTCCTCAGGCGGCAGGTACTGCAGCGTGAAGTGGTAACGGCTCTCGAAGTGGCTGGCCGATTCCTCGAATGCGGCGCGCCGCTCCTCGTCCACCAGCCAGGACAGGGCTTCTGGAAACACCGAATGCGGGTAGTCGGCAGCCGGTCTGCGCTCGGCGTCCACGTACAGCGCCCAGCCCGAACCCAGACGGCGCAGCGCGTTGTTCAGGCGCGCGGTGGTGGCTACCAGTTCGCCCTCCGTGGCGCTGTCCAGGTCCGGCCCCCGAAAGCGCGCGGTGCGCTGGAACGAGCCGTCCTTGTTCAGCACCACACCGGGTGCCACTAGTCCAGCCCATGGGAGCCAATCGGCCAGTAGGGCGGGGCGTTGCCGGTACTCGCTGAGGTTGAGCATGGTGTCTTCCTCACACGTCCAGCAACGGCTTGTGCTTGATGTGCCGGGCAAACACCGCCATGAACTGCGGATCGAGCCGAGCGCCCCAGACCGCCAGCGAGTGGCCCACGATCCACAGCACGATCCCCGGAATCCACAACTGCAGGCCCAGGCCCACGGCGGCGGCCAGCGTGCCGTTGGCGATGGCCACGGTGCGCGGTGCGCCACCCATCAGGATGGGCTCGGTGAGCGACCGGTGCAGCGGGATCTCGAAGCCGCTGGCGAGGCTGGCGTGCTCGGTAGCGCCGCTCATACCAGGGCCCCGCCCGAGAAGCTGAAGAAGCTCAGGAAGAAGGACGAGGCCGCGAAGGCGATCGACAGGCCGAACACGATCTGGATCAGCTTGCGAAAGCCACCCGAGGTGTCACCAAAGGCCAGGGCCAGGCCGGTGGCAATGATGATGATCACGGCCACGATGCGGGCCACAGGACCCTGTATCGAGTCCAGGATGGATTGCAGCGGGCCCTCCCAGGGCATGCTGGAACCGGCCGCCTTGGCCGTGCCGGCCAGACTCAGCATGACGGCAGCGGAAAGCAGCCCCTGACCGGCAGGCTGGATCAGTCGGCGGATGCGCTGCAGGCCGGCCACGCCGGTGGACGGGAGCCGTTGGGAGACGGATTGGGTCAGCAGATCGGCAAGGCGGCGCAGGGAAAGCGAAGGGCTCATGGAAGTTCTCCAGGCAGGGTTGAGGAAGTGGAGTCCGCCGCAGGAGGCGGGGAGGGAGGAGGCGCAAGTGGCGGTGGCGCTGGCAACTCCGGGAAGGACGCATCCAACGCTCCGAGGTGGTAGCCCGTGCTGTCGTGTCCAGTGACGCGAGCAATCGTTTCGATGCGACGCTTGCGGCCACGACCGGCGATGTAGATCACCACGTTGACCGCTTCGGCGATCAGCGCCCTTGGCGGATTCACCGCCACCTCCAGGATCAGCTGCTCCAGCCGCAGCAGCGCACCGAGGGCAGACCCGGCGTGGATGGTGGCGATGCCACCGGGGTGCCCGGTTCCCCAGACCTTGACCAGGTCCAGCGCTTCGCCGCCACGCACCTCACCCACCACCACGCGGTCGGGGCGCAGCCGCATCGTGGCGCGCACGAGTTCGGCCATGGACACGGTGCCCGCGCGCGTACGCAGCGGAACGTGGTCCCGAGCGGAGCATTGCAGCTCGATGGTGTCTTCGAGCACCAGCACCCGGTCGCCCGTGGTGGCGATCTCGGCCAGCAGCGCGTTGGCCAGCGTGGTCTTGCCGGTGCTGGTGCCGCCAGCGATCAGGATGTTTTGACGCTCGTGCACGGCCAGGCGCAGATAGTCTGCCTGCTCTGCCGTCATCATCCCGTCGTCCACGTAGCGGTCGAGTGGAATCACGCCCACGGCGCGCTTGCGCAGGGCGAAGGCGGGGCCCGGCGCAGCCGGGGGCAGAACCCCCTCGAAGCGCTCACCCGTTTCGGGCAGCTCAGCCGTCAGCAGTGGCTGGCCCCGGTGTACCTCGGCACCGACATGGGCAGCCACCAGACGGATGATGCGTTCCCCATCGGCCGCCGACAAGGTCACGCCCGTCGGCGCCCGCCCGGTGGAGAGCCGGTCCAGCCACAGCGAACCATCCGGGTTGAGCAGCACCTCGACCACGTCCGGGTCTTCCAGCGCGGCTGCGATCATTGGCCCCATGGCCGTGCGCAGCATGCGGACACGGCGGTCAAGCCCGGTCCTTTCGGGGCCGGGTGGTGCGGCCGTCATACCGTCGGCCCTTCGTCGGCTTGCCCGGAACTCACCGGGTCCACGGTCATGCCTGCTGCATCGTCCAGCTGCCGGTTCAGGTCCTGTTCCTGCGGGTGAAGCTCCTCAATCACATTGCGCACCAGGCTGCGGCCACGCAGCAGGTGGCGGCCCAGTTGTTCGACGAACTGCTCGAAGCGGGCCTTGCCCTGCGCACGGGCCGCCTCCTGGTGTCCCTCGGGCACCGGCGTGCTAACGGTCAGGTAATAGCGGATGAACAGCGCCAGCGTCTCGATCTCGATGTTCTGATCGCGCTCCAGCCGCTCGAACTGGCGGGAGAGTCGGTCCAGCCGCTTGGCGATGGCCGCCTCGCGCTGGTCGCCTGAATCAGGCGATAGCCAAGAGGCGAGCGCTGCCGCGACGATGGACGACTTGGAAACGCCCTTCTTGGCCGCCACCTCTTCGAGGCGTCGCGCATGCTCAGGCGGAATGAACAGGTTCAGGCGGTACTGGCTCATAGCGTGATGCCGTCGTCGGGGTCGAGTGCGGCCAGGCGCGCCGTGCGCTGCATGGCCGGATCGATCTGGCGGGGAAGGGGCAGGGGGGCGTCGTCGTCATCGAGCAGCGCCAGGTCATTGGTCAGTGCGTCGAGCGCGAGGCTGTGCGTCGCAATCTCCGTCAGCTCTGGCTGCAGGCGGGGACCGCCTTCGTCGGCATCCATGCCAGTCAGGAAGGCTGGGTTAGATGCAGAGGGGGCCAACGGCGCAACCAGCCCGCTCCAGTCGTCCGCCCGCACCGGTGGCGCATCGGGGTAGGGGCCAGCAGTCAAGACGGGCGACGGCAACACGCGGCGCTTGAAGTTCGAGTCGGCGTAGTAGCGCAGCTTGCGGGCCTTGACTGGCGGCACGCTGGAGACCATCACCACCGCTTCGTCGGGTGGCAACTGCATCACCTCTCCAGGCGTCAGCAGCGGGCGCGCCGTCTCTTGCCGCGAGACCATCAGGTACGCCCAGCCACGGCGCCAGCCGGTGGCCGGCGTAGTTGCGCTGGGCACGCAGTTCAGTGGCGGTGCCCAGCGTTTCGAAATGCGCTTGGCCGTGCGTTCGTCGTTGGTGGCGAAGGTCACACGCACATGGCAGTTGTCCAGAATCGAATGGTTCTGGCCGTAGGCTTTGTCGATCTGGTTCAGGCTCTGCGCGATCAGGAAGCTGCGGATGCCATAGCCCGCCATGAAGGCGAGTGCCGTCTCGAAGAAGTCCAGCCGGCCCAGCGCCGGGAACTCGTCGAGCATCAGCAGCAGCTTGTGCCGCCGTGCGATGCCGTCAGAGCCATCCAGCGACTCCGTCAGGCGTCGCCCCACCTGATTCAGGATCAGCCGGATCAGCGGTTTGGTGCGGCTGATGTCCGACGGCGGAACCACCAGGTACAGCGACACCGGGTGCTCGGTCGAGATCAGGTCGGCGATGCGCCAGTCGCAACGCGAGGTCACCTCGGCCACCGTCGGGTCGCGGTACAACCCCAGGAAGCTCATGGCCGTGGACAGCACGCCCGAGCGCTCGTTCTCGCTCTTGTTGAGAACCTCACGTGCGGCGGAAGCGACCACGGGGTGCGGTCCACCGCCTTGCTCGCGCGCCAGATGAGGGGTGCTCATCATCCTGTGCAGCGTCACCTCGAAAGGGCAGGCCGGGTCGGACAAGAAGTTGTGCCACCCCCGCAGCGTCTTGTCCTCGCCGGCATAGAGCACGTGCAGGATGGCACCGACCAGCAGGGCGTGCGAGGTCTTCTCCCAGTGGTTGCGACGCTCCAGTGCGCCTTCGGGGTCCACCAGGATGTCGGCGATGTTTTGCACGTCGCGTACCTCGTGAACGCCGCGTCGCACTTCCAACAGCGGGTTGTAGGCGGCCGAACGCGCATCGGTGGGGTTGAAGAGTAGGCAGTGCGAGAAGCGGGCGCGCCAGCCGGCCGTCAGCTGCCAGTTCTCACCCTTGATGTCGTGGATGACGGCTGAGCCGGGCCACGACAACAGCGTGGGCACGACCAAGCCCACGCCCTTGCCCGAGCGGGTGGGCGCAAACGCCAGCACGTGCTCGGGGCTGTCGTGGCGCAGGTACTGTTCGCCATGCCGGCCGAGGAAGACGCCGGCTGGTCGATTCAGGCCCGCTTGGCGAACATCTCAGCTGTGGCCCAGCGCGCTGTGCCGTAGGTGGTGACCAGCCGCGATTGCCGCGAGCGCCACACCGACAGGCCCACCGCCACGCCTGCCGAGACGAGGCCACTGCCACCCGCAATCGCACCACCCACATCGAAGACATCCGGCGCGTAGGCATCGAAGAAGAACCACCACTCGAACAGGCGCCAGGGGTGGTACACCGGGTTGTCGAAGGCCAGGAACCACGGCGCGCCGAGGGGCGCCTGGTGACCCAGCGCAGCGGCTGTCCACTGGGTCGCACCCCACACGCCGACCACGACGACGCCAAGCACCGCCGCGATCTGCCCGTAGAGAACCCCTGATGGCTTGCGCCCTGAGTCTGCACCTTGACCTCCTGTCCCGTGGCCCGCAATGCGGGGTCATGTGTGCGGCACAAAGGCATGCCGCAGGCGTCAGGATGAAAGCGGTCTATAGGTGGGTCAAAGTCCCAAATCGGCAGGCTTGCCGCATGGTCAGCATCAATGCGTGTGTCAGTGTGCCGCGGCGTTCTGACGCAGCCTATGGCGAAGCGCGGCGCAGTGAGCCAATACTCGAAACGAGCCGCACTGAGCGTGGCGGCAAGCGCAGATTCAGAACTTTGGCGATTCGTTGGTAGGGTTGTAGGGCACCTTGCCGTCCCCGAAGAACCGCTTCTTGTGGCCTCGGCCACGCGGTCGCATAGCTCGTCGCCCAGCTTTGCGCGCTCGGTTTTGCAGTGCTCGCGCAACTGCTTCAAGCGGTCAGGATCGGCCGCCAGAGACTCCACCGTTTCGGTGGGCTGTGACTTGCCGCATGCGGACAACATCAATGCGGCCGAAACAGCGCCGACCGCAGCCACCCATCTGGAACACTTCTTCATTTGCTACTCCCTGGTGATGTGTCCAGAGCTTCGTCCGCCGCGCGACCCGGCGCCGACACGAGGGCTCTTTCCACAAAACGTTGCAAGGTTTCCGACGGCTCGCCAATGCGCCTGATCAGGTAGGTGGTCAGCATCGGCGTACGCCCAGCCAACGGCCGTGTGACGATCTCAGGTGGTTGCTGGTCGAAACGTGTGCTTCTGTCGAGAAGCCCAGTCCGTAGCCAGCGGCCACCAACGTGACCATCAGGTCGTGGCTGGCCACCTGCTCGGCTACGATTGGTTCAAGGTCTGTCGCGCGCAGCACGCGGGCCACCTGGCGGCTGCAGCCCTCGCAGGCGCCCGGGTCGCAAAAGTACCAGCTTGGGTAGCGGAGAACTTCTTCCAGTGGCAGCTTCTTGTGAACCAGCAAGGGGTGGCGTGAGGCACAGCCACCACCATAGGGTCGTTCCAGCCGGTACAGCAAACAGCACCTCGCCGACCTCCGACGACTGAGCGAATCCTGCATCGTACAAATCGCATTCGAGCCCCTTGATCTGCTGCGCCACCGGAACTCGTAGGCCTTATTTCCGTATCCGGTTCCTCCTCTCTGCAACGTGACAGGAGAGTCGTGAGATGGGCCTGCGAAATGCTGCCTGATACGGCAATTCGCAATTGTCTTTGGTAGCCTGCGGACACAGCACGCACACTGTCGCGCGCCTGGGTCAGCGCGGCGAACACGCGTGGCGTGCTCCATGAACGTCTGGCCAGCACGGGTCAGGCGCGTGCCGCGCGTGTTGCGGTCGAAGAGACGGACCCCCAGCTCTTCTTCTAGCTCCTTGATCGCCCTCGAAAGTGGCGATTGCTCAATGTGTAGCTTCTCAGCTGCTCTGGCGAAGTGCAGTTCCTGAGCGACCGCCAAGAAGCACCGAAGGTGCCTCAGTTCCATTGCGTTCCCTGAATGTTTTCATTCTTGACTCGATGACTATTGTTTTTAGATCGCAGCGATCAGTTCCGGCACAGCCGAGAACAGGTCAGCTTCCAGGCCGTAGTCGGCCACGCTGAAGATCGGGGCCTCGGGGTCCTTGTTGATCGCCACGATCACCTTCGAATCCTTCATGCCCGCCAGGTGCTGGATGGCGCCCGAGATGCCGCAGGCCACGTACAGTTGCGGCGCCACGATCTTGCCGGTCTGGCCCACCTGCAGGTCGTTCGGGGCGTAGCCGGCGTCCACCGCCGCACGCGAAGCACCGATGGCCGCGCCCAGCTTGTCGGCCAGCGGGGTCATCACTTCGTTGAACTTCTCGCTGCTGCCCAGCGCACGGCCACCGGAGACGATGATCTTGGCGGCGGTGAGTTCAGGGCGGTCGTTCTTGGCGATTTCGCTGCCCGGGTAGGCGCTCTTGCCGTTGCCTGACGTCGCGGCCACGGACTCCACCGCCGCCGAGCCGCCCTGGCCCGCGGCATCAAAGCCGGTGGTGCGCACGGTGATGACCTTGGTGGCGTCCGCGCTTTGCACGGTGGCAATGGCGTTGCCGGCGTAGATCGGGCGCTCGAAGGTGTTGGCGCTGATGACCTTGCTGATTTCGCTGACTTGGGCCACGTCGAGCTTGGCAGCGACGCGGGGCGCCACGTTCTTGCCGCTGGCGGTGGCGGGGAACAGGATGTGGCTGTGTTGCCTGCGATGGCCAGCACCTGGGCGGCGACGTTTTCGGCCAGGCCGTGGGCGAAGCCGTCGGCGTCGGCATGGATGACTTTGCTGACACCCTGAATGTCCGCAGCGATCTTGGCTACTGAATGAGCTTGGTGTCCTGCTACAAGGACATGTACCTCCCCATTTCCGAAGAAACTAATCTCTGCTGCAGCTTTGATTGTGTTGAGTGTGGGACTCTTTAACAGGCCGTTGAAAAATCCCCTGCGAGCGTCCGCGTCGGCCGCTACGATCTGAAGCCATCCCGCAACAACTGCGACAAGAAAGATGAGGCAACCAAGACTTCCAGGGGGCGATGTTCAGCTACATCAGCCTTGAAGAAAGAGTGCCAGCGGCACACCCGCTGCGCAAGTTGCGCGCCGTGGTGGATGCGCTGCTGGCGAGCATGAACAGCGAGTTCGAAGCGGTGTACGCCCGCCGTGGCCGACCGTCGGTGCCGCCGGAGATGCTGCTCAAGGCCTTGCTGCTGCAAATCCTGTTCTCCATCCGCAGCGAACGCCAGCTGGTCGAGGCGGTCAACTACAACCTGCTGTACCGCTGGTTCGTCGGCCTGAACATCGAGGACAAAGTTTGGGACCACTCCACCTTCAGCGCCAACCGCGAACGCCTCTTCAACGAAGACCTGGCGCGCGCCTTCTTCGAGCGCGTCAAGCTCAGCGCCCAGTGGGGCCGGCTTGCCAGCGACGAACACTTCAGCGTGGACGGCACGCTGATTGAGGCCTGGGCCTCGCACAAGAGTTTCAAACGCAAAGACGACGACAGCGGCACGCCACCCGGACGCAACCCCGAGGTGAACTTCAAAGGGCAGGAGCGCTGCAACGGCACCCATGCCAGCACCACCGATGCCGATGCCCGGCTGTTCAAGAAGAGCGCGGGCGACAAGTCCCGCCTGTGCCACATGGGGCACATCCTCATGGAGAACCGCAACGGTCTGATCGTGGATGTGGAGATCACACATGCCAGTGGCACCGCCGAGCGCGAGGCGGCGCTGGCGATGCTCAAACGCCGGGGCAACAGGAACAAGCGGGCCACGGTCGGCGCCGACAAGGGCTACGACAGCAAGGCCTTCATCAAGGGCTGTCGCCGGCTCTTGGTCACGCCGCACGTGGCGGCCAAGGACAAGCACTCTGCAGTCGATGGGCGCATCAAGCGCCACGAGGGCTACAAAACCAGCCTCAAAGTGCGCAAGCGAATCGAGGAGGCCTTTGGCTGGATCAAGACAGTGGGCGGTCTGGCCAAGACCAAATTGATCGGTCAGGCCAAGCTCGCGGGCCAGGCGCTGCTGTGCTTTGCCACCTACAACCTGGTGCGCATGGGCAGTCTGGGCGGTTGGTGGGACGCGCATCATGCGTGAACCATGGGATACGTGCGCCCGGAACGGGCAAAACGGCCTGCAAACAGGCCGAAATGGCCGCTCCAATCGCTGCGCAGGCCAGTTTGCGCGATCCGTTTCTTCGAAATCCACGACCCTGGCGCGTTCGATGAGCATTTTTTCAACGGCCTGTTAAAGAGGTGTTGTCGTGTTCGGCAACTACAAGTATTGTCATCATTGATTGCTGGCTTAAGTTGTTGGGGCTTGATCACATGCCGGCGTAGGTAGGCCCGCCGCCACCTTCTGGGGTGACCCAGACGATGTTCTGCGTCGGGTCCTTGATGTCGCAGGTCTTGCAGTGCACGCAGTTCTGCGCGTTGATCACCAGCTGGTCCGCGCCATCCTTGTTCACGAACTCGTACACCCCGGCCGGGCAATAGCGGCTCTCGGGGCCGGCGTACTTCGCCAGGTTGAGCTTTACCGGCACCGAGGCGTCCCTGAGCGTCAGGTGCGCCGGCTGGTTCTCCTCGTGGTTGGTGTTGGACATGAACACGCTGGAGAGCCGGTCGAAGCTGATCACGCCGTCGGGCTTGGGGTAGCTGATCTGCGGCATCTCGGCGGCCGGGCGCAGCTTGGTGTGGTCGCGGGTCTTGTTGTGCAGCGTCCGAGGCGGCACGCTCACGCCCACCTTGGGCAGGAACCAGTGCTCCACCCCGGTCATGAGCTTGCCCATGAGCGGGCTCTTCTTGAACCAGTTCTTGAAGTTGCGGTAGGTCCAGAGTTCTTCGTGCAGCCAGCTCTGTTTGAAGCCGGTCTCGAAGGCGCTCAGCTCGTCGCTGCTGCGACCGGCGCTCACCGCCTCGAAGGCGGCCTCGGCGCACAGCATGCCGCTCTTGATGGCCGCGTGGCTGCCCTTGATGCGCGCGGCGTTCAGAAAGCCCGCGTCGCAGCCCACCAGCGCGCCACCGGGGAACACCGTCTTGGGCAGCGCCTGGGGTGTGCCGTTGTTCAGCGCACGCGCGCCGTAGCCCAGGCGCTTGCCGCCTTCGATGTGCACCTTGATGGCCGGATGGGTCTTCCAGCGCTGCATCTCCTCGAACGGGCTCATCCAGGGGTTCTGGTAGTCCAGGCCGACCACATAACCGAGCGTGACCTTGTTGCCTTCGAGGTGGTAGAGGAAGCCGCCTCCGAAGGCATCGTCGCCCAGCGGCCAGCCGGCCGTGTGCACCACCAGACCCGGTTTGGCCTTCTCGGCCGGGATCTCCCACAGCTCCTTGATGCCGATGGCGAAGGTCTGCGCGTCCTTGCCTTCGTCCAGTTTGTATTTCGCGATCAGCTGCTTGCCCAGGTGGCCGCGCGCGCCTTCGGCGAACACGGTGTACTTCGCATGCAGCTCCATGCCGATCTGGAAGTTCTCGGTCGGCTCGCCGTCCTTGCCCACGCCCAGGTTGCCGGTGGCCACGCCCTTGACGGCACCCTGCTCGTCGTAGAGCAGCTCGGCGGCGGTGAAGCCGGGGAAGATCTCCACGCCCAGCGCCTCGGCCTGTTCACCCAGCCACTTCGTCACCGCGCCCAGGCTGATGACGTAGCAGCCGTGGTTGTCGAAGTTGCGCGGCATCAGCCAGTCGGGGGTGCGGGTGGCGCCGGTCTCGGACAGCACCAGCAGGTCGTCGCCGGTGACCGGCTGGTTCAGCGGGGCACCCAGCTCCTTCCAGTTCGGGAACAGTTCGGTGATGGCCTTGGGGTCCATCACGGCGCCCGAGAGGATGTGCGCGCCCGGCTCGGAGCCTTTCTCGAGCACGCAGACGCTGACCTCGCTGCCTTTCTCGGCGGCCAGCTGCTTCAGGCGGATGGCGGTGGACAGGCCCGCCGGGCCGCCGCCGACCACCACCACGTCGTATTCCATCGCTTCGCGCGGGCCATAGCGGTTCAAGATGTCTTGGGGGCTCATGCTTTGGTCTGGTTGAAGATTCAAATGACCTTCGCTTCGTTCTTCAGCTTGTCCACTAGGGCAGCCACGTCTGGAACCATGATCCCCGAGCCACGCCTGGCGGGCTCGGCGACATTCACGGTCTTCAGGCGCGGGGCCACATCGACGCCCAGATCGGCTGGCGTGATCGTTTCCAGCGGCTTCTTCTTGGCCTTCATGATGTTGGGCAGCGTCACGTAACGCGGCTCGTTTAGGCGCAGGTCGGTGGTAACGACCGCCGGCAGACTCACTTCCAGCGTCTCCAGGCCGCCGTCGATTTCGCGGGTGACCTTGGCCTTGTCACCAGCCACTTCGACCTTGCTGGCGAAGGTGGCTTGGGGCAGGTTGGCCAACGCAGCCAGCATTTGGCCGGTCTGGTTGCAGTCGTCGTCGATGGCCTGCTTGCCCAGGATCACGAGGCCGGGTTGTTCCTTGTCGATAAGAGCCTTGAGCAGCTTAGCCACAGCCAGCGGCTGTAGTTCTTCATTGGACTCGACTAGGATGCTGCGGTCGGCACCGATGGCCATGGCGGTGCGCAGCGTCTCTTGGCATTGGGACACGCCGCACGAGACGGTGACGATCTCCGTTGCCGCGCCTTTCTCCTTGAGCTTCGAACGGCCTCTTCGACGGCGCAATCTCGTCGAAGGGGTTCTCGCTCATCTTTGGCGATGTCCGCCGCTGCCATCGCTCTTGACGCGGACCTTGACGTTGTAGTCAACCACCGCTTGACGGGAACCAGGATTTTCATCGGGGATCCTTTCAGGATCATTCAGAGTTGAAGTCATCCGCCAGGGCCAGCGCTGCTGGCGAAACGCCGCCCGTGACGATGTCGCGCAACATCGGCACCTGCACCAGGACATGCGCCGCGTAGTGGCTGGCGTGGCACGCTTAGCGCCGAGAAAGCTCGCATCGCCCGATCTCACCGCCGCGAGTTGCGCAGTGGCGGCTTCGGCCATGCGCGCCGGCTGGCCAACCACCGATCACCATGCCCGCCAGTCGCCAAAGAAGGGCACGGCGCCCGCCGCGCACTGCCGCAGGTTTGGTGTCGCCGAGCCAGCAGCCGATCGCCGCCCGCCTCGATGCCGAAGCCGCTAACACGCTTCCGATCCGCCAACGCACGGCATCCGGCATCTCGGCAGCCGCCGCGCATCGCGGTCGATACAGCCCGCAGCAGCGCCCGGCGTGCGCCCTCGCGCGCCAGCTTCCTGCCAATCAGGTCGTTGGCCTGGATACCCGTCGTGCCTTCGTAGATGGTCGTGATGCGCGCGTCGCGCAAGTGCTGGGAAGCGCCGGTTTCCTCGACGTAGCCCATGCCGCCATGCACCTGCACACCATCGGACGTGATGCTGCGCTGTCGGTGCACCAGCCCTTGACCACCGGGATCAGCAGGCCGGTAGGGCCAGTGCTTGTTCGCGCTCTTGCGCGTCAGCCGTAGCCGCACGGCTCGGTCCATCTGGCCGGCGCAGAAATAGGCGAGTGCGCGCATAGCCTCGGTGCGGGCCTTCATGTCCATCAGCATGCGCCACCCGTCTGGGTGGCCGGCAATGGTGGTGCTGCCGTTGAGCAGTGGCTTGCCTTGCCCGCGCTCAGCGCGTAGGCGCGTGCGCGCTGGTACTTCGGCGTGCCCACGCCTTCGAGGCCAACGTTCAGCCGCGCATGGTTCATCATTGTGAACTTGCAGGCCATCCCTGGTTCGGCTCGCCGAGCCAGGTAGCGATCGCGCCCCCGCGGTCGCCAAAGCTCATCGACGCCGTGGGGCTGCCGTGGATGCCCATCTTGTGCTCGATGGAGGTGCGAAACTGGAGTCGTTGTGTTCGCCCAGGAGCCGTGGACGTCGTTGACTAGGTACTTCCCTGAGGGCACAGGAACAGCGAAATGCCTTTAACGCCTGGCGGTGCATCGGGCGGCGCGCCAGCCTGAGGTGGACGATGTTCTCTGTCATGTGATGCTCGCCCCAAGTATTCAGAAGATGATCTTGTTTCCGCTAATGACGCCGGTAATGGTCGCCTTTGGGCACGGCGCGGCTGCAGCGCGGCCAAGTCGGAGCCTGCCTGCAGGGTTCAGTGAGGTTCATGGTGCCGGTCAGCGACCCGCGACATGGGCTCCAGGCGGCATGAAGTGCGTCGCTGCCATGGTGCGCAATGGCTTCCACCGCGCCCAGCGTGAGCATCTGGCACAGGCTGAACGCGAGGTTGGACGACTTCCACATCTCCAGCACGGCTGTGGACACCAGCGTGGGCAGGCCCTGGCCGCCCCATTTGGTGGCAGCGGGCATGCCGTTCCAGCCGTTCTTGCAGCTGGCCCAGGCTTCACCGAAGAAGCCATCGACTGACGTGACCTGGCCGTCATCCCAGCGCGCCCTGCACGTCGCCGGTGCGGTTCAGCCCGGGTCGAGCACGCCGGTGGCGTAGTGGGCAACCTCCTGCAGGATGGCGCCTCGTCCAGGTCGAGCGTGGTTTCTTCATGGCCGGGCTGGGCACAGATCGCATCAGGCCACCGGCGAAGCCCTTATCGTGAACAGCATGGCGCAGGGGCGCGGCGTAGGTAGATGCCCATTGATTACTCCTCTTTGTGGTTCAACCCGTCAGCCCCATAAAACGCGCATCCATCATGACCTACCCACTAGGACAAGGCCCGGTCGATCAACCGCTTCAGGCGGCTGAATTCATCAAGGCGGCTTTCGACACCAGTACTTGGTATGACAAGATTTCTAGAAGCCGCTGAAGCGTGCGAGTTGTCAGGAAAGCCAGCTGCGCTCTGCACGCGGTTCACCACGGCCGCAGGGTCGGCACATAGCCCAGTGCCATGCCCTTGCTTGCCATTTGCCTGTCTGGGATTTGCAGGGCTTCAGCCAGAAGGCGCGGGTAAAGGCTCAAACTCATCTGCGAACATGTATCCAGGCCTCGTGCGCGGGCCGCCAGCGATGTTCTGCAAGAACATCCCCGTAGATCCACCCAACTGCTCTGGACCATGCGCCGGTCAAGGTGAAGATCAAACCGACCGGCGCATCGAAGAAGGTAAAGCCGCATGCATGTTGAGCGCACGCTGGCATCCGTATCTCCCTTGGAGATACCGACCGCAACGTAGAGAGCAAAACCGCATCGGCGCCGCCTGGTCAGGTAGGGCTCATCGGCCGGGTAAAAATGTCGTATTCAGGACTGGTGCTCTCCCTCTTCGCTGAAGATGAAAGGCGTGCAGTACACGGTCGCACAAGCTTCCTCGCATCGCCCACCACAGCAATAACCTGCCACGGCTGGGTGTTGGTGCCACTGGAGAACGCGCTGGCGCCATGATACTGGCTACCGCTTCTTGCGGCACTGGGGTCGGCGAAGGCGCGCACGGAACGACATTCGCGGATCACCGCATCGATCGAGCTTGTAGCGCAAAGGCGCTGCGCAGGCGGAACATTCACGCACTCCTGTAGTTTGCTGAGTTATTTAGACTAAGCACACCGACATGCCGTTGCCGAAGAAGCATTCGTGCGAATGCATCGATTGCGTCCATGGGGCGTCTCCCCGGTCATCTAAAAACGGTATTTTGGGCACCTCGGCCCGTACGCGTCTTGCCCGCCGCCAGTGCATGGCGAGTTGACTTTGTATGCACAAGGAATAACCTGGCTGACGGCGGTCGGACGTTCGCATGAAAGGGTGGCGAAGTGTAGCCGCATGCGATGCGTCATGAGTAGCGCTTTGCTAGCTGCATCCCGAGTCGAACTTGTTCGGTGTAGGCTTGGGGTAATTCATCTTAAACATTGCCATGACTTTTGGTAGTGCATGGCTTGTGCTAGGGTCTCACCAAGATGATCGGGGGCGTAGCGACGTTCCATCGGTTTGCGGGCCGCATTCTTGGTGTATTTCGGATTTCAGCGCAAGCTTTCGTTGCCCGCTTCAACTATGTTGAAACCCGTCGTCACGAGTTTCCTGTTTTCGCCGTGCGTAGCTTGCTCGAAGGCTTGCGCGCAGCATAAAGGACTGGCCACCGAGTCCTGGCTGGATGGCGTTCTGGCGCGAGCCCGCATCGCCGAGTCGCACCCGCTGCATCCTGAGCAGTCGTGTGACTATGGAGCAATACATCGCACTCTTCTATTGCTGTGAAGGACAACTTGGACGACGAATGCCTAGGCTATCTACACGGTCGGCCGTTGCGCTGCCGGCAGCTTTGCGCTGATGGCTCGCTCACGCTCAGGGCCAAGACGCTGGCAGCCGCCTTTGCCAGCGCCTGAGCGCTTCCAACTGCCTGCTGCGGACGACCTGTCCGCTTGTACCCGTCTCGGATGGCTTGCTCAAGGTGCTGCGCGCTAGACGTGCGCTGCGCTGCGGGCGAACATTCCGACTCCTGCAAAGAGGGCTGCTGTTGCGCGTCTTCTGGCGTCTCTGCTGGTATGGCTGCACGGCGGTCGAGATGGTCACCCAAAGGGTTCGATTTCGCCTTCGAGACACCGCCGTATGCACCCAGACTATGCCCAAATCTTCTCGGGCATGTTGCGGTTCGGGCAGGCGCGGTCGGCGATCTGGTTCGGGCATCCCGCATTCGCGCAGCCGATGCCGTGACACCGCCGCGCTCCAGCAGACCTTTTTGCACACCGCACCGAGCAACCTGATCGGCCCGCGCCTGATTAACAGGCGGACGGCTAGCCTTGCCAGGTGCGCGCTCTATTGCAGCAAGCGTACCCGGGTGGCCCGATCTGACCATCGCCGCGCCGCATGTCGGTCAGCGCACTGCAAAGGCATCTGGCCGCGGAGGGTAAGTCCTTTCAGCTGAAGGACTGATTACGGCGCGACATGGCGATCATTCAGTTTGACCAGCACCGATGCCGCGCTGAGCGCCATCGCCGCCGAGTTGGGGTTCGCGGACAGCACTGCCTTCCAGCGGGCCTTCAAGTCATGGACCGGCAGCACGCCAGGTGTCTATCGTTCCCGCACCCAAAAGACGTAGCACTGCTTCGACGCGTTCGCACTCAAGGCGGCGAGCACAGATGCCCGCCACTGGTACGCAGGCGCCGGTCATCCACGACCCGGCCTCGGTCGCGAACAGCGGGAAAAGACCGTTGAGCTCCTCCGGCTTACCCAGGCGGCACTCGGGATGCGCTTGATAAGCGCCTTGCCATGGTCGGTATCCCACATGGCATCGGTCATCTCGGTGTCGATGGCCAGCTCGATGGCGTTGGCTGCGAATGCCGTGACGCGCCCATTCGAGTGCCAGGCTCTTGGCCATGTGCACGACTGCAGCCTTGGACGTAGCATACAGCATGGCGCCCAGGATGCACGCGCTCGCACAGGGATCGTGCGATGTTGACGACTGAGCCTCCCCGCCCCGCATCCACCCCCACAGCTGTGCGGCACGCGTGGCCACCAGCCACACGCCGCGCGTTGTTCCTCCATCAGCGAGTCGAAGTCGGACGCCGATAGCGTAGGCGACAAGGCGTCGTCGATGGACTGCTCGGAAGCCACATCCATTTCCAGCATCGTGACCTGAGGCGAGCCGAGCTTTTCGAGCTCTTGGGCGAGCTTGTCGCGCCGCGCCTTGCGCCGCGCCCCAATCACCACCTTGGCCTTTCAACCAGCAGCCAGCCGGGCGAAGTTCTCGCCCAGGCCCGACGAGGCCCCCGTGACCAGCACTCGCTTGCCTGCCAGCATTGCACCCAGATCCATCATCGTCTCCTTGCATCTTCAGTTCGCCGTCGATGCCGGGAGGTCAGCGCAGGGTCGCTCGGCTGCGGGGTTGCCTCGCCCCCCCACATCCGCCGAAAGAGGCGCCTTGTCAGTTGATCGAGACCATCCGTCATTGCCGCGCCAAGCACCGCTGCCTACGATTGCCTTTACGCCTTGGGCACCCTGAGCGCCGCACGAATGCACGCCACGGTGTCGACGCTCCGGTCCCGATGGACTGCGGCGTCCAAGAGCAGATTCAGGAGACGATAAGTGCAGCAACAGTCACCCATGGAATGGTCCATCGACCGTGCGCCCATTGAGGGCAGGATAGATGCGACGGAAGCGATCCTCAAGGATTCCTTCCAGCGCTGGAGTCTTTCCTCCCCGGCGAAGGCAGCTGCATTCCGGACGAAGTTGCGGGGGCACGAATTCGCCGGGGCCTCCTTGGTATGCACCGTCACTGGTCCTTGTGTCGCCCAGTCTCCTCCTGGGCATTCGCCATTCGACAATCAGTTCTGCCTGGGGCTGCAGCTTAACCTGGGCGGCCGAGTGCAGCTGCAGCATTGGGACGCGCCAATCTGCGAGGGCGACATGTTCCTCTGGCGTACCGATCAGCGGCAAGCCTATGAGGTGCTGGAACGAACCCACAGCGTGTCGTTGATGATTCCCTGGCAGCTCATGCGTGAGCATCTACCGGGCCGCAAGCGGCCGCCCGCAGCCTGCCGAATTGACAGCCACACAGGCGTGGGCTCACTGCTGAGCCAACACCTGATGGGGTTGGCCAAGGAGATCGGCGCCGTGCCGCCCTCTGCCCACGTCGCCCTATGCCGCATGGTGATCGGGCTTCTGGACCTCGCGTTGCCAGAGCCGGAGAGCACCACTCGATTCACGGCCATGGCCGCGTTGCGCGAACGAGCACTGGCCTACATCGCCCAGCATTTTCAAGAGGATGACCTGAGTCCGGCACGCATCGCCGCGGCGCACGGCATTTCACTGCGTTACCTTCATGCGCTGTTTGCGCAGGGCGATACCACGGTGGTCGGCCACATCCTGGAAAGCCGATTGCAAGCGTGCTGGCGGTCACTCGCCGACCCGGCCTGCCGGCATCTGCAGGTCTCGACGATCGCCTTTCACTGGGGCTTCAACTCAACCAGCCACTTCTGTCGCGCGTTCAAACAACGCTTTGGGGTGTCGCCCAGCGATGCACGGGAAATGACTGCTCACGGCTCCGCCATTGCCATGGTCGAGTCGGCCGGGTTTTCCCTTGCACACGCAAAGTCAACTTGCCATGCACTGGCGGGCAAGACGCGCACGGGCTAAATACCGACCATATGCCCTAGACAGCCTGAGAACGCAGAGATTCGACGCTTCGCTGCCCCCTTGTGGATGTGCGGGCATGACCCGGGGCCACATTGCTGGCCAAGTTTTCAAACCTTCACCGTACCAACTTTCTGAGGAGCGCTTCCATGCTGCCGCAACTGCACCGCCAACCCTGGATGGACAGCGATATTGAGACCTTTCGCGACCAGGTTCGTCGCTATATCGCCGCCGAAATGGCGCCGAAGTTGCCTGGCTGGCGCGAGCAGGGCTACATCCCGCGCGAAACCTGGCGGCCCTTCGGCGAAATGGGTTTTCTGCTGCCCGAAATGCCCGAGGCTTACGGCGGCGCCAGTGCCAGCATCGCCTACCAACTGGTGGTGCAGGACAGAGCTGACCAAGGCCGAAATGCCCAACAATGTCACGGTGCACAGCATCGCCTCGCACTACATCATGGACTTCGGCACCGAGGCACAGAAGCAGCGCTGGCTGCCCAAGCTGAACAACGGTGAGATGCTGGCCGGCATCGCGATGACCGAGCCAAGCTGTGGAACGGATCTCAAGGCCATCGCCACCCGCGCGCGTCGCGATGGCGACCACTACGTGATCGACGGCGCCAAGACCTTCATCACCAATGGCTTCACCTGCAACCTGCTGATCGTGGTTGCGCGCACCGGCGAAGCGGGGAGCCGGGGCTTGTCGCTGATCGTGGTGGAGACCGAAAACCTACCCGGTTTCGCGTGGGCCGCCTACTCGAAAAGATTGGCATGCCGGCGTCGGACACGGCCGAACTCTTCTTCGACGAGGTGCGTGTGCCGGTTGACCAGTTGCTGGGGGCGTCGAAGGCCATGGATTCAAGCAGTTGATGAGCCAGCTGCCCTACGAGCGGATGTCCATCGCGGTGCCAGCGGCGGCCGTCATCGACCGAGCCCTGGAGCTGACCATCGAATACACAAAGGAGCGCAAGATCTTCGGCGCGCCGTTGTTCGACATGCAGACCACGCGCCACAAGCTGGCCGAGCTGGCCACCATCGCCCACGTGGTGCGCACCTTCGTCAACGACTGCACGCAGCGGCTGCTGGACGGAACGCTCGACGACGAGGTCGCGTACATGGCTAAGTGGTGGTGCACAGAACAGCAGTGCCGTGTGACCGACGAATGCTTGCAGTTGTTCGGCGGCTATGGCTTCATGGCCGAGTACCCGATCGCGCGCATGTACGCGGCCTCGCGCGTGCAGAAGATCTACGGCGGCGCGAACGAGGTCATGAAGGAACTGATCGCGAGGAAGTTGTGAACGCGCCGCACACGCTGCGGACGCCGCTAAACGGCATCCGCGTGGTGGAGTTCGAGGGCCTCGGGCCGGGCCCGCTGGCCGCCATGATGCTGGCCGACATGGGCGCCGAGGTAATCGTGCTGACACGGGCCGAGCAGGCTGCTGGAGCGCAGCTGCTGGGCGGAGCGGCGAAGAATCCGCTGCACCGCGGCAAGACGGTCGAGGTCATCGACCTGAAGTCGGCCGACGGCAAGGCGCGCGCCCTGGCGCTGATCGCCCAGGCCGACGCCTTGATCGAGGGCTATCGCCCAGGTGTGATGGAGCGGCTGGGCCTCGGTCCCGCCGAATGCGCTGCGCGCAACCCCCGGTTGGTCTACGGCCGGATGACGGGCTGGGGCCAGGACGGCCCGCTCGCCCAGGCCGCTGGCCATGACCTGAACTATGTCGCGTTGACTGGCTTGCTGTCGCTGTCTGCGCGGAGGGGGCAGGTGCCTATCGTGCCGCCCTCGGTACTCGGGGACGCGGCGGGGGCGCTGGGCCTTGCCTTTGGCGTCGCCTGCGCGTTGGTCGATTCGCGCGCCACCGGTCAAGGCAGGGTCGTGGACGCGGCCATAGTCGACATCGTGGCCATGCTGGGCACGCTGGTGCACTGGATTCGCGCCAATGGGCAGATCGATGGCGCGCAGCCGAGTCCGTTTCACGATTCGCCATTCTATGACGTGTATGCCTGCGCCGACGGCGGCTTCATCAGCCTCGCGGCGGTAGAGCCCGCATTCCACGCACTGCTGCTGTCAAAGCTGGGCCTGACGGACGTCAACCTGCCGAGCAGTACAGAAACTGCGAAGTGGCCAGCGCTGAAGGAACGCATCGTGGCCCTCATCCGCAGCAGGCCCCGGGCGCACTGGTGCGAATTGCTCGAAGGCAGCGACGCCTGCTTTGCGCCTGTGCTCAGCTTGGCCGAGTCAGTTCGGCATCCGCACAACGCGGCAAGGGGCATCTACCAATCCACCCCCTCCGGCGCCATCGAAGCGGCTCCGGCCCCACGGTTCCAGGCTCTCAACGCAACCACTCAGGAGACAAAGAAATGACAGCTACCACCCAGCTCGTTCGCGGATGCCCGTCCACCACGGGTAACGAGCGCCAGCTCAACACTACGACGCTGATCCGGCACGCCGCGCGCACCCACGGGGACCAGGAGATCGTCTACCTGCACACCCGATGGCGGCTGGGATCGCTACACCTATGCCGAGTGCTACGCGCGCGTCTGCCGCAGCGCCAATGCACTGCGCGCACTAGGCGTCGAGCCGGGCGACCGGGTCGGCATCCTAGACTGGAATAGTCGGCGCCACTTCGAGCTGTACTGGTCCATCCCCGGCCTGGGCGCGGTCATGCTGCAGATGAACCTGCGCCTGGGCGCTGAGGACTTGGGCTATGTGGTTGGCCACAGCAAGGTGTCTTACGTCTGCGTGGACGAGTCCTTGCTGCCGATCGCCGAATCCGTTGCAGCGAACTCCCCCAGATCAAGGGCTGGATCGTCATGACCGACAAGCCGCTGGACCAGATCAAGACCACGCTGAAGCCGCTGCTGCACTATGAAGACCTGATGGCCGCTGCCGACACGAAGATCGACTGGCCCGGAGATTGACGAAACCTCGGCTTACAGCGCCTGCTATACCACCGGCACCACAGGCAAGCCCAAGGGCGTGTACTACTCGCACCGCGGCATCTACTTGCACTCCACGGCCATGGCCACTAATTTGGGCATGACGCTGGACGACTGCGTCATGCTCATCACGCCCATGTTCCACGGGCAGTGCTGGGGCCTACCACAGGCCGCCACGCTGCTGGCCGACAAGATCGTGTTGCTGGGCCGCTACGCTGCCGAAGACACCAAGCCGCTGGTTGACGCCATGATCGCCGAGGGTGTGACTATCACCAATGGCGCGCCGGCCATCTTCCAACCGATGCTGCAGTACATCGAGACGATGCCGGTCAAGCCGGACTTTGGCCGCATGCGCATGCTGTCTGGCGCCTCCGAGCCGCCGCTGTCGATGATGATCGGTTTCTACGACCTCACGGGCGCTGAGGTGGTGCACGCCTACGGCGCCACCGAAGCCACGACGCTGGTGACCGTCAACCGTCTCAAGCCCACGTTGAGTAAACGCTTGACCCAGGACGAGCGGTGGAATCTCAAGCGCAAGCAGGGCCTGGTCCTGACCGGCGTGGACATCCGCATCCTCAATGCCAACGACCAGGACCTGCCGCACGACGGCCAGTCGGCCGGAGAGATTTGCCTGCGCGGCCCCTGGATCACGACTAGCTACCACGACATGCCCGATTCCGGTGATCGCTTCCTGGAGGGCGGGTGGTGGCGCTCGGGCGATGTCGGCACGGTGGACGAGAACGGCTACCTCAAGGTCACTGACCGCATCAAGGACGTGATCAAAAGCGGCGGCGAATGGATTTCTTCCATCGACATGGAAAACCTGCTAATGGGCCATTCCGCCGTGCGTGATGCCGCGGTGGTCGGCATTCCTCATGCGAAGTGGCAGGAAAGGCCGCTGGCCCTGGTGGTGCTGAAGCCCGGCCAGCAGGCAACCCAGGAACAACTGCAGGAACACCTAACCAGCGCCTTCGCCAAGTGGCAGTTGCCCGATCAGGTCCTGTTCGTCGAAGCCATCCCCAAGACCAGCGTCGGCAAGCTCGACAAGAAGCGCATACGCGCCGAGCATGCGGGCCGCTACGCAGAGTGAGCCACCTTTTGCTACAGGAGAACAACATGAATGACCATGAACCCGTCATCGTCGGTGCTCTGCGCACCCCCGTGGGCAAGCGCGGTGGGCGCCTGCAGAAATGGCACCCCGTCGATCTGCTGGGCGAGACGCTACGCCAACTGGTCGAGCGCTCCGGCGTCAACCCCGCAGATCTGGACGATGTGATCGTTGGTTGCGTCCTGCAGTGGGATCAGCAGCACGGCAACCTGGGACGTCATGCCGTATTGGCAGCAGGACTACCCGAATCCGTCCCGGCTGTGACGGTTGACCGGCAATGCGGCTCCGGCCAGCAAGCGGTCAGCTTTGCCGTGCACGGCATCCAGGCCGGTGCCTACCAACTGGTTATCGGTGCCGGGGTGGAGTCGATGTCGCAGGCCCCCATGCCGCCTTCGTTCAATCCAGGCGCGCCGCTGGGCTCGCAATACAGCCCGCGCGAACTGGCGCGCTACCAGGACAACCCGCTGCTGCCGCAAGGTGTCTCGTCGGAGTTGATGAACAAGCGCTTCGGCCTCACGCGCGAGGCCCTGGACGCTTTCGCCGTGCGCAGCCATCGGCGCGCCATCGCGGCATCGCAGGCTGGTCGCGTCCAAGACCAACTGGTGCGGCTGAACGAGGACCCGGCCGACCCGGACAGCCCGATCGTCACCGCCGATGAGGGCATGCGCGCGGACCCCAACCCCGAAAAGATGGCCACGCTCAAGCCCGTGTTTGCCGCAGACGGCGCCACCACGGCCGCCAACTCGTCGCAGATCAGCGATGGCGCCGCTGCGCTGCTGATCGCCAGCCGCGCCTACGCCAAACAGCATGGCCTGGCGCCGCGTGCGCGCTTCGTCAGCACTGCCGTGGCGGCAGCCGACCCCGTCATCCAGTTCACCGCTGTTCTCGATGCCACCCGCAAGGCGCTGAAGGAATCGGGTCTGAGCCTGGCCGACATTGACCTGTTTGAAGTCAACGAAGCCTTTGGCGGCGTGCCGCTGATGTTCCAGCAGGAATTCCGCATTCCGGACGATCGCCTCAACGTCAACGGCGGCTCGGTGGCGATCGGCCATCCGCTGGGTTCCACCGGCGCGCGCATGCTCACCGACCTGCTGTGCGAGCTGGAGCGCCGGGGCGGCCGCTATGGCCTGCAAACCATCTGCGAGGCCTCGGGCACGGCCAACACAACCATCATCGAGCGACTGGCATGAGCGTGACCAACATGAGCGAATCCAGCGAAGTGCTCGTTAGCCGCGAAGGCGCCATCGTCACGTTGACCATCAACCGCCCCCGTGCAAAGAACAGCTTGAACCGCGCGGTATTCGATGGCCTGCGCGCACAGCTTGCGCAACTGCGCGACGACGATGCTGTGCGAGCCGTCGTCATCACCGGTGCCGAGGGAGTGTTTTGCGCAGGAGTTGACATCACGGCGTTCGAGGTGCTGCGCGCCGCGCCACTGATGGGTGATCGCGGACCGACGGGCTGGGACTTCTTTTCGGAACTGGGGAGATTTCCTAAGCCCGTGATTGCGGCGGTCGAAAAGGTCGCGCTGGGCGGCGGCACGGAACTGGCGCTGGCCTGCGACATCGTGATCGCCGGCGAGTCCGCCAAGTTCGGCGTGCCGGAAGTCAAGCTGGGTGCCATTCCCGGCGCCGGTGGCACCCAGCGCCTGATCCATGCCATCGGCAAGTCCAAGGCGATGGCCCTGCTGCTGACCGGCGATTTCATTGACGCCCGCAAAGCCTGCGACGTCGGCATCGTCGCCGAAGTGACGGCCGATGGCCAAGCCCTACCGACGGCGTTGGCGATGGCCAGCCGGATTGCGGCCAATTCGCCACTGGCCGTGGTTCTGGCGAAAGACGCGGCCTTGGCCAGCTTTGAAACTCCGCTCGCGCAGGGCCTGGAGCATGAGAAGCGCAATTTCTTCGTCGTTTTGCGTTCGGCCGACAACCTGGAAGGGCAAGCGGCATTCTTGGGCAAGCGTGCCCCCAATTTCACTGGCCATTAACGCCTGTCTGTCCTCTATCAAGGAAAAGCCATGAAACTGAATTCCGACATTTCTGCTGTCATCACCGGGGGGGCTTCCGGTCTGGGAGCTGCCACGGCCCGACTCTTGGCGAGCCACGGCGTCAAAGTCGCCATCTTCGACATGAACGAAGCCGTCGGCCAGGCTTTGGCAAGCGAGCTTGGCGGCGTTTACTGCAATGTGGACGTGATGTCCGAGGAGCAGGTGGACGCAGCCTTCGCCAAGGCCCGCGCCGCGATAGGGCAGGAACGCATTCTGGTCAACTGCGCCGGCACTGCCGATGCCGTCAAGACTGTCAGCCGCGACAAGAAAACCGGCGAAATCCGACCATGCGCGGCAGATCGTTTCAATCGCATCATTCAGATCAACCTGGTGGGCACCTTCCGCTGCATCGCCAAGTCAGCTGCGGGTATGTTGACGCTCGCGCCGCTCGCCGATGGCGACCGCGGCGCCATCGTTAACACCGCTTCGGCCGCCGCGCAGGACGGCCAGGTCGGCCAGGCCAGCTATGCGGCCAGCAAGGCTGCAATCGTGGGGATGACCCTTCCAATCGCGCGCGACATGATGGACGAAGGGATTCGGATCAACACCATCATGCCGGGGATCTTCGGTACACCGTTGCTGTTGAGCCTGCCAGACAACGTCAAACAGGCGCTGGCGGCCAGCGTGCCCTTTCCCAAGCGGTTGGGTGACCCCGGTGAATTCGCGCAGGCCGTCGAATTTCTCGTTACTTGCGGCTACATGAACGCCGAGTCCATTCGTGTGGATGGTGCCATTCGGATGGCGCCGCGCTGACGTATCAATTTACCTGACCCATCCAACCACAACAGGAGACATCATGCAGAAAAGACAATTCATCACCATGCTTTCCGGCGCCATGCTGGCGGGCGTTTCTGGTCTGACCCGCGCGCAGGGCGCGGGCATCCAAGGCGTAACAGACAGCGAGATCAAGATCGGCTCGACCCTCCCGCTTAGCGGCCCGGCCGCAGGCTACGGCGCCGTCGGCAAGGCCATGTCTGCATGGTTTGATCTGGTAAACGCTGAGGGTGGCGTGAATGGGCGCAAGCTCAAGCTGGTGCTGGCCGACGATGGCTACAGCCCGCCGAAAACCCTGGAGCAAGTGCGCCGCCTGGTGGAGCGTGAACAGGTGGCTTTCATTGCGGGTCAGATAGGCTCGTCCACCGGGCTGGCGGCGCGCAGCTATCTCAACAACGCCAAAGTACCGCAGCTCTTTGTTACGTCCGGTGCCGCCACGTGGTTGGACGATGCGGCCAAGTTCCCCTGGAGCATGGGCTGGCTGCCCCTGTACACCGACGAAGGGCGCATTCTGGCCAGGCACATCCTGCGGACGCGGCCGAACGCGAAGATCGCCATGTTCTACCAGAACGACGATGCCGGCAAGGATGTGCTGCGCGGCATGAAGGAGGTTCTGGCCGCCGCCGGAAAGCCGCTCGTGCGCGAAGAATCGCACGAGGTGTCCGATCCGACGGTGGACTCGCAGATCGTCTCCATGCAGGCCTCGGGCGCGGACGTTCTGGTGGCGTGGGGTTCGCCCAAAGCCACCCTCCAGTCGCTGCGCAAGGCCCATGACATCGGCTGGCGGCCGACGATCTACATCAACCCGAGTGCGTCTTCGGTGCCCATGGTGCTGACTCCGGTGGGGCTGGACAAGGTCAAGGGCGTCATGAGCGCCGCGTTCCTCAAGGATCCGGGCGATCCGACCTGGAAGGACGACTCCGGGCTCCAGGCCTGGCATGCTTTCATAGACAAATACAACAAAGGCGCGGCAAAGGAGTACCTTGCCGTACTCGGTGCTTCTATTGGACAAACGGTGGTGCAGTTGCTCAAGCAGTGTGGCAAAGACCTCTCCCGCGAAAACATCATGCGGCAGTCGCTCAGACTGGACATGGAGTTGCCCATGATGTTGCCGGGCCTGCGCATCAAGACCAGCGACGCCCGACCTCACCCGATACCGGACATGCGCATCCAGCAGTTCGACGGTACTAGTTGGAAGGTGATGCCGTCCTGACGAGGCGAGCGCAGCGATGAACCCCATTCTTTCCGTACGCGATCTGACGATCCGCTTTGGCGGCGTCGTTGCGCTGGACGCCTTCTCGATGGACGTACCCGAGGGCAGCATCTTCGGCCTGATCGGGCCGAACGGGGCCGGCAAGACGACCTGCTTCAACTGCATTAGCGGCTTGTACCGGCCCACGCGCGGCAGCGTGCGCTTCGGCGGCACCGAACTGACGCGCCTGCCGCGCCACGGCGTCGCCCGGCTGGGCCTCAGCCGCACCTTCCAGAACGTGGCGCTCTACCCGTCGCTCCCGGTACGCGAGAACGTGATGGTGGGCGCGCACCGCGCGGCTGCCCGTTTCCATGCTGGGTGCCGCGCTGCGCTCGCCCGCCGTCCGCGCGGCCGAGGAGGAGATCGCGCACTCGGCCGACGCGGCGCTGGCTACGCTGCGGCTGTCCGCTTATGCGGACCGGGGCGTGGCCGAACTGCCGGTGGGTATCCAGCACCGCGTGGAAATCGCACGGGCGCTGGTGACGCGGCCCAAGCTGCTGCTGCTCGACGAACCTGCCGCTGGCCTCACCGCTGGCGAGGTGGACGAGTTGCGTGAGGTGCTGCTGCGCCTGCATGAGGAATTGAAGCTGACCATAGTGGTCGTGGAGCACAACATGCGCTTCGTGATGAAGACCTGCTCCGACCTCGCGGTGTTGAGTTTTGGTCGCAAGCTCGCCCAGGGCTCGCCCGAGGATATCGCCAATGACGCCGCCGTGATCGACGCCTATCTGGGAGGTGTTCTGTGACCCAACGACTTGAAATCCGCGGTCTTGCGGTGGCCTACGGCCGAACGGCGGTGGTGCATGGAATCGATCTGCAAGTTCAGGCAGGCGAGATGGTGGCGCTGCTCGGCGCCAACGGCGCGGGCAAGACCTCCATCCTGCGCGCGATCAGCCACCAGCAGGTGACGGCCACGGGCGCACTGCGCTTCGAGGGCCGGGACATCATCGACATGCCCGCGCCCGCGATCGCCTCGCTGGGCATCGCGCACGTACCGGAAGGTCGCGGCACCTTCGCGGATCTGACGGTGCTGGAGAATCTGCGCGTGGGTGCAATCCACCGCCGCGACAAGGACTGCATCGAGCAGGACATCTCCCGGATGCAGACGCTGTTTCCCAAGCTGGCCAGCCGCGCCAAGCAGACGGCGGGCACGCTCAGCGGAGGCGAGCAGCAGATGCTGGCCATCGCCCGAGCGCTGATGATGCGCCCCAAGATGCTGCTGCTGGACGAGCCTTCGTTCGGCATCGCTCCGCGCGTGACGCAGGAAATCTACGAACTCCTGCATCAGTTGCGGGAAAGCGAGCATCTCACGGCGCTCATCGTGGAGCAAAACGCCCAAGTCGCGCTTAACTTGGTCAACAGGGCCTATGTGCTCGAAAGCGGGCGCATTACCGCGCAAGGCACCGCTGCCGAACTGCGCGAAGACGATGCTGTTCGCCGCAGCTACCTCGGCCACTAATCCACCAGAGATTCACCATGCAAGCATTCCTTCACCAGATCGCCTCGGGCCTAGCGGCAGGCGGCATCTACGCTAGCCTCGCCATCGCGCTCGTGCTTATCTACCGTTGCACTTCGTCCATAAATTTCGCGCAGGGCGAATTGGCGATGTTCTCTACCTACATGAACTGGGCACTGGTTCAGGCTGGCGTGTCGTGGTGGGTGGCCTTCGCCATCGTTGTCGTGGGTGCCTTCCTGCTCGGGCTCGCACTGGAGCGGGTCATTTTCCAGCCCCTGCGGCACAAGCCGGTGCTCTCGGTCGTTGCTGCCAGCATTGCGCTGCTCATCATCCTCAACAGCCTGGTTGGCTGGCTGTTCGGACATGAGATGCAGGGAGTCCGCCACGCCGTTCGGTGGTGTCCTCCGCCGTGCCGAGCCCTTTCTCTCGGCCCATGAGGTCGGCGTTCTGCTCTTCACCCTTGCCGAGCTGGCAGCGGTGTTCGTGTTCTTTCGCTTCACCCGCTTCGGCTTGGCGATGCGCGCGGTGGCGGTGAACGCGCCGTCGGCAGAGCTATCGGGCATCAGCACCAACAAGGTGCTGGCCGTAGGCTGGGGCCTTGCGGCGGTGGCCGGTGCCGTGGCAGGGCTGATGGCCGCGCCCATCGTGTTCCTGGAGCCGTCGATGATGATGAGCCCGCTGATCTACGCGCTGGCGGGTGCGTTGCTGGGTGGTATCGCCAGCCCCGTGGGTGCCGTGGCCGGGGGCTTCGCCATCGGAGTGCTGGAGAACCTGCTGGGAGCATATGTGGTTGGCAACGATCTGAAGCTGACCTGCATCATGCTTCTGATCATCGCCATGCTGGTCTTGCGGCCCGCCGGCATCTTCGGCAAGACGGTTCAGGTGAGGGTGTGAGCATGAACAGCCTGAACACCCCACTCACCACCTGCCCGGCGGCATCACCCGCCTGGTTGCGCTGGGCGGCCTTGGCGGCCGGGCTCACGCTGCTGGCCTGGTCCTTTGGCTGGCAAAGCTACCAGTTGTACGTGATGACGCAAGTGTTGATCTACGGCATTGCCATCATGGGCCTGAACTTGCTCACCGGCTACACGGGCCAGATCTCGCTCGGCCACAGCGCCTTCTTCGCCATCGGTGCCTATACGGCGGCGGTGCTCTCGCACCAGCTGGGCTGGCCGTTCTACGTGGGCGTGCCGGTGGCGATGGTGCTGTGCTTCGCGACTGGGTTTCTTTTCGGCTTCCCGGCGCTGCGGCTGCCTATGCTCTACTTGGCACTGTCAACCTTCGCGGTGGCTGTAGTGACGCCGCAGGCGCTCAAGTGGAAGAAGATCGAGTGGCTGACCGGCGGCGTGGCGGGGATCGTCCTTGAAAAGCCTGTGTTCCCAGGGGCGCTGGCCGACCGGGCGGACTGGGCCATCATGGCCTGCGTTGCTGCCTGCGCGCTGTGCGCCTTCCTGCTGGCTCGGCGGATCCTCGGCTCGCAGTTCGGCCGCCTTGTGGACGCCTCGCGCGACCAACCGCTCGCGGCGGCGGCGGGCGGGCTCGACATCACCGCTCTGCGCACGCAGATGTTCGGCCTCAGCGCGTCGTTCACTGGCTTGGCCGGTGCTCTGAGCGTGGTGGCGGGCCAGTTCGTGGCGCCCGAGAACTTTCCCTTCCTGCTCTCAGTGTCCCTGTTGGTGGGTAGCTTCGTGGGTGGGGTGCGGAGCCTGTGGGGCGCCTTCCTGGGAGCCGCCTTCATCGTGCTCACGCCCAACTTGGCCGAGAGCCTGTCGCAATCCGCCCCGTGGATGATCTTCGGCTTCGCACTGCTCGCAATGGTTTTCCTAGCCCCCAATGGCTTGAGCGGCTGGATCACCGGCCTCTGGCGCAGCCGCGCAAATTCCTCATCCACCCAGCCCTAGGCGCTTTCCATGCCGCCGTCTTCGTCGGGGGTACGGGCATGACCCGTTTCGGCAAGCACATTGACCGCAGCCTCAAATCGCTCGCCGCCGACGCGATCTGCGAGGCCGCGCCGATGCGGGCATCACTCCGTCCCAACTGCAGGCGGCCTACATGGGAAACGCCGCCGCTGGCGTGATTACCGGCCAGGTGCTGATCCCCAGACAGGTAGGGCTGCGCAGCATGAGCATCGGGCGCATTCCGGTCGTCAACATCGAGAGGGCTTGTAGACGGATCTGTGCAGTGGGTGCTCGATATGCTGTCGGCTTCAGATAACAGACAAGCCCTGCTGCCGTCGGATTTGCCAGGATACGCGGCCGTCATGTACCTGCGCAGAAATCGGCATACCGAGTCGTTGTTCGATGACAGGACTCCATGGCACCAGGCGAAACCCCATGCCGTCATCGAGCATAGCGTAGCGCCCGCTGGCCAGCATGACGCTGCGGCGGTAAATACCCGCCACGCGCTGGCCGTCGGCCATGGGCCGGTGCTCCAGGCCAGTTTCGGCGGCCAAGTCTTTCGCGGCATGCGCTACATTCCGGCTGCGCAGCGTTGCCAGCAGGTTGCGCGCCAAGATCACCCGCTGCCCCCGCCGCTCGGCCAGCCCCTGTTCGGTTAGAAAATCAACCCGTTGCTGCAGCGCGGCCTTCACCTCCCCGCCAAAGCCCACATCTCCCAGCCCCTTGCCACCGCTGATCAACTGCTGATCCAGCCAGGTCGCGCCGATCACGCGGGTCTGCCGCTCGATGGGCAGGTGCGCCTTCAGTTCCACCGCCACACCTCCGCCCAGGCGCTGGACATCGTATTGGCGGCCTTGTTCGGTCAGGTCGCCGGGTATGCGCCAAACGCCTTCGGCCTCGCCCTCCACGATGCCGGCACGGCGCAGGGCTTCGAGCCGGCGCACATGCGCGGCCACCACCTCGCGCGGGTCGCGATTGGGCATGGCCTGACCTTGGGCGAGCGCCAGGTGATGGTCGGTGCGATAGATGCCATTCACCGACAGCGCGGCGATGTTCCGGTCGGCCGCGCGCACGTCGGGCGAACCTTTCACCTCCACCACGGCGTCTGTCGGGTATTGCTCCAGTCCCGACCGCGGTGGCAGAGCGACGTAGTGCGCCTTGCCGTCGGTCCCGTCGATGACCAGATAGCCCTTGTCGTACAGTTCGTCTGCCAGCCCTTTAGCGGCGACGCGGCCTACGATGGTGTGGCCATCCGCTCCAGGCTGGAACACGGCCAACTCACGCTGCTTGCCGCTCATGGCTCGCTGCATGGTGCGGATGATGTCGCCGCGCTCCCCCATGGCCCGTAGTGTCGGCTCGGCCACTGCATGAATGGCCCACACGCCTGGCTGCTGCTCGGTCGCCAGACCCATGCGCTGCAAGCGCTGCAGGCGTCCGATCAGCATTTGCCGCTGACTTTGCAACCGGGGATCGGCCAGCGTCTCCGGCAGCAACAGGCCGTCCTTGGCCTCGCGCTCCAAGGTGCGATCCAAACTCGTCCATCGCTCCTGGTCGACTTCGCGTTGCATCGCCCACTGGATCTCCAGCTCAGTGCGCGGACCCAGCCACTCGGTGGCCAGTTCGGCGGCCCGATGGCGCATCCCCACGGCGATGTAATCGCGGGAGATAACGAGGTCTTTGCCGGTGTCGTCCTTGCCGCGCAGGACGACGTGCGTGTGCGGGTTGTCGGTGTTCCAGTGATCCACCGCCACCCAGTCCAGCCGCGTGCCCAGGTCGGCCTCCATGCGCGCCATCAGGTGACGGGTGTAGGTGCGCAGATCGTCGAGCTGTTCGGCGTCCTCCGGCGAGACGATGAAGCGGAACTGGTGCCGATCCTCGCGTCCGCGCTCCTCGAAAGCGGCCGTGTCCGCCGTGTCAGTCGTCGGTCCATAGGCATGACCCGGCCCGCCTTGGTGATCGACCCCTTCGCGCTCGATGTAGCGTAGGTGCGAGACGGTCGAGCGCGGCCCGGCCTTGGCCAGATTGACCAGCCGTGCCTTGATCGTCACGCGCCTGGCATTGGGGGTGAGCAAGGCTCCGGCGAAGCGGGCTGCGACATGACCGCGCCCCAGCCGCGAGCCGGGGCGCTGACCGACCTTGCCCGCCGCCTTGTCGAGTTTGGCTCCTGCCTTGTTGGATTGGCGCAGCACCTTGCTGATGAAGGCGTCGCCGCGCTGTTTCGGCGCGCCAGGGCGGACGAGAAAGCGGTCGTCGCCGTTACTGCTCATCGGGTGACTCCATCCAGTGCCACCGCAGTACGGCGAGCGAAGCACACGGCTACGCCGATGCTGACACGGCATTGCTCACTTTCGCGGCACGCTGCCGCCTCTTTGCGCGTGCTGCGCGACCCCCACGTGCAGACAGGGTTTCCACGCGGCCAGGTGCCGCGACCTTTTATCTTGCCCTGCATCTTTTCCCGTGCACCTGTGCCGTCCACCGGGCCGGCTGGCGCGGTGAGGCGCTGCGGCGACTGCCGTCGCGCGGCCGTCATGGCTGGGCCTCCAGCCACAGGGGATGCGCGATGCCGATCACATCAACGCTGCGCACCGGCCCGAAGTAGCGACTGTCGAAAGACGCCGGATTTGTTGCGCTGAGCAGGAACACTTCGTCAGCCCGCAAGCGGCGGCATTGCGGCCAGCCGTGCAGTGGGCGACCCAAGCGATCCGCGCGCAAGGTGGTTGCCACAGTATGGCCGTCGATGCGCAAGGCTTGGCCAATGATGCACACGCGTTGTGGTGCGACGGCGCCCACGCGTTTGAGCAACGGCACCTGCAGCGGCAGATAGCCGCGCTGTGCGGGCAGTGCAGCAGCGTGAGCAGGAAGGCGGACAAGCGCAATGCTGCCGACCTGCAGCGGTACGGGCTCCGGTATGGTGTCAGACGAATGCTGTTGCAGCATCGGATCGACGCGGTACCAGCCCACGGGCACGCTGTCAGATGGGTTGTAGACCAGGCGCGGCAAGGGCTTGGCGAACGAGGCCCACGCGAGTGCAGCCAATGCGACGGCTGCTGTGCAGCCGAGTGCAAGGATGGAAGCACGCGAGCGGCTCATGACGCGCCCCTCGTGGCCAGCGCTGCGGCGTGGCGGTCGGCACCATATGCCGGCAGTTGCAGCGGAGTGGCCGACGGCCCAGCAGTCCAGACCGCAAGACGGTTTCCCAGCGTGCCCCAGTACGCGGCGGCGACGGTGCAGGCGTCGATGCCCTGGGCCTCGATGGCGTCGATCTGCTGCAGCACGGCGCGTACCTTGAGTTCGCCTTCGGCGTTCAGCAACAGGCGCGCGCCAGGGCGTACGCCAGGCAGGTTCTGCAAGGTGTCCAGCGGCGTGCCGGCCTGGAGCACCATCAACTGCCACAGCGTCGTGCCGTGGTCGTTGGCCTGCCAGCGCACGCGGCAGAAAACGGCCGACGGTTTGAAGATCGCGCAGCGCCGCCAGTGGTCGAGTTGCAAGGTACGTTCGGGTTGCCCAAAGCGCAGATAGAGGTTGAAGCGCTGGTGGACGTAAGCCAGCGAGACGCGGGTCTGTGGTGGGGGGAACGTCGGGCTGTGTTGCAGAGGAAAAGGGCGCGGCAGTGGCGAATGTGCTGCGCTGGGCGCAACCGTGCCATCAGGCGTGGTGTGCATGTTCATGGGGAGGTCTCTGGACGGGATTCCGGGAATTCGCGCTCCAGCAAGGCGCGCAGCAGATCGGCCACGGTGGTGCCCTGGGTGAATGCCGAGACCTTGATGCGTGCGCGCATGGCGGGCGTGACGTCCAGCGTCAGGCGGGCCGTGAAGAGATCGCCTTTCTGCAGCGCCTCGCCATCACCCTGGCGCACCCAGGCTTCGGCCTGAGGGGCGGCGGGCGTGCGTGCGCCGATGGCGATGCGTTTGCCACGCAGTGGGTGTTCTGCCGTCATGACGGCCACCGCAGCAGTTCATCGACCAGGGCGGCCACCTCGCGCGCGGCCGCGCTGTCGGGTGCGGTTTCGCAGGCCAGCCGGCCGGCGGCCACGCTGTCGGCGAACACGATGCGCTGGTGCACTTCCGAGCGCAGCGCGGGTAGCGGCTGTTCCGCCAGCGCCTGGCGCGCTTCGCGGCCGATCACGGTGGTGCTGACGCGCCGGTTGATGACAAACGTCGCGCGCAGCGCCGGGCGGAAGACCTGGGCTTCCCGGATCAGCGCCACCATCTCGGCGCTGGCCCACAGGTCGTAGGGGCTGGGCTGCACCGGGATGACCACGCGGTCGGCCGCCAGCAACGCGGAGCGCGCCAGCGCCGCGATGCGCGGGGGACCGTCGATGACGACGTGATCGACCCGGCGGGCGAGTTCCGGCGCCTCCTGGTGCAGGGTTTCGCGGGCCAGGCCGACGGCGCTGAAAAGCCGGGGCAGGCCCTGCTGGCTGCGGCGCTGGGTCCAGTCCAGTGCCGAGCCTTGCGGATCGGCATCGAGCAGCACCACCTGCTGACCGCGCAGCGCGAGTTCGCCCGCGATGTGGGTGGCCAGCGTGGTCTTGCCCACGCCGCCTTTCTGGTTGAGCAGGGCGAGGATCACGGCGTGGTCCCTTCTGCTCGAAGCATGGCGACAGCTGCGTGCCGTTTGGCACTTGTCCACCGAAACAGCGCGCTCTCACCACCAGTTAGATGGATTTTGTTAGGTACGTTACGGCAAACGACAACCCGCGCCGCCATTGGGCTGGCGGCCGATCGGCACGCCTGATGGCACGATGGATGCACGCCGGATAGCACGAGGCGGGACACGCCCGATGGCACGAGCCCGTCCACAGGCCATAAACCGCTTATCCCCGTGCCGTGGGTGACACCGGCCGGAAGGTCAGCACCTCGGCACCCGTGCCCGGCATGCGCACGATGCCCAGGCGGTAGCCGGGCATGGACTGCCGCGCCACCAGGGCGCGCAGGTCGCAGGCAAAGTCGTGCGGCTTGGCGGTGCTGCCGGACTTGCGGTGCAGGTGCTTGAAGTCGAACTGCCAGCCGCCGGGCTGATGCCCGCCGTGCTTGCGCACCAGGCGGTAGAGCCAGCGCTCGATGCCGCCGGTGAGGTCGAAGTAGGCCGGGTCGATGGTGAGCACCAGCGCGGCGTCCAGCACACCCGCATAGAACCAGTCCGGTAGGATCAACTCGATGCCCAGCGGCGCGCCGCGGGCGTCGGCCAGTTCCTTCCACTCGTTGATCCAGGAAAAGCGGTGCAGGCGCCGGCCGGTGGTCTCGCGGATGGATGTGGCCACGGTGGTGGACTGCAGGCGATCCAGCGCGGCCTTGAGGCGCTGGTAGTCGCGCAATGACACACCGCGCCCGATGAAGCGCAGGATCTCGTAGGGCCGTGCGCGCATGAGCCGCGAGGTGGTGATGCCCGCATCGCGCGCCTCCACGATCTGGCTGGCGGCCCAGATGAGGATGTCGGCATCCCAGATGGTGGCGATGCCGTGTTCCTGCGTGCCTTCCACCCGGATAGCGACGTTGCCGCTGCGAAGGTCGATGGGCTTGGTGCGCCGCGACTTGGCCAACGAGAAGAAGGGGTAGGCCATCAGGTCCTGGCTGTCGCGCGGCGCCATGTCGCTCGGCAGCGCGCGGAACAGGTCGAGTTGCTCGGTCGGCCGCTGTGGCGAGGATAGAGACATCGGCAACAGGCGACGAAGTGGCGCGCAGCGCCCTCAGCGCGCACGGCTGTCGGCCGAGTGGTGCTCGGCGTACTCGGGGTCGGACGTCGCTTCGAAGCTGCGCTGGTCGGCCCAGGTGTCGAGGTCGGTGACGGCGTACATGACGCGCCGGCCGAATTCTACCGGAAACGCGGGCCGCCGCCGATGACCCGCTGCTTTTCCAGGGTGCGCGGGGACAGACGCAGGTAGTCGGCGGCCTCGTCGTTGGTGAGGTAGCGCGGCGGCTGTGGCTTGGCAGCCACCAGCGCGGCGCCTTGCGGTAGGTGAGCGGGTGCGGCGGCAGGCCGCAGGGAGCGGGTCGCATGAGAGGCGCCTCCATCGGTCAGGAAGGCCCGGCCTGCAGGGTTGCAGCCGGGTGGAGGCAGTCTCAGGAAACGCGGGCGTTCTGCTCAGGGACGATCTGGGGTGGGGCGGTTTCGTCCCTGCTGGGCTGTGCGCTCCGAATCGAGGCCTGCCAACGCGCGATACCCGCCACCGATCAACGCTCTTCCACGCTGCACTAGGCGGCGCACGCGGGCGCGCAAGGCGCTGTCGGCGTGCCAGTCGGCTGCGACCTCCGTCGAGCCGAACAGGACCTCGGCGATCTCGCGCAGCGAGGCGCCTGCCTACGCCGCATCCAGGGCCTGCAGGGTGTGCAACGCCTGAAGGGCTTCGGTGCGGGGCCGTGGACGCGCTACGGCCAAGGGCTCGCATTGGCTGGCGGCGGCCAGCCGATCCAGATCGGTCGCCATGTCGCGGTAGCGCGAGTGTGGCTCTCGACAGGCGCGCATGGCAAAGGCGTGCGACATGCCGTCTTGCAGCTCGGTCGCCAGGACAATGCGTGCGCAGCGGCCTGGCCAGCGTGTGACAAGCACGAGGCCTTGGCCGTCGTGCTGCAAGGCCTTGCGGCCAGGCAGGCGCCAGAACTCGAAGGGAGAGTCATCGGACTCATCGTTGTCGTCGGGCACCACGCGGATCGCGCGAGCCCGGGTGTTGAGCCAGTGGGGCAGCGCTTCACGCGTCCAGCGACGGGTCCTCCAGTGTGCGCAGGCCCCAGGGCCGCGCTGCGCCGGCGTCCGTGGCCCGCATGTGCCAGGCCAAGCGGTAGCCGGGGTGGCGTCGCAGGTACTCCCAGGCCAGTTCCGGCCCGTCGAGGTGCAGCGCGTAGAGGTAGGACGCGCTGGCGTGCCAGGGCGGCGGTTGGGCGGCCTGCGGCTGGCCGTCGGTAAGGTCTGCCATGGTGCGAACCCCTGTTCTTGTGCGGGAACGTCACATCGGCCGGCGTGGCTACCAGGTCATCGGTCAGCTATCCGGTTGGGGCAGGGCTCATGGTGAGCGCGCCCGAGGCGACGGCCATGTGGCCTCAATGCCATCGTGGCAAGGTTGACCATGGCGTGGTGCAGCGCGTTCGTCATGACCGTTTGGGTCTGAATGGTGACGGCGAACGCGTGTTGGCGGCATTCAGACCGTCCGGGTCTGACGTGTGGCGGCGCGGAGTGCCTGGTCCGTGATCGAGCCGTTGTCCTGTGCCAGTCGCAGGTATTCCGACATCGGTCGCACGGCGTGAAAGTGCAGGTCGCGCCGCACCGGTAGTCGGTTGGGACCGACGATGGCTGAGAGGTCCGACAGCTTGATGGTGCCCAGCTCGGGCATGCAGATGCCCACGTCGCACAGGCCCCAGGCGGTGTCACCGTCCGCGGGGTTCAGGGCGGCGAGCAGCCAGGTCGCGTGCGCGTCCGGTGTGAACAGTCGCACCACGGGCCACAGGTCGGCCTGTGCGTCAGAGGTGCGCGCATGACCGTTGGCCAGCAGCTGCGCTCGCTGCTCGTCGGTGATGAGTGGTTCAGCCGGCATGGTCAGAGCGAGTGGCGCAATGTGAAAACCCGCGTTGCATCAAAAGCACGGAATCGCAAAGCCGCTTTCGTGTCTGCCCGTAAAGGCGCAGAGCCGCTTTTGCAGAAAAGCACCCTTGTACGAAGGCAGAAGGTCGGCATGACGTGAATGCTCGAATGTGTCCATGTGGCTCAGAGGTTTTGCGGAAAAACACGAAAACACCCAAGAGGAGATTCCCCAAAGCAGCGGCAATTCATATCGCGAATGAGTTAAAGATAACGTGGTTTTAATTCTCTCTCGACAGGACGCTTCTGTCCATGCAGAAGCGCCCCATTCAGGCTGGCCGTCCGGCCGGTGCCACCACCTTCGATGCCGAACTGGCGCAAGCCTTCGGCGCGGCGGTGCGTGCGCTGCGCTCGGAGCAGGGCATGGCCCAGGAAGCGCTGGCGCACCGCGCGGGCATCGAGCGCTCGCACATGGGCAAGATCGAGCGGGCGAGCGCATTCCCTCGCTGCCGCTCATCTTCAAGATCGCGGCAGCGCTGGAATGCGGTGCGACTGACCTGATGGCCGCGACCGAAGCCCAACTGGGTTCGACCGCGGCCTGAGACTGCAGGCCTAGCCTGCAGCATCGATCCCGCCGGAGCGGCGGGATCGGCGTGGCCGTCAGGCTGTGGGCTTGCTGCGCGACCAGATCAGGTTGTGCGAGCCATCCTCTTCCTCGATCAGGCGGGCGTAGATGGTCGCCGGGAACGAGGGGTCGTCCAACGTCACCGAGAGGTAGGGGCGTTCGGACTGGCTGACCTTCTTCCAGGCGGCGCCGATGTCGTAGCCGGTGCCGGCCTGGATGCGGTCAGTCGGGGGCGTTCTCGCTGCCTTGTCGTTGCGCACGAACTTGACCTTGACGTTGAGCGTTAGGGTGCGAACGGTGCCGATGAAGCCGTCGTTCTGAGCGCTGAAGGTGCCGATGTTGGCCATGATGATTTCCTTTCGGGTTGCCAAGGTCGCGCCCATCGCGTCCTTGTTGTGATCCGTCAGGCGGGGACGGGCGGGCCGCACCCCGCAGCGCAGCGAAGGGCCGCAACAGCGTGGAGGACCGGTAGGCACGGGAAATTTGCCTCGCGAGGAATCCGCGCAGCGGAGGGGAAATTTCTTGGGCCGTACGGTTGCGGCCATCAAGCCCGAGGCGCAGCCGCGACCCCGCCAGGATTCACGACGAGACAGGGACGCCTGGGACGCACCTGTCCCGAAAGACCTCATGGCCGAGCACGTTCACCATGTCTGCGGTGAGACTTCAGCGGCCACCACCCTTGCGCCATTGGTCAGAGTCGCAACGATGCGAGAAGCCACTGCAGCATCGACCCGGTGCCTCGCATTGCGCGTCGCCTGCCAAGTTCAACCAGGACGTAGCCCACACCTTGCGGTTCAGTGACACCACCCAGCGATCTGCCCGCCAGCGTGAGGGAAGACGGCATGCCAGGCAACCCAGCGCAGCGAGCAAGGGCGTAGCACCCGGCTCGCACGGCAAGGCGACGGAGGGCCGGATGCCGGAGCGCGAACGTCTCAAGCCCGCTCAGGCAAGCGAAGCGCGCAGGCGTGAAGGATCGAAGCCGGAGGGCCGTGACGGCTATGACCGGCACGGGGCGCAGCCCGAGAGCCTGGCGGCGCAGAGCGCCGACACGCCCGGAACCGAACCTGTCGAACGCCCCAACCCACGTCACAGGATGAAGCTGCCCTGGTCCGAATACCCTGCCGGCTCAACGATCAGATCCACCAGCCGCGGCTTGAGGTCGCGCTTGCAATGAAAGGCCTCGCCGCCGTCTTGGATCCAAGCGCCCAAGCGGCGCTCGACCCAGCCGTGGGCCATGGCATCGGCGGTGTTGAGGCCGTGGTACCACTCGGGCTGGACATCGGACTTGCGGGGATGGAGCAGGACGCAAATGGACAGCTCGTCTCCGGCTTTCGCATCCACGTTGGCCACGGCTGGCAGTTGGCCATCGACGAGGAAGCGATAAACGTGCTGCTGGCAGCGCTGGCTTTCCGGCGAGGCGCCGGGCCACCAGTTGTCCGTGGGTTCCAGGCCGAAAAGGCCTTGCTCCAGCCCGGCGTTGATGGCAGAGACCATCAGATTGCGCCAGGCCCACCAGCGCGCGCTCCGCTTCTTGCGTAGTGGGTCGTTGCGAAACGGCGTGTAGGAATGTTCAAACTCTGGCACCAGCCGCAGGCTTGGTGCGATGCTGGTGTGGCCTAGCTCGTGGAGCCGCCGCACCATGCGCGCATTGCTGGGCTTGGGAACCTCAACGGTGGCGCAATCGGCCAGGGCAGCGCGCAGCGCAGCGTGCGTCTTAAAGCCGAGCGCGGCCGCGAGGGCTTCGCTCAGGTGGGAGGACGAGACACCGCGAGCTCGGTGCTGTGCACTGTGCTTGAGATTGCGCACGGCCGCAGCGGAGACGAAGAAAGTCGAATCAGACATGCCAAATTCCTTTGTGCACGGTCGATGACTGCCGATTACGCACCGACCGGAGGAATGGACACGGTCTGCGATCAGAGAAGGGAAGCAAGAAACGTCGTTTAACCCGGCAGCAGGTTCACGCTGACGCGGCTGTCTTGGCATTTTATGCGCTGATGCCGACCGCGTTGGCAGGAAGCGCTCGCGCAAGCCCTTGCGCGCCGCCACGCCGCCACGCCGCCGCCTGATCGAAGGCGGCGGCGTGGCGATGTCAGGGGGTAGGTGAAACGGGGTGAGTGGTGAGGGGAGGGTGGCGGCAGGGCCAGACCCTGCGCGCCGCTGGATTCGTGATCAGTCCTTGAGCTGGCGCATGCCATCGGCCAGCCGCCCCAGGGCGCGGTTCAGCCGCAGGTTCTGGTCGATGCCCTGCACGGGGCGGGTGCTCTGGCGGCGCCCGTTGGCGCTGCGACCCGTCAAGCCGCCCTTGATCAGGTTTTCCTGGGTGCGGTTGAACACGCTCCACAGGTCGCGCCGGTCGTCGTCGTGGCGGCGCGGCATCAGGATTTGCGACTCGGTGACGGGCGGCGCCTTCTCGGTGTCGTCGGACTTAAGGGCCAGCGCGGCGCGCGCGAACACTTCGGATTCGCCAGCGTCCAGCGCCACGCCCTGCATGGCCTCGCGCGACCCCTGCGCCTGCCCGAAGCCTTGCAGCACGGTGTAGGCGTCTTCGATCACTTGGGCGGCCACGTCGCCCTTGTGCGGCACGCGCACGTAGGCCACGGTGTCGCCGCACACGAGTCCGTTCTGGCAGACGAAACGGAACATGCCCGCCAGCATCTGGTAGCTGCTTGTGCCGTCGTGCGAGTTGGCCAAGATTATTTCGTTGGCCTCGCGGCCGTTGATCTGGCTTGGCGCAGCCGAATCATGTGCTTGGTGAATTCGCGCCGGTCGTCGTGGCGCACGCGGGTCTGGCACACCATCAAGGGCTGGAAGCCCTCGCCGCGCAGTTCCTGCAGCACGGTGGCGGTGGGGATGTAGCTGTAGCGCTGCGAGCGGCTGCTGTGCGGCGCCTCGGCAAAGTTGGACGGGGCCACGGCGCGGATCTGGTCATCCGACAGCGGTTTTTCGGAAAGCAGCATCGGCGAACGCGGTGCGAAGCGAGAGGCAAGTTGCATGGTCATTTCTCCAAATGAAGCTGGCTGTTGAAAACCCCCACCGGATTCCTAGATTCGGAGCCCTCTTCAGGTCTCCCGGTGGGGTCGGCGCAAGACCTGGGCCGGTCCTGTCGCTACCGTCTTTCCTGAGTTCATCGCCCGCGACCACAGGAGCGCGCCGCCCGGTACCGTCAAGGAAGCAAGCGCCAGGGTTGGTGCGGCCCGCAGGCGCAGCCGAGGACACGGTCTGGCGCGCCTTGACGGCACCGGGCGGCGGGCTACGGTCGCGCAAGTGGTGATGGACGAGGGAAGAGGGCGCCAGTGGCCCTTGGCCGCCGATGGCGCCGACCCCACGCAAGCGCAGCGCGCAGGCCCGGAAGCGAGGCCGGGCCGAAGGCGTTAGCCGACCGGAGGGAAGGGAACGATGGAAGCCCGTCAGGGATGAGACCGCGGGATTGCAGGGACCGGAGGCTCGGTGCGCAGCATGACAGCGCGGCCGGCCATATCGACAGGGCCGGCGACGCCCGGTTGCACGGAGCGGTCTACGATGACGACATGACCGAGAAAGACCAGAACTACCCTGATCCCCTGGAACAGATGCTGCTGCGCTCGGATGCTTTGCACGAACGGCTGAGCAAGCTGCTCGACGATATCGAGTTCGACGGGTCTGCGCGTGGCGAGGCCGCTCTGGGCATGTGTCTGGTGGCCATGGAGCACGGGACCGCCTTGCGTGCCTTGATGGCGCTGGGACTGCCGACCTCGGCGGTCAGCTTGATGCGGCTGCAGTTCGAAGCCCTGACCCGCTCGATGTGGCTCATCTATGCGGCCAGCGATGCCGCCATCGACAAGCTGTCGGCCCCGCTCACGCTCGAAGCCGAACAGGCAGCCAAGAACCTGCCCAGCGCAAAGGAAATGATCGAGCAGATCGGCAAGCGGGTCGGGCAGAGCGTGCCTGCCGCGGCCCACCTGATGCTGACCCAGTTCAAGGACGTCCTGGAACGCCATGAACTCCTTCGTGCACGGCGGCATCCACCCGGTGCGACGCAGCGCCGATGGTTTCCACGTGCACCTGGCCCTGCAGGTGCTGCGCAACTCCAATGGCCTGAGCACCATGACCGGCATGACGATGGCAGTGCTCACAGGCGACGAATCCATTGTCAAGCCGATGAGCAAGATCCAGCCGGCGTTCGCCGACTGCCTGCCGGATCTGCTGAAACCCTGAAAACCAGGGCGTCCGCGACGCCCTGGTGGCTGGTCAGACGACGAGGCGTCCGGCCTGCCGTGCGTCCCGCGCGTAGGCGCTCAGGCGCTTCTCGGCGCGAAAGTGCAGGTCGCGCTCCACCGGCAACCTGAGCCGACCGCGCACGGTGGACAGTTCCTGAAGGCTGACCCAGCCAAGCTCGGGTGCTCCTGAGTCCCAGATCGCACAGCCCGAAAGCATGGTCATGGTCGTCCGGGTCGATCTCGGTCAGCAGCCAGGTTGCGCCGGCGTCAGGTGTGAACAGCTTGACCACAGGCGCTGGGTTGAAGTCAGTGTTCTGCAACGTGATTCGCGGCCATTGGCCAGCAGCAGCACGCGCTGCTCGTCGGTGATGAGTGCGTTCATGGTGAACTCCAGAAGGAATGCCGGGCGGGATTGCCCGCAGCCTCCGGGTCACGGCGCAGCGCAGCGGTCAAGGTTCGAAGACGGCCGCCGAGGCCGCCAGCGCAGCGGAGATGCGCGCCGACCTTGACGGCGAGAACGGCGTGGCACGCTGGGTGCGACAGCAAGCCAGCCCACTCCCACTTCCCTGATACCACGTAGCGGCCGGGCGCGTTCAGGGAGTCTGCGGTTCCAGGTGGCTCAACGAATCCAGCGAGACACGCCTGTCGCGCGCGTCCTCAATCAGATCTCCGTCGGATTTCGTTCCGAGCGCTACCACCTTTTCGGCGATGCGCGATTCCATCGAGGTTCGCGGCGCCACCACCAGAATGACGCAGCCGTCGCAAACCAGCTCGTGGTCGTCGGACGCCTGGACGCGGAACTTCGCGCTTCGCTCCCCCAGCCGTTCAACCCATCCTCGCAGCTTCAGGGTTGATCCTGGAGGGATTGGTCCTTTGTGCTCCAGCTCAATCGTCCGACCCACCACGACCTCCGAGACAGCATCCACGTGCCGTTGCATCTCGCGGATGCAGATGGACTCCACCACGGCGACCAGATACCCGGTCGCCAGGCATTCGATCAGTTTCTGCGCATAGTCGCTGCCATGCGGGAGCCTGGAAAACAGCGCCCTGGCTGTTTGCTCCGGCGGCACGCTGTAGGTTTCTTCAAAGGAGATTTCACTGATACCTTGGTGGTTCATAGGATTGGGAGGTGGGTTGATGACGCGCATTCGCTCCGAAACCTCGCGTCAGGGTGGGTGACGGGAACAGCGTTCGATCGTCGTTCGGATGATTCGCGTGTTCAACCCATTCGAGCGTTCTCCAGCGTAGCTGGCATAAGGAAGTGCAACGAAAACCGGGAGCCTCGGCGGCCCCCGGTTGCGCGGGCTCAGATCAGCCCACGCTCGGCGAAGGACAGGATCGTTGGCCCGGCCACGATCAGGTGATCGATAACCCGCACGTCCACCAGCGACAGCGCGCTCTTGAGGGTCTGCGTCAGATGCTCATCGGCCCGCGAGGGCTCGGCCACGCCCGACGGGTGGTTGTGGACGAGGACGATGGCCGCTGTGTTGTGGGCCAGAGCCTCCTTGACCACCTCGCGCGGATAGACCGATGTCTGGGTCACGGTGCCGCGGAACATCTCTACGTACTCGATCACTCGGTGTTGGGCGTCCAGATGGATCACCGCGAACACCTCGTGCTCCAGCGTGCCCAGCTTGATGCGCAGGAAGTCGCGCACCGCCTGAGGAGAAGACAGCATCTCGGTGCCGCGCAATTGGCCCGCTAGCACCCGCAGCGCGGCCTGCAGCACCTCAGCCGGCTCGGCAGGACGGTAGCTGCCCGCGACATCGCGAACGAGCAGGGAGGAATCGGTGGAAGACTTGAACGACAGGGAAGACAGCTGCGACATGATCGGCTCCGGTTCGGAATCGGGCGGGATTGCCCGGAACCGGCCACCCACGCCGCAGCGCAAGCGGTCAAGGGTCGGAGGCGTAGCCAGAGACGGCCGCCAGGATGCCAGCGTGCAAGGCACGCGCAGCCCTTGACGGCGAGAACGGCGTGGTAGGTTGAAAGGGCACAGCAAGACCGCCACCCCCGTACACCACGACACGCCCGGAAAGCGGAGCGCGCAGCGGCCACGCCGCGGAGACGTCAGGGATCAAAGCCGGATGGCCGGGATTCGGCACGAAGCCCGGGGCGCAGCCCGCGAGCCCGGCGGCGGGACGCCGAGACGCGAAGGGTAATGTTCACTGCACAGTAAAGATCACACTATTGGCGAATATGCGGGAATGCAAGTAACAATGAGGCGCTGATCGCGCGGCCGGTGCTTCAAGCACACAGCGTCATTTGGATGCGAGATGGTTCTTTAGTAGGAACCAGCACATGTTGAGCGCGAAGGAGCGGCCAAGGCGGGTCATCTGATCATTTGGAATACCTACCGGGCGATGGGCGCCCGGACTCAGAAATCCGAATACACCTGCCAAGCCCTTTTCTTCTTCGAGCGTGACCTCGCCGCTCGTACGCAAGAACGCCAGCACTTCGCCCCATTTCGACGGGTTGTAGGACGTGGGAACTTGCGCGTGTGAAGCCACGTCGGCGGCAACGTCCGCCGCTAGCGTCTCCAGTGCGACACGGGCGTTCACGAGTGCCGCGTTGTAGTCGGGCGGGATCGCGCGAAAGGAATGGGCCGAATCACCGATCTTTGCGATGATCTCCTGCGCGCGCGGTACTCCCGAGCTCTGCAGCGCCATGATCAGGTCGTCTTCCAACGGGGCCGCATCTGCAATCGACGGGTCAACCTGCACGAGCTTCGCGTCTTCCACAATATAGCCGTCCAGGAGCAGGCATTGCGTTAGGTCGTGCAGACGCTCGTCGAATCGGTGCTTCGGACTCACTCTTGCTCGCAGGTCACCCTTGGTAGCTACGACTTCGGCCAGCACGAGCATCAGGGGGCGTTCGTCAAGCCCGCGTATCGTGCTCAAGAGCCCATACAGCAACTGGTCTCGCGAAAACGACAGGTGTTGCACGCCGTACTTGCTGAGCAGCACGACGGACATCATGGGCTCCTGGAGCTCCAAGAACTGAGCAAGAGAATAGCGAGTCCTTGTTCCAATCATGTTGGGCTCCTTCGTGGGACGGCTCGGCGTAGCGCCGGGTAACAGTCGACAGCGTCATGATAACCTCGTTTTGCACGATAACAACTAATGTGTTATCGTGCAAAAATAAAGTTATCTAGAGTGAACCTTGCCGATCCTCGTCACCGCCGTTCTGCACTACCTCCAAGAGGTTCTGGGCATTGATGCGTCAGGCGTGAAGCCGTGGGCGCGTGCAAACGAACTACCGTACTTCCTTCGCGACGTCTTCCAGTTCAGCGAGCTAGAGCTGCTGGGGCAACCCGTTGTGTTGGCGATCGGGCGCGGAGAGGCCAAGCAATCCCTCAGCGACGTCCGCACATGGCTGGACAAGGTCAAGGCCTTGGCCGGTCAGCCAGCGGTCTACGTCACCGATGTCCTGGCATCCTATGAGCGTCGGCGCTTGATCGAGCAAAAGGTCCCGTTCATCGTGCCGGGCAACCAACTCTATCTGCCGGATCTGGGGCTGGACCTGCGTGAGTATTTTCGGCAGCGCACTCCGGTCACGGAAGCGGCGCTGAGCCCATCCGCACAAGCCATGCTGATCACCGCTTTGCTGCGTCAGCCGTGGCAGCCCGATTGGCAGCCTTCCAGGGCCGCGGCCGCGCTGGGCTACACGCCCATGACACTGTCGCGCGCGGTCAAGGAGCTGACTGCGGTCGGGCTGGCTGCCGTGCACACGGTCGGCCGCTCGCGCTGGCTGCGAATGGATCTCCCACCAGAGCAGGTCTGGGAGCGTGCGAAGCCCGTACTGCGAACGCCGGTAAGGCGCACAGTCTGGGTGGCAGCCCACGGGGTCGCAGCACACCGACTCAGCCGCCTCGCGGGTCTGAGCGCGCTCGCGCGCTATTCCATGTTGACCGAGCCGAAATGGCCGGTGTATGCGTTGACCGCCGCCGACTGGAAGGCTGCGACGGATGCCGGCGTTCGTGAGTTGCCTGAGCCCGAAGCGGGCGCCCAAGAATGGCAGCTGTGGAGCTACAGCCCGGCGTTGGTGCCAGACGCCAACACGGTGGACCCGCTCTCGCTGACGCTCAGCCTGCAGGAGAACGCCGATGACCGAATCCAGCTCGCACTGGACGAACTGAAAGGACAACTTCCATGGTGAGAGGGTTGGAAATTTTCCAGGAGCGTTTCGCGGCATACGTCGATCAGTACGTCCTGATTGGCGGCACAGCCGCGAGCCTGACGATGGAAGAGGCGGGGCTGGAGTTCCGCGCCACCAAAGATCTGGACGTCGTCCTGCATGTGGAAGCCCTGACGCCGGCGTTTGGTGAGGCCTTCTGGAAATTCGTCGAGGACGGCGGCTACGAAATTCGCCAGGCCAGCGACACCGGAAAACCCATCTTTTACCGGTTCCAGAAGCCCGCTGATGATCGCTACCCGGCGATGGTCGAATTGTTTGCGCGAGCTCCCGACGGATTGCAACCGGCCGAAGGCAGTCAGCTGACACCGATACCACTGGACGAAGCCGTGTCCAGCTTGTCAGCCATTTTGCTGGACGAGACCTACTACGCCTTCATCATGGCGGGCCGCCGCGAAGTCGATGGCCTGCCCTGGGTCGGCGAAGACCGCCTGATCCCGCTCAAGGGCATCGCGTGGCTGGAATTGACTGCGCGGAAGGAGCTGGGCGCCAAGGTGGATGCGAAGGACGTGCGCAAGCACCTCAACGACGTGCTGCGACTTTCGCAACTGCTGGCGCCGGCCACACGAATTCCGCTCGACAAGAAGATCGGCGACGACATGACGCGTTTCCTTGTTGCCGTCGCGGCCGACCCCTCCATTGACCCGAAAGCGCTGCAGCTTGGCAACGTTGCTGTTGCCGAATTGGTAGCCCGAATCGCCCAGGCATATGAAATTGAACTGCCTGCGCAGGCGACGGGATGACGGACGAGAAGTTAAGCGGAGCGGGCCGATGGGCAGCCAGCCCGACCGGAACTCACAAAAAACGGAGGAGGAGACATGGCATTGTCCATGCCGCTGGTGTGCTGGCACCAAGGACAAAAGCAAGAAGAAAACGTCCTGAACATACTCGGAGAAAGATGGCGGCCGTGCAGATGTTCTTACGCAACTGGGCGAAGCCGTTAGGACGCACTACGACCAGGCTGACCGGATCGCTGACGATGTCGCCCGCCTTGGCTACGATGGCGCCTCCGAAATTCTGAGGGCACTGCTGCCTCAGTCGAAGCGCGCACGCTCCGGAGATCTCGGCGAAATCCTGGCCTCTGAACTGGTTGAGGAGGACATGGGCTTTCGTGTTCCCGTTCGGCGGATGCGATTCAAAGATGGGCGGGAGGTCGCAATGCGCGGCGACGATTTCATCGGCGTGGGCTACGACCCCGATGAGAAGCTTTGGCTGCTAAAGGGCGAGTCGAAAAGCCGCGCGAACCTTGGCAACGTGACGATTGCCGAAGCGCGTGAAGCCCTGAACCGGTACGGCGGCCGCTGCACGCCGGATTCCTTGCTGTTCATCGCGAATCGGCTCCTCGAAAGCGCCGACAAAGATGATGTCGAACTCGGCCGGACGATCCGCGACGAGGTCGGGCTGAAAGCTCTGCGCGCCAATCGCATCGACCACATGCTGTTCACCGTGTCCGGCAACGCGCCGGCTGCGAAGCTCCAGAAGAATCTGGAGGAGGCCGACGATGACCGCAACCAGCACGTCGTCAGCCTTCACATCGAAGACCACCAAGCGTTCATTGCCGAAGTCTACGAGGAGGCGATGAATCTTGGAAACAAGTGATGAACTGCAGGCCTTCCTGACAAAGGCGACGCAAGATGGTGTTTGGGGGCGGCTGCTGGACCGCGGCGCGGCATGGTCGATCATGCGTCAATCGGGGGTGCTGCCGGAGGATGCACCGCCACTCGGCGAGCAGATTGACATCGATCTGGCAGAGCACGGCTTTTCGATCTTGCGCGCGGCGCTGTCACTGCGCGAGCTCGACGGCACATCGGCTCTTTGTCAGCGTGCGTTCGAGCGCGCCGGCAATGCCTTTGAATCGCTGGTTCGCAATGGTGCCCCAGAGGCTGAGGAGCGTGGCTTCTACCGCACGATTGCGGGCGCTGCCTACCATCTGGCGGGCTATTCCGCGATCGCCTACTCGCTGTTCGGCGAGCAGCAAGTTTCCGATCTCAATGCCAACGCGGCTGAAGCTGCATTGATCCTGCTGATCCTGCGCGACCTGGATCGCCTCCGGACGTATGTCAAATCCCAACTGCTGGATGAAGACAACGGCGATGCCAACGTCTCCGCTTTGCTGGAGGATGGGGAGATCGATTCCGATGAGGCAATTTCGATCGTCCTCAACACCGTGGTTTGTCGCGCCCTGGCGTTTTTCGACTTTGCCCTTCAAACCGGCGAGGTGTCGTTGCTGGACACCGCAAAGGAACTGCTGGACACAGCCCTCGACCTTGCAGACGCTGCTGCCTCAGTGTCGCTGTGGTGGATTGTCCGGCTGTGCCGGAACATGCTCGACGATCTGTGGGCGCACTCCTTGCACGAGACGCTTCCGAGCGATCCGCCTGAGGGCGGTGAGGAGCGGTACGCCGAGTTGCGGCGGCTTTTCATCGCGTCGCTGTACGCGCGTAAGAGCGCCGAGCTGGAGTTGTGGCCATCACAGCGCGAAGCAGCCAAGCGATCCACTGATGTGTCCGACGACCTGGTCGTCGCCTTGCCAACCAGCGCGGGGAAGACGCGCATCGCAGAGATCGCCGCCCTGATGTGCTTGGCGGGCGGTAGGCGCGTGTTGATTGTCACGCCGCTGCGCGCGCTTTCGGCGCAGACCGAGCGAACCTTTCGCCAGACTTTTTCACCGCTTGGATTCTCGGTCTCGTCGCTCTACGGCGCGAGTGGTTTGTCAGCTGGCGATGAAGACGTCCTGCGATCGATGGACATCATCATCGCCACCCCGGAAAAACTCGACTTCGCGTTGCGCAATGATGCGTCGCTGATCGATGACATCGGGTTGGTCGTGCTCGATGAGGGCCATCTCATTGGCCCAACCGAGCGAGAGATTCGCTACGAGATTCTGGTGCAGAAGCTGCTGCGCCGGGGGGATGCGGGTACGCGACGTATCGTGTGCCTGTCTGCCATTCTTCCGGATGGCCAGCAGCTCGAAGACCTGACGGCCTGGATTCGCAGTGACGTTGAAGGCGAGCCGGTGCGATCATCCTGGCGGCCCACTCGGCAGCGTTTCGGTACGCTGGTCTGGCAGGGCGACGCAGCAAGACTCAACTATGACCTTGAGCAGCAAGGCCCGTTCCTAGCCCGATTCGTTGAGCAGATTCCGCCGCGAAAGCCAGACCGGACGCCATACCCTCGAAAGACCAAGGATCTGACATTGTTCGCAGCATGGCGGTTTGCTGAGCAAGGCAAGCGGACACTGATCTTCTCCACGCAAGCCAACTGGGTCGAAGGCTACGGAGAGTCAGCTGTCGAGCTGCACCGTCGCGGCTACCTGCCGACCTTGCTCGAAGACGAAACGTTGGTGCAACGCGCGCTCGAAGTTGGACGAGAGTGGTTGGGCGAACAACACCCTGCGGTTACTTGCCTTAAATTGGGCGTTGCGGTTCACCATGGTCGCCTGCCAAGCCCCTTCCTTCGCGAACTCGAAGCGCTGCTTGCCAAGGGTGTGCTGAAGGTGATCGTGGCGTCGCCGACGCTTTCGCAGGGTTTGAACCTGAACGCCGCGGTGCTTTCGTGGTCCCGTACCTGGTGCGATCAGGAAAGGTTATTTCAGGCGAAGAGTTTGCCAATGTTGCAGGCCGCGCCGGCAGAGCCTTTGTTTGATGTCGAAGCGCCTGTCGTTCATGTGATCTTGGACAAGCTGATTTTGGCGCCTGATGCAATGGCGCAGTCTCGTTCAATCAGCCAAGGCGTTTTTACCGCTGCAAAGTGGGCTTTGTTTTCCAGATCATTGTTGAAATCATCGAGCGACTGGCGCGAGAAGGTAAAGCTGAAACGTGCCGACGCCATCGAGTATCTGTCGAGCTCACGGGAAGCGTGAAGTCGCAATCTGAGGAGAACCTGCTGCTCGATCTCTGGAGCCGCGGGAGATGGCGACGAAGAGGTAGAAGAAAGAGGAAGAGGAGAAGATCGAGGAAGAGCCTATACGCACTTGATCGAGAAGCTCGACGCGCAGTGTTGGGCTTGGTCGAAGCGGACGCGGATGGCGAAGATTTGCCGCACCTTTCTCGACGAAGCGTTGCAAGGGTCGCTTTGGTTCGCCAGACGGGCAGGGACGATGAATCCGAGCAACAGGCGCACAAGGAAATCCTGGAGGCCTGCGCGAACGTGATCTGAGTCACACTATGCCTGACGTTAGAAAAGGGCAATCTATGCATAAGGGGCTTGAAGCCGGCCTGGCTATCGACGGCATGCTGACGTGTTGGGTGAGTTGCTCGACTGCTGACGCGGTGCAGCATTGCGCGACGACGGTGAGGAGCTTGCTGCCGTCTTGTTCAACTTGCCTGCGCGGCTGCTCGTTATCCGGTCCTTTTGTGCCCGACAAAAGAACGCGCCCGGCAGATTGGGGTGATCTTCTGAATACCGGTGTCGGCACGGGCGGAATGTCATCGGCCCCAGCGAACATGCGCATCGTTGAAGATGCGTTTGCGTACCGCCTGGTCTGGGCGCTCGAAGCGCTGAGTGACCCGCCGGGTCACAACGGGCTGGTCGTCGGAGATCGTTTCCGGAGGTGGAAAAAGGCATCGGTGGAAACCGGCGTTCCCAACTTATGATGTCCATACCATCGAAGCAGGGTTGTCGTCACGCCGGAGCTGCCATGGCGGCAATCCGCACCACAGGCACCGTTTTCGTCACCGTCTCTGGTATGCGGAGTGGTTAGCCAGCGATGAAACTGCGGCCTGACCAATGCCGGCGGGTTTCCGACACCTGAGACGGCCTTGCTTTGGCAGCGTTTCCGAGACGAAATGCTGAGTGGGGTGCAGCAGAAGTGGAGTGTCGGAAGCGGGCCTGGGTATTGTCCCTGTGCCGCCGACAAGGCGCCGGCCGCAGGTATCTACTGATCGAGATTGACGCACCCGACGGTGAAGCGTGGCTGACGTCGCCCGACTATCGGCGGTGGCCAAGTTCAAGACCCGCGTGAAGGCGCCCGCGGCGCGCCTGCTTGCGGCGCGACCGAGGTAGCGTTGAAAGGATCGCCCAGACTCAACGCTTTGGGCCGGGCAGTAACTTGGCCGACTTGAGGCTTGTCGTTCAATCACCAAGGTAGCCCTTTAAGATGTGAGCATGTGTAAATAAAGCGCGACGAGTGGGAGATTTCCGCGTCGCAAAAAGGGGCACATGCGCATCAGTCAAGTCGAGATCAAGAACTTCCGTCTTCTGGCAGACGTTGAACTTGTCCTGAAGATCAAACGGTGACTGTCATCGTCGGGCGAAACAACAGTGGAAAACTCTTTCGGAAGTGATGCGGAGGCCTTCTGGTACGAAACGTTGCGTTCCAGTTAGCAGGCCGTTGAAAAATCCCCTGCGAGCGTCCGCGTCGGCCGCTACGATCTGAAGCCATCCTGCAACAACTGCGACAAGAAAGAGAGGCAACCAAGACTTCCAGGGGGCATGTTCAGCTACATCAGCCTCGAAGAAAGAGTGCCAGCGGCACACCCGCTGCAAGTTGCGCGCCGTGTGGATGCGCTGCTGGCGAGCATGAACAAAGGAGTTCCCGAAGCGGTGGCCGCCTGCCGTGGCCAACGTGGCCGGTGCCGCCGAGATGCTGCTCAAGGCCTTGCTGCTGCGAAACCCGTTCTCCATCCGCAGCGAACGCCAGCCGGTTCGAGGCGGTCAACTACAACCTGCTGTACCGCTGGTTCGTCGGCCTGGAACATCGAGGACAAAGTTTGGGACCACTCCACCTTCAGCGCCAACCGCGAACGCCTCTTCAACGAAGACCTGGCGCGCGCCTTCGAGCGTCGCTTCAGCTCAGTGGGGCCGGCTTGCCAGCGACGAACACTTCAGCGTGACGGCACGCTGATTGAGGCCTGGGCCTCGCACAAGAGTTTCAAACGCAAAAGACGACGAAGTGGCACGCCACCCGACGCAACCCCGAGGTGAACTCAAAGGGCAGGAGCGCTGCAACGGCACCTATGCCAGCACCACCGATGCCGATGCCCGGTTGCCTTCAAGAAGAGCGGGCGATAAGTCCTGCCTAGCACATGGGGCACATCCTCGCCGGAGAACCGTAACGGTCTGATCGTGGATGTGGAGATCACACATGCCAGTGGCACCGCCGAGCGCGAGGCGGCGCTGGCGATGCTCAAACGCCGGGGCAACAGGAATCGAAAGCGGGCCACGGTCGGCGCCGACAAAGTGGCCATGACAGCAAGGCCTTCATCAAGGGCTGTCGCCGGCTTCTGGTCACGCCGCACGTGGCGGCCAAGGACAAGCACTCTGCAGTCGATGGGCGCATCAAGCGCCACGAGGGCTACAAAAACCAGCCTCAAAGTGCGCAAGTGAATCGAGGAGGCCTTTGGCTGGATCGCTAGGGCGGGTTCGGCCAAGACCAAATGATCGGTCAGCCGCCGCGGGCCAGGCGCTGCTGTGCTTTGCCACCTACAACCTGGTGCGCATGGGCAGTCGGGCGGTTGTGCGCATCATGCGTGAACCATGGGATACGTGCGCCCGGAACGGGCAAAACGGCCTGCAAACAGGCCGAAATGGCCGCTCCAATCGCTGCGCAGGCCAGTTTGCGCGATCCGTTTCTTCGAAACTAATGACCCTGGCGCGTTCGATGAGCATTTTTCAACGGCCTGTTAGAGGACTTTTCCAGTGCCTGCTACGACCACTTTTTGCGAAGCGCTGCAAGCGTTGAATCAGGGTGCCGAAGAAGACGCCGTGCGCGCGCTTTTCCCGACCATTGAGTTGCGGCTGAAGTTCACCTACGACCCCGCCCAGCCTCAGCTAGGTCCCTTGGGCCCTCGCGTGATCGACCTGATCCAGCATGCGCCGATGCACTGGTGGTGGTTCATGAACTCAAGGACGGGCAGCTTGCGAGCTTCGACGCCAGCCTAAAGAGGCGCTGACCCCGGAAACGCGTATTGCGTTCTTCCGTGCGTTGCGTGAGCGGATTCCCGCCGAATTCAACGTGATGATATGGGCGGAAGATCCCACGATCCCGACAATCGCCGTCAGTTGCCACCAAGCGCACTGCGAGGCTTGGTCAAGACAGGGTTCATCAATGTGCAGCGGGGCCTTCGGGATGATGGACTTCGCGAGAATCCGACGCTGGCCAAGACCGTGGAGGGCCTTTTCGCGACAGCTTCTTCAGCGTCGGCCGATGCGGCTGACAAGCAAATTGCCGATGCGCTGAAAACCGCGGTCCAGGATATCCAGATCCAGATTGATTAGAACCTCGGAGGCCAACTCAAAAAGCCTGATTCCTGCGCTTCAGACCTCGGGCTACCCGGGGTTGGGGGGCCAGGAGCTCCACACCGAAACCCTGCTTGATGTCCGGTGTTGCCTCCAATTTCACGAAGGTCCGCTACGCGGCTACAGCGGCATCACGTTGCCCGAGTCATACAACGGCCTCGGCGCACGCAACCTGATCTTCATCCTGCTGCAACTGGCCGGTTTCTACAAAGCGTTTTGCGCAGAGACAACCGAACCGGGCGCGATCTGATTTTCATTGAGGAGCCTGAAGCGCACTTGCATCCACAAATGCAGGAGGTCTTCATTCGCCAGTTTGCCAAAATTGCGCAGCAACTCGTTGACGGTGCGCAGGACAAGAGGCCCTGGCCGGTTCAGTTCGTCGTCTCCACGCATTCATCGCACATCGCCAACGCGGCTGGATTCGAAAGCATTCGGTACTTGGGCTCCTCGCGTCTGGCGCCCAGGAAGGAGTTCGGACAACAAGGGTCAAGGACTTGCGCAAGGGGCTCAAGGACATCCAGCCAGAGGACAAAGTTTCTTCATCAGTACATGACGTTGACGCGCTGTGACCTTTCGCTGACAAGGCGGTTTTGGCCGAGGGACTGAGCGAGCGTTTGTTGCTTCCTGTCATCGTTGCCAAGCTAGAAGCTGCTGAGCCCAAGAGTCCGAAGCTGTCGAGTCAGTACGTGACGGTAATGGAGGTCGGTGGTGCATACGCGCATCTGTTCTTCGATCTGCTGAAGTTTCTCGAATCCCGCAGTCTGATCATCACAGACCTTGATGCCGCTGAAAACCCGGCGGCAAGGCGTGTGCGGTTCATCTGGGCACATACCCAGCAACGCCTGTTTGAAGGCGTGGTACTCGAGGACGATCCTTTTACGTTGGCGGGCTTGCTTGCCAAAAAGGACGCCGGAAAGGTACTCAACGGAAATCGCATAGCCTATCAACGCGCTGGAGAAGAGGGTGATCCCTGGGCGGACCTTCGAAGATGCGTTCATCCTCGCGAACCCGAAGCTGTTCGGCCTGACAGAGAAGACCCCTAATGGGCTTGAACTGGAGGCGCGGAGCAAGGCGGAAGAATGGAAGAAATCGGAGTCTGCATTGAAGCATGCGATCGCGCTGAGACGGAGTGGCTCGCACCTGCTTACATTGTGGAAGGCGTCCGCTGGTTGGCTCGCGGCGTTGTCGCCCCCGACCCGGCACTGACGTTGGTCGTGGAGGCAGCCGTCGCTCCAGTGGAGAAGATGGCGGCCATGCCTGAGATTGAGTCACCGGCGGAAACCGCGAGCCGGCGCGCGCTGGAAACCATGTATGCCTGTCTTGAAGCGGGACATAACTTTCGCCTGGAGGCTGGTGCCGGCGCGGGCAAGACGTACTCGCTAGTCAAGGCGTTGCGGTTCCTGATTGAGCGCCACAAAGACATCTTCCAAAGCGCAGTCAGCAGATTGCATGCATCACCTTCACGAACGTCGCCAAGGACGATTGCGGGCAAGGACTGACCGTAGCCCCATGGTTTTCATGGTATCCAACCACGCGTTCTGTTGGTCCTTGATCAGTGGCTTTCAGAAGCCGCTCAGGGCGCTCATTGAAGCGATGCCTGGATTGGAAGGAAAAGATCGAAGAGGTTGAGGCAGCGTGGGCACGCGTGCCATCGAGTACAGCCTCGGGCACCGTTCTATTCGCGACCATCGCGTGTCTATCCACCATGACGATGTCCTGCCGCTGACGATCTCACTCATGGCGCACGAGAAGTTCCGTCGCATGATCGCGGCGCGCTTCCCGATCATTCTGGTCGACGAGTACCAGGACACCGATAGCGATTGGGTCGAGGCGATCAAGGCTCATTTTCTCGGGCAACCCGGCTCACCGCTGTTTGGTTTCCTTTGGCGATCATTGGCAGAAGATCTACGGCGGCGGGTGCGGCAAGCTGGAGCATGGGAACGTGACGGAGATTGGCAAAGAGGCCAACTTCCGTTCGGTCAAGGTTGTCGTCGAGGCGCTCAATCGAATGCGGCCGCATCTGCAGCAGTTTGTTGAAGATCCGAATGCCGAAGGACAGGTCCGTGTTTTTCACACGAACACTTGGCAGGGGCAACGGCAAAAGGGCGCCCACTGGGGCGGCGATCTGCCTTCCTCCGACGCCCAGGCCACCCTTGAGCGTGTGAAGGTCGAGCTGAACAGACCGGGTGGGATCTGTCACCCAGCCACACCAAGATTCTGATGCTGACTCATCGGCTGCTGGCGAGTCAGCAACCTTTTCATGTTGCCTGTTCAAGGCCCCAGAAACGGCTCGCCATTTTGTTCACTCAACTGCTTTCACCCGGAAGCCACAGCGACTCTTGAGAGCTGGTTCGGGGCGGATGCTGTCACGCCGGCCCTGCAGCTGGCCATGCGGCGACTCTGGACGTCAACGGCTAAGCGCTGAAGCTCTCTTCGTGGTTATCCCGAGTTACCCTTCTCAGCGAACAGATGAAGCCTCGACGCATTGCTGACCAGAAACTTCAGTCCGGTGGAAACTGACCCCGAGATCGCTAAAACCGAAATGGCTTGATGAAGCGGAGGAGCAAGCGATATGTATGCGCGCGGTGAACCCATCTTGAATCGAGGCAGTATCGAGGATCGTCCCCACGAAGGAGATCGTGGAGACGATAGATTGATCGATGGAGAGCGCCGGCTGCGGCGCGAGCATGAGCGCCGCTTAAAGGGGCGTCGGTTCTGGCACGAACCCGTGAGCCGGGGCCTCAGTGGTTGGCGTGGCCTTGAGCCATGGCCTGCATCCGAACATGGTGCATCGCTGGCTGCGGGAGCAGAGCCTGAGTCGAACAGGATTCGCAGAGAACACCAGCCTTCGTGGCGTTGCCATTGGCGCCTACCGTGCACCGGGGCCGGTCGCATCCCCGGTCACACCCGCGCCCACGCAGGCCAGCCCCAGCCAGGACCTCATCCGGGTGGAGATCCAGCGCGCTGGAGCGACCGTCACGATGCAATGGCCAGTGTCGGCCGCGGCGCAGTGCGCCGATGCTGCGCGAGCTGTTGCGGTGATCCGTATCGATGCGGCCTGGCTGGCCACCGGCTCCGCTGGACATGCGCGCGGGTACCGACACCGCCCTGGCCCGGGTGATCGCCACCTTGGCGCTGCCCACCCGCACCATGCCTACGTCTTTGCCAACCAGCGCCAACCGTCTGAAGATCCTGGTGCACGACGGCGTGGGTCTGTGGCTGGCTGCGCGCCGGTTGCACCAGGGCAAGCCTGTCTGGGCGCCGCCGGGCAGTCCGAACGTGGCGTTGGAACACACCCAGCTCAACGCGCTGGTGCTGGGTCTGCCCCGGCAGCGCATGGGCTCGCAAGGCGCCATCACCGTGATCTGAATCTTCCCTGTGAGGGAGTCGCTGCAATTGGGAGATGTGCCAATGGCCCTTGTACGGCACGCGCGGGCACACTGCTGTCCATGGTGATCGACGAGCAAGCCCTGAGCGAACTGGATGCAGAGCAACGTCAGCCAGCGCCTGCTGGCCGAACTGCGTCACCAGCGGGCTCTGGAACGAAGCTCGCCTATGAGTGCGCACTGCTCATGTGGCCAGGGTTCGCGGCCAAGTCCGAGCGCCATAGCGCCGAGCAGCGTAACCTGCTGGAAGAAGAACTCGACAGCGATCTGGCGGCCGCGCGAGCACGAGATTGAGCAACTGCGCCCGACGCAACCGGTCACCGACAAGCAGCAGCCCAAGCGCACGCCGCTGCCGGCCAATCTGCCACGACGCGAGATCCGCCACGAACCCACGTCCACGACATGCCAGTGCGGTTGCCAACTCAAGCGCATTGGCGAGGATGTGGCCGAGAAGCTGGACTACGTGCCCGGCGTCTTCACAGTGGAGCGCCACATCCGGGGCAAGTGGGCCTGCGCGAAGTGCCAGACCCTCACACAAGCACCGGTGGCCGCCCACGTCATCGACAAAGGCATCCCGACAGCGGGCCTGCTGGCACAGGTGCTGGTGGCCAAGTACGCCGATCACCAGCCCTTGTACCGCCAGGAGAACATCTTTGGTCGCGCCGGTCTGGCGATCCCTCGCTCGACCCTGGCGCAATGGGTGGGTACCTGCGGCGCGCGTTTGCAGCCGCTGGTCGATGCCCTCAAGACCGAGATCCTCAGGCACCGGGTGTTGCACGGTGATGAGACGCCGGTGGCCATGCTCAAGCCGGGCAACGGCAAGACGCACCGGGCCTATCTGTGGGCTTATGCCCCAGGGGCATTTGAAGCCACGCGCGCCGTGGTGTACGGCTTCTGCGAGTCCCGCGCCGGCGAGCACGCCCGCGCCTTCCTGGGCGACTGGCGCGGCAGTCTGATTTGCGACGACTACGCCGGGTACAAAGCCAGCTTCAGCCAGGGCGTGACAGAAGCCGGCTGCCTGGCACACACGCCCGGCGCAAGTTCTTCGACCTGGTACGCGGCCAACAAGAGCCAGATCGCCGAGTTCGCCCTGGCACAGTTCGCCCGGGCCCAGAGATCGGAACGAAGTCCAAGCTCTTGACGGCACCGCAACGGCTGCAGGTGCGCCAGCAGCACAGCCGCCCGATACTGGACGCCTTGCAATGCGGATGGTGAAAGGCAACGCCAGCAGGTGGCGGGCAATCCGGCCACGGCCAAGGCCCTGGACTACAGTTCCCGCAGAACAGATGGACCGCCCACGCGCTTCGTCGATGACCCGCAATTGCCGCCTGACAACAACTGATCGAGAATCGAATCAGGCCCATTGCCCTGGGGCGCTCGAACCGGTTGTTCGCCGGCAGCCTGCGCGCGGGTCAGCGAGCGGCGGCCGTCATGAGCCTGATCCAGTCAGCGCGCATGAACGGGCACGACCCGTATGCCTACCCAAGGACGCTCACCTGGCCGCTCACGCACAAGGCCAGCTGCACGAGGAGCTATTGCCGCACCGCTGGCAGCCGGCTGTTCGACCCAGACACTGCGCGCTTGGCGCTTGTTCATCGGGTGGCCGTCTTGCGCAGCAGGCCCGGGGAGACCTTCCAGTTCTGGCCTTCGTCGGTGCGCACGCTGGCGGTCTTCTTGTTCAGGCGCAGCACAACGCCGTGCTTGACGCTGCCATCGGTGGCCGTGAAGTGGACCAGGTCACCCTCGGCGAACTGTGCCAGTCGCACTGTGCCTTGGCCTGGGCCAGCAGGTTCAAACGCTCGACCACCATCCGGTTGAGGTAGAGCAGGTCTCCTCACCCATGCGGCGAAGTGCCTGCGTGAACAACTCGCGATCCAGAATGGTCTGCTTGGAACTCATCGTCGGTACAAATCTTGACCGCTCGACAGGGGCGGCTCACCGGAGAGTCTATGGCAGCGCAAACCTGCGCTGGCGTGCTGACCATCAACACCGGTCATGCGCAAGATGGGTTCGCCGCGCGCATACAGCGATATTCCGATATGCTGTACTTGTTACTGCGCGTTTTCATATAGACGTTTGCCTTTCAGCCGCTCGCATTAAGTAATGATCAGGACTTTGCTGTATCCGACAGAATCACCTTGATGTGTAGCAAGACATTGGGCTGCACTGAGGTTGACGCCCGTACGCTGCAATTGGGCCCGTTGATTGAACTCCTTGCATTTCGCCGAAGGAGTATTCCTCCAGGCGCCGAACTGAAGCTCATGGGACATGGCACACCGCTTTCGACAGCACTGAAGGCGATGCCCAGCGACACTGCATGGGCCTACCGCACTTCCGATTCGATAGGGGTGTTGCGGGTGCAAGCGGGCCACCCCTCGAACGTGGATGACATCGTGCAGCAACAGTTCTTGATGGATATTCGAAAGCGACTTGAGCAGGAAGGTGTTCCGAAATCATCAGCCCAAGCGTTGACAGGTGCTGCGGGTGAACTCATTGACAACATTGGCCAGCATGCAGGCACTCAATGTGAGGCGTTGGCGGCCTTCGACATCACTCCAGGGAATTTTTGGCTGGCAGTTGGTGATTCGGGAGTTGGTGCACTTGCGACATACATTGCTATGCCGGAAGTGCAGTCGGCGCGCCAGGCATTGGACGTAGCAGTCGTTGAGCATCGTTCCTCTACTGGCGATCCGGCCCGCGGTCTTGGCTTTCGGCAGGTGCTTGGTGCATTGCGTTCCATGGATGCAGCGCTCAGGGTTCGAAGCGGTGACGCGAGCCTTGAAATCGAGGGCGTTGGTGGTTCAGGGAACTGGGTGTCACGGGAACAGCAACAGCTGTGCGGCTTCGTCGTCAGCGCTCATGTCCGATGGGGTGCCCAGCGGTCTTAGGTCTAGCGATCGCTGAGCTGGAATCGAGATCTCTGATCGACAGATGTGATATCGGCGCTGCGCAGCCATGGCCAGGCTTTTAAATAGTCCACCAATCGGGGCTGCCGCATCGCCCCCACGTGGCGCATACCTCAAGGGGCCCGCAGAATTTGGGACTGCGACATGGCGATGCATGGCTCGAAAATAGGGCGTCGCATCGAGCCAGATGACATGGTCAAACACGGCTTCAAGTCGCTTGGCGATTTGCATCGAACCACGCAGCACGAGTGTCAATGGCCGCTCAACCCGTTGGGCCAGTGTGGTGAGGCGATCAACATAGCGTTCGCTATCGTCGACAAGCTTCGCGCCAGTGAGGAATTCGAAGGCAATTGACGTGACTTCGGGATGATCGATGATGAACTGCGTCCATCGGTCGAAGTCGTGGCTTGTTCTGCCATTGACATGCAGTGCGGTGGGAAGCCCTGCCTCGTTCATCGTGTACCACATCCAAGCGATGCGCTTCATCGCATGGAGGTTGTCGTGCCGTGGAGCATCCGCGTACAGGCTGAAGTTGGGTGACGTGGCGAAGACGACGCCGGCCTCTCGCAAGCGCTCTTGAACACCTCACGATGCTTCGGGAGCTGCCAAGCGCGCTCTACGTAACGATCGCCTCTCAATACCAGCACGATCCAACCTTTCGGGGTAGCACGCCGTGGTCGCGCACCAGTTCATCTCGCGTCTTCGCGTTGCTGGAGCCCCCGACCGGTAATGGCCCTGACAGGGGGATGGCTGCGTAGTCGGGTATTCGATGGTCGCCGGCGAGAGACGCGGCCCTCGATCAACGTGACGCAGCCCTCGATCAACGTGACGCAGCCTGCGGGCGCCGGTCGCACAAAAGTTCCTGCGCGGTATGTCATCGAGCTGAAACCCGCGGACTTCATGCACACGCCTGCATCTGGTCGGCGCCTTCGGGCAGACCATGTCGCACGCGCTTGGGTCAGCGCAATGGGCACGTTCATGCAGGTGAGCATGGCAGACCCGTTAGGCAGATGGAGTCCGCCGCACGCTTGGCGGTCCAGACATGAGCCGCAACCCAGAGCGCCGTTGCGAATCGATGTCTTTCAGAAGCCAGGACGCTATGTGCTTCCTGGGGCAGCATGGACCAGAGCTCCGCTTCAATGTCGACGATGCCGAGATCGGCAAGCACTCATACACGCGGCCTGCCGCGATGCCGTTGTGTGTGTCAAGAGCTCCTCAACAGGTCACTGGCGGACGGTCGATGCCGCCGACCAGGCTGACGTCCTGCGAGATGACGACGTTGCCGTCTCTCAAGCGGCGGATGAGAACTTCACTTCCATTGCAAAGGTTTGCTGCACCTTGCAGAGTGACCGGAACACTCGATTTGGGCGCTTTGCCTGTCGGCGAAGAGGTCATCTGTTTTCCGCAGCATCTGAAGGTTCCATGCCTTTTTGCGGCTGGCGCTTGTTGCGCAGAAAATCAACCTCATACGCGAGACCCCTATGACCGGTGAATAGAACTTGCGTTTGCCGGCTTTGCGCTCACGCAGCAGGCCCATCGATTGCAGCGTCACCAAGCGGTTGTTCCATGCGGTCACAACACCAGGTTCGTTCGAGAGTTGACCGACGTCTGCGCATCTGCCTCGCCAGCTTGGATAACGAGTTGAAGGGTGCGGGCGACCTTGGGATCAAGCGGACCGCGCAGTTCGGTGTGAGAGAGTTCGTCGGCAGAGTACTTTCGCGCTGATGTATGGGTGCGTACGGCCTCCGCGACCAGATCTGCTTCTTCCTTATTTTGCCTCGGATAGGTTGGCCAGCACGACTGCAGCTCGCTCGCATTGGGGGTGACGGCGAATGCCCTGCAGGAGGTGTCGAAGGGCGCTACCTCCTAGAACTTCCACCGAATGAAAGTCAAGGACAACGGGCGTCTCTGGCGCAGCTTCGCAAGCTCATCGGCAAGGCAGGTCAGGGCGTTCGCCACCGGATACGGCCCGCCGGTGAGGATTGGCCTTTCTACAAGCGTGCCGACATCTAGGGTTTTCATTTCATTCATTCATTTGAGTGAATGAAATATACATCATCGGCGAGGTATGTCAAGCGGGCAGCAATGCTTGGCGAACCGAGGGCGTAGCCGATGAGCGTGTGGGGCCACAAACCGGCAGAGGCATCTATTGCCGTAGATCGTTGACCAGCAGGGATGCCACAGCCTCCTCAGCGATGGACATTCCGTGTGACTGCATGGCCTCGGCCAATGCCTGGTCCCAAGACGCTGCAACTGCTGCTTCCTTAAGATCTCGTTCCTTGGGGGGTGCTGTTTCGAGTGCCTGTAAGTAGTGTTCGCTTCCAAAGCGCCAAGGGCTGCATCCGCAGAGCCTCATGACGTTGTTGGCGATGTGAATACCGGCCCAATCAAAGTCGCCGTGATACAGCAGCTTGTTCCTGCGTCTGACAGCTGTTTCAACAGCACACGCTGCGCGGCCGCAGGCATGCCGTCGGTGCATACGAGTGGAGCACAGGCAGCACCCAAGCGGTCAGCAGCAATCGAGACGATGTTGGGGTTCTCGCAGACATAGATGATCTGATCCGCAACCTCCCAGTCAGGCGGTGTTCTCACGAGGCGGCGCAGGAAAGGTAACTTGTTCACCTGGTGCGGCCGGCGCGTTTGACGGAGTGCGGACTGGCAGATTCAGAAACAGGGCAGGGCGGGCCAACTCGTTGACGAGCACGCCCGATCGAGCCCAGATATCTCGCACCCGCTCGCTGGGCCGACGAACGCCATCTGCTTCATCTGTGGTTTCCTCAGAAGGGGATTGCTCCTGTTCACCGGTGCTGGCGCCATGTTGCAATGTGGCCAACACAACCGTAGCAACGGCTTGTCCATTGTCGAGGGCATGGGCATTGCTGAGCGCATCGGCGGCCAGTTGAGCGCGTGTCAAACCCCTTGGCTGCAGGCGCTGCAAGACCTCGTGCGCTTGCTGTAGCAGTAGGTGAGCCGTTTGGGCCTCCTGTTTGGACACCCGCTTGAGCAGGCCGACGGCTGATGATCCCTGCAACCATGCGCACAGCGAGGGGTGTAGCCTCCTTGACCGTCGGTGACGCTGGACCAGCGTGACTGCAGGCTCGGCCTTGGCCTCTGCTCGGTTCACGATGGGGCCATCCAGCATTTGCAAGGCTTCATGAAGCGAGTTGGCTATGCCCGCATCCTGCAAGGCAGCGTCGAACCGGGCAATGTCGATTCGGACAGATTGGGTGGGTCGAGGAGGTAGACCGATGAGCAGAGCCAACGCCTCGTATTCAACGGCGCTCAGCTTGGTCAGGTGGAAGCCCGATTTTTCTGGATCGCGTCCATGGCGCTCGAAATGCCGCCTCATCCGCTGTCGCAATTCAGCAAGCTCTGAGCCCCCGAGCCTTCGGATCAGCCTTGGATCAATGCTGGGATCGTTCGCCATGTGGATCACTGAGTGGGAAAGCGGCGGTCCGGGTCGTCTTCCCGTCGCTTGGCTCGACCATCCCAGGCCCAACGAGAGACGAAGACCGCGTCCATGCCTTCGCGGCGTTGGAGCTGGCAGATCGATACGCCTGGAAGCTCTGCGTAGCAGGCCCACTCGCGCTCACTGGTGATCACGAAATCCAGATCGAACTCGCGTATCAGTCCCATGCAATGTGCTCGGGCCGCGTCGTCGATGCCTGCAAACGCCTCATCGAGCAGCATCAGGCGAGGTGCGTGTGGGCTGCCTCCTCGTCCGTAGAAGCTGGAAATGGCCGCAAACAAGGGGACGGTCAGACCGAGCGCGCGTTCCCCGCTGGAGGCTGGACCGGAGAGCTTGCGCCATTGACCATCCTGATGCCTTTGCACGCTGAACCGATGCCAACGGCGATAGTCCAGAGCCTTCGCCAACTGTTCAACCAGGCTTGAACCTGTGGTGCCAGCGTCTGCTTGAGCGCGCTCCGCGGCGATCTGCTGCTGAAGCATGGCACCCACCACGCTGCGGTCTTCAGCCGACCACATGTCGGCACTTCGGTTGAGCAAGCGTTCGCGGGCGACTTCAAGGCCTGTTGGCGCACCTTGCTCAGGTGTCAGAGGGAGCCATTGCAAACGGTAGCGAACACCAGTGGACGTCGGGCGTTTGCGAAGCTCCTCATTGATGGCATCAACCTGCTTGTCGGCTGCGCGCATCAGGCGCTGAATCTCGGCAGCGATTTCAGCTTGCAGATGGTTTTCCAGAACCTCTCGTTCTTTGGCTGTGAGCAATTCGCTGCGTTGCGCAATCTCGTCGGCCAGCCGATTGGACAGGGCATCAGGGCGCTCGGGCCTGTTCAGGTAGATGACATGAACAGAGAATCCCCAGTCGTTGGGCTCTGACGTCGCCTGATGACCCAGCGAGCCAAGTGATCGCTGCAGTTCAGTCAGGTCTTCAGCGACCAGCCGTTGAATACGGCCCCATGCAGCTTCGTCGTCTGCGATGTGGGCGAGGGCCTGCTCAGCCCGGCGAGCGAGGTTCAGGGCCGGGTCAATGGTCCAAGGGATGCTCCCGTCCGGAACCGGAAAGTCCGGTAGCGCGGACGCCAGCAAGCTGCTCTCGGTGAAGCGCTGCAGACGTTCTATTGCATGGGAACGGGTGGCTGTTCGCTCAGCCAGCACGGCATCAGCGCTGTCTGCTTGGCTTGCAGCGACCGCACGCCTTTCGCTGGCCGTTGTCAACGCAGATTGGGCAGCCTCCCACGCTCCATCAGCGATCGAGACCTCTGCGGACGCATCGCGTAGCTGTTGACGCAGTGTGTCAACTTTGGCGCCGATCATTCCTTTCAGGACCTCAAAACGCGCCACGGATTCAGCTGCACGCTCGCTGGCTGTAAGGAGCGACGCCTCCCGTTCGCTCAAGGTCTCCATCGCCTCTTTCTCGCGCTCCTGTTGCGTCTGATACTCGGGCCAAGCACTGCACCATTCCCGCGTTGCCAGGGCCAGTTGTTGATGAGCGTCGGCGAATCGGTCCAACGCATCGTTGATGGGGGACAAATCCGCAAGCACTGCGGGCAGTTGAAGGTCAGCGGCGTCGCGCTCCAATGCCTCTCGGGCAGCCTGAACTTCCGCTTCAGCGGATCGGCATTGGGCATCCGCAGCGTCAAGACGCTGTCGAGCCTGGAGAACCTCCCGCTCCGCACTGGCTGCAGCGAGCATCGCCGCGCGCAGCAGTTGGTCGGAAGGCGCGCTCTTCCATTCCCGCTCCGCCTCTTGTCCATCCCGCACGAGGTGCTGGAATTTTTGCTTCAACTCTTCCAGCAGGATGTCGATCTCGCCCAGACGGTCTGCAATCTCGTCGAGGCGGCGTTGTCTTGCGTTCGCGCGGGCTGTGTGACCAATGTAGACTGCTTGTGGTTTATGCCAGGCGCCGGCGAGGGCGCCTAAGCGGTAACCACCTTGCTCGCTGATCCACGATTCGCTCTCGCCACGATCTTCAATCCCGTACGCTACGGCGGTGAGCAAGGACGCAACCAGTGCAGAGGTCACTGCGCTGTCGTCAGGGACATCGGGGCGCAGCGCGCTCGCGAGGTTGCGGCCCAAGACCGACGGGCGACGTGCCCATTGGCTGTCAAGCAGGGGTACACCGTTGGTGTCGGACAATGCGCCGTCGGGCGACAGCCAGGCATCCAGCAGGCCCGAGGCTTCAAGTGCGGCCTCCAATCCCGCACGCTGCTTCGCGTCGAGCTCAGACTGAAAGTCCACCAACCGCCACAACGGAGCCCCTGGTCGCCCGTCGCGGATCCCCGCGGCCCGCATGGCTGGAGGCGTGGGAACCGCATCGTGGCCGGCGAGCAGTCGATCCCTTTCAGTGCTGAGCGCTTCCTGTTCGGACTGAAGGGTGTTCTGTTGGGTGGTCAACGCCGAGTGCTGACCGGCATGGCGTTGGGTCGATTGCCGATACGCCTCGGTCAAGGCCTCTTGAATGGGGTTTGCACCTTCTGGACGTGCAACCCAGTCGACAAGTTGTTCCAGTGGTGCAACTGGGTCAAGATGAAGATGGACTAAGTTCGAGCAATGGGTGTGCCAAGCTTCGATCAGCTCGTTGCCAGTCGTTTCGGTATTCAGATCGGCTGCGGCCCGTCGCTCTGCTGCTTCTTCCAGCTCAGCCTGGCGATCACGTTGCGAAGCCTGTAGATTGACCAGAGTCTGTTGCTTGACATTCACCGTCGTATGCCGCGACTCCAGGTGACGAATGTTCTCGCGGCGTTTGATGGCGGCATCGCGTAGAAAAGTGGCCGCTCGCACGATTTCTGACGGTGCCAATTGGGGCAGTTCTTCCGGCGCGGCGATGACCAGCAGGTTGTCCGACAGTGCGGAGCCCGTCCCCGCCGTTTCTGCCGCTTCGGCGCAGTGAGCTCGTGCTGTCAGGAGTTCGCTTTTGGCCGCTGTTGAGCGCTGGTTTGATTGACGGCTGCGCTCTGCCTCACGGTTCAGGTTTTGCTGTGCCTGATTGCGGAGCGCTTCGGCGGCTTCGGCTTCGGCCCTCCGTTCCTTGGCATCGGTTTCAGCCTGACTCAGGCGGTTGGCGTCTTGATTGGCCGGATCGCTTTGAAGCGTTTGCAGGCGGCTCCTGGCGGCGGCCAAAAGCTGTTTAGTCTCCGTGTGAACGCTTTTGGCCAGATCCTCTGCGTCCTGAGCATCCTTCAAATCCGCATGGGCCTTGTTGCGTCCTTCGCTCGCCTTGTCGAACCCCGTCTGGGCCTGTCTGAGCTCTCGCGTTTGACGTCGCGTCACAGTGCCTGCATACGTGCGATAGCGTTGTTCGAAGTGTTTGATGGCCCGTTCCAGTGAACGGATGTCCTCCAACTGGATACGATCCTCCTCCAACTGGTTGAGGGCTTCTGCCACGTCACTGAGCAGCTCGATCGGCATGGGCGGTAGCGCTTCGGTCAATGCATGCGACAACCCTGCTTCGTCCGGCTTTTTCGACAGCTGAGGTTGGCGCAACTGGATCAAGGTGTCCATCAGCGCTTCATAGCGCTTGGGCCCTATCTGGAACAAGCGTTCATCGACCGCGCGGCGGTAGCTGTGGGCGGTCTCGAAAATCTTGCCTCGACCTTGTCCTTCAACCGCTTCGCGCAAGCGCTCCCGGGTAAGGACCATCTTCTGCTCATTGGTGAGCCAGATATCCTGGCCAATGCGGGGATCGGCACCGTTTGGCCCACCTTCAAGGATGAAAAACCAACTGTCTACCTGCGTTTGCCCACCGCAGCCGACAGGCCGGCACCCAGGGTGAGGTAGTGCGAAACCCCATCTGCGGTCCGGCGACCAAATTCGATCCAGGTGTAGCCAATGCGTCGCTGATAGGAACTCATCAGCAGGTTCCAGGCCATTTTTTTGCCGTTGTCACCATCGGGCTCAATGCGCGATGGCCGCAATTGGGCATCGAACAAGAAAGGCAAGGTGAGCGAAAGCACCTTGGACTTGCCTGTTCCGTTGTTGCCTCGCAGGAGCAGATGGCCATCCCTGAACCAGAATTCCTCGCTGTCGTAGTGAAAGAGTTCGACCAGACCCAGCCTCAGCGGCTGCCAGCGCTCTCGCTGAGGTTCGGGAAGGGCTGGGCGACGCGGCGGTGGTGGGGGGAAGAGGGAGTCGGTCATTCGTCAAACAGCGCATCTGGGCGGCCGGAGCGGGATGTGGGCGGGCGCACCTGGGTTTCGCCGAGCGCAAATCTTGCGATAGCTGGACGGGGATGAATCCAACCTTCCTCGTGATGGACCAGTTGGAGCTTGTAGAGCCTGTCCAGCGCGATATCGGCCAGTTCCCGTTCCGCGCCAGGCTCCCGTGCCGATTTGCGCCAATAGCGGCCAAACCGCTCGACGGCGCCACGCAGAAAAGCCGCGACCGCTTCGTCCGTGGTTCCTGCGGATCCGGAATCGAGACGCAGACGCTGCGCAAGATGTTCGGCCACCAGCAGCGTGGCATGCGCTTCGGTGCCTTCTGCAGGCATCGAGACCTCGGTCAACTGACCGGACTCGTCGGTCAGAGCAAGTCCTTCGGCGCGTTGCTCAGCGGTCAAGGCGGCGGCTTCGCACAGACGGCTGGCCATGGTGCCTCGCTGGTTGATGAAATACGCTTGAGCATCAGGATCGAGCGAAGCGGTGTAAATCACGGGATCGTCCAGCAGCCGTCTAGCAAGGTGGTGGCGCAAGGCATCACGTCGCCCCTGTTCGCTCTCGACCTGGTGTTCGACGACAAGAGACCGCTGGCGGTCCTCGAACCCAATGGGAGCATCCTCGGCGCGCCAGGTAGAGGGACCGCGCACAGCCGCCAGCATGCCCGCCAGCATTCGCCGTTGCACGTCATACAGCGCGTCGTGCTGGGCTCCATTGCCATCGTGAATAAAGCCCTCTTCTTCGCCGGCAACGCGTTGCAGGACTCCGTACTCCAGCAAGGTTCTGCAGACAGCGACCAGGTCGCGTCGATCTGCGGCAGTACGGAGCGTGAACTCAAAGTCTCGCGATTGCAGCGTGGCTTCTGATGCCCACTGCATCACGCGTTCGCCCAGCAGTTGAAGGGTGATCTGCGGATCGGCGCGCTCAAGCACCGCGCAGGCCAGGCAGAGCAACACATAGCGGCGCTTGTCGTACGAGGGAATTCCTCTTGTGTCGTCGCTGAGGTTGGCGGGGCGCTTGAACAGCCGCGCTCCCTCGCGGTCCACATGCAAGGGCCAGCCGGTTTCCCGGGCAAACCACTCTCTCAAGCGTTCAGCCTGGCGCCGCACGGCAGAAAAGTCTTCGTGTCCTGCTGCCATCAAGGGGCGCATCAACAGTGCACGCAAGCCTCTGCTGAATTCGTCGTGCTGTTGCGCCTTCTGGAGATCCCCAATGCGCTGGCTGTCTTGTCGTGGCGCAACGCGAATGTTCACATCGACTCCTGGGTCAGGGAGATCGTGAGCAGGTGATCCCGGCCAGAAAACTCCCCGCTGGATGTGGAGATGCGGGCACGACTGTCCGCCTCCAGAGGCTCCATCCGTATGTGAAGGAGTCCGTCACCTGTCTGGCGTTCCACGATCTGATCCGGGTGTGCCTGCTCGGCCAGTGCCTCGCCGAGCAAGCTGAGGAACAAGCCAAATGCATGCGTGTCCAGATCGCCCAGTTCAGACAGCTTGATCGGTTGACCGGTGGCCAGGCGCTGCCGTGCCGCCTCCACTTGGCGTGATTCTTCCGAGAGCTGTTGCGCCATCAACTCCCGTTCTGCGCTGCGGTCACGCACCCGGGCCAACGGGCCACGGGGCGCTGCTTCGCCGTATTCACGCAGGCGTGGACTGATCTGCAAAGGTGGCGCATCCATCCAGGAGGTGCTCGCGGGAATGTCGTCTTCAGACTGCAGGTTCAGCGAAAAATGTCGGGCGGGCTGAAGTGCAAAAGCTGCACGCGCGAGACGATGTGCTTCGCTTTCGGACTCGCAGGCTGCAAACCACTGGGCAAGCATCCGAAAGTCTGCAGAACGGTCGCTGCGCCCGCTGCGTCGTTCGTTCATGGCCGCTATGGCACCCAGCAGCTGGGGGATCGCGGCCCGTGCCCGGGCGCGCAGCAGTTCCGCCTGAGGAGGTTCTGCTCCCGTCGAAAGGAACCAACCTTGAAGTCCTTTCCATCGCTCTCGCCAGCCTTGCCAGCGACGCATTTTTTCGTCTATCTGGTCCTGGGCATCACCCGGTGCTGCGTCGGTGGCCTCGCGCTCGGCAATCTGCAGAAAGATGTGATCGATGCGGGAGGAGAGGTATTGAATGAGCTGGGCAATGGCCTCTGAACGGCGGACCAGATCGCCCATGAACCGTTCAAGGTAGTCGATCAGGCGCCGCTTGTAGGTGATGACCGCATTCGCATCCGCTTGCTGCAGCTCCAGGCTGCGGGCCACGCCGGCCATGAAGGCTTGTGCGTTTTCGGCCAGGTCCTCAAAAACGCGTACCAGATCGCGCAGCACCTCATGCATCTTGGCGACGTCAGGACCATCGGGTGATGTGGTGTCGTCAACCAGTTGCCGCAACGCCAGAAGGCGGCTGGTGATGTCTTCCAGGGCAACGGTCTGCAGTTCGGCGCGACGGTACAGGGTCTGGAAAAAGACCGCCAGACCGGCTTCCACCGCCTCGCCTCCGTGGGACAGGCGATAGAGAAAGCGGGCACGGTAGAAGTCGTTCAGCGACGATACGCGTGCGGTGTCGGGCTGGGATTCGAGGTTGCCCCACTCGGCCAGTTGGGCCAAGGCGCTGCTCACTTCCTCTAGGCGCGGAGGTGAGCCGGACCAGCTGGCTTCAGCGAGGACCTCATCGGGCCGCAGCTGGAGACGGTACTGCCGCTTGGCCGCGGCGAATACGTTCATGATGCTGCGGTAGAGCACGGCCTTCTCCGCACTCAGGTGCCGAAACAGTTCTGCTGCCGTGTTTGTTGTCAGCACTGGATGTGCTCCTCCTTCGTTCCCTAGCTCGGCAAATAGTAACCGGAGTAACGGGATGTCAGGCAGGAGCGTGGCGACCCAGTTCTGTCACGGTGTGCAGGGCACGAAGAGAACGGTCTATTCTGGAGGCTGCGTTTCGCGCGACTGGGTCGATGTGGGGTGCCGCTCAATCAAGGGCCCAACCGCAGCCAGCGAAGGATGCACAGCGTTGGGCGGATTGGTGCGGATCTCTTGCTTGGTTGTCGACGGTGGATTGGTTATTTTGAAAAAGGTCTGTTGTCGTAGTCAGGCTGCGATTCAAAATCACATTTCAAGTTGACTGAAGTTTGAATAAAGTGGTTGAATCGCAGTATGGCTACGATTAGAACGAGCAAGCTAAATGCGCTCTATACCCGCCTGCCGCCGGGGATGCCGCTGACCTCGGACGACCTGGCGGCGCTGGGCATCTCTGCGGATCTGGCCGTGCACTATGTGCGCGCGGGCTGGCTCGCGCGCTTGTCGCGCGGGTCTTCTGCCGACCCAACGACACCCTTGCGCTGCATCCGAGCCTGATCCTGCTGCAGCGTCGCCTCAAAGGCTTGCACGTCGGCGGCAAGTCGGCACTGGACTGGTACGGCGTGCGCCAGTATGTGGCGCAGCAGCCGGTGTTGCAGCTTTACGGCTGGGCGGCCGGGCGCCTGCCCGAATGGTTCACCGAGCGCTTTCCGGCCGAGTATCACCGCAAGCGGCTCTTCAATGAGCAGCCTGGTGCCTTGCTGCACGCCGGGCCGTTCGAGAAGCGTAGCGGAGCGCCGCAGGTATCGGCGCCGGAGCGCACTGCTGGAGTTGCTGAGCGACGTAGGCGTCCGCCAGCCGTTGCAGGAGGCGCGCGAGCTCGTGGAAAGCGCCTACAGCCTGCGCGCCGACGTGCTGCGCGAACTGCTGCAGTGCTGCACGAGCGTGAAAACCGTGAGGCTGTGCCTGCAGCTCGGCCGCGAGGCATCGTTGCCCTGGGCAGCCAAGCTCGATCCGGCCACGCTGCCGACGGGCAGCGACCGGCCCTGGGTGTCCCGATCAGCCGGTGGCCTGCTGGTGCTTAAACCATGAATCAGACTTATCTTGATACCGCGCGCCTGCTGACGCAGGTTGCACCGCTGATATTCGTGGACGACACGTTTGCGTTGAAGGGCGGAACCGCGATCAACCTCTTCGTGCGCGACATGCCGCGCCTGTCGGTTGACCTTGATCTGGTCTTCCCAGACCACACGCTGCCACGTGACGAGGCGCTGGCGCGCATCAATGAGGCCGTCCGGCAAGCGGCCGAGCGCTTGAAGAAGCGAGGCTTGCAGGTGCACGCGCCGGCGGCAGCAGCGGGGGAGACCAAGCTGCTGGTGCGGCGCGGTCCCGTACAGGTCAAGATCGAGGTGAACTTCGTGATGCGGGGCACCGTGCGGCCGGTGCGCCAAGCCTCGCTCACGCCGACCGCGCGTGATGTGCTGATGGCCGACCTGGAGATCCCGGTGGTGTCGCTGGAGGACGTGTATGGCGGCAAGCTGGTGGCGGCATTGGACCGACAGCATCCGCGCGACCTGTTCGATGTGATGCAGCTCTTGCGCACGAAGGCATCACGCCCGGAATCCGGCGTGCCTTCGTGGTCTACCTGGCCAGCAGCAACCGGCCGGTGCACGAGGTGCTGTTCCCGCCGCTGCGCGACATCCGGCACGACTTTGCGCACAACTTCCAGGGCATGACGGCCGAGCCGGTGCCGTTGGACGCATTGCTCGCGGCACGCGAGCGCCTCGTGCGCGAGATCCAGCAGGGCTCGATGATGACGAGCGCCGCTTCCTGCTGTCACTCGTCGCCGGCGCACCCGAGTGGGCGCTGTTGGGCATCGACCAGCTGGAGCATCTGCCGGGCGTGCGATGGAAGCTGCATAACCTAACGCAGTTGCAGAAGACGAATGCCAAGAAGTTTGCCGAGCAGGCAACCCTGTTGGCCGCCCAATTGAACGGCTAGGAAATGCGCTAGCGCATTCGATCAAAAGGAGGAGACATGCACCCAATCCAAATGCAGGAAGGCGACCGAGGGATCGGCATGGGCTACACCGCCTTCATCAATAGGTTCGAGGCGATCTGCCAAGAACATCTGCATGAAGGGCGAGCCAGGGCCTTTGCTTTCGTCTTCTACGACATGACCAATGGCGTCGTGCGTCGCGCCCTGAGTGACGCCCAAGGCTTCCGGCTTCTGCATGAGAAGACTGGCAAAGACATCACGCTCTTCTATCTGCATGACCGTGCGATCGAGGCCCACTGGCGTAGCTTCAACAAAACGTTCATGGAGGCGCTGGGGGTTGAGGATCAAGCGGTGCCGCCCTGCATGGTGTTCTTTCGCGTGCATGGGGAGGACATCGAGGACGTTTCGATCTACCGCATCGACGAGCAGACCACAGACCCCGTTCTTGTCGTCGCCGAGCTTGAACTGTATGTAGGCGACGCCATCAGGCGCCTGAACGCCGAAGGCAATGTTTCCGCGTTGTCTTCACTAGGCAACCTGATCGCCCGATCGGCGCTCTGGCAAAGCTGGGCGAATTCCTTTTCAAGCTCAAGGGGGCTGCCTAGATGCCGAATATTCGATCGCTGGACATGAAGTTTCTCGACGACCTGTTCGAGATGAACGGCGGTTATGTCCTCGACTTCTCCGACAACAGCATGGCCCGGTTCTTCGCAGAAGAACTGAACGTCGACATCTACGACGATACCTACCGGGAACATGGCACCTCGAAGGCCAAACGACTTCGGTGCTACTTGAACAAGGTCGACCTGCCCACTTCGGTCAAGACGCTGCAGACCTTGTGGGACTACCGCGAGGGGATTCGGAAGCATCGCGAGCGCGAGGAGTGGGTCCCGAACGCGGAGGGTCGATTCTTCTCGCTTTTGAATCGCATGCAGGGCAAGCCCGATGCGGCTCCCGCTGGCGAGCCGCCCAAGGCCGCCTTCGACCTGCCGAAGATTCTCGCGTTGAAGCAACGGCTGATTGATCTCTCCTCGATGGAGCCACACCCGCGAGGCTATGCGTTCGAGGTCTGGCTGCGCGACGCCTTCAACTTCTATGGGTTGGAGGCCCGCGAACCGTTTAGGAACAAGGGCGAGCAGATCGACGGCAGCTTCGTCCTGCAGGGCGAGATCTATCTGCTCGAAGCGAAGTGGGAATCGGCGAAGACCAGCGCTGCCGACCTTCATGCATTCCAAGGAAAGCTGGAGCAGAAGGCCGCGTGGGCGCGAGGCCTGTTCGTCAGCAACAGCGGCTTTACCGAAGACGGCTTGATCGCCTTCGGACGCGGCAAGCGCGTCGTCTGCATGGATGGTCTCGATCTCTTCGACGCGCTTGACCGAGAACTGCCGCTCAACCTCGCGATCGACCGGAAGGTTCGACGTGCGGCGGAAACCGGCCTTCCATTCGAGAGGATTCGCGACCTCTTCTCGCGTTGACGTGGCGTCCCTCGCTATGCGACTGCGGATTCGCGAAGCTGGGAGCGGGCATGCTCGCATTCGCGGTGGAGCGTCCTGCGCGGTCTTCCACCACCGGATGCGCGCCCGCTTGCGCTGGCTTCTGTTGCTTAACTGCTACGCACTGCGTAGCGGATCGATGTTTTTGGCGTCCGACTGGCGTCGGTCGTCATAAGTTATTGATTCTCTTTGTATTAATTCGATCTTGTAGCCATCGGGATCTGTGACAAAGGCAATCACCGTGGTGCCGCCTTTGACCGGCCCGGCTTCCCGGGTCACGTTGCCGCCGGCGGCCTTGATTTTCTCGCAGGCGGCGTAGGCATCGGGTACGCCGAGCGCAATGTGGCCATAGGCGGTGCCCAGGTCGTATTGCTCGGTGCCCCAGTTGTAGGTGAGCTCGATCTCGGCCTGGTCGGGGTTGCCGCCACCAAAGCCCAGGAAAGCCAGCGAGTATTTGTATTCGGGGTTTTCTGAGGTGCGCAGCAGCTGCATGCCCAACACCTGGGTGTAAAAGTCGATAGAGCGCTGCAGATTGCCAACGCGCAGCATGGTGTGGAGAAATCGCATTCGGTGGGTCCTTCGATGAATCGTCCGCCGATTATGTCTTTGCACCACCGGCAGGTGGCCGCTTCATCTCGAATACCAGGCAGGTGGTAGTGGCATGGGCGTAGAGGGTTCCTTCGGGGCCCACGAGCCGGGCATCCGCGGTGGCGAGCTGGCGGCCGCAATGGATCACTCGGCCAATGGCACGCACCCTCTGAACCTTAGGCGTGAGTGCCTTGACGATGTTCACGCTGAGTTCGGCGGTGGTGTACCCCTGGCCGGGCGCCATTTTGGTGTGCACTGCGCAACCCAACGCAGAGTCGAGCAAGGTGGCGAACCAGCCGCCGTGGATGCTCCCCATGGGGTTGAAGTGCTGGGGGCCTGGCGTGCCCTGAAAGATGGCTTCGCCATCATCGATACCGATCACGAGAAAGTCGAGGGTCTTGGCAATGGGCGCATAGGGAATCTCGCCTCTAAGCATGGCCTGCATGAGTTCGATTCCGCTCTTGCCCGCCACCTGCGCAGGGCTGGCGACGCCCGGGCCCGGTCCTTTGTCCAGCATCGCCAACGCGGCGGCCTCCTCGGTGAGCCATTGAGTGAGGGGGTCTTGTGCGGTGGTCATGGGCGGTTGCTTTGGGATGGAATGGATGACGGGAGAGAAGGGGGGCCGACTGGCTGTGTTGAAATGATTGTATATGCAATCATTTTTGCCGTTGTCGCCGCTGTGTCAGTGGAGTGCCCAGCGTCGTGCGTTCGAGGCGCTGTGCAATCTGTAGCGGTTGAGCGCACCAAGGGCTGCTCGTCGAGCGCGGTGGATCGGCCAAGGCGGTCGGGGCCGCGCCCCGTTCGTCGCGAATTAGGGAAAACGAGGGGGGGAATCGCTTAAGGATGTCGATAGCTTGCCGAATCAGGTAACAACGTGGGGCTGCTGGTGGCACCACGGCTTGATTAAGGGGCTCCCAAATGGAACACAACATCCTCGTGGTTGACGACGATCCAGGCATGATTCGGCTCATGGCACGAATCCTGGCCGGACTGGGGCAGTTCCGGTTTGCCACCCACGGCGAAGCGGCGATTCAGCTGGTGCGCGATTGGCAGCCGGATCTGTTGATCCTCGATGCGGAAATGCCTGGGATGAGCGGATTCCAGGTGTGTGAAGACATCAAGTCCGATCCCACCCTCCGAGATGTCCCCATCATTTTGAGGTCAAAGGCCTGGAGATTGGCGCTGCGGATTTCATCGCCAAGCCAGTGAACGAGGCATTGGTTCTGGCGCGCGTGAAAACCCAGTTGCGGATCAAGCGGTTGACCGATGACCTGCGCCGCAGTGCAACCAAAGATGTGTTGACCAAATTGCCCAACCGGCTCAGCTTCGAAGAGATATTGGCCAAGGAGTGGCCCCGTGCGGTGTCCTCAGGCCGCGAGATTGGGCTGATGATGTTCGAGCTTGATCACTTTGAAGCCTATGTGGAGCGATACGGCCATGCCGCAGCCGACCAGACGGTCCGCAAGGTTGCCCAGGTGCTGCGTCGAACGACCGACCACCCTGCGCACTACCTTGCCCGTATCTACCGCAGCACATTCGCCATTCTGATGCCGGAAACCTCGCAGGAGCAGGCAGAGCGCATGGCCTGGGCAGCAATGAACGGGATTGAGAAGCTGGGCATCGAGCACGCCACCTCGACCACTTCAATGCATGTGACCACCAGTGCGGGCCTATCGGTCTATGACAGGGCATGCAGTGGATGGGCCGAACCAGACCAAGCGGCCGAAGGTCGGCGTGAGAACCCCCATTGCGATGCCACCGACCTGCGCAACTGCGCGTCCGAAGCGCTGGCCAAGGCAAAACGCAATGGCGGCGGCCAGGCATGGTGGATGGACATGGGGCGCGACCTGGCCAAGTTGAGAGCGCAGGAGATTCTCCCCGCCCTCGGCGCACTTGAGATGCAGGCTGTGGCATGACCTCGACGCGCCGCCCCCGCGGCCTGGCCTTCGCAACCTTTGCGATCGGTCTGGTTCTCGCGGTGGTGGGCTGGAATCTTCAAGCCAGGAGCAACCAGTCCAAGGCGCAACAGCGGATCGATGCCTTGGGCGACAAGGCGGTGGAGGCGCTGGTCCATCGGGTGACTCAGTACGAATACGGATTGTTGGGTTTGCGCGGCTGGGCCGCTGCCAGTGGCGACCAATTGCTGCAGGCCAAGTTTTTCTCCTACACGTTTTCCCGGGACTACGACCGGGAGTTTCCCGGTGCCCGCGGCTTTGGACTGATCCGGCGGGTGGCCAAGGCGGACGAGGCCCGTTTTGTGAAGGCGGCGCAAGCGGATGGTTGGCCCTCATTCCGGGTCAAACAGCTTGCACCTCATGAGGGTGAGCGCTTTCTGATTCAGTTTGTTTCGCCCATGGCATTGAATGCCAATGACATTGGGCTGGACATCGCCTCTGACCCGGATTTGCGTGCGGCTGCCGAGTCCTCGATGCGCACCGGCAAGGCAACCCTCACTGGCTCCACCTCCTTGGCCAACACTTCGAAGGCGTCGAACCAGGCTTTTCTGTTGCTTTTGCCGGTTTACAGGGCCGGGATGCCGTTGACCAACAAGACCGACCGGGAGTTGGCCTGCATTGGCTGGACCTATGCCCCTTTGGTGTTGGGCGAAGTGGTCAGCGGCATGGGGCTGGGCGGGGGAGCTGTCGCTCAAGCTCCAGGACCTGGGTACCCAGCCGCCGGCCCTTCTCTTCGAGTCTGCGAACCCCGGCGCCATCCTCCGCGCGGATGTGCACCATGCGGTCAGCTTCTCGGTGTTCGGTCGCCAATGGCTGGCTGACCTCCGTCCGACCGAGCAGTTCTACGAGGCTTTGAATGTGCGCAGCCCCGAAAATGTGTTTGCGTTCATTGTCGGCCTGTCGGGTCTGGTGGCCTGGGTGACCTACCTCTCGCAAGTGGGACGGTTGCGTTCGCATTTCGTGCGCATTGCCAATGCGCACCGCGCCTCGATCGTGGAGAGCTCGTCCGATGCCATCATCGTGGAGGGCATGGACGGCGCGGTGATCGACTGGAACCCAGGCGCTGAGCGGATGTTCGGTTATCGGGCTTCCGAGGCCGTCGGGCGCTCGCTGGCCTCGCTGTTGTTGCCGCCTGAACGGCAGGACGAAGAGCTTCGCATTCTGGAGGACGTCCGGCGCGGGCATGTGATGCGGCCTTTTGAGGGCACGCGCAAGCACCGTGACGGCAGCATGCTGCATGTCTCCATCGCAATCTCACCACTGTATGGGGACTCGGGGCGTTTGCTGGGTCTGTCCAAAGTGATCCGAGACAACAGCGAGTCCAAACGCACGCGCGAGGCGTTGGCGGACCTGAATGGTCGCCTGGAGGGTCTTGTGATGGCTCGCACCAGGCAGTTGGATGCCACGTTGCACGACTTTCGCAATATTCTGGATGCGTTGCCATCCATGATCGGCTATTGGGACCATCGGCTCATCAATCGCGTGGCCAATCGCGCCTATGGCGAGTTCATGGGGCTCGAGCCCTCCTCGATGGCGGGTCGGTCGCTGGAGAGCTTGTTGGGCAAAGAGCAGGTGGAGGCTTTGCGCCCACACCTGAACGCGGTGTTGCGGGGTGAACCCCAGACCTTTGAATGTGCCCTGACCTCGCCGATTGGCAAACGGCCCTGGCATGCGTTGGTGTACTACCTGCCGGACGTGGTCAATGGCGAGGTCAAGGGCTTTTACGTGCTGTTGCACGACGTGAGCGAGTTGAGGGAGAGCCGGTCCCAGCTCGCTGTGGCCGAGCGCAACTCGGCCGCCTTGCTTGAAACCATCCACTTGCATGCGATTGTGTCTGTGGCTGATCGGGCCGGGACGATCGTGGACGTCAATGACAGTTTTTGCTCAATCTCAGGTTACACACGCGAAGAGTTGATTGGTGAAAACCACCGCCTGGTGAACGCCGGCCACCACGACCGGGCGTTCTGGGAGGAGATGTGGGGTTGCATATCCAAGGGCAGGTCCTGGCGTGGCGAGCTGTGCAACCGGGCGCGAGATGGTTCGCTGTATTGGGTGGACAGCATCATTTCGCCTGTGATGAACAGCGAGGGTCTGGTGGAAAAGTTCATCTCCATCCGCACCGATATCACCGAGCGCAAGCGGCTGGCTGCCGATGTGGAGCGGGCGCACCGCCAGCTTGAGCAAAACGAGGCGTTTTTGCGCAACCTGGCTGATCACTTGCCCGTGCGCATTGCCTATCTGGACCGGGAGGGACGCTACAAGTTCGTCAATGCCACCTATTGCGAATACCTGGGCCGCAGGCGTGAAGAAATCCTGGGTCAGACGCGTGAAACGCTGTTGGGTTCTTGCGAGACGACGGACTCCCTGGCTCTCTACGACGCGGTGTTGAAGGGTGAAGCGCAACATGTGGAGCTCGATGAGGTGATGAGTGGTCAGCGGGTGTGTGTGGACACCCACCTGGTACCGGACCTGGCTGAGAATGGCGCGGTCAACGGGATCTACATGGTCGGGATGGACATCACCGAGCGCCGTCAGGCCGAGGCGGGCTTGCTCAAGACCATGGCCCTTTTGAATGCTGTGCTCGATGCCGCCTCGCAGGCCTCCATCATTGCGGTGAACCCCGATGGGCTGGTGACCGTTTTCAACACCGGGGCGGAAAAGCTGTTGGGTTACAAAGCCAGCGAGGTGGTGGGGGCCAAGAGCAGTCTGGCTTTTCACGACGAGCGGGAGATCGAATCCCGCGCTGGCGAGCTCTCGGATGCGCTGGGTCGGCCCGTGCGCGGCAGGGAGGTGTTGGTCGATCCGACCGTGCTGGGTGTGGCGCGTGAGTGGACCTATGTGAAGAGAGGCGGGCTGGGCGTTCCGGTTTCGCTGTGTGTGACGGCCATGCACGACCACCGGGGTGAGCTGGTGGGCTATCTTGGCATTGCCCACGACGTCAGCCAACAAAAGGCGCTGGAGCTGTCGCTGCGCAATGCCGTCCATGTGGCCCGCCGCGCGAACCAGGCCAAGACCCAGTTTCTCACCAACATGAGCCACGAGATCCGCACGCCCATGAACGCGGTGATTGGCCTGTCGTATCTGCTTGGTCGCACCGCCCTGGATGGCGAGCAGGCGGCATTGCTCGGCAAGATCAAGGTGGCCAGCAAATCGCTGCTTTCGTTGATCAACAACTTTCTCGATCTTTCCAAGATTGAAGCCATGGAGCTCAAGATCGAGAAGGCACCGTTTGCGTTGAGCCGCTTGCTCAGCGATGTCTGTGACCTGGGGTCGGTGCAATCCGATGCCAAGGGCGTGGCCTTCAGGCTGGAGACCGACGAGCAACTGCCCGCCATGCTCGAAGGCGATTCCACACGGCTGCACCAGATCTTGCTCAATCTGGTGACCAATGCAATCAAGTTCACTGAACAAGGCGAGGTCAGTCTGACGGTCAGCCTGGTGGAAGCGGCGCCTGCGGAGATGCGCCTGCGATTCGCCGTCAAGGACAGCGGCATCGGAATGACGGACGAGCAATTGGCCCGCCTGTTCATGCCGTTTGCGCAAGCGGACACGTCCACCACGCGGCGTTTCGGCGGCACGGGCCTTGGGCTGTCGATCGTGAAGCAGCTGGTTCAGCTCATGGATGGCTCCGTGGGCGTGGTGAGTGAGCCCGGCCGTGGTAGCGAGTTTTGGGTGGAGCTCAAACTTGGTGTCTGTGAGGTGCAGACTTTGCCTGAGCCGGTGCCGCTCCAGAACGATGCGCAGGGATCGCTGTTGGAGGGTGTGCGGGTGCTGGTGACCGATGACAGCGAGATCAATCTGGAGGTGGCGCGGCGCATTCTGGAACTCGAAGGTGCGACCGTCAGCCTCGCGCTGAACGGTCAGCAGGCCATCGACCTGTTGTTGGCCGGACCCGATCGCTTTGACCTGGTCTTGCTGGACCTGCAGATGCCTGTGCTGGACGGCTTTGACACCAGCCGGCGCATCCGCAGCGGTCTGGGTATGGCCGATCTGGCATTGATTGCGCTCAGCGCCTCGACCCTCAGCAGTGACATGGCACAGGCCAAGAGCGCGGGCATCGACGACTTTGTGGGCAAGCCCTTCGAGGCCTCGCAACTGGTGGCCGCCATCCGGCGTTGCCTGCCTGGAAGGACTGGCATGGCGAAGCAGAAGGTGGTGACGGCCATGACACCGGTTGCGGCGCCTTTGGCAGAGCAGGGGGTGGTGGATGCGGGCTGGCCGGAAATTGACGGCATCGAAACGCGAGAGGTGTATCAGCGGTTGGCGGGCGATCAGTCGCTGTTTCGCTCCATGCTCAAGCGCCTTTTGGGCGAGTTCGGGCAACTGGGTCACGAGGCCGCCGCGCCGGAGATGGCCGACTTGCCCGAACTGGCTCAGCGCCTGCACAAACTCAAAGGCTGCGCAGGTACCCTGGGTGCCAAAGGCGTTGAGCGCGCGGCCGGGCTGGCCGACAAGGCCTGCCGGAGCCACAGCGTCGGGCAGGTCGCCGCTCTGTTGGCAGAGGTGGCAACCGAGATGGATCATCTGAGTCGGGCGGCCACCCCGGTGTTGATGACACCGCCGTCCGGCGCCCCCTCAGACGACGAAGAGCCGTCGGTGGGTGGTGGGGTGTCCTCAGAGGAGCTTGTCGCTCTCATCACCGCCTTGAAGCAGAACGACCTCAATGCGCTGGATATGGTGGACTCGATGCAAGCGGGTTTGCGGCGTCAAATGGGGGCGCAGGCCTTTGCATTGCTGTCCGAACATCTGGACAACCTCGAGTTTGCGGCGGCGGCCGATATGCTGGGTGATTTGCAGCCCGCTTGAGGCAGCTTGGGTGCTGCCAGGGTGACGCGAGGGCGCGGTGCCAGAGCGAAAAAACCGGCCCAAGTGGCCGGTTTTTTTGCGCGATGTGCAAGGGCTCAATAGCGGTCGCGGTTGCCACCACCGTAGCCACCACCACCGGAGCGGGGTTCCATGGGCCGGGCTTCGTTCACCACCGCATCACGGCCTTCGAAATTCTGGCCGTTCATGCCGCTGATCGCAGCCTGTGCTTCGGCGTCGCTGGACATTTCGACAAAGCCGAAACCTTTGGAGCGGCCGCTGTCACGGTCGGTCATGACTTTGGCGGACTGGACCGAACCAAACTCGGAGAATGCGTGTTGGAGGGAGTTGTCGTTCACCGAGTAGGAGAGGTTGCCGACGTATAGCTTCTTGCCCATGATTGGACCTTTCAGAGAAAAATGCCTTCCGCGCGTCAGATTGATCGGGTGCGTCGGGCGGGGATGCCGGACGGTGTGTGCCGTCTGGACATCGGGAAATGCGCGTGGACAGGGCCCGCGTGCAGGGAACCGAGTCGCCGCGCCTGTCTTTCGGACGGGGCGCGACGGCTCAGAAGGGTGTGTGGTGAGAGAAGACCGGCGTCCGGTGCGCCATGGCGGGCGAGGGAGCGGCGGGAAGGCAGAGGCGCTTGGGGCCTGAGGGGAAATCGTTGGTGGCCCAATGAGCACCAGAGAAAGCTTGGGCGGTCGGATCCGAGAAGCCCATGGGGCCGGTCGGTCAAGGGGACATCATAGCCCGCTTCTGGGCTGGCAGGTGAAAAGCGTTGCTGTGGGGAGAATCTGCCTTCAGACCGGCACGGTGTAGTTGAGTGCCATGCGCCCGCCGTCCACCGTGACAATCTCGCCCGTGACGTAGCTGGCCGCGTCGCTGGCCAGCCAGGCCACCACATCGGCCACTTCCTCTGGTTGTCCCAGGCGCTTGAGTGGGGTGCGGCCCAGTACTTTGGTCTTGGCGGCATCGCTGGTGAGCACCGCCTGCGCGGCCAGCTCCGTGGCGATGGTGCCGGGCGCCACCGCATTGACCCGGATGCCGTGGTCGGCCAGCGCCAGCGCCATCGCACGGGTGAGCTGGTTGATGCCGCCTTTGCTGACGTTGTAGCTGGCGATCTCGGGGATGGCGAGCACGCCGTTGACCGAGCTCATGTTGATCACGCTGCCGCGGGACTTTCGCTGAACCATGGCACGGGTCACCGCCTGGGCCACCAGGAAGCTGCCCTTGAGGTTGACGCGCAGCACCTCATCGAAATCGCTTTCCGTGATGTCCAGAAAACTGGCCGCCTTGAAGATGCCTGCGTTGTTGACCAGCACATCGATGTGCCCGTGCACCGCCACCACCGCGGCGACCAAAGCGTCCACATCGGGCTTGTGGCCGACATCGCAGCGCAGGAAGCTCGCGCCCAGCGAATCGGCCAGCGCCTGGCCGTCTGCCACATCGGCGATCACCACCTGGGCGCCTTCGCTGGCAAATCGCCGGGCGCAGGCCTCACCGATGCCCTGGGCCCCGCCGGTCACGATGACCACGCGGTTCTGATGTCCAAAGTGAACGGGGTGTGTCGTGGGGGCCTGGCTCGTCATGCAACGATCTTAGCGCCAGCCTGTCCTACCGGCCCGCGGGTGACGGGCAAAAAACAAGGCGCCCTTAGAGCGCCTTGTCTGGTCTGCTTCGACCTGGGCCAGCTGAGCGCGGGTTCAGGGGCTGACCTTGACGCCTTTCCAGAAGGCCACCCGCCCACGGATCATTTCCGCTTCGGGTTTGGGTTGCGGGTAGTACCAGGCGGCATCGGGGTTGAGCTCGCCGTTGACCAGCAGCGAGTAGTACGAGGCCTCGCCTTTCCATGGGCAACTGGTGCGGTGGTTGCTGAAGGTGACCACTTCCCGGTTGAGTGCGCTTTCGGGAAAGTAATGGTTGCCCTCGACCAGAACCGTGTCGTCACTCTCGGCGATCACGGTGTCGTTCCAGATGGCTTTCATGGGCGGGCCTTTCGATGGGGGGCAGCGCTGGCTTACTTGTATTTGTCTTTTCCGCGCGGCATCACTGCCGTGACCGGCGCGACAGGGCGGTCCGAGTTGGACGGTCCTTTGGGCGGCGAAGTGTCCTTTTTGGGTTTCTTTGCCATTTTCTCGTTGCGCTGCTCTTTGCCCATGGTGGCTCCATCAAACGCCGCGGAGCGCGGCTGGTGGCGCGATGTTAATGGATCGCTGTCACCGTGTGGAAGTCAGTTGGACGAAACGCCCAGCAACTCGGCAAGTGCCTGGGTGTCCATGGCGCCCGCGTGGGTGACGATCTGGCCGGTGCGGGCATTCTTCGCCACGATATAGGGCACCGAATCGGCTCCCAGGCGGTCGAGCAGGCGGGTGTTGGCCTTGATGCTCTGTTCGATGTCTTCGGGGATGCTGGCGGAAGCCGCCATGCCACCTTGACCCGCCAGGAGCGATTTTTCGTGTGCCGTCATGGCGTCGACCGGGTTGGATGCCTGCAAGAGGGCAGCGCCCTGGGGCAGGCTTTTGGGGCCCAGCATGGCAACCGGCGCCCAGATGAACTTCACCTTGGTCTGAAGTGGGAGAGCGGCTTCCCACAGATGGCTGCAGTGCGGGCATTGCGGGTCGAAGAGCACGTACACCGCGTTGGCTCCCATCAGTGCGCCTGCGGTGAAGCCCTTCGCCTCGCTGGCCATCGCATCGTAGGCCTGGCCGGCAGCGATCGGGGCAGCCGCTGTCGCTGGGCTGCTGCTGCCCTCGGGCGAGCAGGCGGCCAGGGTCAGGGTGAGGACGGTGGACAGCGAAATGGCAACAAGTCGAGAGCTCATGATGGGTGGCGAATGGGGTTGGGGATATTGGGGGCGCTCCGCGACGAGCGCGGAGACCGGTCAAGTCCGCATTTTGCCCCCGGTCCCGGTTTCAGCCGAACGTGTGGTTTTGTGCCATTCGCCCCAGGCGGGCGGTGGTCTCGAAGAAGCCCTTGACCATGTCGTCAATGATGTCAGCTGCCGAGCGCACCTCGTGAATCAGGCCCACACTTTGCCCGGCCAGCGCGGGGGCGGCTTCCATGTCACCGTCGAAATAGACGCGCTGGATGCCCTGGAAGGTGTCGGGCGGCATCACGCCGGCGGCGTGAATGGCGGCGGTGCGCTCCGATTTGAGGGCGCGGATACAAGGGCTGGACTGCTTGTTGAGTACCCAGGTGCCGGTGTCGCCTGCCTGGACGATGGCCTGTTTGAAGTTGTCGTGCACCGGGCTCTCGGCGCAGCTGACAAAGCGGGTGCCCATTTGAACCGCTTCGGCGCCGACGGAAAAGGCGGCCGCCATGCCGGCGCCGTCCACGATGCCGCCTGCCGCCACCATGGGCACGTCCACGCGCTGGCGGATGGCCTGCAGCAACACCAGGGTGGACACTTCTTCCGGGTTCTTGAATCCGCCGCCCTCGGCGCCTTCGACGATCAGGCCGTCCACGCCCGCATCCACCGATTTGAGGGCCGCCTCCACGGTGGGTACCGCGTGGTACACGGTGATGCCAGCGCCTTTCAGTGGGGCGACGAACTTGGCTGGGCTACCGGCGGAGGTGGTGACGAATTTGACCCCGGATTCGCACACGAAGCGCAGCATGGCGTCGTTCTTGAGGAACCTGATGGGCAGGTTCACGCCGAAAGGCAGTCCCAAGCTCGCCATCTGGGAGATTTCGGCTTGGCAGTTGGCGGTCTCACCCGAGGAGGTTTCAATGATGCCCAGCCCGCCGGCACGAGAGACGGCGGAGGCCAGCGGGGTGCGGGCGATCCAGCCCATGGGGGCCTGAATGATGGGGTATCGGGCGCCAGTGTGGGCCAGGACGCGGTTGGTGGTTGGCGATGCGCTCATGGGTCTCCCGGGGGTGTTGTGTCGGATTTGCATTGTTGTGGCGCTTGTCCACATGGCTTGTCGCCCGCGTTACCTGAGGCAGGGGATGGTCAAGAAAAAAGCCAGCGGCCCGGGTTGGGGCGCTGGCTTCTGGGGGGATGCTTCGAACGGTGGTTGGCCGTTGTTCCTATCAGTGGTTCAGGATGATGTTGGCAATGATGCCTGTGGCGATGGCCACAAGGACATAGTCGCCACCCACTTGGACCCAGTGATGGCCACGGGGTGGTGGGCTCAGGTGGTGGTGGCGCGGGTTCAGTACGACGTATTGGTGGTTGCGCAAGCCGGGCGGGAGGTGGCGCCCTCGGACGAACTCGGGGCCTCGTGCATGGTAGTAGTAGCGAGGGCCTGCATAGTGGCGGTGCCCATCGTAGCGACGGTCGTGGCGATCATGACGACTGTGCCGGTCGTGTCGGTCATGCCTGCGCTCGACACGCTCCTCGCGGCGGTCCCGTCGGTCATCGCGCCTGTCATGGCGACGGTCGTGGCGGTCAGACCCGTGCTGGTCGATGATGATCACTCTGCCGTGTTTGGCGTTGTCGGCAAAGGCCACTGGGGCGCTGAAGGCCAGAGTGGAGGCGATCGCGAGTGGAAGTAGGGCTCGAATGGTCATGGACTGGCTCCTTGGGTTGGGACGCCCTGATCTTCATGGCCATGTGTTTCTGTCGTGTAAACCACCCGTGTGATTTGGGCAAAGTCGTGTTGCCAGTGGTTTACCGGCCTGCGCGCGCGTGGTGGCAGCTCACGGCATGCCGGCAGCCTCTTTGGCGCGCATCTTGGCCCCGATGTACTCACCGTGGGTCACATGCAGCAGCCCGGCCACCTTGCTGATGACGTGGTTCTCGTGCACGTCCAGGTGAGCGTCGGCATAGGCCACGGTCCACATGGACTCGATGATGCCGATCTTCTGTGGCTGGCTCAGGTGCTCGTTCATCAACCCTGTGAAGTGCTGGTAGTCGTAGGCGCTTTGGGCAGCGTCCTGGGCCAGAGCCATCAAGCCGGTCAGTTCAACCTCCGAGAGTTGAAAGCGCGCCTTCAGCGCCTTGAGAACGGCCTGGCGCTCGGTGTCCGCCAGGGAAGGGTCGGCCCGCATGACTTCGACCAGCAGCACTGCTGTGGACAGCTGGAGCTGACGGGCGGTCTGCTGTGCCTGCTCCTCTTCGCTGGGGCCGGCAATCTGGGTGAACAGGTCTTTCAGTAGGCTAAACATGGCAGTGGTGGAGGGGCGGTCGGCAAGGGCCTGTCAACACTGTTTCCACCCCGTTCCTTCGGGCTGCGGCCAAAAAGGCCATGCTCGGCGTTGCAAAACGCCGCCGGTACGACACCCCGGCTGCGTTTTGCGCCTTGTGCATGGCCTTTTTGATCCGCAGCACATCTTGGAAAAACAGTGTTAACTGGCTTTAGGTGGGGGATGGAGTGCTCAGGCGCTCAAGGGTTCCCGACAGACGGTTGCGCCGGCGGCTTGGGCGCGGGCGCCAGCAGGCCTTGGGCGCCAGCGCCCAAAGCGATGCCGGCCAACGCCCACAGCAGGTCCCAGTTGCCGGTGCCGAGGCCGGCAATGGCCGGTCCGGGGCACACCCCACAAAGTCCCCACCCGATGCCGAAGATGGCGGCACCCACGAGTGTGTCGCGGTTCCAATGGCTGACATGCCAATGGAAGTAGCCACCCAGCAAAGGCTTCTTCAACACGCGCGGCAGCAGCTTGTAGGCGACCAGGGTCACGCCCATGGCACCGCCCATGACCAGCATCAGGCCCGCATCCTGGAATCGCAGAAAGCCCAATACCACCTCGGGCTGAACCATGGTTGAGAGCGACAGACCAAAACCAAACAGGGCGCCCGCGGCCAATACCGCCAGCAGGCGCGCAGGGCTCAGGCGAAATGCGGCGCTCATGCGAAGCTCCAGGCCATGAGGTTGGCGGTGAGGAAGGCGGTGGCCATGAAAGTCAACACGGCCAGCAGCGATGGCCATTGCAGCGAGCCGAGCCCACAGATGCCATGACCGGAGGTGCACCCATTGCCCAGGCGCGCGCCGTAGCCCACCAGCAAGCCGCCAACAAACAGTGCCCAAACCGGCACTCGGGTGTGGCCCGCGGTGCCATCCGAGAACCCAAACCACCAAAGGGCGGCGCCGAGAATCAGGCCCACGGCATACACCAGGCGCCAAAGGCGGGTGTCGGTATAGCGTGTTTGTTGAAAGTACGCTTTGCGCGAGACGTATGACCAGGTGCTTGAGAACACCGAGCTCATGCCGCCGACCAGGCCGGTGAACACAAACAGAAGGGCCACGCCGGCACCGATGAGCAAGCCGCCGCCCAGGTAGTGGCCCCAGCCAAAGGGAAAAAGGGTCAGGGAAGATGTCATGGCGGCGGATTATCCGCGCCAGGGTGGCTTGGCGTGCAGACGTCAGCGTTTGCCAGCGGTCAATGCAAGGATTTTGGCTGGCGTGCCCGACCAGACCATGAAGAATCCCTCATCGGCCTTGGCCTGCAGCCAGGTCTCCCAGCGGGTGTCGGCCAACTGCGGGTCGGTGAGGGCCAGCCTGGTTTGTTCGATGGCCACCGACAACTGACCGCCTTTCTGGTAGCCCGGCAAGGCTTGAGCCTGCTGCACCATGGTCTGGATTCTTGAGAGTTCGGCCAGCGTGGTGGGCGGCAGGCTGTAGACCAGCCAGTGGCGCCCGGCGCGGGCGACCGGCAGACTCGCCGGCTTGGTTGTCTGGCTATCCAGTTGCAGCGGGAGTTTTTTGTCGACCGATTCAAAGGCGCCATCCACCTTGGGTGTGAGCCGCACGCCCAGGAGTGGCACCGCGCCTGAGGGCGGTACCACCCGCGCATCCACGTTCAAGGCGACGCGGAAATCGCCCAGATTGGCTTTGAGCAGGGCCTCTGGCAGCTGCATCAGGCGAGGGATCGCACGCAAGGGAACACCCCCGCACCCCCCCAGTCCCAAGGATGCAAGCACAAGCAGTTGGCGTCGTTTCATGGTTTTATAATCCTCTGTAAATCAATAAAAAATTATCGTAAAACAATAATACAATGCCGTCTGCGGGCCCGTCAAACGCTGTTTGACCGATTCGTGCCGGCATGGGGCCGGCGCGGTATTGGCTTGCCTACTTGGGAGCATTCAGATGCGAGATTCAAATGCAGAGGTCACGGAGGTGGCGATGAACGGGGTATCGAACGATGGGAGCCTGCGGCAGGTCAGGCGCATCAGCGCTGTGATGGTCTGGGCTTGTCGCGCCCTGATGGTGGTGATGCCATTGGCGTTGGTGGGGTACTGGGGCTGGGCGGGGCCCCAAAGCCTGGCGGCGCAGGGCAATGTCCCGCCGTCGCTGCTGATGGCGCCGCTGGCGAATTGGCAACGGGTCGTGTCGGCGCTGGTGATGGCCGTGCCCCTGGTGCTGTTGCTTTGGGGCGTGATGCAGGCCCAGCGGTGTTTTGTGTTGTTTGCCCGGGGCGAGGTGTTTACCTCCCGAACCACCGCGTCGCTGCGCCGCTTCTCGGGGTGGGTGGCAACGGCGGCGCTGGCGGCCATTCTGGCGTCGGCGGTGATTTCGGTGGTGCTGACGGTGACCAACCCGCCCATATGCGGCAGCTTGCCATCGGGATCGGGTCCAACCATGTGTTCACGCTGTTTTTCGCGGCCACGGTGTGGCTGATGGCGGCGGTGATCGGGCAAGGCCAGGCCCTCGCCGAAGAAAAACCAGCGGTTTGTCTGATGCCCATCGTTGTGCAACTGACGTGATGCTGGCGCGGCGCAAAGCCAAATCGAAGGACCTCGCGGAATTCGTGGGGATCACCGAGGCCAACCTTCCCTGCCCGCTAGCAAGGTCAAGGGCGTGCGGTTCGAGACGCTGGCCCGCATTTGCGAGTTTCTCGATTGCCAGCCGGGTGACCTGCTGGCGTTTGAGAGCGGGTCGCCAGAGGTTTCGGAGGCGGGCTTGTGAGCGCAGACACCACCCTGATCGCTTGCGCCGTGGCGAGCTGGTGGGCGCGACCCGGCTGGACCTGTCGTGTGGCCTGACGCGATTGCCCGACGAGGTGTTCGCGCTCGCCGATACCTTGGAGGTGCTCAACCTCAGCGGCAATGCCTTGACGGATCTGCCACCCGAAATGGGGCGGTTGAAGAGGCTGAGGATTGTTTTGGCTCCAACAACCGCTTCGAACACCTGCCCGAAGCGCTCGGGGAATGTCCTTCGCTGGAGGTGGTCGGGTTCAAGGCCACGCGGATACGGCGGGTGGATGGTCACGCTTTGCCGCCACGACTGCGGTGGCTGATCCTGACCGACAACGCCATTGAGCGGTTGCCCGACGCGCTTGGCGAGCGTCCGGCCATGCAAAAGCTGATGCTGGCGGGCAACCGTTTGCAAGCGTTGCCTGAAGGGTTGGCGCAGGCGCAGCATCTGGAGTTGTTGCGCCTGTCGGCGAACCGCTTGGAGTCGTTGCCGCATTGGCTTGCCCGATTGCCCCGCCTGGCCTGGCTGGCGCTGGCGGGCAACCCGCTGGGATGGCACACGCCGGCACCCGCGCCCTTGCCGCAGGTGGCGTGGTCGGAACTGCGGGTGAGTGAGTTGTTGGGAGAGGGGGCTTGCGATTCACCGCGTGGAACTGCCCGACGGCATCCACGCGGGCGCTCAAGCGCTTCAAGGGGATGTGACCAGCGACGGCCTGCCGGAGCACGAAATCGCAGGTTCGTTGGCCGCTGGTGCCCACCCGGCGCTGTGCACGCCAGTGGCTGAACTGGGTGGGCATCCTGACCGCACACGGGGCATTTTGTTGCCCTTGCTGCCGCCCCAAATGGTGAACCTTGCTGGGCCTCCGAGCATGGCGTCTTGTACCCGCGATGTGTACGCGCCCGGTTTCGGCCTGACAGCCGAGAAGGCCTGGCGTGTGGCCGGGCAGGTGTTGGCTGGCGGCGCACTTGCATCGGAAAGGCGTGATGCACGGCGATCTGTATGCCCACAACGTTGTGGACCCGGCCAGTCGGCGATGCGGTGTTGAGCGACATGGGCGCAGCCTGCCTGATGCCAGCCGACTGCCCCGGGACTGCGCCGCGATCTTCTGGCGCTGGAGGTGCGGGCATTGGGGGTGCTGTTCGAAGAACTGGCATCGCATGTGATTCCTGACGCGGTGCCGCCGCCGGGCGCAGGCGCCGGCTTGGGTGCGTTGCGCCAGGCTGCCAAGGCCTGCCTGGACCTCGATCCGGCGCAGCGGCCATCGGTGGCCGAACTGGCCGCGAGCTGGAGAGTCTGAGCGGTGTGCACGAACTACACCTCGGCCACGCCGCACCACCTGTTGCCGCTGAATGGCTTGGGGCCGGCGAGCTGGCCCGATGGCGGCTGGCCTGAAGAGGCCCATCCGGGCTACCTGGCGCCCATTTGGGTGGCCCCGCCCAAGGGAGAAAACGGAATGCAGGGACGTCTGGCGCGGTTTGGCCTGGTGCCCCGGTGGTGTCGGATGCCGCGCAGGCGGCAAAGGTGGGCCGGGCACCTACAACGCGCGCTGCGTGACCGTGAGGACAAGCCCAGTTTCCGCGATGCATGGCGAGAAAAGCGCTTTGCGGTGGTGCCCATGCTCAACTATTTGAGCCCTGCTGGGAAAGCGGACGGGCGGTGCGATGGCGCATTGAGCGCGCCGATGGACTCCCCCATGCTGGCAGCCGCCTTGCATGAACGCTGGGTGCAACCTGAGACGGGAGAGGCGGTACACAGCTTCACTTTGCTCACGACCAACGCCGACGCCCACCCCCTGCTCAACCGCATGCACCGCCCTGGTGACGAGAAGCGTCAGTTGCGTTTGCTTGAAGCGCCCCGGGCCCTGGACTGGTTGCGCGAGTCGCCGTGGGGCGCGTTGGATTGGCTCGGGGCGCAACCCCCGGTGGACCTGGTGGGCCAGGCAGCGCCCTTGCGCGAAGATCCTCAGGGGGCCTTGCCGTTTTGATGGCAAGTCGCGCTATCGGGAACGTCAGGCGGTTGAGGTGGGTGGGGTTCTTGTTTGCCGGAACACCAGCAGAAGGTTGTTGGCCGGCATGTCAAAGCGTTGCAAAAGCTCCAATCCTGCCGCGCAGGCCGCTTCGCTGACCAGTGATAGGGAGCGCACCCCCCACTGCGCATCTTGGGCGCGCAGGCTGGCGTCGAACGCGAGGTTGCTCGGCGTGGGCGGCGCACCTTCCTCAAAAAATGGCCCATAAATCAACAGCAGTCCTCCCAGTCGCAGGTGGCGGGCCGCCCCAGCGAGCAGACCCAATCCGACCCGCCACGGCGCGATATGGAGCATGTTGGCCGTATAGATGGCATCGAAAGGCAGGCCAAAGTCGCTGGCCAGGGTTTCATCGTCTGCAGGCCAACGGTCTTCGGCTGCGTCGAGCAGGCACGGTGGGTTGACGTTGGTGGCCAACGACTCGCGGCACCAGGCGGCTATTGTGGGCAGCGCGGAATCGTTGACTTCGGTCGGCTGCCAGGTCCACCCCGGCAGTTGCGCGCCAAACCAGGCCGCGTGTTGCCCCGTACCCGAGGCCACTTCCAGCATGCGTCCGCCAGGTGGAAGCACCTGTCGCATCACCTCGAGGATGGCGTGCTTGTTTCGGTCGGCCGCAGGGCTGAAAGGCAGGTCGGTCATGCCGAAGCCTTGTCCTGGTCCTGGGTGAGGGTCAGGAGGATGTCGGCATACCAGGCGCAATTGAGTCCCAGCGATTCGTCGAGCACCAGATCGCGGTTGCCCATGTCCATGCGCGAAGAGTGCACACCGAGCAGCCGCCAGGGCAGCGATGTGGTGCCCACGGTGGGGGCGGTGTCGCGCATGACCACGGCCGCGCCGCTGGTTCCCCGGTGGGTGCGGGCATCGGTGAGGAAAAAGCCTTGGCCCTGAAACCGAATGCCAAACGGCGAGGCGATGCCGGTGGTGCGGACCACGGGCAGATGGTGGACCGTGTCGTGAAAGCCCAACGGGAAGCCCACCACCAGCAAAGGCGCGTCCACCGGGACGCTGGCGTAGGACGTGGGCAGGTGGGCGGGTGTGAAGGCGCGCACGATGGCGTCGGGCGGCAGCTGACTGCGATCGACCTCCAACGCAGCCACATCGATCTCCCCTCCGCTGTCTCGGCCCTGGCGCCAGACCGACTCGCCATTGGCATAAAGCAGCATGGAGAAACCGGTGGACTTGGTGAGGTCGGCCGCATCGGTGTGCAGTTCGATCTCGAGCCGGTCGGGAAGGTGTTGAGAGGCTTCGTCGATCACGACATGGCGGCTCGTGACGAGGAACAGGCGGTCGTCTCGTTCGAAAAAGAACCCGCTGGCGTTGGTCAGCGGGTAGGTGCCCAGAAAGGTCGACACCCTGGGTGCAGCGAGAAAGAGCGGGTCGACAGGGGCGGGAGCCGCCATCGGCGGGGCTGGTATTGGGGTGGGGGTCTTGGTCATTACCGCTGAAGTGTGGCAGCTTTTTGCCTTTGCGGTGGCGCCGGCGCGGGATGCTTGTGAACAGGCCCTAAAAATGTCAAGGCACCAAAACGGAGCGCTGCTCAAGGGGCCTGTGGGTTTCGATAGGCCCTACCATCGTCGCATGAGTGTTCAATACGAGACCTTGGCAAATCCCGCCCTGTATCGAGAGGCGTTTGGTGTGGAGGTGCCCCAACCCCTGCCGGGCGCCCAGGTTTGGCCGCGTCGCCCAGGCGTCTTCATCCGTGCTGCGGCAACGCCCACTGCCTTGACCGAACCAAAGGCGTTGGCGGCCCCAAGTGCCTTTCCGGATGCGGCATCTCCTCTGGTGCGAGAAGCCCTGGTAGGGCAGTTGGGTCTGGTGCCCAAATGGGTGAAGTCGGCTTCGGATGCCAAGTTGCGATCGACCAAGCTGGTCAACGCGCGGCAAGAGACTGTGACCACAGCCACTGCGTTTCGGGGTGCTTGGTTGGCTGGTCAGCGCTGCATAGTGCCCATGCAGGCCTTTCAGGAAGAGGATTATCGAAGTGGAAGGCCCGTGCCCACGCGGGTCGCCAGGGTCGACGGACGGGCGATGGGGGTTGCCGGTCTCTGGGAGTGCTGGGAAGACCCGCAGGGCGCCTCGATTGTCAGTTTCTGCCTGTTGACAGTGAACGCCAACAGTCATGCCCTGATACGGCGCTACCAGCAGCCTGGCGCCGAAAAGCGCATGTTGGCGGTGTTGAACGAAGGTTCGTTTGAGGCGTGGTTGCAAGCCAGGCCTGACAAGGCCAAGGCATTTCTCAGACCCTATGCCGCGGAACGGTTGACGGCGAATCCGATCGAGAAAGGGCGACCGGCGCTGCGCAGCACATGAACCGCGCAGTGCGCAGGTCACTGCAACATCCGTCTTCTTACACGGATTCTTCTTTCGGCTTCAGTGCACCATCACCGGGCGCACGGTGAACACCTCAGGTGATTTCGCATTCACAGACACTTTGACCCAATGGTTGACCGGGCTGCCAAAGGTCTGCAGGCGGGTGAGGTTGGGAAGGACTTTTGAGGGGCTGTACAGCGGCTTGTCCATCTTGAAGAAATGGGTGTCGCCGTGCACCAGCAACACCTGCCCCCGGAAGTTCTCGGTTTCTTCGACGAGTGCGCCCATGAACGCGCGGTAGCCGTCGAAGCGCTTGTCTTTGCTTTCGTCTTTGTCTTCCGTCTCTGGCACGTCGAAGCCAGGGTCGCCCTGAAACGTCAGCACCAGCCCGGCGTGTTTCCAGGCGGCGGGCAATGGTGAAATGCGGAGCGAAGCCATTCGATGTTGGCGGCGTCCCGTTCCTGATACTCGGCATTGGCGGCCTCGCAATCGGCCCACACGCGGGCGCTTTTCTTTGTGCACTCCTTCTCGGACAGCACAAGGTTGTTGTTGCTGCCGGGCATGTTCACGTTCACGAACATCACCCCCTGGTAGGCGAAGCGGGTGTTCTCGGCGAACTTTTCACCCGCCTTGCCCTGATGGTCCAGCTTCATCGTGCGCTGGCCGAAGCTGTCTGGCTTGGTGAACATCACCTGGCGCAGGTGGCTCAAGCGCTCAAGGCCGTTGTAGCCGCCGTTGTTGGTGCGGTGGCAATCGGTCCATTCGTTGTCTCCCGGAACATAGACCGTCGGCATCTTCAAGCTGTTGAACATCGCCATCGCATCGGTGTAGACGTTGTCGGTGCACTGGGAACTGCCATCTTTGATGTCACCGTCGTAGATGGAAAAGCGGATGTTGGAGCTGTTGATGCTCTGGATCACGGCGCGTGTCTGCTCGGCGTCGTGGTTCTTCAGGTAGGGCATGTCGCCCCAAAGGGCGAAACTGAACGGTTGGGTTGCCAAGGCAGCTGTGGAGCAGGCACTGGCGGCGCAAAAGAGAAGGGCGTGTGCGAGTTGGCGCATGGGGAATTCAGTGAGAAAGGGAAAACACGGCATGGTCGTGCGCTTTCGTGAATCCTTGGTGACAACGGGGTGCCGGGAGTATTGCCTCGGTGCACAACCCCAGGCGCACTTGCAAGCTGGCGCCGGTTTTTCGTCGGGGCTTCTGCGCCCGACTTGACCGGATTCAACCGAGGCAGGGGCCGAGCAGGGCGTTGACCACTTGCGGGTCTGGACCAGGCAGCACCATGTTGTGTTGCCCGGTCAGGGGGCCGCCGCCCGGCACCACGGCACCACCTGGCTCATAGCCCACGGCTTTGAACTTCCAGCATGAGCCTATGTGTTTGAGGTTGCCTACATGCAGGCCTCCCACCGTGTGGATCGCCACCACGTCGGGATTGACAGCGGACAGGGAGAGCCGGGTCATTCAGTCGGCTGGGTCTTGCTGCGCGCGCCGCAGAGCCGCTCCGGCCTGCCCGGTGAGGCAGGTGGCGGCCGCGCAGCGGGTTGCCAAATCAGAACTTCATGCCGACGCTGAGGGTGTAGCCATCGATGCGGGCACCATCTTTGTCGAGGTAGCGCATGTAGTCGGCGCTCAGGGTGAAGTTGTCAAAAGGAATCAGGCGCACACCGCCGCCGTAAGACAGGTCGGTGGAGTTGCCGCTGCCCAGCCCTTTGAAACTGACTTCGCTTTTCGCCATGCCAACGCGGCCAAACAGCTCGACCGGCCCGAGGCCCAGGCGGCTGCCCACATACAGGCCCAGAATCTGGTCGACCTTGGCGCGGCCCAATTGAACCGGGCTGCTGCTGCCCGTGGCACGGGCGGAAAAGCTGTCGTCGGACAGGCTGCCAGCGGCGATGCCTTCGATGGACAGGCCCCCCAGGGGGGAGATGCCGATCAGCGCACGGCCCATGGTTGGCTTGGCCTTGGCGGACAAGCCGATCAGCGGCACGGACAGTTCGGTGGACATGGACGCGTAGCCGACTTCGCCATAGACGGACTGTGCTTGGGCGGACTGCGTGCCCAAAGCGAGCAGGGCGGGGGCCAGGAGGCAGGCGAGGACGGGCGTTGTTTTCATGAATTTTTCCTTGTCTAAGATGGATTGAGGCCTATTGTTGCCGACATGCGCAAGTCTATCGGCGCGGCCCAATCCGTTGGGGGCGCAGGGTGTATCCGGGTGCAACCGACGCCTTTGCTCGCGCGCAAAGCTGATGTCCGCTTTGCGACTCGAAAGTGGGCTTGTGGCCTCAGGGTAAACGCTAGCGCCTCTGGTGCGAGGCGCGTTGCAGGCCTATAACGTCCGTTGCCAAGGCGCAGGCGTGTGTGATTCACCCGGTCTCGCCTGGCGTTTGGACGCCGGTCCAATCCCCCAGAACAAAGGGCCGCTTTGCATCGGTCCAGATAGGAGAGAGACATGTCAGCATCCCTGAGTTCCCTCATGCGAAAACGTGGTGCCGCTGCCGCTTTGGCGTTGTTGCCCATGGTGGCCATGGCCACTGGAGGGGTGGCGGTTCGGTTCGAAGACGATGCCAGTCCGTTTCCCTCCAACCGGCTGACCCGACCGGACTTCGGCAACATCACCTTTCGCCGCGTGAACCTGCCCAAGCCCGATTGCACGGTACGGATCACCGATTGCGCCGACATCGACGTGATCAACACACTCGATGGCTTTTCCACCCAACCGCGCATCACGGTGCCGTTTGACGGCGAGATCGACTTGAGCTCGGTGGGCAGCGACACGGTGTTCTTGCTCAACCTGGGTGACACCCTGACCCTGCAAGGGGCCGGCGACCGGGTGGGAATCAATCAGGTGCTTTGGGACCCCGCCAGCCAGACACTGGTCTTTGAACCCGATGCGCTGCTGGCCGAACATGCGCGTTACCTGCTGGTGGTCACGAACGGGGTGCGCGACGCGCAGGGCAAGCCCATTGCCGTGAGTGATTTGGGCGGGGAAGGCCGCTCGGGTGAATGGCGTGACCATTGGGACCACCGTTTCTTCCGCCACCGTTGGCACAAGCCCAGCATGGGTGACGCGGCTTACAGGCGCGAACTGATGGACGCGGTGCGTGCCGTGCGCACGCCGCCAGGCACTCGGGTGGCGGCCGCTTCGCTGTTCACCACGCAGAGTGTCACTGGTGACCTGGTGAAGGTGATGCGTCAGATCAAGCGTTCGCATCCTGCCAAGGCGGATTTCCTGGTGGGACAGGCAGGGGGAAAGACCACCCGGGCGCTGTTTGACCTGGCCGACGTGTCGGCCATGACCTTGGTGCGCCAGACAGGGGTCGCCCCCAGCTTCACGCCCGCGCCGCTGCCGCTGGCTGCGCTGGGGGTGGTGCCAGGCTCTGTGGCCCAGGTTGCATATGGGCGTTTTCGTTCGCCCAACTACCAGGTGGCGGGCGGCTACATCCCTGCTGTGAATACGCTTTGGGGACAACCCAAGCCCCAGGGAGACCAGGCGTTGATGTTCCAGTTGTTTGTGCCATCGGGTGAGAAGCCCGCAGGGGGGTGGCCGGTGGCGATTTTTGGCCATGGCTTCACCGACAGCATGTATGGCGCGCCGTGGGCGGTGGCCTCGGTGCTGGCATCCCGGGGGTGGCCACGCTGGCCCTCAACGTGGTGGGGCATGGCGGCGGTGAGCTGGGCACCCTCCAGATTCAGACCGCCTCCCAGGGCGAGGTGGTGGTGCCGGCCGGGGGCCGCGGCATCGACCAGGATGGCAACCAGGTGATCGACAGCACGGAGGGCTCCAGCGCCATCGAGCCTTGGTCGGCCATCAGCAGCCGAGATGCCTTGCGTCAAACGGTGATTGACCTGATGCAACTGGTGCGCCAGGTGGAGGTGGGCATGGATGTGGATGGGGACGGCAGCGCCGATCTGGACCGCCGACGCATCTATTACGCTGGCCAGTCCTTCGGTGGCATTTACGGCACCATCTTCCTGGGTGTTGAGCCGAATGTTCAGGCGGGTGTGCCGAATGTGCCCGGTGGGTCGATTGTCGAGGTGGCGCGATTGGGGGCCTTTCGCGTGTTGACCGCGGTTGCGCTGGCCACGCGCCAGCCGCCCTTGCTGAACCTGCCGCCGGTGGCGCCGCCGCCGGGTTATCCCGCCTATTACGGTCTGCGGTTCGATGAAAACATGCCGCTGCGCAACCAGCCACCGGTGGTCAATACCGTGCCTGGGGCCATGGCCATTGCCGAGACGCTGGACCGCGCCGAGTGGGTGCAGCAGGCTGGCAATCCCGCATCGTATGCGGCGCTGATTCGCCAGCAGCCGTTGCGTGGCAGCCAACCCAAGCCGGTGATCGTGCAGTTCGCCACCGGTGACCAGACCGTGCCCAACCCGACCAGCAGCGCGATCGTGAGAGCCGGCGGCTTGCAGGACCGGACCACCCTGTTTCGCAACGACCTGGTGGTGGCCGCCGACGCCACCGGCACCGCACCCAAGAATCCGCACACCTTTCTGACCAATATCGGCCACCCGGTGATCGCGCCGTGGGCGGTGGCCGGGCAGATCCAGATGGCGGAGTTCTTCAAGAGCGGCGGGGCGTTGGTGGTCGATCCCGATGGTCCTGGCGCCTTCTTTGAAACGCCGATCGTGCCGCCGTTGCCCGAAACCTTGAATTTCATTCCCTGACGGGGCCCCCATGCCGATTCCGAACACACCCTGAGCGGGGTGTACAGGGTGCCATGTTCGGGATTTTCATTCTTTTACATGCCCCTCTTGCTGACTGCTGACTGCTGATCGCTGACCGCTGACCGCTGACCGCTGGCCTGCGGGGGGGGCGGGTGCGTTGCCATTGCAAGCCAAATGCACGTCTTTTAGGGCGGAGAAGGCGAGGCGCGACACGCCTGTCACTGGGCTCGGTTGGGGGGTGTCGTTGGGGTCCCCGCGGGGCCTGTTGCAGGCGGTTTCGGGGCCTTGCGCCCCCAGCCCGCTCAGTCTGGGAAAATAGCGGCTTTCTGCCGCCCGCGGGGGTGGCGATTGTGGGGCCTGTGTCCGCTGTGTTCGCACCTTGAACAAGCGTGGCCGGCTGGCCCCAGCCCTTCATATGAATCTGAATAACGGTATCCAACCCATGAACAGTCCAATTGCCTTGACCCAGTTGCCCCAGCAGAACATTTTTCAGAAGGGCGACGTTTTTGTCCTGTTTGGTGAATTGTTCGGCCGCGGCTACGCCAACGGTCTGGTCAACGAGGCGCGCAAGGCCGGCATGACCATCGTGGGCATCACGGTGGGGCGGCGCGAGGCCGATGGCACTTTGCGCCCGCTCGATGATGAAGAGCTTGCCGCGGCCGAGGCCAACCTGGGGGGCAAGATCATCAACGTGCCGCTGATGGCCGGCTTTGACATGGATGCGCCTGCCGGTACACCTTCTCCCACTGAAATGCTGGGCAAGCTCACGCTGAAGAACTGGACCGAAGAGAAGCTCGACTGGGCCCACATCGACCGTTGCCGCGAAATCGGCGTGAAGCGCTTCACCGACTCTGTGGCCCAGGTGATGGCCACGCTCGACGGCATGATTCCCGATGGCCGCAACGTGTTTTTTGCGCACACCATGGCCGGCGGCATTCCCAAGGCCAAGGTCTTTTTGGCCATTGCCAACCGCATCTACAAAGGCCGGGGCGATCGGTTCCAGTCGTCCGATGTGTTGCTGCAAAGTGACCTGGGCAAGCTGATTTTGCAGAACTTTGACGAGGTGTCGGCCAACACCTTTGGTCACCTCATTGAAGGCAGCGCGGCCATCCGCGAGCGTGTGCAGTCCACCGGCGGGCAGGTCCGCTACAGCGCCTATGGCTACCACGGCACCGAGGTTCTGATCGGGGACAGCTACCAGTGGCAGACCTACTCGAACTACACGCAGGGGTACGCCAAGATGCGCCTGGAGCGCATCGCCCAGGCGGCCTGGGAGAAGGGGGTGAAGGCCACGGTCTACAACTGCCCTGAAATCCGCACCAACTCGTCCGATATTTTTGTGGGCGTGGAGCTGCCCCTTTTCTCGCTTTTGCGCGCCTTGAAGAAGGAAAACGGTGGGGCGTGGGCTGAGGCGCAGTGGCAGACCTGCCGCGACCTGCTCAACAGCCCGCAAGACATGGACGCGGTGATGCAGCGCATTGCCGATTTTTATGCCAGCGACGTGATGAAGCATTACAGCAATTTCGCTGCCTGGCCCATGGCGAACAGCCCCGAGCTGGCCGAGTTGATGATTGGCTCGTCGGACGACATCACCGCCATGCACAAGGACCGCAATGCGCTCATCACCGATCTGCTCAGTGCCTTGGTGATCGAAGCCACCGGTCCTTTGATGTTCCGCGAGAGCTCGGCACCGAGCGGCCCGGTGCTCTGGTTGAACCACGACCTGATCGCGCGTTTGCTCAACCAGATGCATGCCTGATTCCCGGCGGCCCGTTCACGGTGATGAACCGCGCAGCCACGCCTGTATGCCGTCGGCGCATTGTCCAGGCGTGTCTGGTTGCCGGGGGATGACCACAGCCATTGGCGGTCCAGGTTTGCGGCGCTGGGGCGGGGCACTTCGAGCGCCCCGTTGAGCGACGGCCCAATGGGCGGTTGTCTGGCGTGACGAAATTGCCCAGTTCCCTATTGTTGTGGAGTCGATGACCACCAACAGCCACCTATCGCGCGCTGCCGCCGGGTAGTATGTTTCCATGACCTCCCGTCTTTCTGCCGAGTTTCAGCGGCTGTACCAATTGCCCGGCGATGACGCGCCGCCTGGTGGGGCGTCGTTGCGCCTGGTGGGGGAAGACGGGCGGGTGCGTACGCTGGTGATGGCGCTGCGCGGACCTGCCGAGTGGCCGGTGCTGGGGGCGGTCTGGCGGGGTGTTCAGGCCGACCTCGCGTTGCCGGCCCCAGCGATTGCTGTCAACGGGGTGGACGCTTTTGAGCTGTGGTTCTCCTTGGTGGAGCCGGTGCCCCTGGCGCAGGCAACGCATTTCTTGCAGGCGCTGCGGGCGCGCTACCTGCCCGATGTCCGGCCGCAGCGGGTGCGCCTGAGGCCGGATGCGGGGGGCGACGCGTCCACGCATGGCGTGGCCACCATTCCGCAACCACAGGGTGATGCCGGGCACTGGTCTGCTTTTGTGGCGCCCGATCTGGCCGCGGTGTTTGGCGATGAGCCGCTGCTGGATCTGCCGCCGGGTCTGGACGCACAGGCCGATTTGTTGTGTCGTCTCGCCAGCATCAAGCCGGGCGACTGGGCGGCGGCGGTGGCCCGCCTGCATTCGCCTGTGGCATCGCCCGCGCCGGAACAGGCGGCGCAACAGCCGGCAGCCACGGCACCGACGGTCTCAACGGCGTTTCAGGACCCCAGGCAGTTTCTGCACCATGTCATGAACGATGGCGCGGTGGCGATGGCGCTGCGCATCGAGGCGGCCAAAGCCCTGTTGCAGGATGCGGGTTCGGACAGCGGGCGGAGCAAACCATGAAGACGCGAAACCGCCTTTTGCTGGTGATTGTGTGCCTGTGGGTCGGGTATCAGATCATTCAGTGGCCAACGTTGCGCCACATTTACAGCGCCGACGACAAATGGGCCCATGCCACTGCGTTCTTTTCCGTGTGGTGGGCCTTTGGCTGGGCCACCGGCTGGCGCCCGGTGGTGTTGACGCTGCTGGCCGCCGGCTTGGGGGCCGCGGTGGAGGTGCACCAGATGTTCTTGCCAGGTTTCACCCCCAGTTGGGCCGACTGGGGCGCCGATCTGATCGGCATCGCGCTGGCCTGGGCCCTGTATGCCATGCGGGAACGCCGGCTCGGGTCTGCGCGCAAGGCGGGTTGACGCCTTTCTCGGCAATGGACCACCGGCCCGCGCCTGGGCTCAAACCATCAATGAGTGCAGGCGGCGGGCCAGCCCGATCAGGGCCTGGTCGCTGCCAGCCGGTCCGATCAGCGACACACCGAGTGGCACGCCTTCATCGGATTGAAGCGGCAGGCTGACCTGAGGCAGCCCCGCCAACCCGGCGATGCAGGTGATGGCCATGGTGCGCAGCCGCACCGCGTCGACGGTGGCGGGGTCCGCGTCGCGCCGTGGCGCCAGGCTGGCAGCCGACGGCAGCAGGGCTATGCCTTTGGCGCCGATCAGCGCACGCACATGCTGCCGGATTCGGGCCACTTCGGCTCGCGCCGCTTCGGCGTCGGCATTGCTCACTTGGCTTGCGTGAGCCCAGCGCGCGGCGATGGCGGGGCTGAAACGGGGGGCGTGGCGGCTGATCCAGTCGCCGTGAACGCGCCAGCCTTCGTGGGCGCCGGCGGTGGCGTAGGTCTGGCGCCAGTCGGCGAGTGTCTCGGCGCCCAGCCACGGCGTAACGTTGGCGGGGGTGCTCAGCAGGCTGGTGAGCGCCTCCCGCGCGCGGTGGAGCGGCCGCTCAAACACCGGGTCGGCCAGTGCCCAGGCCTCTGGCGGGGTGAGCAAGGTGGTGAACTCTGTGGGGTTGGGTGGCAACAGCACCCCGCCCACACGTTCGAAGGTGTTGGCGTCCCACGCCAGCCAGGTGACGGTGTCAAAGGATGGGTGCAGCGGCACCAACCCCTGCGTGGAGACGAGGCCGTGGGTGGTGCGAAGACCCCAAAGACCGCAATAGCTGGCCGGCACCCGGGTGGAGCCGCCGGTGTCGGTGCCCAGCGCGAAATCCACCAGACGGGCCGCCACGGCGGCGGCGCTGTTGAGGGGGCTGCCGTAGTGCATGTTGTCGCCATGCAGGCTGTAGGCGAGCTCGTCGGTGAGCACCTTGCCCATGAGGGTGGCGCCTGCGCCCAGCAGGTGTGCGACCACCGGGGCGTGGGCCGAGGTCGCAGGGTGGGTGGCGAGCCAGGTCGGGTTGCCAGCGCCGGTGGGGTGGCCGGCCACGTCGAACAGGTCTTTGGCGGCAAAGCGCAAGCCATCGAGCGGGCCCGAGGCCGTGGGGGGCAGCACAAAGCGGCCGTGCGGCACCCAGGCGCCCACGGTGTCTTCAAGCGGGAAGGACTCGGTGGCAGTAATCATGTGAAAGCGGTCGGGTCGTTGTGGGCGAGGGTGTCCATGTGGTCGCAGATGGCCCCCGGTGTGGTGAACCATATCTCTCCACGGTCCCGCGCTGCGCACAGGTGCTGCAACGCGCGGCGCAAGTGGCGCAGGCGGTAGGGTTGGCCGACGAGGTAGGGGTGCAGGGCGATGCCCATCACCAGCGGTTGCGATCGCACTTGGTCCAGCATTTCATCGGTGTTGTCGATGATCATCTGGGCGAAGTCTTTGGCGTCCATCTGGCGGGCGACGATCATGGGAATGTCGTTGAGCTCTTGCGGATACGGCACGGACCACAGAGGCTGTTCACCCTGGGTGCGCATGAGGTGGGGTTGGTCGTCGTGGCACCAGTTGAGGTTGTAGCGGTAGCCGGTTTCGGCGAGCAGGTCGGGCGTGTGGTGGCTCTCTGAAATCCAGGGCGAGAGCCAGCCAGCCACCTCGACGCCGCTTTCCTCGCGCATGCGGCTGCGGCAGCGCTGCAGCAGGTCGCGCTCGTCGGCCTCGCTGAAGCTGCCTTGGCGTTCGGCGTTGGTGTGGCCGTGGCCGACGAGTTCGTCGCCGCGCGCCACAAACGCCGCCACCAGCTCCGGGCAGTGGTCGTAGAGCGCGGTGTTGATCAGGGTGGCGGTGGGCAGGCCGAGCTGCTCGAACAGGGCCAGGCAGCGCCAGGCGCCGACCCGGTTGCCGTATTCGCGCCAGCTGTGGTTGAGCACGTCGGGCGCGGGCGAGGCCGGGCCAATGCCGGCGCCCAGGCCCTCGCCAAAGGCGAAATGCTCGATGTTGAAGCCGATGTAGACCGCCAGCCGCTCGCCGCCCGGCCAGCGGTAGTCGGGGCGGCGGGTGATCGGGCGGTAGGGGAAGCGGCCATGGTCGGGCAGCGGGCCGAGGTAGGGCGTTGTCATGGTGCGGCCTTTCCTCAGAGCGAGGCCAGGCCAGCGCGCACCAGTAACCATTCGGCGCTGTCGTTCCAGACGTCCATCTGCGTGATGCGCCCCTGGCTCACCACATAGCGGTCCACGTACCGGTTGCCTTCGAACGGCGCGCCGTCGGGCCATTCGCCGTACAGCGTGCCCAGGCTGTAGACCACGGTCTCGGCCTCGGTGCCGCCGACCACGGTTTCGGTGCGTTCCGCCCGCTTCTTGACCCAGCGGTAACGCGAGGCGTTGAAGGCGGCGCACTCGGCCGGATCGCTCATGGCGCGCGCGCCGGTGAACCGGATGCGCAACCCGGGCGCGACGAACTGCCGCGCCGCGGCGGGGTCGGGAATCATCAACAGGCGCAGGTACTCGTCGACGATCTGCGCTGGTGTGGTGGCTTGTGGGCTGTCATGGGTCATGGGAAACTCTCTTGGCGTGAAGACCCCCACGCTGGCGCAAGAGCCATGCCAGACCATAGGCAAAGGTCACTGAATCAACGAAACCTGAGAAGGGGCCACATACACCCCGTGCCCCGAACTCACCCATTCAAACCCACGCTCTCGCCCAGGACATGCCCACCTCAACCGCCTCAACCACCACTGCAGCGCACAACCCGCCCACCGACCAAGAACTGCCCGTTCGCTCTTGGCAACGGGCCTGGGCCGCGCTCGGCCTGCACGCGCCACAGGGCCTTCTTCAACGTGTGTTGGACGCATGGGCCGAACCGCAGCGCCGCTACCACACCACCCAGCACCTGCACGAATGCCTGGCCTTGCTGGAGCCTGCGCTGGATCTGGCCGAGCACCCGGGTGAAGTCGAGCTGGCCTTGTGGTTCCACGACGCCGTATACGAGCCGCAGGGCAAGGACAACGAGGCGCTCAGTGCCAACTGGGCCTGCGAAGCGCTGACCCAGGCCGGCGCAGGCGAAGCGGTGCAACGGCGCGTGCGCGCCCTCATCATGGCCACCTGCCACGACGCCGAACCCGCTGACCCCGACGCCCGGCTGCTGGTGGACATCGATCTGGCCATCCTCGGCGCCGACCCGGCCCGCTTTGCCGAATACGACGCGCAGGTTCGCGACGAATACCGCTGGGTGCCCGGCTGGCTCTACCGGCGCAAGCGGAAGCAGGTGCTCGCCGGGTTTCTGGCCCGGCCGGCGATCTTTGGCACCGAACGGTTTCGGGCGCGTTTCGAGCAGCGCGCGCGGGAGAACCTGCAGAGCTTTGCATAGGGCGGCGGGCAGGTTGCGACCCGTTGCAGTCCTTCGCCCACACGCCATAAAGCGGTCACTCAACGCTCCAGAGCCAGAGCATCCAGCGGGCTTGCCGTGCCGCCCGCAGCCACTTTGAGCACATGGGTGTAGATCATCGTGGTGGACACGTCCGAATGGCCAAGCAGTTCCTGAACAGTTCGAATATCGGTGCCACCTTGCAGCAAGTGGGTGGCGAAAGATTGACGCAAGG